>NZ_MJAO01000004.1 GCF_001902635.1 Serratia marcescens | reverse complement strand
TCCTGCGGCAGCTGTTTGGCCACCGGCAGCGCCTGAATCTTCACCTGGCTCGGTTTGCCCGGCTCAATGCGCTGCACCGGCGGCAGCACCGTCAGCGGGCTCTGGATCTTGTTGCCCTGTTCGTCTTCGATCCACCCCAGCGCCAGATACGGCAGCTGCTTGTTCTGGTTGCTGACGCTCAGACTGACCGACTTCTGGCCACCGTCGAAAATCACCCGGGTGCGGTCCAGGGCGATCGCCGCCTGCGCCGCGGGGGCCAATGCACTGCTCAGCAGCGCGGCGGTAGCCAGCAAACCGGCCTGTTTACCCATTGTGTTCGTCATAAAAACTCCTCACTTCATTGCTTGTCGTTATCCGCGCCGGCGCTCAGCGCCCGGCACGGCAACAGTAAGTTGGCCGTCAGCATCTGCGCCGGCAGCGGGGTCGGCATCCGCACTTCACACTGCGCGGCGCCGTTCCAGTGCACCGTCATGCTTTCCCCGGCGTTGATGCCGCTCAGGTAAATGCTGCCGCCGTCGTTGACGATACCGGTTTCCTGCTTGCGGCCGTTCCGCACCGTGGCGCCGAACGGCGGTTCGCCGCCGCCCGCCAGCTTGATCACCGCCATTGCCTTCTCGCCGGCGACCACGTCGAACTGGCGATAGCCGATGGCGCCTTCCGTCAGCGTGGCCTGCACCACCGACCGGGTAGCTTCGGCGTTGTCGCCCAGCTGGTTGAGATCGATGCTGGCCTTGTTGCGGTAATAGCTGTTCACGTCGCCGATCACTGCCTTACCCCAGGCGTTGGTGCGGCTGGCGCGGCCGTAGCCGCGTACCGGCACCTCCGGCACGCCGCCGGTATCGATCAGCATACGGGTGCCGCCCTGTTGGGCGACGCGGTGCAATGCGCCCCCTTCGGCGGTCATCGTCATCCCGCCCTGCGCAGAGAGACCCAGCGCACTGTAGCGCCCCGCCTGGTAGCTGGCGTTGGCGCTCATCCGCGCCATATCGCCCTCATGGTTGTAGTAACCGCTCAGGCTGGCCCCGCTGCGCGAAGTGCCGGCGTTCAGCTGATAGTTGTTGCGTTCGTCAACCCGCGCGTAATAGCCCACCCGCTGCGTATTGTCATTACGGTTGACCGAGGTGTTGTAGCTCAGAGTCGTGTTCTCTCCCCACGGCAGCGACAGCGACAGATAAGCGCCGTCGTCTTTGGCGCCGTTATACTGGTTGCGATACGCAGACAGCGACAGGCTCAGGTTGCGCCACCGCCCCAGGTCGAAGTAACGCGACAACGTCAGGTTGTAGCGATCGTTCGCCGGCCGATCCCAGTACGTCTCGTGGCTATAGTTGACGTAACTGCTCAACCCCCAGTCGCGGAAGTGCTTGTTAAAGGTGATGGTGTACATCTCCTTGCCGCTGCCGCTGCGGTTGCCGTAATAGCGCGCATCCAGGTACTCGCTCATGCTCATGAAGTCCCGCTCCGAGAAGCGGTAGCCGGCGAAGGTCACCTGGCTGTCGTATTCGTCGAAGTTCTTCGAATAGCTGAGACGATACGAACCGCCGCTCAGCGTGCCGTCCTCCTGCGGCAAGCGCGCCCGCGACTGGGTAGCGTCGAACGACAGCGCGCCCAATATCATCAGATCGCGGCCGATACCCAACGAAGCCGCGTTGTAGTCGCCACCCGCCAGCGCGCCGCCGTACAGCGACCAGCCGTTGCTCACGCCCCAGGAGAACTCGCCGGTGCCGAACAGCGGCCCGCGCGCATGATGCCGCCAGTCGGTCGGTTTACCCGCCGCCAGCTTGAAGCGCACAGAACCGGGCCGCGTCAGATAAGGGATGCTGGAGGTGTTCATGGTGAACTCCTGCACCTGCCCATCCTGCTCTTCCACCCGCACGTTCAGTTCGCCGCTCACCGCATCGTTGATGTCCTGAATGCGGAACGGCCCCGCCGCCACCGTGGTCTCGTACAACACCCGCCCTTGTTGGCTGATGGTGACCTTGGCGTTGGTCTTGGCCACCCCCACCACTTCCGGCGCATAGCCGCGCAGATTAGGCGGCAACATGTTGTCGTCCGACACCAGGCTGGCGCCGCTGAAGCGGAAGCTGTCGAACATGCCGGAATCCAGGTAGTTTTCCCCCAGCGTCAGCTTCGAACGCAGCGCCGGCACCGCGCGGAAGGCATAATAACGGCTCCAGTCCAGCTGCTGTTTGGTCGGTTGCCCCGAACCGGTCTGGTGATTGATGTTCGCCTGCCAGTCCGCACGCAGCCGCCAGGCGCCGAGGTTGGCGCCCGCCGTGCCGTTGCCGCTCAGGTCGTAACTGCTCGCTCCCCTTTTCAGGTTCTTGTTCGTTTGCGCGTTGACGTTGTAGTCGAACAGCAGCCCGGGGATCCCCTCATCCCAGCGCGACGGCGGATCCCAGTTATCTGCGGTGTACTCCAGAAACGCCTGCGGGATGTTCAGGTACAGAGAAGAGGTGGCCAGATCGCCACGCATTTCCATCCCCTGTACGCTGCTCTCGTTCAGGCACTCCCCCTGGTGCCACCAGGTCAGGTCTTTCAACACGCTGTCTTTGAAACCCAGCTGCGCCGCCAGCGCTTTGCTTATACAGGCGCGGCTGCCGTTCGGATCTTCTTCCGGCGCATAAAACGGTATCTGCTGCTCCGGCAGATCGTTGCGGTTAACGTGCACCACCATGCTGTAGGTACCCCGCATGATGTAACCGCCACGGGAGAACTGGCTCAAATCGATATTGTTTCTATCGTGCACATCCAGCACATCGGTGTTGAACTGTATTTCGTCGGCAGCAAATACCATTGTGGAAGGCGCGCCCAGCGCTAATGAAATGCAAATACCCAACGTTTGAAGACGAACCCATTTCCCTGCAGGTGACAGTCTCATACCTTTAAGCCTTTAATCATTATTCTCATTATGCCGACGTTCACGTCGTCTTATTTCAGGTCAGAAATAATCCAGTTTGAAACGGACCGAGGAAAAATAGTCGCCCGCCTTCAACGCATGATTATTGGCTACCAGCTTCAGGGTGTAATTCAGCTGCATATTTCCCGGCACAATGTCATGCAATGGCATCGGCCTGCCCGGAATGGCAATATTTCCATAAGGATCGACAATCTGCAGCGCAATACCGGAGGCGTCACCACGCACGCCAAATAACCCCCCATCGGCGTCGCCGTCAAACGTCACCTGAAATTGTTTCCAATCTTCTTTTCCAGCACGTTCCAAAATGCAGTTAACCAATTCAATGGAAAAAGGCTTGCTGTGCCCCTGCCCGTCGCGAATAATTTCCGCCAGTGGCACCACCTCCATATCGATGGTTTGTTCGCGGCTTTCCACCGCAATCGCACAGGCGGTATCAATAATGGATCCTTGCATATTGACCCGTCCCCATCCCTGAACGGAATTAGCGGCTTGTGTAGCAAAGCTGCTCAAGGAAAACAGGCAAGAGGCCACTATAAAAACAACATTATCAATCCGCATTGGTATTATCCTTGCTTGTCACTTCCTGAAAAATGCATGCGGGGATCCCGCATGCATGCACACCAAAATGGGATTAATAACGGCTATTAGTTATAAGCCAGAGTAAAGTCGGCTACCGCCTGGAATTCACCCTCAGTCACTGCGGCGCCGTCGCCCTGCATATAGGCAGCGTAGGACAGGGTGTTCTTACCGTTCTGTAAAGAGTGCGGTTTGGTAGGTTGACCCAGTTTAATGATCTGACCGCTGCCGTCGGCAATCGCAATGCTGGCGCCTTGCGCCGTACCGGTAACTGCCAGCAGGCCATTATCGGCTGCGGATTCCATGCCGGTGAAGGTTACGGTGACCTTATTCTTGTTCAGGTTGCCGGCACCGTCATCACCGAAAGTGCAGTTTTCCAGATCGATGCTGAAGTTACGCGGCGTGGATTTACCGCCATCACTCAACGCAACGTTGGAGATCTGGCCCAGATCTACGGTCTGATCGATAGACTCAGGCGTAATGGAGCAAGGTGCATCAATAATAGAACCGGTAAAAGTAACTTTACCATGCCCCTGATCGGCTTGCGCCATCGAGGTTGCGCCGAAGGCGATAACAGCAGCCAGAATAGTTTTGTTGAGTTTATTCATTTTCATGAACTAATTTCCTTATCGTGTGTTAACTTTGTCGTTTGAGTTTCAAATTAATGCTACCGCCAACAGCAAGAGGTATTGACTTGCTTTCCCGTATCGCATTTAAACCCAGCATGGTTAATGATTGATTATCAATATAAAGAACAGATTGACCCAATCGATTCTTACCTCGCAACATAACAGGATGTTTGCGATGAGATAAAGATTAGCGGAGTGTTCTGATATTCTTTAATAAAATAATCCAACAAAATAAAATTTCATCAAAAAACGCAAAAAGAAGAACAAAAACAATAAGATAAGGAAATCTTAAACACCTTAAATCAGCATTTAAGGTAGCCTTAAATAACCTTGTTAGCCTGGATTCAGGCTATTTGACATAAATGAATACCAAGCCAATGTAAAATATCGACAAGATAAAAGCAGAAATATGAAGTGACCGGTGGTTTAACAAATAGCGGAACGCGTTAAGCGCGCAGGTATGCGTTCCCAGAGCCAGCATAACCATGCGACCAACGTCGCATGGTGTGATAATAAGTGGTGAAAATGAGGGATAACCAGAAAGGAATTACTTAACCTGCTTGCACAATAGCTGAGGAACGGGCGTAGTAGAGATAACATACCCGTTGTCCGCATTGGCCTGTATGCCCAGGCTGACCCAGCCGTTGTCGTCCCGCAGGTAGCTATATAAATACTTTTTCGCCAGCGGCTCGGGCAGATTATCGACCGGTGTAATTCGCAGCGATTGCGTTTTCAATAAAAATGCGTTGCCGTTTCTTACGGTATAATTTACTTCGGCATAGCGCTTCACGGTATAGGTATTGCCACGGTGGTAAAAACGGCCGCTGTATGACACCACGCCATGACCGTTCGACAGCGCAAACAGAATACCGGTATTCATCATCGCCTTATCATTATCAGACTCATAATCGTATTGCACCTGGGTAAAACAGCTGACGCCCTTGCTGAGATCGTTTTCCCGTGAATACGCCGTGTAAAAAACAGCCGCCAGCGCCGTTAGCGCCATCGATACCGCAAAAACTGCCTTTACTTTCATCGCATTCCCTCCGAGAAAGATCGATATTGCGAACGGCATTGGGAGGTAGCAACTAAAATGTCACCATCGCAAAGAATAAAAGACTCACGCGGCGTCCCGCTAAAGGACGAAACATAAACCCGTTCCCGATGATCGCAGCGTAAGCCCGATTTGGCGAGCCGTTCCGCCACCGCCGGCAAAGACTTATTTTCGCCCCGGCTGTCGGTATAGATCTGGCATTGCTGAGCATCCCCCAGATGGCGGTAGCTGTAAAAGCGGCTTTGCGTATTCTGATAGACATGATAAGCAAACGAAGCGGCGAAGCCCGTCAGCGTCATTACGACAATATATAACAGGGTAAGCATCACTCTTCTTTTGATATTACCCGGCGCAGCGGCGCTCTGTTCTACTACATCCGCCGGCCGTTGTTCCGCATGAATCGCATTATCCGGCACTTCAGCTTCGTCCGCATATTCCTCTGGCGATGCCGGGTCGGCAATAAAGTCAGCGATCTGCACACTGTCGGCGATCACCATGCCACGCCGGGGGATGGTCACGATGATTTCTTCCTCCACGCCCAGCTGGCGGAAAGCCTTGCGGATCATCGCGATATTTTGATAAAGGGTGTTGGCATTGATCGGAATACCGTGTTTCTCCCACACCTCTTCAAACAGCTCTTTCTGGGTGGTGATCTCCGTTCCGTTATCTAACAAAATCTGTAAACAGTTATTCGCCGGTGTGGTTAAGGTTATCGCGTCTTTCTTTTGTTCTACATCCATCAATGTGGCTGTGATTTTGTTGTAAATAACGCGACCATTTAAGATTATTGTATCGCTCATTTTTTCTCTTATAGAAGATAAAACTTGTTACTACACTCATGCCGATTCAGGTTAACGGATGCGCATTTCACAAGCAATAAATTTGTAAGAAAATTCTTATATACTGAAATGATTATAATTATCATTAACAGCTTCAATGGCGATATGCTTAATCAACTTACCCAGGTAGATGGCCGACGAGAAGACCTCGCCGAAAGAGAGCATAAAATCCCGATTACCCGCTCTACCGCACGCTAACGAGGGAAGCAACGGGAATGAAAAGCCCCTCTGCCGCCGTTAAAAATTCACAGGTTCAATAGTTGAATAGAATGGAATATGGATTAAAGATGTTTTACAGAATGAAGGGGGGATCACTGCAAAACAAACAGGAATGATAGCGCACTGTTTTTTCTTTGAATATTCCGCTGCACTACGCTTAACTCATCTTAATTCGTGCCTATTTAAGATATTAAATTCCGAAGAATATTCTATAGACTCTATTTTGTGATCGGATTCTTAAAAAAGTTGTACTTGCGTTATTAATGCGTGGCTGGCGATCGTCTTCCGCATCCTGCCGATCGGCGCGCTGGGATCAACATGCTGTTCCGGGAGCGCCACACCGAGTAAGGCCCGGCGGGTGGCCGGTCAGCGCAGCGTTTTCTCCAGCCAGTCGCGCATGTCCGCCACCACCCGCGTCATCTCGCTGGCGCCGTTTTCGCGCCGCATCACATGGTCCAACTCAGCATAATTGACATAGGTAATGTTCGTTTTGCCGGCGGCGCGCAATTCGGCAATCATTTGCCCGACCGCCGCCGGTGAAACGGCCCGATCTTTTCCCCCCTGCACGATCAGCACCGGCGTCTTGATGCTGCGCAGGATGGCGAGCTGATCGATGTTCAGCATGCCATGCCACCAGGCATAGCCGTGATCGCTGGCGTTTAGGGTGAACGGCGGTGCCGTCTGAACCTGCTGTAAAAATGCGTTCAGCCCGGCGGCCTCTTCTTTCGGCGCGCCGGCAACGCTGTGGCGCACGTCGTCGATAAACCAGCGCCCACCGCCGCTGAACGCGAGGGTAGCGTCAACCAGGCCCGAGGACGCCGTCACCAGATTAGCGATCACCGCCCCCTCGCTGCCCCCCAACACCACGACCTTTTGATAGCCGTTTCGCTTAATCACCGTCTGCAGCACCCGGGTGACATCGCTCACCCGCTGCTGCGGCGTGTCATGCTGCACGAAGGCCTCAGGGCAATCCTGCCGCTGCGCATCTTCGCTGTACGGCAGCGTGTCGTCGATACCGTATTTCTCCACCGTCAGCAGATCTGCGGCGGGTAACACCTGCCGCATCGGATCCCGCACCAGGCGGATATGGCGAACGCTATTGCAATCCGAGCCTTGCAGGATCACCAGCAGCGTCGGCGACGCTTGCCCAGGAACGACGGCGTCCAGGTAATAACGAATGCTCGACGCGTCTTCCCTCGGCAGCGCCAGCGGCGTTGATTGCGCCACCGCCAAACCGCTCCACAACGCCAATACGCTTAGCATGCCTGTCGCCCGTCTCATCATTTGCTGCTTTTCCATGCTCCGCTCTGTTAATCCGACTATTCTAGTCTACGCTTCATGCCAAACCACTTTTCTGCCAAGGATGCTGAACATGCCACACACCTATAACACCGCACTGCTGATCGGCGCCGCGCTGAGCGCTATCGCCGCACTGATGCATATTTGGGTCATCGCCGCCGGGCCACGCGGCTATCGGCTGTTCGGCGCCGGCGATCGCTTGATTAAGGCGGCGGAAGCCGGGAAAAAGTTCCCGGACGTCATCACCGCCGGCATCACGCTGGTGCTGTTTATTTGGGCGCTTTACGCGCTGTCCGGCGCAGGCCTGATCGCGCCACTGCCGTTGCTGCGGCCCGCGCTGTTTATCATCACCTTTATCTACCTGCTGCGCGGCGTCGCCGGCCCCTTCGCCCTGCGCGGCACCGGCCGCAGCCCTCGCTTTATCGCCGTCAGCTCGCTGATTTGCCTCGGCTTCGGCCTGGTGCATCTGCTGGGGATCACCCAGCGTTGGAGTGCGCTGGCGTAACGCCCTGTTCCTGCAATACCGCGACAAACGCCTGCGCTGCGGCGCTGCGGTAAGCGTCTTTACGCTGCAGCCATACCGCCTGCCGCACCGGCATGGCATTGGCCAGCGCCACCTTTTTCAACTGCCGGTTCTCGCGCGCAATGGCGGCCGGCAGCAGCGTGGCGAGCTGCCCGCGCCGCACGATCTCGACGATGGCGCCCAGCGCATTGGCCTCTACCGCCACCCGCGGCCGAAAACCCAGCTGCATGCAGTAGCGATCGATAAACTGGCGCGTGGCGAAGTCGCCGCTCAGCAAAGCCAGCGGCAGATGTTGCCACTCCGCCAGCGTCAGCGGCTGGCGATGCGCCGCCAGGGGATGATCGGCCCCGACCATCAGCTCCAGCACCTCGCTGAACAACGCCGTCGCTTCCACCTCCACCGACTGCGCCATCTCGAAGGCGATGCCCAGATCCAGCCTATCCTGCACCAGCAGCGCCTCAATTCGCTCTTGCGCCATCTCCTCAATGCTCAGCGTAATCCCCGGATAGCGGCGGTAGAAGGCATCGACCGCCGGCCCCACCAGATAGGCGGTGAAGGTCGGCGTCATCGCCAGCCGCAAATGGCCGCGCTCCAGCGTCGCCACGTCATGGATCGCCCGCGCACCGGCGTCCAGATCCTGCAATGCCAGGCGCGCATAGCGCATCCAGGCTTCACCGGCGTCGGTCAGCCGCACCGTTCTGCCGCTGCGATCGAACAGCGGCGCCCCCAGCGCTTCCTCCAGCTGCTTGATCTGCTGAGACAACGTCGGTTGCGAAACATGCAGCGCTTCGGCGGCGCGGGTGAAATTGCCCTGTTCGGCAACGGCCAGAAAATAACGGATATGTCGCAGCAGCATAGCGCCCCAGCTATTAGTAATACCTATAGCTATCATTATAAATGGGTCTTAGACCCTATAGCCAGAAGCGTTCATCATGCCGCCATCGCTTAACGACACTCTATGGAGAAACGGATGAAAGAGGTCATTGAAGGCTTCCTGAAGTTCCAGCGCGAAGCCTTTGTTGAACGCACGGCGCTATTTCAGCGGCTGGCGACCCGCCAGAACCCGCGCACCCTGTTTATCTCATGTTCCGACAGCCGTCTGGTACCCGAGCTGGTCACCCAGCGTGAGCCGGGCGATCTGTTCGTGATCCGCAACGCCGGTAATATCGTGCCTTCTTTCGGCCCCGAACCCGGCGGGGTTACCGCCTCGGTCGAATACGCGGTCGCCGCGCTGGGCGTGGAGGATATCGTGATCTGCGGCCATTCCGACTGCGGCGCGATGACCGCCATCGCCACCTGCCAATGTCTGGATCATCTGCCGACGGTCGCCGGCTGGCTGCGTTACGCCGATTCCGCCAAGGCGGTCAACCAGGCTTACCCGCACGCTTCCGACGAGGCGCGGGTCGCGTCGATGGTGCGCGAGAACGTCATCGCCCAACTCAACAACATCAAAACGCACCCTTCCGTCGCCCTGGCGCTGGATCAGGGCCGCCTGACGCTGCACGGCTGGGTCTATGACATCGCCAGCGGCGCTATCGAGGCGCTGGACGGCGAAACCCGCCGCTTCGTGCCGCTCGCCACCCATCCCGAGGTGACCGCCACCCCGGCGATCGCCCGTTTTTAAGCCAACAAAAGGAGCTAACATGACACACTCTCTGCATAACGCCGCCCCGCGCGAAGCGCTCACCGACACCATCATGGCCGCCAAGATCCGCCATAACCTGACTTTCGAAGCGCTGGCCGAGGGCACCGGTCTCAGCCTGGCGTTCGTCACCGCCGCGCTGTTGGGGCAGCATGCGCTGCCGGAGCAGGCGGCGCGCGCGGTCGCGGCGAAGCTGGATCTGGACGAAGCGGCGGTGCAACTCCTGCAAACCATTCCGCTGCGCGGCAGCATTCCCGGCGGCGTGCCGACCGATCCGACCATTTATCGCTTCTATGAAATGCTGCAGGTTTACGGCTCCACGCTGAAAGCGCTGGTGCACGAGCAGTTCGGCGACGGCATCATCAGCGCCATCAACTTCAAGCTGGATATCAAAAAGGTCGCCGATCCGGAAGGCGGCGAACGCGCGGTGATCACCCTGGACGGCAAATACCTGCCGACCAAGCCTTTCTAATTGGCCTTTCGCCGGCGGCCCGCGCCGCCGGCAAATTGACAGCCAACCGGCCATTGGCTACATTAACTGCGCTTAAACGCCGCCCTGGCGTTTTTCACTACCCGAGGCCTGTATGTTGGAGATTGTAACCACCCGATAGTCGCTTCCTTGCCGTATGGCGAGGGACTCTGACGTATCCGACGCGCGTTTGCGCGGGGATGCGCGTATCTGGGGTTATTACAGGATCTCCCAACATGAACATTTCCAAAGCGGAACAACGCGTGCTGCACGTGTTGGCCAAAGGCGGTTATATCGCCTTCACCCGCAGCGACGCCGGTCACGTCACCCACGTCGAATGCTACACCCGCGAAGGGCTCGGCCTGGCCGACTGCTCGCTGGCCGTTTTCACCAAGCTCAAAACCAAACGCCTGATCCTCTCTCGCCAGGGGCGCCCTTATCGCGTCACCTTCGCCGGGCTCAAGGCCGTGCGTGCGCAGCTGGATAACCGTTAATCATCGATACCGGCCGGGCAGGCAGCCCGGTCGGCTCAGCCTTATTGATCAGGATACAACTATGAACATCACTTTACGCCACGAAACGCCGGCCGACATCGCCGCCATCACCACCCTGACCGCCGCCGCGTTCTTGCATGCCGAACACACCAGCCACACCGAGCAGTTTATCGTCAATGCGCTGCGCGCGGCGGATGCTCTCACACTGTCGCTGGTCGCCGAACACAATGGCACACCGATCGGACACGCGTCCGTCTCGCCGGTCGTGCTTAGCAACGGCACCGCCGGTTGGTACGGGCTGGCGCCGGTGTCGGTGCTGCCGGACTATCAGGGTCAGGGGATCGGCAGCCGGCTGATCCGCCAGCTATTGGCCGAACTGCAAGAGAAACACGCCGCAGGCTGCGTGGTGCTGGGCGATCCGAACTATTACGGCCGTTTCGGCTTCCAGGCGCAGACGGCGCTGACCTTGCCGGGCGTGCCGCAAGACTACTTCCGCGCCATCACCTTCCAGGGCGCGCTGCCGTGTGCGGAAGTCGCCTTCCACAACGAGTTTAACGCCGAAGCCTAACCCTGTTGCCGGCGCCGTCATGGCGCCGGTTTTCAGTCCTGTTCGCCATAACGCAAGACGGTCATCCTTTCCTCTTCCGCCGGGGGAACAAAGTACTGTGCCAGGCGCTCAAACTCCGCTTCGCTCAGTGTAAACGGGTGCTCGCCGCGCGCGTTTCTCAGCGTTATCCGGCTCAGGCACTGCGCATGGCTGAGGTCGAGAAAGTGCAGGCAGTGTGCGACGCCGGCCTCCTCCGCCAACGCTTTGGCCCAGCGCCGCCTGTCCGGCGTATTCATCGGGAAATCGAGCGCCACGGACCAGCCGCCGTGCAGCAGCTGAACGAGGTGCCCGCCCAGCGCCCGCCGCAACCGTTCTGAACAGCGCGCATAGTCTTGCAGGCTGGCCATCTCCTGTTCATACAGCGTCGCCAGCCACGCATCTTCGACCAACAACAGCGTTTGCGGTTGCTGCGCCAAACGCTGCGCCAGCGTCGATTTGCCTGCGCCAGCCTTGCCGCACATCAGGTGTAAAACTGCAGGGTAGGTTTTCATGACGTTCTCCGGTCGTTGCCGGAAGGGGATAAAAAAACCCGCCTTGCCGGCGGGTTTTTTATTGGCGACACACGCGCTATCCCACCACACGAAGCATGGTGATAATAATTTGCGCGAATGGGCGGTAAGATTTTTTCATAGCTAATGAATATGACAACCGTGCGCCGTTGTCAATTCGCCGTCATCAATCCCTGTTCTCGCACAAACTCGGTGAATAAACTCACTTTCTGCTGCACATGCCGGCGCGTCGGGTAAACCGCGAAGACCTGATGCACTTCGGCAATCTGTTCAGGGAACAACCGCACCAGCCTGCCGGCGGCGATCTCGGGATCCGCCACGAACGACGGCAGCGAACCGATGCCCAATCCCGCCACCAGCATATCCCGCAGCATCAGGCTGTTGTTGGCGATCAACCGGGGAGTGAACGTCACGCTCAGGCTCTCCTCGCCAGCGGTGAACTGCCACTGCCCCGGCCTTTCCGCCAGGGAATAGGCCAGACAGCTGTGCCGCGGCAAGTCATTCGGCGTTTGCGGCACGCCGTGCTGCGCCAAATAGCCGGGCGCGGCGCAAATTCGCTGGTGCACTTCACCCAGTGCCCGGGCGCTGAGGGAAGAATCCGGCAGCCGTCGGCGAATACGCAAGGAAATATCGAAACCGGCCGCCACTATGTCCAATACCCTGTCGTCCAGCGTCAGTTCCACCTGCAGCTGCGGGTAGCGTTGCATAAACGGCGGCAGCAGCGGCGACAGCACCGTCAGGCCGAACGAGAGCGGCGCATTGACCCGCAGCGTGCCGGAGACCTGCTGCGCACTGGCGGCAACCGTCTGCTCCAGCGCGTCGAACTCGCCGAGCAACCGACAGGCTTCCTGGTAATAGAGCTGCCCGGCTTCGGTCAGGCTCATACTGCGGGTGGTGCGCACCAGCAACAGCGTACCCAACCGGTTTTCCAACTGCTTAATCTGCTTGCTCAACGCCGCCGGCGTGATCGCCAGATCCTCCGCCGCCTTATAGAAACTGTTGCGCTCAACCACGCGGCGAAAGGCACGCATCGTCAGTAGCACGTCCATATTATGTCCTAATGGTTAATTATAAATTCAATAAAACACAGATTATTAACCCCAACAACCTCAGTAGACTTTATTCAACCGCTTCCCTGAGTGGAAAGTGAATTTAATCTACTGATAATCATGGAGTTAATAATGAAAAAGACCTTATTCGCCCTGATGCTCGGCCTGAGCGCCGCCACCGCCCCCGTCGCCGCGCTGGCGCAATCCCCCGCCGCCGACAGCCGCCAGGCGGGTTATGTGCAGCCGCTGACCGCCGAGAACAGCCTGTTGCTGCTGGTCGATCTGCAGGACATGTTCGGCATGACCATTTCCTCTATCGATCAAACCAACCTGGTGAATAACGCCGCCGGCATCGCCAAGGCCGCCAAGGTGTTCAACGTGCCGACCATTCTGGCCTCGGCCAACGCCAAAAGCTTCGCCGGGCCGGTATTCCAGCAGGTGACGCAGGCACGCCCGGACCTGCAGGTGTACGACCGCACCGCCATCAACGTCTGGCAGGATCGGCGCGTGGTGGATCTGATCAAACAATCCGGCCGCAAGAAAATCATCATCGGCGGGCTGTGGACCGCCAGCTGCGTGATGCTGCCGGCGCTGTCCGCCCTGGGCGAGGGATATGAGGTTTATATCCTGTCGGACGTCACCGGCGACATTACGCCAGACAGCCAAAACAACGCCATGCAACGCCTGATACAGGCGGGCGCCACGCCCATCAACTGGGTGGCGTTGATGCTGGAATGGCAGCAGGACTGGAGCCGCAAAGCTACGGCGGGAGACGTATTGCAGATCGCCCGCGACCACGGCGCCGCCTGGGGGATGGGCGCCCGCTACGCCGGGGCAATGAAAGTGGGCAGCGAAGCGAAATAACGGACGACGAAAGCCCGCCGCTGGCGTAATGCTGGTCAGTTAGCGTTTTTACGCAGGTGTTCGTGAAGTTTTCGGCCGATAAAAGCGAGATGCCACATGTGGCTCACGCACCTCGACCGAGCCAGGGGCCGAAGGCGCGGCCCCTTCAATTGCCGTTCATTGCAGTAACAGAGAAATTCGGGGTTTTTACGGCAATTCCCCTGCACAGAATGCCCAGAGGCTGGATAAAAAAATGCCACTCAGGCTTAAGTGAGCGGCATTGCGCCACCGGCGGGCTTTCTTCAGGTGCGGTGATAGCCACGGCTATCCTGCGGCACCTGTTCACGCCGATCCAGCCCGTAGTCCCGCACCACCTCCGCCACCCGCAGCCGATACTGCGCCAGCACTTCGCCGCGGCCGCGCGCCTGCGCCGCTCGGTGCTGCTCGAGATTGCGCCACTGCTGCACCGCCGCTTCGTCGCGCCAAAAAGAGAGCGACAGCAGGCGCGCAGGATCGGCCAGGCTTTGAAAGCGCTCGATGGAAATGAATCCGTCGATCTGCGCCAGCAGCGGCTTCAGCTCCGCCGCCAGCGCCAGGTAGGTATCGCGCCGCCCGTCGGCGGCCTGCAGTTCAAAAATCACGGCGATCATCATCGTCTCCTCTCAACGGTAAAATTCAGGTACGCGCGCATTGTGCGAACTGCGCCACTGCACCTGTTTCAACGCCCGCTCATCAATATCCAGCGAACACAGATGCGCGACGCCGCAGCGCGCGATAATCCTCGCCCAGCGTTCGCCCGGGCAACGGTGCGCCCCCGCGCCGAACGCCAGTTCGCCATCGGTGCCGAGCAACAGCAAGACGGTCTGCCCCACGCGCAGCGTGCAACCGGCAAGCTGCGTCTCGCGCAAGACAAAACGGCGCGTGTTTTGGATCGGCGGCGTTAGCGCCCGCACCCGATCCAGGGCGGTGTCCACTTCACCGCCCTGCCGCGCCAGCAAAAATGCCTGCCCGATCCAGCCCGCCGTCGCCTCGCAGGCCTGAAACAACAGGCCGAGCGCATTGGCCAACTCAAGCCGGGCGTCGCCAATTTCCCGCGCCAATGCTTTGCGCAGCACGCCATTCCCCGCCGCCAACCGGGCGCAGAGCCGCTGCGCCGCCGAGATACCGCGCGCCAGCTGCGGCGGCGTACCGCCGGGCGCGATACATCGGACGAAGTCCAGGCTGTCGTCGATCAGGCGTTGCCACTGCGCATCGGGCACGCCCAACAATGCGCCAAGGGTGCAAACCGGCAATCCGTAGTTAAAGCGGGTGATCGCCGCCGCCGCGGACGCAGACGGCGCTAACCGCGCCGCGCACTGTGCCGCGGTTTGCTGAATCAGGGTATCGTCGCAGGAAGCCAACGCCCGCTGCAGCGCCGCCTTAAGCGTGTGGTGATCCTCGCCGTCGCGCATCCGCGCCAGCCCGGCGAACAGCGGCGCCATCGGCGTCTCCAGCAAGGCCGCCGGTACCGGCTCATCGGCCGGCCGCACGCCGAGATCGGCATTGAGCAAAGCTTCTCGTACCACCTGCGGCGTTGCGGCCACCCAACACTGCCATGCGCTATCCCAGCTCAGGGGCGGCAGGGTGCGATATTGGGCCTGCGGCTCGGCGGCGAGCGCGGCGGCGTAAGGACATACGGACATGGTTTTCTCCCTCGTTGCCAGATGGCGATAACCGCATGCTAGCGATGGACGCACGGTCATACTTCGTCTAACCTCGAAGTATGCATAACATCGACATAGAAGATCGTTTAGCGGCGCTGAGCGCCGCCATCGCCGACCGCACCCGGGCGCGTATGCTGTGCCTGTTGATGGACGAGCGCGCCTATACTGCCACCGAACTCAGCGCGGTGGTCGAGGTCGCGCCGTCCACCGCCAGCGCGCATCTGGCGAAACTGCTGGAACAGCGGCTGGTCGCCTGCGTCAAACAGGGGCGCTATCGCTATTTCCGGCTGGCCGGTCAGCCGGTGGCCGAAGCGCTGGAGGGCCTGATGGCGCTGGCGGGCATGCCGCGCGCATCGGTGAAAAGCAGCACGCCCACTTCGCTGCAGTATGCCCGCACCTGCTACGACCATATGGCGGGCGAGGTGGCGGTGAAGCTGCACGACCGGCTGCATGCGCTGAACTGGCTAACCGGCGAGGAAGACTACCGGTTAAGCGATGCCGGTCAGGCCGCGCTGGCGCGGTTGGGCGTCGATTGTTCCCCCGCACCCACCCGCCGCCGCTTCGCCTGCGGCTGCCTGGACTGGAGCGAACGCCGCTCTCACCTCGGCGGCGCGCTGGGCGCCGCGCTGTTGGCCGCCTTTATCAAGCGCGGCTGGATCGTCCGCCGGCTCGACAGCCGCGAGCTACAGCTGACCCCCGCCGGTAAAAAAGCGCTGGCCGCACATTTTGAGCTCACGGTATAACCCGGCGGCGGAGTAGCTTTACTGCAATACTCAAGGGGTACGCTTAAGCGACCCCGCCAACCCGAGGAGTTTCCATGCTCGATTCCACCCAATTCCCGATCGTCAAACGCTGGCCGGCTCAGCATCCGGAACGGCTGCAGCTCTATTCTCTGCCGACGCCGAACGGCGTCAAAGTGTCCATCATGCTGGAAGAGATCGGCCTGCCCTATGAAGCGCACCTGATCGACATCGGCAACAACGAAACCTGGACGCCGGAATTCCTGGCGCTGAACCCGAACGGCAAGATCCCGGCGATCATCGATCCCGACGGCCCCGGCGGCCGGCCGCTCCCGCTGTTCGAGTCCGGCGCTATTCTGCTCTACCTGGCGGAAAAGAGCGGCCGTTTCCTGCCGCAGGATCCGGCGCAGCGCTACGAAACTATCCAGTGGGTGTTCTTCCAGATGGCGGCGGTCGGCCCGATGTTCGGCCAGCTCGGTTTCTTCCATAAATTCGCCGGGCGCGAGTATGAAGACAAAAGGCCGCTGGAGCGCTACAAGAACGAATCGAAACGCCTGCTCGGCGTGCTGGAAACGCGTCTTGAAGGCCGCGACTGGATCATGGGCGCGGACTACACCATCGCCGATATCTCGCTGCTGGGTTGGGTGCGCAATCTGATCGGTTTCTATGAGGCGCGCGAGCTGGTGGAATTCGACCGCTTCCCGCGCGTCGCGCAGTGGCTGGAGCGCGGTCTGGCGCGGCCGGCGGTGCAGCGCGGGCTCGCTATCCCGGCGCGCGACGCCTGATCGTCAACGGGATGGCCGCCGGGCCGTCCCGTCTTTCACGCTGTAATAAAATTGTCATCCCTCTGCTCTACTCTCCTTACGTAACAATTTGATGTTATTTACATTGTTGTATTACGACAAGGAGCTTACCCCATGCAACCTGCTGTATCCCTGATCGCCGGCGCCGTGCTGTCCGCCCTGCTCTGTTCCTCCGCCATCGCGGCGGAAACCTCGGCCAAGGCCGATGGCCTGACCGAACGCGCCGCGCGCGGCAACCTCGTCGAACCGGGCGGCGCGCGCCGCCTGGCCGGCGATCAGACCGCCGCGCTGCAGGCGTCGCTGTCGGACAAAACGGTGAAAAACGTGATCCTGCTGATCGGCGACGGCATGGGGGATTCCGAGATCACCGCCGCGCGTAACTACGCCGAAGGTGCAGGCGGTTACTTCAAGGGCATCGACGCCCTGCCGCTGACCGGGCAATACACCCACTACTCGCTGGACAAGAAAACCCACAAACCGGATTACGTGACCGACTCCGCCGCCTCCGCCACTGCCTGGGCCACCGGGGTGAAAACCTATAATGGCGCGCTCGGCGTGGACGTGAACGGCAAAGACCAGCCAACGCTGCTGGAGATCGCCAAGGCGGCCGGCAAAGCCACCGGCAACGTCTCCACCGCCGAACTGCAGGACGCCACGCCGGCGGCGCTGGTGTCGCACGTCACCTCGCGCAAATGCTACGGTCCGGAGGAGACCAGCGAAAAATGCGCCGCTAACGCGCTGGAAAACGGCGGCCGCGGCTCCATCACCGAACAACTGCTGAAAACCCGCGCCGACGTCACGCTGGGCGGCGGTGCGAAATCCTTCAATCAGCTGGCGAAAAGCGGCGAATGGCAAGGAAAATCACTGAAAGACCAGGCCGCCGCGCAGGGTTACCAGTGGGTGAGCAATGCCGATGAATTGCAGGCCGTTACCCTGGCCAACCAGCAAAAACCGCTGCTGGGGCTGTTCGCCGACGGCAACATGCCGGTGCGCTGGCTGGGGCCGAAAGCCAGCTATCATGGCAACCTCGACAAACCGGCGGTAACCTGCGAAAACAACCCGGCGCGCACTGCCGCCACGCCGACGCTGGCGGCGATGACCGAAAAAGCCATCGCGCTGTTGAAAGACAACCCGAACGGCTTCTTCTTGCAGGTAGAAGGCGCATCGATCGATAAGCAGGATCACGCCGCCAACCCGTGCGGGCAGATTGGTGAAACCGTCGATCTGGACGAGGCAGTGCAAAAAGCGCTGGCCTTCGCCCGCGCCGACGGCAACACGCTGGTGATCGTCACCGCCGACCACGCGCACTCCAGCCAGATCGTCGCCGCCGACGCCAAAGCGCCAGGCCTGACCCAGACCTTGACCACCAAAGATGGCGCGCCGATGACCCTCAGCTACGGTAACTCGGAAGAGGAATCACAGGGGCACACCGGCACCCAGCTGCGCGTCGCGGCCTACGGCCCGCACGCCGCCAACGTGGTAGGGTTGACCGATCAGACCGATCTGTTCTTCACCATGCGCGATGCGATGGGCATCAAGTAACCGCCTTCTGAACGATGGCCGCCCGCGACGGCGGCCATTTATTATTGGTTACCGATGCGTATTTGCAATTTAACCGCAATTATTGTGTGATAGCGAAATAGCGTTTAATTGCGCGACAATTAACCCTTGGAAATAACGCGGTTATACGGCCCTTTTCCCCTCTCTGTTTATTCCTGCGACAACAACCGGCCGTTTTTTGCTTATATTCATTTTTTTTAGTTACAAAAGTAGTTTTTAACATTCTCGCAAACAATAATACCCCGCCAGTAACGTGAACCGATCAATTTGCATCCGGACGGCCTGCAATAGTTCACTTTTCGTTAAAAACCCTATTAACAAAAAGGCATTATCGCTGCCTATCGGCTCACGCCGGGCGGTCGGCTTCATTATTTTCCAGGGTAACTCCCGCTAAATTCTTTCACCTGCAATGAGTAGAATTTACACACAAGAGATTTAATTCAATGAGAAAATTACTCGTCCTGATTTTCAGTCTCAGCCTGTTTAGCGTTACGCAGCAGGCAGCGGCAGAAGAGAAGAATAAAACCGTCGACGTGGTGTTGATCGGCGGCGGCATCATGAGCGCCACCTTGGGCACCTACCTGCATGAGCTGGAGCCGACCTGGACCATCGACATGTACGAGCGCATGAACGGCGTGGCGGAAGAGAGCTCCAACGGCTGGAACAACGCCGGTACCGGCCACTCCGCCTTCAGCGAAATGAACTACACGCCGGAAAAAGCCGATGGCACCATCGACATCAGCAAAGCGGTGAAGGTCAACGAGTCTTTCGAAATCTCCCGCCAGTTCTGGTCTTATCAGGTGAAGAACGATGTCCTGAAAGATCCGAAATCCTTCATTAACAGCGTGCCGCACATGAGCTTCGTGTGGGGTGACGACAACGTCAACTTCCTGCGTAAACGCTACGCGGCGCTGCAACACAGCACCCTGTTCCGCGGCATGGAATACTCCGAAGACCCTGCGCAAATCAAACAGTGGGCGCCGCTGGTGATGAACGGCCGCGATCCGGCGCAGAAAATCGCCGCGACCCGCATGCCGCTGGGTACCGACGTCAACTTCGGCGTGATCACCCACCAGCTGGTTGACGCACTGAGCACCAGCGACAAGTTCAAGCTGAACCTGAGCCATGAAGTGCGCGACATCAAGCGCAACGCCGACCAGACCTGGAGCGTGACCGTTGCCGATCTGAACCGCGACGGTAAAGAAACCACCGTTAACGCCAAGTTCGTGTTCATCGGCGCAGGCGGCGCGTCCCTGACCCTGCTGCAGAAATCCGGCATCCCTGAAGCCGACGGCTACGGCGGCTTCCCGGTCGGCGGCCAGTTCCTGGTCACCACCAACCCGGCGATCGCCAACCAGCACCTGGCCAAAGTGTATGGCCTGGCCAGCGTAGGTTCACCGCCGATGTCCGTACCGCACCTGGATACCCGCATGCTGGACGGCAAGCGCGTGCTGCTGTTCGGGCCGTTCGCCACCTTCTCCAGCAAGTTCCTGAAGAACGGTTCGCTGTTCGATTTGCTGCACTCGCTGAGCACCTCGAACCTGATGCCGATGACCCACGTCGGTCTGGATAACTTCGATCTGGTGAAATACCTGGTCGGCCAGCTGATGATGAACGACGACGACCGCTTCGCCGCGCTGAAAGAGTACTTCCCGGACGCCAAGCAGGAAGACTGGAAGCTGTGGACCGCAGGCCAGCGCGTACAGATCATCAAGAAAGACGCGGATAAAGGCGGCGTGCTGCAGTTCGGTACCGAAGTCGTCAGCTCTGAAGACGGCAGCATCGCCGCTCTGCTGGGCGCTTCGCCGGGTGCTTCCACCGCGGCGCCAATCATGCTGCACCTGATGGAAACCGTGTTCAAAGACAAAGTGGCGACGCCGGAATGGCAGAGCAAGCTGAAAGAGATCATCCCGTCCTACGGCCACAAGCTGAACGGCGATATCGAGATGACCAACAAGATCCGCGGCTACACCAGCAGCGTACTGGGTCTGAACTACATTGAAGTGAAGCCGGAAACTAACTGATTTTCCACTCGTTTCCTGCTGAAAAGGCCGCTTTATGCGGCCTTTCTTTTATCCCCCTGCCGTTCAAAGAGCATTTTTGGCCACCTTTTTACCCCCGGTTTACCCTTGCGTAACGGCGCACTCACGCCTATTATCAAAGCATATTCTTGGATAATTAAGCTAAGTCACTGTGACCTGAATGTCGTTTTTGCGGGAGAACTAAAACCATGGATCGCGTCAATATCATTCACGATTTACTAGACTGGATTGAAACTCATCTGGACCAGCCGCTGCTGCTGGATAACGTCGCCGCCAAGTCGGGCTACTCCAAATGGCACCTGCAGCGCATGTTCCGCAGCACCACCGGCCACGCGCTCGGCAGCTATATCCGCGAGCGGCGCCTTTCGCAGGCGGCACAGGCGCTGCGTTCCAGCCCGCGCCCGATCCTGGATATCGCCCTGCAATACCACTTCGACTCTCAGCCTTCGTTCTCACGCGCCTTCAAGAAACAGTTTGGCAAAACCCCGGCGGTCTATCGCCGCACCACCCGCTGGGACGTCGCGGAATGGCCGGCGCAGCCGGTAGAGGTGGAGGCCGAACCGCGCCACGATGCCCCCACGCTGTCTCGTTGGTATGCAGGCAAGCCGCCGGAAGGCGTCTGCACCAGCTGGATGGGGTTGCGTTAAGCGGTAACGAAAAAAAGCCAATGGGTAACCCCATTGGCTTTTTCGTCTGAACGCGACTTAGTTGTACTCGATGGTAAAGGTGGCGGTCGATTTGATATTGCCGCCTTTAATCGTCGAGCCGGTGCGATAGTAACGCGCCTTCAGCGGCAACGTTAACGTATTGGCCTGGTTAGGAATGGTGCGTCCGGCATTGACCGCATCGCCATTCTTGATCGGCTGGGTCGTATTGCCGGTCAACAGCTGGACGGCAACGCCGGATGCGGTGTTGGCACCAGGTTCGGATTTGATCACCCCAGGTGCATTGGAAGCATCCTGCGTGTAGTCAAAACGCACATTGACGATCCCTTGCCCTGCACTGCCTGGCCACAGATCCTCGCCAACGCCGCCAACGCAATTGATATTGATATCAAACGCCTTTTCGCCCTGCGTTGAACCTACGCCACCAAACGAGGCAGCGGTGACGGTATCCAGATTAACCACCTTGTTCTTGGAACCGCTGTCCACGTTACACGTCGATGTGACGATCGTCAGGCTGTTGGCGTCGACGATCGATTCCAGCATCGGCAAACTCGGGCCGGAACCATCCATATAGTAAGTGGTGTACTTGCCGGGGACCAGTTGCCCGGTGCCGGTTTGCGCGGCGGTTTTCACAATGTCGATCTTGAAATAACCGCCGTTCAGGTTGACGGTGGTATTACCGCGCAGCGGCAAGGTGTGGGGATAATAATTACTTACCGTCCCCGCTTCACGGTATAAGCGAATCCCGATGCCTGGAATATTGGTACTCCACACATTGTTGAAGCTCGTCCGGCTGCCCTGGAGGATCTGCCCAATCGCACTGCCGCCACTATAACAACGGCCATAACCAGTGACCGGGTTGATATTGAACTGACCGGTGACCAGGGTATCGCCAACCTGGCTGCTTGGCGTAACCAGCACGCGCCCAAGCTTCATGTTGATCACCTGCGCCCTGTAGCCATTATTGACGAAGCAGGCGGCATAAGCGCTCTGGCCGCCTGCCATCAGCAGGCCGAGCAGCATCAGGCATTTCGCTGGCGTTTTATTCAGCGATGGAACACGCGTAAAGTTTATCATTTGCAACTCGCTTCAATAATTTCGTAGTCAGTATTATTGCTCTGCGCCTTGGCGCTGTAGCTGACAGAGCACTGCTGCGTTGGCTGTGTGCCCCACTTAATCTGCAACAAACCTTTCTGAGCTTCGGTACGCAAGTAGATGCGGCTGCCCTGCCCAACAATGCCGACCACCTGATTACGGGTATCCAGCACTTCGGCGCCAAACGGCAACGCGTTGCCATCAGGGCCGAGGGCATGAATGATCAATGCCTGGCCTTTCGTTGTCTTGAATTCCAACCGGGTAATCGCGCCGGCATAAGGTGCAACCTGTTGGCTGCTGCTTTCTAATTCAACGTCGCGCGACATGCCGCTCGGATCGAGCGTTACGCTCGTCATGCGATATGGCGCCACATAAGGAACCACGGCATAACCGTTATCGTCGATACGCACGCCTGGCGAGTTGGTCACAATCGCGCCGGCGGCGTCCGGCGCCTCCACCAGCACCATGGTCTGCCCGCGTTGCGGTGTCAGCGTGACGCCGCCGCTATGGGCAACGACGCTGCCCGATGCGCCGATCGACGACTGACGGTAATCTTTACCATAGCTGTAGGACCCGTTCATCGTGGCGAAACGGCTGCGGTATTCACCGCTCACGCTGCTGTTGGTGCCGCCGGAGCGATCGTTGGCCAACGTGGCGCTATAGCTGATGTTGTTGTCTTCGCCGGTTGAACCGTTCAAGCCCAAGCGGCTGCTGTCGTAACCGTGGTCGGTATAACCCAGTGAACTGTTCAGGCTCAGGGTCTGCGAACCGACGCTGAATGGAATCGACAGCGTCAGGTAATAACGCGTCTCATCGCGGTTGTACATATCCGAGGTGCGCATGGCGGAAAGGCCATAGGTCACGCGGCCGTAATAGTTGTTATACCCCACCTGGTACTGCTTGGTGCTCCCGCCGCGGTTCCAGTAATCGCGTACCGAGCCGGTGATGTACAAGGAACCGTAATTGTCGCCCAACCCTTGGTTCAGCGTCAGCTGGTATTCGCTGCGCTGGCGGTTAACCGCATCTGCGCTCAATCCCTTGCGTTCATTGTCACGGGAATAGACGGCATCCTGCAAAGAAAGGTAGCCGGAGGTCGAATAGCGATAAGCGGCGATAGAGAAGTTGGTATTGGTTTCGGTCATCAACTTGCTATAGCTGAGCTTATAACTCTGGCCTGACTGATCGCCCTGCTTCAGGCGGGTATGGGACTGCGTCACGTCCAGTGCAAATGCACCGACCGGTGTCGCAACCGCGCTGCCCACCAGCACTGCGCCATAGCCATCACTGGCGATCCCGCCCGTGTATCCCGTAAGAATGTTGGTAAAACCGCGCTGATAAGTCGCCTGGAACATGTCGGGTTCCTTGCTTAAATTATCATCGCGTACTCGACCCGCAGTGATGGCATAACGCTGAATGCCCGGACGAAGCATCTGCGCTACCGAAGCGTAGGGAACGCTGAACTGGCGTTTGCTGCCGTCGGCCTCGTTAATGGTGACATTCAGATCGCCGCCGTAACCCGTAGGGTAGAGATCGTTGATGATGAACTCGCCCGGCGCAACGGTAGTTTGGTAGATCAGCTGGTTATTCTGGCGTACTTCCACCAGGGCGTTGCTTTGCGCGACCCCACGCACAACCGGCGCATACCCGTTCAAGGAATCAGGCAGCATGCGATCGTCCGTGGCGATCTGCACGCCGCGAAAACCGATGGAGTTGAAGAAATCACCGCTGGTGTAACTGTCGCCCAACGTCAGCATGCCGCGGATAGACGGCATTGCCCGCTGCGCGTAAGTCGCGGTGTTTTGCCAATGGGTGCTGTCGTTAGAGCGCCAGTTCACGTTGGAATCGTGACGCAGCTGCCAACCGGCCACGTTCAGCCCGGCGTTCAACGTTAAATAGGCATTCGTTGAATCATTATTGCTGCCGTTGGCGGAGCTGTGCGTATTGAACGCATTGAAGTTGTACGACAGGCTGCCGGCGGTAATGCCGCGATCCCAGAAGCGTGGATCGACATAGCCGCGAGCGCTGCGGCGCAGCGCCGCCTGAGGGATGCTGATGTCCATGCGCAGCGTACTGGTGTCCAAACGGTAATAGGCTTCCGGCACCCACTGAGCCAGCGTTTTGCACGTCTCGGTATTCACCGCAGGATCCCCGCTCATTGTGGCGGTATCCACACCGAACTCATCCAACGACAGCAGGGTAAAACAGGTATCAGCGCTGTTTTTGCCCGGCACGTTTTTAAAGTCGACGCTTTTTTTGCCTTTCCACTCGCCGTTCACATACACGTCGAGCGAATATTTTCCCGCCAAGATCGGGTTACCATCACGGAAGCGTGAAAGATCCACGCCCTGCGCTTCCCCAATCAGGAAGCTGCTGTTAAAGGTCGCTTCAACCGGTGCCGCCGGCTTCGTGCTATCGGCACCACCCTCCGCCCAGGACGCCGCAGGGGCCACCAGACAGAGCGCGCTGCCGGTTAACAGCAGAATCGATTTATAATTTGACAGCGCCAGTTTAACAGCGGCAGAGATAGGTAACTCTTTCATATAAAGCATTCCTTTACCAAATTAAGCTCGCCCTCTGAAATAAATTGCTCTGGGCCTGAGGCTCTGTTCCAAGAGTTACTTTTGCTTATTCTTAGTACGGGACACGCGTCCGCCAAAATCATTAATGGTGGTGTAAGCAATATCAGCAATGCGCGAGCTGTCACCGGAGAAGGACAACGTTTTTTCCTGTCCAGGCGCCAGCATGTCGCCGTGCGGGGCCAACGGCACACGTTTTTGATTTACGACGGCATTAATCTCGGTAAACGACACATAGTACGGCGTTGGGTTTTTCACGCTGACGCCCGCAGCGCTGAAGCGCCACTGCAGTTTTTCCGGTGCATCATTCGCTTCTCCCGCCAGGCCGGTCGGCCGGTACAGCAGTTTTACGCGGGTACGGAATGCCACCTGTAAAAAGTTTTCAGGTGCGCCATTGTTAGCCCCGGTTGGTGCTGGCGGGATCTCCAGTACGTTCAACCAGAACAAGGATTCTTTGTCTTGCGGCAAACTCGCCGTGGTCAATGAAACACGCAGCGCTTGGCCGGTAGCCGGTTCAACACGGCTGATTGGCGGTGAAACGATAAATGGCGCTTTGCTGTTTTCTGGTGTGGTTTTTGCGTCGCCTTCATCAATCCAAGACTGAATAAGTGCCGGTGAAGCACCATTATTTGATAATTGGACGGTAACTTCCCGTTGCTTTCCCGGATAAATAATACGAGTACCGTTAATAATGACACTGGAAAAAACGCTGCTGCTGAAAAGCATGGCGCTCAGCAATATGCTGTATTTTTTAAATGAGTTCTTCATTATCTTATCGCTACGGTAAGGGAAAACGGTGGGGGCATGACTCCCCCACCCGAATAAGAATATTACTTAAAGAAATATTACTTACTGGTAAATGATGGTGTACTGAACGCTAGAAGTCACATCACCAGCGCCGGCAGCGTTGGTAGCGTAGTATTCAGCGTAGTAGTTCAGGTCAGCAGAGTCGCCTTCGTTAGCAACGGTAACCCACTGGGAGTTATTCTGCGCGCCATTAGCACCAGCAGCCAGGATAGGCAGGAATTGGTTGTTGCTGCCCAGCAGCTGAATCTGCACGTTAGTTGCAGCGTCAGTCTGCGCCTGGTTATTCAGACGGCCAGTATTGAAATCAACAGTAGCGCCCGGTTCGAAATAAGTAGCTACCTGGCCTTTAGAGCATTTGGTCAGGTTGATCGCGAACGGAGTACGGCCAGCAGTTGCGCTCTGAGCTGCCAGAGTAGAAGCAGAAACAGTTGGCAGAGTTACGGTGAAATCTTTACCGCCTGGGGTGCTGATAGTACAAGTTTGGTCAGTCACTTTACCGTTGAAAGTAATAGTACCGTCAGCAGCTTGAGCAGAGAAAGAAGAAATAGCAGCGGTGCTTACAGCCAATGCCAATACAGCAGACAGTTTAGAGATTTTCATATTTAGACTCTCGATGAATTAATACGCTTATAAAGTACATTCAGCGATGCTACTCCTTGTCAGGAATGAAGCCCGATGAATCCATTGCCGGACGAAATATAGACTAAGCATATTCTTAATGTTAAATCGTTTAAAACATTCATAAGCCCCCTCTTGATAGGAATAAACTATCGGCGGATACCTATCGATCGATGTTGACGATTCATATGAATAGGAATAATCTGTGTTTGGGAAAGCTGCAGAGTTCAAGATTTTGCGTTAAGGCCTGAAAATCAGAATATTATCCCGGATATTAACATTTAGTAACAGATTGCGACGTTTGGACTTTGGCACAAATTACGCGTTAAATGGTCTGTCGGTCCCCTTCGGCCATTCTGTCGCATTAAATAAGAAATTTACCAATAAACCTGGAGTAACTTTCTTTTTAATCATTTAAAATCAATAAGTTAAATATCAATCCAAGGATTGGGAAATGAGCGGTTCTTTCAGAGAGAAAAATAACGGCATTAATTATGTTTTTCAGCCAATGTTCGCGAAATCGGGACAATTGCTGGCCGTTGAATGCCTTTCTCGCTTTACGTTTAATAGTGAATACGCCCATTTTTCACCTGAGCAGTTCTTTCGCCACGCCGACAGCGCAACCCGGATTGAGATTCTGATGGATCAGATCAATCTGATCGATAAATACAAACACTGGTTTCATGAAAACCAAGTGATAGCCACTTTGAATGTCGATGATTATTCCTTGCAATCGCTGGCGAATAGTCACTTTGCCGAAAGAATTAATGCCATGCGCTGTATTCATTTTGAGATCAGCGAGAATTCAACCCGGCTGGTGAAAGATCGCGTGCACGGCGATCCTTCATTGAATAGTTATTCATTTTGGCTCGATGATTTTGGTTCTGGTTACGCGGGTTTTTCCGCGTTGTATAACAGCCAGTTCCGCTTCGTTAAGCTCGATCGTTTCTTGCTTTGGGACTTTATGAAAAAGTCCGGCGGCGAGGGCTTGATGCGCGCTTTACTGCGCTTCTTTTACCTTAATCATTACAAGGTAATTATCGAAGGAGTTGAAACTCCCGAACACAAGAAATGGCTGGACGAAATGCCATATTACGCACTGCAGGGAAAGCTGTGGAAGGAATCCAGCATCAAGGATTTGAACTCGCTTCTTACAGCTGAATACTTTTAACTCGGTATTGGTGTTTGCCCTATGTCTAAAAACAACGTTCTTGTGATTAGTGAGTGTAAGTACAGCTATGTTGGCCTGTCGGTGCTGCTGAAGAAACACTACGGCGCGTACGATATCCGCCTGTTTTCCGATTTCATGCACGGCGGCGCCAAAGCAGAGAAGATCACCAAGC
The DNA here is from genome assembly GCF_001902635.1 of Serratia marcescens. Lineage (GTDB taxonomy): Bacteria > Pseudomonadota > Gammaproteobacteria > Enterobacterales > Enterobacteriaceae > Serratia > Serratia marcescens_F. The sequence continues at coordinate 255,693 of NZ_MJAO01000004.1, read as the reverse complement.
ACGATATCGCGCTGATTTTCACCTCGCAGAACCTGGAACAGAGCGTCAACGTGATAGAAAGCCTGGTGTCCCTGCACCAGCAATACAACAGCAAGACGCGCCTGCTGGTGTTCTATGACGATGAGCGCGTGGTAAAACTGCTGTCGATCCTGGGGATTTCCGTCGAGTTGGTCTCCACCCGCATCCCGCTTTATTCGCTGCAGGAAAAAATCCAGCGGCTGTTGGAAAGCAAAGAGCCGGGCGGCATCAAGGTGCAGAAAACCCGCGAGCTCAGCCCGGCGGAAAGCGACGTCATCTTCAATCTGCTGCGCGGCGACAGCCTGCTGCATATTGCGGAGAAACGCGGCACACACCCGAAAACCATCTTCTCGCAAAAATACAGCGCGATGAAAAAGCTGCGGCTGCGCAGCATGAGCACCATCTTCGTCGCCGGCAAATAAAACGGCCTGGCTTGTTGCGCGGTACGCCGCGCAACAAGCAGCCCCCTTCGCCACGTTAAATTAATGTAACAACCGGCGACAAAGCAGCAACAGACACACAACATCCTCTCCTGTTGGCTACGATTCGCTCACGGACTATCCGTGAGCCATGTCGTGTGGATTAAAATAAACATCAGGAGATGTTATGAAGTCGTCCTTATTCAGCCGCTATACCTGCTTTGTGCTGAGCATCTTGCTCACCCTGATTTTCTTGATCATGATGCGCAACCATCCGTGGTTCTGGCTGCCAGCTCTGGCCTGCGGCTGCCTGATGGTGCTGGGGATCTACGATCTCACGCAGCAACGCCACGCCATCTGCCGCAACTACCCGATCATCGGCCGTCTGCGCTTCTTCTTCGAATTCATCCGGCCGGAGCTGCGCCAATATTTCCTCGAGCAGGACAATGAAGAGATCCCATTTTCACGCACCCAGCGCACGCTGGTGTATCGCCGGGCGAAAAACGAAATGGGCGACAAACCATTTGGCACCCTGCTGGACGTGTACCAAACCGGCTATGAGTGCATCGGCCACTCCATGCGGCCGGTGGAAGCCGCCGATCCCACCAGTTTCCGCGTCGCCATCGGCGGCGCCGATTGCCGCCAACCCTACTCCGCGTCGATCTTCAATATCTCCGCCATGAGCTTCGGCGCGCTTTCCGCCAACGCCATTCGCGCGCTTAACCTCGGCGCGGCCAAGGGCAACTTTTACCACGACACCGGCGAGGGCAGCATCAGCCGCTACCACCGTGAAAACAACGGCGATCTGGTGTGGGAACTGGGCAGCGGCTATTTCGGCTGCCGCACCGCCGACGGCCGTTTCGATCCGCGACGCTTTGCCGAACAGGCGCAGAGCCCACAGGTGAAAATGATTGAAATCAAGCTCAGCCAGGGGGCCAAACCCGGCCACGGCGGCATTCTGCCGGCCAAAAAGGTGGATGCGGAAATCGCCGCCACCCGTGGCGTGCCGGAAGGCGTCGATTGCATCTCGCCGGCTTCGCACAGCGCCTTCACCACCCCGCTGGAAATGATGCATTTCATCCGGCAGCTGCGCGAGCTGTCAGGCGGCAAGCCGGTCGGTTTCAAGCTGTGCATCGGCCATCCGTGGGAGTTCGTCGCCATCGTCAAGGCGATGCTGCACACCCGCATCCTGCCGGATTTCATCGTGGTGGACGGTAAGGAAGGCGGCACCGGCGCCGCGCCGCTCGAGCTCTCCAACTACATGGGGATGCCGCTGCGCGAAGGGCTGCTGTTCGTGCATAACACGCTGGTGGGCTGCGGCCTGCGCGACCAAATCAAGGTAGGCGCCAGCGGCAAGATCATCAGCGCGTTCGACATCGCCAGCGTGCTGGTGCTCGGCGCCGACTGGGTGAATTCGGCGCGCGGCTTTATGTTCGCCGTCGGCTGCATCCAGTCGCAAAGCTGCCACACCAACCACTGCCCGACCGGCGTGGCGACGCAAGATCCGCTGCGGCAAAAGGCGCTGGTGGTGCCGAACAAGGCGGAGCGCGTCTACCACTTCCATCAAAATACGGTGAAAGCGCTGGCGGACATGCTGGCGGCGGCCGGCGTCAGCCGCCCGGAACAGCTGACCGCGCACCATATGCTGCGCCGCATCACGCCGACCGAGATCAAAGTGTACGCCGATATCTATTACTACCTGGAGCCGGACGCGCTGCTGCAACCGGAGATCAAAAGCGAGTTCTACGCCCGCATGTGGCGCATGGCGACACCCAACAGTTTCGATCAGGCGATCTCGCTGCCGGCGGCATGATGGGATAAGGGATAAAAGAGAGTTGCCCCCTCGCCTTGGGGAAGAGCATATGGAGAGGGGTTGCTTGCTACGGCGGCCCTCCCCCTCAACGGCGAGAGGGCGTGTCGGTTACTGCTGGCGCACCGGTGCATCGCCGGCGACGTAATAGTCGGCGGTGCTGCGCGGCAGCGGTGCACGCCGGCGAATGCGGTCGGCTAACTTCTCGGCGATCATGATGGTGGTGGCGTTCAGGTTGCCGGTGATGATCAGCGGCATGATCGACGCATCTACCACCCGCAATCCCTCCATGCCGTGTACCCGGCCCTGCCCGTCGACCACCGCCATCTCATCCTCGCCCATCTTGCATGAGCAGGACGGGTGGAAGGCGGTTTCGGCGTGCTCGCGCACGAAAGCGTCCAACTGTTCGTCGGTCTGCACCTCCGGCCCCGGGCTTATCTCGCGGCCGCGGTACTCGTCCAGGGCCGGCTGCGCCATGATCTCGCGCGTAATGCGGATCGCGTCGCGGAACTCCTGCCAGTCCTGCTCGGTCGCCATGTAGTTGAACAGAATGCTCGGGTGCTGGCGCGGATCTTTCGACTTCACCTGCACCCGGCCGCGGCTCGGCGAACGCATCGAGCCGACGTGCGCCTGGAAGCCGTGCTCTTTCACCGCGTTGCTGCCGTTGTAGTTAATCGCCACCGGCAGGAAGTGATACTGAATATTCGGCCAGGCGAACTCTGCGCGGCTGCGGATGAAGCCGCCGGCCTCGAACTGGTTGCTGGCACCGATGCCGGTGCCGTTGAACAGCCATTCCGCGCCGATCTTCGGCTGGTTGAACCATTGCAGCGCCGGGTACAGCGACACCGGTTTCTTACAGGCGTATTGCAGGTACATCTCCAGGTGATCCTGCAGGTTTTCCCCGACGCCCGGCAGATCGTGCACCACGTTGATATCCAGGCTGTTCAGCAGCGCCGCCGGGCCGACGCCCGAACGCTGCAGGATCTGCGGCGAGGCGATGGCGCCGGCGCACAGCAGCACTTCGCGCCGCGCTTTGGCATGGGTCAGCTGATTGCTGTCGCCCTGCAAATAGTTGACGCCCACCGCACGCTTGCCGTCGAACACGATATGGTCGGTCAGCGCATGGGTGACGATTTTCAGGTTCGGCCGCGAACGCGCCTGATCCAGATAACCGCGGGCGGTGCTGGCGCGGCGCCCTTTCGGCGTCACGGTGCGATCCATCGGGCCGAAGCCTTCTTGTTGGTAACCGTTCAGATCGTCAGTGCGCGGGTAACCTGCCTGCACGCCGGCTTCCACCATGGCGTGGAACAGTTCGTTGTTACCGGCTTTCGGCGTGGTGACGCTCACCGGGCCCTCGCCGCCGTGATAGTCGTTCGGGCCAATATCGCGGGTTTCCGCCTTGCGGAAATACGGCAGGCAGTCCAGATAGCTCCAGTCTTCCAGGCCCGGCGCCTTGGCCCAGTTATCGAAGTCCATCGCGTTGCCGCGAATGTAGCACATGCCGTTGATCAGGGACGAACCGCCCAGCCCTTTGCCGCGGCCGCATTCCATCCGGCGATTGTTCATGTGCGGCTCAGGATCGGTTTCATACGCCCAGTTATAGCGGCGGCCCTGCAGCGGAAACGCCAGCGCGGCCGGCATCTGGGTACGGAAATCCATCCGGTAGTCCGGGCCGCCGGCTTCCAGCAGCAGAACGCTGACGTCGGCGTCCTCGGTCAATCGGGTGGCTAACACGTTGCCGGCGGAACCGGCACCGATAATGATGTAGTCAAATTCCATTCATTATCTCCTAAATATTCATATGCCTGAATGATGCGAATGGCTTGAATTCCGCATGCTGAATATATCAAGGCAGTTTTGGATGCAAAAAAGGATATATCCCCTATGGATTTCGAGTTACAGCCAGGGGGCAAGGGCGCAGAGCCCCAGGAGCTTACTCAAGTAAGTGACTGGGGTCTGCGCTCGCAGCCAACAACGCTGTAGCTTGAAAGACGACGGGGAGAGTTAAAATACCGAGGCGTATTCGCCCAGCTCGACCTGCACCGATTTGATCTGGGTGTAGTGCTCCAGCGTGGTCAGGCCGTTCTCGCGGCCAACGCCGGACTGCTTGTAGCCGCCGACCGGCATTTCTGCCGCCGACTCGCCCCAGGTGTTGATCCAGCAAATGCCGGCTTCCAGCTGATGGATCACGCGGTGTGCGCGGGCCAGATCGTTGGTCACCACGCCGGCGGCCAGGCCGAAAGTAGTGTCGTTAGCACGGCGCACCACTTCCTCTTCGCTCTGGTAACTGAGGATGCTCATCACCGGCCCGAAGATCTCCTCGCGCACGATTTCCATGTCGTCGCGGCAGTCGCTGAACACCGTCGGCGCCACATAAGCGCCCTTGCCAAATTCGCCGTGGGTGACGCGTTCACCGCCGCACAGCAGGCGGGCGCCGCTGTTCTTGCCGCTCTCGATAAAGCGCAGCACCGACTCCATGTGCGCGAAACTGACCAGCGGCCCGAAGTTGGTCTGCGGATCGGTCGGGTCGCCGAGGCGAATGCGCTTCACGCGCGCGAGGATTTTCGCCTCAAACTGCGCCTGCAGCGCCGCCGGCACGAAGACGCGGGTGCCGTTGGTGCACACCTGGCCGGAGCTGTAGAAGTTGGCCATCATGGCGATATCGGCGGCGCGATCCAGATCGGCGTCGTCGAAGATAATCAGCGGCGACTTGCCGCCCAGCTCCATGGTGACTTCTTTCAGCGTCGACCCCGACGCGTTGGCCATCACCTTCTTGCCGGTTTTCACCCCGCCGGTGAAAGAGACTTTGGCGATGCCCGGATGGTCGGTCAGGTACTGCCCCACCTCCGCGCCGCTGCCGGTCACCACGTTGAAGACGCCGTCCGGCAAGCCGGCTTCGGTATAAATTTCCGCCAGCTTCAGCGCCGTCAACGACGTGACCTCGCTCGGCTTGAAGATCATCGCGTTGCCCGCCGCCAGCGCCGGCGCGGACTTCCACAGCGCGATTTGAATCGGGTAGTTCCAGGCGCCGATACCGGCCACCACGCCCAGCGGTTCGCGACGGGTGTAAACGAATGAGGTTTCGCGCAGCGGGATCTGTTCGCCTTCAATGGCCGGGATCAGGCCGGCATAATACTCCAGCACGTCGGCGCCGGTGACGATGTCCACCGCGGTGGTTTCCGACATCGCCTTGCCGGTATCCAGCGTTTCCAGCGCCGCCAGCTCATCGTTGCGCTCGCGCAGAATATCCACCGCGCGGCGCAGGATGCGCGAACGCGTCATCGCCGTCATCGCCGCCCACACCTTCTGCCCGCTGGCCGCGCTGGCCACCGCACGATCGACGTCTTCAGCACCGGCTGACTGGACTTCGGCCAGAACTTCGCCGTTCGCCGGGTTAATGGCGTTGAAGGTTTTTCCAGCGGTGCTGTCTACATAGGCGCCATGAATATAGAGCTTCTGCAAGCCAAAACGGGACATAGGATCTCCTTGGGTTATCCTCCGGGCGGCGTCTGCCCCCGGAGTTGAAACGTGATGTATTCGGTCGTGAGCGCCAGCGCCTGCGCCTGATTGAACGCCGAACCGCGCAGCGCGCTGCGCAGCCACAGCCCGTCGATCAGCGCCGCCAGCCCCTTGGCCGCCAACCGCGCCTGCGGTTGCGGCATGACGCGGCGAAATTCGGCACACAGGTTGGAATAGAGCCGGCGGCCGTTCACCTGCTGCAGCCGGTTGAGCTGCGGCTGGTGCAAACTGCTGGCCCAAAAGGCCAGCCAGGTTTTCATCGCCGCGCTGTTGATCTGGCTGTCGTCGAAGTTGCCGGCGACGATGGCCTGCAGCCGCGCCGCCGGGCTGTTATCGGTCAGCGCCTGCAACCGCAGCTTCACCGCCTCACCCAGATGGCTGATCAGATAGCGCATCGTAGCTTCCAGCAGGCCGTTCTTGTCCTTGAAGTAATGGCTGATGATGCCGTTGGAAACGCCGGCCCGCCGCGCGATCTGCGCGATGGTGGCGTCATGCATTCCCACTTCGTTTACCGCGGCGAGCGTGGCATCAATCAACTGCTGCCTTCTGATTGGCTGCATTCCTACCTTTGGCATATTTCGACTCTCACAAAACCGACTTCGGCCTTATCTCACCGGGCAAATTTCACTGCCGTTTCGCCCGCGATTCAGGTCATCATGCGGACTATTAAACTTTTTTTTGATTGAACGTTCAATAAAAATTGCATATATTTTATTGCCGCCTGGTTAAAAATTTGTACTATCTGGTTGTGGAACTGGCTGATTTTTGTGAGGTAATTAACGAATCTGACCAAAATCAGTGGCTGTAAGCGGTTCCCGCCGCGAAGCGCGCCGGCGCTTCATTAACAGGCGAAAGCGGCATCATTCAGGCCCTCCTCTACGGAGACGGCCGCCGCCTTCATTCGCCCGTTTTCCGGGTGCGCCTCGGCGCGCCCCAGAATGCGGAGCGGCACGATTTTACTCAGTTCAGAGGATGACGATGACAACACGCGAAACCTCCTCCAAACCGCAGCAGGACCGCCTCAATCCTGTGGTTTTCTTCACCTCGGCGGGGCTGATCCTGGCCTTCTCGCTGATGACCATCTTTTTCACCGACTTCTCCGGGCAGTGGATCACCCGCACGCTGAATTGGGTGTCGACCACCTTCGGTTGGTACTACCTGCTGGCGGCGACGCTGTACATCGTGTTCGTGGTGTTTATCGCCGCTTCGCGCTTCGGTTCGATCAAGCTCGGGCCGGAGCAGTCCAAACCGGAGTTCAGCCTGATGAGCTGGGCGGCGATGCTGTTCGCCGCCGGCATCGGCATCGACCTGATGTTCTTCTCAGTCGCCGAGCCGGTGACCCAGTACATGATGCCGCCGGAAGGCGACGCGCAAACGCTGGAAGCCGCGCGCCAGGCGATGGTCTGGACGCTGTTCCACTACGGTCTGACCGGCTGGTCGATGTATGCGCTGATGGGCATCGCCCTCGGCTACTTCAGCTATCGCTACAATCTGCCGCTGACTATCCGTTCGGCGCTGTACCCGATCTTCGGTAAGCGCATCAACGGCCCGATCGGCCACAGCGTGGACATCGCCGCGGTGCTCGGCACCATCTTCGGCATCGCCACCACGCTGGGCATCGGCGTGGTGCAGCTCAACTACGGCCTCAAGGTGCTGTTCGAGATCCCGGAAAACCTGACGGTGCAGGGCTCGCTGATCCTGCTGTCGGTGATCATGGCCACCATCTCGGTCACCTCCGGCGTCAACAAGGGCATCCGCATCCTGTCCGAGCTGAACGTGCTGCTGGCGCTGGGCCTGATCCTGTTCGTGCTGTTCTTCGGCGACACCGAGTTCCTGCTCAACGCGCTGGTGCTCAACGTCGGCGATTACGTCAATCGCTTTATGGGCATGACGCTCAACAGCTTCGCCTTCGATCGGCCGGTGGAGTGGATGAACAACTGGACGCTGTTCTTCTGGGCCTGGTGGGTAGCGTGGTCGCCGTTCGTCGGCCTGTTCCTGGCGCGCATCTCGCGCGGGCGCACCATTCGCCAGTTCGTGGTCGGCACGCTGATCATTCCGTTCGTGTTCACCCTGCTGTGGCTGTCTATCTTCGGCAACAGCGCGCTGTACCAGATCATTCACGGCAACGCCGAGTTCGCACAGGAAGTGATACAGTTCCCGGAGCGCGGCTTCTACAGCCTGCTGGCGCAATACCCCGGCTTCACCTTCAGCGCCTCGGTGGCCACCATCACCGGCCTGCTGTTCTACGTCACCTCGGCGGACTCCGGCTCGCTGGTGCTGGGCAACTTCACCTCGCGCCTGGCCGACATCAATAACGATGCGCCGAACTGGCTGCGGATTTTCTGGTCGGTGGCCATCGGCCTGCTGACCATCGGCATGCTGATGACCGACGGGGTGCCGGCGCTGCAAAAAACCACGGTGATCATGGGTCTGCCGTTCAGCTTCGTGATCTTCTTCGTGATGGCCGGGCTGTATAAATCGCTGCGGGTGGAAGACTACCGCAAGGCCAGCGCGCTCAGCACCCTGGCGCCGGTGCCGGTCTCCAGCCACGACGTGCTCAACTGGAAACAGCGCCTGTCGCGGGTGATGAACTACCCGGGCACCCAGTACACGCAGAAAATGTTGGATAAGGTTTGCCGCCCGGCGATGCAGGACGTGGCGCGCGAGCTGGAGTTGCGCGGCGCGAAAGTGGAGTTCAGCGAAGTGCCGCCGACCGAAGACGAACGTCTGAACCACCTGGAGCTGCTGGTGCATCTGGGCGAGGAACAGAATTTCATCTATCAGATCTGGCCGATGCGCTACTCGGTGCCGGGTTTCACCTACCGTGCCCGCTCCGGTAAATCGCACTACTACCGGCTGGAAACCTTCCTGATGGAAGGCACCCAGGGTAATGACCTGATGGACTACAGCAAGGAACAGGTGATTGGCGATATCCTCGACCAGTACGAGAAACACCTGAACTTCCTGCACATTCATCGCGAAGCGCCGGGAGGCACCCTGACCTTCCCGGATATGTGACGGTCGATAAATAACGAGAGGGCGTAGCCAGGCTACGCCCTTTTTTATGCCTGCTCGGCCGGCAAGTCGGCTTTCAGCAGCGCCAGGGAACCGGCCAGCAACACCAGATCCTTGATTAAAAAGCTGGTGGCCCCGGCCATCGCCGGAAAACCGCCGGCGGAAGGTTCCCAAGCGCCGGGCGTGGAAAAGATCAGCGTCAGCGTGGTCAGGTAGGTCACCGTCGAACCGATCGCCCCCAGCAATCCCAGGCGCCGCGACCAGAATCCCGCCAGCAGCAGCAAACCGAAGCTCCATTCGGCGACGCCCAGCGCATAGCTGGCGCCGCGGATGCCGAACGCCTGATGCATCCAGCTCAGCAGCGGGCTGTTGCCGATCAGCGGCACCAGCCCCTGCGCCTCGTAATCAAACCACTTGGCGTAGCCGAAGGCGGCGAAGATCACCACCAGCGCCGCGCGCATAACGATAATGTCCCCGTTCGAGCGCTGAAAGCGCCGCAGCCATGTCGCCTGCATCATCCCCTCTCCTTATGTTGCCCGCAGCCACAGCGGGCCTGCCGCTTGCGGCCGCGGGATGCGGCGGCTTAGTGCCCCATCGCGTCCTTCTTCATTTCGTCTTTCTTCATGCCGTCTTTCGCCATGCCATCCTTTTTCATGGCGTCTTTCCCCATCTTGTCTTTCTTCATGCAGTCCTTGCCCATGCACTCTTTCTTCATGCCGTCTTTGGCCATGCCGTCGTGCGACATCTGGCTCATGCCGTCCTTTTTCATCGCGTCTTTGCTCATGCCATCGGCGGCGTTGGCGCCGGCCACACCCAGCATCAGCGCGCTGCACATCATCATTGCGAATAACTTTTTCATGGTATTTCCTTCCGTCATGTCAAAGGCACCGGGGTGCCGGAGAATGGCCGGCGGCCACCTCAGCTGCCGCCAAACCAGTTGTAACCCTGGTCTTCCCAGTAACCGCCCGGGAAGCGATTGGTGACCTCGATCACCTGAATGTGTTTCGGATTCTTGTAGCCCAGTTTGGTCGGCATGCGCAGCTTCATCGGGTAGCCGTACTTGCGCGGCAAGATCTGGCCATCATAGGTCAGTGCGATAATCGTCTGCGGATGCAGCGCGGTGGCCATGTCGATGCTGGTGTAGTAGCCGTCGGCACATTTGAAGCTAACGTAGCGGGCGCTCAGATCCGCCCCGATCGCGTTGAGAAAGGTCGCAAACGGCACGCCGCCCCACTTGCCGATGGCGCTCCAGCCCTCGACGCAGATATGGCGCGTCACCTGGCTGACCTGCGCCATCCGATGCAGCTGCGGCAGGCTCCAGGCGCGTTTGTCCTGAACCAGCCCGGCCACCTCCAGCCGGTAGTCGTCGCCGTTGATGTCCGGCGCCTCCTCCTCGGCGTAGAAAGCGTTGAACGGAAACGGCCGGGTGATCATCGACTCCGGGTAGACCGGCGCCAGGCGATCGCCGCTGAACAGCCAGCCCTGTACCCGATCGTTGAAGCGAGAGATCCGGCTCAGCGCCTGTTCGACGTTGGCGTTGTCGCTGAGATCGCAGCCGGTGAGCATGGCGATACCGCCCAGCGTCAAGCCGTTGCGCAGAAAGCGGCGGCGCGACGACGCGGTCAACAACCGCTGCGCTTCTTTGACGATCGCCTGCCCTTCACCGATCGTCATGATCCGTTTATCCTTTTCCATCGTGAACTCCTTAACGTCCGCGCAGCATGGCCAACAGCGTTCGGGGCACCAGCGCCACCATCACCAGATGGATCACGACGAAGGCCACCAGCGCCGACATGGCGAAAAAGTGGATATAGCGCGCCGCCTCATAGCCGCCGAGCAACGTGCGCAGCAGCGGAAACTGCACCGATTTCCACAGCACCAGCCCGGACAACGCGCTTAGTACGCCGATGACCATCACCGACAGATAGGCCACACGTTGCACCATGTTGTAATGGCGCAAATCGGCGTGTTGCAGCCTGCCGCGCAGCGCGGCGCCCAAATCAGCGAGAAACTGCCGTGGGCTGAGCGGCCAATACTTGCGTTTGAAACGCCCGCTGACCAGGTTGATCAGCAGGTAACACAGCCCGTTGACGCCGAACAGCCACATGCCGGCGAAGTGCCACTGCAGCGCGCCGCCCAGCCAGCCGCCGAGCGTCAGCTCATTGAGAAAGCTGAAGTTGAACAGCGGCGAGGCGTTGTAGATACGCCAGCCGCTGGTCACCATGATCAGCATCGCCAGCGCATTCAGCCAATGCGTCAGCCGCAACCACAGCGGATGTACCGTCTGTCGTTGTTCCGGGGTGAGGGTGAGGCTCATGCGAACTCCTGCGGCCAATGAGGCGATACGCCGAGTATTCCCCGGATTTGTTCCCCAAGGCCTCACGCAAAGTTAAATAAAATGTGATAACTCCGCCGGTGGGGGTTGTGTAGACTTCAGAGAGAATCGGGCAATCAGCGGTAACGAGAATGGACAAGCCAAAACGAATTTTGATCGTCGAGGACGACGGCGACATCGCCGAGCTGCTGCAGCTGCATCTGCGTGACGAAGGTTACACCATCAGCCACGCCGCCGACGGCAACCGGGGCATGGCGATGCTGGAACAGGGCGGCTGGGACGCCTTGATCCTCGATCTGATGCTGCCGGGCGTAGACGGATTGGAGATTTGCCGCCGGGCGCGCACCATGACGCGCTACACACCGATCATCATCACCAGCGCGCGCTCCAGCGAGGTACACCGCGTGCTGGGGCTGGAGCTGGGCGCCGACGACTATCTGGCCAAACCCTTTTCCATGCTGGAACTGGTGGCGCGGGTCAAGGCGCTGTTTCGCCGCCAGGAAGCGATGAGCCGCAACCTGCGCCTGGACGCCGGCGTGCTCAGCTTCAACGATCTGACCATCGATCCCCTCGCCCGCGAGGTGCACCTGCACCAGCAGCCGGTCGAGCTGACGCCGCGCGAATTCGATCTGCTGTACTTTTTCGCCCGCCACCCGGGCCAGGTGTTCTCGCGCCTGAGCCTGTTGAATCAGGTCTGGGGCTATCAGCACGAGGGGTATGAGCACACCGTCAACACCCATATCAACCGGCTGCGCATCAAGATCGAGCGCAACCCGGCGGAACCCGAGCGCATCCTCACGGTGTGGGGCATGGGCTATAAATTCGCGGCCGCGCCGCAAGAGTGAGCCATGAAAAACCTTACGTTAGCGCAACGCCTCACGCTGATCTTCGCGCTGCTGATCGTCATCGGCTGCGCCTTTTCCGGCTGGATGCAGGTGCGCAGCAGCACCCAGTACAGCCAGGCGGTGATCCAGCGCCTGTCCGGCAACCTGGCGCAGCATATCGCCGACAGCAATCCGCTGCTGGGGGTGAACGGGCCGGATCCGCAGGCGGTGCATACCCTATTCGATCAGCTGATGGCGGTGAATCCCAGCGTTGAGGTTTACCTGCTCGACAAACAGGGCACGATTATCGGCAACGCCGCGCCGGCCGGGCATCTGCAACGGCAGCGGGTCGCGCTGCCGCCGCTGCAGGCGCTGCTCGATGGGGCGCAGATGCCGGTGTATGGCGACGATCCGCGCAGCGCGGATGGGCGCAAGGTGTTCAGCGTCGCGCCGCTAAAGGTTGATGGCCGGATCGAAGGCTATCTGTACGTGGTGCTGCTCGGCGAAGAGTACACGGCGCTGGCCAGCAATGCCCAGTTCAACTCTGCGGTCAGGATGGCGCTGTGGACCTCCGGGGTGATGGTGCTGTTCAGCCTGCTCGCCGGCGGTTTCGCGTTTTATTGGGTGACGCGCCCCATCCGTCGCCTGACCCGACAGGTCAACGCGCTGGACAACGGCGGCATCGAGGCGGTGCAGGCCTACGCGGCGCTGCCGGCGGTACAGGCCGGGCGCGATGAAGTCAGCCAGCTGCAGCAGGCCTTCCACCGCATGGCACAGCGCCTTGCCGAGCAGTGGCAAACGCTGGCGCAGCAGGATCGGCTGCGGCGTGAATTCATCGCCAATGTCTCGCACGATCTGCGCACCCCACTCACCTCGCTGCACGGCTATCTGGAAACGCTGTCGGTCAAGGCCGCCGCCCTGAGCGAAGCCGATCGGCAGCGCTATCTGGAGATTGCGTTGGCGCAGAGCCGCAAGGTCGGCAAGCTGGCGCAGGAGCTGTTTGAACTGGCACGGCTGGAGTACGGCGTGGTGAAGCCGCAAAAAGAGCCCTTCTCCCTCAGCGAACTGTTGCAGGACGTGTTCCAAAAGTTCGAGCTGGCGGCGGAGGCGCGCAACCAGCGGCTGCACGCCGACATCGCCCCCGGCATTCCGCCGGTGTTCGCCGATCTCAGTCTGATTGAGCGGGTGCTGACCAACCTGCTGGACAACGCCATTCGCCATACGCCGCCCGGCGGCGACATCGGCGTGCGGCTGTGGCGGCAGGAAGATCAGGTGATGGTGCAGGTCAGCGACAGCGGCCCCGGCATTCCGCAGGCGCTGCGCGCCGATTTGTTTGTGCGGCCGTCGATCCTGAGCGGTGCCCGGCGCCCTTCCGGTGGATTGGGTCTGATGATCGTGCGGCGCATTCTGCAGTTGCACGGCAGCGACATTCAGCTGATCGAGCAAGCGCAAAGCGGCGCCTGCTTCCGCTTTGCCATTCCGCCGCGTTAATCGAGCCGCATGGCTGAAAACCGCGGCGGCGGTGAAGAAGATTCACCGCTGAAGCCTGGCATCAATACCGGTTCGGGTTTACCCCTCAGCCCCTGCCGTCAGCAACGCGATCCCCGCTTGCTCAATCGCCTCGCGCGCCGCGGCGGGCAACCCCTCGTCGGTAATAATGGCGTCAAAGGCGGCGATCGGCAGCGCCAGGTAGGTCGCGACCTTGCCGTACTTCGAAGTATCACTGAGCAAAATGCAGCGACGGCTGGCCTCGACGATGGCCTTCTTCACCATCACCTTGTCTTCGTTCGGCGTCGACAGACCGCGCATGCTCCAGGAGGACGCGGAGATAAACGCCAGATCGATAAACAGGCCGCGCAGCGCCTGCGCCGCCGCTTCGCCGACGCAGGAGCGGTTTTCACGGCACACGGTGCCGCCGGTGTGGATGATCTTGCACTGGCTGTGTTCGATCAGGAATCCGGCGATGACAAAGTCGTTGGTCACCACCGTCAAATCGTCACGCTCACCGATCTGTTTGGCCAGCGCCAGCGTGGTGGTGCCGGCATCCAGATAGATGCAGCTATTGGCGGGAATTTGCCGCGCCGCTAACTGGCCGATGGCGGTTTTCTGCCGGCTGAACATCCCCTCTTTGGCCTGGTGCGAAGGTTCGCTCGCCACCCGCTCCGGCGCCTGCACGCCGCCCGATACCGACTGCACCGCGCCCTGCTCTTCCAGCTTTTGCAAGTCACGGCGGATCGTCATGTGCGAAACCCCCAGCCGTTCGGTCAGTTCAGCGATGCTGACGACGCCGCGTTCGGATACCAGCGCAAGAATTTGTTGATGGCGTTCTACAGGTATCACGGTTCCCTCTCGTTGCTGCGGTGATAATAATTGTGATTTTACGTCAATTTTCGTTCGCCGATAGCCTTAATTTTTCGCGGCGTGACGGCGCACACAGTGACATCAAGCAAGCATAAACCACTTTAAAAACAGAAAAATAAGCTTAACGCTGGCCAGAAACCATGCGGAGCATTCGCCTCACGCATTGTTAATTATTGTGATAACGATCGCGGATAAACGACCGACAAGCGCTTACATTTAACACAACAAAACAAATTATCACTAAAATTAACAGGAGTGCATTATGACACACCCAGGTAATTATGCCATTTGCATCATTGGGCTGGGCGCGATGGGCATGGGCGCGGCACGTTCTTGCCTCCGCGCCGGATTGACCACCTACGGGGCAGACCTTAATCCGCAGGCGCTGGCGGCGCTGCAACAGGCCGGGGCGAAACAAACGGCACCCAGCGCGTGCGATTTCGCCGCCGAGCTGGACGCCGTACTGCTGCTGGTGGTGAACGCCGCACAGGTGAAGCAGATCCTGTTCGGCGAGCAAGGCCTGGCACCACAACTCAAGCCGGGCACCGCGGTGATGATTTCTTCGACCATTTCCGCCGACGACGCCAAACAGATCGAGCAACGGCTGCAGGCCTACGGGCTACCGATGCTGGATGCGCCAGTTTCCGGCGGTGCGGCCAAGGCCGAGGAAGGTCAGATGACGGTGATGGCCGCCGGCGCCGACGCCGCCTTCGCGCGTCTGCAACCCGTGTTGGACGCCATCGCCGGCAAGGTTTACCGTATCGGCGAGGCAATCGGCCTGGGGGCAACGGTGAAAATCATCCACCAGCTGTTGGCCGGGGTGCACATCGCCGCCGGGGCGGAAGCCATGGCGCTGGCCGCCCGCGCCGGCATCCCGCTGGACGTCATGTATGACGTGGTCACCCATGCCGCCGGCAACTCCTGGATGTTCGAAAATCGCATGCGCCACGTGGTCGACGGCGACTATGCACCCAAATCGGCGGTGGATATCTTCGTCAAGGATCTGGGGCTGGTGACGGATACCGCCAAAGCGCTGCACTTCCCGCTGCCGCTGGCCTCCACCGCCTTCACCATGTTTACCGCCGCCAGCAACGCCGGTTACGGTAAAGAAGACGACAGTGCGGTGATCAAAATCTTTGCCGGCATCGATTTGCCGCAAAAAAAGGAGGCGCTCTGATGCTGCTCGGCGTAATCGCGGATGATTTTACCGGCGCGACCGACATTGCCAGTTTTCTGGTGCAAAACGGCCTGCCGACGGTGCAGTTGAACGGCGTGCCGCAAGATGAAACGCCGGTAAACGCTCAGGCGATAGTCATCAGCCTGAAATCGCGCTCCTGCCCGACAGAGCAGGCGGTCGAACAATCGTTGCAGGCGCTGGCCTGGCTGCGAAAACAGGGCTGCCGCCAGTTCTACTTCAAATACTGTTCCACCTTCGACAGCACCGCACGGGGCAATATCGGCCCGGTGACCGATGCCCTGCTCGCCGCGCTGGGGGAAGATTTCACGGTTGTCTCGCCGGCGCTGCCGGTAAACGGCCGCACGGTCTATCAGGGGCATCTGTTCGTCGGGGAACAGCTACTGTCTGAATCCGGCATGCGGCATCATCCGGTCACGCCCATGACCGACAGCAACCTGCTGCGACTGATGGAATCCCAGGCTACCGGGCGCTGCGGCCTGGTGGCGGCGGCGGAAATGGACCGCGGCGCCGAGGCGGTCAGCGCGAAACTGCGGCACTTGGCGCAGGAAGGCGTGCGCTACGCGGTGCTGGATACGCTCAACGAACGGCATCTGCTCACCCAGGGTGAAGCGCTGAAAACGATGAAGCTGGTGACCGGCGGTTCGGGCCTGGCTATCGGTCTGGCGCGGCAATGGGCACAGGGCGGCGAACAATCGGCAGAAGCGGCCGGCGCGCCGCAGGGCGAAAAAGCGGCGGTGCTGTCGGGCTCGTGTTCTGTGATGACCAACCGGCAGGTGGCGCACTACCGCGCACGCGCTGCGGCGCAGGCCATCGATGTCGGCCGCTGTCTCAATTCGCAGACGCGCGCCGCCTACGCCGCCGAGTTGGCACATTGGGCGCAGCGCCACGCCGGGGGGGCGCTTGCCCCGCTGGTCTACGCTACCGCAGCGCCGGAAGCGCTGCAGCAAACGCAACAGCAATACGGTAGCGCCGCCAGCGAGGCGGTGGAGGCGTTGTTCGCCGAGCTGGTGGTGCAACTGCGCCAGTTGGGATTCCGCCGCTTTATCGTCGCCGGCGGCGAAACCTCCGGCGTGGTAACACAGGCGTTGGGCATTCGCGGTTTCCATATCGGCCCCAGCATTTCCCCCGGCGTTCCCTGGGTGCGCGCCAGCGACCAGGCCATTTCCCTGGCATTGAAATCAGGCAATTTTGGCGATGAAGCCTTCTTCGCGCGCGCGCAAACGGAGTTTCCGGTATGACCATGACCCTCGAACAGCAGGCGCGTGAAGAGATGGTGCGCCTGGGCGCCTCGTTTTTCCAACGCGGTTACGCCACCGGCTCCGCCGGCAACCTCTCGCTGTTGCTGCCGGACGGCACGCTGCTGGCGACGCCGACCGGCTCCTGCCTGGGTGAGCTGCAGGCCGATCGCCTGTCTAAAGTGAGCCTGCACGGCGACTGGCTGTCCGGCGACAAGCCGTCGAAAGAGATCAGCTTTCACCGGGCGCTCTATCTGAACAACCCGGAATGTAAAGCGGTGGTGCACCTGCATTGCACCTACCTCACGGCGCTCTCTTGCCTGCAGGGGCTGGACGTCGACAACGCCATCAAGCCGTTCACCCCCTATGTGGTGATGCGCGTCGGCAAGGTGCCGGTGGTGCCCTATTACCGCCCTGGCGACGAAAGGCTGGCGCAGGATCTGGCCCGCCTGGCACCGACCCACCGCGCCTTTTTGCTAGCCAACCACGGGCCGGTGGTCACCGGCAAAGACCTGCGAGCGGCGGCGGACAATACCGAAGAGATGGAAGATGCGGCGCGGCTGATCTTCACCCTCGGCGATCGTCCGATCCGCTATTTGACCGATGATGAAATTGCCGAATTACGGAGCTGAACCATGCCTAAATTTGCCGCCAATTTATCGATGATGTTTAACGAGGTACCTTTCCTCGAGCGCTTCGCCGCCGCTGCCGAACAGGGTTTCAGCGCGGTGGAATTCCTGTTCCCATACGATTATCCCGCCGATCTGCTGGCCGATAAGCTGCGCGAACACGGCCTGCAACAAGTGCTGTTCAACACCGCGCCCGGCGATACCGCCGCCGGCGAATGGGGGCTGGCGGCGCTGCCGGGGCGCGAACAGGATGCGCGCGCCGATATCGATCGCGCGCTGGCCTACGCCCTCGCCCTCGCCTGCCCCTGCGTACATCTGATGGCGGGCGTGGTGCCTGCGGGCGCGGATCGGCAGCGTTACCTCGAGACCTTTATCGCCAATGCGCGCTATGCCGCCGACGCCTTCGCCCCGCACGGCGTCAAAGTACTGATCGAAGCGCTCAGTCCGCCGGTCAAACCCGACTACCTGTTCGCCAGCCAGCATCAGGCGGCAGAGGTGGTGGCGGCAATCGACAGACCGAACGTGTTCATTCAGTTCGACGTCTTCCACGCACAATTAGTGGACGGCAATATCAGCGGGCTGCTGGAGACGCTGGCCGGGCGCTACGCGCATATCCAGATCGCCTCGGTGCCGGATCGTCACGAGCCGGACGCCGGCGAACTGAACTATCCGTGGCTGTTCGACAGACTGGACGCGCTCGGTTATCAGGGCTGGATCGGCTGCGAATACCGGCCGCGCGGGGACACCGCCGCCGGGCTCGGCTGGCTGCAGCCTTACCGCTAACGCCACACGCCGACACCAGGAAACCCACTTTATAACAATGAAACGCACCCGTATCGCCACACGGCGATCGCGGTGCCCAACGCTTACCCAACGAAAGGCTTTTTCATGTCTACCTCTCTGCTGTTGCTGATTGCCGTACTCGGCGTGGTGCTGCTGTTATTGATGGTGATTAAGGCGAAGGTGCAACCCTTTGTCGCGCTGTTGGTGGTCAGTTTGCTGGTGGCGCTGGCCAGCGGCATTCCGACCGGCGAAGTGATGAAAGTAATGACCGCCGGGATGGGCGGCGTGCTCGGTTCGGTGACCATCATCATCGGCCTGGGGGCAATGCTCGGCCGCATGATAGAACACTCGGGCGGCGCCGAGTCGCTGGCGCAGCGCTTCAGCCAGGGGCTGGGGCCGAAACGCACCGTCGCCGCACTGACCCTCGCCGCGTTCATCCTCGGCATTCCGGTGTTCTTCGATGTCGGCTTTATCATTCTGGCGCCGATTATCTACGGCTTCGCCAAGGTCGCCAAGGTGTCGCCGCTGAAGTTCGGCCTGCCGATGGCCGGCGTGATGCTGACGGTACACGTTGCGCTGCCGCCACACCCCGGCCCGGTGGCCGCCGCCGGCTTGCTCAACGCCGATATCGGTTGGCTGACCATTATCGGCCTCGCCATCTGTATTCCGGTCGGCGCGATCGGCTATTTCGCCGCCAACTACCTCAACCGTAAAACCTATCCGTTATCAATCGAGGTGCTGGAGCAACTGCAACTGGCGGCGCCGGAACCGCGTCCGGAAGATCAAGCGCCGCTCAGCGATCGCATCAATCCACCCGGTGCCGGGCTGGTAGCGGCGCTGATCGTCATCCCGATCGCCATCATCATGCTCGGCACCGTCTCCGCCACGCTGTTGCCGGCAGGTTCGGGGCTGCGCGATACGCTGTCGCTGCTGGGTTCACCGGCGGTGGCGCTGATGATCGCCCTGCTGCTGGCCTTCTACTTCCTGGCGCTGCGCCGCGGCTGGAGCCTGCAGCATGCCGGCGACGTGATGGGCGCCGCGCTGCCGACCGCTGCGGTGGTGATCCTGGTGACCGGTGCGGGCGGCGTGTTCGGCAAGGTGCTGGTGGAATCCGGCGTCGGCAAGGCGCTGGCCGAGGTGCTGACGGCCATCGGCCTGCCGCTGGTGCCCGCCGCCTTTATCATTTCGCTGGCGCTGCGCGCTTCGCAGGGCTCCGCCACCGTGGCGATCCTGACCACCGGCGGCCTGCTGTCGGAAGCGGTCAGCGGCTTGAATCAGCTGCAGCTGGTGCTGGTGACGTTGGCGACCTGTTTCGGCGGGCTGGGGCTTTCCCACGTTAACGACTCCGGCTTTTGGATCGTTACGCGCTATCTGGGGCTGTCGGTGGCCGACGGTCTGAAGACCTGGACGGTGCTGACCACCCTGCTCGGCCTGAGCGGCTTCCTGTTCACCTGGCTGTTGTGGCTGGCGGTGTGATTTCTCTGGCATACTGAGCGCCGTTGTTTTTCATCGCCTTTCACCCTGTGCAGGAGCAGCAAAATGACCGTAATCAACACCGCGCCAACGCTTATTACCGAACGCCTGCGGCTGGACGCGCACACGCTGGACGACTTCGACTCGTTGGCCGCTCTGTGGGCCGATCCGCTGGTGGTGCGCTATATCGGCGGCACGCCGCGCGACCGGGAGGACTCCTGGGGGCGCCTGATGCGCTATGTCGGCCACTGGGCACTGTTGGGGTACGGCTATTGGGCGGTGCGAGACAAACTGAGCGGCGAGTACCTCGGCAGCATCGGCTTCTCCAACTTCCTGCGCGACATCACCCCGGCGCTCGACGCGCCGGAGATGGGTTGGACGCTGGTGAGCTCGGCGCACGGCAAAGGCTACGCCACCGAGGCGCTGCGGGCGGCGTTGGCCTGGGGTAAAACGCACCTGCCGGAGGAGCAAACCGTCTGCATCATTTCGCCTGAAAACCAGGCTTCGCTGGCGCTGGCGAAAAAGATCGGTTTCAGCGAAAGCCACCGCAGCGAGTACCATCAGAGCCCGATCGTGGTGATGCATTGCCCGCTGTGATCGCCTAACCGCGTTGCACCGCCAACGCCGTCTGAACGAAGTTGTCCCGCAGCGCGTCGGCGCGTTGCGGGTCCCAGGCGATACCGACCTGCCACTCCGTCTCCTCGCCGCTCAGCGGTAAAATATCGATGCCGGCCGGCGCGATATGCGTAATGCTGTGCGGCAACAACGCGACGCCCACGCCGGCGGCGACCAACGCCAACAGCGTCTGGATATCGCCGGCCTGCTGCACTACGTTCGGCGTCAACCGGTGAGCGGCGA
This sequence comes from Serratia marcescens, assembly GCF_001902635.1. Taxonomy (GTDB): domain Bacteria; phylum Pseudomonadota; class Gammaproteobacteria; order Enterobacterales; family Enterobacteriaceae; genus Serratia; species Serratia marcescens_F. The sequence goes on along the minus strand of NZ_MJAO01000004.1, from coordinate 235,216 downwards.
TAAACCGCAGCGACTGATCGCTCAGCCCGCGCCCGCGTTTAGGGGTCAACTGCAACAGCGGCAGCTGATTGAAACGCACCATCAGATCGTCGGCCCGCAATGACAGCGCGCTCGGCGCGGCCAGCACCAGCCGATCACTCAGCAACGCCACGCCGCACAGCGGCGTATTGACCGGCAAACGCACGAACCCCGCCTGCAGCTCTCCTTGCAGCAGCAGCTGATACTGCCGCTCCGACGGCAAATCTTCCAGGCCGATCGTCGCCTCGGGGAAACGTTGGCGAAAAGCGGCCACCAGCTGCGGCGCCAAATGAAAGCTGGAGAGACCAAACCCCAGTGCCAGCCGCCCCGCTTCCCCCAGCGCCACCCGCCGGGCGCGCCGCTGAAACTGCCGGTACTGCGCCACCAGCGCCTGTGCTTCCGGGTAGAGCCGCTGCCCGCCGGCGGTGAGCACCGCACCCTGTCGGCCGCGCTCAAACAGCCGCACGTCGAGCTGAGTTTCCAGCGCCTTAATTTGCTTGCTCAGTGCCGGTTGGCTGATGCACAGCAGGCTCGCCGCCTGCCGATAGTTGCCCAGCTCGGCCAGCGCCACCAGGGCGCGCAGTTGTTTAATATCCATTCCATTAGGTTATCGAATAGGGAATTTAATTGATTATACAGTAATCAATATGCCTGCTGTAATCAACGCAGACCCCAATCGGAGAGACACCATGACCCCCTCATTACGCGCCGCCGCGGTGCAGTTCCAGCACCGCGCCAACGATAAGCACTACAACCTGTCGACCATCGAGCGCTTTATCGCTCAGGCGGCCGAGCAGCAGATACAGCTACTGGCCTTCCCGGAAATGTGCATCACCGGCTATTGGCACGTGCGCCATCTGTCCGACGCCGAAGTGCACGCGCTGGCGGAGCCGATCGCAAGCAGCCCTTCGCTGGCGCGCATTCGCCCGCTGGCGGAGCGCTACAACATGGCGATCGGCGTCGGGCTGATCGAGCTGGGCGACGACGGCCGTTGCTACAACGCCTATGCCGTTTGTCTGCCGGACGGCGAGCTGCATGTGCACCGCAAACTGCACGCCTTCGAGCACCCGGCGATCGCCAGCGGCGACCGCTATACGGTGTTCGACACCCCCTGGGGCGTGCGCGTGGGCGTGTTGATCTGCTGGGACAACAATCTGGTGGAGAATGTGCGCGCCACGGCGCTGCTCGGCGCGGAGGTGCTGATCGCCCCGCACCAGACCGGCGGCACCCATTCGCGCAGCCCGCACGGCATGAAGCCGATCCCGCAGGCGCTGTGGCAACGGCGCGCGGAAGATCCGCAGGCGATAGAAGCCGCCTTTCGCGGCGAACACGGCCGCGGCTGGCTGATGCGCTGGCTGCCGTCGCGCGCTCACGACAACGGGCTGTTTTTACTGTTCAGCAACGGCGTGGGCCGCGATGACGATGAAATACGCACCGGCAACGCGATGATCCTCGATCCTTACGGCCGCATCGTAACGGAAACCTGGGCGGCGGAAGACCGGATGGTCAGCGCCGATCTCGACCTGACGCTTATCCCGCTCAGCACCGGCCGCCGCTGGATTTATGGGCGACGCCCCGAACTGTACGGGTTACTGACCGAGCCGCAAGGCTATGAGCGCGATGCCCGCAGCGCACGCTTTTCAATGCAGCCGACGGGCCGTGGCGGCAAATAACAGATAAAAAAAAATCCGCCCGGAGGCGGATTTTTTATCGGTGCGGCAGATCATGCCGCAGGTTCATGCCCGCAGGCACGAACACACTTAGAAGCGGTAGCCTACGCCAACGTTCCAGGTGCCAACGTCAACGCTGCGAATGCGGTTCTGCTCGTAACCAACATCCAGGGCAACGTTCTCGATTGGGTTGAACTGCAGACCGGCGCCATAGGTGAAGCCGTAGTCAGCGGTGTCGTGACGAGAAGTGCCGTTCTGAGCGTTGGTAGTGAACTTACCGTAACCCAGGCCAACCAGACCGTAGATGCTCGCCCAGTCATTGATGCGGTATGCTGGACCGGCAGAGATAGAGTTGTACTGAGCTTTGTTGTAGAAACCGTTCTGAGAACCGTCCTTTTCCAGATGGGTAAAGGAACCGATTACGCCCAGTGGGTTGTTGTCGAACTCGTAACGGTATTTCAGGTTGAAACCGTCGGCTTTGTTAGCAACGCCTTGGAAATCACCCTGCGCATAGCCAGCGGATACGGTGCTCTGACCAGCGAATGCGGTACCTGCGCTAACTGCTAATACGCAAGCTGCTACTGCGGAAAGACATGCAATTTTTTTCATAACCACCTCAAACGCGTTTTATTATTAAGTACATCCATTTGTTCATGCTTTGAAAATATAACAAAAATTAGCGTGAAACTCTGCCCTGAAATCAGTGTCTAATGCTTTATATCGTGTAACAGAAGATTTCAAGAACAGTGTATCTTCTTCTTTTCGCTCTATTTTCGGTCGTATTCTACGGCTTTCTGTGACAGAAATCACCCATTTAATATCCAGATAATTCTTAAGAAAAAGCGCACTTTTTGAACAAACCCCTCACTTCTCATCCGAGGATCGGCGGATTTCACCGCGATGCACGCTTTTCTCAGACAGATTTTCGCCATTTCATTTACACTGCTCGCATCCCCATTTCGACCGTTTTCTCAAGGCTGAGGAACGGCGCATAAAAGGCCTGTTAAGGATGTCGTTATCTACTTCCGGCAGAGCGCCCTCCGCGCTGCTGCCCATCTGTCTGTTAATCATCGCCATGGTGTCGATCCAAAGCGGTGCCTCGTTGGCTAAAAGCCTGTTCCCCATCGTGGGCGCGGAAGGCATCACGACGCTGCGTCTCAGTATCGGCACCCTGATTCTGTTCATCATCTTCCGCCCTTGGCGCATGCGCATCGCAGCCGGCAGTCGCTTGCCGCTGCTGATCTACGGCCTGTCGCTCGGCGCGATGAACTACCTGTTCTACCTTTCACTGCGCACCGTACCGCTCGGCATCGCCGTGGCGCTGGAATTTACCGGCCCGCTGGCGGTGGCCATGTTCTCGTCGCGCCGGCCGATCGACTTCTTATGGGTAGCGCTGGCGATCGCCGGCCTGTGGTTCCTGCTGCCGCTCGGCCACGGCGTAGGCGGTATCGATCCGTTCGGCGCTGCCTGCGCGCTCGGCGCCGGCGCCTGCTGGGCCGTCTACATCATCTTCGGCCAGAAAGCCGGCGGCGATCACGGCCCCGGCACGGTGGCGCTCGGCTCGCTGATCGCCGCGCTGGTGTTCTGCCCGATCGGCGCCTGGCAAACCGGCAGCGCCCTATTCAACATCGATATTCTGCCGGTGGCGCTGGCGGTGGCGATCCTCTCCACCGCGCTGCCTTATTCGCTGGAGATCATCGCGCTGCCCAAGATACCGGCGCGCACCTTCGGCACTTTAATGAGCCTGGAGCCGGCGATGGCGGCGCTGTCCGGCATGCTGTTCCTCGGCGAGCATCTGACCCGCGCGCAATGGCTGGCGCTGGCGGCGATCATCGCCGCCTCTATGGGCGCCACCCTGACCATCCGCCCCAAACCGCGCCTCGAAAGCCTTTCCTGATCCCCGCCCGCCTGTATACCGCAAAGCCGGAATGCAGGCGGGTTAACTGTTTTCCGCGTGACAAGTCGGCATACTTTCCTTCAGCCTGTACCGCAGGCTCTTTGGACTTTCGCTCACATGGAGAATAACAGTGATTCACAACAGCCTGTTCAACCCTCGCTTCGGCCGCGGACTCGCGCCGGCGCTGGTTTCAACCCTTACCGAATTGCGTCAATGCGACCTGCTCGAACTGGCGCCGGGACGGCACCCGATCGACGGCGACAATATCTTTATGGACGTGATGACGCTGACCACCACGCCGGCGGCGGAGAAGCGCGCCGAAATGCATCAGGAGTACATCGCGCTGCATCTGCTGATCAGCGGTGAGGAGCGCATCGAATACGGTCTGGCCGGCGACTGGCACCGCGAGCAACCGCATGCGGAAAACAGCGAGCTCCTGCTGCTGGATATCAAGCGCCACCCGCAAACGCTGCATATGACGCACGGCATGTTCGCAATCTTTTTCCAGATGGAGCCGCACAAAACCGGTTGCCTGTGGCAGCAGCCGCAGCAGATTAAGAAAGCGGTGGTCAGGATCCATCACCGACTGTTGCTGTGAGCCTGCGGCAGCGTCCGTAAAAAATCGGCGCCCTGGCGGGGTGAGCGCAAGCGCATGAAACGGCCCCCGGTATCGCCCATCTCCGCCAGGTATTTCCGTCGGTTTCTATGGTAGCTGCGGATCGTCCAGAGCACGAACGACCCGCGGCTGAAGAAAGCGCTTTCTCGATTGCCGGTACCCGGCCACAGCTCGTTTTTGCTGGCCATGCGTCGGCACGCACCAGGGTGCTTTTGCCGCTGGTGCCGACGACGTTAATTTCATCACTCGCAGACAAAAAGAGAAGGGGTAATTCCCCCTACTGTAGCGCATCAATTACCGCTATCAACATGAACGGACTTTAAATTAACATCACGGTAACAAACCAGGTATTTAACCTTACGCATTGCGTAAAAACAAAATACCGTCACAGGGATAAATCGTCCCGAAAGAAAATAATAACCACCCGATACAAATATAAAATAAGCATGAAAATCAAAAAATTAATTAAAATAATAAATTTAAATAAAATATCAGCATAAGGCCTGACCTATTAATGAAATAGCCCGTTACGCACGGTAAAAGAGAGTATCCCTGCTATAATTACCCCCGTAACGAAATAGGACAACGACTCATCAAGAGGATATTTGATATGAGTACCGCTAAACTGGTGAAAACGAAATCTTCTGATCTGCTGTATACCCGTAACGATCTGGACGAAAAAATCAAACTGGCCGCCATCAAGGCGCTGAACCGTCAGGTCGTGCAATTCATCGATCTCTCGTTGATCACTAAACAGGCGCACTGGAACATGCGTGGCGCGAACTTCATCGCGGTCCATGAAATGCTGGACGGCTTCCGCACTGCCATCATCGAACACCAGGACACCTTCGCCGAGCGCGTGGTGCAACTGGGCGGCGTGGCGCTGGGTACGGTACAAGCGGTCAACGATCAGACGCCGCTGAAAAGCTACCCGACGCATATCCACAGCGTGCAAGAGCACCTGCAAGCGCTGGCCGATCGCTACGGCGCGGTAGCGAATGACATTCGAAAAGCCATTACCGAAGTGGAAGACGAAGACACCGCCGACATGTTCACCGCCGCTTCGCGCGATCTGGACAAGTTCCTGTGGTTCATCGAATCCAATATCGAATAACGCGAAAGCGTTGCAGACCGCCCGTCGTTCCGGGCAGAACAGGCTGGGCTTTGCCCGGTCTGTTTTCTTTTGCGCGACCGTTGCATTGTACAAAAAACGGACCATATTAAGCGTTAAGGCAACCTTGCAAGGAGGTCATGATGGCGAGCGGCTGGGCGGCGGACGGCGCCGTGCAAGATCAAATCGATTCCACCGTCGACGATGCGGTGCAGCGCGCGCGTGAAGCGCTCGGGCACGGCGAGAGCGAACGTTATTGTCAGGAATGCGGGGAGGCGATCCCCGAGGCACGCCGCAAGGCGTTGAAAGGCGTGCGCTTTTGCCTCGCCTGCCAAGCCGAGCAAGATAAAAAACAGGCCGCGGCCAGCCTGTACAACCGGCGCGGCAGCAAAGACAGCCAGTTGCGCTAGCATTATCTGCTGCTCTTTTTCACCGCCCACGCCCCCGCTTGCACCGTCAGCGCGACATGAAAGTTAGAGTTAGTTATCAATATTGAAGCAAAAACGTTAAAGATCGGTTGTTTCACAGCCAAAATTTGGTTAATGATAGCCCCGTGCACCAAGATAATTCTTACGCACCATTTCGGTGCCTCAGTTTGGTGCACACCCATAACAATTCGCCTTGTCGGCACAACATCACGCAGTAACTCTTTGTTTTTATAGTAGTTGAAAACATGGCACGATTTTTTCATGGCACCAACTGCAATATAAAAAATGGGTAATCCGCAACCTGTACAGGAATTCCTCTCATGAAGTCGATTTTTAAAGTCTCCCTGGCCGCACTCTCTCTGGCCTTTGCCGTAAGTTCCCACGCAGCAGACAAACTGGTGGTCGCCACCGACACCGCTTTCGTTCCTTTCGAGTTCAAGCAAGGCGACAAATACGTCGGTTTCGATATCGATCTGTGGGCCGCCGTCGCCAAAGAGCTGAAGCTGGACTACACCCTGAAGCCGATGGACTTCGGCGGCATCATTCCGGCGCTGCAGACCAAAAACGTCGACCTGGCACTGGCCGGCATCACCATCACCGATGAACGCAAGAAAGCTATCGACTTCTCCGACGGCTACTACAAAAGCGGCCTGCTGGTGATGGTCAACGCCGACAACAACAGCGTGAAAAGCATCGACGATCTGAACGGTAAAGTGGTGGCGGTGAAGAGCGGCACCGGCTCGGTGGACTACGCCAAGCAGCACATCAAAACCAAGGATCTGCGTCAGTTCCCTAACATCGACAACGCCTACATGGAGCTGGGCACCAAGCGCGCCGATGCGGTGCTGCACGACACGCCAAACATCCTATACTTCATTAAGACGGCCGGCGCCGGCAAGTTCAAAACCGTAGGCGATTCGCTGGAAGCACAGCAGTATGGCATCGCCTTCCCTAAAGGCAGCGACGAGCTGCGCGAGAAGGTGAACGGCGCGCTGAAAACCCTGCGCGCGAACGGCACCTATAACGAGATCTACAAGAAATGGTTCGGCACCGAACCTAAGTAAGCTGTGAATTTGGCAAGCTATTAACTTAAGCACAGGGGGTCGCTTAACCCCCTGCGCTTTGTTGTATCTGATACCCACGTTTGGGATCACCGGGAGAAATATCATGCAGTTCGACTGGAGCGCCATCTGGCCCGCCATTCCTATCTTGTTAGAAGGCGCCAAAATGACCCTGTGGATTTCGGTCCTCGGTCTGATTGGCGGCCTGATCATCGGCCTCGTCGCCGGCTTTGCCCGTACCTACGGCGGTTGGATCGCCAACCATATCGCGCTGGTGTTCATCGAAGTGATCCGTGGCACGCCGATCGTGGTGCAGGTGATGTTCATTTACTTCGCCCTGCCGATGGCATTCAGCGACTTGCGCATCGATCCGTTCACCGCGGCGGTGGTGACCATCATGATCAACTCCGGCGCCTACATCGCGGAAATCACCCGCGGCGCGGTGCTGTCTATCCATAACGGCTTCCGCGAAGCCGGCCTGGCGCTCGGCCTGTCGCGCCGCGAAACCATTCGCTACGTCATCATGCCGCTGGCGCTGCGCCGCATGCTGCCGCCGCTGGGTAACCAGTGGATCATCAGCATCAAAGACACCTCGCTGTTCATCGTGATCGGCGTGGCGGAACTGACCCGTCAGGGGCAGGAAATTATTGCCGGTAACTTCCGCGCGCTGGAAATCTGGAGCGCCGTGGCGGTTATCTATCTGATTATTACCCTGGTGCTGAGCTTCGTGCTGCGTCGTCTGGAAAGAAGGATGAAAATCCTGTGATTGAATTTAAAAACGTCTCCAAGCATTTTGGCCAAACCCAGGTGCTGCACAACATCGATTTGAAGATCGACAAAGGTGAAGTGGTGGTGATCATCGGGCCGTCCGGCTCCGGCAAGTCCACCCTGCTGCGCTGCATCAACAAGCTGGAAGAGGTCACCAGCGGCGATCTGATCGTCGATGGCCTGAAAGCCAACGATCCGAAAGTGGACGATCGCTTGATCCGCCAGGAAGCCGGCATGGTGTTCCAGCAGTTCTACCTGTTCCCGCACCTGACGGCGCTGGAAAACGTCGCCTTCGGCCCGATCCGCGTGCGCGGCGCGAAGAAGTCCGATGCGGAAAAGCTGGCGCGCGAGCTGCTGGCCAAGGTCGGTCTGGCGGAGCGTGCCCATCACTATCCGTCCGAGCTGTCGGGCGGCCAGCAGCAGCGTGTGGCGATCGCGCGCGCGCTGGCGGTGAAGCCGAAAATGATGCTGTTTGACGAGCCGACCTCCGCGCTCGATCCGGAGCTGCGCCACGAAGTGCTGAAGGTGATGCAGGATCTGGCCGAGGAAGGCATGACGATGGTCATCGTCACCCACGAAGTCGGCTTTGCCGAAAAAGTGGCGTCGCGCCTGATCTTTATCGACAAGGGCCGGATTGCCGAAGACGGCAACCCGCACGATCTGATCAACCACCCGCCAAGCCCGCGCCTGCAGGAGTTCCTGCAGCACGTGTCCTGATCCCGACCGCTTAACGGCGGGTGCGCCGCGCGCCCGCCGCTTTCATGCTTTGCCTCCGATCGTCATTCTCACCCTCACCATGTTCAGCGCCCCTGGCCGCAGGGCTGAGCGGCCAGAAAATCCGCGATGTCTCGCCGGTAGGCGTCATATTGCACCGAGCGCGGCGCAAACAGGCCAACCACGTTGATCAGCCACGGATGGCGGGCGAACAGCGGTTTAACCATCATGTGATCGGCCGCTTCGATGCGCGTGACCGTCAACAGCGAAGCCGGAATCATCCGCCGATAAACGCGCTCGGTTTCATCCGCGTCCACATTGACGTCGCGCCCGCCCAGTATCAGGTGTATCGGCGTTTTGAAATAGCGCAATCCCGCCGTCGCGTCGCTGGCCATGTTGGCGCGAATAAAGCGCCAGCGGTCGGCGCTCAACGATGCGGCGCCACCATACTCACGGCGGTATTGTGCGTAACCGTCCGGTTGTTCGAGCAGCGTCTGGATCTGCCGCCAGTGCGCCTCGCGCGCCTGGATCAGCGCTTCATCGTCCCCCGCCGCCGCCATCGCCGCCCGGGTGTTGTAACGCCCCTGCCGCAGCCAGTTGATCGCCGGCGCCAACGCCAGCGTAAAGGCGATGTCGGGGCGCAAACGCGCCACCTCCGGCATCACCCACCCCGCCTGGCTGGTGCCCCACAGCCCCACGCAGCGTGCATCAAAGCGCCCGTCCCGCCTGGCCCAATCGATGATATCGGCGGTTTCCCGCGCGCGGTCGGCCATGGTCTGATGCAGCCAGTTGCCGCCGGAACCGCCAACGCCCGGCTTATCGAAGGATAAAACCGCGTAGCCCTGTTGCGCCATCGCCTCCCAAATGCCGTAGTAGCCTTCATCGCGGCTGGCGTTGGCCGGCCCATCGCCGTGCACGAATACCACGACGCCGGGCTTGACCGGCGCATGCTTCGGCAGCACCAGCGTACCGGTCAGCCGATTGCCGCCCGCGGTCACCGCGATCGGTTCGGCGTCAAAGCGAAAATCGTTGGCGTAAATCACCCAGCCGAGCGCCAGCGGCAACAGCACGCCAATGCATAGCCCTATTTTACGCACGCCGCCTCCCCGCTGCGTCTTTCCATCAACACCCAGTCGGCCTGGCCGAACAGCAGCCCCAACGAGGCGTAATGTTCTTCGCACCGCACCTGAAAACCGCAGCGCTGATACAGGCGCTGCGCGTCGACGTTGCGCCGGCTGACGTGCAGGCTCAGGCGCCGGCCCGCGCCCGGCCCGGCGGCGTAGTCGTCCATCCACTGCAACAGCCAGTTCCCCACCCCCTTGCCGCGCTGGCTCTCAGCGACTGCCAGGTAAGAGAGATACAGCTCATCGGCCGCCGGGGCGTGGTGCAACACCGCAATTTGCAGATACATGCGCCAAAAGTTCAGCCAGCCGTAGCGCCGACACAGTCGCCAGATCGGCAATTCGCGCGGGCGCAGCCCGGCGTTTCCTTCACCGTCGGCGGCGTTGAGGGCAAAGGCCGCCACCACCTGTTCATCCCGTTTCACGACGAAGCTGCGCTCCCTGCCGCCGCTCTGTTTCCAGCTCCATAGCTGATAAAACAGACGCCACTGCTGCCGGGGGCTCAGGCGGCGCGCGCGTTGAAACTTGTCGCAGAAGGCGGCGTAGATCAACGCCGCCGTTTGCAGACGGTAAGATTCGCGGTAAAGCTCTACGTGCAGCATATCGACCTCGCTCATTGCTCATTGATGCCGGTAGAGCAGTTGCTCCAGCAGCTGAACCGGCGTGGTATCCTCCGGCGAGCGCGACGCAAAGATCGCCTGCCGCCAGGCCTGACTTTCGATAACGTCCAGCATCAGCTGCGCGAGCTGCAATGGCGCTATCGCTGCCGCGATCTCACCGGTTTGCTGCGCGTCGGCGATCACCGCCGCCAGCGCTTCGAGCAACTGCCGCTGGTTGGCGCTGAACTGTGCGGCCAACGCCGGATTACGCGCCACCTCCGCCACGATCTCCGCCGACAGCTGCACATTGGCCGGTTCGGCGACAAAGGCATGATAGGCGCTAAAAAAGGCCGACAGCGCCTGTTTCGGCCGCCCTCCTGCGGCACGCAACCCGGCGGCGAACTCGGCGAAGACGCCGTTTTCCAGCAGTGCGATCTCGCCGATCAGCGCCTCCTTGCCGGCAAAGTGGTTGTAGAGGTTGCCGACGCTGACGCCCGCCGCCTGGGCGATGTCCCGCATGCTGGTCTGATGAAACCCCTTATGGGTAAAGCTGTGCAGCGCGGCGTCGACAATCTTTTCTCGGTTTCCCATCGGCAACTCCTGAAGCGGTGAAGGCGGCGCCTGGCGCCGTCAAACAATCGATAGCGATTAATGAACGAACGTTCGTTCATATTTAAGGATAGCATAGGCCGTCGAGATTGAACCGCAGCTCAACGGCGCGCAAGTCGGCGATAAGACCAAAACGCCGGCCCCTGCGGAACCGGCGCCACAGAAACTCAGTGCAGCGCGTCGCCCTGCTTCACCGAAGTAAACGCCTGCATCAGCTTCACCACGTCGTGCATGCCGACATTGACCTGGTTGATGACTTCACCGGCATCGTGGGTCAGCGCCACGCCACCGCCGGCCTGTTCAACGCAGGTCGACATCCCGGCGATCGCCGCCGCCACGCCTTGCTGAATGGATTTGGTCATGCGCTCGATCTCGGTCGCCGCCTTGCGCGACTGTTCCGCCAGCGTGCGCACCTCATTGGCCACCACCGCGAAGCCGCGCCCGTGTTCACCGGCGTGTGCGGCCTCGATGGAAGCGTTAATCGCCAGCAAGTTGGTTTGGGAGGCGATTTTGCGAATGGCTTCGACGATGGTGCCGATCTGCTGGGAGCACTTGCCCAGTTCGGTGATCACTTCCGAGGTTTCGCGTGCCGCCGCTTCGACCTGCTGCATGCCCTTCACCGCCTGTTGCACGATGACGGCGCCCTGCGCGGCCTGCCGATCGGTATCAAGCGACAGATGATGGGCGTTGCGCACCATCTCTTCTTCGTGCTGCTGTTGTTGCATCAGGCGGGTAATGTCCTGGGCTATCTTCACGACCTTCACCACTTGGCCTTCGTTGTCGAGGATCGGGTTGTAGCTGGCTTCCAGCCATACCCGCTCGCCGCGCTGGTTGATGCGCTCAAAACGCCCGGTGATAAACTCACCGCGCGCCAGGCGCTGCCAGTGCCGGCGATAGTCGTCGGAAGCGGCGAACGCCGGCGAACACAGCACCGCATGCGATTGCCCGCACGCCTCTTCCAGCCGATAGCCCATCAGCGCCAGCATGTTATCGTTGGCGCTGAGAATGGTGCCCTGCGGCGTGAAGGCGATCATCGCCATCGAACGATTCAGCGCCGCCAGCAAACTGCGATGCTCCTGCGCCTGCGTCACTCGCTCGGTCACTTCACTGGCGATCTTGACGATCTCCACCACCTTGCCCTGTTTGTTCAGCACCGGCGCGTAAGTGCCCTGCAACCACACCGCCTCACCGTTTTTCGCGATGCGTTTTATATTGTCCGTGATGGGCTGACCATTATTCAGCGTTTCCCAATGTTTGCGATACAGCGGGCTGGCGACATAGTTCGGATCGCAGAAAATACGGTGATGCTGGCCAATCACTTCATCACGCTGAAATCCCAGCGTGCTGAGAAAAAGATCGTTGGCGCGCAATACCGCGCCGTCGGGTGAGAAAACGATCATCGGAACAGCATGTTCTATCGCGCTCAGTTCGGCGCCTTTGTGGGGAGTTAACTGACTGAATCGTAACAGCATAAGGTGTAGTCCTTGTGGCAGATGATGGCGCAATCTGGCGCTTTTCTTATTTTTCCTGACCACACGCCGCGCCCACACGCGGGCGTGCCATAGCGGAAGGAGCGGGCAGCGCCGATCCTTCTGGTTATTGATATCAACCGGATGAATTTTATTTATTCAGTAAAGTAATTATTCGAATTTAAATAAACCTACAGCCTAAGATTTTTATTATTAAAACCGTATTGAGAATAACGTAAGTGATGAAAATTGAAAGGTAAAATGCGGATTTTTGTCGGCGCCGGTGAGATAACCGGCGCCGGAAGGATTAACGCCAGCGCTCAGCCGCCCAAGCGGCCTGTTGTTCTGCGTCATGGAAAGTCCAGGCGACGAAGCGGCTGATCTTCTGCCCCTGCGCCATCTCGATGGTGCGCACCTCGGCCGCGCCCGCCACTTTCAACGCATGATAGATGGCCGGCAGCGTGGTGTTTTTTGAAATCAGCGAAGTGAACCACAGGCAGTGGGTCGCCTTGCCGACGCTTTCTTCCACCATCTTGCGCACGAAGGCCTCCTCGCCGCCTTCGCACCACAGTTCGTTGTTCTTGCCGCCGAAGTTTTGCACCGGCTTGTCGGCCACCTCCCCTTTGCCCAACTTATGCAGCTTGCGGCGGGTGCTGGCGCGCGCTTCCTGTTCGGAGGCATGGAACGGCGGGTTGCACAGGGTAGCGTCGAACTTCTCGGCCGCGCCGATGATGCCGGTAAAGATAGACGCCGGTTGCTTTTGCAGACGCAAACGCACGCTGTTGCGCAGCGTCGGGTTCATTTCGACGATCATTTTGGCAGCGTTGAGCGATACCGGATCGATTTCGGAGCCGGTGAAACGCCAACCGTATTCGCGCAGGCCGACGATCGGATAAATGCAGTTGGCGCCGACGCCGACGTCGAGGATCGCCACGCCCTTGCCGCGCGGGATCTCGCCGCCGTTGCTGGTCGCCAGCAGATCCGCCAGGTGGTGCAGATAGTCGGCGCGGCCGGGGATCGGCGGGCACAGGTAGTCAGCCGGAATATCCCAGTGTTCGATGCCGTAAAAGTGTTGCAGCAGCGCACGGTTGAGCATTTTCACCGCCGCCGGATCGGCGAAGTCCACCGAGACATCGCCCCAGGCATTCGGTTTCACGAACGGCGCCAGCGCCGGGCAGCTGGCGATCAGCGCCGGGAAGTCGTAGCGCGAACGATGACGGTTGCGCGGATGCAGGCCGCTTTTCTGCTGCGGGAAGGTTTTCTTTTTTTCCACCGTGACGGGCTCTCTTGAAGGTATTTCCGGCGCGTAAGATAACACATCCCGCCCGGAATGGCGCAGCGGCGGGAAACCCGGCACAATGAAAGCTTCATCGATCGCCACAGGGGCCCCCATGAGCCGTGAATCTCGCTACTATTATGAACCCGCTGCCGGCCACGGCCTGCCGCACGATCCGCTGAACGCCATCGTCGGCCCGCGCCCCATCGGCTGGATCTCTTCCCGCAGCGCCGCCGGCTCGCGCAATCTGGCACCCTACAGCTTTTTCAACTGCTTCAACTACCGCCCGCCGATCATCGGGTTCGCCAGCACCGGCTGGAAAGACAGCGTGGCGAATATCGTGGAAACCGGCGAGTTCGTCTGGAACCTGGCGACGCGCCCGCTGGCGGAAGCGATGAACAACAGTTCCATCAACCTGCCGCGCGGTGAGGACGAATTCGCCTTCGCCGGCGTCACCCCGCTGCCGGGGCGCCGGGTCAAAGCCGAGCGCGTGGCGGAAAGCCCGGTGAACTTCGAATGCCGGCTGACCCAGTGCATTCAGCTGCAAACCGCCGCCGGGGAATCGGTGGAAACCTGGCTGGTATTGGGCGAAGTGGTGGCGGTGCACCTCGATCCGGCGCTGCTGGACGAACACGGCGTCTACCAGACCGCCGCTGCCGAACCTATCCTGCGCGCCGGCGGCCCGACCGCCTACTACGGCATTTCCGACCAGCACCGTTTCGATCTGGCGCGCCCGACGCGCTGATGGTTTCCCCCGTTCATGCAGGATGTGAATGGGGAAATATGATCAAAAAATCTGAATAAAACCGTCAACACTCTCCGATTTCATCACGCCTGTCACTGCGCAATAATCTTCCCATCGAAAGGAAAACCCTTTATCCCTAATCCGCTTTGACAGGAATAACGAACATGAAAACCATCAAAACTTTTGCTGCCGCTATCGCCCTGGCCACCGTTTCTTTCACTACTTTCGCCGCTGAACACGTCAGCGCGCAGGATGCCGCCCAGTTCGAAAAAGCCGGCGTGATCGTCGCCAGCGGCGCGACCGACCTGAGCAGCCTGAAATCTCAGCTGGCCGCCAAAGCCGATGCGGCAGGCGCCAAGGCTTTCACCATCACCTCCACCAGCGGCAACAACCTGATGCACGCGACCGCGGTTATCTACAAATAATCGCTGCCCCAGACGTCAAAAAGCCCGCCGGGTCATCCCGGCGGGCTTTTTTATGCGCCTTAAACCAAACGCGCGTCTATCGCGGCGGCGAAGTCGCGGCACATGCGTTCGTCGCCATCGGCGTTGTCCGCCAATACCGTGTCACCGTCCACCACCCGGATATGCGCCTCCAGACTGAAATCCGCCGGCGGCTGCGGGCGCGTAGCGGCGGCGGCCATCGTCTGCTGCGCCTCGTGCCACGCCTGCGCCACCGTCTGATTACAGGCCTGCGCCAGATAGTCCGGGTTGAACCCTTCGCCGGTCAGGCTGCGCAGCGTGTCGTCATGGCTGACGCTGTTGCCCGGCAGCCAATAGTGCCGCGCCAGATCCGGGCCGATAGCCGGGTTGTCCGTCAGGTAACCGTCACGCTGCAGGAAGAACTGGCGGGTTTGCTCCACCGCCATCATCGCCAGCAGATAGCCCTGATAGGAACAGGCGGACTCCAGCGACAGCAGATGCGGGATCGCCAGCGTCGGGCGCGGGCTGCCGCTGATGCCGAGGATTTTCTGTTCGACCTCGCGCGCCAGCGCGGTGATGGCTTCCGGCGTGCGCTGCGCGTCATCCCACTGATACAGCGCCCACTCGAAATACGGCACCAGCAGGATATGGCGTTCATTGAACGCACGCATCGGCTGGCGCGCCGCGATGCCGGCTTCGATCAGCGCATCGGGCACCGCTTCGCCGGCGGCGTTTTTCGCATAGCGTTTCAGCCAGTCGGCGTCGTCCAGCAGGCTGTCACAGAACATCGACTGGGTTTCGGCATAGGCCATCGAAGTCGGCGGGAACTCCTGCGAGAAGCACGGCGCATTCTGGCGAATGTTGGCGAAATGCGCCGCATGGCCGCCCTCATGGAACAGGGTATTGAGCCCATAAGCGCCGCTGCCCACCTGCCCCGGCTGCGCCAGGCTGGTGAAGTTGATGCGCGCCGGCACCCATTCCCCCTGGCGTACAAACGGCGGCACCGGGCCGTGCATAAAGCCGTTCTCATACTTGCCGCTACGCACCAGCAGATCGAGATTCATCTCCGCGCCGCCAAAACCGATGTGCAGGCGTTTGAAGCTGTCGACCCAACGTTCCAGCGAACGCGAAAACGGGAAGTAAGGATCCAGTTGGCGGGTGACGTCGCCGGCGCTGGCAAAGCGCACGTTCCACGGCTCCAGCGCCTGGCTGCCCTTCTCGGCCGCCAGTTGTTGCAGGCTGCGCGCGTTAGCCTCGCGGGTTTCCCGCTCGAAGCGATCCAGAATGGCGAACAGCTGCTCCGGCGACATGCGCTCGGTCTTGTTCACCTTGTAGTCGAAATAGTTGCGATAGCCCATCTGGCGCGCAAAGCGGTTGCGCAGGCCAATCAGCTCCGGCAGGCCGTTATGCAGCAGCCATTGCTCCAGATCGCGCAGCGCCTGCTGCGAGCTGCGGCGGTAGTCTTCATTCGGGTTGGTCG
This sequence comes from Serratia marcescens, assembly GCF_001902635.1. Classification (GTDB taxonomy): domain Bacteria; phylum Pseudomonadota; class Gammaproteobacteria; order Enterobacterales; family Enterobacteriaceae; genus Serratia; species Serratia marcescens_F. The sequence goes on along the minus strand of NZ_MJAO01000004.1, from coordinate 219,212 downwards.
CCTGGTTGGTCAACAGCTCGCCGAGCGAGGCCGCCACCCGCTGGCCCTCAGCATTCAGGTGCGTAACCTGGTAGCCCTTGCGGCGCGAGTAGAGATCGGATTCGGCATGGATGATCTGATCCAACAGCGCCTGCGCCTGCGGATCTTCAATGGCGTTGCAGTCGAAGAAACGCAGCCAACCTTGCAGGCCGTGGATCAGCGCATCCCGCTGCGCCTCCTGCGGCAGCGCTTCCAATCCGGCCAGCAGATTGCGGATCTCCGCCAGCCGGCGCGGCTCGGCGATAAAGCGTTTATAGGCGCTTTCCGCAGCGGAAAAGCGCGCCGAGACATCTTCACCGTCGGTGCCCATGTAGTTTTGCCAGAACAGCTCTTCTTTGGCGCGGTGTACGTCGAGATAATCCTGGTTCAATTGATTGAAGTAATCGAGAGCCTGTTGCATAACCGTCCTTCTCAGCCGATGAGGAAATATCCCAGTATAGTCTCGCTTAGGCCTGATGCAGGTGTTTCAGCCCCTGCTCCAGCGTTTCGCTCTCGCCGGCAGCCACCAGACAACAGGCGACCTGCCGTTGGATAGCCTGCGGGATCGCCACCTCGCCCGCCAGACAGCGCTCAGTCCAGCGCGCGGTGGTTTCCGCGTCTTTCGCCGCCGGTAACGCCGGCGTTTCATCCTGCAAGGTGCGCTCCAGCAGCACGCGCTGTTCGCCGCCGACGATATGGTGAATCTGCGGGCAGCGCAGCGGGTTGGCGTAGGCTTCGCCTTCCGTGCCGTGCATCAGCAACCCGCGGGCGCCGATCTGGCGGAAAAACGACGCCACCCGGCCGACATACTCCGGGTGTGAGACGCTGGCGAGGCGCAGCGCATCCTGTTCGCCGAACGGCGTCGCCAGCTTGGCCAGCGTATGGGCGCTGTTGCGCACTCCCATGCGCCAACGCAGCCCGAGCTGCCGCGCCAGTGGCGCCGACAGCGCGGAAACCGGCATAAACACCGCCTCGCCGTTATCGAGACGCTGTTGGGCGTGAGCGGCCTGTTCCGACCACGGCAGCCCCAGGGCGCGGAAAATCTCGGCGCTGGTCACGCGGGTGCTGTCGTCCAATACGCCATGCACCACCACCGGCAGGCCCACTTTCGCCAGCAACAGCGCCAGCAGCGGCGTCAGGTTGGCCTGCTTGCGCGCGCCGTTGTAGCTCGGCAGCACCACCGGCAACGGCCGCCCCTGCGGTGCCTGCAGCGGCAAGACCTGCTGCTGCATCGCCTGGTAGAAGCCCAGCATCTCCTCTTCGGCTTCTCCCTTGATGCGCAGCGCGATCAGAATGCCGCCCAGCTCCAGCTCGGGGACATCCCCGGCCAGCATCGCCTGATACAGCTGAAAAGCGGTCTGCCGGTCCAGGTCGCGCGCATGGTTTTTGCCGCGGCCTATTTCTTTGATAATTTTGGTGTAATCCATCCGAAGGTTCCCCTTGCTCACTCTTCGGTTAGCATACCCTATCCGCGCCGCCGCTCAACCTCCGCCGCCAGCCGCCGCTGCGCTTCATCGCCATCGCGCAGCCCGGCGATCACCCCGCCGGCATCGTCGGCGCTGCGGTTTTGGCTCATCTTCCATTTGCCTTCGCGCCGGGTGACGGCGATCTCGATGCCGACGATGCCTTTAAGCTGCGCGGCGATGTAATTGGCCGGCGCATCATCGAGCCGCCAGGGCGCCGGGCGGCGCCCTTCCTGTTGCGCCGTCAGATCGATCAGCTGGCGGCGCAGCCAGGCCGGGTCGTCCATCACCGTCGGCACGCCATACAGCTGCACCACGCTGTAATTCCAGGTCGGCACCACCTTGCCGCTCTGGCGCTTGCTCGGGTACCAGCCGGGCGACACATAGCCTTCCACGCCCTGAAAAATCACCAGGCATTCCGCCGCGTGCTGCAGCCGCCGCCAGTGCTCGTTGGCGCGCGACAGGTGCGCCCGCAGCCGGATCTGCCCCTGTTCGACATCGGCCAAAAACGGCAGCGGATCGGCCGTCAATCCCTGCTCGCCGTGGCTGACCAATAGCCCCAGCGGATGGGCGCGTACCAGCGCCAGTTGGGCATCCAGATCGTCTTCGCGAAATGCGGCGGGTTGAAACATCAGTGTGGCTCCTTATCGTTCTCTCATGATGACGACAGTAAAACACCCGCCGGCGGCCTACTTAAGATCCGCTTTCTGACTATTTTGAGTGATCCGGTTTAACAAGATCAGGGCAACGCCCATCGCCAACAGATTACAGAGCATCGCGCCGGCAAAGGCCTGGGCATAGCGCTCCGCCGCGACTATGCCCGCGCGCCGGAGGATGAGGTGATGCGCCAACGGGTACAGGCGCTGGAGCGGGTGTCGCCACCGTTCCGCCAACTCTGGCGGCAGCATGATATTCACGGGCGTTGCCAGGGGCGACGCAGCTTCGTCATCCCGGAAATCGGCGCGGTCACCTTTGACCACGCCTCTTTCATCGTTGACGAAGAGAATCACCTGCGGCTGGTGATGTACAGCGCGCTGCCGGGCGAACCGGCCAGCGCGGCGTTTGAAGCGCTGCTGCGCGAGGATTAACGGCGGCTGTCGAAAATGAGTTTGCAGGCCAGCCCGGCGAACACCCCGCTCAGCAGGTAGTTCGGCCAGCGGGCGCTGAAGCGGCGGCCGGCGAAGCGGCTTTTCATGCCGCTGACCGCCAGGATCACCCCGCCGTTGATCAGCAGGCCCACCAGATTCAGCACCGTCGCCAACGCCAGCATCTGCACCACCACCGAGCCGGCGCGCGGATCGATAAACTGCGGGAACAGCGCCAGCACGAACAGCGCCATTTTCGGGTTGAGAATGTTGGTGAACAGCCCCTGGCGGAAAATACGCGCCGTCGGCACCGCCTGCAACCCGGCGGAAGCCTGCAAACTGCTGCCGGATCGCAGCGTTTTCCACGCCAGATAGAGCAGGTAGGCGGCGCCCAGCATTCTCACCGCGTCGTAAGCCAACGGCACCGCGACGAACAGTTGCGACAGCCCCAGCGCCGCCGCCAACGCGTGGCAATACGTGCCAAGCTGAATGCCCGCCAGCGAAGCAAAACCGGCGCGCCGCCCCTGGCTGACGCTGCGCGAAGCGATCAACAGCATATCCGGGCCGGGGGTTAGCGCCAGCGCCACGCAGGCACCGGAAAACAACAACAGCGTTGCGGCATCAATCATGAATCACCTGATAAGAAGATGGACGGGAATGGAACGTCCATCATAGCGACGCCGACGTGGCTTGTCAGCGCCGCTCGCATCAGATCACCCACAGATCGAGGTACTCGTTAACCGGCATCTGCGCCAGCCGCTGCCGGTCCAGCGATACCTCGAGAATGCGCTGCTGCTGCAGAGCCGGGAACTGGCGCGCCAGGTTGGTTTTGAACTTCTCGATCAGCAGCGGGATGCCCTCTTCGCGCCGCCGCGCATGGCCGATAGGGTACTCCACCGCCACCTCATCCAGGCGGCTGCCGTCGGCGAACTCCACCGTCAGCGCATTGGCGATCGAGCGTTTTTCCGGATCGTGATAATCGCGGGTGAAGGCGGGATCTTCATGGCAGTGGATCTTGCCGCGCAACGCGTCGATGCGCGGATCCTCGGCCACCCGATCCTCGTAGTCCGCCGCCGTCAGCCGGCCGAACAGCAGCGGGATCGCCACCATGTACTGAATGCAGTGATCGCGATCCGCCGGGTTATCCAGCGGCCCCTGTTTGTCGATAATGCGCAGACAGGCCTCGTGGGTGCGGATGCTCACCCTGGCGATGTCGCCGGCGGTTTTGCCGGCGGCCTGCATCTGGCGGTGCAGCGTCATGGCCGCCTCCACCGCAGTCTGGGCATGGAACTCCGCCGGGAACGAAATTTTAAACAGCACGTTCTCCATCACATACGCGCCGTACGGCCGCTGGAAGCGGAAGGGTTTGCCGTTGAAAGAGACGTCGTAGAATCCCCAGGTCGGCGCCGTCAGCGCCGAGGGGTAGCCCATCTCGCCGGTGGCGGCCATCAACGCCAGCCGCACCGCGCGGGCGGTCGCATCCCCCGCCGCCCAGGATTTGCGGGTGCCGGCGTTCGGCGCGTGGCGATAGGTGCGCAGCGACTGCCCGTCCACCCACGCCAGCGACACCGCGTTGAGGATCTCCGCCCGGCTCAGGCCGAGCATCTGCGCCACCACCGCGGTGGACGCCACCTTCACCAACAGCACATGATCCAGCCCCACCCGGTTGAAGGCGTTTTCCAACGCCAGGCAGCCCTGGATCTCATGCGCCTTGATCATGGCGATCAACACCTGCCGCATGGTCAGCGGCGCTTTGCCCGCCGCCACCGCCTGGCGCGATAGCCAATCGGCCACCGCCAGGATCCCGCCCAGGTTGTCCGACGGGTGCCCCCACTCCGCCGCCAGCCAGGTGTCGTTGAAGTCGAGCCAGCGGATCATGGCGCCGATATTGAACGCCGCCTGCACCGGATCCAACTGGAAGCGGGTGCCCGGCACCCGGCTGCCGTTCAGTACCTCGGCGCCCGGCACCACCGGCCCCATCAGTTTCTTGCAGGCCGGATAGCTCAGCGCCTCCAGCCCGCAGCCGAGGGTATCGAGCAGGCAATAATGGGCGGTGCGGTACGCCGCCGGGGTATCGACGGCCTCTTTCATCACATAATCGACGATATCGACCATTTCGCGATCGAACGGCGGACGGCGGGTATTGGCAGACTCAAGCATCATGATTCCCGAAGACTCCATAGTGAAAACGACACGATAACGATCGGCGCTCAGCGCTGATCCAGCGGTACGAACGCCCGCGCTTCCGGCCCGGTATAGTTGGCGGATGGGCGAATGATTTTGTTGTCCTGCCGTTGCTCGATGATGTGCGCCGACCAACCGCTCACCCGCGCCATAACAAACAGCGGCGTGAACATTTCGGTGGGCACCCCCAGCTGGTAATAAGACACCGCCGAGAACCAGTCGAGGTTGGGGAACATCTTTTTGGTGTCGCGCATGACGCTTTCCAGCCGATCGGCGATGTCATACAGCTTCATCGCGCCCGCTTCCTGCGACAGGCGCTGCGCGATCTCTTTGATCACCTGGTGGCGCGGATCGGAGACGGTGTACACCGGGTGCCCGAAGCCGATCACCACCTCTTTGTTGTCGATACGGCGGCGGATATCGGCCTCCGCTTCATCCGGCGTTTCATAGCGCTGCTGGATCTCCAGCGACACCTCGTTGGCGCCGCCGTGCTTCGGCCCGCGCAGCGCACCGATCGCGCCGACAATCGCCGAATAGATGTCGGATCCGGTACCGGCGATCACCCGGCCGGCGAAGGTCGAAGCGTTAAACTCATGCTCGGCGTACAGGATCAGCGACGCATGCATCGCCTGTTCCCAGCTGGCGGAAGGCGCTTCACCGTGCAGCAGGTGCAGGAAGTGGCCGCCGATGGAGTCGTCGTCGGTCTCCGGCTGAATACGCTCGCCGTTATGGCTGTAGTGATACCAATACAACAGCATCGATCCCAACGACGCCAGCAGCCGGTCGGCGATGTCGCGCGCGCCGGCCGCGCCGTGCTGCTCTTTTTCCGGCAGGGTGCAGCCAAGGGCCGAAACGCCGGTGCGCATAACGTCCATCGGGTGAGACGCCGCCGGCAACGCCTCCAGCACCGTGCGCACGCTGGCGGGCAGGCCGCGCAGCGCTTTGAGACGGTGTTTATAGGCCAGCAGCTCGTCGCGGTTGGGCAACTTGCCGTGGATCAGCAGGTGGGCAACCTCTTCAAACTCGCAGTGGCGCGCGAGATCGAGAATGTCGTAACCGCGGTAGTGCAGATCGTTGCCGCTGCGCCCTACGGAGCACAGCGCAGTATTCCCGGCGGGCACGCCGGATAACGCCACGGATTTTTTCGGCTTATCGCCAGTCGGGCTTTGCGGAGGGATCGCTTGGCTCATACTGTCCTCGTTTGGCTTCTGCGTGAATGGCGCTTATTCGTCGCGCTGGCGGGCGAACAAAGCGTCGAGTTTCTCTTCGAACAAATAGTAGTTGATGCTTTCGTACAGCTCGTTGCGGGTTTGCATGGTGTCGATGACGCTTTTCTGCGTGCCCTCCTCGCGCAGGGCGCGATACACCCGCTCCGCCGCGCGGTTCATCGCCCGGAAGGCCGACAGCGGATACAGCGCCATATCCACCTGGGCACCGCGCAGTTCGTCGGTGGTGAACAGCGGCGTCGCGCCGAACTCGGTGATGTTGGCCAGGATCGGCACCTGCGTCGCCTCGGCAAAGCGGCGGTACATGCCCAGTTCGGTAATCGCTTCCGGGAACAGCATGTCGGCCCCGGCCGCCACGTAAGCCTGAGCACGCTCGATGGCCGCCTCCAGCCCCTCCACCGCCAGCGCATCGGTGCGCGCCATGATCACGAAGTCCGGATCGCTGCGCGCATCCACCGCCGCCTTGATGCGATCCACCATCTCTTCGGTGGAGACGATGGCCTTATTGGGCCGATGGCCGCAGCGCTTGGCGCCGACCTGATCTTCAATATGCAGTGCCGCCGCCCCGGCCTTGCTCACCGATCGCACCGTGCGGGCGACGTTGAACGCCGACGCGCCGAAACCGCTGTCGACATCCACCAGCAGCGGCAGCGGGCAGACGTCGGTGATGCGGCGAATATCGGTCAACACATCGTCCAGCGTCGAAATGCCCAGGTCCGGCAACCCCAACGAACCGGCCGCCACGCCGCCGCCGGAAAGGTAGATGGCCTGGAATCCGGCCCGCTGGGCCAGCAGCGCATGGTTGGCGTTGATCGCGCCGGCTATTTGCAGCGGTTTTTCTTTATTCAGGGCCTGACGAAAGGCGAGCCCGGGTGAGCGCAGCGTCATGACGTTCTCTCCGATTAACTAGATGAAACAAAGAGAGCAAAGGGCGGGCCAGGTTGTACTTTGGTGAGGGAAAAAATTAAAAGCGATAAAAATAAGTGAGTTACAAAATGCTCAGCGCCATTGGCCAGGCAAAGGGACAAGAAACGTTTCAGTTAACGTTTCAACCGCCGTTTCACGCCGCATATTTGAAACACGACTGAAACCGGGCTACACCTATACCCTAACTAATTGAAGTTGCATCAAGGCGGCAAGCCTAAGTCCCCAGGAACATAGGCAACTATGTGACTGGGGCGCACAAGCGCAGCCAACAAAGAGGCAGCTTCAAGTATGACGGGTATCATGCAGCCTCTTCCATTCGGTAACCGACCATGAGCGATCACATCACGCCGCCCCGCACGCCTGACAAACCGGTGATCTGGACGGTCTCCATCACCCGCCTGTTCGATCTGTTCCGGGACATCAGCCTGGAATTCGATCACCTGGCGACCATCACCCCGATCCGCCTCGGCTTCGAGGAGGCGGTGCAACACATCCGCGCTCGCCTGGCTACCGAGCCCTGCGACGCCATCATCGCCGCCGGCTCCAACGGCGCCTACCTGAAAAGCCGCCTGTCGGTGCCGGTCATTTTGGTCAAACCCGGCGGCTTCGATCTGTTGCAGGCGCTGAGCAAGGCGCGCAAAACTGCCGATCGGATCGGCGTCATCACCTATAAAATGCCCCTGCCCGCACTGATGGAGTTCCAGCAAACCTTCGATCTGCCGCTGGAGCAACGCAGCTACGTCACCGAAGAGGATGCGCGCGGCCAGATCGCCGAGCTGAAAGCCGCCGGCATTCAGGCCGTGGTCGGCGCGGGCCTGATCAGCGACCTGGCAGAAGAGGCCGGGCTCACCGCCATTTTTCTCTACTCCGCCGCCACCCTGCGCGCCGCCTTCAGCGATGCGCTGGACGTGACGCGCCTGATGCTGGGCGGCGGCAAACGCAGCGGCGATTACGCTGCGCGCAACACCCTGCAGCCGCGCTACGGGCTCGGTGATTTGCAGGGCGACTCCCCGCAGATGGAGCAGACGCGGCGCACCATCATGCTGTACGCCCGTTCGCCGGCGGCGGTGTTGATAGAAGGGGAAACCGGCACCGGCAAGGAGCTGGCGGCGCAGGCGATCCACCGGGAATTCTTTGCCCGACGCGGCGCACCGTCCAGGGGCGCCGCGCCGCCGTTCGTCGCCATCAACTGCGGCGCCATCGCCGAATCGCTGCTGGAGGCGGAACTGTTCGGCTATGAGGAAGGCGCCTTTACCGGCTCGCGGCGCGGCGGCCGGCGCGGGCTGCTGGAAGCCGCCAACGGCGGCACTCTGTTTCTCGATGAGATCGGCGAAATGCCGCTGCATCTGCAAACCCGACTGCTGCGCGCGCTGGAAGAAAAAACCGTCACCCGGGTCGGCGGGCAGCAACCGGTGCCGGTCGACTTTCGTGTCATCAGCGCCACCCACAACCGGCTGGAGCAGGCGATTCAACAGGGCGGCTTTCGCGCCGATCTGTTCTACCGCCTGAGCGCCCTGCGGCTGCAGCTGCCGCCGCTGCGCGCGCGTGGCGACGATATCGCGATGCTGGCGGAACACTTTCTGAAGCAGTCGCTGGCGGCGCTCGGCGTGCCGCTGACGGAGCCGCTGCGTATCGCCGTAGCCGGCTGTTACGCCGCGCTGAGTCATTACGCCTGGCCCGGCAACCTGCGCGAGCTGCGCAACATGATGGAACGGGTGGCGCTGATGCTGAGCACCGGCGCCGCGCCAACCGGCGAGACGCTGCGGTGGCTGTTGCCGGAGCTGGCCGCCGCACCGCCGCCCGAAACGCCAGCCCCGCCCCTTTCCGCACATGAGGCCCTGGCGCAATCTGGAGGCGACCATGCCGCCGCCGCCCGGTTGCTCGGGATCAGCCGCACCACCTTATGGCGCCGGTTGAAGCAGCCGGCCTGAGGCTCAGCCGGCGCGTCGGCCGTCCGAGGCCGGCAACAGTTGCGCTCGCCGTTCGCCCAGCAGGTTCATGCCCGCCGCCGCCAGCAGGATGATCGCCGCGCCCAGCAGCTGCCACGCCGACAGACGGTGGCCAAACGCCAGGCGATCCACCAGCATGGCGGCGATCGGGTAAATAAACGACAGCGAGCCGATCAGGTTGGTCGGCAGCTTCTGTAGGGCGCCGTACATCAACACGTACATCAGGCCGGTGTGCAACACGCCAAGCGTCGCCAGCATTCCCCACTGCCCAGCGCTGGCCGAAACATGGAAATCCACCAACGGCAACAACATCACCGCCCCCACCGTCACCTGAATCAACGCGATCAGATGCGGCGGCGTGCCTTTCAGCCGCTTGGCCGCCAGCGCCATCAGGGCGTAGAAAAACGCCGCGCCGAGCGCCAGCGCGACGCCCGCCAAATAATGACTCTGCTCCCCCGCCTGCCGTGGCTGCGCCAGCACCACCAGCATCATGCCGCCGAACGCCAGCCCCAGCCACAGCAGCTTGCGGGCGGTCAGCCGTTCACCCAGAAACAGCGCCCCCAGCCCCACCAGCATAAACGGCTGGGTGTTGTACACCGCCGTGGCGATGGAAATAGACGCATAAGAATAGGCGGCAAACAGCAGCAGCCAGTTGATCACCAGCGCCACCCCGCCGGCTATCGCGAGCAGCAGCGTGGCACGCGTCAGCGCATCTCGCCGCAGCTGCCCCAGCGCGCCGCACACCGCCAGCAGCACCAGCGCCCCCACCGCGCAGCGCCAAAACACCACGTTGATAACCGGCTGGCCGGACATCAACACAAACCAGCCGATAGAGCCGGAAATCAGCATCGCCGCCGTCATCTCCAGCGAGCCGCGTTTTATCTCTGCATGCATTCTGCGTTCCTCCAAACTTGCCCAGAGACATAGCTTGCGGCTTCGCGAAGCGGCTTTCTATAGCATAAAAAAGGCAGATATGCTTAACTGCCTTTTTCTCGAAGCTATAATAAAAAAAATACCTAACGGAGGCGTTATGGATGATATCGATCGCCAGATCCTGACTCTTTTGGCGCAGGACGCGCGCGCGTCGTTGAAGACGCTGAGCGCGCAGGTGGGGCTGTCGTCGCCGAGCACCTCGGAAAGGCTGCGGCGGCTGGAGGAAAGCGGCGTGATCCAGGGCTATACCCTGAACGTCAATCTGCAGGCGGTGGGCTACGCCTTTGAGTCGCTGGTGCGCATCAAACCGCTGCCGGGCATGCTGAAGAAGGTCGAACAGCTGATTCAGGCAATCCCGGAAGTGGTCGAGTGCGATAAGGTGACCGGCGAAGACTGCTTTATCGTGCGGCTGGTGGCACACTCGATGGAACAGCTCGACCATACCCTCGATCGGCTGGCCGAGCACGCGCAGAGCAACACTTCGATCGTGAAAACCACGCCGGTTAAACGCCGCCTGCCGCCGCTGCTCTGATTAACGCCGCCGCTTGCGGGCGAACGGGTTGCCGCGCTTCTTCTCTTTTTTGGCCGCGTCGGCGGCGGATTTCAGCGCCGCCAGATGTGCCTTGTCGGCCTCCGGCACCGCGCGCTGTTCGATCGGGAACACCGGCAACGACGCCAACAGCCGCGAACCGTAGTTTTTGGTCAGCAGCCGACGATCGTAGATCACGATCTCGCCGTAGCATTGGTTGCTGCGGATCAGGCGGCCGACCTGCTGGATCAGGTTGAACGAGGCGCTCGGCAGGCTCTGCACTTCGAACGGATAGCGCTTCAGCGATTTCAGCCACTCGCCTTCGGTCACGATCACCGGGCTGTCGATCGGCGGGAACGCGATTTTGTGAATATGCACCTGGGTCAGCAGCTCGCCTTTCAGATCCAGCCCTTCGGCGAACGATTGCAGCCCCACCAGCACGCTGGCTACGCCCTTCTCCACCCGCTTGCGGTGCTCTTCCACCAGCCGGTAGCGCGGCTGGTCGCCCTGCACCAGCAGCATCAGCCGCAGATCGGTCACGTAGCTGAGGAAAGTCTGCATCGCCCGGTGGCTGCTGAACAGGATCAGCATGCCTTTGTGTTTGCCGCTCGCCTGCTCGGCACGGAAACAGCGCGCCATCTCCTCGAGGTGCTCCGCCTCGTTGGCGAGCGCCGGTTCGTAGCGCATCTGCGGAATGACAATCTTGCCCTGCTCGACGTGATTGAACGGCGAAGAGAGGGTTTCGAAACGATCGCCGGCCTTCTCGCTCAGCCCGCTCATCTCCTGCAAACGCGCGAAGCTGTTCAGCGAACGCAGCGTGGCCGAGGTGACCACCACGTGCGGCACCTTGCGCCACAGCAGCTTCTCCAGCTGGTCGCTGACGCGGATGCCGACGCAGTGCAGATACAGATGGGTGACGTTATCGCGCAGTTCGCGCGTGACCCATTTGGAGATCGGCGCGTTGGACGACTTGTCCAGCGCCGCCAGCCGCCATAGCTTGCTCATCGCCTCCAGATAGCCCAGCGTGCGGCTCATCTGCAGGATGGCGCGGTGCAGGCGCATGATGTCATGCTTGCCGGTCTGCTCGGTGAGATCGTTAAGCACGAACTCCGCCAGCCCGCGCAGCGCATCGGTCAGTTTGAACAACCGCGCGCAGCTCTCCACCATCTCCGCCGGCAGCTCGCCCATTTCGAAACGGTGCTCGGCCGCCACGCTGTCGCCGGGCAGGTAGGCGCTGATCTGATGCTCGAAGATCTGCACCAGCTCGCGCAGCTCCTCGCAATGGTTTTTCAGCCGCTCGCTGTTGGCCAGCCCCGGCGGATTCTTCGGCCGGTACTGCGTCATGCACTGCTCGACCTGGCGCACGATCATGTCCAGCTGCAGGTTGGTCGACAGCGCGGTGATTTCCCCGTCGATCTCCAGCGCATCGCGCGCCACCTCCGGCAAATGGTGGCCTTCGTCCAGCACCAGCAGCAGCTCTTTCGGGTTCGGCAACACCGACTCCGTCTCCAGCGCCGCCATCACCAGGGCGTGGTTGGCCACCACCACGTCGGCGCTCTCGATCTCTTTGCGGGCGATATAAAACGGGCATTCGCGAATGTAATGACAGTTACGCCCCAGGCAGTTGGCCTTGTCGGTGCTCAGCTTGGCCCACAGCGGATCGTCGATGCTCTGTTGATAGTGATCGCGCAGCCCGTCCCACTCGAAGCGGGCCAGCGCCTTGGTCAGTTTCTGGCACAGCGCCTGCTCTTCGCCGCTGGACGGCGCCAGCTCATCGTCGAGGAACAGCGTCAGATCGCCCTGCTGGCTGACGTCGGTGCTCATCGCCGCCAGGTTGCGCGGGCACACATAGCGCCCACGGCCAAAGGCGCCGGTAAATTTCAGATCGGGGATAATCTTCTTCAGCAGCGGCAAATCCTTGCTGTAGATCTGATCCTGCAACGCCACGTTGGCGGTGCTGACCACCAGCGGTTTGCTCTCCGCCCGCCCGACGGCGATGCCCGGGATCAGGTAAGACAGCGTTTTGCCGACGCCGGTCGGCGCTTCGATCGCCAGATGGCGTGAGTAGTCGCCGGCCAGCGTCTTCGCCACCTCGGCGATCATCTGGCGCTGGGGCGCACGGGAAATAAAATCCGGTATTTGCTGCTGCAGGGCTTTGTACCACTGGCCAATCTGATCTTTAACTGCGGAGGAGAGCGCCATTCAACTCTTATCTAAACGAAATGATGGCGCTATTGTCCCACAGACCGTCGGCGGCGTCAGCCCGAGTTACGCCTGCGGATCGATCATCGAGGCGCGCCCGGCGCTGAACGACCACTCGTCCAACTGGGTGGTGGTGATCACTACCATCACATCCTCGGGGCGCAGCCGCAGATTTTCCGCCAGCAGCGCCGCCAGCCGCCCGTAGAAGCGCCGCTTGGTGTCGGTGTCGCGCGGCCGCCCGGCGGTGATGTAAAACAACACGAAATCCGCGCTGCGCGGCCCGCCGAGATAGTCGCGATCGTAGATAAGCTCACCGGGGCGGTATTGATCGATCACCTGAAATTTATCCGTCGGCGGTACCTCAAAGGCCTCTACCAGCGCCTGATGCAGGCTGTCGGACAAGGTTTGCAGATAGGCGGCGGATTTGCCCTGATGCAGGGCGATGCGGCTAAACGGCATGGTTGGCCTCCTGTTCCAGCTCGCGCAGGCGCGCCACGGCCGACGCCGCCGCGGGCCAGCCGGCGTAGAACGCCAGATGGGTGATGAGCTCGGCCAGCTGCTGGCGCGTCACGCCATTGCGCTGCGCCAGCTGCAGGTGAAACGGCAGTTGTTCCACGCGGTTGAGCGCCACCAGCGCGGCGACGGTAATCAGGCTGCGTTCGCGCGGACTGAGCTCCGGCCGCTGCCAAACATCGTCAAACAAAACGCGGTCGCTGAGCTGCGCCAGCTTGGGGGCAATATCGCCGAACGCCTGTTGCCCGGCCTGGGATTCTGATGGCATCACACTCTCCTGTCAGTTGCGGATAGCCTTACGCTACCCGCCGCCGCAGCGAGTGAAAATCGGGATTTTCGGCAGTCTCGGTTCAGAAAAACGGGAGGGTCCCCCGCCGGGCGGCGGGGAAGTTTCACGATTCCAACGAGGCAACGCCGTCGAAATGGGCGCTCAGCAGCGCATTCAGCTCCGGCCGCTGTTCCACCCGTTCAGCGATGGCGTACAACCGCGGGCAGTGTTGCCGGAACCACGCACGGCCCGGCCGCCAGTTGCACATCACCGCGACGTACAGATCCAACGCGCTGAAGCTCTTGCCGAGAAACCACGGGCCCGCTGCGCCGGCGGCGGCGTTCAGCTGCTGCAATAAACGCTCGCGATACTCCATCACCGCGTTTTTCAGCTGCTCCGCCCCCGCCGCCTGCGGCTGCCAGCGCTGCGGATGGTCGGCATAGGTGAAAGTGGGGTAAATCTCCGCGTTGATGAACAGCAGCCAGCGTAGAAAACGCGGCAACAGCGGTGAACCGCTGGGCGGTGCCAGCTCGGCATGCGGTGCGCGATCGTGCAGCAACAGAATAATCGCCGCACTCTCCGTCATCACTTCGTCATTGGGCAACACTAAGGTGGGCACCTGGCCGAGCGGGTTCAACGCCAACAGACGATCGCGCTCCGGGCCGTCCTGCGCGTAGTCCACTTCCTCATAGCCCCAGGGAAACGCGGTCAGCGCCAACGCGGCGGCCACGATGGTCGAGCCGCAGCCCTGCGTACCGAACAACGTATAAGTATCGTGCATGATTCCTCCCGCAGCGGAACAAGGTATCGGTAACTGTAGACCAGCCGCCGGCCGCCGGCTGAAGAAAAAATTCACCCTTTGCGCGACTTTTTTAATCGTTCGACATGAAAATGAATTTTTTGTCATAAATAGATCACATTACTACGGTAAAAATTCTCCGCCGCAAACAATCAGGCGGCACAGTAAAACAGCAATGCAACTGATGATAAGCGTCTTTCAATCGAATAAAGCAGGGAAACTCATGAAACGTAATCTTCTGGCCGTTATTATTCCGGCACTTTTACTTGCGCAAGCGGCACAGGCAGCAGAAATCTACAATAAAGACGGCAACAAGCTCGATTTTTACGGTCGTGTAAAAGCCCTGCATTATTTCTCCGATGATGCCGGCAACGACGGCGATAAAACTTACGTGCGCATCGGCTTTAAAGGCGCCACTCAGATTAATGACATGCTGACCGGTTACGGCCAGTGGGAATATCAGATCGCCGCTAACCATGCTGAATCAGACGGCACCAAAGACACCAAAACGCGTCTGGGCTTCGCCGGTCTGAAATATAAAGATCTCGGTTCTTTCGACTACGGTCGCAACTACGGCATTATTTACGACGTCGGCGCCTGGACGGATATGCTGCCTGAATTCGGTGACGACGCCTACGTCAAAACCGACAACTTCATGAACGGCCGCACCAACGGCGTCGCCACCTACCGTAATAACAACTTCTTCGGTCTGGTCGACGGCCTGAAATTCGCCGTACAGTACCAGGGCAAGAACGAAAACGACGGCCGCTCCGCCAGCAAGGCGAACGGCGACGGTTGGGGTCTTTCCTCCAGCTATGAAATTATCGACGGCCTGAGCGTGGGCGCAGCCTATGCCTCTTCCAGCCGTACCACCAGCCAGAAAGCGGGCGCCTTCGGTAAAGGCGACAAGGCCGATATCTGGGCCGCCGGTCTGAAATACGACAACAACGATGTCTACCTGGCTGCTACCTACTCGGAAAGCCGCAACATCGCGCCGATTTCCGGCACCGCCACCATCAATAACCGCTCCACCTCCGTCAGCGGCTTCGCCAATAAAGCGGAAGGCCTGGAACTGGTTGCGCAATATCAGTTCGATTTCGGTCTGCGTCCATCGCTGGGCTACGTTCAGCAGAAAGGCAAAGATATTGAAGGCATCGGCGATGCCGACCTGGTGAAATATATCGACGTGGGCGCGTACTACTATTTCAACAAGAACATGTCGACCTATGTCGATTATAAAATCAACCAGCTCGACAGCAATAACAAGCTGGGTCTGAAAGACGACAACGTGATTGCCGTCGCCCTGACCTACCAGTTCTGATGTGATGAATGAATAACCACCACTGCAAACTTTAGCGTCACTTGATACCCAGAGTTTTATTTCGCCGGGCGGCTGCGTCCGGCTTTTTTATTTTATTTTCCCGCCAACGAATTTCCCCGCTTGCCTTGTAAAACAAACGGGTCTACATGTATAGCTTCCCCCCGAGCGGAATCAGCCATGTATAACGACGGACGCTTCGACTACCACAATGCCTTGCGCTACAGCAGCGACGAACTGGCAAACATCCTCAACCACTGTTTTGAAAACTACATCGTGCGCTTCGTGCTCGACGGGCCGACCTTCGCCGCCCGCTTCGGTGCCGAAGATCTCAGCCTGAACGACAGCCTGATCGTCACCCATCGCCATGAACCGGTAGCGCTGGCGCTGGTCGCCCGCCGCGGCCTTCACAGCCGGGTCGCGGCTTTTTCCGTGCGCCCGGAGATGCGCGGCCAGGGGCTGGGCAAGGCGCTGATGCAGCGGTTGGTGGCGGACGCCCGCCTGCGCGGCGATCGTCGGCTGTCGCTGGAAGTGATCGAAGGCAACGAAGCCGCACTGGCGCTGTATCATCGTGCCGGGCTGCGCATCGTGCGCACCCTGACCGGCCATCAGGCGCCGGCGGAAATACCGCCAGGCACGGCGGTGCCGCAGGCGGTCGATCCGCTGACCGTCAGCCATCGCCTGATGGCGGAAGGTGCCACCGACCTGCCCTGGCTGATCGCCCCCGAATCGTTGTTCAAGCTGCCGGGCAAACCGCAAGCCTATACGCTCGGAAATCAGGCCTACGCCGTGGTGATGCCCGGTGCAGAGCACTGCTGGCTGCGCCTGATCTACGTACCGCCGCAGCACCGCGGCCAGGGGCATGCCCGCACCTTGCTGGCCGCCCTGCAAGCACAGTTCGCCCCTTTGCCGCTGGCCGCCAACGTCTTGGTGCCCGAGGTGGCGGCCCCCTTCTTTACGCATCTTGGCTGGCGGCAAGATCCTCTGCGCCAGTTCGAGATGGATATGCGGCTGGACAGCCCACAATAAAGAGAGAGATAACGATGGCAGGAAAACAGGCAAGGAAACTCACCCTCGGTGCGGCGGTTGGCGTCGCGCTGCTGACGTTGGCCGGTTGCGCGCAGCCGCCGCACACCGATGCGCAGGCCCAGCAACGGCTGGCGGATCAGTCGGTGCTGGCGGTGAACTGGTTCCAACAGTCCGGCGAATACCGGGCGTTGGCGCATCAGGCATTCAACAGCGCGCAGCGCGCCTTCGATCAGGCCAAGGCCGCACCGGGCCGTAAAAAGGCGGTGGTGGTCGATCTGGATGAAACCCTGCTGGACAACAGCGCCTACTCCGGCTGGCAAGCGCAGCAGGGCCAGCCGTACAACGGCGCCACCTGGGCCAAATGGACGCAGGCCGAACAGGCCGGCGCGGTGCCGGGCGCGGTGTCGTTTGCCCGCTACGTCAACGACCATCAGGGTACGATGTTCTACGTCTCGAACCGCAAGCAGAGCGAATACGCCGCCACGGTGGCCAACATGCAGAAGCTGGGCTTCACCGGCATGTCGGAAAAAACCGTGCTGCTCAGCACCGACACCGCCAATAAGCAGGCGCGCTTCGACGCCATCAAACGGGCCGGCTATGACATCGTGGTCTACGCGGGCGACAACCTGAACGACTTCGGTGCCGCGACTTACCACCAGGACAATGCGCAGCGCCGGGCGTTCGTCAGCGAGAACCAGGGCAAGTTCGGCACCGAATTCATCGTGCTGCCCAACCCGATGTACGGCGATTGGGAAAGCGGCCTGGCCCGCGACTACAACAAGCTGACGCCGCAGCAGAAGCTGCAGGTGCGCCAACAGGCGATCAAAGCCTGGAGCGGGCGCTAAGCCTCACAGCAGTTTGTACATATAGCAGGTGGCTTCCAACGCCCCGCCGTCGCTGGCGCGGGCGTATTGCGGGATGTCGCCCGCCGCCTCGAAACCCAATTGGCGGTACAACCCCTGCGCCGCGCTGCCGCTCAGGGTGTCCAGCACCAACAGGCTGCGGCGATGACGCGCCGCCAGCGCCTGCACTTCCTGCATCAACAGCCGCGCGACGCCCTGCCGCCGCGCCTGCGGGTGTACCATCAGTTTGACCACTTCCGCCCGGTGGCGGCCGTTGTCCGGCATCGCCAACAGCAGCTGCACGGTGCCGACCGGCCGCCCGTTCGCGAGCGCCACCAGCATGGCACGCTCTCCCCGCGCCAGGGCCGGCAGCAACCCCTGCCAGAACGCCTGCGCCTGTTCCACCGTAAAGGGCATGACAAAGCCGATGCTGGCGCCGTGCGCCACGCTGGCGTGCAGCATCTCGGCCAATTCGGCCATGGCGCTTTGCGCCGCGTCGGCGTCCCACTGTTGCAATTCAATCATGGCTATGGCCTGCAGATAACGAGCGTGTAATGGGCCGGCTCAGCGCCGGGGACATGGAAACGGGAAGCGCCAAACAGGCGGTAGCGCAGGCAGTCGCCGGGCGATAGCCGGAAAACGCGCCCTTCCAGCGTCAGTTCCAGCTGCCCGGACAGCAGCCAGAGGTGATGCTCCAGCGCCGGAATCGACGGCAGGTCGTAATCAATCTGCGCACCGGCATCGAGCCGGGCTTCGATAAATTCGGCCTTATACAGCGCGGCGGGGGGAGAAACGGAGCGACGGTGAAAACCGCTGGCGCGATCGACCCACACCGGCTGCTGCGGCGGCCGCAACAGCTCCGGCGGTTCGTCTTCGATTTCGCTCAGCAGGCGCGACATGGTCAACCCGTAGGCGGCGCACAGCCGGTTCAGCAGCGACGCCGTCGGGCTGGTTTCGGCGCGCTCCACCCGCGAGAGCGTCGCCCGGCTAAGGCCGGTGCGCTGCGCCAGCTCCTCCAGCGACCACGCCCGCTGCTGACGCAAATCCGCCAACCGCTGCGCCAACCTGAGGTCGGCATTGTCCAAACCGTTATCCACCGCTCACACTCCGCTCAAAAATCCCATATAAGAGAAATAATCTCAAATTAGAGATATAGCAAGCGGATTTTAAAAAACGCCGCGTAGCGCGATGAATATCAGCATGCTCAGCAACACCACCGCCAACATGTTGCGCAGGAAGAACGCCAGGATCACCGCAAACACCGCCCCCCACAGGTAAGGGTTATCCGGCGCGGCGCGCAGCTGGTCGCCGCTGAAAGCGACAATCGGCCCGCAAATCGCCGTCAGCACCGCCGGCACGGAAAAGCTCAACAGGGTTTTAACGCGCGGCGACAGGCGCAGCGGCAACCCCGGCGCCAGAAAACAGTAGCGGTTGAAGAACACCACCAGCCCCATCAAGACAATCGTCAGCCAGATCATCGGCGCCCCCCGCTGCACAGCAGCCCGACCAGCATCGCCGCCACGGTGGCGATCACCAATGCGCCCGGCGTCTGGAAATGGTGCAACACAATGGAAAGCAGCAACGCGGTCAGCACGCAGGCCAACACCGGCAGGCTGCGCACCAGCGGCACCACGATGGCGATAAAGGTGGCGACGATGGAAAAATCCAGCCCATAACCGTCCAGATCCCCGGCGCTGCCGGCGGCCACGACGCCGAGCAGCGTGGAGAGAAACCAGCACAGGTAAAAGGTCAGCCCGGCGCCCAGCGCATACCAGCGGTTGAAACGCGCCGGCGCCTGTTCGCCGGTCAGCGCGAACAGTTCATCGGTAAGCAAGAATCCCAGCGCCAATCGCCAACGTAACGGCAGCGGTGCGATACGCTCCCGCAGCCGCAGCGCGTAGAGAAAATGCTGGGCGGTGACGAAAAAGGTCGACAGCAGGATCGCCAGCAGTCCGGCGCCGCCCTTGATCATGCCCATTGCCACCAGCTGCGACGCCCCGGCGAACACGATGGCCGACATGCCCAGCCCCTGCGCCGGCGTCAGCCCGCTTTGCAGGGCCATCGAGCCCGCCAGTATGCCCC
The DNA here is from genome assembly GCF_001902635.1 of Serratia marcescens. Lineage (GTDB taxonomy): Bacteria > Pseudomonadota > Gammaproteobacteria > Enterobacterales > Enterobacteriaceae > Serratia > Serratia marcescens_F. The sequence continues at coordinate 199,845 of NZ_MJAO01000004.1, read as the reverse complement.
ACGGCACCACCGCCAGGCACAGCGGCAAGATCGCCACCCCGCCCTGCAGCGCAGGGCGCAGGCGGGCAGACGGTGGTGTGATGAGAGGGATTGAATCAGTCATGGGCTTCTCCTTCGGTTGAAGGAGCCAGCTTACGGCGGGCGAGTGCACGGGTATTGCACCCGATTGCCCGGCTATTTCAGCGATTTGACGTAGTCGCCCGGCGTAATGCCCATCGACTTGCGGAAATGGCGGTGGAAATGGCTTTGATCGTGAAAACCGCAGCTCAGCGCGCTGTCCAGCACGCTGCTGCCGGCCTTTAACATGCCGCGTGCCTTGCGCAGCCGCGCCTGAATTTGATAGGCATGCGGCGGCAGACCGGTGGCCTGCTGAAACTGCCGCAGCAGGTAATAAGGGCTGAGCGCCACCCGCTCCGCCAGCTCCAGCAGCGAAATGTCCGCCTCGGGGAAATCGTCGAGAAAGGCTTTCACCCGCGCCACCTGGCTTTGCGCCCGGCTCTGCGGCGTGGGATCGATGCGGCTTTTGCCGTGCCGCAGCATCAGCCAGGTCAGCGCCGAGAACACCATGGTCTCCTTCATCAGCCGGTTCTCATCGCTGCGCAGCAGGCTGAACGCCATTCGCAGCTGGCCGGCCAAGCCGACGTCGTGCACCACCGGGTTGGGGAAATAAGGCGTCGCGCCGGCGCCGGTTTTCAGATCGCGCGACAAAAACGCCAGCAGCTCCGGCGTCGGGTACATCGCCTGATACGACCACCCCTCTTCGGTGGCGGAGCTGCCGGTGTGGATGTCGTCGGCGTTGACCAGAATGATGCTGCCCAGCGGCGCCACGTGTTCGCCGCCGGTGCGGTAGAAGCGCTGGGCGCCGTCGTCGATGACGCCCACGCAGAAGCCTTCATGGCTGTGGCGCGAGAAGGTTTGGCGGCGATAGGTGGCCTGCAGCACCTCCAGCCCGCCGAGATCGTCGACGTGCATGAAATGGGCCTGTTCCCGGGATGCTTTGTGCGCTGCGCCTTCCGCCTTCATCTTGCCTACCTCCGCTGAATGAGCGCCATTCTAGCACTCGCGCGAGGGCGGGTTTTGTACAAAATTGCCCGCCTCGACGCCCGGCGGCGCAATCGCCGCGCAGCGCCAGGCGCTGAATACCGCCAGCAGCGGCGCCAGCGCGAACGCCAGGAACAGCCAACGCGCCGCCGATGCTGCGCCCGTCGCGCCACCCGGATCGTTGAGCCCCGCCAGGTTGGCGATCATCCCGGCCAGCGCCGCGCCGAATGCAGTAGCGAACAGCTGCACCGTGGTGATCGAGGCACCGGCGATATCTTTGTCCGCTTCAGGCGCCACCTGCAGAATGCGCGTCAGCAGGTGTGGCCAGCCGAAGCCAATGCCGAACCCCACCAGCAACAGCGCAATGACGATCGGCGCCAGCGCCTGCCAATGGCCGCCGGACGGCACCGGCATCAGGATCGCCAGCGCCAGCAGCCCCACCAGCACAAACAGCGGCCCGCTGACGATCGCCCGGCGAATGCCCGCCCCGCGCCAGCCGGAGCTGAGGATCTCGGACAGCGTCCAGCCGGCGGCCATGGCGGCGGCGATATAGCCGGAGATCAGCGGCGACTGGCTGTGCAGCAGTTGCAGGAAATAAGGCACGAAGATCTCGCTGGTCATGCCGATCACCAGCAACGCGGTCGTGATGTAGAGCGCCGCCAGCGATGAACCGCGCCGCAGTGCGCCGTGCGGTAACAGGCGGGCGCGCGAGTGCGCTTCACGCTTCAGCAGCCAGGCCATCAGCAGCAGCGAGAGCGCGATGCCCGCCAGGTTGATCCAGGGGCTGTGCGCCAGGCTGCCGGCGGACACCACCAGCACCGCGACGGTCAGCAACAGCAGCTGCGCGGCCGGCAACGGCGCGGCCGCCTGCTGCGCTTTGCCCTTGGGCAGGATCAGGAAGGTAAACGCGGCGTACAGCGCCATGATCGGCAGCAGAATGCCGAAGGCCCAGCGCCAGGCGTGCAGCTCGGCGAAAATGCCGCCCACCGCCGGCCCCACCAGGGTGGCGATGCCCCACATCGCCGAGATGAGCGCCATGGCGCGCGGCCACAGCCGCTGTTCGAACACCAGGTTGATCATCGCGTAGGAGAGCGCGAAGATCAGCCCGCCGCCGAAGCCCTGCACCGTGCGGCCGATCAGCATCACCGGCATGCTCGGCGCCAGCGCGCACAGCGCCGCCCCGGCGATGAAGAACAACGAGGCCACCAGATAGGCGCTGCGCGCGCCGTAACCGCTGAGCAGCCGGGCCGACAGCGCGGAACCGAGGATTGACGCCACCACGAACAGCGTGGTGTTCCAGGCATAGAGATCCAGCCCGCCGATATCCTGCACCACCGAGGGCAGAATGGTGGTGGCGACCAGAATATTGATGGCATGCAGCGCTACGCCGAGCGAAAGCGCGATCGCACTGGCCGCATTTTTGCCGGAGAAAAGGTCGCTCCAGCGGCTATCGTCATGGGTTATCACGGTTGTCGTCCTGTTTTCAGAGGAATGGCATTGAGTTGGATATAAGATTGCGTTAAATTTAACAAGAGTTGTCTTGGAATAAGTTAGGGCGAGGCGGAGAAATATGTCAAGAATAAACTTGGAAAATGGCGGTAGCACCGCACAATCGGTCAGTGACCGCTTGCTGACGCTATTGAAAACCCGCGGCCCGCAGCAAGCTTCTGACGCAGGAAAGGTACTCGGCACCACCGGAGAGGCGGCCCGTCAACAGTTCGTCAAACTGGCGAAAGAGGGTCTGGTCGAAGCGGTGGCAGAAACGCGCGGCGTCGGCCGCCCGGTACAACTGTGGCATTTGACCGCCGCCGGCAACGCGCGCTTTCCCGACACCCATGCGGATCTGACGGTGCAACTGCTGCGCACCGTGCGCGACAAGCTGGGGGAACAGGCGATAGACGTGCTGATCGAAACCCGCGAGCAGGAAAATCGCATCAACTACAAACAGGCGATGATCGGCGCCGCCGATCTGCAAGAACGCGTGGCGCGGCTGACCGAGATCCGCTGCCGCGAAGGCTATATGGCCGAATGGCGCCGGGAGGAAGACGGCTCCTATTTGCTGGTGGAAAACCACTGCCCGATCTGCGCCGCCGCCGCCGTCTGCCAGGGCTTCTGCCGCGCGGAACTGAACATTTTCACCGAAGTGCTGCAGGCGCAGGTTGAACGCGCCGAACATATTCTGGCCGGCTCTCGCCGCTGCGCCTACCGGATTTCCGTCTCGTAAGACGGGTTTTTACCCGCGTTTTCAACCGGTACAGATAATTCTGCTTGTGCACCCCGCGCCTTCCCTTCTAAGGTTAAATTATCGAACATTCAGGCGAACAGCGGGCCTCGCGCCCGCCCTGACAAATCCGCCGGCTCGCTTAACGCGCGCGGCGGCAGAGTAACCCCACGGGAGTTGAACGATGAAGAAGCCGCATGCCGGATTCTGGCTGGCGACGCTGGGACTGGGCGTCTGCTGGCTGCTGGCGCTGCTGACTCGCGATCGGCTCAACGGCATCCTGCTGGCCGGCGCGGTGCTGGCGCTGATCTTTACCCCCGCCGCCCGCCGCAAAGGCGCGGCCCTGACCGCATTGGGCGGTATCGGTATGGATGGGTTGTGGAGCTACAGCGGCGTGCTGCACTACAGCGGGCAACACGGCCTGCCGCTCTGGACCATCGCGCTGTGGATCGGTTTCGGCTGCTGGTGGTATTGGCTGCTGGACGTGGTCAGAACAGCGCCCTGGCCGCTGGCGGTGTTGGGCGCCGCCGTCGGCCCCTTCGCCTACGCCGTATCCTGGAAGCTGGACGCATTGTTGCCCGGCGTACCGCCTGAGTTCATGCTGCTGCTGCTGGCCATCGGCTGGTCGATTTACCTGCCGGCCGTCAGTTGGTTGCAGTGGAAAAAACAGCGCGGCTGAACGGCTTTCGGCGGCCGGAAAAATAATGCCGAAAGCCATTGCTTATCGGTTGCCCGATCGGGTTTACTGAGCGTTCTAATAATAATCATCCCTGCAAAAACACATCCCTATGCTTAGCCAACAAAACCGTCGCGTGCTGCCGTTAATCGGGGCGTTGTTCACGTTATATATCGTTTGGGGTTCCACCTATTTCGTCATTCGTATCGGCGTCGCGCAGTGGCCGCCGCTGATGATGGCCGGCATTCGCTTTCTGATCGCCGGCATCGTGCTGTTCAGCTTCCTGGCGTGGCGCGGCCACGCGCTGCCAACGCCGAAGCAGTGGCTGGCCGCCGGTGCCATCGGCATTCTGCTGCTGGCGGTGGGCAACGGCCTGGTGACGGTGGCGGAACATCAACACGTGCCTTCCGGCATCGCCGCGGTGATGGTGGCGACGGTGCCGCTGTTCACCCTCTGCTTCAGCCTGCTGTGGGGAATGCGCAACACCAGGCTGGAATGGGCCGGCATCGCGCTCGGGCTGGTGGGTATCGTGCTGCTCAATACCGGCAACAATCTGGTGGGCAACCCGACCGGCGCGCTGTTGATTTTGCTGGCGTCGGCCAGCTGGGCCTTAGGTTCGGTGTTGGGCGCGCGCGTCTCGCTGCCGGCCGGGCCGATGGCCGGCGCGGCGGAGATGCTGGTCGCCGGCGTGGTGTTGTTGATCGCCAGTCAGCTGAGCGGCGAGCACCTGGTTCAGATGCCGAGCACCAGCGGCTTCCTGGCGCTGGGATATTTGGCCGTCTTCGGCTCCATGCTGGCGATCAGCGCCTATATGTTCTTGCTGAAGAACGTGCGCCCGGCGGTCGCCACCAGCTACGCCTACGTCAACCCGGTAGTCGCGGTGCTGCTCGGCATCGGCTTTGCCGGCGAATCGCTGGCGCCGCGCGAGTGGCTGGCGCTGGTGATCATCGTCGCGGCGGTGGTACTGGTAACGCTGGGGAAATACCTGTTCGCCCGCCCGGCCAGCGTGCAGGCTATCGACAGCGAACGGCAATGATCACAAAGGGCGGTCTGCGGGCCGCCGTTAAAAACGATTCTTGTTTCACCCGGCGAAGGGGCTATAATTCCCGCTGTTCCAAGCAACCTGCGAAATTATTCCTATGCTGAAAAAAGCGTTCGTCATCGTTATTGCCCTGTGCGCCTTCGGTTCTCTGGGCGGCGTGTTCCTCGCCGGGCTGAACATCTACACCCGTTCTACCACCCCGCACGAAGAAAGCGCGCCTGCCGCGGACGCCGCCGCCACGCCGGCGCAAACCGAGACCCTTCAGGCCAAGTGATCGTCCATCCAGCGCTGGCAGCGCTGCTGTAAAAAGCGCTGCAGCTGCCTGACGCGCTCCGACACCTGCGAGCGATGCGGGCAGACCAGATTGATCGGCACCGCGTCGCTGCGCCACTCCGGCAGCAGTTGCACCAACCGCCCGGCGCGAATGTCCGCCGCCACGTCGATCGCCGACTTGCGCACCACCCCGTGCCCAGCCAGCGCCCAGCGCCGCGCCACCTCGCCGTCATCGGTAAAATAGCTGCCGTTCAGCGGTAGTTCGACCAGCTCCTCACCGCGCCACAGCCGCCATTCCACCTGCCGTTTGCCGCTGGGTTGGTACACCAGAATGCTGTGCCGGGCCAAATCGGCCGGCGTTTGCGGCGTGCCGTGCCGCCGCAGGTAATCCGGGCTGGCACAGATCAGCCGCCGATGCTGCGGCAAGATAGGCAGCGCCACCAGCGAAGAGTCGGCCAGCGGCCCGAAACGCAACGCCACGTCCACCGGTTCGCGGAACAGATCGGCCTGCCGATCGTTGATCAGAAGCTGCAGCTGAATGTGCGGATGCTGTTGCCGGAACTCATCCAACCAGACCAACAGCAGATTGCGGCCGAAATCCGACGGCGCGGAAATCTGCAGCACCCCGGACAGCCCTTGATGCTTCTCGCGGATCGCCTGCTCCCCTTCGGCCAACGCCCCCAGCGCCAGGCGAGCGCTGTCGAGATAGCGGGCTCCCTCTTCCGTCAACCGCAGGCTGCGGGTGGAACGCACCAGCAGCCGCGCGCCCAGCTGCTGCTCCAGCCTTTTCACCGCGATGCTAGCCGCCGCCGGCGTCATATCCAGCGCGCGCGCCGCGGCGGAAAAACTGCCGCCGTCCACCGTGCGGACAAACACCTCGAGATCGACAAATGAGGTCATGCGTTTCCCTTCTTAGAGAGCCGGCTTTACGGCATAACGGATTGACGATAAAACGCCCAATAGTTATGATTAAGTCATAATAAATGGCGTTTTGATCAATGGATGAACACAATGGACTGGACTACATCCTTAGCCTGCACGGCACGCGGGTCAATCGTGAAGATGGCTATTGGTGGAAAATCGAGGCCTGGACGGTGACCCAAACCGCCTTTATCCCTCACAGCATCCATTACAATTTGACCCCGCATGATAACCACAATACCCGGGTTTTTGGCATAGACAACGCACATGCCATTAAAACCCCTCGCAAAGGAAAATTTTCAGGCCGCGTCGTTTACGATCATCAACATGATTCCCCGACGGACAAAGGCTCACCCTACGAGTTTTATTCCGCCTATCAGTTTTTTTACCCGGATAGACGAAGTCATACGCAAGAGAGAAAACCGAGGTTGATGATGAAAGCACTGATTGGCGTGATGCCTGAAGAACTGATTCGCAAGCGCATACTGGCGATCGCGAAAGGGGAATACCAGCCGCAGGAACGTGAACCCAAAGTCTGGTTCACGTCGATGATTGCGCTGGCCCAGGTGCTCAGCAACGAGAATATCGCCCTGCTGCGTCTGATCGACACCGCCCGCCCCGAGACCATCAGCCAGCTGGCCGAACTGTCTGGCCGCCAGGTCAGCAACCTGTCGACCACGCTGAAAACGCTGAGCGGGCACGGCCTGGTGGCACTGGAAAAACAGGGGCGCTCGGTAAAACCCCGGGCGCTGTTTACCGACTTCGAAATTATCGTGGATCAGAAGTTAAACGCCCGCTTTAGCGCTGCGTGATCTTTAAAAGATATTAATAAGTGTTTGTCAGCAAGGCCGATTGTTAGGTCATTTTCAATCAGGAAAGATAGATCCCGTTGAAACTTACCTTAAAAGAGGCCTTAACATGACGATTCCCGACTCCCCCCTGAAACGACAGAAATTGGTGATCCTGGGCGGTACCAGCGGCATTGGTGCCGCGGTGGCCTACGCGGCGGCGGCGCGCGGCGCTGAAGTGGTGCTGGCTTCGCGCCGCCTTCCCCACGCCGGGGAGAAAAACGACGCGCTGCGCCTGATGCAGGCCGATCTGACCGATGAAGCGTCGCTGCGCGCGCTGTTCGCCGCCGTCGGCGCTTTCGACCATCTGGTGATCACCGCCGGGCCGCTGGTGGAGGCGAAGCCGCTGGCGGAGACCGCCATTGAAAGGGCGCAGGCCGACTTCAACGTTAAATTCTGGGGCAGTTTGCGCGCGGTGCAGGCGGCGCTGCCGACCCTGGCGCCACAGGCTTCCATCACCCTGACCTCCGGCCAGCTGGCGCGTAAATACCTCGGCGGCCAGCTGGTCAAAACCGCCATCAACGCCGCGCTGGAAGCAGTCGGCAAACAGTTGGCGAAGGAGTTGGCACCGCGGCGGGTGAACGTAGTCAGCCCCGGCATTACCGCCACCGAAGCCTACGGCGGCATGAGTGCCGCACAGCGTCAAGCGCTGTTCGAGCGGGTGAGCGGCAGCCTGCCGGTCGGTAGGGTCGGCCAGGCGGCCGACGTCGCGGCGGGTTACCTGCTGGCGATGGAGAACGGCTTCATCACCGGCAGCGTGATCGACATCGACGGTGGCGGCCTGCTGTAACGGCGCTTAAAGCGCCGTCACGCCCTGCGCGGCGGCCTGCTGTTCCAACACGGTAATAATCTGGTAAGCCGAACGCGACACCAGGCTGAAATCGCCGATCAGCAGGCTGTCGCTGACCGCCTCATCCAGCATCGCTCGGGCGCCGGCGCGCAGAATTTCCACCTGTTCCGGCGGCGTGCCCACTGCTGTGATCAGCGGCAGGCCGGGCACCGCCGCCGTGCGGCCGATAATTTTCAGCCCCTCCAGCGCCCGCGGCTGCGCGCGGCGCAGCAGTTCCATGCTGATCGAATCGATGGCGGCAATATCCGCCTGCCCGCTGCGGATCAGCTTCAACGACTGATAATGCGCGCCGGAGGCGATAGCCGTACCGAAGAATTTCCCATCCTGCGCCAGCGGCGCAATCAGCGCGCGCAGGCCGTTGTAGCCGGACTGGGAGTCGGTGCTGTTATAGGCCGCCGTTCGGCCGCGAAAATCCGCCAGCCGTTCGCCGGGATCGTCGGCGCGCACCACCAGCCAGCTGCGGTAATTCGGCCCGTCGCATCCTTCAACCCGGTAATGGTAAGTGCCGATCAGCTGCACCTGCGGCAAGATGCTGACCAACGGATAACCACAGGTTTGGCTGAGCAGCAGATCGTCACGCCGCCAGTGCTGCGCCAGATCGTCCGGCCAGCTGAGCCGCTCCGGCGCCGCCGGCAGCCCCAGCCGCAGCAGCTTGGCGCGCAATACCTGCCAGAAGGATTCGGCCTGCTCCCGGCCAACGCCGTACATCGGTAGAGACACCTGCATCATTTCCCCCTTACCCCGCCGGAGTGATCGCCAGCGTCTGCTGACGCCAGGCGGTGAGATAACGCACCCAACGTTCGAACAGCATATCGGTGATAATAGCCAACAACGCCACCACCGCCGCGCCCTGGATCACATAGGCGGTGTTAAAACCGCTCAGGCCGATGATGATCGGCGAGCCGAGCGTCTTGGTGCCGACGGTGGAAGCGATGGCCGCCGTGCCGATGTTGATGATCACCGAAGTCCGGATCCCCGCGACGATCACCGGCGCTGCCAGCGGCAATTCAACCCGCCACAGAATTTGCCAGGCGCTCATCCCCACGCCACGGGCGATCTCGCGCGTGGCGGGCGGCACCGATTCGATGCCCACCAGCGTGCCCTGCAGGATTGGCAGCAGGCCGTACAGCACCAGCGCAATGATCGCCGGCTGCTCGCTGAAACCCATCACCGGTACCGCTACCGCCAGCACCGCCACCGGCGGGAAGGTCTGCCCCACCGCCACCACCGTTTCCACCAGTGAACGAAACTCCCGACCGCTGCGCCGGGTCACGGCCACGCCCGCCGCCACGCCGATCGCCACCGCGATCAGGCTGGAGATTGCCACCAGCGACAGGTGCGCCCCCACCAGCGCGATAAAGCTGTCCTGCTGATAAATGGGCCGATCCAGATCGGGAAACCAGGCGGCGAACAGACCGCGCAGACGATCCATGCCGAACACCAGCGCCAACAGCAGCGCCAGCGTCCAGGGCAGCGGATCGCGCAGCAGGCGCCGGATGCGCCCGCTCATGACAGCGCCTGCCCGGCGATCAGATCGGTGAAGTGCAGGACCCCCAACGCTTCGCCCCGTTCATCCACCACCGGCAGGCAGTCGCTGCCGCGCGCCACAAACACCGACAGCGCCTCGCGCAGGCTCATGGCGGCGGCGATGGGTTCGCCCTCGGCAGCGCCGGGCCGCACCCGCTCCGCCACCGTCCCCAGCGACAGCAATTTGATACCGCGATCGCTGCGCCCGAAGAAATCGCGCACGAAGTCGTTGGCCGGTGCAGTCAGCAACGCCAGCGGCGTGCCCTGCTGCACCACCCGCCCCTGATCGAGCAGCACCAGGCGATCCGCCAAGCCCAGCGCTTCGTCGATGTCGTGCGTCACCAGCACGATGGTGCGACCAGAAAGCTGATGAATGCGGGCAATCTCCGCCTGCAGCGCCGCACGGGTGACCGGATCCAGCGCGCCGAACGGCTCGTCCATCAACAACACCTCCGGATCGGCGGCCAGCGCGCGCGCCACCCCCACCCGCTGCTGCTGCCCGCCGGACAACTGGTGCGGATAGCGGCGGCGAAACAGCTCCGGCTCCAGATGCAACAGCTCCAGCAGTTCGGTAACCCGATCGCGAATGCGCGCGCGCGGCCATTTCAGCAGCTGCGGCACGGTGGCGATGTTCTCCTCCACCGTCCAGTGCGGAAACAGGCCGATCGACTGGATCGCATAGCCCATGCGCCGCCGCAGCTCCTGCGGTTTGAACGACTGGATCTCTTCGCCGGCAAAGAGAATCTTGCCCCGATCGTGTTCGATCAGGCGATTGATCATTTTTAACGTCGTGGACTTGCCGGAGCCTGAGGTGCCGATCAACACGGTGAATTCGCCCTCGGCGATGTGCAGCGTAAGATCGTCTACCGCCGGCTTGCCCTGAAAAATTTTGCTGACTTGCTCAAAGTGAATCATCGGCGCGACACGTCCAGGATTGAAACCCAAAATTTAAACAGCGAATCGACAATGACCGCCATCATGACCACCGGGATCACCCCCAGCAGAACCAGATCCAGCGCGCTGCTGAGCAACCCCTGGAACACGATGGCGCCAAAACCGCCGGCGCCGATCAGCGCCGCCACCACCGCCATACCGACGGTTTGCACCGCCAGGATGCGCACGCCGGTCAGGAACAGCGGCAGCGCCAACGGCAGCTGCACGCGCAGAAAAATCTGCCCGCGCGTCAGCCCCATGCCGGTGGCGGATTCGATCACCCCGGCCGGCACGCTTTGCAGCCCCGCCACCACGCTGCGCACCAGCGGCAACAGCGCATACAGCACCAGCGCCACGATCGCCGGTGCCATGCCGATGCCGCTGACGCCGTGCTCCGCCAGCCAAGGCATCGCCGCCGCCAGCCCCGCCAGCGGCGCGATCAGCAGGCCAAACAGCGCGATGGACGGCACGGTCTGGATAATGTTCAGCGCGGAGAAAATCGGCCGCTGCCAGCGTTCGGAACGAAAACACAGCACCCCGAGCGGCACGCCGATCGCCAGCGCCGGCGCCATCGTCGCCAGCAGAATGGTCAAGTGCTGCAGCAGCGCGGCGTCAAACACCTCCTGCCGATTGTAGTACTCCTTCAGCAGCGACAGCTGATCGAGCTGATGCCCGAACAGCAGCAGCGCCGGTGGCACCAGCACCAGCGCGTTGCCCAGCATGCGCCGCAGGTGCGACGCGGTGAGGCGCGTCATGGCGTCGGCGGCGATCAGCAGGCTCAGCGCCATCGTCAGCCAACATCCGCTGCCCCAGGAGGTGCGCGCCAGGCGCGATCCCTCCTGGGCCAGGCGCTCGGCGGCCTGCCCGCTGATCCAGAAGGCCAGCGTCAACACCCCGCAGGCGGCCAGCGCCGCCAGCAGCGCCCGCCCCCACGTCGGCGGCAACAGGCTGAGGATCGCCAATGCCGCCAGCGGCAACAGCAGCCACAGCGCCGGGCCGTGCAGCAGGGAGAACAAGGAGAGGCTTTTGCCCGACAACAGGCGATTGGGGGCATAGCTGAGGAACGGCAGGCCGAAAGCGGCCAGCAGCAACAGCATGAACAGCGTCAACAAGACGCGATGTTTTACGGCGATAGTCAAAGAAACGCTCCAGCTCCCTCGGTTTACCCCCTCTCCCGGCGACAAAGGGGGCACCTCGGCATTATCCCTTAACAAACCCTTTCTCTTTCAGGTAAGCGGCCGCCACCTGTTTGGCGTCCTGCCCTTCCACGGCGATCTGTGCGTTGAGTTTTTGCAGCGTCGGCCCGTCCAGCGAAGCGAACACCGGCTTCAGCAGCTCAGGCAGATTGGTGTGCGCCTTCAGCGCCGCTTCGCGCACGATCGGCGCCGGCGCGTAGATTGGCTGTACGCCTTTGGGATCCGCCAGCGTCTGCAGCCCCAGTGCCGCCACCGGGCCATCGGTGCCGTAGGCCATCGCCGCGTTGACGCCGGAGGTCTGCTCCGCCGCCGCCTTGATGGTCACCGCCGTATCGCCGCCGGCCAAGGACAGCAGCTGATCCTGATTCAGTTTGAAGCCGTAGGCGTTCTGGAACGCCGGCAGCGCATCCGGCCGCTCGATGAATTCCGCCGAGGCCGCCAGCTTGAATTTGCCGCCGCCGTTGATCCACTTGCCGAGATCCGACAGCGTCTTGAGGTGGTTGGCCTCCGCCACGTCCTGACGAATGGCGATGGTCCAGGTATTGTTGGCCGGCGCCGCGTCCAACCAGACGATTTTGTTCTTGTCATAGTCGAGCTGCTTCACCTTCTCGAAGCCGGCCTGGGCGTTCTTCCACGCCGGATCTTTCTCATCGGAGAAGAAAAATGCGCCGTTGCCGGTGTATTCCGGGTAGATGTCGATCTCGCCGGACGTGATGGCGCCGCGCAGCACCTTGGTAGTGCCGAGCTGCAGCTTGTTGGTAGTCTTGATGCCGTTGGCTTCCAGCACCTGCACGATGATGTTGCCAAGCAGCGAACCTTCGGTGTCGATCTTGGAGCCGACGCGCACCGAGTCGGCCGCCTGCGCCAGGCTGCCGGTAGCCAGCAGGGCCAGCGCGACGGCAAAGGAACGTCCGCGTGATAGGGTAATTGCCATACTTTTCCTCTGGTTATACGTTTTCCGGCTCATGGGCCAGTTAGGTTGGAAAATCCTGAGAAACGCGCTTCCAGCGCGCAATAAATTTTTCTGTCGGCAGGGCATCGCGTTCATCCTGCGGCTCACCGGCGCGCAACGGATGCACGCCGACCGCGATCGGCGTCACGGCGTAATCACGCAGCCACTCGCCATAGCCTTGCGCGACGAATTGCTGGCTGCGCCGCTGATACGCCTCGCGCTCCGCCAGATAGACTTCGCGCAACCCATACCAGGGCAGGCCGGGCAGATCGTGATGCACTAAATGGTAGTTCAGATTGAGAAACAGCAGCCGCCACGGCCAACCCGCCTCATTAATAATAGAACGTGCCTGCGGTGCGTCCACGGCGCGGTGCTCAAAAAACGATCTCACCTTGGTCAGCGCCAACGCCGGGTAGCTGATGACCAGCAGGTAAAACGCCGCGCCGATGCCCTGTGCCTGCAGCCAGTTAAGCAGCGTCGCCAACAGCGACAAATGCCCCCCCCACATCGCCCAGGCGCGCCACTCCCCACCGGCGAGCGCTTTCACCGCTCCGGCCAGGGTCGCGGCGATATCCAGCGCCGGGCCGAAAAGCACTCGGCCGATCAGCGTATTGCGCACCGCAACCAGCCGCGGCAGTAAACGGGGAAAACGCCGCCACTGCGCGGCGGTAAAGTAGTAGCTTTCGGGATCTTCGTGCGGATCGGTCAGGTGGTCGTTGCGGTGGTGGCGCAGATGCGAATCGCGATACAGGCCATAGGGGTACCACACCGCCAACGGCAACAGGCCGAACAGCTGATTGACGCGCGGCCAGCGCGTCGGATGGCCGTGGATCAACTCGTGTTGCAGCGACAGGTACCAGGTGGTCAGCAGGATCAACAGCGGCGCGCCAAGCCACGGGCCCAGCGTTTGCCACCCAAGCGCCACGCCGAACCAGCCGCCGTACACCGCCGCCATGATGCCCCAGGTGGGCAGCTCCAGCCGCCAATGCCGGCGCCGATAAAGCTGCCGGATCCGTTCGCGCTGTTCGGGGTGCAAATAGTGGGCGTGGGACATGCTGCGGCTCGCGGTGAGAGATTTTCCCCCAGTATCCGTGAGCCGTAGCGGCGTTCAAAATAACGAAAATGGCAAAGCTAAGTGAAAATTCAGCGGGTTGCGTACGCGTAAAAGCGAAAAAACGGGCCGCGCAGACGATAATATCAGTCAGTTAAACCTAACTGGCATTTTTTATCCCATCTTTGTATGTTTTGTGTAGCCTGAATTGCCGTAAATGTTCCGCATTTCTCTGTTACTACAATGAACGGCAATTGGAGGGGCCGAAGGCGCGGCCCCTCCACCCGCGCCTTCGCTTAACACCGTCTGTCCGCTGTGCGGATACCCTCGCCGCGTCTGCATTGTCGGGCGGGTCGGCTGCGACAAACGTCCCTGTTAGTCTCGCCTCAACCGGCCTTCCCTGGCCGGTTGCCCCTGACAACGCCGTCTTGCTCGGCAGCCGGTGATGCGCACCAAAGGTCAACCCCGTGCTGGCAGATACCGGGCAACCCGTCCTTTATGAGGTTATGGCAGAGAAGAGGAATCGGAGATGAGCACCGTATTGGACGCCCTTGAAGACGCCGAACGCAGGCATAGCGCATTAGGCGAAACCGCCATGGACGGCGGTTTCAGGTGAGACAGGCAGGGACGCCTGTCGCAACCGGCCTCAATGCGGTATGGCGGAGGGAGGGGAGTTGGCAAAGCCAACCGTCTGATAGGGCAAAGGCGCGGGTTGCCAGGGGCCGCGCCTTTCGGCCCCTGGCTCGGTCGAGGTGCAGGAGCCTCATGATGCACCTCTCATTTATCGACCGAAAACGTCACGAGTACTTCAAAAAAACGCTAACTGACAAGCATTAGCCGCGCAGGCGGCCCGTCCGTTACCTCCCTTCAGGGAACGAAATCGAGCACCACGGCGTTGAACAGCGCGTACTCGGTGGCGTTGGCCATCGGCGGAAACTGCGCGTGCTGCACCGCCGCGCTCGCCGCTGCGCACAGCGGTGCGTCGCCTCTTACGATCTTGCTGCTCGCCAGCTTGCCGTTCGGTCGCAGCCGAATGCTGATGGTGCAACGTTGGCCGCGCGCGTGTTCCGGCAAGCGCAGCGCGCGGCTCACCGCGTTATGCACCCGCACCGGATAGCTGAGCGGTGCCGTGGCCCGCGCCTCGGCCTGCGGCTCCGGCAACAGGGTGCCGGCCTGACGCCCGGCGCCGCAGCCGCTCAGCAGCAACAGCGCCAACAGGCTTAGTGTTTTTTTCATTCCCGATGTCCTTATTGGGGGGATTCATCCTTATCGCGCGGCCCTCACTGCGCCACCGGGTAAGCCTCGCCGTCATCCGCGTAACGCTGCAGCCGCTCGCGCCACCACTTGGCCGCCAGACCGCTGGCACTTTCCCGCCAGCCGAAATAGGCAACATCGCTACAGCGCTCAGATTCGACGCGTTTTGCCACCAGTTCGCCGCTGTTCAGGTAAGGTTCAGCCAGAGAACGCGGCAGATAGCCGCAGCCCAGCCCGGCCAACTGCGCCTGCAGCTTGGCGTCGAAGCCGTAGACCGTCAGCGTATCCTGCTCCTCCAGCAGGTTCAGGCTCTGCGGCGCGTTGACTCGCGAGGTGTCGCGCACCACCACCGCACGGTGCTGACGGATTTCGTCCTTCGGCAACGGTTCCGGCAGCGCCGCCAGCGGATGCTGCGGCGCGACGGCGAACACGTAATCCAGCTGGCCCAAGCGGCTGAAGGCATAGCCCACCCGCGACGGCGGCTCGCAGATGGCGCCGATGATAATGTCGGCGCAGCCATAAACCAGCGACTCCCAGGAGCCGGCCAGCACCTCGTGGCTGAAACGCAGCCGGGTATGGTGATGTTGCCGATAGAACTCGTCGATCAGCGGCAACAGGCGGGCAAACGGGAAAGAGGCGTCGATCCCGAGCGTAATCTCGCTTTCCCAGCCGTTCTCCACGTAGCGCGCCTGCTGCTCCAAATCCTGCGCCGCCCGCAGCAGCACCCGCCCTTTCTCCAGCATCAGCTTGCCGGTGTCGGTGAATTTCGCCCGGTGGCCGGAGCGGTCCAGCAGGGTGATGTCGAGATCGTTCTCCAGCTTCTGCACCATATAGCTCAGCGCCGAAGGGGTTTTAAACAGTGCGGCGGCCGCGGCGGCGAAAGACCCGTGCCGGTCCAGCGCGTCCAAAATCAGCAGCGCTTCCAGGTTTAATCTCATGCTTCCTCCCGTGTATAAAAAAACTCAACAAGTCGGCAAAAATTCTGCGCTATCTTTGAAATCGCCCTCTGCCTACCATGGGTTTTATCGGCGTTACACTCATCAGATGTTTAACCGAAATATCATTGGGAAGGTAAATTATGTCCAAGTTTCAACTGCTTGATAAAGACAACTCCGCACTGATTTTTATCGATCACCAGCCGCAAATGGCCTTCGGCGTAGCTAATATTGATCGCCAGCAACTGAAAAACAACGTTGTCGGTTTAGCGAAGGCGGGCAAGATTTTCAACGTGCCAACCCTTTTCACCTCGGTCGAAACCGAAAGCTTCAGCGGCTATATCTGGCCGGAACTGCTGGCGGTGCATCCTGAAATCACCCCGATTGAACGCACCTCGATGAACTCCTGGGAAGACGCGGCCTTCGTCAAAGCCGTGGAAGCCACCGGCCGCAAAAAGCTGGTGATCTCCGCGCTGTGGACCGAAGTGTGTCTGACCTTCCCGGCGCTGATGGCGCTGGAAGCCGGCTATGAAGTGTATGTGGTGACCGACACCTCCGGCGGCACCTCCGTCGATGCGCACGAACGTTCGATCGACCGCATGGTGCAGGCCGGCGCCGTGCCGGTGACCTGGCAGCAGGTGCTGCTGGAGTACCAGCGCGACTGGGCGCGCAAAGACACCTACGACGCGGTGATGGCGCTGGTGCGCGAACACAGCGGCGCGTACGGCATGGGCGTCGACTACGCTTACACCATGGTGCACCACGCACCGGCGCGCACGGTGAAATAATCCCCCTTGCCCCGGCCCTGCGCCGGGGTATTTTCAGGAGTCGGTTTTATGGCCCATCCGCAGCATGTCACGCTGGTGATCACCCACCGTTTGGCGCCGGGGAACGAACAGGCCTATGAGGCCTGGCTGAACCGCATCATGCCGGACGCCGCGGGTTTCACCGGCCATTTGGGCGTCAACGTGATTCGCCCTTCCGGCGACGAGCAGGCGTATACGGTGTTGGTCCGCTTCGACAACCTCGACAACCTGTACCGCTGGATCCACTCACCGCTGCGCAAGCAATACATCGAAGAAGTCACCCCGCTGTTGCTGGAGAGCGACCATATCGAGATCCGCCCCGGCGCGGAGTTCTGGTTTACCCCGCCCAGCCCCAGCGTGAGCCAGCCTCCCCAGTGGAAGCAGTTCATCATCACCCTACTGGTGATTTTCCCTTCCACCAATCTGGTGCCCTGGTTTTGGGGGCAGGTGCTGCCGCAGTTGGACGGCACGCTGCTCGGCCATTTTCTCAATGACGCCACCGTGGTCGCCCTGGTGGTGTACCTGTGGATGCCTATCGTGACTCGCGTTTTTCATCAATGGCTGACCC
Organism: Serratia marcescens; assembly: GCF_001902635.1. Classification (GTDB taxonomy): domain Bacteria; phylum Pseudomonadota; class Gammaproteobacteria; order Enterobacterales; family Enterobacteriaceae; genus Serratia; species Serratia marcescens_F. The sequence continues at coordinate 182,751 of NZ_MJAO01000004.1, read as the reverse complement.
GCCGCTAGGCGGTTCGCCGGGAGAATGTTATGAACCACCACGCTTCATTGATCATCACCAACGGCAAGTTTCACACCGTCGATCGTCAACACCCCACCGCGCAGGCGGTCGCCATCCGCGACGGCAAATTTCTGGCGGTCGGCAGCGAAAGCGAAGTCATGCAGCACGCCGGGCCGGAAACCCAGGTGATCGATCTGCACGGCCACACCGCCATTCCGGGCCTGAATGATTCGCACCTGCACCTGATCCGCGGCGGCCTGAACTACAACCTGGAGCTGCGCTGGGAAGGCGTACCTTCGCTGGCCGACGCCCTGCGCATGTTGAAAGAGCAGGCGCTGCGCACCCCGAGCCCGCAGTGGGTGCGGGTGGTCGGCGGCTGGACCGAGTTCCAGTTCGCCGAGCGCCGCATGCCGACGCTGGACGAGATCAACCAGGCGGCGCCGGACACGCCGGTGTTTATTCTGCACCTCTACGATCGCGCGCTGCTCAACCGCGCGGCGCTGAAGGTGGTCGGCTACACCAAAGACACGCCGAACCCGCCGGGTGGCGAGATCCAGCGCGACGCCAACGGCAACCCGACCGGCATGCTGATCGCCAAACCCAACGCCATGATCCTGTACGCCACGCTGGCAAAAGGGCCGAAGCTGCCGCTGGAACAGCAGATCAACTCCACCCGCCAGTTTATGCGTGAGCTGAACCGACTGGGCCTCACCAGCGCCATCGACGCCGGCGGCGGCTTCCAGAACTACCCGGAGGATTATCAGGTGATCGCCGAGCTGCACGAGAAAAAGCAGCTGACCATCCGCATCGCCTATAACCTGTTCACCCAGCGGCCGAAGCAAGAGCTGGAAGATTTCGAGCTGTGGACCGACATGCTCAAGCCGGGCCAGGGTACCGACTTCTATCGCCACAACGGCGCCGGCGAGATGCTGGTGTTTTCCGCCGCTGACTTCGAAGACTTCCTGCAGCCGCGCCCGGACCTGCCGCCAGGCACCGAAGACGAGCTGGAGCGAGTGGTGCGCCATCTGGTCGAACACCGCTGGCCGTTCCGCCTGCACGCCACCTATAACGAGTCCATCAGCCGCATGCTGGACGTGTTCGAGAAGGTGAACCGCGACATTCCGTTCAACGGGCTGCACTGGTTGTTCGACCATGCCGAGACCATTACCGAACGCAACATCGAGCGGGTCAAGGCGCTGGGCGGCGGCATTGCGGTGCAGCATCGCATGGCGTTCCAGGGCGAGTATTTCGCCGACCGCTACGGCATCGAAGCCACCAAACACACGCCGCCGGTGGCGAAAATGCTGGCGGCTGAACTGCCGGTTGGGCTGGGCACCGACGCCACCCGCGTCGCCAGCTACAACCCGTGGACGGCGCTGTACTGGCTGGTTTCCGGCCGTACCGTCGGCGGCATGGCGATGTACGACGACAACGCCCGGCTGGATCGCGAAACGGCGCTGATGCTGTGGACGCAGGGCAGCGCCTGGTTCTCCACCGAACAGGGCAAGAAGGGGCAGATCAAGGTCGGCCAACTGGCGGATTTGGCGGTGCTGTCGCAAGACTACTTCAGCGTGCCGGAAGAGCAGATCAAAGGCATCGAGTCGGTGATGACGGTGGTGGATGGCAAGGTGGTCTACGCCGCCGGCAGCTTCTCGCCGCTGGCGCCGCCGCCGCTGCCGGTACTGCCGGAGTGGTCGCCGGTCACCCAGGTGCCGGGCCACTACCGCTCCGCGCCGCCGTCGGCGGCGGCCAGAGTCGGCGTACTGAGCCAGGCGCACCAATGCTGCGGCCCGTGCGGCGTGCATGCGCACCAGCATGACATCGCGCGCCGCTCCAGCATCCCGGTGTCGGATGAGAACGCCTTCTGGGGCGCGTTCGGCTGTTCGTGCTTCTCGTTCTAAGTTGCCAGGCCCACATCTTATTAGGCAACTAACTTAATAAGCTGTTAAGTTATCAGCATAATAAATTAATGGCGCTGTCCACCGGAGAGCGCCATTTCATTTTCAATCGCGGTTGATATCCAGCCAGCGCCGCTGTTCGGCGGAGGCGGCTATCGCGTCCAGCACGCAGGACACCTTCCAGCCCTCTTCAAAGTCCGGCCACATGCGGTCGCCCGCGGCGATGCCGTTGACCAGATCGCGGATCTCCACCGTCTTCTGATCGTTAAAGCCGATGCCGTGCCCGGCGCTGATGCAGAACGCCGCGTAGTCCGGGTGTTTCGGCCCCACCAGCAGCGTTTTGAACCCCTGCCGCTCCGCCGGTTCATCGTGCCGATACAGCTTCAGCTCCGCCATCCGCTCCTGGGTATAGCTCAGCGTGCCTTTGGTGCCGGTGACCACATAGGTCAGCCCCATCTTGCGCCCGCAGGCGATGCGCGAGGTTTCGATAGTGCCCATCGCGCCGCCGGCAAAACGCAGCAGCGCGCTGGCCTGATCTTCGTTTTCCACCGGGTGCAGGCGCGCCGGATCTTGTGGGTCCGGGCGCTGCGTGATCACGGTCTGCATATCGCCGGAAACCGCCACGATATCGCCCACCAGGTAGTGCGCCATATTGACGATGTGCGCCGCCAGATCCCCCAGCGCGCCCAGCCCGGCGCTGGCGCGGCGGCAGTGCCAGTCTATCGGCGTACGCGGGTCGGCCAGATAATCCTCATTGTGGGTGCCGTAAAAATGCACCACCTCGCCGATTTCGCCATTGGCGATGATCTCACGCGCCAGCTGGCTGGTTGGGTTCTTCATGTAGTTGAAACCAACCAGCGTTTTCACGCCCTTGGCGCGGGCGGCCTGCACCATCTCCGCCGCGTCGGCGGCGTCCAGCGCCAGCGGCTTTTCCGAATACACGTGCTTGCCGTGGCGGATCGCCTCCAGCGCCATCTCTTTGTGCAAGAAGTTGGGGGCGCAGATGTCCACCACGTCGATCGCCGGGTCGGCCACCAGTTGGCGCCAATCGCCGGTCGAACGCGCAAAACCGAACTCGCCGGCGCGCTGCGCCGCCAGCTCGGGCGTCACTTCCGCCAGCATCTCCAGCACCAGCTCCCCTTTCAGAGGAAAGACCGTGGCGGCCTGCGCATAGGCGATAGCGTGACAACGCCCGATATAACCGGTGCCGATTAACCCAACGCGTACCTGTTTCATCATTTTCTCCCGTGATCGAAATCCTGCGTATAACAAGGCGCCGCTCAATGAAACGCGCCGTCTGATAACGGGTTTATATGGAATATAAATTTCAATAACAAGCGCACGGGAAAATAAAATTCAGATTCGTGATGCCGTTCATGAAACGTTGACGGGATGATGCAACGAGGAAATCCGGACGCGGCGTTGCCGTATCCGGATCAGGAAAAATGAATCGTTTATTTCATATCACGCTAAACCGTTGGCGCCGTGCTGCACGTAGCCAGGGCGTTGCAGCAAACACTGTTGATAGGCCGCCAGCGCCGCATAATCCGGCCGTTCGAACGGCGTCATCAGCCAGCGATTCAGCGACAGCCCCAGCACCACGTCCGCCAGCGTGAAGGTGGCACCGGCGGCATAAGGGCCGTGCTGCGCCAAATGCCTATCCAGCAACCCCATCAGCCGGTTCCACTCGCGTTCGGCGGCGGCCAGGCCGGCGGCATCCTGATAATCCGCATGCCCACGCACCCGCGACATGAACACATAGCGCCAGGCGCCGTTCAGATCGGTGGCCTGCCAGTCCATCCACATTTCCACCGCCGCGCGCGCGCCGGGTTCCTGCGGCAGCAGATCGCGGCGCCCTTCCCGCCCAGCAAGATAGCGGCAGATGGTGTTCGACTCCCACAGCACCCGCTCGCCGTCGATCAGCACCGGCACCAGGCCGTTGGGGTTCAGCGCCAGAAATGCCGGCTCCTGCGTAGAGCGAAAGCCGCTGCCCCAGTCCTCCCGTACCAACGGCAGCCCCAGCTCCTGGCTGGTCCATAACACCTTGCGCACGTTTATCGATGAAGCCTTGCCCAAAACTCTCAGCATCGGTTTTCCTTATTCCAGCCAAAACGGTTTGCCGCCTTCCTGCCGCGCCTGTGCCCGCGTCAGGCCGATATCCGCCAGCTGCCTGTCGTCCAGCAACAACAGCGAGCGGCGCGTGCGGTAACGTTGCAGATACAGATGCCAGCGTGGCCCACCAGCCCGGCGCCGCGTCGGCGCACCATCAAACAGAGTCATCTTGTTATTCTCCCTGATGTTTTCGCGTTGCATTCATCATGCTCGCCGGGAGAAGAACAATACAGATTCACACTGGCGCTATTTTTTTCATACAGTTGCGCCAAAAAATCCGCTGAATGGTTTACTTTTAAGGCATCTGTACCGGTTTTTTTAATCCATTACCCCGACGAGAGGCCTCTGTATGACACGCTACGCCACCCTGGCCGCCATTCTCAGCCAACGCATTCAGCAAGGGTTGTATCCGGCCGGCCATCGCCTGCCTTCGGTGCGCACGCTGAGCCAGGAGCACGGCGTCAGCATCAGCACGGTGCAGCAAGCCTACCGTTTGTTGGAGGAACAGCGCCTGGTAGAGGCGCGGCCGAAATCGGGCTACTTCGTGCATGCGCGCCGTATGCAGGCCGAACTGCCCGCCATGACGGCGCCGGTGCAGCGGCCGGTGGACATTTCGCAATGGGAACAGGTGCTGGAGCTGGTGCGTAGCCGGCCGCGCGAGGGCCTGATCCAGCTGGGGCGCGGCATGCCGGATATCGCCGAACCGACGATGAAACCGCTGATCGTCGCCCTGCGCAACGCTGCCCGCCACGGCGACCTGCGCAGCCTGTATTACGACAGCATTCAGGGCGTGGCGGCGTTGCGCGAGCAGGTTGCCCGCCTGCTGCTGGATTCCGGCTGCCGAATTGGCGCCGATCAGCTGCTAATCACCACCGGCTGCCAGGAAGCGATCTCCGCCGGGCTGCGCGCCGTTTGCCAACCCGGCGACATCGTGGCGGTCGATTCCCCCTGTTTCCACGGCACCATGCAGACGCTGAAGGGCCTGGGTATCAAGGCGTTGGAAATCCCTACCGACCCGCTTACCGGCGTCAGCCTGGCGGCGCTGGAGATGGCGCTGGAACAGTGGCCGGTCAAGGCCATCCTACTGACGCCCAACTGCAACAATCCGCTGGGCTACATCATGCCCGACGCCCATAAACAGCGGCTGCTGACGCTGGCGCAGCGCCACGACGCGGCGATTATCGAAGACGATGTCTACGGCGACATCGCCTATCACTACCCGCGGCCGCGCACCATCAAATCGTTCGACGAAGACGGCCGCGTGCTGCTGTGCAGCTCGTTTTCCAAAACGCTGGCGCCGGGGCTGCGCGTAGGCTGGATCGCCCCCGGCCGCTACCTGGAGCGCGTGCTGCACATGAAGTTCATCGGCTCCGGCGCCACCGCCACCCAGCCACAGCTGGCGATCGCCGAATTCATTCGCGGCGGGCACTATTTGCAGCACCTGCGGCGCATGCGTGCCCGCTACCAGCAGAACCGCGATCGGATGACCGATTGGATCCTGAAATATTTCCCGGCCGGCACCCGCGTCAGCCGGCCGCGCGGCGGTTTTATGCTGTGGATCGAACTGGACGAGGCGTTCGATACCCTGCGGCTGAACCGCCATCTCGAACAGCAAGGCGTACAGATCGCCGTCGGCAGCATTTTTTCCGCCGCCGGCAAATACCGCAACTGCCTGCGCATCAACTACGCGCCGGCGCTGACGGCCGAGATAGAACAGGCGGTACAGCGGGTCGGCGCCACCATCCAGCGGCTGATGCCGAGCGACGTGCTGACGCCAACGGACTAAGTCTTGCCGCAGGCGGCGAAGATCGGCGCTGCCATCAGGCTGAAGATCCTGCTATGTTATAGCCGCGCGCGCGGGCCGCCGGTGCCCGCGTTTCCGCCACTGCACCCGAGACACACGACATGTCGCCCAAAATCCTTATCAGCGCCTGCCTGGCCGGTTTCAAAGTTCGTTACAACGGCTCCGACAAACCTTTGCTAGACGCCACGCTGCAACGCTGGCGGCAAGAAGGCCGGCTGATCGTTTGCTGCCCGGAACTGGCCGCCGGTTTTTCCACGCCCCGCCCTTCGGCGGAAATCACCCCTGGCGGCGATGGCGCCGCAGTGCTCGTACAGCAAGCTCGGGTGAGAGAATCCAGCGGCGGCGACGTCACGGCACACTATCTGCTTGGCGCTCAGCTGGCGCTGGACACGGCTCGCCACCACGGTTGCCGCTTCGCCTTGTTGACCGACGGCAGTCCTTCCTGCGGCAGCCAGCTGATCTACGACGGCGCCTTCAGTGGCCATACCAAACCCGGCAGCGGCGTCACCGCCGAGCTGCTGCGCCAGCACGGCATTGAAGTTTTCTCCGATCGACAACTGCCGGCATTGATTGCACGAGTGGAAGGTGGCCGGCAACCTCAGACGGACTGAAGCAAAAACTCCGCCACCCGGCGGCGCAGATGCTCGATACCCTGCGGATGGTGAATGAACCGTTCCACCGGCATCATCCGCCAGCGCTGGCCTTCATCGCCGAAGCGTATGGCGGCGATCTGCACCGGGGCAATCTCGCCGGCCATAAACCAGGTCGGCGGGTAGCCGGGCAGAATGCCGTCGTAACGCCGCCGCCAGGTCACCTGGCATTCGGCGATCGCCACACCGAACTCCTCCTGCGTTTCCCGCTGCACGCACTGCAGCGGCGTTTCGCCGTTTTCCCGCCCGCCGCCGGGCAGATCCCACATGCCGGGCCAGGGAATGCCCGGCTTGTCGTCCCGTTGATAAACCAGCAACCGGCCGCCGCACAGCAGCGCGATCTTGGCCCCGTCAAACGCCCGATCCGTCATGTTTTCTCTGCTCCCCGCCAAGCCCCTTTGACTGAACATCATACTTCATCCCCGCGCGGCCTGGTGTATAGTGAAAATCCGTTTTCACAACAGGCGAACAATGACGATGAACTCTCCGTTTCTGGTGACCCCCCAATGGCTTGCACAACATATCAACGATGAAAATCTGGTGGTGATCGACGTCCGGATGTCGCCGGCAGGGTTGACGCCGAAGAAAGATATGCTTGCCGAATTCGAACGCGGCCATATTCCGGGCGCAGTCTATTTCGATATCGACGAGGTGGCGGACAAAAACACCGCGTTGCCGCACATGCTGCCGACGGCGGCGGAATTCGGCGCGGCGGCGGGCAAGCTGGGCATCAGCGAACGCGATACCCTGGTGATTTACGATGAAGGCAACCAGTTCTCCGCGCCGCGCGGCTGGTGGACCTTCCACAATTTCGGCGCCCACCGCGTTTACGTGCTGGACGAAGGGCTGAACGGCTGGACCGCGCTGGGACAGGCGCTGGAAACCGGTTCGGCGCAGCCTGCGCCGCAGACGTTCAACGCCCGATTCAACGCCGAAGCGGTAGTGGATATGCAGCAAGTGGAGCAGGCATTAGGCACGCCGGTGCAAATTCTCGACGCGCGCGCCGCGCCGCGTTTCTATGCCGAAGCGCCTGAGCCGCGCCCCGGCCTGCACCGCGGCCATATTCCCGGCAGCATCAACATTCCGTACGGCGAGCTGCTGGAGAACGGCCGCTTCAAATCGTTGGAAGCGCTGCGCCAAACCTTCAGCGACAAGGGCGTGGACATCAACGGCCCGATCATCACCAGCTGCGGCTCCGGCGTGACGGCGGCGGTGCTGGCGTTCGGCCTGCTGTCGCTCGGCGCACCGCAGGTCACGCTGTATGACGGTGCCTGGAGCGAATGGGGCCAGCTGAGCGGCAAGCAGCCTATCGCCAAAGATTAGGTTTCGATCCGCTCGACCACGATCTGCGCCAGCCGCTGTACGGCGGCGGAAGGCTGATCCTCGGCGCGGTGCAGCACCACGCCGAGTTGGCCGAGGGCGGGCAGCAGATCGGGGGCCAGCGGCGCCAGACCGTGCGGCAAACCGGCCGCGGCCCGCACCGTAACGCCCAATCCGGCGCTCACCGCCGCCCACACGCCGTTCAGGCTGCGGCTGGTAAAAGCGATGCGCCAGGGAATGCCGGCGCGATCCAGCGCCTGCGTCGCCGCGCTGCGCATCAGGCAGGGTGCGTCGAACATCACCAACGGCAGCGGCTCATCCCCTTCCCGCCAGGTCGCCAACGCGAAGCCGGGCGAAGCGATCCAGTGCAACTGCCGCTGCCCCAGCGCCTGATGAAACGGCGTGCTCAGGCCGCCATCCCACGCCAGCGACAGATCCAGCTGGCCTTTCAGCACCCAATCGATCAGCTCGGCATTGCGTGCGATGCGCGCCTCAATGCGCACCTTCGGGTTGGCGCGCGCGAAGCTGCCCAATACCTGCGGCAGAAACGTCTCGCCGAAATCCTCCTGCAGCCCCAGCCGCACCGTGCCCTGCAAATCCAGCCCGCGCACCGCGGCGGCGGCTTCGTCATTGAGCTCCAGCAGACGGCGCGCGTAGCCGAGCAGGGTTTCCCCCGCTTCGGTCATCACCATGCCGCGCCCGGCTTTACGCAGGATCGGTGCGCCGACCTGCTGTTCCAGTTTTTTCAGGTGGGCGCTGACCGCCGACGTCGAGCGCCCCAGCCGTTCGGCCGCTTTGGCGAAGCTGCCCAGCTCGACGCCGGTGACGAAGCTGCGTAAATCCTCGAGATCGAACGTTATTCGCCCCATGCTAACCATCCTGATTTTATGAACCATCAATCAAAATAATACCGATTTTACTGATAAAGATGGCGTGTCACGCTGTCAGGGTCAATGTCTTTCAGGAGAATCTTATGCTCGCGATGCAATACCGCTTCACCCTGCCCGCCGATTACGATATGGCGATTGTCCGCCGTCGCATCGCCGATTTCGGCCACCGGCTCGACGCCTGCCCACAGCTGATCGTCAAAGCCTATCTGTACGCGCAGCGCAGCGAAGGCAGCGCCGAAAACCTCTACGCCCCCTTCTACCTGTGGAACAGCAGCGCCGGCATGAGCGACTTCCTGACCGGCGAAGGTTTCAGGGGGCTCAGCCAGGCGTTCGGCTGGCCGCGCGTCAATCATTGGCTGCCGTGGCTGACGTATTTCGATCGTCCTCATCTGGCCGAGGCCGCCTGGGCGACCTGCCAGGAACGGGCCATCATCCCCTACAGCGATCTGCCTGCGCTGCGCCGGCAGCAGCAGGTGGCGCCCGGCGCGCTGGCCTCCATCGTGGCGTTCGATCCCGCCGAATGGCGATTAGTGCGGCTGGATGTCTGGCGTGAACCGCCGCAGGCACAGCCGCAAAACGGCCAGCTGTTCCGCGTCGGCCATCTGTCCGCCCCCTTTGACCACACTACACCGCGGGTTGACAGTCAAACTTGATATTGATAATCATTATCAATATTGAACATTCATTTGCGGTTCGCGGGATGCGGGCCGCTCTCCGGGGTCAACCGCCATGCCATCATCACCGATCACACCTTACGCTACCGCCTGCTGCATCGTAGGGGGCGGCCCCGCCGGGCTGATGCTCGGCTATCTGCTGGCGCGGGCGGGGATCAACGTGACGGTGCTGGAAAAGCACGCCGACTTCCTGCGCGATTTTCGCGGCGACACCATTCACCCGTCGACGCTGGAAGTCATGCACCAGCTGGGCCTGCTCGATGAACTGCTGACGCTGCCGCACCAGCGCGCAGAGTCTCTGCACGCCGAAGTCGCCGGACGCGACATCAAGCTGGCGGATTTCAGCCGCCTGCCGACGCACTGCAAATTTATCGCCTTTATGCCGCAGTGGGAGTTCCTCAACTTTTTGGCGCAGCAGGCCGCCGCCTTCCCTCATTTCAGGCTGCTCACCTCGACGCAGGTTCATCAACTGCTGTACGACCGCGGCCAGGTATGCGGCGTGCTGGCCGACACGCCGGAAGGCCCGATCCGCGTGCGCAGCCAGCTGGTGATCGGCACCGACGGCCGCAACTCGGTGGTGCGCGAGCAGGCGGCGCTCAGCAGCCGCTCCTTCGGCGCCCCGCGCGACGTGCTGTGGATGAAGCTCAGCAAACAGCCGGGCGATCCGGCCTGGTCGATGGGCCACACCGGGCCGAAGCAGAACTTCATCATGATCGATCGCGGCGACTACTGGCAGTGCGGCTACTCGATCGATAAAGGCCGCTTCGACGCGATCCGCCGCAGCGGCCTGGAGAAATTCTTGCTGCACCTCGCCGACGTAGCGCCATTCCAGGACGATCGCCTGCAGGAGATCGTCGAGTGGGATCAGGTGAAACTGCTGAGCATCCGTATCGATCGTCTGGATCGCTGGGCCAAGCCGGGGGTGCTGTGCATCGGCGACGCCGCGCACGCCATGTCGCCGATCGGCGGCGTGGGCGTCAATCTGGCGATTCAGGACGCGGTGGCCACCGCCAATGCTCTGATCCCGCCGCTGCGCCAGCATCGGTTGCAGCTGAAGCATTTGCTGAGCGTGCAGCGCCGGCGCGAATTGCCCACCCGGGCCATCCAGTTTTTGCAGATCAAAATGAGCCAACGCAAGCCGGGCGAACGCCGCGCAGCGGGCGGCTCGCGCCTGATCGCCCGCGTCGGCAACAGCCGCTGGCTGCCGCGCCTGTTCGGCCGCATCATCGGCCTGGGCTTTCGCCGCGAAACGCCGCGACATCTTGAAAATTAACCCGCTATACTCATCGGTTCCCGCTTCGATGAGGTTCATTCATGTTCACCGTCCGTCAGGCATTACTGGAAGATTTAACCCAGGTGCGCGATATCGGCATCCGCACCTATCAGGCGCACTTCGGTGAGCTGTGGCGCTACCCGCACGAGCTGGAGGCCTTTCTGGCCGAGGATTTTTCCGTCTCCGCACTGGAACAGACGCTGCGCGATCCCGACGTGTGCTGGCTGTTGGCCTATGAGGATGACGCCCTGGTCGGCTATGCGCGGGTGAACTTCAACAGCCTGCTCGCCGCCACCCAACGGCGCGGCGCCGAACTGCAAAAGATCTACTTCCTGCCGGATTACGCCGGGCGCGGTTTCGGCCGACAATTTTTCGAACAGGTGCAGCGGCGGGCCGTCGAACGCCGGCAGCCCCTGCTGTGGCTGGAAGTGCTGAAACAGAACGCCGACGCCCAGCGCTTTTATCAGCGGCAAGGCCTGGCCGTATGCGGCGAGGCCCAATACACCAGCGAACAGGGTGCCATCGAACTTTGGGCGATGAGCAAGGCGCTGTAACCGCGCCCCGCTCCGCCGTCGTTTAGCGCGGCTCCCGCTGCAGCATCAGGAACAGCAAGGTAAACGCATTAGGCGCCAGGTAGATCAGCGCCCCCAGCTGCACCGCCAGCGGATCCTTCTTGGCCTGCCAGGCCATAAACCAGTCGCCGGCGACCACCATAAAGCCGACGCCCCACACCGCAATGGCGCAAATCGCCCCCAGCATCGCCCAGGCTTTACCCTTGGCGAAGGCGGCGTAAGGGCCTTTCCATCGCCCGATCATCAGCACCACGCCTGCGGCCGCGAATAGGCCGGCCAGCGTTTCCAGCGTGGTGATGACAGCCAACCCCAACATGCAGGCCCAGTCGGCGCTGATCGCGCGCCACATCAACCCCGGCGTCTGATAGGTATCCTGCATGGCGAGCAGCGGGCCCACCGCATTGCGCGCGGTGCCGGCGAAATCCGCCGTATTGTTCAACAGGCTGAACAGCCCCCACAGGGCCGGAAACAGGGACAGGACGATGCAACCGAAGCGTGACACAGTGATTTCGTTCATTGGTTATCCTTAATTAATAAACTTGCGGCTCCGCCCTCATAGCGGTACCGCAGTCGAGATCCTGAGAGTTTGACGTGCACTATGTAAGAACTAATCTTACAATGACGCAGCATAGCCGAAAGTGAGGGGGAACAATGGGCAGAACATTAACGGTAGATCTGGGTGACGAACTGCGTAGTTTCGTCGAAGGCCTGGTGGCCAGCGGCGATTACCGCACGCCCAGCGAAGTCATCCGCGAATCCGTGCGCACTTTGCGCGAACGTACCGCCGCCTCAAAACTGGAAGAGCTTAGGCGCCTGATTGCCGAAGGAGAGAACAGCGGCGAAGCCGTCGAATGGGATCGTGATGTGTTCATGGAAAGAATACGGGGCAAAGCAAAAGGATGCGCAGGAAAGTAACCGTTCGTCCAAAAGCCTTGGATGATATGGAAGAGATCTATTTTTACGGGTTGGCGCACTTCGGCTTACCGGTGGCCGAAGATTATCTGCGCCACCTTCATCAGGCTTTCGATAACCTTAGCCACCACCAATTCGGCAGAAACATCGCTGCGATCGGCCCCGGCCTATGGGTATTGCCCGTCGCCAACCACCTGATTTATTTTCGACAGCAGATGCAGGAGGTGAATATCATCAGAGTGCTGCATCATTCACGAGATCCGCTCAGCCAATCCTTTTTCAGCTGATTCAACGTCAAATCGCCACCAGCCCGCGTACGCCGTCCTGTTCCATGGCGCTGCCGGCGCCGCGCTGCACGATGCTGCCGCGCGACATCACCAGATAGCTGTCCGCCAGATCGGCGGCAAAGTCATAGAACTGTTCCACCAGCAGGATCGCCATATCGCCCTTCGCCGCCAGCTGCTTGATCACCGCGCCGATCTCCTTGATCACCGAAGGCTGGATCCCTTCCGTCGGCTCGTCGAGGATCAACAGCTGCGGCCGGCAGGCCAGCGCACGGCCGATCGCCAGCTGCTGCTGTTGCCCGCCGGAGAGATCGCCGCCGCGCCGATCCTTCATTTGCCGCAGCACCGGAAACAAGTCATAGATCGGATCCGGCACCGCGCGCGCGGCGGCGCCGGAAAAGCGCGCCAGCCCCATAAGCAGATTTTCCTCCACCGTCAGGCGCGGGAAAATCTCCCGCCCCTGCGGCACATAGGCGATGCCCGCCTGCACCCGCTGATGCGGTTTTTTACCGGTGATGGTTTCGCCCTGCCAACGGACGCTGCCGCTGCGCGCCGGGACCAGCCCCATCAGGCATTTCAGCAGCGTGGTCTTACCCACGCCGTTGCGCCCCAGCAGGCAAGTCACCTCGCCGATGCGCGCCTCGAACGACAGGCCGCGCAGAATGTGGCTGCCGCCGTAATACTGATTCAATTCCTCTACCTGCAGCATCGTTACGCCTCCTCAGCGCCCCAGATATACCTCAATCACCCGTTCATCGGCCTGCACCTGCGCCAGCGAGCCTTCCGCCAGCACCTGCCCCTGGTGCAGCACCGTCACGCAATCGGCGATGGTTTCCACAAACCCCATATCGTGTTCCACCACCATCAGCGAATGCTTGCCCGCCAGCTCGCGAAACAGTTCGGCGGTGTAGTCGGTTTCGGCGTCGGTCATGCCGGCCGCCGGTTCGTCGAGCAGCAGCAGGTGCGGCTCCTGCACCAGCAGCATGCCGATCTCGAGAAACTGTTTCTGCCCGTGGGACAACAACCCAGCGGGCCGGTGGCGTTCATGCCCCAGCCGCAGGGTCTTCAGCATCTCGTCGATGCGGTCGCGCTGTTCGCTGCTCAGGCGGGCGCGCAGGCAGGCCCACACCGATTTGCGGGTTTTCTGCGCGATCTCCAGATTTTCGAACACCGTCAGCGCCTCGAACACCGTCGGTTTTTGAAACTTGCGGCCGATGCCGGCGTGGGCGATCTGCATCGGCGCCAGCCGGGCCAGATCGACGCTCTGATCGTAAAACACCCTGCCACTGTCCGGCCGGGTCTTGCCGGTGATCACATCCATCAACGTGGTCTTGCCGGCGCCGTTAGGGCCAATCACGCAGCGCAATTCGCCGACGCCAATGCGCAGCGACAGATCGGTCAGCGCGCGAAAACCGTCGAAGCTGACGTTGACGTTATCGAGCTGCAGCACCGGATCGGTTTGCTGCCGGTATTTATCCGCCGGCAGCGGATGGGTAAACAGCTCGTCGGTCACTTGCATCGCTTTCATGAGGTTTTCCTCCGGCGCAGCAGGCCGATCACCCCTTTGGGCAGAAACAGCGTGACGACGATAAACATCAGGCCGAGGAAGAACTGCCAGTATTCGGGAATGGCCATGGTGAACCAGCTCTTGGCGCCGTTGACAATGCCGGCGCCGAGCAGCGGCCCCACCAGCGTGCCGCGCCCGCCGAGCGCCACCCAGATGGCGGCCTCGATCGAGTTGGTCGGCGACATTTCGCCGGGGTTGATGATGCCGACCTGCGGCACATAGAGCGCGCCGGCCAGCCCGCACAGCACCGCCGACAACGTCCAGACGAACAGCTTGAAGCCCTTTGGATCGTAGCCGCAGAAGGTCAGCCGGTTTTCCGCATCGCGCACCGCGGTCAGCACCCGGCCGAACTTGCTGCGCGCCAGGGCAAAGCCGATGGCCAGGCTGGCGGCCAGCAGCAGCACCGTCGCCAGAAACAGCACCACCCGCGTGCCGGGGGCGGTGATGGGAAAACCGAGCAGCGTGGTGAAACCGGTAAAGCCGTTATTGCCGCCGAAGCCGGTCTCGTTGCGAAAGAACAGCAGCATGCCGGCATAGGTCAGCGCCTGGGTCATGATCGAGAAATACACCCCTTTGATTTTCGAGCGGAAGGCGAAGTAACCGAACAGGAAGGCCAGCAGGCCCGGCACCAGCACGATCAGGCACAGCGCCCAGGCGAAATGCTGGGTGCCGCTCCAGAACCACGGCAGCTCATTCCAGGAGAGGAACGCCATAAACGCCGGCAGCCCGTCGCCCGCCGCCTGCCGCATCAGGTACATGCCCATGGCGTAGCCGCCGAGCGCGAAGAACAGCCCGTGGCCGAGCGACAGCAGCCCGGCATAGCCCCACACCAGATCGAGCGCCACCGCCACCACCGCGTAGCACAGGATCTTGCCCGCCAGCGTCAGAGTATAGGTGGACACCGCCAGCGGATGATCCGCCGGTAACAGCGTCATGAACGGCATCACCAGCAGCGCCAGCAACGCCAGCACGCCGATGCTCAACGCCAGCCGGGGCGCTTTCTGCACGCCGGTTACGGTCAATGGTTGGCTCATCAGTCAATCACCCTGCCCTTGAGGGCGAACAGCCCCTGCGGGCGCTTTTGAATAAACAGAACGATCAGCACCAGGATCAGGATCTTGCCCAACACGGCGCCGATCTGCGGCTCGAGGATCTTGTTGACGATGCCGAGGCCGAAGGCCGCCGCCACCGTCCCCGCCAGCTGGCCGACGCCGCCGAGCACTACCACCAGGAACGAATCGATGATGTAGCCTTGCCCCAGCTCCGGCCCGACGTTGCCCAACTGCGACAGCGCTACCCCGCCGAGCCCGGCGATGCCGGATCCCAGCCCGAAGGCTAGCATGTCCACCCGCCCGGTGGGCACGCCGCAGCAGGCCGCCATCGCGCGGTTTTGCGTCACCGCGCGCACGTTCATGCCGAGCCGGGTCTTGTTCAGCAGCAGCCAGGTCAGCGCCAGCACCAGCAGCACGAACGCGATCACCGCGATGCGGTTCCACGGCAGCACCAGGTTCGGCAGCAGCTGCACGCCGCCCGACAGCCACGCCGGGTTGGCGACCTCGACGTTCTGCGCCCCGAACAGCACCCGCACCAGCTGGATCAGCACCAGGCTGATGCCCCAGGTGGCCAGCAGGGTTTCCAGCGGCCGGCCGTACAGATGGCGGATCACCGTGCGCTCAAGCAGCATGCCGATCCCGGCGGTGATGGCGAACGCCACCGGCAGCGCCGCCAGCGGGTAGAGTGCCAGCCACTGCGGCGCAAACTGCTGAAACAGCCCCTGCACCAGGTAGGCGGAATAGGCACCGAGCATCAGCATTTCGCCGTGCGCCATATTGATGACGCCGAGCAGGCCGTAGGTGATCGCCAGCCCGAGCGCCGCCAGCAGCAGGATCGAACCGAGCGACAGGCCGCTGAACGCCTGGCCGAGCAGATCGCCGATCATCAGGCGATGCTGCACCCGCTGCAGGCTGCGTTGCGCCTCGGCGCGCACCGCGGCGTCCGGCTCATGGGCGGCGTCGGTCAACGCTTGCAGCCGCGCGCGGGTTTCCGGTTCGCCCGATTCGCCCAACAGCCGCACCGCATTGAAACGCACCTGCGGATTGCCGTCGGCCAGCTGCAGGTTAGCCAGCGCCAGGTTCAGCGCCTGATGGACCTGCGGGTCTGTTTCCCGCGCCAGCTGCCGGGCCAACAGCGGTAGCTGCTCGCCGTTCGCTTCGCGCTGCAGCGCGCTCGCCGCCTGCAGCCGCACCGCCGCGTCCGCGCTGACCAGCCGCTGCGCCGACAAGGCGTTGGCGATCAGAATCCGCAGCCGGTTGTTCAGCCACACCTTCTTCGGTTCGCCGACCGGGGCCGCCTCACCTTCAAGCGGCAGATAGCGATCGCCCTGGCGGATAAAGGCGCGCCTCGCCCCGTCGATCGCCACGGTTTCTTGCTGCAGCCCCTGCAGCAGCGGCAGGCGCGCGGCGTCCGGCTCGGCCGCCCATGCCTGCAGCAGTTTGGCCTGCTGCGCACGGTTGGCCGCCGCAAACTCAGCGGCCGGCCCGGCCTGCGCCAGCAGGGGCCAGGCGCACAGCAGCCACAGCCCGACGCGCAGAGAGGATAAAAACGGAGATTGCATCAGCTGCCTCTTCTGTTGGGCCGGCGGGCGTTGAGCCGCGCCGGCGCTGAGTGACGTTACTTGCCGCCCTTCACCGGGTAATCCGGCTTCTTGTCGTTGCCGGCGATATACGGGCTCCACGGCTGTGCGCGCACCGGCGCTTCGGTCTGCCACACCACGTTGAACTGGCCGTTGCCCTCGATCTCGCCGATCATCACCGGCTTGTGCAGGTGGTGGTTGGTCGGATCCATGGTCAGCGTGAAGCCCGACGGCGCGGCGAAGGTTTGCCCGGCCATCGCCGCGCGCACCTTATCGACGTCGGTGGTGCCGGCCTTTTCCACCGCCTGCGCCCACATGTGGATACCGACGTAAGTGGCCTCCATCGGATCGTTGGTCACCGCGGTGGCGTAATTCGGCAGGTTGTGCGCCTTGGCGTAGGCTTTCCACTGGCTGACAAACTGCTTGTTGGTCGGGTTATCCAGCGATTCGAAGTAGTTCCAGGCCGCCAGGTTGCCCACCAGCGGTTGGGTGTCGATGCCGCGCAGCTCTTCCTCGCCGACCGAGAAGGCGATCACCGGCACGTCGGTGGCCTTGACGCCCTGGTTGGCCAGCTCTTTGTAGAACGGCACGTTGGAGTCGCCGTTGATGGTGGAGATCACCGCCGTGTTGCCGCCGGCGGCAAACTTCTTGATGTTGGCGACGATGGTCTGGTAATCGCTGTAGCCGAACGGCGTGTAGACTTCTTCGATATCCTTGTCCTGCACGCCTTTGCTGTGCAGGAAGGCGCGCAGGATCTTGTTGGTGGTGCGCGGATAGACGTAATCGGTGCCCAGCAGGAAGAAGCGCTTGGCGCCGCCGCCGTCCTCGCTCAGCAGGTATTCCACCGCCGGGATCGCCTGCTGGTTCGGCGCCGCGCCGGTATAGAACACGTTCGGCGACATCTCTTCCCCTTCGTATTGCACCGGGTAGAACAGCAGCCCGTTCAGCTCCTCAAACACCGGCAGCACCGACTTGCGCGACACCGAGGTCCAGCAGCCGAACACCGCCGCCACCTTATCCTGGCTCAACAGCTGGCGCGCCTTTTCGGCGAACAGCGGCCAGTTGGAGGCCGGATCCACCACCACCGGCTCCAGCTTTTTGCCAAGCACCCCGCCTTTGGCGTTGATCTCGTCGATGGTCATCAGCGCCACATCCTTCAGCGGCGTCTCGGAAATCGCCATGGTGCCGGAGAGCGAACTCAGGATGCCGACCTTGATGGTGTCGGCAGCCTGCGCGCTCCAGGCCAGGCCCAGGCCGATCGCGGCGGCGGACAGCGCAAAAGCTTTGATAAAACGACGACGTTGCATAGTTCAAACTCCTGATGTGTGTGAAATCAAAATCGTTGCGCCGACCGCGCGGGCTGCTGGGCCCGCGCCTGATGCAACATGTGCAGCGTTATTTTTCGTACCTCTGCCTTGCTGACGACGATATGCTCGCCGAGCAGCGCTTGCGCCGCCCCGCTTTGCCGCTGCAGGATCGCCTGCAAAATGGCGGCGTGTTCGCGGTAGGTGGCGTCCACTCGCGCCTGCTGGGTGAAATCCAGCCGGCGAATGATGCGGATCTTTTCGGTCAGTTCGCGGTGAATGCGCGCCATTTCGCCGTTGCCTGCCGCGGCCACCAACGCCTGATGAAACTGCTCATCGTGCTGCGACACTGCCTGGCCGTCCGCCAGGCGCGGCGCTTCGGTCCAAAAACGGTTCAGCGCCGCCAGTGCGGCCGGCGTTTCCCCGGCCGGCCATTCGCACAGCCGTTTCACCGCCTCTTGTTCCAGCACGATGCGCAGGTCGTACAGCTCTTCGAAGTAGGCAAAATCGAACGGCCGCACCTGCCAGCCGCTGCGAAACAGCACCTCGACATAGCCTTCGCGCTCGAGCCGAAACAGCGCCTGGCGCACCGGCGTGCGGCTGGCCGCCATGCGCTGCGCCACGTCGCTTTCGCTGAAGCGATCGCCCGGCAGCAGGCGAAACTCGAAGATGTCGGCCTTGAGCTGCAGATAAATGCGCTCCGCTAGCCCCTCTGGCCGCGCTTTGTGCTCCCCGTTGGTGATTTGCATCATCGCCCCTCCGTTCAAACCGCTTTTTCCAGCCACAGCAAGGCGTCGCCCGGCCCGACCGGCCGCCCCTGCCGGCAGCTGATGCGTTTGACGATCCCGGCGCGCGGCGCAGTGACCGCCAATTCCATCTTCATCGCCTCGACCACGATCAGCGGCTGCCCGGCCGCCACCGCCTGCCCCGGCTCCACCAGGATCTTCCACACGCTGCCGTTCAGATCGGCGCTGACCAGATCGCCGTCGATCGCGTCTTCTTCAACCGGCGGCAACAGCTGCGCCTCGGCCTCGTCGTCCTCGCTGCGCCAGCGCGCCACTTCGGCGCTGAACGCCTGCTGCTGGCGATGCTGGAAGTCGGCGATCGCCTCGGCGTTGTCGGCCAGGAAATCGGTGTAGGCAGCGAAGTCGAATTCGCTCTCTTCGATGCGCACCTGCATGCGCCCTTCACGGAACGCTTCGCGCTGCTCGTCCAGTTCTTGCTCGCTGACCGGGTAGAAGCGCACCTGATCGAAGAAGCGCAGCAGCCAGGGTTCATCGGCGGTGAACTGCGGGTTTTTGAGGAATTTGTTCCAGATCGGCAGCGTGCGCCCCACCAGCTGGTAACCGCCCGGCGAGTCCATGCCGTAGATGCACATGTACATGCCGCCGATGCCGACCGTCCCTTCGGCGGTGTGGGTGCGCGCCGGGTTATATTTGGAACTCAGCAGGCGATGGCGCGGATCGAGCGGCACCGCGCAGGGTGCGCCGAGGTAGACGTCTCCCAGCCCGAGGATCAGATAGCTGGCGTCGAACAGAATGTCGCGCACCTGCTCGCGTCGGCTCAGGCCGTTGATGCGCTGGATGAAATCGACATTGTTCGGCAGCCAGGGCGCCGAGGCGCGCACCGTCTGCTGATAGCGATCCACCGCGCCCAGGGTGGCCGAATCTTCGAACGCCATCGGCAGCCAGACGGTTCGCGTCGGCACCTTCAGGCGGCTGACGTCCCCCAGCGCCCGTTCGCACGCCAGCAGGCGCTGCAGCAGATCGGCCTGGCTTATCACCCGGCTGTCGTAGCGGATTTGCAGCGAACGCACGCCCGGCGCCAGCTCCGCTACGCCCGCTATCGCCTCCTCTCGCAGCGACTGCATCAGCAGATGGATGCGCAGCCGCAGCGCCAGATCGAGCACGTTGTCGCCGTACTCCATCAGAATGTAACCGTCCCCCGCCTGGCGATAGGCCACCGCCGGGCGCCCTTCCGCCGCCGGCAGCGCCGCCAGCACCGCCGCAGAGACGGTCTCCGCCGGGGCCAGATCCGGCGGCGGCAGGGTGATGGCCTTTACCGCCGCCAGCGCTTCGATGCTGCCAAGCTGCGCCTGTTCCAGCGACTGCGCCTGGCGAAAGCCGATCGGATGGAAACGGATGCGGTCGCCCGGTTTCACCTGCCCGACCTTCCACAGCTCGGCCTTGGCGATGGTCACCGGGCAGACAAAGCCGCCGAGGCTGGGCCCGTCGCGGGTCAGGATCACCGGGAAGTCGCCGGTAAAGTTGATCGCGCCGATGGCATACTCGCAGTCGTGCACGTTGGAAGGATGCAAACCGGCCTCGCCGCCGTCCTCCCGCGCCCACTCCGGTTTCGGCCCCGACAGGCGCACGCCGAGGCGGTTAGAGTTGTAATGCACCTGCCAGTCGGTGGCGAAGAAGGCGTCTATCGACTCGGCGGTGAAAAAGTCCGGCGCGCCGTGCGGCCCGTACAGCACGCCGATGTGCCACTGATCGCCGTAGTGCGGGATCAGGCTGTCGTCCATCGCCTGCGGCGCGGCGATCGGCGACGGCGTGGTGCTGGCGGCCAGCGCCGGTTGAGCGATCGCCAGCATGTCCGCCACGCGCAAGGTGCGCCCGGCGTGGCCGCCGAACTGCCCGAGTGCGAAGGTGGAACGGCTGCCGAGATACACCGGCACGTCGAAGCCGTTGCGTACCGCCAGATAGATGCGGCAGCCGTGCGTGGCGCGCCCCAGCGTCAGCACCTGCCCGGCCCGCACCGCGATCGGTTGCCAGTAAGCGACCGCTTCACCGTCCAGATCGGCCGGGCAGTTCGCCCCAGTCAGTGCGAGGGTGGCGTCGCAGTGAAAGCGCAGCGTCGGCCCCTGCAGGGTAAACTCCAGCCCGGCGGCCGCCGGGTGGTTGCCGACGATACGGTTGGCCAGCCGGAACGCGAAGTCGTCCATCGGACCGGACGGCGGCACGCCGATGTCCCAATAGCCGAGGCGGCCGGGATAATCCTGCACGCTGCTGTAGGTGCCGGGTTGCAGCACTTCGAGGCAGTGCGGCTGGAAACGCAACTCGTCCAGCAAGCGCGTCCAGACGTCGCCGTGCTGAAATTGCGGCGTGGCGATCACCTGCCGCAGATAATCGAGGTTGGTGGCGATGCCGTGCAAACGGGTCGCCGCCAGCGCCACGCGCAGCTTTTCCAACGCCTGCGCCCGGTCAGCGCCGTGCACGATCAGCTTGGCGATCATCGGGTCGTAAAACGCCGAGACTTCGCTACCGGTCGCCACCCAACCGTCGAGGCGCACGTCGGCGGGGAAATGCACCTCGGTCAGCACGCCGGGGCTGGGCTGGAAGTTTTTCAGCGGATCTTCGGCGTAGAGACGCACCTCGATCGCCACGCCCTGCGGCGCGCGGTGCAGCGCCGCCCAATCCAGCGCGTCGCCCGCCGCCACCTGCAACATGCCTTCGATCAGATCCAGGCCGGTGACCATCTCGGTGATCGGGTGCTCGACCTGTAAGCGGGTGTTCACTTCCAGGAAGTAAAACTCGTCGCGCGCGGCGTCGTAAATGAATTCCACGGTGCCGGCGCTGCGGTAATTCACCGATTCGCCCAGCACCACCGCCGCCCGATGCAGCGCCTGGCGGGTCGCCGCCGGCAGGTGCGGTGCCGGAGTTTCTTCCACCACCTTTTGGTTGCGGCGCTGCAGCGAGCAGTCGCGTTCACCGAGCGCCACCACCCGCCCCTGGCCGTCGCCGAAAATCTGCACCTCGACGTGGCGCGCCCGATCGACGAAGCGTTCGATAAAGGCGCCGGCGTCGCGGAAGAACTGCTCTCCCAGTCGTTTGACGCTGTCGTAGGCGTCGCGCAGCGCCGCCTCGTCGTCACAGCGCGTCAGGCCGATGCCGCCACCGCCGGCGGTGCTTTTCAGCATCACCGGGTAGCCGATGCGCGCGGCGGCGGCAACCGCCTGCTCAACGCTCTCCAGCAAGCCGGTGCCCGGCGTCATCGGCACCCCGGCCAACGCCGCCAGCTCGCGCGCCCGGTGCTTGAGGCCGAACTCGCGGATCTGCGCCGCCGTCGGGCCGATAAAGGCGATGCCCGCCGCCTCGCAGGCTTCGGCAAACTCGGCGCTCTCGGACAAAAAACCGTAGCCGGGGTAGATCGCCTGCGCGCCGGTGGCGGCGGCGGCCGCAAGGATCTTGTCGATGCGCAGGTAGCTGTCGGCGGCCTTGTCGCCGCCGAGCGCCACCGCCCTGTCGGCGTCGGTGACGTGCGGCGCATTGCGGTCGGCGTCGGAGTAGACCGCCACGCTGGTGACGCCCAAGCGTTTCAGGGTGCGAATGGCGCGGCAGGCGATTTCGCCGCGGTTAGCGATCAGTACGGTAGTAAACATGTTCATGCCCCCTTAACGCTGGCGAGATAGTCACGCCAGCCGCCAAACTCGGTAATATCCGTGGCGCCTTCCAGCGCCCAGGCTTCGCAGATAAACCCCTTCACCCGCCGGCCGTCCGCCAGCAGCAGCGTGCCAATACCCAAGGGCGCCGGGATTTCCGCCACAAACTCGCCGAAACGGGCCAGCGGGATGTCCCACAGCTCAAGACGGATCGCCGCTCCCTGCGCCACGCGCGCCAGCCCCGGCTTCGGCGGCTCGGTATCGGCCAACGCGTAGAGGCGGTAACAGGGGGCGGTAGCGGTTTGCTCCACCCGCACCGCGTCGCGCTGCGTCAGCTGGGAGTTGAGCGGCATGCCGCTGAGGTGAGCGCCCACTACTGCCAGGCGCACGTGCCCCGCCGACGGTGCCGGCGCAGGCTGCGGCGGCAAGGCCCGGCCAACGGCGCCGAGCGGTAAGGCGCATTGCCGTTGCCAGCGCAGACCAAACGCCGCCAGCGCCCGGTCATGCCAGGCGGGGGCAAGCAGGGTGATGCCCGCCGGCAGACCGTCTTCGCGCAGCGGCCCCGGCAGCGCCAGCGCGCTCAGATCGGCCAGGTTGGTGAAATTGGTGTAAGTGCCGAACTGCGAATTGAACAGCACCGGCTCCTGCGCCATCTCCGCCAGGGTGCGGATAGTGGGTGCGGTCGGCACCACCAGCGCGTCGAACGGTGCCAGCCGCTGGGCGATTTGCCGCGCCAATTCGGCGCGCAGGTATTCCGCCTTGTAGGCGTCGCAGGCGCTGTAGCCCAGGCCGTTGCCGACGATGCCGCGCACCACCGGATCGATGGCCTGCGGACTGTCTTCCAGCATCGGCTCAATCGCCACGGTGCGCTCCGCCACCCAAGGGCCGTAATACAGCTGCTCCGCCAGGGTGCGAAACGGCGCGAAATCGAGGGGTTCCAGCGTGGCGCCGCCCGCCTGCAGCTGCGCCAGCGCGCGGTGAAACGCCCGCTCGGCCTGAACGTCACCGAAAAACTCCAGCTGGGCGGGGATGGCGAAACGCGGCGCGGCGGGAATATCCGCCGGCGCGGTATGCGGATCGGGGCGGGAATACGGATCTGCTTCGTCAAAGCCGCTCGCCAGTTCCGCCACCTGTGCGGCGTCGGCCACCGTCAGCGCGAAGATCGACACCGTATCGTTCAACCGGCAGGCCGGCACCACGCCGCGGTTGGACAACCGCCCCTTGGTCGGCTTCAGCCCCACGATGTTGTTAAACCCGGCGGGCACGCGCCCCGAACCGGCGGTGTCGGTGCCCAGCGCGAACGGCACCAGGCCGCGCGCCACCACCGAAGCGGAGCCGGAACTGGAACCGCCGCTGACGTAGCGGCTGTCGAAGCTGTTGACCACCTCGCCATAAGGTGAGCGGGTACCCACCAACCCGGTAGCGAACTGGTCGAGGTTGGTTTTACCGAGGGCGATTGCCCCGGCGGCGCGCAGGTTGGTGACCACGGTGGCATCCGCCGCGGCCTGATAGGTGAACGCCGGGCAGGCGGCGCTGGTCGGCCAGCCGCCGACGTCGATATTGTCTTTGATAGCAAAGGGGACGCCGAACAGCGGCAGACGGCTGAGATCGCCGGCGACCGCCGCCAGCAACTGCGCGAGCTGCCGATACTGCTGCTCGCGCTGCGCCGGCGTGGCGAGATACAGCCAGGCGTTATCGTCCGGGTTCAGTCCGGCGATCAGCGTTTCGATCGTCGCGCTGACGCAGGCGAGGCGCTCGCCCGCCGGACGGGTTTGATAATGGTGCTGCCATTCACTGAGGGTAAAACCGCACGCTTCAACAGGGTCGCTCATCGGCTGAATTCCATCTGGTACACAAGATGGGATTCAACAGAGCAACCGGCGTGCCAATTTTTAATTTAATGATTTCAATGAATTATAATTAAAACTTATGACAGAGACAGCGAACGGGCTGCACCAGCGGCGCGCAACGGGAGAACAAAAAGAGTGCAATGGCGGGATGACAAGGAGGAAAAATCGGGGCGACGACACTCGCCGCCCCAGGAAGCCGATGCGGATCAATCGTTGATGCGTTTCAAACCGATCGACGTAATGCAGTAGGTCTGTTGCTTGCCCTTCTCCGCCAGCCGCACGTGCTGCATTTCGTTGACGATCGCCAGACGGTTATCCGGCTCCTCATGCCGCAGATGGATCACCTCACCGCCGTAACCCGACAGCGGCAACACCCAGGTTTTAGCCTGTTGATTTTGGCTGCCGATGACGTCGTAGCTGAGCAAGGTGTTGCCGTCCGCATCCGTCACGCTGAGGAAGGTGTAGCTGTCGGCAAAGTAGTGGTGAGCAATCCCCGCCGCCAGCGTCACGGTCACGGTTTTCTTCACCAGATCGACGGCGCAGGTCAGAAACTGGCGATCGCCGATCCCTTTGCCAGCCACGGTAAACGCATTGCCGACGTTAGCGCCCGGCGGCGTATTGTCGGCCGGCAGGCAATCCCGATAGGTTGCCAACAATGGCTCGCGCTGCGGCTCGGCAAAGGCGCCGATCGCCAGATAAATATCGTCCTTGAACGACGACGACGGCGCGTAGTAAGCCGGCAACAAGCGGCGCAAACGCTGCGCCGCCTGTTCCAGGCGCGCCAGCAGCGCTTGTTCGGGATCGCCAGACAGCGCCGGGTTTTTCAACCCGCTGGTTTCGATACGCAGCACGTTGGTTTTGTTTTTGCTATCGATGACACCGGCCGCCGCCGGATTCAAACGCACCCGGCTCGGCTCCACATGGTAAATCTCGATTTCATCGCCCTCGGCAAACGGCAGCTCGTCGTGACTTAACGTAGCCTGAGTGCCCTGAATCTCCTTAGTGAAGCGCACCGCACCCTGCCGATCGCGCAGCGTCAGCCGGGCATAGGTCTCACCGGGGAAGTAGGCGTGCGGCGTGGTACTGGTCACGTCGATCACCACCGCCCCTTTGGCGCGATCGGCGGCCACGGTGGCGAAGACCGCATCGCCCAAACCCAGCAGAGCGATCTCCTGCGAAACGATCGGCGAAGCGGCTTTGCGCTCGAAGCGAAGCGTCACCGCGTTTTTCCCCTGTTTCACCGTCAGGTAACCCGCCGTCGGCCGGTATTTGCGGTCTTTGCCGGTCGGCAACCGCAGGGTGTACACGCCGATCGGCAACGCGTTCAGGGCCAGGGTCGGCGCATCGATACGGACCTTGTGGGCATAGCGCGCCCCTTCCATCAGGACAAGATCCTCACCGTAGATCTGCGCAAAGTCATCGATATCCAGACTCAGGGCGACATCGCCTTTCAGGCCGCTCGCCTTGAGCTGAGAGGAATCGACCAGGCGCAGGGAGGAATCCAGCTTCAGCTGTGCCTGCACCGCCGGCAAACTCTGCGCATCCACCAGTTGATACAGCGGGTACACCGCCTTGGCGTGGCTGAACGCGTTGCGATCGCGCTGCGTTTGGGTGATCACGCCGCCGGTCAGCTCGACGAACGGCGTCACGTCGATTTGCTCGCCGGCCGCGGCGAAGCTTGCCGACAGCAGGTCCAACAAGGCATGTTCGGACGGCACGAAGCCCGGCGTATTGCAGCTTTGGCGATACTGCTGGTTAAAGTGCGTGAAGGCGTTCTTGCCTGCCTTGTCGACCATCAGCATCGCGAAGAACAGCTTGGAGCGCAGATCCCACTGGTTGAGCGGCGTGCCCTGAGCGATCAGATCGACGATTTTCTTCTCGACGCCGGCCGCGTTGCCGTAGTTATACAGCCACCCTTCCTGGTATTTGCGCTCTCCCAGCATCACGTCCTGATAGCAAGCGGCGTAAATATTGTTCCACATCTCACCGGTGGAGAAATATTTGTCGCCCATAAAGTGCCCCTGATAGCCGTGCGCGATCTCATGCAGGCTGCCCCAGTTGCTGTCTTTCGGCGTCAGCCAGAAGCTGCTGACCGAGCTGCTGGTTTCCGCCGTCCAGCGGCCGCCGTAATACGCGGCGCCGGCACCGTGCTTATCGGCCTTCATAAAGTAGCGGTTGCGAACATTGCGATCGGATTCGTGTTCAGCCTCGAACGAGACGCCGGTCAGCGCATTGTAGAAGGTGAAAATGCGGTCATAGTAGGCGATCAACCCGTCGATGTTTTTCGCTTCGCCCAGCGACTTCAGCGCCGGTTTACTGATTTTCGGCACCAGCAACACCGCGTATTCCGCATCGACCAGCGCAAACTCGGCGTCGCGATCGTCCCAGCGGGCGAAGAATGCGGCTTCGTTTTCGCCACGGCGATAAACCGGCAGCGCTTTCGCCGTGTCCGGATACTCGAACTCCAGCGCCGGTTCGCCCTGCCCGTACGGCGTATCGATGAACGGCACCGAGACGGCATTGGCCTGGGCCTCGACCCAGCTCGCGCCGACGCTGAATTCAGCCTCCGTTTTGCTGTCGTCATTCAGCAAGCGCAGCGTGAGCTTGCCGGTAAATGCCGCATTGGTCTGGCGCACGCGCAACACCTGCCCGGCGGCGAGAATGATGCCCAGGTGCTGGCGATCGTGATCGATGCCCTTGCTCATGCCTGCGGCATCCAGCCAGACCGGCCGGGTCAACGTGTAGAGTGATTGGGTTTTCGTGATGGTTGGCATCCTGCTTTCCTCATGGTTGGGGGGATTGAATTGACCATGAAAAAGTAACCGGACGGCCGGCCCGCCCGCCACCGAAGGCGGATGGCTGAGGGCCTGCACAACAACGGTGGGCGGAAGAGCGGCAATAAAAAAGGCGCAACCTTGCGATTGCGCCTTTAGCCTCGCAAGGAGGGGAATTACTCGCCGCGAACGCGCTGCGCCAGCCCTTTGAGGAAGTAGCGCAGCATCTGATCGCCGCACGGGCGGTAGTTCTTGGTGCCTTCTTTGCGGAACAGCGCGCTCAGCTCCGGCTTGGAGATGCGGAAGTCCACCGCGGTGAAGATCTGGTGCATGTCGGTGTCTTTCAGCTCGAACGCCACGCGCAGCTTTTTCAGCACCAGGTTGTTGGTGATCGGCAGTTCAACCGCCGGCGCCGGGAATTTGTCGTCCTTGCCGCGCTTGAAGAACACCAGGCCGTTGAGGAAGTGCGCCATCACTTCGTCCGGGCACTTCTCGTAGCCCGGCTCGCCTTCTTTGATCACGTAAGCGTCCATCGCCGACACCGCCACCTCGAAATCGTCCAGTTTGATAATCTCGACCATTTTGGCGTTGTTAATGCTCAGCATATAGCGCACGCTGCGCAGCACGTCGTTGTTCATCATGGGATTGCATTGCCTTATCTGTTCTAACGGGGACGTGCGCATTGTAAAAAATGCCCCATACCCAAAATAATTGGAGTTGCATCGCGGCGGCAAATTTGTAAGCCCCCCGGAGCATAGATAACTATGTGACCGGGGCGCGCAAATGCAGCCAACAAAGAGGCAGCGCCAAGTATGACGGGTATGGCCGCACACCTTGAATGTGCGGCAGTATAGGGATCGGCAAGGGGTTTCTCAATCGATTTGGCTTTTTTGCTGATACAGCGGGATGTCTTCGCCGATGATGTACTTGTTGCGCAGCAACGACGAGATCTTATCCATGATCATCACCACCACCACCAGGATCAGGGTGATGAACATCACCACGTCCCAGTTCCACAGCCGCATGTTCTCCGCGTACACCAGGCCGATGCCGCCGGCGCCGACGAAGCCCAGCACCGCCGCAGAGCGGGTGTTGGATTCGATCTGGTACAGGCTGAGCGCCAGGAAGGTGGGGAACGACTGGGTGAAGATGCCGTAGCGGTGCTTCTGCAACCCGTTGGCGCCCACCGCCGTCAGGCCGCGGCTGGGGGACTTGTCCACCGCCTCATGCCCTTCGGCGTACAGTTTGCCCAGCAGCCCGACGTCCTGCATCACGATCGCCAGCACCCCGGCCAGCGGCCCCATGCCGACGGCGCGCACGAAGATCAGCCCCCAGATCGCCATGTCGATGCCGCGCAGCACGTCCAGCAAACGGCGCACCACCACCGAGATCGGCCGCAGCAACGGCGTCGACATCACGTTGCGCGCGGCGAAGAACGACAGTGGCAGCGCGATCAGCGACGCGGTAATAGTGCCGGCGAACACGATGGCGATGGTGATGCCGATCTGCTGGAAGTAGTACATGAACGGCCAGTTGACGAAGTCATGCCAGACGAACATGCGCAGGAAATAGCGCCCCAGCTGCTGGCAGCCGTTGATAAACTGCGGCCAGGTAATGCCGAAGACCAGGAAGAAGAACACGTAGTACAGCACGATTGCCAGCGCGATCAGGCCGACGGTACGCAGGTAGCGCCCCTGCTGCGCGAAGATCGCCGGATGCTGCTGTTTCAATTGGCGCAGCGTTTCCGCCGAAGCCGGAGTGCCCGCTATCATTTTGCCCCCTCCACCACGCGCTTGCGCAGCTCGCCCGACACATAGTCGAGCACGGAAACCACCACGATGATCAGCAGTAGCGTCATGCTGACCTGATCGTAGCGGTCGAGTTTAATGTTGGTCATCAGCTCCTGGCCGATGCCGCCCGCCCCCACCAGCCCCAAGATGGTCGACTGGCGGAAGTTGATCTCCAGTCGCATGAAGCTGTAGGAAAGAAACACCGGCTTCACCTGCGGCCACAGGCCGAAACGCATGCGCTGCAGCGGCGTGGCGCCGCAGGCCGCCAGCCCGCGCACCGGTTTGTTGGAAGCGGTTTCGATCGATTCGTAGAACAG
The DNA here is from genome assembly GCF_001902635.1 of Serratia marcescens. GTDB lineage: Bacteria > Pseudomonadota > Gammaproteobacteria > Enterobacterales > Enterobacteriaceae > Serratia > Serratia marcescens_F. Next base: position 153,744 of record NZ_MJAO01000004.1, on the reverse strand, counting down.
CTTGGTCAGGCTGCCGATGGTGTGCAGCGCCAGCGCCAGGAAGCCGGGAATGGCGCCGATGCCGAACGCCATCACGAACATCACCGCCCACGCCAGCTCCGGCATGGTGCGCAAGAATGCCACCAGCGTGCGGATCGCCAGCCGCACCGAGGCCGGGGTATAGGTGTTGCCGGCCGCCAGAAACGCCAGCACGGTCGCCACCAGCACCGAGAAAATGGTCGCCGCCAGCGCCAGCTGCAGGGTTTCCCAGATCAGCGGCAGCTGGATATTCAGGCGGTAGCCCCAATAGGCCAGCGAGCCTTCGGTGCGCCCGTCGGCGAACAGCAGAGGCCAGTGCAGCGTCGGAATGGTTTCGGCCAGGTAGTCGAAGAAGTGCGGAATAGACACCCAGACGGTGTGCAGATTGAACTCGGCGAGGTTGCCGGCGCCCAGGTACAGCACCACCAGCCCGAGCGACCACAGCAGCGCTTCGCGCTTTTGCTTGCTGCGGATCCGTTGGTAATAGTGTGCGAAATCGGTATTCAAAAGAGGTCTTCCATCTTTATGGAACAAGGGGTTCAGCACGCTGAACCCCTTCATTCGGACGGCCGAGGCAGCCGGGAATTAACGGTCGCCTTTAGTCAGCTCGCGCTTCATATCGATGATGTTCTGGTATTCCGCCAGGGTGGTGTCGCCGATGTGCTGCTTGCCGCCCATCGCTTTGATAAAGCACTGGTGATCGTCTTTATCCAGCTTCTTGATGGCGGTGACCACTTTGGCCTTGAAGTCAGCCGGCAGCGAGTTGCTTACCAGGATCGGGCCGTTCGGGATCAGCGGCGACTGCCAGATGATGCGGATCTGTTTCATCAGGTCCGGGTGATCCATACGGATCATGCGGGTGAACGCGCCGCTGGTGTAGCCGGTGTTGTAGTCGCCGATCATCGACGCCCAGGTCACCGCGCCTTCAAACTGGCCGTTCAGCACGCCGAGAATGTCCTGCTCGTGGCCGCCGGAGAAGGTGACGCTGGAGAAGGTGTTGTTGTATTTGTTGTCGACCGTGCCGCCGAACAGCTTTTTAAACGCCTGGTTCGGGATCAGGAAGCCGGAGGTGGAATCCGGATCGGCGAAGCCGATGGCCTTGCCCTTCAGATCTTCCAGCTTCTGGTATGGGCTGCCGGCCTTCACCACCACCACCGAGTGGTAGCCGCGTGACTGGTCGACGTCATCAACCGCGATGCCGACGATATCCACCGCTTTCGGATCCTTGATATAGACCGAGGCGAACGACGACGGCGACATGCTCAGCACCAGGTCGATCTTGCCGCCCAGCAGGCCCTGGATCACGCCGGAATAGTCGGACGAATTGCGCAGTTTGGTGTCGACATTCAGCTCTTTGTCCAGAAATTGCTTCACGCACTGGTTGTCACCGATCTGCTGGGTGGCGTTCTGGCCGCCGAGAATGCCCAGGTTCAGCTCTTTCGGCGCATCCGCTGCGGCAGCATTAAATACCATCATCGCGCCGGCCATCAAGGTGGTCAGACTCAATACTTTTTTCATTAGGTATGCCTTGTGTGTAAAGGGTAAAGGTCAAAAGTGCTTCAATGGATCTGATTGGCTTCCTCGCCATACAGCTGGTGCAGGATCCGTTCGTTCAGTTGCGAAGGATGCCCGTCAAACACGATCTTTCCGTGGGCGATGCCGATCACCCGCGAGCAATACTCTTTCACCAGTTCGACCGAGTGCAGGTTCACCATCACCGCAATGCCGTCTTCGCTGATTTTCTGCAGCGCGTCCATGATGCGGCGGGTGTTTTTCGGGTCGAGCGACGCGACCGGCTCATCGGCCAGCAGGATTTGCGGGTTTTGCATCAGCGCGCGGCAGATAGCGACGCGCTGCATCTGGCCGCCGGAGAGGTTCTCGGCACGCTGCAGCGCATGCGGCAGCATGTTGAGCCACTGCAACAGCTCGATGGCGCGAGCGCGGTCGGCATCATCGAACAGTTTGAAGAAGGATTTCAGGGTGGAGGTGTGGCTCAGGCGGCCCAACAGCACGTTGGTCATCACGTCCAGCCGCGGCACCAGGCAGAAGTCCTGGAAGATCATGCCGCAGCGCGCGCGCCACTGGCGCATCTGGCGGCCGGCAAGCTGGGCGATATCCTGCGCCACGCCATCGTCTTCGAAGTGCAGCATCTCGCCGCAGCTGGAAGGAATGGTGCCGTTCAGGGTGTGCAGCAGCGTGGACTTGCCGGCGCCGGAACGGCCGATCACCGCCACGAATTCGCCGGCGTGCAGATCGAAATTGATGTCGTCCAGCACGCGCTGCTGCGCTTTATAAGCTTTGCCTAATCCCTTCACCGATAACACTTTGCGGGATGCGGCGGCGTGCTGCCCTGGAAAGTCGTGCTGCGCCAATTTTAACAGTGCCTGAGCCATATGATTTCTCTGGTTTCAGTGGCTAATCATTATGGGCACCTATTAACGGATAAGTTTATGACACTGGGATGATGGTTTTATGGCCGGGACGTGACGCGTGCCGCCCCGGCGATCACGTCATTCCAGAGTAAAGAAATCCAGCCCCAGCGCCGCCTTGACCTGCTGCAGCGTCTGCTGACTGACCTGATGCGCGCGGCGGGTGCCGTGCTGCAGGATGCGCGTCAGCTCGCCTTTATCGGCGATGAACTCGGCGCGGCGGGTGCGGATCGGCTCGAGCAGGCTCTGCAGGCAATCCTCCAGCAGCCGTTTGATTTTCACGTCCCCCAACCCGCCGCGCCGGTAGTGCGCCTTCAGATCCGCCACCAGCGCGGCGTCTTCGCAGAAGGCGTCCAGATAGGTGAACACCATGTTGCCCTCCACCCGGCCGGGATCGCTGACGTTGAGATGGCCGGGATCGGTGAACATGCTCATCACCGCCTTATGCACCTCGTCGGCGCCGGCGCCAAGCTGGATGGCGTTGCCGCGCGATTTCGACATCTTGCCCTGCCCGTCCAGCCCCGGCAAACGCCCGACGTTGCTCAACAGCGGCTGGCACTCCGTTAATATCGGTTGGCCGACGATGTGGTTGAGACGCCGCACGATCTCGTTGGTTTGCTCCAGCATCGGCAGCTGATCCTCGCCGACCGGCACGTGGGTAGCGCCAAAGGCGGTGATGTCCGCCGCCTGGCTGACCGGGTAGATCAAAAAACCGGCCGGCAGGCTGCGGGCGAAATCCTTCTCGGCGATTTCGTTTTTCACCGTCGGGTTGCGTTCCAGCCGCGCCACGCTGACCAGGTTGAGGTAGTACATCGTCAGCTCGGCCAACGCCGGCAGCGCCGACTGCAGGCAGATCGTGGTCTTGTGCGGATCGATACCCACCGCCAGATAGTCGGCTACCACGTTGAGCACGTTGGCGCTGATTTTTTGCGGGTTGTTGCCGTTGTCGGTCAAGCCCTGCAGATCCGCCACCATCACCGTTTGGTTATGCTGGTGCTGCAGTTCGACGCGCTGGCGCAGCGAGCCGACGAAGTGGCCTAAATGCAGTGGGCCGGTGGCGCGATCGCCGGTAAGAATGGTGTAGCTCATGACAGTGCTCCTGAAGGTCTGTAGACCGCCGGATCAACGCCACAAAAAATAATGCCGCCAAACCGGCGGCATTAAAAAGAGATGTGAATACTCGTGCCGCCTCAGAAGAGGCGCCACCATGACTGATTATGGGTGGAGTGCATCGATATATTCATGCCATCAAAGTATACCCGCAGCGGCAGCACGTCAATAGCCCGCCGCCGCCGGTTTCTGGAGAGACAATTCAGAACACGATGTCCGCCGCCGGCACGGCGCGGATCGGCACGCCGAAGCTTTCGATATTCGACAACGTCTCGTTATGGTGGGTGCGGATCAGCAGACCGTCGGCATAGGGCTGGTCGTGGCAGGTGTGAGCATCCGCCGCCAGCGTCACCGGATAGCCGTGCGCCGCCGCGCTGCGCACCGTGGTATCGATGCAAAATGGCGTGGAATAGCCGCAGATAATCAGCTGCGATACGCCGTTGGCGATCAGTAGCGCACCGAGCGAGGTGCGCAGGAACGAGTCCGGGGTGGTTTTATCCACCCGGTGGTCGCCCGGCGCCACCTCCAGCGCCGCGAGCACTTGCCAGGCGGCGCTGCCGTGCCGCAGCTCGTCGTCCGGCGTGTGGTGCTGAATCACGATCACCGGCACGCCCGCCTGGCGGGCGCGCTCGCTCAGCTGATTAATGCGCGCGACGGTGCCTGCGGCATCCGCCGGCGGCGGCGTAAACAATCCTTCCTGCACATCGATAATCAACAACGCGGTAGTCATGGCGGCTCCCGAAGAGAAGATAAGTGGCGTCAGCACACCGGCTGGCGCGGACGGAAAATATGGTCGACGCCCTGCTCGCGCAGCCTATTCACCAGATCGTGCCCGCCGTTCGGCGTAGCGTGCGCCAGCTGCCGCTCGGCGGTAAACACCGGGCTGGCCCAGAACAGATTCACCGGGTCACCGTATTGCTGCGGCAGAACCAGATGCGCGTTATGCGGGTAGAAGGACGACGATAAAATATAGCCTTCGTAGCCCAGCGGCGCCACGTCCGATTCCAGCGTATGCCCTTCGCCAATCCAGGTCAGCCGCGCCCACGGCGCGTGCGCGAAGCCGGCCAGCGCGCTGGCCATCTGCACCGCGTTGTCTTCGGTCATATATTGGCTGTCGATAGCGATCGCCATCTCCATGCGGCGATAGCGCGAAGCCTCGTCGTTGAACAGGATCTCCACCCACGGCATCGGCCGGATGCTGACCCCCATGGTGAGGAAGTAATAGATGCCGTCGCGCTCGTGCTGGGTGATGGCCATCGGCGGCCATTTGCCCTGATCGATGGCGTAGTACTTCACCGAAGGGCCGAAATGCGGCTCATAGCGTGCCTGAAAATCGTGCTGCATCTTCGGCCACGGGTTGCCTTCTTCACGCTGCCAGCTGCGCCAGAATTGGCGGGTGCTTTCCGCCTGTGCATACTGGGTGTTGGTCGAGGCCGAACCGAGCGGATAAGCCAGCGGGTTCTCTTTGATGCAGCTGGCGGAATAGCACACCGAATGGTCGATATACAGGCTCCAACCGGGGATCACCGCCAGCAACTGGCCGTAATACCACAGGGCCGCGCCGTCATCGCTTTCGTTCCACACCACCATTAGCCCTTCCGGATTCAGCGGCGCTTCCCCTTCCAGGTTACGACAAAACTCCGCCGCCAGCATCGGCGGTTGCCCTTGATCCAGCGCGGCGCGATCCTCCTGCAGCGGCGCGGCGGCCAGATTGCGCAGCCAACAGGCGCGCACCTGATAGCGATCGCTGTAGGCTTCGGCGGGATAGATGTAAAAATAGGCTGCCCTGCTCCCTTGCTGAACCACCGCGACCAGCGTCTGGTTCTCATTGCTAACTTCAGCAAGTACGTATGACTCGTTCATATCACCTCAATAGGGTCAGGGCGCGGCAGAATAGGCTGCGCGCTAAAATGGAATGTGGCTTTGCCCCCAAGTGTAAAACGCATTACTGGCCGGATCACCCGTAAAAGTCTCAAAAGCGGCCGTAAGCGAAGATAACCAAAGCGTAATTATCGTGGTTGCGGCTTATGACGGCAGCGTGATGCGCCGCACCGCGCGCTGATAGGAACCGTTGCGCATCGACGCACTCAGCACCTTGCCCAAACCGGCGGCGCCCGTTCGCACCAGCCGCCGCCGCAGCGCGCCCGGATGAAAACCAAACTGCCGCTGCGCCCAGTCGGGCAGCAGATCGATACCCGCCTGCATCACCAACCCGCCGAGCGGGCGCGCCAATGCGCTCGGTGCCGGCGCATTCAGCAGAATACGCGCCACCTCCTGAGTGCGCTCGTCGCAGACCAGCTGCGGCCGCATCGCCTGCAGATACTCTTCGACTTCCACGCAGGACTGAGGGATCGCGTTCGCCCCCAGCGCGGCGGCCACGCGCGCCGATTCGCGATAGTATTGGTCCTGCAGCTCGCGGGAGAGATGAGGATTGCGGTAGCGCAGGTGGCTGGCCAGGAAACGGCTGCTTTCCGCCACATGCACCCAGGTGAGCAACGCCGGGTCGCTGGCGGCATAGGGCGTGCCGTCGCTGCCGACGCCGGTCACCCGCAGATGGATAGCTTTTACTTTGGCGATCAGCCGCTCCGCCTCGGCGGTCGGGCCAAAGGTGGTGACCGACACGAACTGGCTGGTGCGGCGCAGGCGGCCAATCATATCTTCGCGGAAATTGGAATGATCCCACACCCCGGCCAGCGCCAGCGGGTGCAGCATCTGCAGCAGCAAGGCGCTGACGCCGCCGCACAGCATCGGGGTGAAATCGCGGTGCACCCGCCAGATGACCGACTGCGGGCCGAACAGCCCCGGATCGCCCGGCGGATTCTCAAAATCGACGCCGCCGAGCGCCAGCCCGGTCAGGCTGAGCACCTGTTTCTCTATCGCTGCGCGTACCGCTTCCATCCTGCTGCCTCCGCCGTTTATCCAGCGGCCAGTATACCACGCGGCGGGCAGCCCATTACGCCCTGCGGCGGTTGAAAGCATTAACTTACTGAATTACAGTTGTTATACCGCTTGCAAAAAGGCGGGCCTATTCGATCCACTGCAGAGGCGCTTTGCAGGGCGTTAACCCACGTTAATTCGGCACTAACCCCACAAAACCTCTATCTAGTTTCGTTCCCTTCAACTTAGATAGCAGAGAGTTCGATGATTACCATCAGAGCACGCGCGGCGGAAGACAACGCGCAATTGGCAGATATCTGGCTGCGTTCGGTACGCGCCACACACCACTTTTTAACCGAAGACAACATCGCTCAGCTGTTCCCGCTGGTGCTGAACGACTACCTGCCCGCGGTCAACGTCTGGGTGGCCGAAGATCGGCCGGGGCATCCCTGCGGTTTTATCGGCCTGAACGGCAATAAGGTGGAGATGCTGTTTATCGACGCCGACCAGCGCGGCAAAGGGGTGGGCAAAGCGCTGCTGACCCACGCGGAAGCGCTGCACGACGAGCTGCAACTGGACGTGAATGAGCAAAACCCGCAGGCCAGCGGCTTTTACCGCCATTACGGTTTTGTCATCACCGGCCGCTCGCCGCTCGACGGCCAGGGCAACCCGTTCCCGCTGCTGCATATGAAGCTGGAAAAACGCTAGCCCGCCCCCGCCGGCCGCCCTGCGGCCGGTTTTATTCCCCCACGTTTCGCCCGCCGCTTAATATATCAAATCAGAATAAGTAATAGATTTTACATTCTTCCTGTCACTATAAACCCTCGGTAGGATTGCCCGATATTCACCCGCAACAGAGGTTCCGTCCGCCACTTCCCGCCGGTTGTGCCCCGCAGAAAAGCCGAACGATCCCTGTCCGGCGCAACGCGCTCCGGACGGAATGCCGTGATGTATCGATAAGGATCCGCTTCGCTATGATCGTTCTTTCGAACGTTTGCAAAACTTTTGACAGCACACAGGGCCGCGTCGTGGCGGTAGATAACGTCAGCCTGGCGGTGGAGGCCGGGCAAATTTACGGCATCATCGGCTACAGCGGCGCCGGTAAAAGCACGCTGATCCGCCTGCTCAACGGCCTGGAGACGCCCACCAGCGGCCGCATTGACGTGGGCGGTTTCGATATCGCCCGTGCTAAAGGCGGCCATCTGCGCCAGGCACGGCTGAAAATCAGCATGGTGTTCCAGCACTTCAACCTGCTGTGGTCACGCACCGTCAGCCAAAACATCGCGTTTTCCATGCAGATCGCCGGCGTGCCCAAGGCGCAGATTAACACGCGCGTGGCGGAGCTGATCGCGCTGGTCGGCCTGCAGGGGCGCGAAGACGCCTATCCGTCGCAGCTCAGCGGCGGCCAGAAACAGCGCGTCGGCATCGCCCGCGCGCTGGCCAACAATCCCAGCGTGCTCCTGTGCGACGAGGCCACCTCGGCGCTCGATCCGCAGACCACCGACGCCATTCTCGATCTGCTGCTGAACATTAACCGCCAACTGAAGTTAACCATCGTGCTGATCACCCACGAGATGCACGTGGTGCGTAAAATCTGCCATCGCGTGGCGGTGATGGAAAACGGCCGTATCGTCGAAGAGGGGCCGGTGCTTGACGTGTTCACCAAGCCGCAGCAGCCGATCACCCAGCAGTTCGTCAAACAGGTTTCGCAATATGCGGACACCGAGGAAAGCTTCAACCCGCGGCTCACCGCCCACCTGCCGGGAGCGGTCTTCAAGCTGACCTTCGTCGGCGTGCAAACCCACCAGGCGGTGATTTCCGAAGTGATTCGGCGCTACGCCCTGACCGTCAACATTCTGCACGGCAAGATCAGCCACACCCTCAACGGTTCGTTCGGCGAACTGTACATCCACGCCGAAGGCAACGAACAACAAGTCGCCGACATGCTCAGCCTGCTGAACGAAAGAGACATCGCCGTCGAGGTTATCCAACATGATTGAAGCCCTGTTCCCCCACCTGCGTCTGGATCAACTGTGGGACGCCACCTGGGAAACGCTGTACATGACCGGCATCGCCGGTTTGGCCACGCTGGTGCTGGGCATCGTGCTCGGCGTGCTGCTGTTTTTAACCTCTAAGGGCCAGCTGTTGCAGAACCGGGTGGTCTACTCGCTGATCTCCGTGCTGGTCAACGTCTTCCGCTCCATTCCGTTCATCATTCTGATCGTGCTGCTGATCCCGTTCACCAAGTCGCTGATCGGCACCATTCTCGGCGCGGACGCGGCCCTGCCGGCGCTGATCGTCGGTGCGGCGCCGTTCTACGCCCGGCTGGTGGAGATCGCGCTGCGCGAGGTCGACAAAGGAGTGATCGAAGCGGCGCGCTCGATGGGCGCCAAAAACCGCACGCTGATCTTCCGCGTGTTGCTGCCGGAAAGCTCGCCGGCGCTGGTTTCCGGCATTACCGTCACCCTGATCGCGCTGGTGAGCTACACCGCGATGGCTGGGGTGATCGGCGCCGGCGGCCTGGGCAACCTGGCCTATCTGGAAGGGTTCCAACGCAACCACAGTGACGTGACGCTGGTGGCGACGCTGACGATTCTGCTGATCGTTTTCGTTATTCAGTTCATTGGCGACACCCTGACACGAACGCTCGATAAACGTTAATCAACCAAGGAAAACGATGATGAAAAAGCACCTACTGATGTTGGCTTTCGCCTCCGTCGCCACCCTCGCCTCTTATGGCGCCGCCGCGGCGACCAAATTGGTGGTTGGCGCCTCCAACGTGCCGCACGCCGAGATCCTCGAACAGGCCAAGCCGATACTGGCGAAGGAAGGCATCGATCTGCAGATCAAACGCTTTCAGGACTACATCCTGCCGAACACCGCATTGGCCAGCCGCGACATCGACGCCAACTACTTCCAGCACGTGCCTTACCTGAACTCGGTGCTGAAAGACCACGCCGACGACAAGAGCTACGACTTCGTCAGCGCCGGCGCGATCCATATTGAACCGATCGGCATCTACTCGAAGAAGTACAAGAGCCTGAAAGATCTGCCGGAAAACGGCAAAATCATCATGCGCGACGCGGTGGCGGAAGAAGGCCGCATCCTGTCTATTTTTGAACGGGAAGGCGTGATCACGCTGAAACCAGGGGTGAGCAAGGTGGACGCGCGCATCGCCGACGTGGTGGAAAACCCGAAACACCTGAAGTTCCAGGCCAATGTTGAGGGCGCGCTGCTGCCGCAGATGTACAACAACGACGAAGGCGACGCGGTGGTGATCAACGCCAACTACGCCATCGACGCCGGGCTGAATCCGACCAAAGATCCGATCGCGGTCGAAAGCGGCGAAAACAACCCGTACGCCAACATCATCACCGTGCACAAGGCCGACGTGAACAAACCGGAGATCGTGGCGCTGGTCAAGGTACTGCACTCCAAACCGATTCAGGACTTTATCCGCGAGAAATACCAGGGCGCGGTGATCCCGGTCAATCAGTAATGGGTTACACGGCCCGGTAAAAGCCGCAATGCCGCTCACTTAAGCCTGAGTGGCATTTTTTTATCCAGCCTCTGGGCGTTCTGTGCAGGGGAATTGCCGTAAATGTCCGCATTTCTCTGTGGCCAATATGAACGGCAATTGGAGGGGCCGCGCCTTCGGCCCCTGGCTCGGTCGAGGTGCGTGAGCCACATGGGGCATCTCACTTTTATCGACCGAAAATGTCACGAACGCCTGCAGAAAAACGCTAACTGATCAGCATTGCGGTAAAAGCCGGGCCGGTTATTACACCCTATTGCCAATCTGGCTGAGCCGCGGCCACACCAGCATCAACGCCGCCAACAACCGCAGCAGGTCGTCCCGGCTTGCCCCTTCGCGCGCCTGCACCGACATGCCTTCAATGGTGCAAATCACGTATTTCGCCAACAGCGTGGTGTCGGTTTTCGCCAGCAGCTCACCCTGCTGCACCTTGCGATCGAAGCAGGCTTTCAGCGCCGCTTCCTGTGCATGATGCTTTCTGCGCAGCATCTGGGCAACGTCGTCGGAAGACGACGACAGCGCAGCGGAGGCGCACACCATAAAGCAGCCGGAGGGCGTATCGGGATCGGTAAACACGTCGACGGAAGAGCGCACATAGGCTTCGACGATCTCGGCGACCGGCAGCTCCTGCTCCAGCATTTGGTTGGCGCAGGCCGTGTACTTCTGCAAATAGCGCTCCACCGCCGCGCGGAACATCCCTTCCTTGTTGCCGAACTCCGCATACAGCGTCGGCGCTTTGGCGCCGGTCACTTCCACCAGATCGGCCAGCGAGGTGGCTTCATAACCGTGCCGCCAGAACAAATCGAGCGCGCTTTCCAGCGCCCGGTCGCGATCAAACTGTTTCGGTCTGCCGCGGCTTTTTTTGCCGCAGACCTCTTCATTGATGCTCATCGTTCCTCTCCTGTCCCGCCCCACAGCGGGTTAGCACAAATAACTTAACGATCATTATAAAAAAATATTGCGCCCTCGTCGAGAACCGATTAGCATTTACTTATCGATCGTTAATAAAAATTAACGGCCTGGATTAAAACTCGTTATAAACCGTTATCGGAAAGGAAATAACATTATGAAAAACTTAAAATTAACCTTAGCAGCGCTCACTCTGGCCAGCGTTTCCTTCGGCAGCTTCGCCGCCGACTTGGTCAACAGCCAACCGGCCAATCAACAGAAAGTGGGGGTCGTCACCGTCAGCGGAGCCTCCGATCTGACCTCGCTGGAAAGCAGCCTGGCTGCCAAAGCCGATCAGGCGGGCGCCAAATCCTTCCGTATCATCGGCGCAGGCGGTAACAATCAGCTGCACGGCACCGCAGTAATCTATCAATAACAATCTGTTAAGTCTGAGTAACGCGCAGCCTATTGCGCTCGGCGCCAGGGCGTCAACAAAATTAATTAACGAACATTAAAAAAATACTTGCAATCCGTAGAAGCGATGCCTAACATTAAATTATCGATCGTTAATTAATTTAACGACCTAACAAGATAAACATCGAACAGAACAAAGATAGGAAATAAGACCATGAAAAACCTGAAAATGACCATCGCCGCCATCGCACTGGCCACCGTCTCTTTCGGCAGCTTCGCCGCTGAACTGGTGAATGCTCAACCAGCCAACCTGCAAAAAGCCGGCGTAGTGACCGTCAGCGGCGCGTCCGACCTGAGCAGCCTGGAAAACAAACTGGCGGCCAAAGCCGACGCAGCCGGCGCCAAATCCTTCCAGATCATCGCAACCACCGGCGACAACAAACTGCACGGCACCGCGATCATCTACAATTAATTGCCAGACCGGCAATCGTGCAAAAGGGCGGCTCAGGCCGCCTTTTGTTTTATCTGCCCGCCAACGCGCCGGTCGGTTTACGGGATCCACCCCAGCAGCCTGAACCACAGATAGTCCAACGGCACCAGCAGCGCAAAGCTGAGCAACGCCAACAGCAGGCACAGTTTCAGCCCCTCGCGCGCCGGCACTTTGCCCATGCCCATCGCCACCACGATCGGCGAAGCCTGGTACGGCAGCAGCGGCGTGGCGTAGCCAATCACCTGGGTCATCAGCACCGTCAGCAGCGGCAAACCGCTGCCCGCAGACAACGTCTGCGCCAGCGGGGTAAACAATGCCGGCACGCCGTTGGCAGTCACCACGAAATTCAGCAACGCGGTGATCCCCACCAGCGAGCCGAACGCGGTGAACGGTTTGCCATGCAGATCCGGCATCATTGCCAGCAGCGCGCCGCCCAGCCGATCGCCAAGCCCCGAATGGCCGACCAGCGCGGTCAATCCCAATATCCCCGCCACATAGATGCAGGTGCGCACGTTAACCCCGGCGGCGAACTGATCGCCGTTGAGAAAACCGCAGCGCGGCAGCAGGCAGAAACAGGCCGCCGCCAGCCCCACCCAGGCGGGAGCGATACCGTGCCAGCTGTCGGTCATCCACAGCAGCACCGTGGCGCCCAGCAGCGCAGTCAGCCGCCATTCGGCGGCGCTGAGCGGCGTTTGTGCTGCCTCGGCCGCCACCGGCTGCGGCCGGGCGCGGAACAAACCGCAGATGCACAGCGTCAGCAGCGCGCCCTTGGCCAACCCGAGCACCGGTGCATGCAACAGCAGATAGGAGAGGTAAGCGAAGTGGCTGCCGTAGGCGCTTTCCGCCGCGCCGCTCATCACCAGATTGGGCACGTTGGCCGGCAGGATGCTGGCGGAGAGCTGGAAAGTGCCGAATCCCACCGCCAGCGCCAAACCGATACGGCCGCGCGAACCTTCCGCCAGCCCGGCGCGATCGGCCAACGCCATGACGATCGGCATCAGCAGCGTAATGCGCCCCATGTTGGAGGGCATGACAAACGCCAGCGCATAACTTATCGCCACCACGCCGCCCACCAGGCGGGGCCAGGAGCCGGCCAAATGCGGCAAGAGTCGGTTAGCCAGGCGATCCGCCAGCCCGGTGTTGCGGATGGCGGTGCCCAACACGAAACCGCTGAGCACCAGCCAGAATGCAGAAGACGCGAAACCGGAAAACGTCACAGCGGCCGGCGCCAGCTGCAACACCATCACCGCCGCGAAGAACAGCAGCGCGACCAAATACTCCGGTAAGCGGGCGCTGGCCCAGAGTGCGATGACCACCAAGGTGACCAGCGCAGACAGCGTCTGGGGATCCCCCAACATAATTCCCTCCCTGATAAAACGTTGTGATTGTTATCAAACGGTTAACAGGGTGGCACAAGGTGCGGTCGCTAACCTTGAAACCGCTCACATATCGTCATTTTGCAGATTTTTCAGCATGCAAACGTTGCAACCGTGGTGGCCGGTATTGCCGCGCCGCGCCGTCAGCAGCGTGAAACCCAGCGCGTAGTACAGTCCGATCGCCTCTTTCAACTGCTCGGTGGTTTCCAGATAGCAGTAACGATACCCTGCCGCCCGCGCCGCCTTCAGCGCCTGCACCACCATATAGCGCGCCATGCCCAGCCCGCGCGCCTCGGGTTTGAAGAACAGCTTCTGCAGCTCGCAATAGCCGGGCTCTTCACCGGCCAGCGGCGCCATGCCGACGCCCCCCACCACCTGCCCGTCCCGCTCCAGCACCCAGTAGTGGCCGCCGTTGTCGCGATACAGACCGGTCAGCCGGTCGAGATCCGGATCGTGCAGGCTGACCCCCTCCATCTTGTCCATACCGTACTCGCGAAACACGTCGCGAATGATCGCTGCCATCGCCGCATCGTCGCGCGCGGCGATCGGCCGCACCCGCAGACTGGCGTCGCGCTGTTTGCGGGCGCTGCGCAGCGCCGCAGTCATTTTTTTCATCGCCGCGGTGGTGCTCGCCAGTTCATCATCGTCCAACTGCGCCAGCGCCGCCTGCATGAAACCGTCGGCGTCGCTCTCGATGCCGGCCAGCGTTTTGCCGCCCTTTTTACTCAGCCGATGCAGGTTATGCCGCTTGTCATCCGGGTGATCCACCGTTTCGATCTCGCCGGCGGCGACCAGGCTGCGCAGCGCCCGGCTGGCGCTGGCCTTGTCGATGCACAACCGGGCCGCCAGCTCGGTAACGCCCAATGGCTGCTCGCTGACTTCGATCATCAAATGGATCTGCAGCGGCGAAAAGCGCGAGCCGTTGCTCTGCTTGTTCAACATGCCGAATTCTCTGACCAAACTGCGCGCCAATGCTCTGAAATCCCTGATATTCACTGCGGTATGCTCCCCGTTCCGTCACGTTTAATCTACGTCGAACGATTTTTTGGTTGATAGTGTTACCTAATTTGGAACATAACGATAACGCATAAACAATCATGAATGAATAACCACCAGCGCTCACGAATATGTCAAAACATTTCAAACAACAGATAATCACTCTGACTAACTTATTTAGTTAGACACTAAATATCGATTAATTAATAAATAAAGAAACAAAAAACCAGATAAAACAGGAAAGAAATATCGCAAAACAATAGAAAGCAAAAAACCAAATCGCAATGCATTGAAAAATAATAAATAAAAACAATTAACGTGAAGTTTGATATCAACAACTTGAACGCTATGACGTCAATTGTGGTTACACATTTCCTTCCGCGCTCCCGCCTCCCCTGCGCCCTTTACCTTTTTGCCAAAAGTAGCCCATGCTTTAACGGCTCCTCTTCTTCTGGCTAACCGGGACGCTGGCTCATGACGAAAAAAACCACCCTGCTGCAATTCTTCCACTGGTACTACCCCGACGGCGGCAAACTGTGGCGGGAGGCCGCCGAACGCGCCCCGCACCTTGCTGAACTGGGCATCACCGCTCTGTGGCTGCCCCCCGCCTACAAGGGCGCTTCCGGCGGCTACTCCGTCGGTTACGACACCTACGATCTGTTCGATCTGGGCGAGTTTGACCAGAAAGGCAGCGTGGCCACCAAATACGGCGACAGGGCAGCACTCGAACATGCCGCCAATACGCTGCGCGAACACGGCGTGGGCGTGCTCTACGACGTGGTGTTCAACCACAAGCTCGGCGCGGACGAGAAAGAACGGGTACACGTGTTCAAGGTGGACGCCAACAACCGCAACGACATCGACGACCAGGGCTTCGATGCGCTGGCCTATACCCGCTTCACCTTCCCCGGCCGCCAGGGCGTGCATTCCGAATTCATCTGGGATTACACCTGCTTCAGCGGCGTCGATTATGTCGAACAGCCGGACGACAAGGGGGTGTTCAAAATCGCCAACGACTATGGCGATGACGGCTGGAACGATCAGGTCGACGACGAAAAAGGCAACTACGACTATCTGATGGGGGCCGACGTGGAGTTCCGCAATGCCGCCGTGACTGAGGAGCTCAAATACTGGGCGCGTTGGCTGTTGGAAAGCCTGCCGTGCGACGGCTTCCGCCTGGACGCCGCCAAACACATTCCCGCCTGGTTCTTCAAAGAGTGGGCGGATCATGTGCGCGGCAGCGCACAGCGCGACCTGTTTATCGTCGCCGAATACTGGTCGCACGATCTGAGCGCGCTGCAACAATACATCGAGTTGGTGGGCGGCAAGGTGATGCTGTTCGACGTGGCGCTGCACCTGAAGTTTCATCAGGCGTCGAAACAGGGCGACGGCTTCGACATGGCACAGATCTTCACCGATACCCTGACCGCCGCCGATCCGGCCCACGCAGTAACGCTGGTCGCCAACCACGACACCCAGCCGTTGCAATCGCTGGAAGCGCCGGTGGAACCCTGGTTCAAGCCGCTGGCCTACGCGCTGATCCTGCTGCGCGAACAGGGCGTGCCCTGCGTGTTTTACCCCGACCTGTATGGCGCCAGCTACCGCGACAAGGGGCGCGACGGCGGCGAGTACCAGATTGACATGCCGGCGATCCCAGAGCTGGAGAAGCTGATTGCCGCCCGCCAGCGTTTCGCCAACGGCCCGCAAACCGACTACTTCGACGACAACCACTGCGTGGCCTTCAGCCGCGCCGGCACCGCCGAGGCCCCCGGCTGCATGGTGGTGCTGACCAACGGCGGCGAGAGCGGCAAGACCGTCGCACTGGGCACCGATTTGGCGCACACCGCCTGGCGCGATTTCCTCGGCAACCGTCAGGAGGAAATCACCACCGACGGCCAGGGCTGCGCCCACTTCCCGGTCAACGCCGGCAGCGTCAGCGTCTGGGTACCGGCCGCCAGCCTGTAAGCGCCCGCCGCCGCGTAATGATGACGCGGCGGCAAAACTAATGTTTGCCTTTCGGGTCTAACTTACGCTATCAACTGCGCAAGCCATTCACACCGGAGCCTAAATAGGGTACAAGGCTGCATGAAAATTCCAAAACGACTCCAGCCGCTGGTCGATGACGGGTTAATCGACGAAGTCATCCGCCGTTTGAAAAGCGGCAAAGAAGCCGACGTGTTTATCGTGCGCTGCGGCGATGAGATCCGCTGCGCCAAAGTGTACAAAGAAGCCGAGAAGCGCAACTTCAAACAGGCCGTGCACTATCAGGAGGGGCGCAAGGTGCGCAATAGCCGCGATGCGCGCGCCATGAGCAAAGGCTCCAAATTCGGCCGCCAGCAGCAGGAAGAGGCCTGGCAAAATACCGAAGTGGACGCGCTGTATCTGCTGGCCAAGGCCGGGGTGCGGGTGCCTCAGCCGGACATTTGTCTGGACGGCGTGCTGCTGATGGAGCTGATCACCGACGAAGAAGGCCTGGTGGCGCCGCGCCTGAGTGATGTCACCCTGACGCCGGAACAAGCGCGCGCCGATCACGCCCTGATGATGAACTACGCGGTGCGCATGCTGTGCGCCGGGTTGGTGCACGGCGACCTGTCAGAATTCAACGTGCTGATGGATAAAGACGGGCCGGTGATCATCGATCTGCCGCAGGTGGTGGACGCCGCCGCCAACAACCACGCCAAAAACATGTTCGAGCGCGATATCGGCAACCTGGCGGAGTATTATGGCCAGTTCGCGCCGGAGCTGCGCGACAGCCAATACGCCAAAGAGATCTGGGCATTGTATCAGGAAGGCAATCTGACGCCGGACAGCGCCCTCAGCGGCCGGTTCAGCGAAATCCAGAAGCGCGCCGACGTCGGCTCGGTGTTGGACGAGATCCAGGCCGCCAGCGAGGAGCATCAGCGCCGCATGATGGCACGCAACGCCGAAGAGTAACGCGCCGCATTACTCGACGCGAAACACGTCCGGCCGCTGCGGCGTCGCCGCTTCGTGATAGATATCCCCCAGATAGCCGGCGATCTCCTCTTCGCGCAGATCGGCCGGCAGCACGATATCGTAGCTGGGGGAATACTTGCGCTCCGGCAGCGCCACGCGGAACAGCCGCCATTCGTCCCCGATGCGCTTCACGCCCACCAGACGGCCGAACACGTTAAAAATCATCATCCGCCATTCCCCCTCTCGTCGCTTTCAGGCTATAACACTGTGATGCCGCCGCAGTGAAAAGGAAAGCGTATGAGTGAAAAAACGCCGCAGTTCTGGCGCGATCCGCAGTTGCCGTTTGTCGAAGCCCGCGCCATCGCGGATGGCCGCCAGGTGTGCTACAGCCTGCACAGCCACGAATTCTTTTCCATCGGCGCCATCACCGGCGGCGTCAGCACCTATGTCAACGGCGAGCGGCGCATGCAGGTCGGCGCCGGCGATCTGGTGATTATCAACCCGCAACAGGCGCACGCCTGCAATCCCATCGCCGATCGTCGCTGGTCGTACATCATGTTCTATCTCGATCTCGCCTGGATCGGCGCGCTGCAGCAGGAGCTGCTCGGCGGCGACGGCAGCCGTTTTGTTCCGTTCAGCCGGCCGCTCAGCCGCGATCCGGCGCTGTTCCACGGCCTGAACCGGCTTTACGCGCTGCTGACGGATCCGCAGTGCTGCGCGCTGGAAAAACAGATCGCCATGGTGGAGTATTTCAGTGCCCTGCAACGCGCACTGGGCGATATCCGCCAGCCGGAGACGCCGCCGCATCCCCGGCTGGCTGCGGCGGCAGAGTTTATCGACGCGCACTGCGCCCAGCCGCTGACGCTGGAAGACATTTGCCGCGCCGCCGCGCTGTCCCCCTCTTACCTGATCCGCGCCTTCCGCCAGCGCTACGGCATGACGCCGCACGCCTATCTGGTCAACCGCCGCGTGCAGCACGGCCATCGGCTGTTGAAAAGCGGCCTGCCGATCGCCGCGGCCGCCAGCGAAAGCGGCTTTGCCGATCAGGCGCACTTTCAGCGCACCTTCAAACAGCTACTGGCCGCCACGCCCGGCCAGTATCAAAAACCTTCCGCCAGCAGATAGCAGGCGCTGGTGGCCAACAACAGCGCCATCGCCCGGTTGAAACGCCGCACGTTGCGCGCCTGCCGCAGCAGGCCGCGCAACATCGCGCCGACATAGGCCCAGCAGGCCACCGAGGCATAGCAAATCACGAAGTAGAGCCCGGCGAACTGCCACAGCAGCAGCATATCGCCATCGCCGACAAAGGCGCCGAGGCTGGCCACCGACGCCAGCCACGCCTTGGGGTTCAGCCATTGCATCAGCGCGCCGTAGCGCCAGGAAGGCGCCCGCGCCGCGCCGTTGCCCAGGCGGCCGTCGTCAAACGCCAGCCGGTAGGCCATAAACAGCAGGAAGGCCACGCCGGCCCACTGGATCAGTCGGGTCAGCCCTGGCCACAGAAGCAGCAGCTGGTGCATGCCTAATCCCAGCAGCAGCAGCAACAGGGTAAATCCCAGCGTGGCACCGAACACGTGGCGCTGGGCCGCGCCAAAGCCGAATTGCGCCCCGGCGCTCAATGCGACGATGTTGACCGGGCCGGGGGTGATGGAGGCCGCCAGCGCAAACGCGGCCATGGAAAGGTAGATACTCATGATAGGCACCTGAAAAAATATTCACAGGCGCCAGAATGCCGGCCGCCGCCGACACCGTATTGAACAGAATTGCCCTGTTCGGTTTAACGCGCGATCGCCGCCCGGCGGCGCGGCAGCCCGAAGGTGTTGACCGCCATGCCGGCCAGCACCAGCAACGCGCCGCCGAATTGCGCGGGCGACAGCGCTTCGTCGAGCAGCAGCCAGGCGGCGAACAGCCCGACCAGCGGCACCAGCAGCGTCAGCGGCGCAACGCGCCAGGTTTCGTAGCGCCCCAGCAGGCTGCCCCACACAGAATAACCGAACAGCGTGGCGGCGAACGCCAGATAAGCGACCGCCAACCAGGTGCCGACCTGCACATGGCTCAGGCTGCTCAGCACCGCCTGCGGGCCATCGAACAGCCAACTGCAGGCCAGGAACGGCACTACCGGGATCGGTGCGCTCCATACCACCAGCGATAAAATATTACGCTGCGGGAAATCGGTCAGGATCTTCTTGTTGGTCAGATTGCCCAGCGCCCAGGAGAACGCCGCCGCCAGCGTCAGCAACAGGCCCGCCAGCGGCACCGCGCCGCTGCCCGGCTTATGCAGGCTGGCCTGCGCCAGCACCAGCATGCCGCCGCTGGCGATAGCGATACCGACGAAATGGTTGACGCGCAGCTTGTCGCCCATCAGCAGCACGCCCAACAGCAGGGTGAAAAACACCTGCGCCTGCAACACCAACGAGGCCAATCCTGCCGGCATGCCCACCTTGATGGCGACGAACAGAAAGGCGAATTGCGCGAAGCTCATGGTCATGCCATACAGCAACAACCATTTCCAGGGGATCGTCGGGCGCGGAATGAAGAAGATCGCCGGTAACGCCACCAGCAAAAAACGCATCCCGGCCAGCAAAAACGGCGGCATGCCCTGCAAACCGAACTTGATTACCACGAAATTCACGCCCCAAATCACCACCACCAACAGCGCCAACAGCCGATCGCGCAATGTCATCCTCGCCCCGCTTATCCCATTGAAAATTCACTTTACCTTGCAGGTTACAACCAAACCGGGCGTCTGGACACCGGCAAGCGCCGGCGATTATTCGGGCATCAGGCCGATGAAGGTGGTCTTTTTACGCGGGCCGGTCATCAACGCTTCCAGCTTCTCCACGCACTGCAGGTAATGCGGGGTGCGCTTGTGCGCCGCCACCGCCTGCTCGTCGCGATAGGCTTCGTAGATGTAAAACCGCGTCGGAATATGCTCATCCTGCAGCACATCGAAGCGCAGGTTACCCGGCTCTTCGATCGCCCCCAGATGATTGGCGCGGAAAACTTCGATAAATTCGTCGATCTTGTCCTGTTTAACGTTGATCTCTACCAATGTGACATGCATGACAACTCCTTGTTTGAGCGGCGCACCGTAAAATGACTCTTTCCAACCATAGGTTTATTCCCGTCGATTGCCTTGCCTCAGCGGCAATTTTGCCGCCTGGCTCACAAATCGCGCCGACGCCGCCCGCTTCTCCCCCGGCGGGGTAAGACGGCGGCATCTATAGTTAACATTCCTCCCCCTGAGAGCATAGACTATGGATAACTACTTGATGGCGCTGGACGCAGGAACGGGCAGCATTCGCGCGGTGATCTTCGATTTGGCGGGCAACCAGATCGCGCACGGCCAGGCGGAGTGGCAACACCTGGCGGTGCCGGGCGTGCCCGGCTCGATGGAGTTTGACCTCAACCGCAACTGGCAACTGGCCTGCCAGTGCATCCGCCAGGCCTTGCAACGCGCCGGGCTGAGCGCCCAGGCCATCCGCGCGGTCGCCTGCTGCTCGATGCGTGAAGGCATCGTGCTGTACGACCGCAACGGTGTGCCGATCTGGGCCTGCGCCAACGTCGATGCGCGCGCCAGCCGCGAAGTCAGCGAGCTGAAAGAGCTGCACAACCACGGTTTCGAACGCGAGGTATACCAATACTCCGGCCAGACGCTGGCGCTGAGCGCCATGCCGCGCCTGCTGTGGCTGGCGCACCATCGGCCGGACATCTATCGCCAGGCGGCGACGCTGACCATGATCAGCGACTGGCTGGCCAACATGCTGAGCGGCGAGCTGGCGGTCGATCCTTCCAACGCCGGCACCACCGGCATGCTGGATCTGGCCAGCCGCGACTGGCGGCCGGCGCTGCTCGACATGGCCGGGCTGCGCGCCGATATTCTGTCGCCGGTGAAAGAGACCGGCAGTGTGTTGGGGCGCGTCACCGAACAGGCGGCGCAGGAATGCGGACTGTTGCGCGGTACCCCGGTAGTGATGGGCGGCGGCGACGTGCAGCTCGGCAGCCTGGGGCTCGGCATCGTGCGTGCCGGGCAGACGGCGGTGCTCGGCGGCACCTTCTGGCAGCAGATCGTCAATCTGCCGGAACCGGCCATCGATCCGGAGATGAATATCCGCATTAACCCCCACGTCATTCCCGGCATGGCGCAGGCGGAATCCATCAGCTTCTTTACCGGCCTGACCATGCGCTGGTTCCGCGACGCCTTCTGCGCGGAAGAGAAGCTGCTGGCGGAGCGGTTAGGGGTCGACACCTACAGCCTGCTGGAAGAGATGGCGGCCAGGGTGCCGCCGGGCGCCTACGGCGTGATGCCGATCTTTTCCGACGCCATGCATTTCAAAACCTGGTATCACGCGGCGCCGTCGTTCATCAATATGTCGATCGACCCGGAGCGCTGCAATAAACAGACGCTGTTCCGCGCGTTGGAGGAGAACGCCGCCATCGTCTCCGCCTGCAATCTGGAGCAGATCGCCGCTTTCTCCGGCGTGCAGGCGCGTTCGTTGGTGTTCGCCGGCGGCGGTGCCAAGGGCAAGCTATGGAGCCAGATCCTCAGCGACGTCACCGGCCTGACGGTGCGGGTGCCGGTGGTGAAAGAGGCCACCGCGCTGGGCTGTGCGATCGCCGCCGGCGTCGGCGCCGGGCTGTACGAGTCGCTGGCCGAAACCGGCGAGCGCCTGGTGCGCTGGGAGCGCGAGCATCAGCCGGACATGACCCACCATGCGCTGTATCAGGAACAGAAAGCCACCTGGCGGCAGGTCTACGCCGATCAGCTGACGCTGGTGGATAACGGCCTGACCACCTCGCTGTGGAAAGCGCCGGGGCTATGAACATTACCGGGCGCCGCAGGGCGCCCGGCATGACTATCGCACGACAGGGTTGTTTAAGGCAGGGCCTCAGGCAACACCAACCCGCCATCGACGACGATCGTCTGCCCGGTAATATAACCGGCTTCCTGAGAGGCCAGGAAAAACACCGCCGCCGCAATATCGTCCACGGAGCCCAAACGTTTCAAAGGAACGCTTTTTTCTATCTCAGCAATATAGTCCGTGCCCATTTCACAAAGCCCCTCGGTCAGAATATTGCCCGGCAAAACGGCGTTGACGGTAATATTGTCGGCGGCAAATTCGAGCGCCGCCGAACGCATAAAGCCCAGTTGCGCCGCTTTGCTCGATGAATAATGCGCCCAGCCGGGATAGCCCGTTAACGGCCCGGTAATCGATGAAGTCAATACAATTCGCCCGCACGCTGATTGCTTCAACCAAGGGTACGCCGCCTGCACGCTGAGGAAGGTGCCTTTGCTGTTAATGGCATGCACATCATCCCACTGCTGCCCCGTCATCTGATGCAGCGGCACTGAAGGGAAAACGCCCGCATTGCAGCACAATACATCCAATCCATTATTTTTCAAGGCAAAGCGTTCTGCGGTCGCGTTAAGTTTCTCGGCATCGCGGATGTCGCACGCATAGCCTTGCAGCGCCAATCCCATCCCCTGCGCTTTCTCCTGCGCGGCGGCGATTTTTTCTGCGCTGCGCCCCACGATCCCCACCCGCGCGCCTTTTTTGGCGAAATAAAGCGCAATACCCAATCCAATACCGCCGCTGCCGCCGGTTACCAGTACTTTTCTATTTTCCATGTTGTTCTCCATTAATCGCCACCTCGGTTAAAGCTGAAAAAAAATAAAACCAATTAACGGTATGATTGAAGCGACGGCAAGTCAAATTCACCGCATTTAATATCAATTAAATACCTCGTGAAAAATTCAAAATAAATTATTTTAATAAATATTATTGTACGTGAATAAAAAATATCAATGCCGCTTTTATAGCGGCATCTTTATTCATTATCTTCTTCCCGGCGTTGCCGATGAATTCGTGGTGCCTCTTGCTCGGTTCGCCGTCAACCGTAATTGTTCCCCCTCAGAAACAGTGTAAACACCGCAGATGGATTTATCCGCCGCTGCGGCCTGCCGTAGATTGTGATTTCGATCACGCCCTGCGCGTGGCCTGCGCATTCACCTGAGACGAGCGGCATTATGCTGAATAATAAAGATAAACCTGCATCATCCCCGTGGCCGGCGATCTTCTCGCTGACGGTCGCCTGTTTTGTCATGGTCACCACCGAATTTCTGCCGATCGGCCTGCTGACCAACATCGCGCCTTCGCTCGGCGTCAGTACCGGCACCGCCGGGCTGATGGTCACCATGCCCGGCATCGTGGCGGCGGTGGCGGCACCGGTGCTGAGCCTGGTCTCTGGCCGGCTGGACAGGCGCCTGCTGATGCTGGGCCTGTCGCTGCTGCTGATAGTGTCCAATCTGGTGGCGGCGCTGGCCGTCAGCTTCCCGATGATGCTGCTGGGCCGTGTGCTGCTGGGCATTTGTGTCGGCGGCTTCTGGTCGTTCGCCGCCAACTACGGCCGCCATCTGGTACCGGAAGCCAGCCAGGGCCGCGCCACCGCGCTGATCCTCAGCGGCATCTCGGTCGGCGCGGTGTGCGGCGTACCGGCCGGGGCGCTGATCGGCGATCTGTTCGGCTGGCGCGCCGCCTTCTTCGGTGGGGCGGCGCTGGCGGTCGGCGTGCTGCTGGCGCAGTTGCGTTTGCTGACGTCCGTGCCCCCCTCCCGGCCGGTCACGACGCGCGATCTGGTGCTGCCGCTGCGCCTGCCGATGGCGCGTATCGGCCTGATCGCCATCGTGCTGCTGTTCATCGGCCACTTCGCCGCCTACACCTATCTGCGCCCCTTGCTGCAACAGGTGTTCGTACTCAGCCCGTCGGCGATCTCGCTGCAGCTGTTGGCCTATGGCGCCATCGGCCTGCTGGGCACCTTCCTCGGGGAACGTCTGGGCGAGTACAGCCTGCGCGCCACTTTTATCCTGATCGCCGCCATGTTGGCGGGCATCCTGATCGTCTCGCCGCTGCTCAGCGGCCTCGGCGGCGCTACGCTGATGGTGATGGTCTGGGGGCTGGCCTTTGGCGCCGTGCCGGTGTGCGCCACCAACTGGATGTTCGCTGCGGTGCCGCAGGCGCCGGAAGCCGGCCAGGCGCTGCTGGTGTGCGTCGTCCAGATCGCGCTGGCCTCCGGCGCGTTGCTGGGCGGCGAAGTGGTGGACTGGCAGGGCGTCAGCAGCGCCATGCTGTTCGGCGGCGCGCTGATCCTCTCCGCCGCGCTGGTGTTCGGCCTCAGCTTGCGCTCCAGCGCGATTGGCGCTAAACAATGTTAATCATTATTTATCCGCAGAAACACGCCCCGCACACCGCCGGGGCGTTGCGCTGAGAGACTATGGACCATCATTTACTCGCCATCCGGGTTTTCAACCGCGTGGTGGAAACCGGCGGCTTCACCCGCGCCGCCGATTCGCTGGGCATGCCGAAAGCCACGGTCACCAAACTGATCCAGAGCCTGGAGGATCACCTGCAAACCAAGCTGTTCCAACGCACCACCCGCAGCGTGTCGGTCACCCGCGAGGGCGAATGCTATTATCAGCGCACGGTGAAGTGGCTGGCGGATCTGGAGCAGATGGAAGGCTGCCTGACCGAATCACAAAGTTCTCCGCAGGGCGTGCTGCGTATCGACACCGGCGGCGGCACCGCGCGCCGGCTGCTGTTGCCCGCGCTGCCCGATTTTCTGGCGCGCTACCCGCAAATACAGATCGATCTTAGCGTCGGCGACCGCGTGATCGATCTGATCAGCGACAGCGCCGACTGCGTGATCCGCAGCGGCCCGCTGGCCGACTCCAGCCTGATCGCCCGCCGTCTGTTCGATCTGGACTGGGTGAGCTGCGCCACCCCGGCCTATCTGGCGCGCCACGGTATCCCGCATCACCCATGCGATCTGGAACAGGGTTTTCCGATGGTGCATTATCGCCACCCGATCAACGACCGTATCCATCCGCAACGCTATGTCGAGCGCGGCAAAGAGATCGCCATTCAACAACGCTACCCGGTCAGCATCAATGAGGGCAACGCGCTGCTGGCGGCGAGCCTGGCCGGGTTGGGCATCATTCAGACCTACCGTTTCATGGCGCAACCGCACCTCGATAACGGCGAGCTGGTCAGCCTGCTGCACGACTGGCAGCCGCCGCCGGAGCAGATGTACGTGGTCTACCCCTCCAACCGCCACCTCAGCGGCAAGCTGCGGGCGTTTATCGACTGGGCGGTTGAGACGTTTCATTAACCGCTCTCGCCGGCTATAGTGGCTTATCTTCCGGGCAACGAAATGGTCGCACCATGCGTATCGAACCTCTGCCGGCACATCGCCGGCGTATTGACGAACTGGCCGAGTTACTGCATCAGGAATGGGGCGCCTTTGCGCAATGGAGCAGCCGCGACACCATCAGCCAGCGTCTGGCCGAACGCTGCGCGCCCGGGCAGCGGGGCGTCGTGCTGTTGGCACTGTCGCCGCAACAACAGATTCTCGGTACCGCCAGCCTGACATTGTATGAACTGGCGGATAAACCGGAGCGCCAATACTGGCTGAGCGAAGTCTTCACTCACCCGCAACACCGCGGCCAAGGCATTGCCCGTCGCTTGATTGCACGCTGCGTCGAACACGGCCGGGCCCAGGGCATAGACGAACTCTATTTGTACACGCCCGATCAGCAGGCGCTGTATCAGAAACTCGGCTGGCGCTCGCTGGAGCAACGCCAGATCGCCGGCGAAGCCGTCACGGTGATGAGCCGCACGTTGTCGCCACACGCAGTGTGATATTATTCGCCGCACATTGACTCCCGACGGACAACCACCATGGCCTACATCCCCAAAAACTATGCGAAGCTGGAAACCGGCTACCGCGAAAAAGCGCTGAAACTGTTCCCCTGGGTGTGCGGGCGTTGCTCGCGCGAGTTCGTCTATTCCAACCTGCGCGAGTTGACGGTGCACCATATCGATCACGATCACAGCAACAACCCGGAAGACGGCAGCAACTGGGAAATGCTGTGCCTGTATTGCCACGACCATGAGCACTCGAAGTACACCGAGGCCGATCAATACGGATCGACGGTGGTGGCCGGTGAAGATGCCCAGAAGGATATCGGCGTCGCCACCCACAACCCGTTCGCCAATCTGAAGGCGATGATGAAGAAGTAATACAGAAACAGCTTAATAGGCCACTAACTTATTAAGCTGTTAAATAACTAACCCTCTCGCCCACTCCACCACTTCCCAGAGAATTCCTACTTACCCATCCGGTCTATTCACCGCAAAATAAGCTGCGCAGTTAACAACATACTGGCTTGGCAAGCTGCCGCTGTTGGTGCATATTGTTCACGAGTTGTTCTTGTTAACCTGTTTAATTATCAACCTAATAAGCACATTAACTTAATAAGTTATCAGCTTAATAACTTGAGAGATGGCAGCATGATTGTTCTGATTGGCTCGCAAAAAGGCGGCGTCGGCAAGTCGACGAAAGCGGTGAATATCGCCGGATATCTGATTCTCAAGCAGGGCAAGACGGCGATCATCGTCGACGCCGACGACCAGAAATCGATCATGACCTGGTATAACGACCGTCAGAACGTTGAGGGGCTGCCGCACATTCCGGTGGTGGCCGCGTCGGGCAAAATCAAGGAAACGCTGCTGGAACTGGATCGCCATTACGACTACGTGATCGTCGATACCGCCGGCCGCGACAGCGCCGAACTGCGCTCCGGCCTGCTGGCCGCCGATCTGTTCCTCTCGCCGCTGCGCCCTTCGCAGATGGATCTCGACACCATCGGCTATCTGTCGGAGATGTTCTCCACCGCGCAGGAGTACAACGAGAAGGTCAAAGGCTACATCGTGCTGAACATGTGCCCGACCAACATCTTCATCAATGAAGCCAACGAAGCGGCGCAGGTGCTGAGCGAATACCCGGAATTCACCCTGGTGAGCAACCGCCTGTGCGACCGCAAGATTTACCGCGACGCCTGGGGCGAGGCCATCACCGTGCATGAGGCGAACAACGAAAAAGCGCAGGCCGAGATCGAATGCCTGGTGAAAGAGGTGATCCTGTGAAGAAACGCACCCCCACCCACCGCATGTCGGAAGACGAATTCATCAACAGCGCCACCTCGCACACCCTGCCGGTGGCAGTGCCCGCGCCGGAAGCCAAACCGGCCGGCCGCAAGCGCACCTACAAGGCGATTTCCGTCAGCCTGACGGACAACCACATCGACGCCATCGATGAGGTGATCGTGCAGGCGGCGCGCAACGGTATCGTGCGTATCACCCGTTCCGACATCATCAAGCTGGCGATCGACGGGCTGGCGGAGAAAAGCGAAGCACAGCTGCTGGAACTGTTGAAGAAACTCTGAACGCGCGACGGCCTGCCGGTTGAACATATCGACAGGCCGTCGCTTGCCGCGCCCGAAAGATCCGCCACGGCAGAAAAATAACCAGCAATATAATTAATAGCCTGGGAGTTTTTATCGCGCCGCCTGTCGCCCTATTCCATGCTGAAAATGAGTATCCGCATAAACCAACGTTATGACGGCGAGAAAAACATCTGAATATTCCCCTTCATTCACTTCCCGCTATCACGTCGAATTTAAAATAAGCAATCATATGAGTAAGTTAAGGTAAATTCATACCGTGGGTTGAATATGAGTGTGATATAAGCAGCCAGAACTCTCTTTATAATATAAGGAACCGATAATATGCCAACGATGGGTAAATCCCTGCATTACCTCGACGTGGGGTCAGGTTTTCCGTTGCTGCTTGGCCACAGCTATCTGTTCGATCTGAACATGTGGGCGCCGCAGTTTGAAGCGCTGGCTAAACGCTACCGCCTGATCGTGCCGGAGCTTTGGGGCCATGGCGACTCACCGGCGCTGCCGGCCGGGCGAACCAGCCTGTCGGATATCGCCGCCGATCATCTGGCGCTAATGGATCGCCTGGATATCGAAGAGTTCGGCATCGTCGGCTTGTCCGTCGGCGGCATGTGGGGCGCCGAACTGGCGGCGCTGGCGCCGGAGCGGGTAAAAGTGTTGGCGCTGATGGACAGCTACCTGGGCGACGAAACACCGGAAGCGCGGCAACGCTATATGGGCATGCTGGCCGCCGTTGAACAGGCCGGCGCCATCGCTTCTCCATTGCTGGAGCATGTCGCTTCGCTCTTTTATTCCGATGACGTACCCGACGCGTTGTTGCAATCGCTGTTGTCTCAACTGCGAGACCTACCCGCCGATCGCCTGCGCGAGAGTATCGTGCCGCTCGGCCGGATGATCTTCGGCCGCCCCGACAAGCTGGCGCTGCTGGAAAAAATCACCGCCGCCAGCATCGTGATCACCGGTGCGCAAGATAAGCCACGCCCACCGGCGGAGGGGCAGCGCATGGCGGAGATGCTCGGTTGTCGGCATGTGCTGATCCCCAACGCCGGGCATATCAGCAACAAGGAAAATCCGGCGGCGGTCAACGAAACGCTGTTGGCATTTCTGGCTGAAAACACCACGCCGCTGTTTTGGTAAAGATTCCCCGGGCCGTCAGGCCCGGCGAGTCATTCCGCGCGCCGCATAAACCCGTGTCGGCTCAGGATTTCCTGCCCCTGTTCGCTCAAGATAAATGCGGCCAACCGCTGCGCGTCGTCATCCAACAGGCATAAACCGTAATCCGCCTCGATGTCCAGCGGCGGCGCCAACGGCCGCACCGCCAACGTCGGGTAGGCGGCTAAAGCCGGAGCATAGCTGGCGTAGCCGAGAAAAATATCCGCCTGCCCGCCGGCTATCAGATATTCCGCCGCCAATCGGCCCGCCGGCACTGGGGCGGAATCCCTGCCGCCAACCAACGGCAGCGCCCGGCGGCGCAGCGCTTCCCCTTGCCCCGGCCAGTATTGCTCGCAGCGTTCGAAAAGCCGCTGCGCATAATCACCGGAAGGATCTGCCCCCGGTGTCGAGGTGGCAAGGCACCAGTGCGGATCGAACAGCACCTCTGGCAGCGGACGTTCAGTTAATGCCGGCACGTTGCGTACCGTCACGCATAGCCGATTGCGCGCAAAAATCTGCACCGCGCCCGCCATTCCAAGATCCGCCAACCTTTGCGGGTGCGCCACGTTGGCCGAGGCGAACAGCTGTGGCCGTTCGCCGTTCTCTATCCGTTGGCGCAATAACCCCGCCGGGCCGAATTCCGCCGTGACTTTTTGCCCGGCGTGCCGCTGGAACGCCGACAGCAGTGGCGCAAACGCCAGCCGCAGGCTGCCGGCGGCAAACAGCAGGATATCACTCATCATGTCGCTCCAATTGGCTGCGATACAGCGGCACCAGCGTCGCGTAGCGGCGGCCCGCCACCGTGAGCGGCACCCGTTCGATCGCCAGCTCGAACAGGGGCGACAGGGATTGCGCCGTTAGCACCTCGCGGCAGGCCCCGAGCCGGCTGCGCCCTTCTTTGCCCAGCAGCAAAGCCCGATCGGCCACCGCGTGAGCATGGTTCGGCTGGTGCGTGGAGAAGATCACCGCCAACTGTTGCTCCCGCGCCAGGCGAGCCATCAGGCTCAACACCCGATCCTGGTAATGCAGATCCAGCGCCGAAGTCGGTTCATCCAGGATTAACACCTTGCAGCGCATTGCCAACGCGCGCGCGATCATCACCAACTGGCGCTGGCCGCCGGATAGGCTGCCGAATTCACGCTCCGCCAGATCCTGTAAACCCAACGTTTGCAACGCTTCTCTCGCCAGCCGATGATCCTTGGTTGACGGTGAACGGAACAGGCCAACATGGCGCGCCCGCCCCATCAATACGATATCCAGCACCCGATAGGCGAACGGCGGTGAAAAGTGCTGCGGGACAAAGCCAATCTCACCACGGCGTTCAATCTCGCCGGATTGCGGCGTCAGGCTGCCTAACAACAACTGCAGCAGCGTGCTTTTGCCGCGCCCATTCGGGCCTAATACTGCCAGCACTTCGCCGCGCCGCAGCTGAATGTCCAGATGTTGGAACAGCGGTGCCCCGCCCGGCCAGGCAAAACTCACCCCCCTGGCGGCCAATAAGGTGTCAGTCATGCCAGCCTCTCACTTGCGCGCGGCGCAACAGCAGCGCGAACAGCGGCGCGCCAATCAGCGCGGTCAGAATGCCCAGCGGGATTTCGCTGCTGCTCAGCGTGCGCGCCAAATCGTCGATCACCAGCATGTACAAAGCCCCCAGGCAAAGCGAAGCCGGCAGCAGGTGCCGGTGATCCGGCCCCACCAGCCGCCTCGCCACGTGCGGGATCACCAGACCGACCCAACCTATGCTGCCGCTGACCGCCACCTGGGCGGCCACGATGGCGGCGCACAGCGTCAAAATCAGCCAGCGGGTGCGCTCAACGTTGATACCCAACGCAGCGGCATCCTCATCGCCTAACGACAGCAGATTGATGCGCCAACGCAGCGCCAGCAGCAAGCCGCCGGCCACTAGCAGAGGTGCAAACAGCATCAACAGCTTTTGCCGATCGGCGGTGGCAAAGCTGCCAAGCAGCCAAAACACGATGCTCGGCAGTTTCTCTTCGGTATCCGCCAGATATTGCATCAGGCTGACGCAGGCGGAGAAGAAACCGCTGAGGATCACCCCCGCCAGTACCAAAGAGAGAATATTGCGCCGCACAATGGCGCTGGTGAGCGTGAAAATCAGCAGCAGTGCCGCCATGCCGAAAACAAAAGCCGACAGCAGCAGCACCGCCAACGGCAGGCTGAGCAGGATAGCCAGCGTGCCGCCGAAGGCCGCGCCGGAAGACACGCCGATGATATGCGGATCGACCAGCGGGTTGCGAAAGACGCCCTGCAAGGCTGCGCCGCACAGGGCCAGCGCCGCGCCGGCACCCATCGCCAACAGCACCCGCGGCACGCGCACGCCCAGGATCACCTGGCGTTGGATAGCATCGATGCCGGCATAATGCTGCCCGGTGAACGGCTCCAGCAAAATCATCAGGCTGTGCGTCATCGGCACCTGAAAGCGGCCAACGCCGAGCGAAAACAGCGCGCAGCACAGCGTCAGCAATGCCAGCCAGCCCAGCCTCATTGCCCGCTCTGGCAGCAGGTGGCGCGGTAATAACGTTGATAGTAAGCATCGACCCGCTGCTGCAGATTGATATCGGCAAAACGCTGCGGGTAAAGTTTTTTCGCCATCCACAACTCACCCAACGCCATCGCCTCCGGCATCGGATACCCCCAGGCCTTGGCGTACTCCGGCATCAGGTAGACCCGCTTATTCTTCACCGCGTCGATCGGCTGCCACTGCGGTGACGTCAGGATCTGTTTCACCACGTCCGGGTAGCGCTCCTGCACGAAAATCACCGCCGGATCCCACTTCAGAACATCCTCGATAGAAACCTGTTTAAACCCCTGAATCTCCTTCGCCGCCACGTTGAGCGCACCGGCGTGCCGCATCATCAACCCGGTATACTTGCCGGCGCCGTAGGTGGTGAGATCGGGGTTGGCCATATACACCCGCACCCGTTGATCTTCAGGCAGATCGCGCAGCCGTTCGGCGACCAACGCGCGCTGTTGGATGACGTCCTTAATCAACGCTTCGGCCTGAGGCTGACGCGCCATCACCTCGCCGATCAGGCGAATGCCGTCCTGCAGCCCCAGCGTATAGGCCCGATCTTCATCACTCAGCTGGGGATTCATTTTGCCCGCCTGATCGGCCGCTTCGCGGCGCAGCGAGACCGCCACCACCGGAATACCCGCCCGTTCGATCTGCGCAATCATCTCCGGCGGTGCATAGTTGGCCACGAACACCACCTGCGGATGCAGGCCGAGCAGGCTCTCGATGTTCATCGTGGTCAGATCGCCCGGCATCGGCAGGGTCGCCAACGCCGGCGCCAGCCGCAGGTAGTTCGGCCCCAGCTGCTTTTTCCAACTGCTGAGCACGCCAACCACCTGAGGCATGGCGTCAAGCTGCACCAATAGGTTCAGCGTCTGGTGTTGCAGCACCACGGCCCGGGTGATGTGGTCGGGCAGCGTGACCTGGCGGTTGAGCTGATCGGTAACCTGGCGATCCGCCAAGGCGGCGGTGGAAAACAGAGTAAGCGCCAGCAGCAGGCGCGGGAGAGCGTTGAACATAGCAGTGACCGGTTGACTATCGTTATATATTTAATGATATAGCGATGCGCATGGCGAAACAATCGTCGAGATCAAACCGGATGCAGAATGCGCTGAAGGAAGGAGGAGAATTGAATGGTGGCCAAGGGAACGGATCCGCCAGTCAGGTGGCGGACCCAATACGGCCTGAAAAACGCTTACTGACCTACAGAGGCCAGCCCTTTGCGGATCCCTTCGTCAGCTTGCTGGCACCAGGTTTTCAGCCCCTGCGGCGCTTCCTGTTCCAACGCAACCGCTTTGCCATCGTCGTTCAACACCTTACCTTCACGGCCCAGCGCTTCACGCTTGTCGCCGTCACGCGTGTCTACGCCGCCGGGAATGCCTTCCACGTAGGCCACCATTTTCTTAGCGTTGTCGATGCTGTCCGCTTTCAGGAAACCTTTATCGACGCAGTAAGACATCAGCCCGGAAGTATTGCGCGTGATGTCATACACGTTCTTCAACGCGGCAGGATCCATCCCTTCAGCATTGGCGGTGTTGAACAGACCCAGAGTCGCGGCAATGACGCCGGTCAGAATACATTTTTTCATTGTTGACTCGTTTTAATAATGAATTATTTGATTTTGAATTATTTACATAATTAATATGAATGCCGATACTTATAACGGCGGCCACAGAGTAGCACAAGCATAACGCGTTAATCACTGTAATTACGTCACCCCTTAATAAAACGAAAACCATCACTTTCCGTCTGGCGTGACGCCCCTCTCGATTCAAGCCAAGAATAATCTCACAAAGAGATTATTCGTATGGGAACGGTGGGTAAAAGGCATACATCGTGCAGCACTTTGCCAAAATCAAGGGCGTGACATAGCCTCTCAAGGAGCACCATACCTTAACAGGAGAGGACCCCTATGATTCATTCCATACGGCCACCGCACTATGATGACAAGATCATATTCGATATCACCATGAACCTATACCTTTATCCGGCGGTGATTATTGCGCATCGCCTGGGGATATTTGAATTTATCGCCGAGCGCCCTTGCAACATGGTCGACATTGGCGCTGCGACAAACATTGATAAGCGGCCGGTTGAAGCCATAATGGCGGCATTGGAAGCGTTGAAATTAATTACCTCCGAAAAAGGAAAGTTTTATCTCGCTCCGGAGACAGACGCTTTCCTGTTAAAAAGCAGTCCGCACTATTTTGGTTATTATTGGGATTTGCTGTATGACAACAGCGAAACCTTTTCGCTGAAAAATCTGGAAGGCGCTATCCGGAAAAATATACCGCAGGTCTATGGCGAACAGGAAGTGTACGAAACGCACGGGGTCGATGCCGACAAAGCCGACCGATTTACCCGCGCTATGCATAGCCTGAGCATCGGTTCAGCCAGCCTGTGGCCAACGCGCCTCTCCTTGTCGTCGCATCGCGTGGCGCTGGATATCGGCGGCGCCTCCGGCATTCACGCCATCGGCCTGATGGCACACTGGCCCAGATTGACGTGTACCGTCTTCGATCTGCCGGAAGTTTGTCCGTTGGCCACCGACTACGCGCAACGTTACGGTTTCAGCGACCGCATCAGCACGCACGGCGGCGATATGTGGTGCGATCCCTACCCTTCAGCGGATCTGCATCTGTACTCCAATGTCTTTCACGGCTGGACAGCGGACAAAAATCGCTTTCTGGCGCAAAAGAGCTATGACGCACTCCCCGTCGGCGGCAGGATAGTGATCCACGAAGCGTTGTTCGCCGACGAAAAAGCCGGCCCATCGGCTCTTGCCGGCTACAATCTGCTGATGCTGGGTTGGACGACGCAGGGGCGCCAATATTCCGGCAAGGACATCAGCGACATGTTGACCGATGCGGGCTTCGATACGCCGCAGGTGATACCGTCGCTCGGCTATTACAGCATCGTGACGGCGCAAAAGGTTTAACCTAAAGCGCCGGCGGTTTAGCGGTTTACAGAACGCGCCATGCGGCTGTAGGTATGGCGCACGCCGCGAATCGCCACGCTGTAAGCGAAAATGTTTTCCGGCAGCGCCAGCCCCAGATAGCCGGTATCACCGATATGGTGCAGGTCCGCCCCGGCCATTTTGCTCATCAGCGCGATCTGCCGCACGGTCTGCACGTCGGCGCCCTCTTGCGAAGTGCCGATCGCCGTCATCGCCAGC
Organism: Serratia marcescens; assembly: GCF_001902635.1. Taxonomy (GTDB): domain Bacteria; phylum Pseudomonadota; class Gammaproteobacteria; order Enterobacterales; family Enterobacteriaceae; genus Serratia; species Serratia marcescens_F. The sequence continues at coordinate 119,523 of NZ_MJAO01000004.1, read as the reverse complement.
GCGCCCTGCCGCTGGGCAAAGGCGATCAGCGCCGCCACTTTCTCCTGCGACATGCCGGGAATGGTGCCCGGTGCCGGCAACAGCACGATGTCCGCGCCGTTCTCCACGAACAGCGCGATGTCCTGTTCGCCGATCAGCTGGCTGCCGCTTTCGCGCACGATACCGGCACCGTGCATCTTGCCGGTCACCAGCACCATCTCGTCACCCACCTCATCGCGAATCGCTTTCAGCGCGGCGGCGATCGCCTGATTGCTGACGCCGTTGTTCGGGTTGCCGGTCAGCACCACCATGCGCGCGCCGAGCTGATACAGCTTGCGCGCATTCTCGGCGGTGGCGGCACGGCCGGCCGTCATCTGCCAGAAATCGTTATGTTCGGTGGCGAAAGCCGGATCGACGGCCTCCAGGTTCACGCCGATTACCCGCCCGGTCAGCCGCTGCAGCGTGCGCAGCGCCTCTTGCGGCGGCACGTCGGCGGGCAAGCCCGCGATATGCGGTTGGTTGACGTCGAACAGGTTCAGCAACAGCAGGTCGGCCCCCTGGCTGGCCGCCAGTTCGGCGTTGGTGACATTATTGAGCAGCGGTTGAGTGACCGCGATGGTTTCGCTGACCAAAATACGCCCTTCGCTGGCGCGGATGGCGTAGAGCAAATCGGCTTTGCCGATATCGGCCAGATCGCTGGCGCTGCAGTCCAGATACCGTTTCATAAAGCAAGCTCCGGTACGTTAACGTGAAAGGATGCCCCCTCGTTCAGCGCGTGAACGAGGGGGAACAGGGTTACTTCAGCGTAAAGCTTTGCGCCTGCACGTTGTCGGAGTCCAGGCCAACGAAGACGTTGAATTTGCCCGGCTCCGCCCCCCATTTCAGGCTGGCGTTGTAGAACTTCAGATCGTCTTCGCTAATCGGCAGTTCGACCTGCTGCGACTGGCCGGCCCGCAGGGCCACTTTCTTGAAGTTGCGCAGCTCTTTCACCGGGCGGCTGACCGAGGCGGTCACGTCCTGCAGATACAGCTGCACCACCGTGGCGCCATCGTACTTGCCGGTATTCTTCAGCGTGACGCTGGCGGTTAGCTTGCCGTTACGCGCCATCGTCGGGCTGGACAGTTTCAGATCCGACAGGCTGAAAGTGGTGTAGCTCAGGCCGTAACCAAATGGATACAGCGGGCCGTTCGGCGAGTCGAAGTAGCGCGAGGTGTACTTGCCTGGGTTCTCTTTGCCGAACGGGCGGCCGGTGTTCAGGTGGTTGTAGTACATCGGGATCTGGCCGACCGAACGCGGGAAGGTCATCGGCAGTTTACCCGACGGGTTGTAATCGCCGAACAACACGTCCGCCACCGCGTTGCCGCCCTCGGTACCGCTGTACCAGGTTTCCAGCATCGCATCCGCCTGCTCGCTCTCCCAGCTCAGCGCCAGCGGCCGGCCATTCATCAACACCAGCACCAGCGGCTTGCCGGTGGCTTTCAGCGCGGCGATCAGATCGCGCTGGCTCTGCGGAATCGTGATGTCGGCGCGGCTGGAGGCCTCGTGCGCCATGCCCTGCGATTCGCCCACCACCGCCACGACCACGTCGGCCTTGTTCGCCGCCTGCACCGCTTCGTCGATCATCTGCTGCGGCGAACGGGTGTCGAACGCCACCGCCGGCTCATACTCGTTCAGGTAGTCGATGATGCCTTTATCCTGCGTGACGTTGGCGCCCTTGGCGTAAAGAATGCGCGCCTTGTCGCCTACCGCCCGCTCCAGCCCTTCGCGCAGAGTGACCGACTGCTTGACCACCCCGGCGGCGGACCAGCTGCCCATCACGTCGCGCTGGCTGTCGGCCATCGGCCCGACCAGCGCGATGGTCGCCTGTTTGCTCAGCGGCAGCGTCTGCTTATCGTTTTTCAGCAGCACCATCGTTTTGCGCGCCACCACCCGCGCTTCGGCGCGGTGCAGGCGGCTTTCGGCGTTGGTGTCCTGCGGATCGGAACCCGCCGGGCCCAGATGCACATACGGATCCTTGAACAGGCCCATGTCGTACTTGGTGTTCAACACGTCGCGGCAGGCGCGGTCGATATCGCTTTCCGGCACCAGCCCGTCTTTCACCAGCCCCGGCAGGTACTTGTCGTAAAACTCGTCGCTCATGCTCATATCGACGCCGGAGGTGATCGCCAGCCGCACCGCGTCGCGCGCGTCAGCCGCCACGCCGTGCTTAATCAGTTCTTTAATTGCGCCGTGATCGCTGATGGTGATGCCCTTGAAGCCCCATTGCTCACGCAGCAGATCTTTCAGCAGCCACGGGTTGGCGGTGGCCGGCACGCCGTTCACCGAGTTGAGCGACACCATCACCCCGCCGCTGCCGGCATCCACCGCCGCTTTGTAAGGCGGCAGATAGTCCTGATACATGCGCAGCGGGCTCATGTCGACGGTGTTGTAATCGCGGCCGCCTTCGACGGCGCCGTACAACGCAAAGTGCTTAACGCTGGCCATTACCGAACCGGGTTTAGCCGGGTCGCCGTTTTGATAACCGTCGACCATCACTTTGGCGATTTTCGACACCAGCCAGGTGTCTTCGCCGAAGCCTTCGGAGACCCGGCCCCAGCGCGGATCGCGGGTAATATCGACCATCGGCGCGAAGGTCATGTTGAGGCCGTCATCGCTGGCTTCCTGCGCCGCCACCCGGGCGCTGAGCGCAATCGCTTCCAGATCGAAGCTGGCCGCCAGCCCCAGGCTGATCGGGAACACGGTGCGCTGGCCGTGTACCACGTCATAGGCGAAGAACAACGGGATTTTCAGGCGGCTGAGCTGCATCGCCTGATCCTGCATCACCCGAATGTCCGGGCGGGTGACGGTATTGAAGATGGCGCCGATCTGCCCTTTGCGGATGCCCTCGCGGATCGCTTCTTTCGGGTTATCCGGCCCGACGCTGATCAGCCGCAGCTGGCCGATCTTCTCTTCCAGCGTCATCTGCTTCATCAAATGGGACACGAAGGCGTCGCGCTGCTGGGCGTGAATGCCCTGCGTTATCGGCGTTTCCTGCGCAAAAGCCGGGCTGAGGGCCAGACCGGACAACATACTCACCACACAAAGCCATTTCATCTTGTTTTATCTCAGGCGTGTTTCCGCTGCCAAAGCCGCGGGGTTGAATCGGAGTGAAGAAACAGTTTGCCACACTCTGTTTCATCGCCAAGGGAATTCGCATCGGTAATGTTTACAAAGCATTACAGGTTATCGGCAGATAATTCTTTAGTCGGGTGCGGCTGTCGGCGGCCTCCGCCGTCAGGAAGTCGACAAGCTGCGCCAACGCCGGCGGCAACACCCCGCGCTCAGGATAGACCAAATAGTAAGCCGCGCCGCTGCTGACGCAGAGCGGGAACGGCGTGACGACGCGCCGCGCCTGAATATCCTCCTCCAGCAGGCACAGATCGCCGATGGCGATGCCGAATCCCTGCAGCGCGGCGCTCATCGCCAGATCGAGGGTATCGAAATGCTGAGCCTTGCCGGACGGCAGCGCATCGGCCCCCGCTGCCTTCAGCCAGCGCAGCCAGTCGCGCCGATCGCGCGTCGGATGCAGCAGGGTTTTGTCCGTCAGATCCGCCAGTTGGGGCGCAGACGGCAGAAACGCCGGCGTGCAGACCGGCGTAAGGATTTCATCAAACAGCAGGTGCGCGGTCAGTTTTTTTCCCGGCGGCCGGCCGAATACCACCGCGGCGTCAAACTGCTCGGTACTGAAATCCAGGCCGTGCGACACCGAGGCGGTCAGTTCGATATGCATATCCGGCCGTTCGTTCTGCAGACGAATCACGCGCGGCAGCACCCAGCGCATCGCGCAGGTCGGGCATTTGATGCGCAGCGCCCCCGGCGGGGCGGCGGCCCGCGTCAGCGCCTCGTCCAACTGCCCCAACGCCTGCTGCACCGGCGCCAGCAGCTGCGCACCCTGCGGCGTCAGCGCCAGGCCGCGCGCCTGGCGGCTGAACAGCGGATAACCCAGACGCTGTTCCAGCCCGAGAATTTGCCGGCTGACCGCCCCCTGCGTCAGGTGCAGCTGGCGGGCAGCATGGGTAAAGTTGAGGCGTTGCGCCACCACCACAAAGGTTTTCAACACGTCGAGCGACGGCAGGGATATCGGCATAGCGTGTTCCTCTAAATACCTTAAATAGCAATAATTCCTCAAAATCATTGGAACGATATCAAGGCGGCCAGCGAGCGCGCCCCGATGAGCTGACATAAGTCAGTGATTCGGGTAAGCGAACGCAGCCAACGCCGAGATCGTTTCAAGGATGAAGGGGAATTAGGTATGATCGTAGTGCATGGCAAGTATGACAAACTTTCCCTTGTCCGCCTACGCCGCCTGATGCTTAATCGCTCAACACTTCCCTGTTTGCCTGGAGCCCATCATGCAGAGCGCCTGCTCATCCCGCTCGAAGCTGCCGGACGTCGGCACCACCATTTTCACCGTCATTGGCCAACTCAGCGCCGAACATCAAGCCCTCAATCTGTCGCAGGGCGCGCCCAACTTCGCCGGCGACCCGCAGCTGATCGAGGCAACGGCGCAAGCCATGCGCGCAGGTCATAACCAATACGCGCCGATGAGCGGCGTGGCGGCGTTACGTGCTGCTCTGGCGGAAAAAGCTGAACGATTGTATGGCGCACGCTATGACGCCGACGAAGAAATCACGGTGATCGCCAGCGCCAGCGAAGGGCTGTACTCGGCGATCAGCGCGCTGGTGCATCCCGGCGACGAGGTGATCTATTTCGAACCGGCGTTCGACAGCTATGCGCCGATCGTGCGCCTGCAGGGCGCCACGCCGGTGGCGATCAAACTGTCGCTGCAGGACTTTCGCGTCGACTGGGACGAAGTGGCCGCCGCCATCAACGGCAAAACGCGCATGATCATCGTCAACACGCCGCACAACCCGACCGGCGCGGTGTTTGACGAGCACGACATCGAACGCCTGACCGCCCTGACCCGCGACACCGACATCGTGATCCTGTCCGACGAGGTCTACGAACACGTGGTATTCGACGGCGATATTCACCACAGCATGGCGCGCTACCCGCAACTGGCGGAACGCAGCGTGATCGTGTCGTCGTTCGGTAAAACCTACCACGTCACCGGCTGGCGCGTTGGCTATTGCCTGGCGCCGGCGGCGCTGATGGACGAGATCCGCAAGGTACACCAGTTTATGGTGTTCTCCGCCGATACGCCGATGCAGCACGCCTTCGTCGCCGCGCTCGCCAACCCACAGAGCTACTTGGGGCTGGCGGCGTTTTACCAACAAAAGCGCGATCTGCTGGCCAGCGCCTTGCAGGATTCGCGCTTTGAGCTGCTGCCCAGCCGCGGCAGCTTCTTCATGCTGGCCCGCTTTAGCGGCTTCAGTCACGAAAGCGACAATGATTTCGCCGTACGCTTGATCCGCGAAGCTAAGGTGGCGACGATCCCGCTGTCGGCGTTCTACAGCGACGGCAGCGATACCGGCCTTATCCGGCTGAGTTTTTCCAAAGATAACCAGACCCTGCTGGAAGGCGCGCGCCGCCTGAGCCAGGTGTAACTTTTTGTCCGACCACGGGAAAGGGGCACTGCCTATGAAAACACTGAAAACGCTGTTCGCCGCCGGATGTCTGCTGGCCGCCGGCGCTTCGCCGGCGGCGGAAAACAGCCTGCGCTTCGGCCTGGAAGCGCTGTATCCGCCGTTCGAGTCCAAGTCCGCCAGTGGCAAACTGGAAGGGTTCGACATTGAACTGGGCGACGCGGTGTGCGCCGCCGCGCAATTAACATGCAGCTGGGTCGAAACCTCGTTCGACAGCCTGATCCCGGCGCTGCAGGCGCGCAAGTTCGACGCCATCAACTCGGCGATGAACGTGACCGAACAGCGGCGCCAGGCGATCGCCTTTACCGACGCCATCTATCAGGTGCCGAACCGGCTGATCGCCAAAGCCGACAGCGGCCTGCTGCCGGACGCCAAATCGCTGGCGGGCAAACACGTGGGCGTGCTGCAAGGCTCGATTCAGGAGATCTACGCCAAAACCCATTGGGCGCCGGAAGGCGTGGACGTGGTGTCTTACCAGGATCAAAATCAGGTTTACCTTGACCTGGCAGCCGGCCGGCTCGACGCCACGCTGGTGATGGCGCCGTCGGGGCAAAGCGGCTTCCTGTCGCAGCCGGACGGCAAAGGCTTCGCCTTCGTCGGCGAGGCGGTGCGCGACGACAAAATCCTCGGTGAAGGCATCGCCTTCGGGCTGCGTAAAGGGGATGAAGCGCTGAAGAAAAAACTGGATGCCGCCATCGCCAAAGTGAAACAGCAAGGCACAGTGGCGGCGCTGTCGAAGAAGTATTTCGGCGATATCGACGTGACGGTGAAGTGATGGACGGGGGCGGCATTACCGCCCCCTATCGTGTTTAGCGATCGAACACCGAGCTGTTCAGCGCGCGATCCTGCTGATGGCGCTCCAGCGCCAATTCGATCAGGCGGGTGATCAGCGCCTGATAGCTGACGCCGCTGGCGGCCCACAGCTTGGGATACATGCTGATGTTGGTGAAGCCCGGCAGCGTGTTGATTTCGTTGATCACCACCTGGTTGTCCGGCGTCAGGAACACATCCACCCGCGCCAGGCCGAAGCACTCCAGCGCGCGGAACGCCTTCAGCGCCACGTCGCGGATGTGGTCGCTCACCTCCGGCGCGATCGCCGCCGGCACCACCACCTGAGCGCCCTGCTCATTGATGTATTTGGTGTCGTAAGAATAGAAGGCGTCACTCAGCACGATCTCGCCGCACACGCTGGCCTGCGGATCGTCGTTACCCAACACCGCGCACTCGATCTCGCGGCCGACGATCGCCGACTCCACCAGCACCTTGTGATCGAAGCTGAAGGCCAACGCCACCGCCGCGTCGAACTCGGCGTGGTTTGCCACCTTGCTGACGCCGACCGAGGAACCCTGGTTGGCCGGCTTGACGAACAGCGGCAGGCCGAGGCGCTCGCTCAGTTGCTCAAAGCTGAATCCGGCGCGGTTGGCGCGCGTCAGGGTGACGAACGGCGCCACCGCCAGCCCGGCGTCGCGCAGCAGGCGTTTGGTCACGTCTTTATCCATGCTGACCGCCGAACCGAGCACGCCGGCGCCGACGAACGGCATATTGGCCATGCGCAGCAGCCCCTGCAGCGAGCCGTCCTCCCCCAGCGTGCCGTGCACGATCGGGAAGATGACGTCGAGCTGGCCCAGCGCGCCGGCGCTGCCCGCTTCGATCAGCTGCTGTTTTTCCTGGCCCGGGATCAGCGCCACGTTCTTGTTCGAGCGATTCAGCGCGATCAGCGCCGGGTTCTCGGCGTTGAGCAGGTAGTTGGAGGCGTCGTTGATGTGCCACTGCCCCTGTTTGTCGATCCCCAGCAGCGTGACGTCAAACTTCTCTTTGTCGATTGCATCCACAATGTTTTTGGCCGACTGCAGCGACACCTCATGCTCCGCCGATTTACCGCCAAAAATCACCCCAACACGTAGTTTAGTCACGCCTTAAATCCTTCTGAAAAATCATGGCAAAAAAGTCGTTCATCACAATAAACGCATTGCCTGGCGGCGGCAATCGTTGTCGCCAGAATCTTCTTACGCCACGGAATGCCAAATCGCCACCATCCACAACGTATACACTTCGTATATTGTTCATTTATGGAGACGCCGATGGGCATCGTAAAAATTTCAGACGCGCTGCATGACGATCTGCGCCTCGCCAGCCTGACCATGACGCGTTCCATCAACGCGCAGGCCGAGTACTGGATCAAGATCGGCATGCTGGCGGAATTCCATCCGGAACTGACCTACCCCCAGCTGGTAAAAAAAATGATGAAAGATAACGCACTGACGTTGAAGGAGATTGTTGGGTGAAACAGATTGTGATCAAAACGCCGGAAGAGATTGCCAAAATGCGCCATTCCGGCGCCCTGCTGGCCAAGGTGTTTGCTATGCTCGATAAGGTGATTGTCGAAGGCATCTCCACCATGGAGATCAACGACCGCGCCGAGGCGTTTATCGTCGAGGAATTGAAGTCGCGCCCGGCCAGCAAGGGGCAGTATGATTTCCCCTATGTGCTCAACACCTCGATCGACGAAGTCGTGTGCCACGGGGTGCCGTCGGCCAGCAAGATCCTGCGTTCCAGCATGATCGTCAACGTGGACATCACGCTGGAAAACGGCGGCTACATCGCCGACTCCAGCAAGATGTACTGCGTCGGCCAGGTCACGCCGCTGGCCAAACGGCTGGTGAACAACGTCTATGAATCGATGTGGCAAGGCATTCGCGCGGTGAAACCGGGCGCCACCCTGGGGGATATCGGCTACGCCGTCCAGCGGCACGCCGAGCAGGCCGGCTACAGCATCGTGCGGGAATATTGCGGCCACGGCATCGGCCGCGAGATGCACGAGGAACCGGCGGTGCTGCACTACGGCCAACCTGGCAGCGGCCTGGTGTTGCAGGAAGGCATGGTGTTCACCATCGAGCCGATGATTAACCAGGGCGACCGCCGCATCAAGCAGAAGAAAGACGGCTGGACGGTGGTGACCCGCGACAAAAAATTGTCGGCGCAGTGGGAGCACACCGTGGCGGTCACCGCCGACGGCGTGGAGATCCTGACGCTGCGCGACGAAGAGCGCCGGGCCGGTTACGCAGAGCGTTACTAAACCAACAAGCCATTAACCTGCCAAGTTGATAGCTTAATAAGTTATTTAATTGATAACCTCTTAGCTTGCCGCGCGGCGCTTCGGCGCCGCCGCCAAAGCAACGGGGATGACAGGGAGACAGACAGCATGCAGTCAGGCAATCAGGCGTTTCTCAACCAGCTCAAAGACATCGTCGGCGGCCCGCAGCTGCTGACCGGCGATCGCAACACCGAGCGGTACCGCAAGGGGTTCCGCTCCGGCGAAGGCCAGGCGCTGGCGGTGGTGTTCCCCACCCGCCTGCTGCAGCTGTGGCGCATTCTGCAGGCCTGCGTGGCCGCCGACAAAATCGTCATCATGCAGGCCGCCAATACCGGCCTGACCGAAGGTTCAACCCCCAGCGGCAGCGACTATGACCGCGATATCGTCATCGTCAGCACCCTGCGTCTCGACCATATTCAAGTGCTGGACAACGGCAAGCAGGTGGTCGGTTTCCCCGGCAGTACCCTGCACCACCTCGAAAAATTGCTCAAACCCTACGGCCGCGAACCCCATTCGGTGATCGGCTCCTCCTGCATCGGTGCCTCGGTGATCGGCGGCGTGTGCAACAACTCCGGCGGTTCGCTGGTGAAACGCGGCCCGGCCTATACCGAAATGGCGCTGTACGCCCAGTTAGGGGAAGACGGGCAACTGCGCCTGGTGAACCATCTGGGTATTCGGCTCGGCGACACGCCGGAAGAGATCATCACCCGGCTGGAAAAAGGCGACTATCGCCCGACAGACGTTGAATACGGCGAGCTGCGCGCCTCGGATAACGAGTACGCCAGCCGGGTGCGCGACGTCGACGCCGACACCCCTTCCCGCTTCAACGCCGACAAACGCCGCCTGTTCGAGGCCTCCGGCTGCGCCGGCAAGCTGGCGGTGTTCGCGGTGCGGCTCGACACCTTCGAGAAAGAAGGCAAAGAGCAGGTGTTTTATATCGGCACCAACGACACCGCGGTGCTGACCGAGCTGCGGCGCCACATGCTGAGCCGGTTCGAAAACCTGCCGGTGGCCGGTGAGTACATGCACCGCGATATCTTCGACATCGCCGAGGTGTATGGCAAAGACACCTTCATGATGATCGACAGGCTCGGCACCGATCAGATGCCGCGCTTCTTCACGCTGAAAGGCCGCATGGACGCCAGCCTCAACAAGCTGCCGCTGCTGCCGCACAACCTGACCGATCGGCTGATGCAGGGCCTGAGCCATCTGGCGCCGAGCCACCTGCCGAAGCGCATGAAGGAATACCGTACACGTTTCGAACACCACCTGCTGCTGAAGATGGCCGGCCCCGGCGTGGATGAAGCGCAGCGCTACCTGACCGACTATTTCGCCCAGGCCGAAGGCGCCTTCTTCACCTGTACCCCTGACGAGGGCAAAAAGGCTTTCCTGCACCGTTTCGCCGCCGCCGGCGCCGCGGTGCGCTACCACGCGGTGCATGCCGACAAGGTGGAGGATATTCTGGCGCTGGACATCGCCCTGCGCCGCAACGATACCGACTGGTTCGAAACCCTGCCGCCGGAGATCGACAGCCAGCTGGTGCACAAGCTGTACTACGGCCACTTTATGTGCCACGTCTTCCATCAGGACTACGTGGTGAAAAAGGGCGTCGACAGCCACGCGCTGAAGGAAAAGATGCTCGAGATCCTCAACCGGCGCGGCGCCGAATACCCGGCGGAGCATAACGTCGGCCACCTGTACCACGCCAAGGCGGATCTGCAGGCGTTCTACCGCACCGCCGACCCGACCAACAGCTTCAATCCCGGCATCGGCAAAACCAGCAAACGCAAAGGCTGGGCCGAAAACTCCCGCTAAGACCGCCCGATTGGCCCGCCGCCGCGGGCCTCTTTTACACAGCACAGTTCGCCGCCAACGGATGGCTAACCGCTCACCCCTGTACAGACGCCCTGTTGAAATCAGCCTTACGTTAGCGATAAACCGGAATAGTGCCTGATGATGTTTGGCGATCGCCTTCTTGCTTCAGCTTTTGCCACATGTCGATAATATGCCGCTCTCCCATCTCAAGCGCCGCCGCTGACGTATGTACCGAATAGTTACCCAAATGCAGTGAGTACGGATGCGGTATTGCTGAGCCCAGCACGAAAGTCGCTTCTTCGGATCCCGCATTGGCCAAACTGATTGGCGTTTCATTGGATTCGAAGACAACAATCTCACCTTCTTCAATTGACGTCTCGGCATTCAATGAACCTTTGGCCAAAGCCAACCAGCCAACGCGATGTCCGGCCGGAGGCTGGTAATGCCAATGCTCACCAGGGCTCAGGGTCACCAGCAGATAGTTAATGCCTGCCGGCGCGGAAACCGGTCCCTTCGCGCCGTCATAAGCGCCAACGATCACGCGAGCCGGTCCAACCTGCGGGGTGTGTTCAGCTTCAATATAGCGGCTGACGGGCGTGCTGTTTTCCAACTCGGCGGGCAGAGAAAGCCAGAGTTGAAAACCGGTAATACGTGGCACATCGGCAGGTGATAACTCTTTGCCATGCCAGACTCCCCCACCGGCCAGCATCCATTCAACCCCACCGTAATACAGGGTACCCTGACCACTATCCGGGTCGTTGTAACGTAAGCCCCCCTCGACAGGAACAGTAACGGTCGCCACGCCCGAATGGGGATGCAATGGCATATCGGCCAAGGCCGCTGCCGTATGCCGATTGACGTCGAACAAATCCAGAAACACGAACGGCTTAATGATCTGCCCAAGGTCGGAGGGACTCATCAACCGTGTAATAGGCCCATGACTCTGCCCTTTGGTACGATGTGTAATGGCTCTTGGCATCATTTCCGATCCGGTTGCAGGGTGCATATGCATGGTTCATCTCCGAATGTCACATTCAGCTTGTTAGTCAAGTCGCCCAACCTGAATTATTTTCGAGAATGTAACCATCAATAACGCCCTCATGCAATAAGGCAAAAAAATGAAACTTAGTATAATAAATATGACTAAGTCAGTTATTTATTACCTAAACCGACCTCCACGTGAGAAATCAAACCGCCCTTATTGCCTGCTATGACCGCAAAGAATTAATCTATTTGACTTTTACTGACCTGGCCCATTCGGATAACGCAATAAATACGGGTTTAAGCGTATGGGCATGCTCGGTAAGCGCATATTCCACACGTGGTGGGATTTCAGCAAATTGTACTCTGCTAATCAGCAGATCGGCCTCCAATGCACGCAGTTGCGCCGTAAGCATATGCTGAGTGATCCCTGGCAATGCTCTGCGCACCTCACCAAAACGCAATGGTCCCCCTAGCAGAACCCATAATATTTCAACCTTCCACTTGCCAATAATCATAGCTACGCCTTGGCGAAATTCCGCAAGTTCAGCCTCGGTCGGCGGGCAATGCGTCGTCGCCGGAGAATGGTTACAATCATTATTTTCAAACTTAGTATCATTATTCATCCTACTTGTCCTTTTCATAAAACATCTGATATTTATTATGGTAACAAATGAATTAGCATTTATTCTATATTTCAGGGTTCTTTTATGACGAAAAAAACGATCGTTGTTCTGGGCGGGACGGGGCATCAAGGTGGGGCGGTCTTGCGCTCACTCTTGAGCGATGCACGTTGGCATGTGCGTTGCGTGTCCAGAAACCCGCATTCTGAAATGGCGAAGCGCTTAACTCTGCAAGGTGTGGAGTTAGTCAGAGCGGACATCGATCGGCGAGATACGCTACATGCGGCCTTTAGCGGCGCATACGGCGTTTTTTCCGTACAAAGCTCCGAGCAAGGAGCTACGATCGAAATACAGCAGGGTAAGGCAGTCGCAGATGCAGCACTGGCTGCCAGGGTCAAACATTTTGTTTACTCTTCCGTAGGCGGAGCAGACCGCCGTTCACGCGTGCCCCATTTCGACAGTAAATGGCAGGTAGAAGAATATATCCGCCGTATCGGCTTGCCGGTGAGCATTGTTCGCCCTGTCTTCTTTATGGATAACCTGGTCGAATCACGCATTCGTACCGTCTTGATGCTGTTGATGAAAAGCTATCTCCCCAAAGAGAAAAAATTGCAAATGATCGCTACGGCCGACATCGGCAAGTGGGTAGCGAATGCTTTTTCGCATCCCGACAAGTTTATCGGCAAGGCAGAGGAAATTGCGGGTGACGAGTTGACGCGCCTACAAATCGTGGCCGCCTTACGTCAACACGGTTGGTCTACAGGTCTGCCCTTCCCCATCCCAAGGCTCCTGCTGCGGCTGCTGCCCTATGATGCACGTAGAATGTTCGAATGGTTCGGTGAGTCGGGTTATGCCGCTGATATTTCCGGCCTGCGAAGCCGGCAGCCCGAACTACTCACTCTGGACGATTGGCTTCGTCAGCAGAACTCTGCCTAGTCATGTCTGGCCATTAACCCTGCGTTGGGATTACGACCCAAAAGCAAAAAGGAGTTCTTATGCATCACAATGTCTATACAGCGCGAAACAGCGCCCTGCTGTTAATTGATCACCAAACAGGTACGATTTCCTGGACACATTCGCATGATGTCGCCGATATCAAGAAAAACACCGTACTGTTGGCCAAAATCGCACTGGCTACCGAACTCCCATTGATACTAACGTCAAGCCTGGAGGAACAGGCTCAAGGTCCCTTGATCCCTGAATTACAGGCTGTAGCGCCGGAAGCCTTTGCTAACCGGATCAAACGCAGCGGCATTGTTAATGCCATGCACGACCCGAACTTTAATACTGCGGTAAAAAACACAGGCCGTAAAAAAGTCATTGTGGCGGGAATTACCACAGAGGTCTGTGTTGTGTTTCCCGTGCTGCAGTTGCTGGATGAGGGTTATGAAGTACAGGTCGTCACCGACGCATCGGCTTCCTTCACCAAAACCGGTGACGATGCCGCATTACGCCGTATTGAGCAGGCGGGCGGTGTCATTACCTCCACACCGCAAATCGTTTCTGAACTCGCGATTGACTGGACTACGAATAAAGGGAAAATGCTTGCCCAATTGCTCAATCCAACTTAAGCACTATCGGTGCAAATAGCCGAACTCAGAAATTGAGTTTCTAACCATTGGAATGGTTTTATATTCCACTCACCTCTACATATCTTATTTATAACCAAAGCCATCACAAAACCAACAAAATAGCGCCACTGGGATTATATGGATAGAACAAATTATTATTTTGCATTATATCGGAGTGATTGTTAATTTTATAATGGCGGAAGGATAATTATTTATACCCATTTCGCCCTCTATTTCCTGCCAACAACCATATAAAGGATATATTAATGACTTTTCGTATTCGCAATGGACTTAATTCACTGCTTCGCCCCCAAGATTCAGTACTGGTTCTCATCGATCACCAACCTTTTCAATTGGCAAACATAAACAGTCATGATCCATTGATTGTTGTTAATAACTCTACGGCACTGGCTAAACTTGGCAAGGCCTTTAATGTACCCACTATCCTGACAAGTGTTGTTGCTAAGAATGGTGGGGATATATTCCCTCAGATTACCGATGTTTTTCCTGATCAGGAGGTGATTGACCGGACATTCATCAATACCTGGGAGGATCAAAAGGTCGTCGATGCGGTTAAGGCAACCGGCCGCAAACAGTTAATCATTGCCGGTCTGTGGACAGAAGTTTGTGTCGCCATGCCCGCGATCCAGGCGGCAGGTGAGGGTTGGGATGTCACAGTCATAACCGACGCATCCGGGGGCGTTTCCGTCGAAGCTCATGAGGTTGCGATTCAGCGTATGCTCGCCGCCGGAGTGAACATGTTGACTTGGTTGGCGTTGGGTGCTGAGTGGCAGCGTGATTGGGCACGAAGTGAACACCTTCCTGAGCTAATGGATGCTGTCATACAGCATTCCGGCGGCACCGGTATAGCATATCTTTGGGAGCAGCAATTGCTCAATACTCCTGTTTCAAATTAAACTAACTGCATATATTCCAAGAGAATAATACTTATTGACAGCGAGGAATTCTGCCGCATTAGGTCATGGGTGACCAAAGCAGACTTTATGCGGCAGAAACCCGATAAGCGTAGTCCTCGCCATTTTGCCCTTAAAAAACGATTAGTGAGCCAAAACATCATACCAAAATATAAAAAGTAAGATTTCTATTGCTATTAACCGCGTTATTTCCTGCGTAATGCAGTTGCGCATCCCGTCGAACTTGGCTATGTTTGAAGCGATTAGTTTCACTCCCGGTTTTCAGGAACCCACATGACTCAGTTTGCGCACAGCACAGATCCGACAAACGCGACCGTTCCGGCCGTCGTTTTGCTGTGTGCTTCCTCCGCCCCACCCGCCGTTTCCTCTGTCGTTGCTGCGGTTGCCGCTTACCCGCCACGCGTTGTGGTCGTGCGCTAAGCCACACCGACTTTTTACCTCCGGCTTATTGATCTGTTGCGTTCAGGCGTAGACCGCCGCGCGCGCCGGAGCCTGTGATTTTCACGACAGGTGAAATTGATATGCGATTACCTTCTCTCTGGGCCAATGCCGGCCTGGCTGTGCTGTTCGTCCTGCTTTGGAGCAGCGGCGCGATCTTCTCCCGTTGGGGGCTGGAGCATGCCTCCGCCTTCGCTTTTCTGTTCTTCCGCTGCGCCATCGCGCTGGCGGTGCTGTTGGCCATCGGCCTGTGGCGGCGCCAGTGCCTGCCTGCTCCCGGCACCCGCCGGCGCGTCGCGCTGATCGGCATGCTGATGATCGGCAGCTATCAAATCTGCTATCTGCTGGCGCTGGAGCGGGGCATTACACCCGGCGTGCTGGCCACGCTGCTCGGCGTACAGCCGATCCTCACCCAGTTGATCACCGAACGCCGCTGCGCCGGGCTGCGCGCGCTCGGGCTGGCACTGGCGTTGGCCGGGCTGACGCTGGTGGTGTATCAAAGCCTGATGGTGGCGCGCTTCTCGCTGAGCGGCATGCTGTTCGCCTTTATCGCGCTGGGCTGTATGACCGCCGGCACCCTGCTGCAAAAAGGCATGACGCAGCCGCCGCTGGCGGTCTTGCCGCTGCAGTATGCCGTCGGACTATTGATGTGTGCGCTGGCGCTGCCGTTTGAGCCGCTGCGGGTCGCGTGGCGGCCTGAATTCGTGCTGCCGCTGCTGTGGATGGCGGTGGTCATCTCAGTGCTGGCGACCTTCCTGCTGTATCGCCTGATCCAACGCGGTAATTTGGTGCAGGTCACCAGCCTGTTCTACCTGATCCCGGCGGTCACCGCCCTGCTGGATTACCTGCTGCTCGGCCACGCGTTAGCCGCGCTGAGCCTGCTGGGCATGGCGGGCATCGTGCTCGGCGTGATGCTGGTCTTCCGCCGCGCATAAAAGCAAAAGCCCCCGCGCCGTTCCGCCGGCACGGGGGCGACAACAACCGTTAACTCAGAACAACCAGGAACCATACCCCCACAGCAGCACCGTCAGCCCAAGCAACAGCTCAAGCAGCAGAATGCCGATAGCGAAGGTCGAGCTGGAGAAGATGAACCCTTCCTTACTGTCGATATTCAGGAAGTGCGGGATCCCCAGATTCAGCAGATAGCCCGAATAGCACAGGCCGATGATGCCGACAAACAAACACAGCCAGACAACCGGATAGAGCGCCACCACCCCGCTAAGGAACATCGGGGTCGCCACATAACCGGCGAACACCATGCAACGGTGCAGGCTTGGGCGCGATTCATAACGCCGTGCCATCCAGTGAATGACTTGCCCCATGGCCGCTACGCCTGCCAGCATCAGCAGGTAAAACGCCACGGCGGTATAAAGCGCGGTAAACATGTCGAGCCTGATGGCATGTCCCTCGCCGGAGAGCCAGCCCAACTGGGTGGTGCCGATAAAAGCGCACACCACCGGGATAGCCGCCAACAGCAACACGTGATGGGTGTAGAGGTGCGAGACGCTTTCATTCTCGCTTTTGATCTGTTCGAACTCGGCGCTGGGATGCGCCAGAAGTCCCCAAACATGATTAACCATGAGACACCTCCTATCTCGCCGTAGGCCGCGATCGGCGAACGAATTTCACACCTCCGACGGACAGCTACCCGTGCGAGGATTGCGGCCACGGGGCTCTCTCCCCTGTACTAATTATAGTCTTTTGGCGAGAAAACGTGCGGAAAGCGCAAAGGCGCGGCGCTTTGTCTTATACTCCCTCCATTCAATCCAGACCGCGAGGAATGCCATGCCATCCGTCATCACCACCCGCCAGGCGGGGATCGTCGATGTCGACGCCGGGCGCAACGTCACCGTCATTGAACCCTGCAATCTGTACGGCTGCCGGCTCGGCGACGACGTTTTCGTCGGCCCGTTCGTCGAGATCCAGCGCCACGTCAGCATCGGCGCGCGCAGCAAAATTCAGTCGCACAGCTTTATCTGTGAATACGTCACCCTCGGCGAAGCGTGCTTTGTCGGCCACGGCGTCACCTTCGCCAACGATCTGTTCAGAGACGGCGCGCCCAATGCCGATCCGGCCAGCTGGGGGCGCACGCGCATCGGCGATCGCGTCTCCATCGGTTCCGGCGCCACGGTATTGGCGGTCGAGATCTGCAGCGATACGGTGATCGGCGCCGGCGCGGTCGTCACCCGCGACATCACCCGCAAGGGGATCTATGCCGGCAACCCGGCGCGCCTGCTGCGGGAGCTGCCGTAATGAACCCGGCCATCCGCGTTGTGGCCGTGGCAGCATTGCCCGCCGAGTATCTGGCCTGCGGCGATTTCGGTTTTACCATCGCCTGTTACGCCCTGCCGCAGTTCGACAGCCCGGTCGACAGCTGGCCAACCCGCCCGGTGGCGCCGTTTCGCAAGCATTATCCCCTGGCGCCGTTCGCCAATGAAGACAGCGTCACCTTCCTGGCGCACCTCCAGGATGAAGCCGTCGGTCATATCACCCTGAGCAAAAACTGGAACGGTTACACCCTGATCGAAGAGATCGCCGTCAGTGCCCATGCGCGCCGCCTCGGCATCGCCGGAACGCTGCTGGACTGCGCCAAACAGTGGGCGCGGCAGCAGGAAACCTCAGGTATGATGCTCGAGACGCAGAACAACAATCTGGCGGCCTGCCGCTGCTACCAGCATTACGGGTTTATCCTCGGCGGCATCGACCACTTGCTGTACCGCGCCGAGCCGGAGATCGCCGATCATGAAATCGCGCTGTTCTGGTATTTGCCGTTCAATAGCGAAATCGGTTACTGATTTATCGACCGCCATTGAGGCGATGTTGACTTTTTAACCCCTACCATCGGATGAGAACTGTTATCGTTTACTTTGATAAGCCAGCGACACCCATGGAGGGCCGTATGAACAAGAACAAGGTTGTTTTACTGATGTTAGCTATTGCCATGAGCGGATGCGCCGCGCGCCCCGCCGTCGTCGTCCCCGCGACCCCGCCGACCGACGCGGCCGTTTCTCCGCCGGGCGCACAGGTGGAGATGGACGACAACACCCGCAGCAAGCTGCAGGCGATCCTCGCGCTGCGCGCCGGTTGGCCCGCCGCACAACCTCATGGCCGCACCGTCTCCCTGATTTCGCACGAGTTTCTCGGCACGCCCTATCTCGCCAACCGCCTGATCGGTTCGCAGAGCACCCCCGAGCAGCTGGTGATCGACTTCCGCGGTCTGGATTGCTTCACCTACATCGATTATGTGGAAGCGCTCAGCACCGCCCGCAGCGAGGCCGAGTTCACGCAGCGTCTGATAGACATCCGCTATGTCGACGGCAAGATAGCCTTCCCGCAGCGCAAACACTTCTTCACCGACTGGGCGCTGCGGCCGCACAAGGTGGCCGAAGACATCACCGCTCAGCTCAGCCCACACGCCGTCAGCCTCGTGAAAAACCTCAACCAGAAGGCGGACGGCAGCCGCTACCTGCCCGGCTTGCCCAACGTGCAGCGCAGCGTGACCTATATCCCCAGCGACAGCGTCGACGAGCGGGTACTGGCCCAGCTGCACACCGGCGATTACATCGGCATTTACACCAACCTGGACGGGCTGGACGTCACCCATACCGGCATCTTCGTCATGACCGAAAACGGCCCGGTGCTGCGCAACGCCTCCTCGCGCAAGGCTAACATGCGGGTGGTCGATTCGCCCTTTATGGATTACGTCATGGCCACGCCGGGCATCGTGGTGTTGCGTTCGCTCCGCCGATAATCCCCCATGCATAAACGGCTATAAGCTATAGCCGTTTATGCTGAACGAGCGTTTGACTTCATCCGCGGTTCAGGCTTAGCTGTAAAGACAAAAACCGACTGATTTTATTGTTCTTTTCAGGGAGACTTCGATGACCTCACGCTGGCGTATCACCCCTCTGGCGGCGGCCTTCGCCGCCGTATTGGCGCTTCAGGGCTGCGATCAAAAAACCGACCAGAACCATATCAAGGTCGGCGTCATCAACGGCGCCGAACAGGACGTAGCGGAAGTCGCCAGGCAGGTGGCGAAAGAGAAATACGGGCTGGACGTCGAATTGATCGGCTTCAGCGGTTCGCTGCTGCCGAACGACGCCACCGACAAAGGCGAACTGGATGCCAACGTGTTCCAGCACCGCCCGTTCCTCGAACAGCAAAACAAGGATCACGGCTATAAGCTGGTGGCGGTCGGCAATACCTTCGTCTTCCCGATGGCCGGCTACTCCAAAAAGATAAAATCGCTGAAAGAGCTGCAGGACGGCGCGGTGATCGCTATCCCGCTCGACCCGACCAACCTGGGGCGCGCCCTGCTGTTGCTGGAAAAAACCGGGCTGATTACCCTGAAGCAAGGCAAGGGGCTGCTGCCTACCGCCCTGGACATCAGCGCCAACCCGCACAATTACCAGATCATGGAGCTGGAAGGCGCGCAGCTGCCGCACGTGCTGGATGACCCGAAAGTCACCGTCGCCATCATCAGCACCACCTATATCAATCAAACCGGCCTGACGCCGACCAAAGACGGTATCTTCATCGAAGACAAAGACTCGCCGTACACCAACATCATCGTCACCCGCGAAGATAACAAGGACGCACCGAACGTGCAGAACTTCATCAAGGCCTACGAATCGGACGAAGTGGCCAAAGCCGCCGAGAAAATCTTCAACGGCGGCGCGGTGAAAGGCTGGTAATTCAAGATCAAGCGCCTCATGGGCTCAACGCAAAGAGCCCTTTCCACATCATCATCGCCTTTTCTTATCGCACCATAAGAAAACCCGATTTACCCCGGCGGCGGGCAGCGCGCATAATGCCGTTTATTCGCTGATTTCCAAGGTAAACAGGCATCTTCATGACGCGTTCCGCTCTCGTACTCAGCCTCCTCGACGCCACGCCGGGCGATATGGCCGCCGTGCTGCAAATTTACACCCACCACGTGTTGCATGGCGCGGCCTCGTTTGAAGAGCAGCCGCCGACGCTGGCGGAAATGCAGCTGCGGCTGAGCAAGGTACAGGAAGCCGGCCTGCCCTGGCTGGTGGCGAAAAGCGAAGGACGCCTCTTGGGGTACTGTTATGCCACGCCGTATCGCCCCCGGCCGGCTTACCGCTTTACCGTGGAAGACTCGGTGTACATCGCCGAAGGGCAACAGGGCAAGGGCGTCGGCAAGGCGCTTCTGAGCGCGCTGATCGCCCGTTGTGAGCAAGGCCCCTGGCGCCAGATGCTGGCGATCGTCGGCGATTCCGCCGCCAATCGCGGCTCATTGGCATTGCATCAATCGCTCGGCTTCACCAGTGCAGGGACGTTGAAAGCGGTGGGGTTCAAGCTGGGGGAATGGCGCGATACGCACATTATGCAGCGCCCATTGGGCGCGGGTGACCGCACCCGGCCCTAACCCACAGGCCGGGCGGCTGAATTGTCAGGCTTTAAAACGCGCGCGCACCGCGCCCAGCGCCGAAACCACCGCCAGCACCGCACCGCCGGCAACCAGCCCGAACACCACGTTCAGCAAGGCAGGAATGACGCCCTGCAGAATATGGCCAAACGTTGGCACCACGGTGGCGTAGGAGGCCCAGTCTTCGAACAGATGATGCACCGGCGGCAGGCCGTGGGTCAGAATGCCGCCCCCCACCATAAACATGGCGATCGTGCCGACAACCGACAGCGTTTTCATCAGATAAGGGGCGGCGCGCACGATGCCGTCGCCGATCGAGCGAACCAGCGCGCTGCTTTTGCGGCTCAGATACAAGCCCAGATCGTCCAGCTTGACGATGCCGGCGACGATACCGTACACGCCGACCGTCATCACGACGGCGATGCCGCACAGCACGATCACCTGCTGGCTGAAGGTGGCGCCGGCGACGGTGCCCAGCGTAATGGCGATAATCTCGGCGGACAGCACGAAGTCGGTGCGTATCGCGCCTTTCACCTTGCGTTGCTCATAGGCCGCCACGTCCTCATTGGCGCCGGGCCCGTCTGGCTTTTCCTCGTGCGCCCGCTTGCCGTGGCTCAGACTATGAAACACCTTTTCGAACCCTTCGTAGCACAGGTAGGCACCGCCCACCATCAGCAGCGGCGTGATGGCCCAGGGCGCGAAAGCGCTGATCAACAACGCCAACGGCACCAGGATCGCCTTGTTGACCAACGAACCTTTGGCAACGCGCCACACCACCGGCAGTTCGCGATCGGCTTTCACCCCGGACACCTGCTGCGCGTTGAGCGCCAGATCGTCCCCCAGCACCCCGGCGGTTTTTTTCGCCGCCATCTTGGTCATTAAAGAGACATCGTCCAGCAATGAGGCGATGTCGTCGATGAGGGTTAACAAACTGCTTCCAGCCAAAGTGCGTATCCTTATTGAAGTTATTGCGAACACACTCTCTTTAGCATAGCGGCAATGGGATTCAAATAGGCGGATGGACGCAATCACCACGCAACATTAAAGCAGCGCCAGAGTAAAATTAAGCCCGAACAACGCGCTCAACGGCGCCATCTGCCCTTCGCCACGCACGTTGCTTTGCAGCATCAGGTAGGGTTTAACGAGCAATTTCTCGTTCAGCGGATATTCCCCCGCCATCCACAATGAACTGCTACCGTCTTCCAGGCCGAAGATCATATTCATTTCGATCCGCCCCTGGGTAAAACGCTCCAGGCTATCCAGGCGCACCGAAGCATAAAACCTGCGCAAGTAAAAATCCTGCATCAGGCGGGCGGAGTCGCCCAGCATGGGGATATAGGGATTCCCCCCGGCCAGGTAGGGCCGTAATTGAGCATCGGTCAAGGTTTCCGCGGCGCTCCATTGCCGGCTTTCCCACTGTGACCACTCGCGACGATTGAGGCCGTGGCCGTTGTAAAACAGGCTGCCTTCAACGCTGCCGCCAACCTGGGAGTAATAGCGCAAAGTCAGCAATAATTTTTGCCAATTTCTCTGTTTATCGTCCCGCTGGTAATCGTAAAGCGCCGGTAACGCCACGCCCGGCGCCAACGGAATTTCAGGCTGTACCTGCCGTAAGACCGGAATGTCCCGATCGCGACTGAGCAAATATTCACCGTATAACGTCCATTGCTCACCCATCCCCTGGCTGAGCCCCGCCCCCCAGCGCGGGCGGTAGTTCGCCGATTTTTCCGCAATCAGACTAAACTCGCTTTCTCCGCTTTGCATGACGCCTCGCCATGCGACCTGATGCGCGGCGGGCATCCACGCGTTGTTATCCGCCTCAACCAAGAGAACGTCATGGGACAGGACGTCGCCGGTACGTTGCCAGCGAGCCATGACGTTGCCTTCTTTTTTAAAATCGTCGAACTCATTAACCCCCAGACTGCTTTTGGGCTGGTTATACCGGCCGAAAAGATCCAGCGGGTGATAGACGCTATCCTGGCTCCAACGCACCTTCATTTTACCGAGCGTAAGACGTTCCGTTTGTTGATCGTTACTCAGTGAGGCCCCCGCCTCCAGTAACCGGAGCTTGTGGGACTCATGGCCCCCCGCCCTCTGCCAGCCCGCCGCCGCGCCCAAAAATCCCTGTAGATTTTGGTCGACAATCAGCGTCGGGGAAAACAGCACATCCACGTCCGAAAACGCGCGGCCGGCAGAGCTAAAACGTTGGGGAGAGAGGGCGGATCCCGCATTGTACTCTTGCTGCGAGTAACGCCCTTGAGCCTGCAGTTCAGGCCGCCATTCCATTGCGAAAACCGGCGTCACTCCGGCTGCGAAAAACGCGGCTAAAGCCGCGTTTTTGATCATCCGCTCAGGCATCAGCCGTATTCCACGAGAAGGCCACGTTGGAAACGCTGTCCGCCTGGATCAGATAACGTACCTGCTGCGCTTTCGCCCCGCTTAACGTCAACACCGTAGACAGGAAATAACGCGCCGTGGCGAGCTTCCCGTCGCGCAAAACGGGATCGGTCAGGGTGCGAGCGCAATACGCCGCCTCAACCAGGCACCAACCGATAATCAGTTCCGCCACCATTTCCATCAGCACATTGGCGCAGGCCGGCACGCTCAGTAAGTGCCCCTGCCGCACGGCGTCACCCAATTCGGTCAAACTCCCCTCCAAGGCCTGTTGCGCCGTCAACAACGCCTCCGTCAGCGGCGCCAGCTCAACCTGGCACTTCGCCTGTGCGATGAACGCATCCAGCCGCGCACGTAGCTCCCGCAAGGCGTGCGTTTCTCGCAGCCCCATCCCCAACTTGTCACGCAACAAGAACTGCGCCTGAATATGGTTGGTGCCTTCCCATATCGACAGGACTTTGCAATCGCGCGCATATTGCTCAACCGGATACGCGCTAAGGTACCCTTTCCCCCCCATCACCTGGATAGCGTTCTCCGCCACGTTCCAGGCCTCGTTGGAGCAGTAGGCTTTCACCAATGGCGTAAGCAGTTCAAAAAAGGCCAGGTGTTTCTCCGCCGCCGTCTGCTCCCCACGCTGTAACGCGGTGCGATAATCCGTTTCCGCCATGCCCAGTTTGCCCAACAGCGCACGGCACCCTTCGGTTTGCGCTTTCATTTTTGACAGCATGCGGCGAATATCAGGGTGCGCAATGATAGGCAGAGAAGGCGCGCTGGCGCTCATAGCCCGATCGAACTGTTTGCCTTGAACCCGTTTTTGCGCATAGTCCAGCGCATTCAGATAGGCGCTGGAAGCCATCCCAAGGGCATAAATACCCGTACTGATGCGCGCCGGGGTCATCATGCTCAGCAGTTGCACCAACCCGATGTTCTCTTTCCCGCCCATCAGATAGCCGTAGCACTTCCCGTTTTCACCAAACTGCAAATGGGTATTGGCGCATCCCTTAAGGCCCATTTTCTTCACCACCTCACGGCAGCGAACCTGATTATCCGCACCATGATCAAACTGGGGCACAATGAAACACGATAAGCCCAACATGCCCTGCGGACCGTTTTTCACCCGAGCCAACACGAAATAGAGAATGTTTTCAGCCAACGAATGCATACCCGCCGAGATAAAGCGTTTCTCCCCGGAGATCAGGTAACGGCCATCGCTTTGCCGTTCAGCCTGTGTAACGAGGCGGCTGAGATCGCTACCCGCTTCTGCTTCGGTGATGCATAAGCAGGAGGTCCAGCGATACTCGGATAAGGCCGGCCCGTACTCCGCCAATTGCTCCGGCGTGCCATAGCGCGTCAACAGCTGAATGGCCGGGCCATTGAAACCGACATAGGTCATGAAGGCGGGATGAGCCCCCATAAACATCTCCAATACCGCATATTGCGCCAGAGGAGGCAGCCCCAATCCGCCCTGGTCTTGCGGCTTCAGCCGCTCGCCCCAGGTTTGCCGGAATTGGGCCAACAACGACGGATAGCTCTCAGGCACATGCACCTTACCCTGCTCATCCATCCAGCATTCTTGACTGTCTGCCTGCTGATAGCTGTCGGCAAGCACGTCTTGTGCAAAAGCGGCAGCCTCTTCCAACACCCGATCAACCCTGGCGCGCGTCAGATGCGGATAGTTGATGGCCAGGCTCTCTTCAAGCTGGTTTTGTTCCCAGATGACAAAACGAATGTCAGCCAACGGCGCCCGATAAACAGGTAAGTTTTTCATATAAGCTCCATTATGAATGCATCAGTAAGGCTGGCCCGGACTCATCCAGCTCAGTCAGAAAATATTCGTTGTCGCGATAGCGGTATTCCCGCTCGCAGTAACGGGGAGGGGCGCCGCTCGGCAACGCGACGGGGGGCAGACGAATCGGCAAAATATCCCCCGCCGGCGCGGCGTTCACCGCATCATCTCCACAGGCTCGAAAAATAGCGCAGCCAATTCGCCCGCCGGCGGCCAGCGTGGTCAGGATCACCGGGCGAACCAGGGGACGCTGAAGATGAGTGGCCAGTTCATGCAGGGGCTTCAGCGCCATATAATGGTCTTTCCCCTGTTCCAGGCTCGGTTGGGCGACTAACGTTCTCATGGCGTCTTTCCCCCACAGCGCCAAACCGGCCTGCAGTTGCCTGGACCAGTGGGTCTCGATGGCGAAGGACACCCAGTCGGCGCGTTCATCTCCGCACTGATGCGCCAACAGCCACTGTGCATAACGTTTGATCAGCAGTTCGGTTCCCCGTAACCCCGCCGGTTTGGAAAGCAGCGCACAGTCATCGAGACGCACACCGCTTTCCCGCGCGTCGCCCTTGCGCAGACTGATGCACGCCACGCCGCCGTTGGCCAATAATCCCTCGCCGCCTCGCCCCAGCCCCGCGCAATCCAAGCGTTCCTGAATAAAATCCGCGCAGGCTTCAATGACCCAAATCTCGGCGCTGCGGCAATCGCTCCGCATGAACTCCAGCACTGCGGCGTACCAGCTTGCGCAAGCCATCGAGACAAAAGCGCGTCGCGGCGCCGTCCCCCGCCGCACTTCTCTCGCCATCCATTCAACCACCCAAGGTTGCTGCAGCACCTCAACCTCGCCGGAACTGCAAAACAGGATGAGCTCAGCGCCGGGCAGCTCGCTTCCCGGTGGGGGCAACGTCGGCAGGAAAGAGCGTAATTTCGCCCAGGGAAAAAGCCGTATCCCATGTAATGCAACGCCGTTCATCGTCAGGCTCCGCCCGCCGGCACAATGTTCAGCCCGGATAAGACGCGCAGAAACCCGCTCCAGTCCTGGCGCGCGGTTGCCTGCTCAGCGCCAAGCCAGCGCAGATGCAAGGTGTTGTCCCCTGCCTCCAGCGGATGACGAATGATCGACTCTTCTATCACCAACACACTGCACCCGCCTTGCCGCAGTCGCTCGGCCTCATCATCGACGTGATGCACCAGAAAAACGTCCTCCATCAGCAAACGCGCCGGAAGCCGAACGCCGCCCGGCATCATGGCCGTCATGACGCAGCGATCCAGCGAATGCAGGTGGGCGAATGCCGCAATGACGATCTGTTCAAGCAACAGGTATTTTTCCGAGAAGCTGCACAGTACCGGCGATTGGCGCATTGGCTTCGGCATCCGGCTGAGCGATTCATAATCCTCGGCCTGTTCCATCGGCAACACCATTGCGTTCGCCCGGCTGACGCCGTAAGGGAATGGACGCCCTAAAAACTTGCCGTAAAAAGCCAGACAGTCAGTCATCACCCGACCTCCGTAAAACGATAAACACCGCCGGGTTCAAGGCTGACATCCGCCATCGCCCAATAGCCGTTCAGCGCGACAGACGTGGCCAAAAACCGTTGACCGTCTCTGGCCTCTTTGGCGTGCTCGATTAAGGAAATCCAGGGATCGGCGCCAAAACAGTGCCCCAGCTGCGGGTGAAGATCCGGCAGCGCGTCGGCCTGTGGCAATAAACGTTGAAACAGCTGGGTCACCTGTTCAGGAAAGAACGGCAGGGCCAGTTTGCACGCCGCTTTGTCTTCCAAACATTGACGCACCGCGATGCTGAACTCGGCGATGAAGTTCGCGCTTTTCGCCACGCCGACATTCAGATGCTTCGCCGCACCGGGTTCGACGTTAAACAACAGCGTCGCAATGCCAAACCCGGAAGCGCCCCAGTTGGGGTTCTGCTGCCAAAAAGAGAGATCCATAAGGTTGAGATCGACAATGGTGCACATCACGCGAGAGACCGGTTGCGGTGCAATCAGCGCTTGCCGCAGGCAGTATCCCCAGCTGGCGCATTCATACGCGTTCACCAGCGTATCCGGTGCGGCGTCGGTATAACGACGCATCTGTTGTTGCAACGTGCGCCAATCGATAAGCCGATTGGCGAAGGGCAAGTCCATGATGGTGGAACAGAGAAAGTGCCGATCGGGCGCAGGGCCGTCATAACCGGTCAAGCAATGGGCGACCTGCTGCCCAACCGCCTCCGCCAATGCGGGCGACAGCTGCTCCAACGCGGCCGACGTGGAGATCAGCGGGCGGGAATAACGTGTAAAGGCCGCTCGGGCCAGACGCAGCTCATGCATGCTTCTTCCCCCGATTGCGTTGCCAAATCTCCAACAGACAGCGGTAAGAACTCCCCTCCATTTTTGTGAATCCCAGCAGGTCGCGTTGATCCATCAACTGGGGGACGCGCTGCTTCTCGACCAAATCGAACAACAAGGCGTTAGAACTGAACTTCAGCGCCATCACATCATCTTCGGAATAACGGGTGAAGCTCTGTTGCTCAGACAGCTGACGCGCCACATCCTCAAGATAGGCGCGCATCTCGTTTTGCTGCTCGTCAAGCGACAACCGGCCTTGAGCCTCCAGCCAATGCAGATGTTGCATTAACGCCCGCACAAATCGCGGGCGCACAAAGGTCAAAAACTGTTTCACCGCCATCAGCCCGCCACGGCGCAAGGCCCAATCGGGATCGCTTGCCATATCCCCCTGGCAGTTGCCCAGCTGAACGTGGCCGTCGAGATAAGCGGCGCCTATGGATTGGCGATTCAGTTGAGCGCAGGCGTCAGGCGGCAACAGATAGGCCTGGGGGATCATCTGCCCCGGACGCGCCAACACGACGATCGCGAACTCGCATTCCAGGGCGCCGATGCCCCACTCTTTATCCAAGGTAATCCGGCTGCCTTGCGCCGCATCGCCGATAACCTGCGAACGCCACTGATGAAGCGATGGACCGCCGGCGTCTGTCATCAGGAATGCGCCGCGCTTCCCTTCGGCAACCCACTGTCTGACCTGCTCATTCTGCCGCTCGTTCCCGGCAAGCGTCAGCATGATATGGCCGAACAGGCCGATGATATTCAGGAAATGGCCGCCAAATCCCTCTCTGCCGACGGCATCCACATGCTCATCCAGCACCGGCAGACTGGCCATCGCCGGCAGAGGAAATGGGGTCGCCTCTAGCAAAGGCTGCAACGGCGTCAGGGGATCTTCAATCAACATGCGCGAGTCCAGATGACGCAATACGCTGTCATTCAAGCACCGGCGCGTCGCCGCCGGCATCGCGACATGCCGCGCCAAATGCCGCGTGATGCATTCACCATAACTATGCATACTCGCTAACGTTTCATGAGATGACATAATGCGTCGCCTCCTTTAACCCCAGGAAGCGGCTAACGGTATACGTGCTGTGATAAGCGCCGCAGTGGTCAAACAGGAAGATGTCGCCCGCTTTCACATTCCGGTCGCCGTATTGACCGATGACATCGTCACGGCTACAGGTCGATCCCACTAAGACCGTATGCTCCGCGCCGCCCGCCGGGAGGCACGCCTCACCTTCGTTTTGGCGCACCAGATAAGGTTGGCGTAACTTCCGAAAGTTGTTTTCCGTCTGGCAGAGCAGGAAGCTCTGATTCATGCCGCCGTCGCAAATGGTGTAGTGCTGATCGGCCACCCGCTTGGTCGCCACCACTTTGGTCATAAAGACGCCGCTGGAGGCAAACACCGCCCGTCCGGCCTCATGGACCAGCGTGACATGGCTCGGAAACTTCGCCAGCAGAGAACGATAGGCTTCGAAGCCTGCCGTTTGTTCCGACCAGCGTTCAGCGAAACCGCCGCCCAGATTGATCAACGATATCTTCTCGCCGTAATGCGCTTCGATCTGTGGCAGTAACAACAATGCGGTTTCGGCCACCAAAGTGCCAAAACGCAGGAAGGTATGAGAGCCGGCAAACAGATGGAATCCATGCAGCTTCAGCTTGTCGCTTTGCCGAATAATACGCACTGCTTCGAATAGCGTTTCCAAATCCATGCCGAAATGATCTTTGCGAATCACAGGCGCTCCGGATTGCAGCTGAGCAATCACCGCAACGTTGCAGCGCAGAATCACCGGCTTCAGCGGCCGCTTACCCGCCAATTCCACCAGGCTATTGAGTTGCTGCAGCGTATCGACGATGAAATAAGCATTCGCCGCAATCCCCGCACGCATCAGGTTTCTGTCCATTGACGGATTATTGATATAAACCTGAGCAGAATGCGCCGCCAGGTTCAACTCCTTCAATGAGGCGACCTCCACCCCGCCCTGACGATGCACCAAACGCAAATTCACATCCACATTCGGGTTTGCCTTAATGGAAATAATGACCTTAGTCCCCAGGCAGTCTTCAAGTTCATCCAAATTCTTATTAATCAGGCTGGGATCAAAGATATAGCACGGAGACTCAAAAGAATAATGCCCCCCTGCCAGGCCGTCAGCCAGTTTTTTTATTAGCTCTGTCACATTACCCTCGAATAGATATAATTTGATTAACCGTTTTCATAGCAACTCACACAATGCCTTTTTATTGACTTTCCCATTCTGATTGATCGGCCAGTGCTCGATGATTTCGATACGGCGGGGTAAGTAGTGGTGTTCAAAATGGGTTTTCAGCCACGCCAAAAGATCATGCTTTTCCAAGTGGCCTTCGGCCCTGACGAACAAACAGGCATGTTCATCGCCATCCGCATCGCTCACGCCAACGACGGCGCAATCGATGACCAACTCATGGCTTTCGGCAACCGCTTCCAGCGTGCGCGGATACAGGCAATACCCTGCTTGCTTGATCAATTCCTTTTCTCGCCCGCAAAAATAGAAGTCGCCGTCCAGGTCATAACGGAACAGATCGCCGGTCGCCAACCAATTATCGTCACGGTAGGCGCCGTCAATCATGCGTGCGCCGGCGCCATTTTCTTCTCGGGTATAACCCTGCATGACCGAGCTGCCCCGCACATAAAGCATGCCGACTTCTTCAGGCGCACACTCGCGGAAAATTTGGCGCTCGTCATGCCACTCTTGAATGAAAACTTTCGCCTCCAAACCCGGCATGGGTTTCCCCACCGAGTCAGGCTTACTGGCCGCCAACTCTGCGGGCAAGAACAAAGCGCGTTTGGATTCCGTCAGGCCGTACATCAGCAATACCGCCGCCTCTGGAAACACGCGTTTCAGGTTCTGGACGACGGCGGCGGGCAAATGGCCGCCGGTATTGGTGATCAGCCGAATCGAGTCATGCTGCTGGCGCAGCGCATTGCCCAGCTTCGCAAGACCTCCGCCGATAGCCGGCACCAGCGGCAACACGCTCGGCTGTTCCGTTTTGATCAACTTCAACAACTGCATGGCGTTGCAGCCCGGCGGCGCCAGCAGTACCCGGCATCCCACCGCGAAACCGAACAGCACCTGATACAGGCCGTAATCAAAATGCAGCGGCGGTACGGAAAGGATCGTGTCCTTGTCATGCAATTGCAGATAGGCCGTAATTGAACGCAGCGCCGATAGCACATTGTTGTGGGACAGCATGATCCCCTTAGGTGCGCCGGTGCTGCCGGAACTGTAGATGATCAACGCCAGATCGCTGCCGGTTACCGCCGGCGCCGTGCGGTAGATAAACTGCCGCGGCGAAGGCTCGCCCTCCGTCTCCAACCACGCTTCACTGGCGCCATCAAGAGCAAAGGCCGCACCGCAGTCTTGAGCGATAACGTTCAGCGCCGGCGAAGGCGTTTGCGGCGGCAACGGGCAAACGACCGCGCCCACATGCCAGGCGGCGATCATTATCGCTACGCTGGCGGCGCTCGGGTGAGCCAACAGCAGCAAACGATCGCCGTGCATCACACCGCGCGCGATCAGCGCCGCGCGCCAGCGTTCAATCATGGCCAATGTCAGCGGTTGTTCACCAACGGCGCGAATATCTGGCATCGGCAAACCATTGGCTAATTCGTTATATATATCTGCGAGTGAATGC
This sequence comes from Serratia marcescens, assembly GCF_001902635.1. Classification (GTDB taxonomy): domain Bacteria; phylum Pseudomonadota; class Gammaproteobacteria; order Enterobacterales; family Enterobacteriaceae; genus Serratia; species Serratia marcescens_F. The sequence goes on along the minus strand of NZ_MJAO01000004.1, from coordinate 88,928 downwards.
TTTATATGGCTGTGCATAATCCCTACTGTAAAAATAGTTTGTTTAAATTGAATTAACAGCGAGTTAATAATTATTCAAGCATCAAACAGGCAGGCGATAATAAAATCTGTCAAGATAGTCCAACGATGAAATCGCGCAGATCATCCCTATCAATTGCCTATTGCTTTCTTTACCCCATTCACGCCGTATTTTGTCGGGTGACAACGTCATATATCGTTTCACCTTTAGCGATGACTTTCCCAACAGAACGGCATGGCAGAATAAGTTGCCGGCCTCTGGCGCATCCAAATTAAAACTTTCATCCACTTGTTCCGCGGATAAATGCAGTTCCGTCTCCTTGGCGGCGTAATAGAAATCGGCCTGCTGTTGATAAGCTTGCGCCATAAGACGAATGATGCGTTGCCGTTCACTGGCAATCAGCGCACTGAGCCACTCGGCTTCCGACATCGTTTCTTCTGCGGCAAACCATCGCGCTATTTCAGGCACTCGGGTGGTTTGCCAATAATCATGCAAACGGCGTTGCCATCGACGTTTCAGCCAGGGCACCGACAACCGTTGCAGAGCCGAAGCCTCAGGCGCACCTGCCCCCAGCCGAAAATGCGCGGCCTCTGCGCGCAGTTGGCGCATATGTAATGACAACCGCAACAATGCCGGATCGCCATGCGACTCGCCAAGCATTGCAGCGCCATGCGGAATCGCGTTATACATCATCACGTTATCGGACAACTGCACCATGTCGGGCGCTTTCCCGCCCTGCCGCTGCCTGAGAGTAACGCCGACGGCCGGTGGTGCCGCTCGCGATGCCTGCAACAAGGCCACGTTGGGCGTGCCCTCTCCCCAGCACCACTGGAGTTGTGCGGCGGGCGGCAGTTGGAATACATCCCGATACTGCGTTCGCGGTGCCGCAACGAAACCGACGATCGCCAGATCGGCCAGGCAGTTCATGTCGATTGCCGAAGCCACATCGCCCAGCTGCGACAATAGCCACGGCAAGTGATTGGAAAACAACAGCTGCCCATGCCGGCATAAGTAATACAGTGGCAAGGCCGCCTCTGTCGTTCGCGACAGGATCAACAGACGCCGCCCGGCGTCCCACTGGCAATAAACTAAAGCCGACTCAGAGAGTTGCCCTGCTACACTCCCATCAACATGATAAACCGTTTGCTGCATTTCGCCCGGTATAGCAGGGCCGCTTGCACCAAACCAACCATAGATTCTCTCCATGCGGCTCCCCCCTTTTACTGTTGTCTCTCGCCATCTATTTCAGCCATGGTCATACGCAACCATTGGCTGACCAAGAGAGCGGACACGGCCAGAATGCTGAAATGCCCCATGCCTCTGAGGCACCGCATTTCACGTAAGATGTCGGGGGCCAGATGCCAGTTCAACGTGCTGACCACGGCATCAGGCAACATCACTTCATCCTCGGCGCCCACCAAAACCCGTACCGGCACCGAGATCTTCTCCAAAGCGCTCTGAAGGTGGGGGCAACGGTAACTTTGCAAAAAGCGAAAACTGTATTTTTTCCACGGCTGCTCTTCGTCGCGCCGCACCTGCAACACGCATATTTTGCGCTGAAACGGCAATGCTGCCGCGATCAGGTGCCGCTTCAGCGAATAGCGGAACTGCTGATTGACGTTAAACTGCGAAGCCACATTTTCATGCGGCGAGCAACGGTATCGGCCATAGTAAATGTAGCGATACGCGGGTTTAACCTGCCTATCAAACTCCATGTATCCAAAGAATACCGGCGCGATCAGATATAACGCCCGAACCGCCGAATCCTGCCGTGCAGCCAGATGGGCAATCGCCAAAGAGCTGCTGCCGGAATGGGCCGCCAACACCAGCGGTATCCCTGGGTGTCGGTATTTGATCGCCGTCAACAGGTCGCTCAAGTCATCCTGCAATTGGCCGATATAGGCGACATCCCCCGGCGCGCCCTGTGATTTCCCATGCCCTCGCAAGTCAGGGCTGTAGACAACCGTCGGGCTGGTTTTCACCAGACGCTCGCAAAATGAAATATAATCGTCGCTGCTTAAACCAAATCCCGGCAAGAGCAAGAGCACTGACTGTGGCTGCGCATGGCGGTAGATACGACAGCTAATGCGACACCCATCCCGAACAGGAAAATCGTCAATTTCATCTTCGTTCTGCATGCCGGCTCCCTAAATCACCAAATTCAGCAGGTTCTCTTTTTTGAAGATGCCGACGGGAAAATCTTTAGGCGTAAATTTTCCCAACGTCATGACGGTATAGCGATCGCTGAAGATCGGATTAACCAGGCGCATACGCTCAACTCGCGGCTGCCCCTGCTCCGTCACATAACGTTCGTAGTGAATTTCTTTGATCAACTTATCGGCTGCGGTGTAATGGCGGCTGACACGCGGCAACGACGTCGCCGGATCGATCAGATAAACCACGCGCTGATAGCTTTGATTGCTGCTTTGCGCCACCAGCGTCAACTCAATGAACCGCGCATTGTTCTCTACGACATCGCGCTGTTGCTTGAGCGCGTAATCCGCAAAGTTGGTGTTGATGACATCCCCATTACTCGCTTCCCCCAGCAGGCGCTGACTCGGAGAGATCCGCAGTATCCGCCGTGAACTCGGCAAGGTCAGCCACATGTTGTCACCGTCGACCAATATCCGCCGGCCGGCCGCGCTCTGGGGCTGGCGGAACAGCACCAAAACCTGCTGGTGAGACTGAAACATCACCTCCAAACGGTTTTCACCGTCCACCGCATCGTTGCGGTAAGACGTGACGTCCAGCGTGAAGCTAAAGGCTCCGGGCAAGCCGCGTAACAGACCAAGTTGACGGAACCACTGTTGAGCCTCTTTCTGTTCGGCCATCGCCTGGCCGTTAAATACCATCGCGGGCAGTAAACACGCCGCGACACCCAACTGGATTAACCGGCGTCGGCTTATTGAACTATGCATGGTTGAGCGCTCTTATGATGATCAGTTTTCCGGCCCGCGCCGCGGGCAATACGCTACAGACCAACGCAGTGAACACGCTGGCGGCAAATGCGTACAGACACATGAGCGGTGTAAGCAGAATTCTCAGTGGATACGTCACGGTATTGCCGGGTGGCGTCGGCATCATCAAACCAGATTGATTCAGCAGAGCCGCCAACGTCCAAGCCAGCAGAACACCCAGCACGCCGCCCGCAACGCCCAGCATTCCCCCTTCCATAACGAACAGACCGACGACTTCACTACGGCTGGCGCCAATCGCTCTGATCACGCCGATCTCCCGCGTTCTTTCGACCACATTCATCGACAGGGCATGGGAGACGGCAAAGGCCGCGACCACCAGCAAGATCACATTAACAAAGGTGAAAATGGCGCTGAAGAGGCCCACAACCTGATGATAATAGGTAGCCAGTTCGCTCCAGGTGCGCAGTTCAAAGTCCGAACCGTCATTCTGCAAGCTGTGGAGCAGCTGCCCGGATACCCGATCGGTTTTCGCCGTATCGTTAAGCAGAATCACGACGCGAGTCGCCCCTTTGCTCAAGAGAAAATTCTCCACCAACGACAAATTGGCGTAGGCCGTCCGCAGATCCCGCTCCTGCACGCCAGTGGTGACAATGCCGATCACCGTCACGTCCATCGCGTTGATGGTTTGGTTCGCCGCCGTGCCCAACAGCGTCAGGCTATCGCCCACTTTAACCTTCAGCGCCTTCGCCAGGGCCGCGCCCAACAATACGCCGTCCTGCTGTTCAGGAAACAGGTTGCTTCCCTGCAGCAATTGGATCGCCGAACTCAGCACCGCTTCCTTGTCAGGATCGATCCCGACGATATGCGACGACATTTGCGCATCGCCGTTCGTAATTAAAACGTCGGTTTCAAGCCGCGGCGTAACGATTTCTACATCGGGCAAAGCCTGCGCCTGCGCCACAATGCGATTTTTCAACGGTTCCGGCAGCAGCATGCCGGCATCGCTCAAAGCGCCGAATTGATTAAAACCTTGTTTGAATAACTGAATATGACCAAGCTGAGAGCGGATCATACTCTCACGCAACCCTTGATACATTGACTCGCAAAAGCCGGAAAACAGCAGGATTGCGGCCAATGCCAACGCCAGATTGGTGACGGAAACCAGCGTTCTTCTTTTGTTTCGAAACAGGTTTCGCAAAGCCAACTTTAACCGCACCATCATGCCCCCCGCCGCTCGCCGGCAATGTACTGATGGATATAACGGTGGGCCTTAAACACACAGTCCAGGTGCGTACTATCCTCAATAAAGCGAAACTCAAGCCAGCCGTTGCCATGCTTCCCGGCAAAGTCGCGCATCGCCTGCGGACTAAATAATTCGTCCTGCGCAGCGGCCAACAACAACGTCGGAACCGGCAACTCCGCCAACTGCTTGCCGGGGTGGCGCGGCGTTAGCGCATTGGCCATGTTGACGCTGTATTGCCGTACAAAGCTGGGGGCCATTTCCAGCACCTCTGGCGTGAAATTCAACTTGACGGCGCGGAACTGCCCGCATAACCGCCCGCCGCTCAGGGCATTGACGACAAAGGGCCATTGGCGCACTTGCGCAAAGCTCGATGCCGCATTACGCGCCGTGCCCGCGAACGGCCCCAGTTCCGGAGCCAGCATGATCAGGCTGTCAGCACGCTGTTCGAAAGGATAACGAGTAAAATAATTAAGCAACATTCCAGCGCCGCTGGAATGGCCGAACAGATGCCGGCGCGCCTGAGGAAAATAGCGCCGCATCTCCGCCATCATCACATCGACATCGCGCCAGATACGCTCAGGCTGCTCGACGGTTCCCCGTTCACCGGCGGAACAGCCATGCCCACGAATATCAACCAGGCAAACCGCCACGCCTTGCAAGGCGGCAAGTTGACGCGCAAGAATGTCGTAACCGGCATCACGGTTAACGCCGCCGCCGTGATAAACGATGATCACGTCAGTTGGCTCGGCGCTCTGCCGATACAACCGATAGCTCAGATTTTCGACGCTTCCGGCGGTGATTTTGGCAACGATTTCAATCGTCTCATCGTAATGCTTCGCCTGCTCGGTGTAGCTGTTGAAATCAATCAATGTCGGTTCTTCCGTATTATTATTCGAGTTCCAATATCAGGGCGACAGACGCCCTCTGGCTCGCTCACTCCAGACGCCGCCTTCCAGAGCCGCCGCCTGTTGCCACAGAGAGCTGGCCAATGCCTTATCCTGCTGCGATAGCTCGCCAAATTGATAAAGCAACATCGCCCTCAGCACCTGCGTCTCAGGGGTGGCCGGTACCGCAGCTATGAGATAAGTGAAATCTTCCCGCGCCAGCGGGCGCTTGCCGAGAAAAACCGGCGCTCGGCTGGCGGTGATCGCACGTTGTAAACGCGGCCCCAGCCAATCAGGCGCCATAATCACAGCCCGGTCCAACTGGCGGAATCCCTTATTCGCCAAGGTCATGGCTTGCATGCCATCAATATTGCGGCTGCCTGCCTGAATGCAAAACAGGCTCCCCTGAACGGCCATAAGCTCAGCGTCCTGAGGATACATCGTCAGTGCCTGGTGCAAAACCGCCGTCGCCTCTTTTACCTCGGGCGCGTCGGCATTATCAATCAATGAAATGCTGACGATGGCCAGTTGCCGCCACTGTTGCTGAGTGCGTTGCGCCGCCGGCGTCGACAACAGCTGTTGCTTCAACGCCCGCTGTTCCTGCTCCGAATCGGGAATGGCCGTTGGGTACAAGACGGCGTTTTGCCCGTAACTCAGAAAGGAAAAACACAGCAAACCTAACGCGCAAAAGAACCTATTCATCTTTGCCACACTCCTTCCCATCCTGCATGACCAGCACCCGATCCGCCCAACTGACCAAAGAGCGGTCATGAGTCACAAGCACCACGGCGACATTCCGTTCACGGCACAAATTTTTAAGCAACGTCATTACGATAGCTTTGTTTTTGCTATCCAGGTTAGCGGTCGGCTCATCGGCAACAATCAAGGCCGGCGAACCGGCCAACGCTCTGGCTATCGCCACCCGTTGCATTTGCCCCCCCGACAGTTCGGTCACCAAGGCCTGGCATTTATCTGCCAAACCGACGGAGGCCAGCAGCGCCTGGGCTTTCTTGCCGGCGTTGGCGCTGTGACGAATGTCCAAGGCGTAGCGGACATTTTCCTGCGCCGTTAATACCGGTATGAGGTGAAAATCCTGGAAAATGAACCCGATCTTTTCTTTTCGCAGCCGCGACAGCTCGTTATCGCTTAACGTGCCGACATCCTGGCCAAACAGCCGCAATACCCCGGTGTCCGGCACATCCAGCGCACCGCACAGATTCAGCAAGGTGCTTTTTCCGCTGCCGCTTTCACCGGTGATAATCAGAAACTCGCCTTGACGCAATGAGAAAGAAACTGACTGCAGCGCCTCAACGCGCACGTCGCCACGCTGATAGTGCTTCCCCACCCGCTCGGCCACTGCGATTTCCATGCTGTCAGGCTTTAACATCGGGTAACCCGGCAATGCCCTGCGCAACCACCGCGCTCTCCCGCTCCAACCAGATCGGCGGGTTCTTCAGCGCCTGGTAATGTTGCCAAGCGTTCCTGGCTTGCAGCTGCCAGCTCGCAGCTGGAGTGGCGCCGTCTGCCGATTCAGCCATGTGCAGATACAATCTCGCCATCGCCAACCAGCTGGAGGCGGACAGCGCCTGCGGCATCGACTGCTCGGCATTCAGTATCGGCTCGATGCGTTTGGCAATAACGACGGCATTTTGCGCGCTGTCATTGATATCGGGAACCGAGGTAAACGCCCACAGCGCCAAAAGTTGGATATCCAACTGCTCAGGCAAAGCGTCAGACACCGATTTTAGTGTGTGCAGCGCCTGCTTCAGGTCATAAAGCTTGATCTGACCGAACAGCAGATCCAGACGCTCTCCCGCGCGCTTAACGTCATTTGCCGCCTTCAACGCCTGCAAGGAAGCATTGCTCTCATCCCTGTTCAATGCGCTTTGGAGGATCTGATGCGCCTCCTCCAGGTGATTGTGCAGGAAATAGTGCATGCCCAGGCTCTGTGCGTGTTCGCTGGACATCTCCCCCATCGGGGTGCTTTCCAGTTGCTTGACGGCAGTCTGGTCAGCCGCCGCATAAGGCAACTTGGGGAAATCAATGGGTTTGGCGCCGGACAGCCAGGCAATGGCATTGCCCACGACAAACGTAATGAGCAACACCCTCACTACGATAAACCCGACCTTTTTCTTTGCGATAGTTTGCATAATGACCTCAGACCGTAACGCTGCTTTCCATCATGCGGCTATCGATCTCCCGCAGCGTAGAGTGTTCGTCAAAGCTGAGATCGTCGAAATCCATCACGTTCGGGTAGATCAACTGGCAAGCCAGGATTAACTCAACCACATTTAATGAATCAATGCCTAATTGACCCAGTGGGCAATCTGCATCGACCGTGTTTACCTTTAAAATCTTGGCCACTTCTTCACACAGTTGTTCCAAAGCCGTTGGTGTAGTCATCGCGTTATCTCCTTATGTTCTTACTTTTCTCAAGTGCGTTAATTTCCTTCTCGACCATTTTTCGCCAGCAACGCGCATGCAGATTTGAAAAAGTAAAGAAGGCGTGAATCAATATCCCTAACAGCCACCCCAATAACGGGTAGAAGAACCAAAGCTTCCCGCCCTGTATCAGGTTAATCGTTAGCAATAGAATATTTACAATTAAATAGATAAAGAAGTGAAAGTAAAATGCCAGCTTCTTTCTGGCTCTCCTTGCCGCAACCACATATTCATTTTCAGGGTGCACGGTAATTGTTCCTTTCAAATAACAAGAGGAATCAAACGCCAGCTGTTTCTTTGATACGACCGATAGGACTCAGGGAAAGCCGCGAGCAGAACCCGTTCTTCAATGCGGATGCGCCAAAGAAAAGCCAGCGTCACCGGAACGACCAGCACAGCCATCGCCAGGTAACTTCCCAGGGCCAGCCCCATGCCGCCGAAGGCAACGATCACCCCCAAATACGCAGGGTGCCTGATGTAGCGGTACAACCCGCTGGTCAATAACTGGTGGTCATGCAAAATGGCGACGTTTACCGTAAAATATTTCTTCAGCTTCAAAATGGCGCACCAGCGCAACGTCAGGCCGAGGATAATAATGAACAGGCCGCACCAGGATATAATGTCATCCGGCTTTGCAAAGCGAGGGAGTTTTAAGGTGTTAATCCAAAAGGCAAGCAAGAGGGCGCTATAGGTCACCACATTAAGCAACCTGACCGAGCCTTTGTCTTTTATATTTGCAGAATCTGAATTCGCATTTTTTGTTGCGCCAATGCATGATTCAGAAATGATCCACAGCAATCCGATTGCAAGAAATGCGTAATTGAAAAGCATTTAATATTATCCCTAGAAAAATTAAATACCCGTCAAATAAGACGGAAAAATAAATACAGAATGATAACAAAATGTTTCAAATGTAAGATAACATCTTAATTTGTAAATTCAACCCCAAATGTTAAAAAAATTTAATGAGAACCGGTAATTTGTGTGACGTGTCATACTTTACTGAAAAACAGCCGTTTCAATACCGCGTTGCGTAGAGAGATGCCGCCCGCAGGGCAGCATTCCCCAGAAAATCCAGGTGCCACGGGCGTCACCCCAAATCGCCCGCCGGCACATTGAGCTGCCAGGACAGCCCAAAGCGATCGTTGAGCCAGCCGAAGCGGGCGCTGAAGCCGTAATCATCGAGCGGCATCAGCACCTTGCCGCCCTTCGCCAGGCGCGTGAATACCCGCTCCAGCTCCGCCTCGTTGGCCAGATTGACGAACAGCGACACCGCCGGCGTAAAACCGAAGTCATGGCTGATCGGGCTGTCGCTGAACACCAGATGATGCCGATCGAAATCGATCGAAGCGTGTTTGATCAGCCGCCGCCCTTCGTGCGTGGCGTCGTAATACTGCACCTGTTCGAGCCGAAAGTGCTTAAACACCTGGCTATAGAGGTCGATCGCCCGCTGCGCCTCCCCCTGGAACATGACAAAGGTCGAAACCTGACTCATAGCATCCTCTCCGGCAAACGATGTGGTATTAATGGAGGATAGCGGATTACCGTTGAAGCGGCGTAAAGGAGCAACCATGAACATCATTCATCGCCTGGCGCAGCCGGACGATCTCAACGGCCTGTTGGCATTGTACTGCGAGCTGCGGCCGCAGGACGCGCCGCTGCGCACCGACGACGCACGCCGCACCCTGCAGCGCCTGCTGGACGATCCGGCGATCCGTCTGGTGGTAGCGGCGGCGGAAGAACAGCCAATCGCCACCTGCATGCTGGCGCTGATCCCGGGGCTGGCGCATCAGGCGCAGCCGTTCGGCGTCATCGAACACGTGGTGACGGCGGAGCCCTATCGCGGCCACGGCGTGGCGCTCGCCATGATCGAATACGCGCTGCAGCTGGCCTGGCGCAAGGGCTGCTACAAAGTGATGCTGCTGTCGGGGCAGCAACGCACCGGCGCGCACCAGCTTTATCTGAAAGCGGGCTTCGACGGCGATCGCGAACGGGGATTTGTCATCAGGCGGCCCGAAGGCCGATAGCGGCCTGCTGCGAACGAGCAGGCCGCCGGGCGGGTTATTCGGTGGCGTTTTTCGCCAGGCTGGCGTCTTTTTGACGGCGATAGTCGCGGGCGGCGGCCGGGATCGGCGTCACCTTGCCGGTTTCAATCCAACTGCGCAGGCGATTGGCGTCGGCGAAGTGGGTGTATTTGCCGAAGGCATCCAACACCACCAGCGACACCGAGCGGTTGCCGATCACGGTGCGCATCGCCAGGCAGTGGCCTGCCTGATTGGTGAAACCGGTTTTGGTCAGCTGAATGTTCCATTTTGGGTTGTACACCAGGTGGTTAGTGTTGCGGAACGGCAGCGTGTAGTTCGGGTCTTTGAAGCTGGCCATGCGCTCGGTGGTGGTGCTGAGCTGGCCGATCAACGGATATTGCTTGGTGGCGATCAGCAACTTGGTCAGATCGCGCGCCGTCGACACGTTATGGATAGACAACCCGGTCGGTTCGACGTAATGGGTATTGGTCATGCCCAGCGCCCTGGCCTTGGCGTTCATCGCTTTGATAAAGGCGTTGTAGCCGCCCGGATAGTGGTGCGCCAGGCTGGCGGCGGCGCGGTTTTCCGACGACATCAGCGCCAGCAGCAGCATATCCTTGCGGCTGATTTCGCTGTTCAGCCGCACCCGCGAATAAACCCCTTTCATCTCCGGCGTCTGGTGAATATCCACCGACAGCATCTCGTCGAGCGGCAAATGCGCGTCCAACGTGACCATGGCGGTCATCAGCTTGGTGATCGAGGCGATCGGCACCACTTCATCCGGGTTGCGCGCGTACATCACCTTATGGGTTTGCATATCGACGACCATCGCGCTGCCGGAGGCCAATTCCGGCTGGGTGGCATGCAGGGCAGCGGCGTTGTCGCTGGCCAATGCGCGCGGCGCAAAGCCGGCGCCCGCCTGCAAAGCAAGCAGGGTCAGAACCAAAACACGTATTTTCACAGGCATTACTCTGAAATGGGGGCTTAAACTCAGCGAATTATAGGTGAGGGTTCGGCGCTTGGCACTGGGATTGTATGGCGGATTTGTGACAAATTCTGTCGGCCTAAAAATGGCGCAAACCGCGGGCACACTGGGATGAGCGCCCGCGTAGGAAAAGTTACAGCGCCGGCTGCCAGGCCGACTGCGGCAGCAGGTACAACCCCGGCGTTTGCCGCGCCCCCGCGCCGACGATATGGCCGATGCCGGCCGCCATCACCGCCAGCGTCACGTCGAAGGCGTTGAGGCTGTCGCCATAGCCGGCAGTCAGATTGAACATCGAGCCGTTGGCCAGCAAATAGACCGTCTTCTCATTGAGTTGGTAAGCGTTCACATAAGGCATCGGCTCGTGGTGCGGCAGGTCTTTCAGGAAGCCGACATCGATCTCTTCCGCCACGTGGCCGACGTTGAGGATAAACACGCCGTCCTGCGCCTGTTGCAGATGCTGCGCCGAGAGCACGTTTTTTGCCCCGGTCGCCGTGGCGATCACGTCCGCCTGCGCGACCCCGCTCGCCAGATCCACCACCTGCCAGCCGTCATAGCGCGCCTGCAGCGCGCGCGCCGGATCGATTTCCGCCACCATCACCTGGCCGCCGTAAGCCCTGGCCGCCGCCGCCGTCCCCTGCCCGACCAGGCCGTAGCCGATCACCAGCACGCGCTTTTCGTGCAGCGTCAGATGGGTGGTCTGGAAGAAGGTGTGCCAGGCGGTCAGCCCAACCATATGCCGATTGTGCAGCCCCTCTTTCACCGGCAGATCGTCCCAGTTGAAGATCGGGTAGCGCGGCGCCACCCCGTTCAAACGGTTGATGCCCGATCCGGTGGCCTCCAACCCGGCGACGATCTGCGGGCCGCTCGGCGATTGGTGCAAACGGGTGGTTAAATCCGCCCCCATTTCGCACAGGTGGGTCGGCTGCCAGTCCAGCGCGCGGTCGAAGGACTCCGACCATTCGCCGGCATTCATGTCGCGCCAGGCATAGGCCTGCGCGCCCCGCCGTTCCAGCCAGGCCACCACGTCGTCCTGCACCGTGGTGGGATTGCAGGTGGTCAGGAAGATCGCCGCGCCCTTATCCAGCAGGCCGGCCACCAGCGGCGCCATTTTCAGGTCCAGGTGCATATTGCACGCCAACCGCACCCCGTGCAGATTCGGCAACGCCGCCACCGCCGCCCGGGTGCGCGGCATATGGCGCATCGCCCAGATTAATTCGCTCTCAAAATCCTGATACATCCGTTGCTCCTCTGCTGTGCCCCGCCGCAAGGCGTGGCAAAAAAGTCATCCCGCGCGGCCGAGCCGGCGGATCGCCTGCGGCGACAGGCCAAATACGCGGATAAACGCCCGCCTCATGCGCTCCGGATCGCTGAATCCCACCGAACGGGCGATCGCCTCCAGCGGTTCGGCGCTCTCTTCGATGCGCACTCTGGCCGCCTCCACCCGCAGCTGTTCGATCACCTTGGCCGGCGTCTGGCCGGTTTCGGCGCGGAACAGCCGGCCGAACTGGCGCTCGCTCAGGCAGGCGGCGTCGGCCAGATCCGCCACCGACAGCGGCAGATGCAAATGCTCGCGGGCGAACGACAGCGCGGCACGCATGCGATCCGACGACGGATTCAACGCCAGCAACAGCGAATACTGCGACTGCCCGCCGGGGCGCCGGTGATAAACCACCAGCTGCCGCGCCACGCCCGCCGCCATCGTGGCACCGAGGTCGTCTTCGATCAACGCCAGCGCCAGATCGATGCCGGCGCTGATGCCGGCCGAGGTCCAGATATCGCCGTCGCGAATGAAGATGCGGTTGCTGTCGACGCGGATGCGCGGGTAACTCTGCTGCAGCCGCGCCGCATGATACCAATGGGTGGTAGCGCGTTTGCCGTCCAGCAAGCCGCAGGCCGCCAGAATAAACGCCCCGGTACACACGCTGGCGATGCGCCGCGCTCGCCGGCTGTGGGCTGCCAGGAACGCTGCCAGCGCCGGTGACTGCGCCGCCATCACGTTGCCGCTGCCGCCGGCCACCACCAGCGTATCGAAACGCTCGTCGCCGCACGGCTGCGTGGCGATCTCCACCCCGGCCGAGCTGGCGATCATCCCCCCCTGCGGCGAGATCGCCACGCAGCGGTAGGCCGGCGGATCGGTAAACTGGCTGACGTTATCGAACGCCGCCAGCGGGCCGGCAAAGTCCAGCAGGTTAAAACCGGGAAAAACCACAAAACCGATCGTTTTCATGATGGCGCTTTTTGAGGGTTATCTGTCATATCAGCCAAAAACAGGGCGGCTATTATGGCCCAGGTCCAACGATAAAAATGAGGCGAATGTCATGTCTGAACCACTCGTGATTGTATTTCCCATCTATCAAGGCGTCACTCAACTCGACTTCACCGGCCCGCTGCAGTTTCTGCGCCACATGCCGGGCGCGGAAATCATCGTCGCTTCGGTAGACGGCGCGGATGTCGAGTCGGAAGGCTTGCACTTCACCCAACTGCGCCCGCTGCCGGAGATCGCGCGCTGCGACGTGCTGTGCGTGCCAGGCGGCAGCGGTTGCACCCAGGCGCTGCAGGATAAGGCGTTTATGCAGCAAATCCGGCGGCTGGGCACCGATGCCCGCTACCTGACCTCGGTATGCACCGGTTCGCTGATCCTGGCCGCCGCCGGTCTGCTGCCGGGCAAACGCGCCGCCTGCCACTGGTCGATGCGCGACAGCCTGCAGCTGTTCGGCGCCATACCCAGCGCTGCACGCGTAGAGCGCGACGGCAACGTGATCAGCGGCGGCGGCGTCACCGCCGGCATCGACTTTGCGCTGGCGCTGATCGCCGAACTGCACGGCGAAGACACCGCCCAGACGATCCAACTCTATCTGGAATACGCCCCGGCCCCGCCGTTCACGGGCGGCACGCCGGAACTGGCCCCGCCGCACATTTACGCCAGGGTACAGGCACAAATGGCGGAAAGCCTGGCGCGGCGCAGAGCGTTGGTGGCCCAGATCGCCCAAGGCTAGCGATCGGGCGTATACTTGCCCTTATGCGTCAGTCACATAAGGAGTAAGGAATGACCGATTTGGCCCACTACATTACGGACTACGGCTACTGGGCGTTGTTTATCGGCTGCCTGGCGGAGGGGGAAACCATCACGCTGCTGGGCGGCATCGCCGCCCATGAAGGGCTGCTGCACTGGCCGTGGGTGATCGCGGTGGTGGCGCTGGGCGGCACGCTGGGGGATCAGCTGCTGTACTTCACCGGCCGCCGGTTCGAAGGCCGGGTCATCTCGCGGCTCAAAGGGCAGGAAAAGCGCATCGCGCGCGCCAGAAGGCTGATCGCCCGCCACCCGATGCTGTTCGTGATCGGCGTGCGCTTTATGTACGGCTTTCGCATCATCGGCCCGGTGCTGATCGGCGCCAGCCGCCTGCCGCCGTCGCGCTTCGTGCCGCTCAATATCCTCGGCGCCATACTGTGGGCGACGATCTTCGTCATGCTCGGCTATTTTGGCGGCCAGGCGATCGAAAGTTTCGTCACCGGCTTCGACAAAAAACTCTCCAGCCTGCTGTTTGTCGCGCTGGCGATCGCCGCCATCCTGCTGGTGCGCTTCTGGTGGCGCAAGCGCCACGCGGATTGAACAAGCGTACCCGGCCGTCAGCTTTCCTGCGGCGCTTCGCGCATCAGCGCCACCAGTTCGCGCGCCGCCTTGTCCAGCGGGCGGCTCTTCAGCCAGATCAGATGCATCGGCAAGCGCAGTTCGTTCTTGGTGTTTTTGAATTTCAGCGGCACCAGCCGCCCCTGCGCCAGCAGCGGTTCGGCCAGCGACAGCGGGAAGTTGCCCCAACCCAGGCCCGCTTCCACCATGTTCATCGCCATCGGCAGGCTGTCGGTGCGCCAGTAGGCCTCCGCCACCTGCGGGCGCAGATCGCCGATCGGCAGATCGCGGCTGGCCACCATGATCTGCCGCACGTTGACCAGATCCTCGAGAAACAGCTCGCCCGCCGCGCCGTCCAGCGCCGGATGCTGCGGCGACACCATCGCCACCAGTGACTCCGCGCCGACGGAGTGGAACTGCTCCGCACTGTTGATGTTCAGCCCGCCGAACGCCAGGCAGACGCCGATGCGCCCCTGATGCAGCATGTGCAGCACGTCGTCCTGCGGCGCCGTGAGCACTTCGATATTCAGCAGCGGGTAACGCTGCGACAGCGTTTTCACCGCCGCCAGCAGGCCGGCGCCGTTGATGTCCGACGCCACGCCGATCGAAAGCGTGCTCTCCAGCCCTTGTGAAAGTTCGATGGCATGCACCTGCAGCTGCTTGAGCTGCCCGGCGATCAACCGGGCGTGCGGCGCCAAAGCCAGCGCCAGCGCGGTCGGCGTCGGTTCGCGGTGCGAGCGATCGAACAGTGCGAAACCGAGTTCCGCCTCCATGTTGGCGATGCCCATGCTGACGGCAGACGGCACGCGCCGCAGCGCGCGGGCGGCGGCGGAAAACGAACCGCGATCGAGCACCGCCAAAAACAGTTCGATATTGTCGCTGGAAAAATTCATCGCTCAACCTGTCAGTAAAACTGACAGCTCCTGACTTTTTCTATCAATGTGATTGACGCTATCTTAGCCGCCGTCGCCACAGAGGCAACTAAAAACAGATCGGGAGAAAACAATGCAAGGCGTCAAACGCAAACTGGTGTATGTCACCGCTTATGAAATTATCGGCATGACGATCTCGGCGCTGGGGCTGGCGCTGCTGTCGGGCCACGCGCCGACCAGCACCGGGCCGCTGGCGGTGGTGATCACCACTATCGCGGTCAGCTGGAACTTCATTTACAACTACCTGTTCGAGTGGTGGGAGAGCCGCCAGGCGTCGCGCGCCCGTACCCTCAAGCGCCGCATTTTGCACGCGGTCGGGTTTCAGCTGACGCTGGTGGTGTATCTGATCCCGCTGATCGCCTGGTGGATGGGCATCACGCTGTGGCAAGCGCTGCTGCTGGATATGGCGCTGATCGTCATCATTCCTTGCTACACCTTCCTGTTTAACTGGGCATTCGACAAACTGTTCGGCCTGCCGGCTTCGGCCCTGCCGGCCGGTGAATCCGCCTGAGGTTAACGCCCGCCCTTTTCGCCTGCGCACGTTCACCACGGCGCAGGCAAAGCCCCGTCTTATTTCCCGCCCGCCGTCTCCCTCACGCAAAATAGCCGCCAATTCCCTTTAATTTGCACGGTAATTATTATTCTGTGATTTCAATCACTTTTATCGTTCGATATTTCCGTGTTGATAATGAGACTCATCTTACTGAATAATATGCGCTTTTGTTTTCAGTTTAAAAAACAAACACACTTGTTCACGCTTTGCACACAGGTTTTTTTGCCACATTTAACGGGAAACGGTAGCATGCCACGCCATTATTTTACGGCGGCTGTATACACAATAAACAGCGGAATGATGCCACGACCTCATTCTCATTACGATTGCTGATGGCAATCGTTTGCTCTGCAGCTCAGGGCGGAGTTAATCATAGACAGGTAAACAGGACGGATAATGCACTCACAAAAAAAGTCGGCGGATGACAAACACGCCGCCAGAAGACGCTGGCTAGACTCCCATGAATCCGGTTATCACAAAAGCATGGGCAACCGGCAGATCCAAATGATCGCCATCGGCGGTTCGATCGGCACCGGCTTGTTCCTCGGTACCGGCGGCCGTCTCGAACTGGCCGGGCCGGCGCTGGCACTGGTTTATCTGGTGTGCGGGATCTTCTCTTTCTTCATTCTGCGCGCGCTGGGCGAACTGGTGCTGCATCGCCCTTCCAGCGGCAGCTTCGTTTCTTACGCCCGCGAGTTTCTCGGTGAGAAAGCCTCTTATGTCGCCGGCTGGATGTACTTCCTCAACTGGGCGATGACCGGCATCGTCGACATCACCGCGGTAGCGCTGTATATGCACTATTGGGGCACCTTCGCCGACGTGCCGCAATGGCTGTTCGCCCTTGGCGCGCTCGGCATCGTCGCCACCATGAACATGATCGGCGTGAAATGGTTCGCCGAAATGGAGTTCTGGTTCGCGCTGATCAAGGTCGCCGCCATCGCGCTGTTCCTGATCGTCGGCGTGGTGTTCCTCGGCACCGGCACCCCGGTGGCAGGCAATACCACCGGCCTGCACCTGATCACCGAAAACGGCGGCATGTTCCCACACGGCCTGCTGCCGGCACTGGTGCTGGTGCAAGGGGTGATCTTCGCCTTCGCCGGCATCGAGCTGATCGGCACCGCCGCCGGCGAGTGTAAAGATCCGGCCAAAATGATGCCGAAGGCGATCAACAGCGTAATCTGGCGTATCGGCCTGTTCTACGTCGGCTCCGTGGTGCTGCTGGTGCTGCTGCTGCCGTGGAACGCCTATCAGGCCGGCCAAAGCCCGTTCGTCACCTTCTTCAGCAAGCTGGGCGTGCCTTATATCGGCACCGTCATGAACATCGTGGTGTTGACCGCCGCGCTGTCCAGCCTCAACTCCGGTCTCTACTCCACCGGCCGCATCCTGCGCTCGTTGGCAATGGGCGGCTCCGCGCCGAAGCTGATGGCTAAAATGAGCAGCCAGCAGGTACCTTACGCCGGCATCCTGGTCACCTGCGGCATCTACGTGATCGGCGTGGTGCTCAACTATCTGGTACCTTCGCAGGTGTTCGAGATCGTGTTGAACATTGCCTCGCTGGGCATCATCGCCTCCTGGGCGTTTATCATCGTCTGCCAGATGCGCCTGCGCAAAGCCATCCGTGAAGGCCGCGCTCAGCCGGTGTCGTTCAGAATGCCGGGCGCACCGTTCACCTCCTGGCTGACGCTGGCGTTCCTGCTGACCGTGGTGGTGATGATGGCGTTCGACTACCCGAACGGCACCTGGACTATCGCCACCATTCCGGTGCTGGCGGTGCTGCTGACGCTGGGCTGGTTCGGCCTGCGCAAACGCGCGCAGGAAGTGAAGCTGGAGCAGCAGGCTCACGAAGAACAGAACCCGCACTGACTCGACAAACCGCCCTCCGGGGCGGTTTTTTTATCCGCTATAACCGGCCGTAAAACGTCATTCTGGCGCTTTCCGACAGCATGACGTCCGGCTGAGCATTGTAGGCCAGCACCACCAGCATGCGCGTGGTGTCGCCTTCGGTCGGCGTCACCCGGTGCATGGCGTTGCGCCCGCGAAACAGCACCAAATCCCCCTCCTCGATCGCCAGCCGTTTGGCCGCCCGCTCCCCGTCCAGCACCTGCATGACCCCGGCATAGTTCATTTCGCCGCGATCCGCGTCGCGCAGGTTCTCCACGTATTCGAAACGCCCGCCCGCCGCCGGTTTCTGGATCAGCAGCGTGATGGCGAACGACGAGTTATCGAAGTGCCAGCCCAGCTCTTGGCCGGTATGGGCGTAATGCAGGTTGATTGACGATAGCCGATCGGCGTAGGGATACAGCTGCGCCTCATCCAGCACCGCACAGAGGAACGCGCGAAACGCCGGGGCGTCGTACAGCGCGCGCAGCGGCGACTGCGGCGGAATATCTTCGTCGGTAATGCAGCCTTTGGACGACACCACCAGCCGGTTGCGCGCGTGATCGGCCGGCAGCGCGTCGTCCTGCGGCCGCAGATACACGTTGTGTTTACTGGTGGCGTAAAACGCCGCGTGGTGCTGTTCGGCGCCTTCCAGCCGCACCGTCGCCAGCGCGGCGGCGCGCAGAAAGCCCGGCAGCACCAGCGCGCCGGTGCTCTCCAGCGTTTGCCTGCAACGGGCGCGGAACGCGGCGTCGTCGATGGGATGGGCGGACAGATCGATAATATCGGCAAGTTGCGGCATGACGTTCCCCTCGTGTGCGATAGCCGGATGCCTCTCACTGTAGCGAATGGCGCATTGCCGCCATAACAAAAATACGTTATGGATAAGCTAACCAATTCTTAGCGATAGCCCTGCCCATGCACTCACCTTCCCGCGCGCGCTTGCCCAAGCTGAGCGCCATTCTGGCGTTCGAAACCGCCGCCCGCACCGGCAGCCTGGCCCGGGCGGCGGATACGCTGGCGCTGACCGCCGCCGCCGTCAGCCAGCAGATCCGCCAGCTGGAGCAGCACCTGGGCATCACGCTGTTCATCCGCGCCAAAAGCGGCGTCACGCTGACCGAACAAGGTGCGGATTACCTGGCCTACGTTCAGGAGGCGTTCGAAACGCTGCGCGTGGCGCAGCAGCACGTCGAGCGCCAGCGCGGCAAGCAGGCGCTGACGGTGTTCGCCCTGCCGGCGTTGGCCTCCAAGTGGCTGAACCCGGCGCTGGACGCCTGGCTGGCGCAGTGCCCCGACGGCGATCTGCGGTTGCACGCCACCCATGCGGCGGTCGATTTCGCCCATTCGGCGGCGGACTTCGCGCTGTGCTTCGGCGATCAGGATTACCCGCTGCTGGAAAAGGTGCAGCTGTTTCAGGATCGGGTGCAGCCGGTGTGCAGCCCGGCGCTGCGCGATCGCGGCGACTGGACGCAGCAGCCGCTGATCCACGTCGACTGGGGCAAGGAGAGCCAGTTTCTGCCGGGCTGGCACGAGTGGTTCACCGCCGCCGATCGCATGCCGCCGGCGCGGCACGGGTTGACCTATAACCTGACCTCGCTGGCCATCGACGCCGCCGTGCAAGGGCGCGGGGTGCTGCTCGGCCAGCGGCGGCTGATCGCCCGAGAACTGGCGTCCGGTCAGTTAGTCACGCTGGCCGAACCGGCGCTGCCGCTCAGCAAACCCTACTACGTGATCTACCCGGCACGCACGCTGGAAAAACCCGGCGCAGCGGCGTTTCTCAACTGGTTGCAAACTCTCGCTATTACAGAAACAACCTGAACCTGCCACGCAATGTCTGCTGGCGCCGGACACAACGCCCAACGCTTAATGCCCTCGTTTTAGCCTGTTAATTTATGCCTGCCGACCGGGTTCGCGAACCGCTTCGCCCTTCGGCCACAGTGCCATTTCCCTATGCCGCCGCCCCTGCAATCGCCATATTGCACCGGCCGCTTATTGTCCAAAACGAGGGTTACTCCATGATTTCATTAAGTGATTACGCCAACCTGCGCAGCTATGCCGGCAGCGAAACCGCAGTGATGCTCGAAAACCGCTACCACCACGGCGTATTTACCCGAGACGATGCGGATACCAGCAGCCAGGACAACGGCGTCACCCTGCTCGTCGACGCGCAAAACCGCCGCTGGAAACGCATCATCAATGACGGCGATTACAGCATCGATTGGTGGCACCTGCCGGGCGACGAGCTGGATTACTCGCTGACCATCACCCGCGCATGCAACTTCTTGCAGGTCAAAGGCGAAGAGTGGTGGCAGTTGCCGATCCCAACCACCCCGGCGGGGATTACCCTGGTTGGCCCCGGCGGCGTTCGCCCGTGCAAAACCACCGCCAACCTGAAGCTGTGGAAAAACGCCGTCGATTTTAAGGGCACCATTCTGGATTTCAGCGGCGCCGCCAACATCGAGTGCGTGCGCGTGCAATATTCGCTGGGCGCGCCGGCGATTTACAACCTGCGCATCGTCGGGGCGCCCGGCGCGGCAGCCAACCTGCGCGGCCTGTGCGTCTACAGCGATGCCTCGAACATGCACGGCCTGCCGGCCTGCCAACTGCTGGTACAAAACGTCTGGCTGACCAACCTGTACAAAGGCATCGTCTTCGGCAACAACGCCTATATCCAGAGCTGGCACAGCATCATGGTGCGCGGCTGCTTCTGGCCGATCTGGTCTGAAACCACCGCCAACGCCGGCGAAAAAATTGTCTTCTACAAATGCCTGTTCGGCGACAGCAGAAACTACTATCAGGGGGTGCATGCCCTGGCCTTCCGCGACTGTTCGTTCGACTACAGCGGCTTTAGCAATGAAACCGAACAGTTGGCCAATACCGACTATGGTTTGTTCGACCTTAAGGGCGGCACGCTGGACTTTAAAAATTGCCACTTCGAATGGGGCAACGCCAATTGCCGCAACTACCGGCCGGTCTTTACCAGCAACAACGGCGGTACGGTAAAAATCAAAGACAGCCAATGGCACAGCGTGATGACCAACAACACCGATGCCGGCAGCAGCGTGCCCTACCAGTACGTCGAGTATTTCTTCTTCGATAAGTCCAGCGATCTGAGCGGAAAATGTTATATCGACGGTTTCGATCTGGTGAACGCAGACATTAAAAAAGGCTGGTCCAACAACCACATTGAGATGAAGAAGATCGGCGCGCCCGGCTATGTCAACATGTGGCGTCTGCTCTACCTGGGCGATGGCGTCAACCATCTGCCGGAGCCGAGCTGGAAAGAGAACGGCGCGCTGGCGTTGAATAACGTCTACGCCTTCGGCGGTGCCCGCGTTTCGCAAACGGAGACCGCCGATCTGGCGGTGACGCTGCAAAACGGCGTCCTCACCGCCACCACCAAAACGGCGACGACGGCGGACAAACGCGTCGAGATCTACTTCCCTATCGCGAAAAACGATCTGGTGCTGTGGCGCGCCACGTTGGAAAACCTGAAGGGCCTGAACAGCCTTGATGTCATCATCGGCACCTACCAAGGCAAGTATGTACTGAACGGCGATGCCGGCGTCACCACCCTGCTGGAAAAAGCCTGCCAGTGGGGCCGCACCGGTACGGTAACGCCGACCACTTCGGCGACGATGACGTCGGATCGCATTACCGCACTCGACGTTGCCGAGTACCTGCCGCTGCCTGAGGGCTACGTCAATTACGCGCGCATCGCCATCGTGCTGAAAAACTTTACCGGCAGTGCGGCCCAACCCACGTCGGTGAACATCACCCAACTGCTGTGCCAAAAGATCGACATCGTCTCACGCAACCCGCATAAATCCTGGTAACCGAAACAGGCCCCTCGAGGGGCCTGTTTTCCAGTAGCGCCCGATATAGCGTTCAGGTTTTGGCCATCAGCTCACCCAGCAACAGGTTCGTGGAGCGCGGTTGAAACACTTCATTGCCTGCGCCGGGGGTGAGCGTCAGCTCGCCGATATAGAGCCTGTCTCGCGTCAGGTAGAAATCGACGCGGCAATAGTCCAGGTCGGCGGCAACGGCTTGGGCAACCTCAATCATCTCATCCCAGAATTCAGGCTTCTCGCGCAGGGTATTAACCTGAGGGATATCCTTCTGGGTAAAAAAGCAGTGATGCGCATGGCGATCCAAAAACTCCAGCGAGGTCGGCTCCGGGCCACCGCGCAGCAGCTCCACGAACAAATAGGGCTGGTTGCCGTTGAAAACATGTACTTTGTAGTCGATCAATTCACCGTCACGTTCGATATCTAACAGATTTTCAACCAGGATCTGCTGCGGGATCTTCGCATAGTGTTTCTCACGAAAGCGTTTCCAATACGTTATTTTCGACCACTCGTTAAGAGTATTCGCAATCTCCTTATAACTCACCCTGTTTTTATCGCCGACGATTTTCACTTGTTGAGAAGCATTATTGGTTTTGATAACAAAAGATTGCGGCAGAGACAAATAGTCCTGTTCAGTAAAATTCTCAGTGATCATGATGACCGGCGTTAGGTATTTTTCCGAAACGCGACTGGATATATAATCTCTTACCGCTACCTTGTCTGCCAGCAGGCTGAAATCTTCGCGCGGGTAGCGCATTCGGTGATAAATGCGTTCTGAAAAACGCTTAGGATTCAAAAAATTGACAAAGCTCCCGTGAACAAGGTAATGCGAGACCTGATAATAAATAAAGTCAGGTGATACCTTATAAAGATATTTTACGAATTTTCTCATTCTGTTGATTCATCCATTAATGCAACATGATGTAAGACCCAGCTAAAGTTTAAATGCAATTGGCTTCAGTTGTAAAATATAAAACAACCTTCGTGATAGTGAAAGGATGAAAAAGCCGAAGCCCCCCCATACCACAAAGTGACAAGGAAGCGTCAGTGAAATTAAAAGCCATAGACTTCAGCATAATAAGAAACGCTTCCTGGATGATCGCGGAAAAAACGGTATCTATCCTCGGCATTATTTTCATTACCGCTTATATGGCAAAATATATCGGACCGGAAAGCTTCGGAAAGATTACCTTTGCCACCGCGATTTTCGCCATTACCCAAACATTGGCGCTGCTGGGCTCGGACACCATCCTCTTCAAGCGCATTAGCCGCAACCCGCAATCCGGCGCAGCGCTCATGTTCTCCACCAACCGGCTGAGGCAGACCTGTTTCGTCGCGCTTTCTGCGATCATCTTGCTTTATACCGGGCTGCGGGAAGACTTCACGACGTTTTACTTCTGCGCTGCCACGTTCCTCGCCTCGTTCTTTTCGCTCAAAGACGTTTTCGCCATTTACCACGATGCCCGGCTGGAGTCGCGTTTCAATACCATGGCCAACGTGGCTGGCTTAGCCAGCGCATTGCTCGCCCGCTGGCTGACCGTGTATTTTGATCTGCATCTGTACTTTCTGGGCATCCCTATCGTGATGGTTTACCTGATCCCTTACCTGATCCGCCGTCACCTTTATCATCGCCGCCATCCCGGCTTTTCCGCCACCGGCCGCATTCGTCGCAAATACGTGCGCTACCTGCTCGCCAGCGGCCTGCCGTTAGCGGTATCCAATGTGTCCATTGCCATTTATACCCGGCTGGCACAACTGTTTTTAATGTGGTTCGTTTCCGCCACGGTGCTGGGAATTTACTCGGTCGCCATTACCCTGGCGACCGCCTGGATGTTCGTCACGGATGCCGTTATCACCTCGTTCTTCGCGAAAATCTTCGCTTATCGGCGCGAAGACGCGATGCGCGCCACCGCCAAACTGAATGGGCTGGTGCTGACCATCGCCTTCGTTATCGTCGCCGGGATCGTTTGGCTCGGTAAGCCGGTCATCACGCTGTTGTATGGCGAGCAATACCTGGCGGCCTATTCAGCCATGGGCGTGCTGGCCGTCGCCACCCTGCTCTCCGCCTTGGGTACCGTGGCCTATAAATATATCGTGCTGTTTTCCGGTTACGGATTTCTCTCCCGCAAAATGTTGTTGGTATTTATCATCAATATTCCCCTATCGTACTGCCTGATTCGGCAATACGGCATGATGGGCGCAGCTTACAGCACCTTGCTGACCGAACTGCTGTCATTGACCGTACTCAACTATATCTTCCATCGGGGCGCCGTGCTGAAAATGCATCTGCGTTCACTGAACCCTGCGCTCTACCTCAAACGCCCCCCGGGGAAATAATCCGGTTACCGCAGCGCAGCACGTAATGCGCTCACAAAAGCCGCAAAGCCCGCTATTTTATGCCTACTTTTTCTCATGCGAGACGCCCTGTGGATACCCAACGCTACCTGCAGCACATCGGCTTTACCGGCACCGCCCGCCCTGACCTCCCCACGTTGCAACAGCTGCACCATCGCCACATGCTGAGCGTACCGTTCGAGAACCTGAGCATTATTTATCATCAGGGCATTCAGCTGGCGCCGAAAGCGCTGTTCAGCAAGGTGGTCGAACGCAACCGCGGCGGTTTTTGTTATGAGCTGAACACGCTGTTCGCCCTGTTGCTGCGGGAGCTCGGTTTCAGGGTGAGCTTTATCTCCGGCGAGATCCGCGCGCGCGACGGCCATTTCGGCCCGCCCTACGACCATCTGGCACTGCGGGTGGACCTGGAGGAGCAGGCCTGGCTGGTGGACGTCGGTTTCGGCGATTCCTTCCTGACGCCGCTGAAGATCGTCGTCGCCGAGCCACAACCGCAGGCCAGCGGCACCTTCCACCTGGAGCGGGAAGGCGAGTATTACCTGCTGGAGCGCCGCAACGGCGACCAACGTTCGCATGCCAAAACCCTGTATCGCTTTACCGTTCAGCCGCGCGAGCCGCATGAGTTCGACGAGATGTGCCGCTTCCACAGCACCTCGCCGCAGTCGCACTTCACCCAGCGCCTGGTGTGTTCACGGCCGACGGAACACGGCCGGGTGACCCTCAGCGACAACAAGCTGATCGTGACCGAAGATCACCAGCGCCACGAAACGACGTTGCATTCGGAAGAGGAACGGCGCGCCGCGCTGTGGCGGCATTTCGCCATCGATTTGGATCGTTGACGGCGCCGGCGGCGCCCTTTTATTACGATTCTGTTACACCGATTGCATAACCGCGCTTGGCCGATTGCCAGCTCCGCGGCGGCAGGCATCATAGGGTCATGATTCGGCAACAGAGTGCGAAAAATGATCCGTGTGATACTGGTGGATGACCATGTGGTGGTGCGCTCCGGCTTTGCGCAATTGCTCAGCCTCGAGGACGACCTCGACGTGGTGGGGCAATACAGCAGTGCGGCGGCGGCCTGGCCGGCATTGCTGCGCGACGACGTCAGCGTCGCGGTGATGGACATCGCCATGCCGGATGAAAACGGCCTGAGCCTGTTGAAACGCCTGCGGGCGCAGAAGCCGCAGTTCCGCGCGATCATACTCAGCATTTATGACTCCCCCACCTTCGTGCAGAGCGCGCTGGATGCCGGCGCCAGCGGCTATCTGACCAAACGCTGCGGGCCGGAAGAGCTGGTGCAAGCGGTGCGCTCCGTCGATATGGGCGGCCATTACCTGTGCGCCGATGCGCTGCGGGCGCTGCGCGGCGGCGAACAGCCGGCCACGGCGCTGGAAGCGC
The DNA here is from genome assembly GCF_001902635.1 of Serratia marcescens. Lineage (GTDB taxonomy): Bacteria > Pseudomonadota > Gammaproteobacteria > Enterobacterales > Enterobacteriaceae > Serratia > Serratia marcescens_F. The sequence goes on along the minus strand of NZ_MJAO01000004.1, from coordinate 63,825 downwards.
TGACCCCGCGCGAGCGCGAAATTTTCGATCTGCTGGTCAGAGGCGACAGCGTAAAGGAGATCGCTTTCAAGCTCGATCTCAGCCATAAAACGGTGCACGTGCATCGCGCCAACGTGCTGGGCAAGCTGCAATGCAACAGCACCATCGAGCTGGTGCACTTCGCCCTCGATCATCAGCTGCTGGCGGGGCATTGATGTCGCCCAAACTCCGGCCCTGGGTTATCTCGCTGTTTATCCTGTTGGCCTGGGGCAGCGGCTGGCTGATGCTGTGGACGCTCGGTTTTTATCTGACCCACAACGGCAATCAGGCGGCGCTGTTTCTGCCGCACGGCGTCTATCTCGCGCTGCTGATCCTGCTGGCGCGTCGCTATTGGCCCGCCTTGATCGTGCCACCGTTGCTGCTGCTGTGCTGGCTGCACGGCGAACGCCTGCTGAGCGGCTACGGCCTGCTGGCCGCGCCGTTCATCACCCTGCTTCCGGCTGCGGTCGCGCAACGACTCTGGCACCGTTTTCCGCTCTACTGGCAGCGGCTGACGCTGCTGCTGGCCGCGGTGACCGCCACTTCGCTGCTCAACACCGCCCTGCTTTCACCGTTCGTGCCAAGCCCGACGATGCTGCTCGGCCTGGCATCATTTACCGGCGGCGTCTTGCTGACCCCGTTCGTCTACCTGATCTTTGAATTTCTGCGCCAGCAGCACCGTTACCACCTGCTGGGGCTGGACACCACCAACCCGCCGCTGCGCGCGTCTTTAATCATCTGGTGCAGCCTGTTCTTCGTGATCGGCATCGGTACGCAGATGGTGCTGTCACCGGAAATCGAGCGCCTGCTGCTGATCGTGGTGTTTCTGCCGAACGTAGTGATGGCGTGGAAATTCGGCTGGCAGGGCGGCGTGCTGTCCGGCCTGCTCGGCAGCATGATGATCACCATAGCCCGGCAGGTCGGCGTGGGGTTCGGCAATCTGGTCGAGCTGGAAATTTTTCTGGCGACGCAGGCGCTGCTCGGCATCGGCCTGGGCATCGCCATCAGCCGTCAGCAACACCTGGCGCAAAACCTGCACCACTATCGCCGCCGCCTGGAAGAAGAGCTGGCGGCGCGGCGGGCGCTGACCGAACAACTGATCCACACCGAAGAAGACACGCGGAAAAACCTGGCGCGCGAGCTGCACGATGAAATCGGCCAAAACATCACCGCCATTCAAATCCAGTCGCAGCTGGTCAAGCGGGCGCACGATCCGGCGCAAACCCAGGCCGCCGCACACCAGATAGGCGAACTCGCCCGGCGCATTCACCACTCTACGCGCCAGCTGCTGCGCCAGCTTCGCCCGCCCGCGCTGGACGAACTGGCGTTCGAAGAGGCACTTCACCACCTGCTGAACGAATTCGCCTTTGCCGAACGGGGCATCCGCTGCCGTTTCGACTACCGGCTGACCGACACGCCCGCCGGCGAAACGGTGCGCTTCACCCTCTATCGGCTGCTGCAAGAACTGCTCAACAACGTGTGCAAGCACGCCGAGGCCAGCGAGGTCGCCATCGTTTTGTATCAGCAAGGCGCGCTTTTACACCTTGAGGTGCGGGACAACGGCGTCGGCATCCGTGCGGGCAAGCAGCCCGGCTTCGGCATTCAAGGGATGCGCGAACGGGTCAGCGCGCTCGGCGGCGAAATGACGCTGGAAACGCAGCGCGGCACGCGGGTAATTGTTAACCTGCCCACAAATTTGCAACAAACCGCCGACTAACTAGGAAAAAGTCTTAGCCACTCCGGACTTTATCTCATCCCCTTTCCTTTTCACCTTCTTATAGTCAGCACCAGGGAGGCGGCTATGCAGGCACGCTCGGCATCTGAAATCGATCACCGTTACCGCGCGCTGCGCCCGCGACTGTTGCTGTACATGGTCATCGGGTACGCCGCCTTTTACCTGACGCGCAAAAGCGTGAATTACGTGCTGCCGGCGCTGCAAATGGATTTGGGGCTGGATAAAGGGGATATCGGCCTGCTCGGCTCGCTGTTTTATCTGAGCTACGGCCTGTCGAAATTCGCCGCCGGATTGTGGCACGACAGCCACGGGCAGCGCGGGTTTATGGGGATCGGCCTGTTCGCCACCGGTTTGCTGAACGTGGCGTTCGCCTTCGGCGAATCGCTGACGCTGCTGCTGGCGGTCTGGGCGCTGAACGGCTTCTTTCAGGGCTGGGGTTGGCCGCCCTGCGCACGGCTGCTGACGCACTGGTATTCGCGCAACGAGCGCGGCTTCTGGTGGGGTTGCTGGAATATGTCGATCAACCTCGGCGGCGCGCTCGTGCCGCTGATCAGCGCCTTCGCCGCCCAGCGCTGGAGCTGGCAGGCGGCGATGTTGATCCCGGGCGCCGTCAGCATGGCGCTGGGGATCTGGCTTACGCGGCAGCTGAAAGGCACGCCGCAGGAAGAAGGCCTGCCGTCGGTCGGCCAGTGGCGCCACGATCCGCTGGAACTGCGGCAGGAACAGCAAAGCCCGCCGATGGGGCTGTGGCGGATGCTGCGCACCACGATGCTGCAGAACCCGATGATCTGGCTGCTCGGCGTCTCTTACGTGCTGGTTTACCTGATCCGCATCGCGTTGAACGACTGGGGCAATCTCTGGCTGACGGAAAGCCACGGCGTCAACCTGCTCAGCGCCAACGCGACGGTGATGCTGTTCGAGATAGGCGGCCTGCTCGGCGCGCTGTTCGCCGGCTGGGGTTCGGATTTGCTGTTCGGCGGGCAGCGCGCGCCGATGATTTTGCTGTTCACACTCGGGCTGATGGTTTCCGTCGCCGCGCTGTGGCTGGCGCCGGTGCATCACTACGCGCTGCTGGCAGGCTGTTTCTTTGCGGTGGGCTTTTTTGTCTTCGGCCCACAGATGCTGATTGGCCTCGCCGCCGTGGAATGCGGGCACAAAGGTGCGGCGGGCTCCATCACCGGTTTTCTCGGCCTGTTCGCCTATCTGGGGGCAGCGCTGGCGGGTTGGCCCCTGTCGCGGGTCATCGAAGGTTACGGCTGGTCAGGCATGTTCAGTTTATTGTCGATCGCCGCAGTCCTTATGGGTTTATTGCTGATGCCGCTGCTGATGGCGAGCGTTACTACCTCTACCGATCAAAGGATAAAACAATGAAAAAAACGTTGGTCACTACCCTGATAGCCTCCGGCATCGCGCTGGCGACCCTGAGCGGCACCGCGCACGCCAAGGGCCGCCTGGTGGTCTACTGCAGCGCCACCAATGAAATGTGCGAAGCGGAAACCAAAGCCTTCGGCGAGAAATATGACGTGAAAACCTCGTTCATCCGCAACGGTTCCGGCAGCACGCTGGCGAAGGTGGACGCCGAGAAGAAAAACCCGCAGGCGGACGTCTGGTACGGCGGCACGCTCGATCCGCAATCCCAGGCCGGTGAAATGGGGCTGCTGCAGCCGTACAAATCGCCGAACCTCGGACAGGTGATGGAGCAATTCCGCGACCCGGCGAAGCTGAAAGGCAACTACTCCTCGGCGGTCTACGTCGGCATTCTCGGCTTTGGCGTCAATACCCAGCGCCTCAAAGAGAAAAACCTGCCGGTGCCCAAGTGCTGGAAAGACCTGACCAAGCCGGAATACAAAGGCGAGATTCAAATCGCCGATCCGCAAAGCTCCGGCACCGCCTACACCGCGCTGGCGACCTTTGCCCAACTGTGGGGTGACGATCAGGCGTTCGATTACCTGAAGCAACTGAACGCCAACGTCTCGCAGTACACCAAGTCCGGCATTGCCCCGGCGCGCAACGCCGCCCGCGGTGAAACGGCGATCGGCATCGGTTTCCTGCATGACTACTCGCTCGAAAAAGAACAGGGCGCGCCGCTTGAACTGATCTCGCCGTGTGAAGGCACCGGCTACGAAATCGGCGGCGTCAGCATCCTCAAGGACGCGCGCAACCTCGACAACGCCAAACTGTTCGTGGATTGGGTGCTGTCGAAAGAGGCGCAGGAATTGGCGTGGAAGAAAGGCAAGTCCTATCAGATCCTGACCAACACCACCGCCGAAACCTCGCCGAACTCGCTGAAGCTCGACGACCTGAAGCTGATCAACTACGACATGGATAAGTACGGCTCGACCGACGTCCGCAAGGCGCTGATCAATAAATGGGTCAGCGAAGTCAAGATGGGTAAATAAACCCACATTCTGCGCCTGTTGCCGGGTAAGCCTCGCGCCTTACCCGGCCTGAACACCGGGAAACTTATGTCACATACACATGCACTCCATCTCGTAAATAAACGAGATGCGATATTCCTTTGGGTTCTGCTTGGCTGGCTGGCGTTCGCCCTGCTGCCGAGCTGGAGCCTGGATTACGGCCTGCTGGAGTCCACCGGCGATGAAATTCTCGCGGCTTACGGCTGGTCAAACCGCAATATCAGCTGGCTTTGGTGCCTGTTGCCGAGCCTGCTGCTGCTTCGCCCTTACACCGCGGCGGGCCGTGAACGGCGCAGCCGCCACGCGTTCGACGCCGGTTGGGCGCTGCTGTGCATGGCCTTTATCGTCGCCAGCGCCACGGTGGCGGGACGCGGTTTAGGCTACGCCACCCTGGTGCAATTTGCCGCGCTGGGCGCCATCATGACGCTGGCGCTGACCCGCCTCGAATGGCTGGGCGGCGACCGCTTCGTGATCGGCGCGCTGGTCGCCATCGTGGCGTTGATCGGCGTGTTTATCGTCTGGCCGAGCATCGCCATTTTCGTCCCGATGTTCACCGACCAGGCGGGTGAGTTCGCGCCGCTGGCGTTTATGGGCGTGCTGTCGCAGGCACATATCATTCAGGTGATCCTCAACTCCATCGCCCTGTCGATCGCGGTGGGTGCCGGCTGCACCTTCTTCGGCCTGGTGCTGGCGATTTACACCACCCGCATCGCCAAGCGCAGCGCCATTATCGGCCGCATCTTCTCCATCCTGCCCATCGTCACGCCGCCGTTCGTCGTCGGTCTGGGCGTCACGCTGATGATGGGGCGCTCCGGCTACGTCACCGAATGGATGGTGGCCTGGTTCGGCTTGACCAACACCAACTGGCTGTACGGCTTTACCGGCATCTGGCTGGCACAGGTGCTGGCGTTCACCCCGATGGCGTTCATGATCCTCGACGGCGCGATCAAAACGATCCACCCGTCGTTGGAAGAAGCCTCCTACACCCTGCGCGCCAGCCGCTGGCAAACCTTTAACGGCGTGTTCATGCCGCTGCTGAAACCGGCGCTGGCCAACGCGTTTTTGATCGTGGTGGTGCAATCGCTGGCCGATTTCAGCAACCCGCTGGTGCTCGGCGGCAACTTCGACGTGCTGGCGACGCAAATCTATTTCTACATCACCGGTTCGCAGCTCGATTATCAGGCCGCCAGCACCCTCGGCGCCTTCCTGCTGCTGTTCTCGCTGCTGGTGTTCTGCATCCAGTATATGTGGATCGGCAAACGTTCCTACGTCACCGTGTCCGGCAAATCGTATCGCGGCGACGTGCAACCGCTGCCGGTCACGCTGGTATGGAGCGTAATCGCGCTGCTGGCGGTGTGGATCGCCTTTAACGCCCTGCTCTACGGCAGCATTTTCTACGGCAGCTTCACCGTTAACTGGGGCGTGGATTACACGCTGACGCTGGATAACTTCATCAAGCTGTTCGGCCAAGGCATGAGCGACGGCGCCTGGCCTTCGCTGCTCGACACGCTGCTGTACGCCGGGATCGCCGCGCCGATCACCGCCGCGTTCGGTCTGCTGATCGCCTGGATCGTGGTACGCCAACAGTTCAAGGGCAAAAAGACCATCGAGTTCACCACCATGCTGTGCTTTGCGGTACCGGGCACCGTGGCGGGCGTCTCTTACATTCTCGCCTTTAACAGCGCGCCGGTGTACCTCACCGGTACGGCGGCCATCGTGATTATGTCCATGGTGATGCGCAACGTGCCGGTGGGCATTCGCGCCGGGATCGCCGGGCTGGGCCAGATAGACAAATCGCTGGACGAAGCTTCGCTCAGCCTGCGGGCCGGCTCGCTGCGCACCATCACGCACATCCTGCTGCCGCTGCTACGCCCGGCGATCCTGTCGGCGCTGATCTACAGCTTCGTGCGCGCCATCACCACCGTCAGCGCCATCGTCTTCCTGGTGACGCCCGATACCCGCGTGGCGACCGCCTACATCCTCAACCGCGTGGAAGACGGCGAATACGGCGTGGCGATTGCCTACGGTTCAATTCTGATCGTGGTGATGCTGGCGATTATTTTCATCTTTGACTGGCTGATCGGCGAGGCACGCATCTCCCGTTCAAAAGCCAAAAACCAGGCGTAATGGAGCGCATTATGAGTCAGAAAAATTTCGTCGAACTGCGCAACGTTTCCAAGCGATTCGGCAGCAACACGGTGATCGATAACATCACGCTCACCATCCCTCAGGGGCAAATGGTGACGCTGCTCGGCCCTTCCGGCTGCGGCAAGACCACTATTCTGCGCCTGGTCGCCGGGCTGGAAAAACCGAGCGACGGGCAGATATTCATTGATGGTGAAGACGTCACCCACAGTTCCATTCAGCAACGCGATATATGCATGGTGTTCCAGTCTTATGCCCTGTTCCCGCATATGTCGCTGGGGGAAAACGTCGGCTATGGGCTGAAGATGCTCGGCATTCCGCGCGCCGAAGTGAAAGCGCGCGTGCAGGAAGCGCTGGCGATGGTGGATCTGGCAGGGTTCGACGATCGCTATGTCGATCAGATCTCCGGCGGCCAACAGCAGCGTGTGGCGCTGGCGCGCGCGCTGATCCTCAAGCCGAAAGTGCTGTTGTTTGACGAGCCGCTGAGCAACCTCGACGCCAACCTGCGCCGCAGCATGCGCGAAAAGATCCGCGAGCTGCAAAAGCAGTTTGATATCACCTCGCTGTACGTGACCCACGATCAGAGCGAGGCCTTCGCGGTATCAGACACCGTGCTGGTGATGAACAAGGGGCATATCATGCAGATAGGCTCGCCACAGGACCTCTATCGGCAACCGGCGTCGCGCTTTATGGCGAGCTTTATGGGGGACGCCAACCTGTTCCCGGCCAACTTCAGCGCGGAGCATGTCGATATCGGCGGCTATCGTCTGCCACGCCCTGCGCATTTTGCCGCCGAGGGCGCCGGCACGGTGGGCGTGCGGCCGGAGGCGATCACGCTGAGCGAGCGTGGCGATGACAGCCAGCGCTGCGTGATCCAACATGTCGCCTACATGGGGCCGCAGTATGAGGTGACGGTGACGTGGCGCGGGCAGCAGATTTTGCTGCAGGTCAACGCCACCCGCCTGCAGCCGAACGTCGGCGAGCAGTATTATCTGGAAATTCACCCCTACGGCATGTTTGTGCTGGCGGACGCGGCGTAATAAGCATCACGCTTAAGCGTTAAAATAACGGCCATCCCGAATGGGGTGGCCGAAAATAACTGCCATAGAAACCGTATTTATTTTTACAACGCCACCCAAGTCATTGTCCAACCGAAGCATAAACGCGGCACCCTCAATAAAAATAACCACCCGAATCATCATGGGTGATATTTTTATTTAGATAGGCTAAGCTTAACCCCGCAGTGAAAATTATTTAACGGCCAACTCAAGGAGAAATTCATGAGCAACAATGCAAACGCAAAGGCGCAGCTGGATAATTTACGCAACGTCGCTTCTCAGCTGAAGGAAATGCGCCACTACGCGCAGTCTAACACCGAGACGCTCTCCGCACACTGGCTGGCCTTCGATCACGGCGAATGCAAAAATAAGGCATTCGCCGAAGCCGTCAACGATCTGCTGAATAAACAAGGCGCCTGTCTGGAAGGGCTGGAAAAAACCATTCAGGATATCGAGATTGAAATGAACCGTCTCGACAAAGCCGCCTGATAATAGCGATTTAAATAAACCCGCCGCGTGCGGGTTTATTTTTAGCTGCGGCAGATGACGCGTGCAATATCTCCCGAGGTCGTCAGCGCGCGTATTTCGCTGAACAGCTCGGTGGCTTCGTCATATTCTTTGCGCAAATAGCCCAGCCACTGTTTGATACGCGCCACGTGATACAGGCCGGTATCGCCCTGCTTTTCCAGCTGGACATATTTTTGCAGCAGCTCGACCACCTGCGGCCAGGGCATGCGCGGTTCGTTGTACTTCACCACCCGGCTCAGGTTCGGCACGTTGAGCGCGCCGCGCCCCAGCATGATGGCGTCGCAGCCGGTCGCCTGCTGGCAATCCTGCGCGCTCTGGTAATCCCAGATCTCGCCGTTGGCGATCACCGGGATGCTCAGCCGTTGACGGATCTCGCCGATCGCCGCCCAGTTGATACGATCCGCCTTGTAGCCGTCCTCTTTGGTGCGGCCATGCACCGTCAGCTCGCTGGCGCCCGCCTGCTGCACCGCGTCGGCGATTTCAAAACTGCGGTTGGAGGAGTCCCAGCCCAGGCGTACCTTCACCGTGACCGGCAGATGGGCCGGCACCGCCGCACGCATCGCCTTGGCGCCCTGGTAGATCAATTCAGGATCTTTGAGCAGCGTCGCCCCGCCGCCGCTGCCGTTCACCAGCTTGGACGGGCAACCGCAGTTGAGATCGACGCCGTAAGAACCCAGCTCCACCGCGCGGGCGGCGTTCTCCGCCAGCCACTGCGGGTACTGCCCCAGCAGCTGTACCCGCACCAGCGTGCCCGACGGCGTGCGGCTGGCGTGACGCAGTTCCGGGCACAGCCGGTAGAACGACTTGGCCGGCAACAGCTGATCGACCACGCGCAAAAATTCGGTGATGCACAGATCGTAGTCGTTCACCTCGGTGAGCAACTCACGCACCAAAGAATCGAGAACGCCCTCCATCGGAGCCAATAATACGCGCATGACCAATCCCAGCTAAAAAAAGACCCGCAATGATACGGGTGAATGCCCGCGCCAGACAAGCCTCTGCGGGCATTAAAAACGCCGTCAGCCCAGCCGGCGGATCGGCTGGTCGGCGAGAAACGCAACAATGTCCTCAACCGCCTCGGTGAAGTAGGCGCGATAGTTATCGTCCGCCACATAACCTACGTGCGGCGTCGCCAGCACGTTGGGCAGGCGGCGGAACGCATCGTCGGCCGGCAGCGGCTCCGTCTCGAACACGTCCAGCCCGGCGCCGGCGATCTGCCTTTGCTGCAGGGCGTCCGCCAACGCCGCCTGATCGACGATCCCGGCCCGCGAGGTGTTGATCAGGTAAGCCGTAGGCTTCATCGCCGCCAGTTCATCCCGCCCCACCAGCCCGCGGCTGCGATCGCTCAGCACCAGGTGGATGGAAACAAAATCGCTCTGCTCGAACAGCGCCCGTTTGGACGGCGCCAGCTCAACGCCTTCCTGCGCCGCCCGTTCCGCCGTCAGGTTCTGGCTCCAGGCCAGCACCCGCATGCCGAACGCCTGCGCCACCTTGGCCATCTGGCCGCCGATCTTGCCCAGCCCCAGCAGGCCCAACGTTTTCCCCTGCAGCGTGACGCCTAAGCCCAGCTGCCACGGGCCGTTGTTCCGCAGCCCGACACTTTCCGGCACGATATGCTTCGCCAACCCGAGCAGCAGTGCCCAGGTCAGCTCCATCGGCGCCGCCGACCCGCTGCTGGTGCCGCACACCACCACGCCGCGCTCGGCGGCGGCGGCCAAATCGATAGCGGCGTTGCGCATGCCGGAGGTGATCAGCAGCTTCAGCTTCGGCAGCCGTGCCAGCAGCGAGGCGGTCATCGGCGTGCGCTCGCGCATGATGACCAGAATGTCGCACTCCTGCAGATGCACCGCCAGCTCCGCCTCATCGGTAAAGTGCGCGCTGATGGCGGACACCTCCACCCGATCGGCCAACACCGACCAATCCGCCATCTTGAGCGCTACCTGCTGGTAATCATCGAGAATTGCGCACTTCAATTTCATCTCCGTCTCCTGGAATGTAAGGTTAACCACCGTCCAGCCTAGTACGAAAATGCCGTTCCGCCAGGCAAAAAAAAAGCCGCCCGTATCGGCGGCTTACTCTTTGAGCAATCAGGCTTATTCTGCTGGTTTGCGGTTGCGCGGGCGACGCGAAGCCGGTGCGCCGGAACGGCGTTGGCCGTCACCCTGCGGGCGGGCGTTACCGTTGCCGTTGCCGCGATTTTCACGCTGGCCGCCGTTGCCGTTGCCGTTGCCGTTGCCGTTGCGCTGACCGCCGCCGTTACCGGAACGTTGGCCACCGCCGTTGCCGCGCGGCGCACCGCGTCCGCCACCCTGGCGACCGTTGATGATCGGCTCGGCCTTGATGGTCGGATCCGGGTCGTAGCCCGGCAGCGCAATGCGCGGAATTTCACGCTTCAGCAGACGCTCGATGTCGCGCAGCAGCTTGTGCTCATCCACGCACACCAGCGAGATAGCCTCGCCGGTGCGTTCCGCGCGGCCGGTACGGCCGATGCGGTGCACGTAGTCTTCCGGCACGTTAGGCAGCTCGTAGTTCACCACGTGCGGCAGCTGGTCGATATCCAGACCGCGCGCCGCGATGTCGGTCGCTACCAGCACGCGGATGCGGCCGTCTTTGAAGTCGGCCAGCGCACGGGTACGGGCGCCCTGGCTCTTGTTGCCGTGGATCGCCGCAGCGGTGATGCCGTCTTTGTTCAGCTGCTCCGCCAGGTGGTTGGCGCCGTGCTTGGTGCGGGTAAACACCAGCACCTGTTTCCAGTCGCCTTCGCCGATCATCTGCGACAGCAGTTCCCGCTTACGCTTCTTGTCGACGAAGTGCACGCTCTGCTCGATCTGCTCGGACGCGGTGTTGCGGCGCGCCACTTCTACCGAAGCCGGGTTGTGCAGCAGCTTGTTGGCCAGCGCCTTGATGTCGTCGGAGAAGGTGGCGGAGAACAGCAGGTTCTGACGCTTGGCCGGCAGCTTGGCCAGCACACGACGGATGTCGTGGATAAAGCCCATGTCCAGCATGCGGTCCGCTTCGTCCAGCACCAGAATTTCGATTTTGGACAGGTCAACCGCGTTCTGGTGTTCCAGATCCAGCAGACGGCCCGGCGTCGCCACCAGGATATCGACGCCACCGCGCAGTTTCATCATCTGCGGGTTGATGCTCACGCCGCCAAACACCACCAGCGAACGCAGGCGCAGGTGTTTGCTGTAGGCATCGACGTTCTCGCCGATCTGCGCCGCCAGCTCACGAGTTGGCGTCAGGATCAGTGCGCGCACCGGGCGGCGGCCTTTGACCGGATGGTCATGCTTGCTCAGCAGCTGCAACAGCGGCAGGGTAAAACCGGCGGTTTTACCGGTGCCGGTCTGGGCGCTGGCCATCAGGTCACGACCTTCCAGCACGACAGGGATAGCCTGACGCTGAATTGGCGTCGGTTCGCGATAGCCCTGTTCTTCAACAGCGCGCACAATTTCAGCACTTAAGCCGAGGGTTTCAAATGACATAAAGAGAAAAACTCCAGATCCCCCCTAACCTAACGGTGTTCGGTGCAGTTTCCTGGGAGGATGATCAGACGGGGCATTAAGCATGACCACGAGGGATTGGCACAAACTGCAGTGCACCAGGCGGCGATTGTAACAGAAGTCGCGCAATAAAAAGCACTTTTACGCGTAGAGAGCACAATCTGCCGTAAATTCAGCATTGTCTGAAGCCGATCACATAACTCATTATGGTTAGCGGTTGCGTTTTAAACGATCTGACATAAAGTTAATCATATGATTGATTAACTTCGAGCGTGACCGATGTCAGCTTCCGTACATCATCAGGCCGCCGGCCGGGCGCGCGGCGAACAGACGCGTCGGCAGCTGCTCGCCGCAGCGATCGAACTGTTCGGCGAATACGGCCTGCAGGGCGCCACCACCCGCGACATCGCCCAGCGCGCCGGCCAGAACATCGCCGCCATCACCTACTATTTCAGCTCGAAAGAGGGGTTGTATCTGGCGGTTGCGCAGTCGCTCGCCGATTTCATCCAGCAGGTGTTCGCCCCGCTGGCCGCAGAAGTCGATCGCTTTCGGCGCTTACCGGCAGAACGGCGATCGCCCGACGCGGCGCTGCGCCTGCTGCAGCGTGGCCTACTGGCCTTCAGCGAACTGATGACCCAGCCGCACACGCTGAACCTGAGCAAAATCATGTCGCGCGAACAGCTTGCCCCCACCGACGCCTACCCGCTGATCCACCGCCAGGTGATCGCACCGATGCACGAACGGCTGTGCCGCCTGCTGTCGGCTGCGACCGGACTCGATGAAAACTCGACCCGCATCGTGCTGCATACCCATGCGCTGGTCGGCGAGGTGCTGTCGTTCCGCGTGGCGCAAGAAACCATCCGCCGTCAGGCCGGCTGGCAAGAGATTGGCGAGCGCGAAGCGGCGCAAATCGGCGCCGTGTTGAGCGAACATATCGAGATTTTGGTTGTTGGGCTGCGCCAACGTCATGGCGCGTGAACCCGTCGCCTTTCACGTTACGGCGTTGGTGGCTGCACGAGCTGGCCGCCTGGCCGTAGCTCGACAGGCGTAAGGTTTAATATTCACAGGCAGGGAGTGTTATGAACAAAAAACGCAGTGCCTTGATCGTGTTGTTGATTCTGCTGATCGCGGCCGCCGCTTACGGGGTATGGCATTACCAACGGCAGCAGGATCGGCCGTTGACGCTGTACGGCAACGTCGATATCCGCACGGTCAACCTCGGCTTTCGCGTCGACGGCCGCCTGGCGTCGCTGACGGTGGATGAAGGCGACGCCGTGCAACCGGGCCAACTGCTCGGCAAACTGGACGATGCCCCCTACCGCAACGCGCTGCAGCAGGCCGAGGCCAACGTCGGCAGCGCGCGCGCCAGGCTGTCGCTGCTGCAGGCCGGCTATCGCACCGAAGAGATAGCCCAGGTGCGGTCGGAAATGGCGCAGCGCCAGTCCGCCTTCACTTACGCCGATAGCTTCCTGAAGCGCCAGCAGGGGCTGTGGGCGAAAAACGCCACGTCCGCCGACGCGCTGGACGATGCACTCACCGCCCGCAATCAGGCGCAGGCCAACCTGCAGGCGGCGAAGGACAAGCTGGCGCAATACCGCAGCGGCAACCGTCCGCAAGAGATCGAACAGGCCAAGGCCGATATGGCGCAAAGCGAAGCGGCGCTGGCGCAGGCGCAGCTGAACCTGCAAGACGCCACGCTGATCTCCCCTTCCGCCGGTACGGTGCTGACCCGCGCGGTGGAACCGGGCACCATGCTCGGTGCCGGCGGCACGGTGTTCACCCTGTCGCTGACTCGCCCGGTATGGGTGCGCGCCTACGTCAATGAAACCAGTTTGGCCCAGGCGGTGCCCGGCACCGAACTGGCGATCTACACCGACGGCCGGCCTGGCAAGCCTTACCACGGCAAGATCGGCTTCGTCTCGCCGACCGCGGAATTCACGCCGAAAAGCGTCGAAACGCCGGACCTGCGCACCGATCTGGTGTACCGCCTGCGGGTGATCGTCACCGACGCCGACGATGCGCTGCGCCAGGGCATGCCGGTCACTCTGCGCTTCGCCAAACCCTGAGGCCGGCCATGGAACAGGCGCACACCATTGAGCTGGAAGGGTTGGAGAAACGCTTCCCGCGGCTTGCGAAACCGGCGGTCGCCAGCCTGACCACCACCCTGCGCAGCGGCGCGGTCATCGGGCTGGTCGGCCCGGACGGCGCCGGCAAAACCACCCTGCTGCGCATGCTGGCCGGCCTGCTGCAGCCCAGCAACGGCAAATTGCGGGTCGCCGGGCTGGATCCGATCGCGCAGGATCGTCAACTGCACGCGATCCTCGGCTATATGCCGCAAAAATTCGGCCTGTATGAAGATCTGACGGTGATGGAAAACCTGACGCTGTACGCCGATCTGCGCGGCGTCACCGGCGATCTTCGCCGCCAGACCTTCGAACGGCTGTTGAAATTCACCGATCTGACCCGCTTCACCGAACGGCTGGCGGGCAAGCTGTCCGGTGGCATGAAGCAGAAGCTCGGCCTGGCCTGCACGCTGGTGGGCGAACCCCAGGTGCTGTTGCTGGATGAACCGGGCGTCGGCGTCGATCCGATCTCGCGCCGCGAGCTGTGGCGCATGGTGCACGAGCTGGCCAATGACGGCATGTTGATCCTGTGGAGCACCTCCTACCTCGACGAAGCCGAGCAGTGCCGCGAAGTGCTGCTGCTCAACGAGGGCGAGCTGCTGTTCAGCGGTGCGCCGCAGGAGCTGACCCGGCGCATGGCCGGCCGCACGGTGTTGATCGCCGCGCCCCCCGGCAGCCATCGAGCGTTGCTGCAACGGGCGATCTGCCTGCCGGCGGTCACCGACGGCGTGATCCAGGGCAAGTATCTGCGCCTGATCCTGAAGGAAGGCGAGGATCATCGGCAGCTGTTGCAGGCGCTGGATCTACCGGACGCCGAGCTGAACGAAGCGGATCCGCGCTTCGAAGATGCGTTTATCGATCTGCTCGGCGGCGGCCCCAGCCACCGCTCAGCGCTGGCGGAGATCATGCCGACCGTCAACGGTGAAAGCAGCGAAACGGTGATCGAAGCGGTGCAGCTGACCAAAAAATTCGGCGACTTCGCCGCCACCGATCATGTCGATTTCCAGGTGCGGCGCGGCGAGATTTTCGGCCTGCTCGGCCCGAACGGCGCCGGCAAGTCCACCACCTTCAAAATGATGTGCGGCCTGCTGGTGCCGTCCAGCGGTAAAGCGCTGGTGCTGGGGATGGATCTGAAGACCAGCTCCGGCAAGGCGCGCCAACGCCTCGGCTATATGGCGCAGAAATTCTCGCTGTACGGCAACCTGACGGTGGCGCAGAACCTGAAGTTCTTCTCCGGCGTCTATGGCCTGAGCGGCAAGGCGCAGCGCGAAAAGATCGGCGAAATGTCCCGCGCCTTCAACTTCGCGCCGATCCTCGACCAGACGCCGGACGCGCTGCCGCTCGGCTTCAAACAGCGCCTGGCGCTGGCCTGCGCGCTGATGCACGAGCCGGATATCCTGTTTCTCGACGAACCGACTTCCGGCGTCGATCCGCTGACGCGGCGCGAGTTCTGGTTGCACATCAACGGTATGGTCGATAAGGGCGTCACGGTGATGGTAACCACTCACTTTATGGACGAGGCGGAGTACTGCGATCGTATCGGCCTGGTGTATCGCGGCAAGATCATCGCCGCCGGTACGCCGGACGATCTCAAACAACAGGTGGCGCGCGACGACAATCCCACCCCCTCGATGGAACAGGCGTTTATCGAGCTGGTGCAGGGCTACGACGAGGAGGAACAGCGGTGAGCGGCAATCGACCCCCAATCGACAACAGCGGCTTCTCCTGGCGCCGGCTGCGCGCGCTGTGCCTGAAAGAAACGCGGCAAATTCTGCGCGATCCCAGCAGCGGCCTGATCGCCTTCGTCATCCCACTGATGCTGCTGTTTATCTTCGGCTACGGCATCAACCTAGACTCCAGCAAGCTGCATCTGGGCATCCTGATGGAGCAGCAGAGCGAAGACGCGCGCGATCTGGCCCATGCCTTCGCCGGTTCGCCCTATATCGAACCGACTATCAGCGACAATCGCCGGCAGCTGATCCAGCAGATGCAGGCCGGCACGATCCGCGGCCTGGTGGTGATCCCGGTGGATTTCGACCAGCGCATGGCGCGCCCGCACGACAACGCGCCGATTCAGGTGATCACCGACGGCAGCGAGCCGAACACCGCCAACTTCGTGCAGGGCTACGCCCAGGGGGTATGGCAAGTGTGGCAACAGCAACGCGCCGCCGATCGGGGGAACAGCGACAAGCCGCTGATTGACGTGCAGATGCGCTACTGGTTCAACCCGGCGGCCATCAGCCGGCACTACATCATTCCCGGCGCCATCACCATCATCATGACGGTGATCGGTGCCATCCTCACCTCGCTGGTGATCGCCCGCGAATGGGAGCGCGGCACCATGGAGGCCCTGCTTTCCACCCAAGTGACGCGCAGCGAGCTGCTGCTCTCCAAGCTGATCCCTTATTACTTCCTCGGCATGGCCGCCATGGCGCTGTGCATGGCGGTGGCGGTCTGGGTGCTCGGCGTGCCCTATCGCGGTTCGCTGCTGATCCTGCTTTTGATCAGCAGCCTGTTCCTTGCCAGCACCCTCGGCATGGGCTTGTTGATCTCCACCCTCACCCGCAATCAGTTCAATGCGGCGATGGTGGCGCTAAACGCCGCCTTCTTGCCGTCGATCATGCTGTCCGGCTTCATCTTCCAGATCGACAGCATGCCGGCCATCGTGCGCGCGGTGACCTACATCATTCCGGCGCGCTACTTCGTCAGCACGCTGCAAACGCTGTTCCTGGCAGGCAATGTCAGTACCGTGCTGCTGATCAATCTGCTGTTCCTGATCGCTTCCGCCGTGCTGTTCATCGGCCTGACGGCCTGGAAAACCCAGCGCCGGCTGGATTGAGGAGAAAGAACGATGTTTCATCGTCTGTTGACGCTCATCATTAAGGAAATGCAGGCGCTACTGCGCGATCCGCAAACCCGCGCCATCCTGATCATGCCGGTGATCCTGCAGGTGCTGCTGTTTCCGTTCGCCGCGACGCTGGAGGTGACCAACGCCACCATCGCGGTTTACAGCGAGGACAACGGCCAGGCTTCGGTGGAGTTGACCCAGCGCTTCGCCAAAGCCAAGGCTTTCTCCCATGTGCTGCTGTTGCGCAGCCCGCAGGAGATTAAGCCCATTATCGACAATCAACGTGCGCTGCTGCTGATCCGCTTCCCGGCGCAGTTCTCGCGCGATATCGCCACCGGCAACACCGCACCGCTGCAGCTGTTGCTCGACGGGCGCAACTCCAACAGCGCGCAGATCGCCGCCAACTACCTACAGCAAATCGTGCAGGAATATCAGAACGAGCTGCTCGGCGGTCGCGCTAAACCCAACAACAGCGAACTGATGGTGCGCAACTGGTATAACCCGAATCTGGACTACAAATGGTTCGTGGTGCCTTCGCTGATCGCCATGATCACCACCATCGGCGTGCTGATCGTCACCTCGCTGTCGGTGGCGCGTGAACGTGAGCAGGGCACGCTGGAACAGCTGCTGGTTTCGCCGCTGCTTACCTGGCAGATCTTTATCGGCAAGGCGGTGCCGGCGCTGATCGTCGCCAGCTTCCACGCCACCGTCGTGTTGCTGATCGGCATCTTTATGTATCAGATCCCGTTCGCCGGATCGCTGCCGCTGTTCTACGCCACCATGCTGATCTATGGGCTGTCGCTGGTGGGCTTCGGCCTGCTGATCTCGTCGCTGTGCGCCACGCAGCAGCAGGCGTTTATCGGTGTGTTCGTGTTCATGATGCCGGCGATCCTGCTCTCCGGCTATGTCTCACCGGTGGAGAACATGCCGGTGTGGCTGCAGGATCTGACCTGGGTTAACCCGATACGCCACTTTACCGACATCACCAAGCAGATCTACCTGAAGGACGCCAGCTTCGACATCATCTGGCACAGCCTGTGGCCGCTGCTGGTGATCACCGCCACCACCGGCAGCGCCGCCTATGCGCTGTTCCGCCGCAAAATCGCATAAAAAAAGCTCTGCATGTAACATGCAGAGCCTGGTAAATCCTACGGATTTAGCGGCGGTTGCCGAAGATACGCAACAACATCAGGAACAGGTTGATGAAGTCGAGATACAGCGTCAGCGCGCCGACGATGGCGTACTTGCGGAAGCCGTCTTTGTCATCGGCGTTCAGCTGCTCGCCCATCGCCTTGAGTTTTTGCGTGTCGTACGCGGTCAGGCCGACGAACACCACCACCCCGATGTAGGTGATCGCCCACATCAGCGCGGAGCTTTTCAGCCAGATGTTCACCAGCGAGGCCAGCACGATGCCGATCAGCGCCATGAACAACATGCTGCCAAAGCCGCTCAGATCGCGCTTGGTGGTATAGCCGTACAGGCTCATGGCGCCGAACATGCCGGCGGTGACCACGAAGGTGCTGGCGATCGAGCTGTAGGTGTAAGCGATGAAGATGCTCGACAGCGTCAACCCGGTCAGCGCCGAATACAGCATGAACAGCGAGGTGGCCACCGCGCCGCTCAGGCGGTTGACCATGCCGGAAATCACGAACACCAGCGCCAGCTGGGCGATGATCAGACCGAAGAAGGTGATCTGGCTGGAGAAGATGAAGTTGAGGATGGCGGGCGTGTTGGCCGCATACCAGGAAACGAACGCCGTCAGCAGCAGACCGCAGGTCATCCAGCCGTAAACCTGCGCCATGTAGGCCTGAATGCCGCTGTTGGCACGTTCGACGATTGAACCATTAGAGCGTGGATATCGGTCCATGACGGTTACCTTTTGCGTAGTAAACAAGATTCCGAAGCCCCTTGAGCGGGGCTTCGCCTGCTATAAGCGTACCACAGAATATGCCGCGCGAAAGCGGCAAAGGTCTTGATTTGTTTCCGCTGTTGACGCGTTATTTAGCCGCGTTTTGCCAGCGCTGCGCCGCCTGACGATCGCTGTCGCGGGCGTCCACCCAGCGATCGCCCTGGCCGGTCGCTTCGCGCTTCCAGAACGGCGCACGGGTCTTCAGGTAGTCCATGATGAACTCGCTGGCGGCGAACGCCATGCTGCGGTGCGCGCCGGTTACGCCGACGAACACGATCTCGTCGCCGGGATACAGCGCGCCGACGCGGTGGATCACCGTCACGCGCTGCAGCGGCCAACGGCTGCGCGCCTCGGCCACGATCTCCGCCAGCGCCTTCTCGGTCATGCCGGGGTAGTGTTCCAGCGTCAGCGCGCTGACGTCGTCCCCCAGGTTATGGTTGCGCACCTTGCCGGTGAAGGTCACCACCGCGCCGTCGGCGTCGCACTGCGCCAGCCACTGGTATTCGTCGCCGACGTTGAACGGCGCTTCGCCCACGCGAATGCGGGTGTTTTCCATGCTTACCCCCCGGTAACCGGTGGGAAGAAGGCCACTTCATCGCCGGCGCGCAACGGATGATCCGCCGCCACCAGCGACTGATTGACCGCCGCCAGCAGCTTGCCGGATTCCAGCGCCAGCGCCCAGCGATCGCCGCGCGCACACAGCGCCTGGCGCAACGCCTCGACGGTCGGGTAATCCGCCGGCATCGACAGGCCGCCGGTACCCACCAGTTCGCGCACCTGCGCGAAGAAAAGAATATCGATCATGCATTCACCTTAAAATCGCCGGATTTGCCGCCGCTTTTCGCCAGCAGGCGCACCGGGCCGATCACCATGTCTTTCTGTACCGCTTTGCACATGTCATAGATGGTCAATGCCGCCACCGAGGCGGCGGTCAGCGCCTCCATCTCGACGCCGGTTTTGCCGGTCAGCCGGCAGCAGGTTTCAATGCGCACCCGGTTGTGTTCCGTCTGCGCCTCCAACTGCACTTCGACCTTGCTCAGCATCAGCGGGTGGCACAGCGGGATCAGCTCCCAGGTGCGTTTGGCCGCCTGAATGCCGGCGATGCGCGCCGTGGCGAACACGTCGCCCTTGTGATGGCTGCCGTCGACGATCATCGCCAGCGTGGCGGGCAACATCTCGACAAAGGCTTCGGCACGCGCCTCGCGCACCGTCTCGGCCTTAGCGGAAACGTCGACCATATGGGCTTCGCCGGCGGCGTTAATGTGGGTTAGCTGTGTCATCACTCAGGCTTCTTCAAATGGGGCTGGAAGTTGCACGGGCGATGACGCGCGTCCAACTGCTCTTCGATAATCCGCTCCCAGGCGGTACGGCAGGCGCGGGTGGAACCCGGCATGGCGAAAATCACCGTCCGATTGGCCAGGCCGGCCAGCGCGCGCGACTGGATCGTTGCGGTACCGATCTCTTCGTACGACACCATGCGGAACAGTTCGCCGAACCCTTCCACCTCTCTGTCGAACAGCGGCAACAGCGCTTCCGGCGTATTGTCGCGCGCGGTAAAACCGGTGCCGCCGGTGATCAACACCGCCTGCACGTTGTCATCAGCGATCCAGGCGGAAACCCGCGCGCGGATCTGGTAAATATCATCTTTGACGATGGCGCGATCCACCACCTGATGGCCGGCTTCCTGCGCCGCTTCCTGCAGATATTGGCCGGAGGTGTCTTCCGCCGCGCCGCGACTGTCGGACACGGTCAGGATGGCGATATGCGCCGGAATAAACTCGCTGCTCGCATGGCTCATGGTTCAATAGGCTCCTATTCTGAGATCCCAACAGATTTCAAGTTGCAGCCAACAACGCTGCGGCTTGAAATATGTGGGTATCAACCGCCGATAAACGACAGGTTCTGGGTAATCCCGCTGTTACCCTGATGCAGGAAATGGGTCTGCTTTTTGCTCAACAGCCCGCTCTGGATGCGCGCCTTCAGCGCATCGAGCTGGCCGTCGTCCGCCAGCAGATCGCGCAGGGGCACCCCCTGCTCGCCGAACAGACACAGATGCAAATTGCCGATGGAAGAAACGCGCAGCCGGTTGCAGCTGGCGCAGAAGTCTTTTTCGTACGGCATGATAAGACCCACCTCGCCCTGGTAGTCCGGGTGGCTGAACACCTGCGCCGGGCCGTCGCTGCGGCCGCGCGCCTGGCGCTGCCACCCCTGCTGCTCCAGCTGCCGGCGAATCACCTCACCGGAGACATGGTGTTTGCGAAACAGCTCGCCGCCCTCGCCGGTTTCCATCAGTTCGATAAAGCGCAGCTGGATCGGCCGGTCTTTAATCCAGGCGAGAAAGGCACCGAGCTGCTGGTGGTTAACGTCGCGCATCAGCACCGCGTTGACCTTAACCTTGCTGAAACCGGCGCTGAAGGCGGCGTCGATGCCGTCCATCACCTGGCGGAACTTGTCCTGACCGGTGATGGCGTGAAACTGGCGGGGATCCAGGCTGTCGACGCTGACGTTAATCGCCGTCAGGCCGGCGTCACGCCAGGCGGCGACGTCGCGCGCCAGACGGTAGCCGTTGGTGGTGACCGCCAGGGTACGGATGGCCGGGTTTTCCCGCACGGCGGCGATGATCTCGGTAAAATCGCGGCGCAGCGAGGGCTCGCCACCGGTCAGACGCACCTTTTCGGTGCCCAGTTCGGCGAACGCGCGGCTGACGCGGCGGATTTCATCCAGCGACAGGAAGCTTTTCGGGCTGCCGCTCGGCTTGTAGCCGTCGGGCAGACAATAGGTGCAACGAAAGTTGCACACGTCGGTGATCGACAAGCGCAGGTAATAGAACTTGCGCTCATAAGCATCAATGAGTTGCGGCACCATAACACCTTTCCAAAGTCGGGAGATGCGAGCGTTTCCCCTCTGCACCCTGGTGGCTGACTTCGCCACGGCCCAGGCGCCATATCGTTCCTGATGAACAACGTAGGCGCAGGGGCTAGGAGTTTGATTTCTCTTCCCGCTACCTGAGTAGCCGGAACGAAACCGTGGTTTTCAGCAGAATTCTAGCGCTAATCGGCAGCGATAGCCAACGCGCAAATTCGCTATATATTTGTCTATACAGCGTTTTTAGACGCCGCGTGATCTGGTAAACCATGATAAACATCGCTTGCGTGGACGAATTGACCAGAATCACGTAAATGACACTCTTATCCCCTAAATCACCGGCGTTGCCTCCGCCGGTAACCATGAGAAAAATAGACCGGAAGCGAATTGAAACGCTGCTTGCAGCGGCCCCGAAGGGGTGAAGTCCACGGATCAACCGAGCACTGCACGGCCAGCGCAACAGCAAACGGGTATATCGCGTTTTTGCGCCGGATCCGCTACCTTATGCGGGCAGTTCAGCCCCTTTGTAAGGAAATTTATGCGTAATCGTACCCTGGCCGATCTCGACCGCGTGGTGGCGTTAGGCGGCGGACACGGTCTGGGCCGTGTGATGTCGGCCCTGTCATCCCTAGGTTCCCGCCTGACCGGCATCGTCACCACCACCGACAACGGCGGTTCCACCGGCCGCATCCGCCGCTCAGAAGGCGGCATTGCCTGGGGCGATACCCGCAACTGCCTCAACCAGCTGATCACCGAACCGAGCGTCGCCTCGGCGATGTTCGAATACCGCTTCAGCGGCAATGGCGAACTGGCCGGCCACAACCTCGGCAACCTGATGCTGAAAGCGCTGGATCACCTGAGCGTGCGCCCACTGGAAGCGATCAACCTGGTGCGCAGCCTGCTGAAGGTGGACGCAGCGCTGATCCCGATGTCGGAGCAGCCGGTGGATTTAATGGCGCACGATCACGAAGGCAATCACGTTTACGGTGAAGTGAATGTCGATCAACTGGCCCATATGCCGCAGGAGCTGATGCTGTCGCCGCCGGTCAGCGCCACGCGCGAGGCGCTGGACGCCATCGCGCAGGCCGATGTGATCCTGATCGGGCCGGGCAGTTTCCTCACCAGCCTGATGCCGCTGCTGCTGCTGGACGATCTCACCCAGGCGCTGCGCCGCAGCAGTGCCAACATGATCTATATCGGCAACCTTGGCCGCGAGCTGAGCGTAGCCGCCGCGGCGCTGTCGTTAAGGGATAAACTGACGCTGATGGAAGAGAAGATCGGCCGCCCGATGATCGATGCGCTGATCGTCGGCCCGGCGGTGGACGCCAGCGAGGTGCAGGATCGGGTGGTGATTCAGCAGCCGCTGGAAGCAACCGACATCCCCTACCGCCACGATCGCCAACTGCTGCGTCAGGCGCTGGATAGCGCGCTGGTGGAGCTGGCCGCCCGCCGCTGATCGAATTTAGCCGTCTCGCCCACGCAGCCAAGGATTATCGCTGGCTGGGGCGGGATGGCTGACCATATCGATATACAGATCTTCCACCTCTTTGCGCGCCCAGGGCGTGCGACGCAAAAACTTCAGGCTGGACTTAATGCTCGGATCGCTGCGGAAGCAGTTGATGCGAATGCGCGCGCCCAGCTCGGACCAACCGTAGTGATCCACCAGTTTATTCAGCAGTTGCTCCAGCGTCACGCCGTGCAGCGGGTCTTTGGACTGGTGTTGGCTCATGTTCGGTACTCTTCGTGGTCAGATCGGGCCGCACACCTTAACAGCTTTGGCGCGGCCGACAAGGAATTTCGACGCCCGCAACGCAGGCGCCATCCAACGGTCAGGAAATCGCGATGAACTGCTCGCGCAGCTGGTGGATCTCGTCGCGCAGCGCAGCCGCCTGCTCAAATTCCAGGTTCTGCGCATGGGTGTACATCTGTGCCTCCAGATCGCGGATTTTCTGATCCAGCGCTTTCGGCGTAAGGTTCTGAAGCTGAGCGCCGCTGTCCACCGCCTTGCCCTTGCCTTTGCTCTTGGCGCGGTTGACCGGCTGGCCGATTTGCAAAATATCGCCGATCTTCTTGTTCAGCCCCTGCGGCACGATGCCGTTGGCTTCGTTGTACGCCTGCTGCTTGGCGCGGCGCCGCTCGGTTTCGCCGATCGCCTTGGCCATCGAATCGGTGATGCGATCGCCGTACAGGATCGCCTTGCCGTTCAGGTTACGCGCCGCGCGGCCAATGGTCTGGATCAGCGAACGCTCGGAACGCAGGAAGCCTTCCTTATCGGCGTCCAGAATCGCCACCAGCGAGACCTCAGGCATGTCGAGCCCCTCACGCAGCAGGTTGATGCCCACCAGCACGTCGAACTCGCCCAGACGCAGGTCACGGATGATTTCGACCCGTTCCACGGTATCGATGTCCGAGTGCAGGTAGCGCACGCGTTCGCCATGCTCTTCCAGGTATTCGGTCAGATCTTCCGCCATGCGTTTGGTCAGGGTGGTCACCAGCACGCGCTCGTTGATCGCCGCACGTTTGCGGATCTCGGAGAGCAGATCGTCCACCTGGGTGGCGACCGGCCGCACCTCCACGATCGGATCCAGCAACCCGGTCGGGCGCACCACCTGATCGACCAGATCGCCGCCGGATTTCTCCAGCTCATATTTGCCCGGCGTCGCGGAGACATAGATGGTCTGCGGCGCCAGCGCCTCGAACTCTTCGAAGCGCAAGGGGCGGTTGTCCAGCGCCGACGGCAGGCGGAAGCCGTACTCCACCAGCGTTTCCTTGCGCGCGCGGTCGCCCTTGAACATCGCGCCGATCTGCGGAATGGTGACGTGGGATTCGTCCACCACCAGCAGGCCGTCCGCCGGCAGGTAATCGAACAGCGTCGGCGGCGGCTCG
Organism: Serratia marcescens; assembly: GCF_001902635.1. Lineage (GTDB taxonomy): Bacteria > Pseudomonadota > Gammaproteobacteria > Enterobacterales > Enterobacteriaceae > Serratia > Serratia marcescens_F. The sequence continues at coordinate 39,790 of NZ_MJAO01000004.1, read as the reverse complement.
CCCTCGGCGCGCCCGGACAGGTAGCGCGAGTAGTTTTCGATGCCCGAGCAGTAACCCAGCTCGTTCATCATCTCCAGATCGAACTGGGTGCGCTGCGTCAGGCGCTGCTCTTCCAGCAGTTTGCTGTTGGCCAACAGCACCTTGCGGCGGTCCGCCAGATCGACCTTGATCTCCTCCATCGCCTGCATGATCCGCTCGCGCGGCGTCACATAGTGCGATTTCGGGTAGATGGTAAAGCGCGGCACCACCTGCTCGATCTGCCCGGTCAGCGGATCGAACAGCGACAGCCGCTCCACTTCGTCGTCGAACAGCTCGACGCGCAGCGCCAGCTCGTCCGACTCCGCCGGGAAGATGTCGATCACCTCGCCGCGCACGCGGAAGGTGGCGCGCTGGAAGGCCTGATCGTTGCGGGAATACTGCAGCTCCGCCAGCCGGCGCAAAATAGAACGCTGATCGATGATCATCCCCTGGGTCAGGTGCAGCATCATCTTCAGGTAAAGGTCCGGATCGCCCAGGCCGTAGATCGCCGACACCGACGCCACCACCACCACGTCGCGCCGTTCCAGCAACGCCTTGGTGGCGGAAAGGCGCATCTGCTCGATGTGTTCGTTCACCGAGGCGTCTTTTTCAATGAAAGTGTCGGAGCTGGGCACATAGGCTTCCGGCTGGTAGTAATCGTAGTAAGAAACGAAGTACTCCACCGCATTCTCCGGAAAGAACTCTTTCATCTCGCCATACAGCTGCGCCGCCAACGTTTTGTTCGGCGCCAGCACCATGGTCGGCCGATTCAGATCGGCTATCACGTTGGCGATGGTGAACGTCTTGCCCGAACCGGTCACCCCCAGCAGCGTCTGGTGCGCCAGGCCGTCTTCCAGCCCCTCTTCCAGCTTGCGGATGGCTTCCGGCTGATCGCCGGCCGGTTTGAACTCTGAATGCAGTTTGAAAAGTTTACTCATTGCTCGGCTACCCTGTGGAGATGCGCGCGCTCAGGCGGCCATTCGGCTCGCGCCGGACATGGCCCCTCATTATGGAAAGTGTCGGCGATTTGCGCCAGTGCTCATGATACTGGATATAAAACCAGCTTCAAGCGGATTCGTCGCCGCGCCCTGCGCCACGGCGGCGCCGTTGCACCGTGCCGTTACAGCCGGGTGACATTTTTATTGTCAATAACAGATTTATCCCCAGAACTTGCCGCGAATTAACTTATTGATAGCACCGCGGCGAAAAATCATACATAGAGACCTGAACAATGCCCTTGCGTCTTGATTTTAATTAAACTATTGATAATTATTAACTTTAATAAAAAGACGAGAATGCGGACAAAGCGAACAGAACCCGCGTCCGCTCTCGCTTTACGGCGTTTTTCTAAATCTAATACACAAGGTTATCCACAGGAATAGTGGATAACTCTCACCGCCCCGCCCGTGGCGGGAGTTACAGAAAGAAAGCTTTTCGCCCTTTACACTCGCCAAAACGTCTTTTTTAGTTATTTTTTCATAAAAATATCGCTTTGTTTATGCCGATTAATACTAAAAATCCCCATTGCCAAAATCGCATTGCCCCCTTTAACGCGGATCGCCCTTGACGGCGGCGCAACGCCTTGCACCAGTACCTTGCCCAAGAGCACCACAAGAGTGCAAAAAACGTCCTGGTTAACCTCCCCGCGTATTTTCGGGCCGCCGCGGCAGAATGCGTCAGGCCTGACGGCCGGTTAACACGGCGATAACAAGCCCCGTTTTCGCCTGGCGGTAAACCTGGCCTGGGAGTTGCTTTATCTTCCTGCGCGTAAACGAAGCGCGGCGGCATCATGCGCTGCCTCGCAGCGGTCAACGGCCGCCGCGCTATCGTTCGCAAAAGCGCAAGAACGACACCAAGTCGTCATAAGCGTCGTTTTTAACGACATATTGACCGTCATTCCGTCCACCGCAGATCTTGCCCAGGTTTATCGGACAGACGGCATTTTATTCCAGACATTGCCACACTCGGGAAATCAACCGCCAACGCGGCCTTTGCAGTCCCCCGCCAACGAGTGGCACGGACGTCTATGAGGAGAATGCCAAATGCTGAGCCTGAGATCGGTCAATCAATTTTACGGGCAGAACCACACCCTGTGGGACATCAACCTGGAGCTGCCGCGCGGCCAGTGCACCGTGCTGCTTGGGCGCAACGGTGTGGGCAAAACCACGCTGGTCAACTGCATCATGGGGCATGTGCCGGTCGTGAGCGGCAGCATGACCTGGCAGCCGGTGGATCGGCCGCCGCAAAACCTGCTGTTGCAGCCGATGGAGCGCCGCGCCGCGCTGGGCATCAGCCACGTGCCCCAGGGGTGGCAACTCTTCTCGCAGCTGAGCGTGGAGGAAAATCTGCAGGTGGCGCAAATGGCCGGGCGCGGCGCCCCTCGCCGCATTCCGCCGCTGATCTACAGCCTGTTTCCCCATCTGCGCCAGATGCGCGCGCGCCGCGCCGGCGATCTGTGCGTGGGCGCCCAACGCCAGTTGGCGATCGGTCGGGCGCTGGCGCAGGAACCGACGCTGCTGATCCTCGACGAACCGACGGCGGGCGTGCCGCCCTCGATTGCCGCCGACATCGGCAATGTGATCCGCCGGCTCAACCGCGAGCTGGGCATGACCATTTTACTGGTGGAGCATCAGTTAGCGTTCGTGCGCCGGGTGGCGGACCGCTTCTGCCTGTTGGATAGCGGGCGCACTGTGGCGCACGGCGCGCTGGCGCAGCTGGATGAGGCGCTGATCGGCGCCGGGCTGGTGGGACAGAAGGAAGATGAGGGGTGAGCCCCCTCATTGAGAGTTTACAGCAGGCTGATATCCAGATACTGCCCCAACGGCGCCTGCTCGGCCTGCGGCAGGTGCGGAATTTCACCCAGCAGCGGCGCCGGCAACATGCGGCGCAGCGTGGCCAGGTATTCCTGATGCCGCCGCCCCGGAGCCACCACGTCGTTGGCGATCCAACCGGCCAACGTCAGCCCCGCCTGTTTTACCGCCTGCGCCGTCAGCACCGCGTGGTTGATGCAGCCCAGTTTGATGCCTACCACCAGGATCACCGGCAACTGCTCCTGCTGCACCCAGTCGGCGAAGGTGTACTGTGCCGATAGTGGGGTAAACCACCCGCCGGCGCCCTCGACCAACACCCAGTCGGCGCGCTGCTCCAGCCTGCGCAGGCCATCGGACAGCCGCGCCGCGTCGATCGGCCGGCCTTCATCGGCGCTGACGATATGCGGCGAGGTCGGTTCGGCAAAAACGTAAGGGTTCACTTCGTCGTAACGCAGCGCCACGCCGCTGTTGGCCTGCAGCGCCAGCGCGTCGCCGTTGCGCAGCCCCTCGGCGGTCATTTCGCTGCCGGAAGCCACCGGCTTATAACCGGCGCTGCGGTAGCCCGCCCGGTTGGCGGCCTGCAGCAGGGCGCTGCTGGCGACGGTTTTCCCCACTTCGGTGTCGGTGCCGGTCACGAACCAACGTTTAATCACGATAAATCACTCCATAAGCCAGATGATAGCTGAGCGGGAACTGCCCCTGCCGGCACGGGTAAGCCGCTTGCAACGCGGCGAGACGGCCGCGCGACATCAGGCCGCCCTCGCGCCCCTGATGCAGATGCGTGGCCCCGATGCCTTTGAGCGAACGCATCAGCGTCATCACGTCCGGGTAGTTCAGGGTACGCAACTCCGTGACCAGCGCGTGTCGATAGTCAGCACAGGCGGCGCGGATCTGCGCCAGCGGCAGGAAAGCGTTCACGTGGCGCTCGCCATCCACCTGCTGCCAGGCGTCCCCCAATTCCTGCAGCGATCCCGCCGCCAGCGTGGAAAACAGGATCACGCCGCCGGGGCGGGTCACGCGGTACAGCTCCGCCAGCGCGGCGGGCAGATCGCTGCACCACTGCACCACCAGGCTGCTGAAACAGATGTCCATCGCCGCATCGGGCAGCGGTACCTGTTCAATATCACCCAGCAAATAATGATGTGCCGCCTGGCGTTGGCGGGCGACGTCCAGCATACCCGGCGCCAGATCGAGCGCGGTTACCTGCATGCCGCGCTCCCGCCACAGGCGGCTGAAATAGCCGGTGCCGCAGCCGGCGTCCAGCAGCCGTTCGCCCGGCTGGGCACTTCCCATCTCCAGTAAGCGCTCGCCAACGTCACGCTGCAACTCGGCAGCGGCATCGTAGCTGCCGGCGGCACGGCTGAAGGCCGAGGCGACCGCCTGTTTGTTCACCGTGTCATTGGCTAACGTCATGCAATACCTCCAGCAGGCGATCGATGTCCTGCGGCTGATGCGCCGCCGTCAGGGTGATGCGCAGCCGCGCACCGCCCGGCGGTACCGTCGGTGGGCGGATGGCACTCACCCACAGCCCGCGCTCTCGCAGGCTGGCCGCCAGATCGAGCGCGCGTTGATTGTCACCCACCAGCAGCGGCTGGATGGCGGTGTCGGAGTCCGTCAGAGTCAGCGCCAGCGGCGCCGCGCCCTGGCGGAAACGGCGGATGTTGTCCTGCAGCCGGCTGCGCAGTTCATCGCCCTCTCGAATGCAGGCCAGCGCCGCCTGCAGCGCGCAGGCCTGCGCCGGCGGCATCGCGGTGCTGTAAATCAGATGGCGGGCGAACTGCAGCAGGTACTCGGCGGTCGCGTCATCGCACAATACCGCCGCGCCGCTGACGCCGAACGCCTTGCCGAAGGTCGCCACCAGCAGTTCAGGGCGCACGCCCTGCTGCCAGCAGCTGCCGCGGCCTTGCTCACCGCGCACGCCGACGCCGTGGGCATCGTCCACCATCAGCCAGGCACCCGCCGCACGGGTTAAACGGTGCAGCTCCGCCAGCGGCGCGCTGTCGCCGTCCATGCTGAATACCCCTTCGGTCACCGCCAGCCGCTGCCCATCGCAAGGTTTGGCCAGCAGATCCGCCAGCGCCTGCGGCTGATTGTGCTGGAAGCGGCGCAGCTCGGCCGGCGATTGCGCCGCCGCCTCCAGCAGCGAGGCGTGGCTGAGGCGATCGGCCAAAATACGGTCGCCCTTCTGCATCAGTGCCGCCAGTACCGCCTGGTTGGCGGCGTAACCGGAGATGAACAGCAGCGCGCGCGGGTAGCCGAGCCACGCCGCCAATTGCTCCTCCAGCGCCTGATGCGCTGCGCAAAAACCGGTGACGTGGCCCGAACCGCCGCTGCCGACGCCGTAACGCTGCGCGCCCTGCTGCCAGGCGGCGATCACCCGCGCATCCTGGCTCAACCCCAGGTAGTCGTTGCCGGAGAAGTTCAGGTAAAGACGATCGTCGAGCCGAATCTGGCGGCCATTGCCGCCCTCGGTGGTTTGCCGCCGACGGTAGGCGGCGTTCAGGCGCCGCTCTGCCAGCGCCTGCTCGATGCGTTGTGGCCAGCTCATCACAGCGCCGCGTTGTAAAACTCGGCGGTATCGGCGTTCAGCAGCTGCTTAGCCAGCACCTGCTGTTGCTGGTTGTCGCCGTGTTCGGTGGCGGTCTGCTGCGGGTTCAGCCCCAGCTTGCGGAACAGCTGCAGGTCTTTGTCTTCTTCCGGGTTCGGCGTGGTCAGCAGCTTGCAGCCGTAGAAGATTGAATTGGCACCGGCCATAAAGCACATCGCCTGGGTCTGTTCGTTCATCTGTTCACGGCCGGCGGAGAGACGGACATAAGAGGACGGCATCATGATGCGCGCTACCGCGATGGTGCGGATAAAATCGAACGGTTCGACATCGTCGTTATCCGCCAGCGGCGTGCCTTTCACCTTCACCAGCATGTTGATCGGCACGCTCTCCGGCGGCTTCGGCAGATTGGCCAGCTGCACCAGCAGCCCGGCGCGGTCGCGCACCGTTTCCCCCAGCCCGACGATGCCGCCGGAGCACACTTTGATGCCGGCATCGCGCACTTTATCGAGCGTATCCAGGCGCTCCTGATAGCTGCGGGTGGTGATGATGTTGCCGTAGAATTCCGGCGAGGTGTCGAGGTTATGGTTGTAGTAATCCAGCCCGGCCTCCGCCAGCCGCTCGGCCTGAGTGCCGTCCAGCGTGCCCAGCGTCATGCAGGTTTCCATGCCCATCGCTTTCACGCCCTGCACCATCTGCTGCAGATAAGGCATATCGCGCTCGTGCGGGTTCTTCCACGCCGCGCCCATGCAAAAACGGGTCGAGCCGTTCGCCTTGGCCTTGCGCGCCGATTCCAGCACCTGCTCGACCTGCATCAACCGCTCCGACTCCAGACCGGTCTTGTAGCGCGAACTTTGCGGGCAGTATTTGCAGTCTTCCGGGCAGGCGCCGGTCTTGATCGACAGCAGCGTGCTGACCTGCACCTGACGCGGGTCGAAGTGCTGGCGGTGTACGGTTTGCGCTTCGAACAGCAGTTCAAGCAACGGTTTATCAAACAGGGCCTGGGCTTGCCCTACTGTCCAGTGAATGCGGTCGGCCATCATGGCGTCTCCAAAACGAAAAAGTGTCGCCAGTTTAAATATTGTGGATATACTGTCAACCAATCTTAATTCAATTTGGTTTACAAGCATGTCTGTCACCGCTTCCGACCTGGCATTTGACCAACGTCATATCTGGCACCCCTACACCTCCATGAGCCGCCCGTTACCCTGTTACCCGATCGCGTCGGCCAGCGGCGTCGAGCTGCAGCTGGCGGATGGCCGGCGTTTGGTGGACGGCATGTCCTCCTGGTGGGCAGCGATTCACGGTTACAACCACCCGCACCTGAATCAGGCTGCCAGCCGGCAATTGGAGAAGATGTCGCACGTGATGTTCGGCGGCATCACCCATCCGGCCGCCATCTCGCTGTGCCGTCGGTTAGTGGAGATGACGCCGGAAGCGCTGCAGTGCGTGTTCCTGGCGGATTCCGGTTCGGTGGCGGTGGAAGTGTCGCTGAAGATGGCGCTGCAGTACTGGCAGGCGCGCGGCGAGCGGCGGCAGCGCATCCTGACGCTGCGCCACGGCTATCACGGCGATACCTTCGGCGCGATGTCGGTCTGCGATCCGGACAACTCGATGCACAGCCTCTATCAGGGCTATCTGGCGCCGCACCTGTTCGCCACCGCGCCGCAGTGCCGCTTCGACGACGAATGGCGCGAAGAGGACATCGCGCCATTCGCCGTGCTGCTGGAACAGCACGCCGGTGACGTGGCGGCGGTGATCCTGGAGCCGGTGGTGCAAGGCGCCGGCGGCATGCGCATCTACCACCCGACCTACCTCAAGCGGGTGCGCGAGCTGTGCGATCGCCATCAGGTGCTGTTGATCGCCGACGAGATCGCCACCGGCTTCGGCCGTACCGGCAAACTATTCGCCTGCGAGCACGCGCAGGTGGTGCCGGACATTCTCTGCCTGGGCAAAGCGCTGACCGGCGGTTACATGACCCTTTCCGCCACCCTGACCACCCGCCACGTGGCGGAGACCATCAGCAACGGCGCGGCCGGCTGCTTTATGCACGGGCCGACCTTTATGGGCAACCCGCTGGCCTGCGCGGTGGCGGACGCCAGCCTGGCGCTGCTGGCGGAAAACCGCTGGCAGGCGCAGGTGAGCGCCATCGAAGCTCAGCTGAAGCGGGAACTGCTGCCGTTGGCGGCGCTGCCGAAGGTGGCGGACGTGCGGGTGCTGGGTGCGATTGGGGTGGTGGAGATGCGCGAGCCGGTGGATGTCGCCGAGCTGCAGCGCGGGTTTGTCGAGCGCGGGGTGTGGATCCGGCCGTTTGGCAAACTGATTTACCTGATGCCGCCTTACATCATCGAAGCTGAGCAGCTCAGCCGCCTGACGGCCGCCGTGGCCGCCGCCGCGCGCTGAACCTTACCAATGCTGGTCCAGATAACGGGCCAGCAGCCCCAGACACAGCAGCCACAGCACAATGATCGTCACCGCCGCCATGCGGCCGGTGGGGTTGTCGACGCGCTTTTGCGCCTCCTCGCGCAGCTCGGCCATCAGCGGTTTGGGGATCAGGCGCACCGCCAGCATGATGCCCAGCGGCACGATGATCACGTCGTCCAGATAGCCCAGCACCGGAATGAAGTCAGGGATCAGATCGATCGGCGAGATCGCATAGCCGGCCACCAGCAGCGCGATCAGTTTGGCGTACCACGGGGTGCGCCGATCGCGGGCGGCCAGCCACAGCGCGTAAATATCGCGCTTGATGCTTTTGGCCCAACGGCGCAGCCAGCCGAACCACGGCGTGCGTTTTTTCAGTGAAATCATGGTGGCGTCGTTTGGCTATCCGGCAGTCTGTAGGGAGGAAGATGCCGCCATGGTAACCGATCCGCGCCGCCGTTGGCGAATGGCAATGCCGCTTGTATTACCCCGCCAAAAAGATCTAGCTTAAGGGTTCAGCATTTACCGACAACTGGGAGTCACTATGGCTTTTCGTTTGTACAGCAACAGTCTGCAGGACGGCGGCAAGCTGCCGCAGCAGCAGGTCTTCAACGGCATGGGCTACCACGGCGATAACCTCTCGCCCCACCTGGCCTGGGACGGCGTGCCGGCCGGCACCAAGAGCTTCGTGATCGCCGTTTACGATCCCGATGCCCCGACCGGCTCCGGCTGGTGGCACTGGATCGTGGCCAATATTCCCGCCGATGTGCGCGAGCTGCCGCAGGGCGCAGGCTCCGGCAAAGCCCCACTGCCCGCCGGCGCGCTGCAGACCCGCACCGACTTCGGCTCGGCCGGCTACGGCGGTGCGGCGCCGCCGCAGGGCGAAAGCCACCGCTACCAGTTCACCGTACATGCGCTGGACGTGGAAAGCATCGAGGTGGACGAGGGTTCCAGCGGCGCGCTGGTGGGCTTTAACGTCCATTTCCACAGCCTCGGCAGCGCCACGCTGACGGTGACGTTCAACTGATTCCCCCACCAATAAAAAGCGCGGCTCAACCGAACCGCGCTTCCCCTATTTGCCAGGCTGCCGAATTACTTCGCCAAGACGCTCACCCACATCGGGCCTTTGCCCACCGGATAACGCGCCAGCGTGGTCAACTCGCCGCTGCGCTGGTCAATCTCATGCACCGCGATGTGATCGGATTTCTGGCCGGACGAAATCACGAAGCGGCCGCTGTGATCGATGTTGAAACCGCGCGGCTGCGCTTCGGTCGGGTGATGGCCGACCACGCTCAGCGTGCCGCCGTCTTCGGAAACGCTGAAGATGGTCAGAATGCTGGCGGTGCGATCGCTGGTGTACAGGAAGCGGCCGTTCGGCGTGATATGAATGTCCGCCGCCCAGCGGGTGCCGTCGAAGTCGGCCGGCATGATGTCCAGCGTCTGCGTCACGGTGTACTTGCCGCCGTTTTCCGAGATGGCCAGCACGTCCACCGTGCCGTCCAGTTCATTGACGCAGTAGGCGAACTTGTGGTTGTGGTGGAACGCCATATGACGCGGGCCGGCGCCGGCGGCGGTCGCCACCGCGTCCTGCGCGTGCGGCGTCAACTGGCCGGCCAGGCTCAGGTTGAACAGGCGGATGCGGTCTTCTTTCAGGCACGGCACCAACACCAGCTGGTTGGTCGGATCGATGTTCGCCGAGTGCGGCGCGGTCAGGCCGTCGATCTGCTGAATAGGCGCCGTCACTACGCCGTCGTGGCCGATCGGGCTGACGCTGGCGCAGTTGCCGCTGTAGGAGGCGCAGAACAGGTAACGCCCCTGCAAGTCGGTGGAGATATGGGTCGGGCTACCCGGCAGCGGCGCCATGCCTGCCTGCTGCAACGTGCCGTCCGCCTCGATGCGGTAGCTGACGACGCCGAACGCCGGACGCACACCGACGTACAGGTGGGTCTTGTCCGGATGAAGGGTCATCGGCTGCACCTGGCCCGGTACGTCAACGGTTTGCAGCAGCGCCAGCGCGCCGGCGTCGCTCAACTGCCAGACGTGGATCTGCTGGCTCTCCGGGCTGGCGACATAAACGATTTGCTTCATGTGTTCTCCTTGCAAAGGGTAAAAGAGGAACCGGTTTCAGGCCGTTCGATTATCCCTAGCTTACCGCACATCCGTCGCATGGCAACCCTGCTTAGCACCGGAAGCTCACGCGGTTTTCTCCATTGGCTATCCGGTGTACCATCGGATTAATTTTATGGCTAACGATAACGAGAACCCTATGAGCTACCGCGTCATCGCCCTCGATCTTGACGGCACCCTGCTGGACAACCAAAAACGCATCTTACCGCAGTCGCTGGAAGCGCTGGCCCAGGCGCGCGCCGCCGGCATCCAGGTGGTGGTGGTCACCGGCCGTCACCACGTCGCCATCCATCCGTTCTACCAGGCATTGCAAATAGACACCCCGGCCATCTGCTGCAATGGCACCTACCTGTATGATTTTCAGCAGAAAAAGGTGCTGGCCGCCGATCCGCTGGCAAAAGATCAGGCCAAGCAGGTGCTGCAGATGCTCAAACAGACCGACATTCACGGGCTGATGTACGTCGACGACGCCATGCTATATCAGGAGCCGAGCGGCCACGTGACCCGCTCGCTGGCCTGGGCCGAAACCCTGCCGGCGGCGCAGCGCCCGACGCTGCTGCAGGTCGGCAGCCTGGCGCAGGCGGCCGACGACGCGCAGGCGATCTGGAAATTCGCCACCTCGCACGCCGATACTCCGATGCTGCGCGAGTTTGCCGACACGGTGGAGAAAGAGCTGGGGTTGGCGTGCGAATGGTCCTGGCACGATCAGGTGGATATCGCCAAAGGCGGCAACAGCAAAGGCAAACGCCTGCGCCAATGGGTGGAGTCGCAGGGGCTGAGCATGGATCAGGTGGTGGCGTTCGGCGACAACTACAACGACATCAGCATGCTGGAAGCGGTCGGGCTGGGGGTGGCGATGGGCAACGCCGATGACGCGATCAAGGAACGCGCCGATCTGGTGATCGCCGATAACCTGCAGCCGGGCATCGCCGAGGTGATCCGCACCCGCGTGCTGTAGTCTTTTCGCCCTCCCGTCGGGAGGGCCTGCCTTAGCGGCTCTCGCGGCTGATCGACACGCTTTTCACCTGTGCGTATAGCCACTGCCCGGGGCGGATCGCCAATTCGTCGCGCGCCCAGGGCGTAATCCGCGCCCACAGCACGTGTTCCCCGACCGCCAGCTTCACTTCCACCTGCCCGTCCACCTCCAGACACTCGCTCACCTTGGCCGGCAACACGTTGCGAATGCTGCTGTTGACCGGTGGCTGCAGCACCAGCGAGACGTCGGCGGCGTTGATGCGAATACGCAGTTGTGTGCCCAGTTCGGCGTCGATGCCGCTGACCCACAACCGCTGATCGCCGAGCGCCAGCGCGGTCATGGCATAACGTTGATGATGCTCGATCACGCTGACGCGCAGCACGCTGCTCTGATCTTCACGTTGCAGCCACGGCCGCAGTGCGCTGCTGGCCCAAACGTCCTCCAACCCGCCGAAAGCGCGCACCTCGCCGCGATCCAGCACCATCACCTGTTCGGCCAGGCGCAGGATCTCGTCCAGGCTGTGGCTGACGTAGAGAATGGGGATGTTAACGTCCTGCGCCAGCCGCTCCAGATACGGCAGCAGCTCGCGCTTGCGCGGCAGATCGAGCGAGGCCAGCGGTTCGTCCATCAGCAACAGTTCCGGCGCAGTCAACAGCGCGCGGCCGATCGCCACCCGCTGTTTTTCACCGCCGGACAGCGTCAACGGCAGCCGATTGAGCAGCGGCCCGATGCCCAGCAGCTCGACGATGGTGTTGAACTGCGCGCGCATGCCGGCCGCCATGCCGTACTGCAGGTTGCCGCGCACCCGATAGTGCGGGAACAGGCGCGCATCCTGGAACACATAGCCGATGCGACGCTTTTCCGGCGGCAGGCACAGGCCGGTGGCGGTATCCACCAGCGGGCGGCCGTTGAGCGCGATGCGCCCTTGCTGCAGGTGAGTCAGACCGCCGATGGCGTTGATCAGGGAGGTTTTGCCCGCGCCGGACAGGCCGAAAATCGCGGTGATGCCCTGCGCCGGCAAATCGGCGCGGACGTTGAGATTGAGATCGCCCAGCTGCTGCGAGAAATCCAGCTCCAGCATTTACACCCCCATCCGTTTGCGGCCCCAGCGGGCCAGCCATTCGGACATCATCAGCGAAGCCAGCGACAGCACGATGGCGATCGCGCACAGGCGCGCGGCGGCGGCTTCCGCCCCCGGCGTTTCGATCAGCGTATACATCGCCAGCGGAATGGTGCGGGTTTCACCGGGAATGTTGGAGACGAAGGTGATGGTGGCGCCGAACTCCCCCAGCGAGCGGGCGAAGGCCAGCACCACGCCGACAATGACGCCGGGCAGCGACAGCGGCAGCGTAATGGTGAAAAACACCCGCCACGGGTTAGCGCCCAGCGTGCGCGCCGCCTGCTCCAGTCGGGTATCCACCGCCTCCAGCGCCAGCCGAATGGCGCGCACCATCAGCGGAAACGCCACCACCGCCGATGCCAGCGCGGCACCGCGCCAGCTAAAGCTGAAGCTGAACCCGAACCAGTCGTACAGCCACTCGCCGATCGCGCCGCGCCGCCCCATAGCGATCAGCAGCAAATAGCCGACCACCACCGGCGGCAGCACCAGCGGCAGGTGGATAATGCCGTCCAGCAGCGCCTTGCCGGGAAAGCGACAACGCACCAGCACCCAAGCCATCAGAATGCCGAACGGCAGACTGCAAGCCACCGCCAAACCGGATACTTTCAGGCTCAGCTCAACCGCCTGCCACTCGTACTCACTCAGAATCATTTACGCGGGGTGAATCCATAATGTTCGAAAATAGCGGCCGCTTCCGGGCCCTTCAGATAGGTATAGAAAGCGCTGACCGTCGGATTTTGGCGATCTTTCACAATTGCCATCGGATATTCAACCGGTTTGTGGCTGTCTTCCGGGAATACGCCCACCACTTTCACCTTGTCGCTGGCGACCGCATCGGAGCCGTAGACGATGCCGAGCGGCGCTTCACCACGCTCCACCAACGCCATGGCGCTGCGCACGTTGTTGGCGCGCGCCAGTTTCGGTTCCAGCGCGCTCCAGGCACCCAGGTGCTCCAGCGCTTCTTTGGCGTAGATGCCGGCCGGCACGTGATCCGGATCGCCCACCGCCAGGCGGCCGCCGTTCAGCAGTTTGGCCCAGTCGGTCTGTTTGTCGATGGCGATCTTATCTTGCTTATCGCTCTTGGCGGCGATCAGCACCAGTTCGTTGCCCAACAGCGTGTAGCGGGTATCTTTTACCATCTGCTGCTTGTCGATGGCGTAATCCATCCACTGTTGATCGGCGGAGATAAACAGATCGGCCGGGGCGCCCTGCTCAATTTGGCGCGCCAACGTCGAGGACGATGCGAAGGAGGACACCACCTGCACGTCCTTGCCTTTTTGATACTGGGTGGCGATGTCCTGCAGCGCGTTGGTCAGCGACGCGGCGGCAAACACGGTGATCTTCTCCGCCGCCGAGGCCTGAGCCACCAGACCCGACGCCAACACGATCCCGCCAACCCATTTGGTCCATTGCTGTTTCATTGTTTTTCTCCGCAAGTTAACGTGCATTATCACTCTTCGTTATATAAAAAATAATATAACGTTGCGCGAAAGCTTGTCATGCGGTTTATCGGCAAAGCGTGAGATAACTTGAGGAATGCCCGCCGGGCGATGCCGACGGGTATCGGGATGGGGAACGGTTAGTGCTGAGTACGATTTTCTTTCGAACGACCCACTTTGGAGAAAACGTTGAATATTTCGCCAAAACCGTAAATCAGACCGAGAATGATCGCCATAACGATCGGCACCATCACCACGGCAAACAACAGACTTTTCAATAATTCCAACATGATAGCCTCGCTTAACTGCCCAATGAGCGGCAAATGCCTTTCACCGCATAAGGGTTATTCTAACCCAAAAGAACGGGTAAAACCGGGGTTATTTTAGTCAGCGGGGCGAATTTGTATTCGGCCAAACGTGCCCTTTGATGCCCCGGCTCGCTGGCCTTAATCCTGAACGGGATAGTAAATCAGCGGCGGCGCATAGCCGGCGGGCGCAGCCAGCCTGGCCTCCAGCCCGTACACCGCGCGAATGTTCTCCGGCGTCAGCGCCTGCCGCGGCGCCCCCGTCGCATAAACCGCGCCCCGCTGCAACAGCGCCACCCGATCGCAATAACAGGCCGCCAGATTCAGATCGTGCAGTGTCACCACCACGCTGAGTTTCAGCCGCCGCAGCAAGGCCATAAACTGCTGCTGATGGGCGATATCCAGATGATTGGCGGGCTCGTCCAGCAGCAGCCACGGCGTTTGCTGCGCCAGCGCGCGCGCCAGATGCACCCGCTGCTGTTCGCCGCCGGACAGCCGCTGCCAATCGCGATCGGCCAGGTGGCTGATGCCCACTTGCTCCATCGCCTGCCCGGCGATGCGGCGATCCTCGGCAGCGAATCCGCGCCAACGGCCGACATGGGCCAGGCGCCCCAGCAACACCGCCTCCTTTACCGGCAGCGCGAAGGCGCCGGGGGCGGATTGTTCGAGAAAGGCGATGCGCCTGGCGCGCTCCCGCCCGGAAAATGCGGCGATCTCGCGCCCTTCCAACCATACGCGGCCGCCGTCAGCGGGCTGCAGCCCGGCCAGCAGCTTGAGCAACGTGGATTTGCCGCTGCCGTTGACGCCGAGCACGCCGGTGATCTCGCCGGGCAAGGCACAGATACTGAGATTTTCCAGCACCGTGCGCGCTCCCGCCTGCCAGCTCACCGCCTCGGCGCACAAGCCGGATCGCGTTTTTTCAACCGTCATGCATTGACCTTCCGATACAGCAACAGCAGGAATACCGGCACACCCAACAATGCGGTCAACACGCCTACCGGCAGCTCGCGCGGGGCAAACAGCGTTCTGGCCAGCGTGTCCGCCGCCACGGCGAACAGGGCGCCGCACAGCGCGCTGGCCGGCAACAGCAGCCGATGCCGCGAGCCGACCAGCCGCCGGGCGACGTGCGGCACCGTCAGCCCGATAAATCCCACCGCGCCGCTGAACGCGACGATCGCCGCCGTCAGCGCGGTGGTCGCCACATACAGCAACAGCTTCAGCGGAGCCACCGCCACCCCCAGCGAAGCGGCGGTCACACCGCCGAACGCCAGCGCGTCCAGCTCACCCGCCCGCAGCCAGCAAAGCAGCAGCACCGCCGCCAGCGCCAACCCGCACAGCCAGACCTGCGGCCAGCGCGCGTCGCTGAACGAACCCAGCAGCCAGAACATCACGCCGCGCGTAACGTTGGCGTCCGCCTGCCACAGGGTGATCAGCGAAGTCAGCGCAGAGAGCAGCTGCGTCACCGCCACCCCGGCCAGAATAAACAGCGTGGACTCCCCCTGCAGCGAACGCCCGGCCAGCAGCATCACCAACGCAAACGCCCCCAGCGCGCCGAGAAATGCCCCGCCGGACACCGACAGCAGACCGCCGCCCAGCCCCAGTACCAACACCGTTACCGCCCCCACGCCGGCGCCGGAGGAGATCCCCAGCACCCAGGGATCGGCCAGCGGGTTGCGGGTCAGCGACTGCAGCACGGTGCCCGCCAGCGCCAGCCCGGCGCCGGCCAGTGCCGCCAGCAACGCGCGCGGTATGCGCAGCGACCAGATGATGCGCTGATATACCTCGGCATCGGGCGCTTCGCCGCCGCTGACGCCAAATACGATGCGCCAGGCTTCATGCCACGCGATCGGCGCAGGCCCCGACAGAGTGGCCGCCAGCAGGGCCAGCGGCAGCGCCGCCGCCAGCAACAGCAGCCAGCCGGCCTCACGGTCGGGCAGTAACCGCCGGTTCATGCTATTTCCAGCCTGCGATCACATAGTCGTCCAACAGCTGCCACACCGTCCCCGCCTCGCTGAAACCGGCCTGTCTGAGGGCCGCGAGCTGGAAATCCAGCGGCGTCGGCGGCGGCACCGAGCGGCCGGCGAACAGCGCTTCACGCTCGGCCTGATAAGCGGCCAGCGCCGGCGATTGCAGCGCGCCCGCGAACCAGCGATCCCAATCCTCGACGCCGTTTGCCCAGGCGCGCTGCTGGGTTTGCTCGTCGTGCCGCTCGGCCAACGCTTTCAACCGCGGCTGGCGGTGGTCATAACGCTGATGATCGGCGTTCAGGAACACGCCACCATCGGCCAACAGCCTGGCGACGTTGCGGTACAGCGCCAGCTGCTGCTCCGGCATCAACCAGTGCAGCGCCGTGCTGGAGACCGCCGCCTGCGGCGCGGGGCCCGACAGCGCGGAAAAACAGGCGGGATCAGCCAGATCGGCCTGCAGAATGCGGATCCGATCGCCGTACTCCGCCAGCGCGCCGCGCGCCACCGCCAGCAGCAGCGGATCGAGATCGATGGCGGTCACCCTGGCCTGCGGAAAGCGCTGCAAAATGCGCAGGCTCAGCGAACCTGGGCCACAGGCCAGATCCACCACGTGAAAATCCTGGCCGGCGGCGAGCGCCAGCACCTCCAGCTGGGCGTTAAAACGCGCTTCCCGCTCGGCGATGTAGGCCGCCTGCTGGCGATCCCAGGAGTCCAGCAGCGAAGAGAATGAAACGGCAGTCATATCAAGGTTCCTTGTTGGAAAAAGTCGGAGCCTGCGGCGGCAAATCCTGCAGGCCCCGAATCAAACGGCCCAGCGCCGCCACGGTGCGGGCGGAAGGGTCCATGTCATAACCGGGGAGGATCACGTAGCGCCGCTGACGCACGGCGCGCAGCGTCGCGGTCAGCGGGTGATGTTCCAGAAAGGCGATCTTGTCCGCCGCGCTGTCGCCGAGGCCGCCGCGCGGCAGATCGCCGAGCACGATCGCATCCGGATCGCGGGCGGCGATGGTTTCCCAGGACACCGTCGGCCACAGCTCGGGCCGATCGCCGAACAGGTTCGCGCTGCCGACGCTGCGGCTCAGCAAGCCCGGGGCGCCGCAGCAGCCCGCCACATAAGGCGTCTGCGTACCGGCATACCACCACAGCAGACGCCAATGCGGCAGCGGCGCGCGCTGCGCCTCAAGCGCCCTCAGCTGCCCGCGCAACCGTTCGACCAGCACTTCACCGGCGCGGCCGACGTTGAAAATACGCGCCAGCTCCCGCAGCTCGGTGAAAATGTCTTCGAACGTCAGCGCGGCGGCGATCGCGCTTTGCTGGCCGCTGCAGGCGCCGGGAGAGAGGTAGCTGCCGATGCCCCATGCCGCCAGCCGCGCCTGATCGGGCGTTTCCGGGCTGTGCAGCCAGTAATAGCTGGCCGAATAGACAAAATCCGGCCGCATCAGCAGCAACGCTTCCGCCGAGGGTGGCGCTGGGCTGGTCGGTACCCGCAGCGCATCGGCCGGCGCCGTCGGCGCGGGATCGCGCGCGCGGTCATACCCGACCACGCCGATCGCGCGGCCGGCCAGCCCCAGCGCCAACAGGTTTTCCAATGCCGGATTGGCGTAAACCAGCACCCGCTGCGGCGGCTGCGGGTAATCGCGCGTTACCCCGCAATTTTGCAGGCTGACGGCATCGGCACGCAGCGGCACGCCTCCGCCCAATCCCAGGGCGCACAACAGCAGGCCAAGCCAGCGTTTCACGCCGTCAGAACCTGACCGACACGAAGGTTTCATAGCTGCGCGGCGGCGCGATCAGCGCCTGGTCCGGGTAGGTGCGCTGATAGGCGTACAGCTGGTTGGTGGCGTTGCGAATGCGAAAACCGACATCGACGATCGGCGTCAGCTGATAGTCCGCCGCCAGATCGAGCGTGGTGTACGCGCGCATCTTGCGGCGGTTGGCGTCGTCGTTGTAACTGCTGCCGACGTAACGCAGCGAAGAAACCAGCCCCAGGCGCTCCGTCGCCTGATAATGCACGCTGAGGTTGGCGGCCCAGTCCGGGATATAGGCCGGGCGATTGCCGTTGTAGCTGCGCAGCGGGCTGCCGCCGCGATAGTCGTCGTAGCGGGCATGCGTGTAGGCGGCGTTGCCGGCCAGCTCCCAGCGCTCGTCGGGACGCAGCACCACGCCAAGCTCGATGCCGCGCGACGTCTGCCTGCCTACCGCACTCAACGCATCCGGCCGCTGCGCGTCGGGCACAAACAGGTTGTCTTTGCGCAGTTCGTACAGCGCCAGCGTCACCTCGCCTTTATCCTCCCAGAACTGCCCTTTGGCGCCGGCCTCCCACTGGCGCGCTCGCGTCAGCGGCAGATCGGTCTGCGTTGGGCTGAGGAAGAACAAATCGTTGCCCGGCTCCTGGCCGGTGGTGTAGTTGGCGTAGATCGTGAGGTCGTCGGTCAGCGCATAGCTGGGGCCCAGGCTCCAGGTGCTGAAAACGTAGGTGCGCGCGCGGCTCTCTGCCTGCGGCCCCTGGAAGCGCCAGTCCATATTCATGTGGTTGTAGCGCAGCTGGCCCAGCAACGCTAAACGCTCGGTCAGGCTGAAACGATCTTCGAGAAAGGCGGCGTACTGGTTCTGGGTGACGTGGCGTACCGGCGCACGCTGGCGGTCGGTGCCCTGGGCGAACGGCTCTCTGGGCGGCGCCCCGAGCGGCACGTCTTCGGAGCCGGGGAAACCGTTGGAGTAATACTGAAAATGCCGCTTGCTCAAATCGAGGCCGACCAGCAACCGGTTATCGAACCCGGCGACGGCGCGGTCGAACACCAGCGAACTGCGGTTGCCGATCAGATCGTCGTCGTGTGCCAAGGCGCCGAAGGAGTCGCGGTTGACGTCGCCGGGCCGGGCCGCCGCCGTGACGCGGAAACGCTCGACGTTGCGCCATTCGCGAAAGCCGCTGTAGTAATAGAATTGGTTATGCCACTCCACGTCGGGCGTCATAAACCAGTCCAGACTGGCCTGAAATGCCGTGGCGTTGCTCTGGATGCGGCTGTCGGTGAGGTTATTGTAATTGATGTCGCGCAGCTCGCCGGCAATGCGCCCGTCCAGCAGCGGCGTGCCATAGTAAGGGTTGTTGGTGCGGTTGAGCATGCGATCCAGGCTCAGCGTCAGCAGCGCATCGTCCGTCAGTTTAAACAGCAGCGAGCCGGAAACCCGCTTCTGCCGATCGCGTTCATACTGCACGTTGCTGCCGCTGTCGTTGCCGCTGACGTCCAACCGGTACGCCACCGCGTCATCCACCAGCGCGCCGCCGGCCCCCAGATGCAGGCGCTGGCTGCGGTAGCTGCCGAAGCCATAATCGAGCTCGAACGGCTGGCGGCTGAAGGTCGGCCGCCGCGAGATCAGGTTGACGCTGCCACCCGCGGCGCTCAGCCCGTTCAATGCCGATCCCGGCCCGCGCAGCACCTCGACGCTGTCGTAATGAGAAGGATCGCCCAGCTGCAGCGTGCTGCCGGGCATCTCCACGCCGTTGTACAGCCAGGCGATCGGCCGGAAACCGCGCGCGGAAAAGTTGTTGGACAACGTTGGCGAAGCGACGCCGGACAGACCGGTGGCGCGCTCAACGGCGGCGGCCAGCGAGCGATCGCCCCGCTGTTGGATCGCTCTTGCGCTGATGATATCGACGCTGCGCGGCGTCTCCCGAGCGGTCAGCCCGAGCTGCGAAGCGCTGCGGCTCACGGCGCTCAACGCATCGTAGCGCCCGGCGGGGGCCGCCGCCTCCACGGTGAGCTGTTCTTCGCACCCCGTGGCATTGCGGGCTTTATCGCAGTCGGCAGCGATGGCCAGCGGCGCCGTCAGTGCGCCGCCGACCCAGGCGGCAAGGCATAAAGATTGTCTGGGCGTGCGAAGACGCCGGCGTGTCGTACTCATGTGGAGCATCCCTGTGGTGAAATAAAAATCGGCCGCAACCGGCGTAAAGCTTATCGTTTTTATGTTATGTTATATTATAACAATAATACAGTGCCAGTCTTTATTACCCACGCTTTCCACCGCACTGCGTTTGGCGCTTTGCCGCCAAATCGGCGACAATAAGATTTTTGCCGCCGACAGGATGTGCTATGCAGGCCGAAATTCTTCTGACTCTTAAACTCCAGCAAAAGCTGTTCGCCGATCCGCGCCGCATCGCACTGCTGAAACAGGTACAGCACACCGGCTCCATCAGCCAGGGCGCCAAACTGGCGGGCATCAGCTATAAAAGCGCCTGGGACGCCATCAATGAAATGAACCAGCTGGCGGAACAAACGGTGGTGGAACGCGCCACCGGCGGTAAAGGCGGCGGCGGTGCGCAGCTGACGCACTATGGCCAGCGGTTGATACAGCTGTATGACCTGCTGGGCCAGGTGCAGCAAAAGGCCTTCGACGTATTGCAGCAAGACGACCTGCCGCTCGACAGCCTGCTGGCGGCCATCTCGCGCTTCTCGCTGCAAACCAGCGCCCGCAATCAGTTTTTCGGCACCGTGATCGAACGCGATCATCAGCAGGTGCAACAGCATCTGGCGATCTTGTTGAACGACGGCGGTACTCGCCTGACGGCGGCCATCACCCAGCAAAGCGCCGACCGGCTGCAGCTGACGCCCGGCAAAGAGGTACTGGCGCTGATCAAAGCGCCCTGGGTGCGGTTAAGTGTCGATGCGGCGGATAACGCCGGCGCAGATAACGCGCTAGCGGGCGTGGTGGCCGGCATTCAGCCGGGCGCCGAACACAGCGAGGTGCTGGTGACGCTGGCGGGCGGCGAAACCCTGTGTGCCACCCTGACGACGGCGGAGTTGCAGCGTCTGCAATTAAGCGTCGGCACTGCCGTACACGCCCTGTTCAACGCCGATCACGTGATTGTCGCCACGTTGTGTTAAGCGCAACGTGACGTTGCGTTTTTGTTGATTGACATCACCGTGCAATGCGCCTAATTCTAAGGCAAATAATTGCAAAAAAAGGAACAGGTGATGTCGTCGTTGCACATTTCGCAAGGTTCATTCCGCTTAAGCGATACTCGCACCCTGACGCTGGACGCGCTGGAAATCCAGGCCGGCGACAGCTGGGCCTTCGTCGGCGCCAACGGCAGCGGCAAATCCGCCCTGGCGCGCGCGCTGGCGGACGAACTGGTTCTGCTGAGCGGTGAACGCCGCAGCGATTTTCAGCACGCGGTGCGCATCTCCTTCGAACAGCTGCAAAAAATGGTCAGCGACGAGTGGCAACGCAACAACACCGATCTGCTCAGCGCGGACGAGGACGACACCGGCCGCACCGCGGCGGAAATCATTCAGGAAGAGGTGAAAGACGCCGCGCGCTGTGAACGGCTGGCCGCGCAGTTCGGCATCACCGCCCTGCTGACGCGCCGCTTCAAATACCTCTCCACCGGCGAAACGCGTAAAACCCTGCTGTGCCGGGCGCTGATGCCCGAGCCTGACCTGCTGATCCTCGACGAGCCCTTCGACGGGCTGGACGTTCACTCGCGCGCGCAGCTCGCCACGCTGCTGAGCGCACTTTCCGCCCAAGGCCAGACCGTGGTGCTGGTGCTCAACCGTTTCGATGAAATACCGGATTTTGTCCGGCAGGTGGGCGTGCTGGCGGACTGCACCCTGACCAGCCGCGGGCCGCGTAGTCAGGTGATGGCGGATGCGCTGGTGGCGCAGCTGGCGCACAGCGAAAATCTCAGCGGGCTGGCGCTGCCGGAGATCGAGGATCCGACGCAAAAGGTGACGCTGCCGGCGGATCGGCCGCTGATCGTTTTGCGCGACGGCGTGGTCAGCTATAACGATCGACCGATCCTCAACCACCTCGACTGGCAGGTTAACCCCGGTGAACACTGGCAGATCGTCGGCCCGAACGGCGCCGGCAAATCCACCCTGCTCAGCTTGATCACCGGCGATCATCCACAGGGCTACAGCAACGATCTGACGCTGTTCGGCCGCCGCCGCGGCAGTGGGGAAACCATCTGGGAAATCAAACGCCATATCGGCTACGTCAGCAGCAGCCTGCATCTGGATTATCGCGTCAACACCAGCGTGCGCAACGTGGTGCTGTCGGGGTTCTTCGACTCGATCGGCATCTATCAGGCGGTTTCGGATCGTCAGCGGCAGCTGGCCGAGCAATGGCTGGCGCTGCTCGGGCTCGACGGCGCGCGTGGCGATGCCCCGTTCCACAGCCTTTCCTGGGGCCAACAGCGGCTGGCGCTGATCGCCCGTGCGCTGGTGAAGCACCCGGCGCTACTGATCCTCGACGAGCCGTTACAGGGGTTGGATCCGCTCAATCGCCAGCTGGTGCGCCGCTTCATCGACGTGCTGATCGGCCAGGGCGCCACCCAGCTGCTGTTCGTGTCGCACCATGCCGAAGACGCGCCGCAATGCATCACCCACCGCCTCAGCTTTGTGCCTGACGGCGAGGGCGGCTACGGCTACCAACATCAGCGGCTGGAAGCGGCCTCCGCCTGAATACACGGCGCAAACATATCCGGCAACACTTCACCGCAGCACATCACATTTGGCCTTTTATCATAGAAAGAAAGAAGGCCATTCTCTGGAGACGCCATGTCCGCTGCGTTGATTATCATTGACCTGATCGAGGATCTGATCGGGCCTAAAGGACGCGCCAACCACTGCCGCGAACAGGTGGTGGCGAGCAACCTGCTCGCCAACGTCAATGCCGCCGCGGCCTACGCTCGGGTGCGGAAAATTCCGGTGATTTGGGTGCGGGTGGGGTTCGCCGACGATTATCATGACATCCCGCCCCACTCGCCGCTGTTCAACCATCTGAAACAGATCGGCGCGCTGCGGTTAAACAGCCCGGGCTGCCGTTGGGTGCCCGAGTTGCAGCAGGAAGAGACCGATCTGCAGTTTGAAAAAACAGCGGTTTGCGCCTTCTCCGGTAACAATTTGTTAGCCTGGCTGCGGCAGCATCGGTGTCACCATCTGCTGCTGGCGGGCGTCAGCACGCCGCTGGCGATCGAGAGCACCGCACGTCAGGCGCACGACGCCGGCTTCCAGGTGACCGTGCTGCACGATCTGTGCGCAGCACCGACGCAGGAGATCCACCAGCAGAGCCTCGATATTCTGCAAAACCTGGCGGAAATCACCCGTTCGCAGGCATGGATGAAAGGCTGACCTCATCACCGCCGGTCGTGTGGGCCGGCATAATGCACGAATCCGTCACTGCCCCGACCTTTCGCGTCATCCTGGTGTGCTACTATCCGCTCTAGCGCTCAATTTCGCCATACTCGCACGCCGCAAAAGCGCTGAGCGCCGTGTACATATTTTAAAGGGACATATTATGTGGGGCGTACTGGCTGCTTCGTTATTTTTCTTGCCGTTTAACCGGCTGATAGCCTGGGCGATCCTGGCTGCCTCGGCGGGCATGGGGCTTTATCATGGGGTGCTGACGCCACTCAGCCTGAGTTATCTGTTAGCGATTGTGGCGCTGGCGGGGCTGCGCCACCGCTTCCGCGAGCAGCGCAATCTGGCGATCGCGCTGGAAGGGTTGGTGGTCGCCGGCTGCGTGGCGCTGTTCTTGCACTGGGTGCCAGGCATCCACAATCAACTGATGATCGACGGCGAAAAAGCCGGCCCGCTCAGCGCGCCGTTCACCATGTACTACAACTTCGATAAGGCAATGGTGCCCTTCCTGCTGTTCGCCTGCTTGCCCACGCTGTTTTCCGCCGATCGCGGCGGCAGCGCCGGCAAAGCGAGCTGGATTGCACTGCTGGCCGCCGTACCGGCGCTGCTGCTGCTGGCCGTGGCGCTAGGTGGATTGAAAGTCGAGCCACATGCACCCGCCTGGATCCTGCCTTTCGTGATGGCAAACCTGTTCTTCGTCTGCATGGCCGAAGAAGCGCTGTTTCGTGGCTACCTGCAACAGCGGCTCAGCCAGTGGCTGGGCGCCTGGCCGGCGCTGATCATCGCCGCCGCCGTGTTCGGCGCCGCGCATCTGGCCGGCGGCCTGCTGATGGTGATCTTCGCCACCCTGGCCGGGTTGATCTATGGCCTGGCATGGATGTGGAGCGGCCGCCTGTGGGTGCCGATCCTGTTCCATTTCGGGCTTAACCTGACCCATCTGCTGTTCTTCACCTACCCGTTGTATCAGCACCCTTAACGGCTGACGCCGGCAGAGAGCGCTCTCTGCCGGCTGGCCGGGTGAAAACGCTATCACAAGTACCTCACCCCTACACCACGCCTTACCTTACAACCAGCATCCCTCCGCCTGTCTGGTCGTGCCATCAAAGTGTAAACGATTCCATTTTTCGCGTTAGATCACCTTTTTACCGCCGCGGTCGTGCTATCTTTTTGCGCAATAACCTCTCCCTGTCCAGCAAAGGGCGCGTTAAAACGGTGATTGAAAGCGATTACACCACCGCAGCGCCATGAAAGGAACCGTATGACGGAATTTAACCCTATCGACCATCCGCACCGCCGCTACAACCCGCTGAGCGACCAATGGGTGCTGGTCTCGCCGCACCGCGCCAAGCGCCCCTGGCAGGGCCAACAGGAAGCCGTGCCCGCGGAAATGCTGCCGGCACACGATCCCGACTGTTTCCTGTGCCCCGGCAACGCGCGCGTAACCGGCGATCGCAATCCGGATTACCGCGGCACCTACGTCTTTACCAACGATTTCGCCGCGCTGATGAGCGATACGCCGCCGGCGCCCGACAGCCGGGATCCGCTGATGCGCAGCCAGAGCGCGCGCGGCGTCAGCCGGGTGATCTGCTTCTCTCCCGATCACAGCAAGACCCTGCCCGAATTGACGCTGCCGGCGCTGGAGCAGGTGGTCGCTGCCTGGCAGGCGCAAACCGATGAGCTGGGCAAACACTACCCCTGGGTGCAGCTGTTCGAAAACAAAGGCGCAGCGATGGGCTGTTCCAACCCGCACCCACATGGGCAGGTCTGGGCCAACAGTTTTCTGCCGAACGAGGCCGAGCGCGAAGATCGCCTGCAACAGGCGTATTTCTGCGAACACGCCTCCCCGCTGCTGCTGGACTATGCGCAGCGCGAACTGGCCGCAGGCGAGCGCATCGTGGTGAACACCGAACACTGGCTGGCGGTGGTGCCCTACTGGGCCGCCTGGCCGTTTGAAACGCTGCTGCTGCCGAAAGCCGCGATACAGCGCATCACCGATCTCAGCGCGGCGCAAAGCCACGATCTGGCGCTGGCGCTGAAAAAGCTGACCAGTCGCTACGACAACCTGTTCCAGTGCTCTTTCCCCTACTCGATGGGGTGGCACGGTGCGCCGTTCAACGGCGCCGACAACCGGCACTGGCAGCTGCACGCTCATTTCTATCCGCCGCTGCTGCGTTCCGCCAGCGTGCGCAAATTTATGGTCGGTTACGAGATGTTGGCGGAAACCCAGCGCGACCTGACCGCCGAACAGGCCGCAGAACGTCTGCGCGCCGTCAGCGATATTCATTACCGTGAAGCCGGAGCCCAAGCATGAGCCTGAAACAGCTTACCCATTCTCTGTTTACCGAACACTTCGGCTACGCGCCGGCGCTGACCATTCAGGCGCCGGGGCGGGTGAACCTGATCGGCGAACATACCGATTACAACGACGGCTTCGTGCTGCCCTGCGCCATCGATTACCAAACCGTCATCGCCTGCGCCAAGCGTGACGACCGTCAGATCCGCGTGCTCGCCGCCGATTATCAAAACCAGCAGGATCAATTCTCGCTCGACGATCCGATCGTCAACCATCCCGATCAGCGCTGGTCCGACTATGTGCGTGGCGTGGTGAAGCATCTTCAGCGCCGCAACGCCGATTTCGGCGGCGCGGACCTGGTGATCGCCGGTAATGTGCCGCAGGGCGCGGGGCTCAGCTCCTCCGCAGCGCTGGAAGTGGCGGTGGGCCAGGCGCTGCAGGCGCTCTATCACCTGCCGCTGGACGGCGTAGCGCTGGCGCTGAACGGCCAGGAGGCGGAGAACCAGTTCGTCGGCTGCAACTGCGGCATCATGGATCAGTTGATCTCTGCGCTCGGCCGGCGCGGCAACGCCCTGCTGATCGACTGTCGCTCATTGGAGACCCGCGCGGTACCGATGCCGGACAACGTCGCGGTGGTGATCATCAACTCCAACGTGCAACGCGGGCTGGTGGACAGCGAATACAACACCCGTCGCAAACAGTGCGAAGAAGCGGCACGCTTCTTCGGCGTCAAGGCGCTGCGCGACGTCAGCCCGGAACAGTTTGGGGCGCGCCAACACCTGCTGGACCCGCGGGTGGCCAAACGCGCGCGCCACGTCATCAGCGAGAACGCCCGCACCCTGGCGGCGGCCGAGGCGCTGGCGGCCGGCGATCTGCAACGCATGGGCCGACTGATGGCTGAATCGCACGCCTCGATGCGCGACGACTTTGAAATCACCGTGCCGCCGATCGATCGGCTGGTCGAGATCGTCAAAGCGACGATCGGCCCGCACGGCGGCGTGCGCATGACCGGCGGCGGTTTCGGCGGCTGTATCGTCGCGCTGATGCCGCAGGATCTCGTGGAAACGGTGCGCGCCGCCGTGGCGCGCGAATATCCGCTGCAAACCGGTGGGCTGCGGGAAACGTTTTATGTCTGCCAGGCCTCGCAGGGAGCCGGCGCATGCTGACGGCTACCACGGCGGCGGCGCCCGACGGGCAGCCTTACCAACTGACGCAGCTGCAAAACGCCGCCGGCATGACCGTCACCCTGATGGACTGGGGCGCCACCTGGCTGTCCGCCGTCTTGCCGCTCAAATCCGGTGAGCGGCGCGAGCTGCTGCTCGGATGCCGCAGCGCGGCGGATTATCAACGCCAGAGCGCCTATCTGGGTGCCACCGTCGGCCGTTACGCCAACCGCATCGCCAACGCCAGTCTGCCCATCGACGGGAAATCCCATGCGCTGATCGCCAATCAGGGCGCCCACCAGCTGCACGGCGGCCCCGACGGCTTTCACGCTCGCCGCTGGCGCCGGGTACGGCACGACGAGCAGCAGGTCTGCTACGCGCTGCACTCGGCGGATGGCGATCAGGGTTTTCCCGGCAATCTCGACGTGCAGGTTTGCTATTACCTGACCCATGATAATCGCCTGGAAATCAGCTATCTGGCGCAGGTCGATCGCCCCTGCCCGGTCAATCTCACCAACCACGCCTATTTCAACCTGGACGGCGCCGGTACCGACGCCCGCGCCCAGCGGCTGCAGCTGTTTGCCGATCGCTATCTGCCCGTCGACGCCGAAGGCATTCCCTGCGCCGAACTGACGCCGGTGGACGACAGCGGCATGGATTTCCGCCAGCCAAAAACGCTGCTGCAGGATTTCCTGCGCGATCGTGACCAGCAGCGGGTTAAAGGCTACGATCATGCTTTTCTGCTGCACCGCGCCTGCGGCGCGCTGGAGAGCCCGGCGGCCCATTTGTGGTCCGCCGATGGGCAAGTGCAGATGAGCGTATTCACCGACGCGCCCGCGCTGCAACTCTACAGCGGCAACTATCTGGCCGGCACGCCGGCGCGCGATGGCGGCAGCTACGCCAACCATGCCGGCGTGGCGCTGGAGAGCGAATTTTTGCCGGACAGCCCGCATCACCCGGAGTGGCCACAGCCGGACTGCTGGCTGCAGCCGGGGAACCGCTACCGCAGCGCCACGCATTATCAGTTTTATCCTATCTAACCCGCCACGCCCCTCGCCGTGCGGCCGGGGGCGATTTGTTATAAATGCTTACCTTTTAGCGCTATCCCCCTACCGGCGCTCACCTTTCCTTATTCCAAAGCGCGCACTACACTCAGGCTACCGTGATAAGCACAACGCCTTGTGCAACGTCACAATTTTTGGCCGATGGCGGCCAGTCAATAGCTGAAGGAACACCTATGCGTCTGATTACTGCACTTCCATTGCTGGCGGGCTTAATGCTGAGCACCAATCTGATGGCGGCCGATACGACGACGGCGACAAAAACGCCTTCCCCGGCGCAGACGGCCCAACAGAAACGCATGACCGATTGCAACCAGCAGGCTTCCACCAAGTCGCTGAAAGGCGCGGATCGCTCCACCTTCATGAGCACCTGTCTGAAATCCGAAGGCACCGCCGCGACGGGCAAAACCCTGACGCCGCAGCAGCAGAAAATGAAAACCTGCAATGCCGACGCCAAGACCAAGAATCTGAAGGGCGACGCACGTAAAACCTTTATGAGCAACTGCCTGAAAAAATCGGCCTGATTTTCCCCACGCCACGGCGCGCACGGAGCGATTCCAGCGCGCCGTTTCTCCCGCCGTAGCGCCAGCCTGAACGATTCAGCTTTTTCCTTTCGACAGCCCTTACTTTGCGGCAAGAAATTGGCTATGGTTAGACACTATCGATTGCCGAGCCCCGGCCCGCGGCAATATAATGATTTTCGTTATCATTGAAATGTCAGATTATTAAGGAGTTAAGCTATGGCTGTAACTAAGCTGGTTCTGGTGCGTCACGGCGAAAGCCAGTGGAACCAAGAAAACCGCTTCACCGGTTGGTATGATGTTGATCTGTCCGACAAGGGCCGCACCGAAGCGAAAGCAGCAGGCAAGCTGTTGAAAGATGAAGGTTTCGCTTTCGACTTCGCTTACACCTCCGTACTGAAGCGCGCGATCCACACCCTGTGGAACATCCTCGACGAGCTGGATCAGGCCTGGTTGCCGACCGAAAAATCCTGGAAGCTGAACGAACGTCACTACGGCGCGCTGCAGGGTCTGAACAAAGCGGAAACCGCCGAGAAATACGGCGACGAGCAGGTGAAACAGTGGCGTCGCGGCTTCGCGGTGACCCCACCGGAGCTGACCAAAGAAGACGAGCGTTACCCTGGCCACGATCCGCGTTACTCCGCGCTGACCGAGCAAGAGCTGCCGCTGACCGA
This sequence comes from Serratia marcescens, assembly GCF_001902635.1. Lineage (GTDB taxonomy): Bacteria > Pseudomonadota > Gammaproteobacteria > Enterobacterales > Enterobacteriaceae > Serratia > Serratia marcescens_F. The sequence continues at coordinate 11,211 of NZ_MJAO01000004.1, read as the reverse complement.
AAGCCTGGCGCTGACCATCGAGCGCGTTATCCCTTACTGGGACGAAGAGATCCTGCCACGCATCAAGAGCGGCGAGCGCGTGATCGTTGCGGCGCACGGCAACTCCCTGCGCGCGCTGGTGAAATACCTGGATAACCTGAGCGAAGACGAAATCCTCGAGCTGAACATCCCAACCGGCGTGCCATTGGTGTATGAGTTCGACGAGAACTTCAAGCCAACCAAACGTTACTACCTGGGCAATGCCGACGAGATCGCTGCAAAAGCGGCTGCCGTAGCCAACCAAGGTAAAGCGAAGTAATTTCGCCCGTTAACGAAAAAGCCCCCGGTGAAAACCGGGGGCTTTTTTATTACTGTCGCGGCGGTTGCGCCATCGCCTTGTTCACCGCCTCCAGCCGTTCCTGCATCGCCGGATGGGTGCTGAGCCAGGCCGGCAGCGCCCAGCCATCAGCCGTATCCCGCTCAGGTGCCTGCGCTAACGCGCGATAGATCGCCGCCATTTCCGCCAGCGAACGCCCCTGGCGCCGCATTTCCGCGATGGCAAACGCATCCGCCTCACGTTCCATACCGCGGGAAAACTGCATTTCATTCACGAAGGACGCAGACTGCAGCAGCGTGTCGCCAATGCCGCTCACGTCGCCGGTCATCCACATCAGCGTCAACGCCACCAGTGACGAGCGCACCAGCATGCGCATCGGATGGCGATGAGCGTGATGCCCCATCTCGTGCAGCATCACCGCCGCCAACCCATCGTCGTTTTTCGACAAGGCGACCAGCCCATCGCTGAGCACCAGCGTGCCGTCCGACAACATAAAGGCGTTCGGTGCACCGGGCACCGCCATCAACTTCAGCGACAGTGGCGTGCGCTCCTGGCGCATATCAGTCGGCATCACCTGCCGAAACAGCTGCTGCAACGCCTGTTGCCGTTCGGCCGGCAGAGCAGAAGGCTTGAAACCGCTCTGGCTCAAAAACGTCTGTGTATGTTCGCCCAGCGTCTGTTCCACCGACGTGGGAATGCGCATGGAGATCTCGCTGCTCGCCCAGGGCAGTACCACATAAACATAAGCCACCACCGCCAGCAGCGTCATCAGCAACGCTAGAGCGACGCCACGTTTATGACGTTCGAGACGATGCACCCAACCCGGCGAGCGGCGCTGATAGAACCAACGGCGGAAGGCCGCGTCGTCATGCGGCACGAAGCGCGCGCCGTCGCTGAAGGTCAGCGTCAGCGGAATATTGCCCAACGCCGCAGAAACGGTGATGTCCGCCAGCGGGATGTAACGTTGCTCATCCTGCCGCTGCAGCGTCACGCCCTCGCCGCTTTCGTTCACCAGCAGGCGAGCCGCCTCACGTGCGGCCCGCCCCGGCAACTGGTAAGCACCTTCGAGGATCATTGGCGCCTTAGAAGCTGCCGCCCAGATCCAGCGCCTGCACCGCTTCTTCGGCCACCGCGCTGTTGGCGGTTTCCTGATGCGCCGCAATGTCCAGCAACGCCAGGTCGCCTTCGACCGCCGTGCTTTCTGCCAGATAACGGGCGTGACGCACTTCCGCCACCGGCGCAGCAAAGCCGAGCGAGAACAGCGTGATCAGTGTATTGGTGATCAACAGCCCCATATACGGCAGCGTTTGCATCGAAGAGCGCAGTTTGATGTTGCCGTTCAGCGTCGCTTGGTTAAACAGATAGTTGCGTTGGGCAACGATCTGATAGCTGCCGGCAATCAAGGCACCAATCAGCAATATCACCATCATCAGCAGTAAACTGCCGATATTCTCCAGCACCAGCAAATCCGCGGTTTCATCCGTCAGCATGCCCATCAATACCATTTGGTACAGTGACAGGATAAACGACCCCATACACACCAGCGCAGCCAACATGAACGGCAGGAAAATGAGCAGGCCGATCAAGGAAAATTTGATAAAGGCTGACTTTTTCAGCTCGGCAATAAACGGCGTACGGCCGAAGAACAGATTATTGACGTACAGATCGTGCTGCAGTGCGCTAATAATACCGTTGACGGCGGCGAATGCCGGCACGGCCAACATCATCGTCAGCACCAGCATAAGGCTGATGGCGCTGATGCTGCCAAAGCCGCTGCCAATACTGAGCAAAATGATTAAGGCGACATACAGTCCGATAATCAGTAATAGCGGGCAGAACAGTAACGCCCAATAGGCGCGACCGGTGCGGCAGACATAATTAAAGCGCACGCCGCGGTAGCTCGACATAATCGCATTGTAGCGCCAGCTGCGGATAACGACCCACGGCAGCAGGGCCAGCAACGCCAATAAGGCCAGCAGCCCCAGCAGCGGCGCCACCGCCAGCAGAATATAAAACACGATGATGCCGCCGATCACCAGCAGCCGTCCCTTCAAAATTTGCAACGGTTGCGCATGGTAATCGAAACGATCGCCGTCCAACTCCGTGTTGCCGTAAAAATAGCGACGACGACGCACCGTCGCCCAGGCGGAATAGATGCCTAAAGTCACAATGGTCAATAGTGCATTGACTAACCAAATAGCGAAGTATTCGCCACCTTTCCCATGGAATTTAATTCTATGCAGCCCCAGCGACTGCGAGGTATCGGTATTGCTTGTCATAATTCTTTCGTCCTGAAAGTAATAGGTCATACCACCCCCCACTTATTTAGTCATGCGGGGTTTGTGGAATAAAAAAGCGTCTTATATAAGCACAATGCCGCGAGCAGTGACAATTATTCTTTTTTAAAATGGGAAATAATGTGGCGACGGTCGTTTAATGATTTAATAAACCTATTAGTTGTAAGCCTTAAATTAACAAGAGATATAGAATGGGAATGTCGAGTATAAAAACAAGGGCCCGCTACCGGGCCCCTTATCAGTATCGTCGCGATTAGCCACGGCGCGCTTTCACCGCCGCCGCCAGATCGCGCAGCACGGTTTCGGTGTCCTGCCAGCCGATGCAGCCGTCGGTCACGCTCTTGCCGTAAACCAGCGGTTCGCCGCTTTCGAGGTTTTGGTTACCTTCCACCAGGTGGCTTTCGATCATCACACCGATAATCGCTTTTTCACCGCCGCCAATCTGCCCGCAGACGTCAGCGCTCACGTCCATCTGTTTCTTGAACTGCTTGCTGCTGTTGGCATGGCTGAAGTCGATCATCACCTGGGCCGGCAACCCGGCTTTGCTCAGGCCGGCTTTCACTTCCTTCACGTGCGCCGCGCTGTAGTTCGGCTCTTTGCCGCCACGCAGAATAATGTGGCAGTCGCCGTTGCCGCTGGTGTTGACGATCGCCGAGTGGCCCCACTTGGTCACCGACAGGAAGCAGTGCGGCGCGCCGGCGGCGTTAATGGCGTCGATCGCCACCTTGATGGTGCCGTCGGTGCCGTTCTTGAAACCGACCGGACAAGAGAGGCCGGAGGCCAGCTCGCGGTGCACTTGCGATTCCGTGGTGCGCGCGCCGATAGCGCCCCAGCTCATCAGATCCGCCAGATACTGCGGCGTAATCATGTCGAGGAATTCGCCGGCGGCCGGCAAACCGCTGTCGTTGATCTCCACCAGCAGCTTGCGCGCCAGGCGCAGGCCGTCGTTGATGTTGAAGCTGTTGTCCATCTGCGGATCGTTGATCAGGCCTTTCCAGCCCACGGTGGTGCGCGGTTTTTCGAAGTAAACGCGCATCACCACTTCCAGCTCGCCGCTCAGTTCATCACGCAGCGCCAGCAGGCGCCCCGCGTACTCTTTGGCGGCTTTGGTATCGTGGATAGAACAAGGGCCAATCACCACCAGCAGGCGATCGTCGCTGCCGCGAAGGATATTGTGAATTGCGCTGCGGGCCTGGGACACCGTCTTTGCTGCGCGTTCAGTGGCCGGGAATTTCTCCAGCAAAGCCACCGGCGGCAGGAGTTCCTTAATATCATTAATGCGTAAATCGTCGTTTTGGTAATTCATAGCTTTTCCATTCGGTATCGTGGGGTATTTCGCAGTGCGTAACGGTGTAGATCCAAACAATCTAGCCTGTGGGAATGGCGCTGTAAATCACCTTTGCCCCCCACCGCTGGAACCGCCAAATTAACAGCAGATTGTGCTGTTTCATCAGGGGAGCGCAGAGCCTCCTTTTTCGCTATGCTAGCGTTCAGAATATAAAGTGACCCGAGTTGAACATGCCCTCTCTGTTATTAGTTGATGACCACCCGGTGGTTCATGTCGCACTGGAAGCGGCGCTAATGAAGTCTTCCCGTTCCTACCGCCTGCAGGCGGCGCAGGACGACCTTCAGGCACTGGCCCTGTTGGCCGAGGCCGCTTTCGGCCTGGTGATCCTGGATATCGGCCTGCCGCAGGTCGACGGGTTGCAGCTGCTGAAAAAAATCCGCCGCCGCTACCCGCAACAGCCGATCCTGATCTATACCGCGCAGGAGGCCGATGTCTATGCACGCATGGCGCATGCCGCCGGTGCCAACGGCTTCGTTCATAAAGGCAGTTCGCTGGAACAACTGGTGCAGGCGATCGAACGGGTGCTCGACGGCGAAGTGAGCTTCCCCGCCGCCGCGCTGGCCGAAGAGGTGCCGTCGGCGGACGGTGCGCTGCTCACCGCCAAAGAGCTCGAGGTGCTGGGCTTGCTGAGCCAGGGGCTGTCCAACCTGCAGATCGCCGACCTGCTGCATATCAGCAACAAGACCGTCAGCACCCACAAGAAAAACATCCAGCGCAAAACCGGCGCCGGCAACCTGCTGGAGCTGGTGGCGGTGTTTAAAGAGCTGGCGCCATGATGCGACGCGCCCTGCTGCTGCTCATCCTGTGGTGCGGTCTGGCGCAGGCGGCGGAGCCGGTGCGTTATCAGTTGGTCAGCAACCTGAATACCCCAGAAAACATGCTGATCGTCGGCGAGAAAAATCCCTGGCGCGACCACACGCTGCGCGTCGGCATCATCAGTGAAAACACCAGCCCGTACAACATCATCGTGGATGACGATCTGTACGGACTGAACGCCGACTACCTCGGCTATATCCAGCAGGTGACCGGCATCCGCTTCGCCATTTACGGCTTCGCCGACCTGGCGCAGCTGGAGCAGGCGCTACACGACGGCAAGATCGATCTGCTGTACGGCATCCCGCAGAGTGAAGCGCTGCATGGGCTAAAGGTCTCGCAGCCTTACTATGTCAGCAACCTGCGCGTGTTGCGCGATCGCAGCAACGATCGGCCGGTGATGATCAATTCCCCCAACGCCCGCGTCGCGATCGGCGCCCTGACCGACATGCAATCCGGCGGTGCTCTGCAGGCGGTCGCGTCGCAGGTTCAGCGCTACGACAACAACCTGCAGGCGGTCTACTCGCTGCTCAACGGCAGCAGCGACTACTTTATCGCCGACGAGGCCAGCGCCAGCTTTATCATCGACCAGCTGCAGCTCGGCCAGCTCTATCAGATCGAGAGCAACGAAAATCTGGGTAACCTGTCCTTCGTGTTCGCCGCCGCCGACTCACGGCTGATCGACACGCTGGACACCGCCATCGCCGACACGCCGATGGAGCTGATGAACGCCCTGCAGAGCCGTTGGAGCAAGAAGATCCCCAGCTACCTCGACACCGGCAATGCCGATCTGACGACGATGGAGAAGAACTGGGTGGCGAGCCACCGCGTGGTTTACTACGCCGCCATCGAGAACAACTTCCCGTTCGCCTATCGCGGTTCCGACGGCCAGCCGCGCGGCTACGCCATCGACATTCTCAACATCATCGCGCAAAACACCGGGCTGCGCTTCGCGCCGCTGTGGGCACGCAACGCCGAGCAGGCGGATCAGCTGGTGCAATCCGGCCAGGCCAGCTTCCGCGCCGCCCTGCCGCTGGCGCGCGGCGTCAAGGCGCGCTATGGCGCCAGCATGCCGATCCACCGTTCGCTGTGGGGCGTTTACGTCGGCCAGTACGCCAACGGCATCTCAACCTGGAGCGATCTGGCCGGTAAGCGCATCGGCGTGCTACAGGGCGATTTGGCCCAGGGACTGGTGCCGGAGCAAGAACAGACCGTCAGCTTCGCCGACAGCAAATCCCTGTATGACGCGCTGGCCAACGGCCAACTGGATGCGTTGGTGGATAACGTCATCTCCGCCAACTTTTTGGCGCTGTCGCGCTATTCCGGCGCCATCAAGCTGGCCTTCGCCGCCAATAACATTCCCTATCCGGTGGCCTTCGGCGTGCGCCGCGATCAACCTCTTCTGTTGGCGATCCTCGATAAGAACCTGATGCAGATCCCGGCGGACACCCTGCAATCGCTGCGCGACGAGTGGATCGTCGATCGCAGCAACCTGATCGACGCGGTGAACGATAACCGCATGCCGCCGCAGACCACCTGGCTGCTGGCGCTGCTGGCCGCCGCCACCGTGCTGCTGTTGGCGCTGACGCTGCGCCGTTTCATGCTGCAGCGCCGTGAAAAACGCGAACGCGAAGAGCTCGAGCACGCGCGCCGCCGCGCCGAAGCGGAAAACCGCATGAAGAGCAAATTCCTCGCCACCGTCAGCCACGAACTGCGCACGCCGATGCACGCCATCCTCGGCCTGCTGGAGCTGGAGCTCAAACGCCAGCCTGCGCCGGAAGGCCTGCCGGTGATTTACAGCTCGGCCTCTTCGCTGCTCAACCTGCTCAACGACCTGCAGGATCACGCCCGGTTGGAAACCGGTTCGCTGACGCTGGCGCCGAAACCGGTGGCGCTGCGCCCCTGGGTGGCGCGCATCGATGCGCTCTACCGACCGCTGATCGGCGCGCGGCCGCTGACGCTGAGCATCGTAGCGGACCCGGCGCTGCCGGAGACGGTGATCATTGATGGTGAGCGTTTACTTCAGGTGGCTAACAACTTGATAAACAACGCGATAAAATTCACGGCGCGCGGCGCTATTCAAGTCGACGTCGGCTGGCGCGCACAGGATGAGCGGCAGGGTGAATTGCATCTGACGGTGGACGACAGCGGCTGTGGCATCGCCGCCGATGAGATAAGCAAGCTGTTCCAACCGTTTTACCGTGCGCGCGGCGCGCAACGCGTCTCGGTGCAGGGCACCGGTCTGGGGTTGTCGATCTGCAAAGAGATCGTCGAACAGATGGGTGGCCGCATCGAGCTGCAATCGCAGCCGGGCGTCGGCACCCGCGTCGAGGTGGCGATACCGGTCGTGCTGAGCGGCGCAGCGCCAGCGGTCGCCCTGGAGGAACATACCCTCGCCTTGCCGCCTTCCGCCTTGCGTACCGCGCTGATCGACGATCACCCCACCAATCTGTTGTTGATGGAACGCCAGCTGCGCCACTTCGGGCTGCAGCCCGCCCGCTTTGAACAAGGCTATGCGCTGTTGAAGGCCCAGCGCCGGCAGCCGTTCGATCTGCTGTTTATCGACTATAACATGCCACGCCCGGACGGCCTGACGCTGGCCAGGCTGATCCGGCGCGACGAACAACGGCTGCAGCGCCCGCCTTGCCGCATCGTGCTCTGTTCGGCAGACGTACAAGAGTTTACCCGCATCCCGCCGGGGCTGGTGGCGATCGACCATTTCCTGACCAAACCGATCGCACTGGCGGCGATCGGCCAGGTATTGGCTCAGCAACCGCAGGCGCAGGAAGAAAAGTCAGTCCTTACTGACCTGCGGCAAACGCTGGCTGAGATGGCGGGCGGCGATAGCCCCATGATACAGCGGCTGGCGCAGACGCTCAGCGAAACGCTGCGGCAAGACCGGCAGCGGCTCGCAGACGCCGCCGCCGTGAACGACTGGCCGCGCCTGGAGCAAGCGGCCCATCGCATCAAGGGCAGCCTGCTGATGCTGCAGCGGCCGGAAGCCGCGCAGCTGTGCCAACAGCTGGTGGAAACCGCACATCGGGGCGAGCTTGCCGCCGCGGCTTATACTAAATTAAACGCGTTAGTGGCGCAGATATTGCCGGAGCTGGACGCTCTGCTCGCCGCCGCCCCCTCTTTCGCTACGCATAAGGATGAATAATGTCGAACACGCCACACGTACACCTGCCGAAAGACAGTAATAGTAAACGCCTACTGACCGCTTTTTTAGTCACCGCCGTCTTCATGGTGGCTGAAGTGGTCGGCGGCCTGTTGTCCGGCTCGCTGGCGCTGTTGGCCGACGCCGGCCATATGCTGACCGATGCCGCCGCGCTGCTGGTAGCGCTGATGGCGGTACACTTCTCCCAGCGCAAACCCAACGCGCGCCACACCTTCGGCTATCTGCGCCTGACCACCCTGGCGGCCTTCCTCAACGCCGCGGCGCTGCTGGTGATCGTAGTATTCATCCTGTGGGAGGCGATACGGCGTTTCTTCGAACCGCAGCCGGTGATGGGTACCCCGATGCTGATTATCGCCGTGGCGGGGCTGCTGGCGAACCTGTTCGCCTTCTGGCTGCTGCATCGCGGCAGCGAAGAGAAGAATATCAACGTACGCGCCGCCGCGCTGCATGTGCTGGGTGACCTGCTCGGCTCGGTGGGCGCCATCGGCGCCGCCATCGTCATTCTGGTCACCGGCTGGACGCCGATTGACCCGATTCTCTCGGTGCTGGTCTCCTGTCTGGTGCTGCGCAGCGCCTGGCGGTTATTGAAGGAGAGCTTCCACGAACTGCTGGAAGGCACGCCGCAGGAGGTGGATATCGCCAAGCTGCAAAAAGACCTGTGCCTGAACATCCCGGAAGTGCGCAACATCCACCATGTACACGTCTGGCAGATCGGCGAACAGAAGCTGATGACGCTGCATGCGCAGGTGGTCCCGCCGCATGACCATGACGGGCTGTTGCAACGCATCCAGGCTTATCTGTTGGAACACTACAAGATTGGCCACGTGACCATTCAGATGGAATACCAGCACTGCGAGACGCCGGACTGCGGCATCAACCGGGCACCGGAACCGAGTGAACACTCACATGCCGAAGCGCACTCCCATCTGGGACATCGCCACTAAGCCAAGAGGGCGCCATTACGGCGCCCTCTGCGTTGTTATGGTGCGGAAGAGAGCGGGTTGGAGTGATTGCGCCCGGCGCTTTTGATCCACAGCCAGGAACCGTTCAGGGCGATCAGCGTCAGGATGACATACTCCAACGCCATCGCGTACACGCCCTGATAGGCGAAAATCGCCACGCTGATGACATCGATCACCACCCACAGCAGCCAGTTTTCCACATATTTGCGCGTCATCAGGATCATCGCCACGATGGACAGCACCATCATCGCCGAATCCCAGAACGGGAAAGCATCCGGCTGCAGCGCCGGCATCTGTACGTTCAGCCCCAGCCCTTGCATCACCGCCACCGCGATCTGCGTCAGCCAGGCGAACACGCGATCGATATTGAAGGTCATCAGACCGATGCCGATAACGCAGACCGCCGCCCAGGCCAGCGCTTTCGGCAGCGATAGCCAGCGGATCTGCAGCTCAGCCTGATTATCCTGCGTCTGGCGGCTCCAGGCGTACCAACCGTAAATGTTGGCGCCGAAGAAGAACAGCTGCAGCAGCAGGCTGGCATACAGCTGGATCTGGAAGAAAATCACCGCGAACAGCGTGACGTTGATCAGGCCGAACAGGTAGTTGATGATTTTTTCCTTGCTGGCGTACCAGATGCACAGCAACCCGAACAGCGTGCCGATGGCTTCGATCCACGACAGATCGTAACCGCCCGCGCCAAGCGGAATATGCACCAGAATATTGCTGGTACTGAAGAAGCTCATGAAGTCATCCTTTTAAACGGTTAAGCGTTGCCTTTAACCTGCATCTTAAGCTGAGCGGCAAAATCCAGCATGCGGTTCAGCGGCACCAGCGCCTTTTCACGCAGCGCGGCGTCCACGTGGATCTCATGCTGTGCGCCCCCCTGCTCCAGCCCTTCTGCAATCGCTTTCAGGCCGTTCATCGCCATCCACGGGCAATGCGCGCAGCTGCGGCAGGTCGCCCCTTCTCCGGCGGTCGGCGCCTCGAACAGCGCCTTGTCCGGACAGGCCTGCTGCATCTTGTAAAAGATACCGCGATCGGTGGCGACAATCAGCTGTTGATGCGGCAATGTTTTCGCCGCCTGAATCAGTTGGCTGGTCGAGCCCACCGCATCCGCCAGCTCGACCACCGCCTGAGGCGATTCGGGGTGCACCAAAATGGCCGCCTGCGGATAAAGCGCCTTCATGCGCCGCAGCGCCTGAGTCTTGAACTCGTCATGGACAATGCAAGCGCCTTGCCAGCACAGCACGTCGGCACCGGTCTGCTTCTGCACGTAGCTACCGAGATGGCGATCCGGTGCCCAGATGATCTTCTCGCCCAGGCTATCCAGGTGTTCGATCAGTTCGACGGCGATGCTGGAAGTGACCACCCAGTCGGCGCGCGCTTTAACCGCCGCCGAGGTGTTCGCATAGACCACCACGGTGCGATTGGGGTGGCTGTCGCAAAACGCATGGAACTCTTCTTCCGGGCAACCCAGATCCAGCGAACATTCGGCAAACAGCGTCGGCATCAGCACCTGCTTTTCCGGGCTGAGGATCTTGGCGGTTTCCCCCATGAAACGCACGCCGGCCACCAACAGCGTGGAGGCTGGATGGGCGCTGCCGAAACGCGCCATTTCCAGCGAGTCCGCCACGCAGCCGCCGGTTTCTTCCGCCAGCGCCTGGATTTCCGGATCGGTATAATAATGGGCAACCATCACCGCATTACGCTGCTTGAGCAGGGCTTTGATCTTCTCGCGATAAAAGGCTTTTTCCGCTACGTCCAGCGGCACCGGTTTGGGCGGGAAGGGATACACCGCCGCGTTGACATCAAACATTTCACTCATCGCTGCAATCTCATGCTAGGCTGGGCGCCTGCCGCGTGAATATCGCCTGCCTTAACGCCCCTCGTTTTATATACTAAACAAAATACCTAAAATTGCGCGAAAAGTCCGCTGATATTTTCACATTTGCGCACTTGGTGTTTAATGGATTAAAAACACAGAAAATGACCGCGCAGATCGCAGCGGATAATGGCCTGGCGAAAGCCTATCGCGTTCAGAGAAGAGTGGGATGCTGGTCGATGCGGTGTTGAAACGAGAAAGCGGTGGTTTAGGTTGCGGTGACTCAGAAACGAAAAAAGCGCCCAAAGGCGCTTTTTTCTGAATTGGTGGGTCGTGCAGGATTGATTCGGCCTTTGGCCTCACCCTACGGGCAACGCTGCGCGTTGTCGTATCGCTGCGCGATGCTCGAACCTGAGCGCAGGATCTCACCCGCACGACTCGGTGAACTCTGCTAGCAAGAGAATAAAGCAGGGCC
>NZ_MJAO01000003.1 GCF_001902635.1 Serratia marcescens | reverse complement strand
CTTCCTTGGCATCTCAGCACCTACGCTAACAAGCTGGATACGCTCTGGAAGACTGCAGGCAACAAGAAAAGACCCATCAAAAACAAAATCACCATACCTAATCACTCGCCAAGCTTGTATTGCCGCGCTTAACAATCCGATCCACACTGTGCCGGTGAGCGCGGATGATGCACATGAGGAGAAAGCAGCATGTCATTATTCCGCCGAGGGGAAACCTGGTACGGCAGTTACACGTCGCCAAGCGGCAAAAGAATTAAGGAATCGCTTGGGACTAAGGACAGACGCCAAGCGCAGGAGCTGCACGACCGCAGAAAAGCTGAACTTTGGAGAATAGACAGACTAGGAGATTTCCCTGAGGTCACATTTGAAGAGGCGTGCTTACGCTGGCTGGAAGAAAAAGCGCACAAGAAATCACTCGATGCAGACAAGGGCCGGATCGGATTCTGGCTCATGCATTTTGAAGGGGTATTGCTGAAGGATATAACAGAGGCAAAGATTTACACAGCAGTCAGCAGGATGACGAACAGGAAGGCAGAGGAGCGATGGGCGTTAAGAGCAAAAGCTCTTGCCAGGAAGGGAATTGAGATTAAGCCACGGAAGGCTGAGCCTGTATCTACCTCAACAAAGGCAAAGCACCTAGCGCTGATGAAAGCTCTAATGCGTGCTGCAGAGCGCGATTGGAAGTGGATTGAGAAGTCACCAGTAATCAAGGTGCCACAGGAAAGGAATAAGCGCGTCAGGTGGCTTGAGCCATCTCAAGCGCAGAGACTTATTGATGAGTGTCCTGAGCCGCTTAAATCCACAGTGGAATTCGCGCTGACTACTGGCCTTCGCCGGTCTAACATCATCGAGCTTGCATGGTCGCAGATCGACATGCAACGGAAGGTGGCTTGGATTTATCCTGAGGATAGCAAATCAGGACGGGCAATTGGCGTCGCTCTCAACGACACCGCTTGCGCCGTTCTGCGGAGACAAATAGGAAACCATCATCGTTGGGTGTTCGTTCACAAAGACCCGGTGAGGAAAATGCGAGTAGATTCTAACACTGCGTGGCGTGCGGCGTTAAGACGAGCTGGCATTGATGATTTCCGCTTCCATGATTTGCGACACACCTGGGCGAGTTGGCTGATCCAATCCGGGGTTCCGCTTTCTGCACTTCAGGAAATGGGAGGCTGGGAGAGCATCGAAATGGTACAGAGATACGCTCACCTTGCGCCTAACCATCTAACTGAGCATGCGAGGCAAATTGACGCGATTTTCGGAGGTTTAGTCCCAAATCTGTCCCATGATGAAATTGGAAAGACGGGGTGAAAGGCGTAACTCATTGATACTTAATGGTCCCTATAGGATTCGAACACAAACCATATAACCCTTGTTATTACAGAGTTTTCCTCTGTTCGAAAAACGCCGGAGCCCCCAATTAGGCCCCCAATCGTATTTCGCTGAAAACATCAGCGATTTCGAGCCTGGTGATTGTAACGGTGAACTACCATGCTGCCAACATCTCCAAATGTTACTTGGCGAAGATGTCGCTCATCTTTTCTATAGGCCTCAGGTGATTGGATGTCAGATGTGCGGTTCTCAATCTGCGCCAGCGCGGCGTGGCGCCCTGTGACAATACGTTCAATGCTGGTGGAGCGCGTCCCACCTTGGTATGCCCGGTGCGCACTTCAGGTTCGTTCTGCATGTTTTTTCTCCATAAGTACAAACGCCCGCCAGTTGAGGGGCGGGCGTTATACAGTGATGTCGAGGAGTGTTTACTGGAGAAATGGCGGTAGCGATGCTGCAGGGGTTACCAGTCAAACGTGGCAAATCCAGGCAAAAGATCGCCCGCAGCGTCCAAGTGCAGGAATGCTATGTGGTGGCGTTGTATCAGCGTAACGACCAGCCGGCGACTGGCTTTTGATAGCCCCAAGCGTTTAAGCTGCAATACCGGGTGTAGCCAGGCATTGAGCCGAATCAGGTACCCCGTACCGGTGAAATGACACCATTCGCAGTGCCCGAACTCTTCTCTCTGATGTGAAGTGTGATACAGCAGCGTGTTGTCCTCATCGGTGATGTGTGCCGTACTGCACTGGATCCCTTTGAGCAGTGCGTCACTAGGGAGTGTGTCGCGGTTCATGGTCGCTTGCCTCCCTGAATCGTTCTTGTGACATCCTGATAACCGGCTCGCGTCATAAGGCCGCAAGCCCGGCGGGCACGTAGAATATCTATGACGGTCACGCGGGGCGATTGCGCCTCACAGGTGAAGCCCCGGCGGTCAATGCGTACCAGATCAAATTTTTCCACCATGGCATTCAGCGCATCCGCGAGGGAGATTCCGCCATCGATATGGGCGTGTATTACGGCATCGTCGCTGAATATGGTGTCGTTGAGTGTCAGACCGTAGTGCTGCACCAGAAGGTAGGTGAGCAAGGACTGCCAGACGGTTATGGGGGGCGGGCATGTTTGGGCCGCCCGTGTGGGTGACGCGGGTACTGTTCGCATAAGGCGTATCTCTTTGTTGGATAATAAAAACGGTGTGAGACTAAAAATGTGGGGCGTTTTACTTGGGCGTTTCAGGTGTCGGATAAATCGAGAGATAAACGTAGCCGTATGAGCCCAGGCTATCGGCTTCGCAGGTCAGGCCATGGCTATACAGCGTGACACAGTGCTGATGGCGTGGATTGAGTTCACCGGAGAGCAGCATCAACTCCAGATGTTTGATAAATTGCGGAAAAGCCTTCTCCAAATCATGGCGCTGTGCATCGCTGAAAATCCCGCTGATGTCAGCACGGTCGGCCAGAAAATGCAGTCGTTCTCCCTCTTGTACCAGACGTGCGCCAAACTGCGGCGTGACGTTGCGTTTCAGTCCCCAGGATGGGATGTTCTTGGTTGATGGCATGTTGTTTCCCCTTGAGACGTCGTACGGATCATAAGAGCCCGTGTTCGGCGAACGAGTACACGGTCAGGCCGCCGACAATGCAGTGGTCCAGTACCCTGACGTCAATCAGCGCCAGCGCGTCCTGTATCCGCTGGGTGATGAGTCGGTCTGCCTCGCTGGGGTCGGCATGTCCGGAAGGATGGCAGTGCGCGACAATGACCGCCGCGGCATTATGTTTCAGTGCGCCCTTCACGATTTCACGCGGATGCACCTGGGTGCTGGCAATGCTGCCGCTAAACAGGGACTCATGCGCCAGCAAGCGATGCTGGTTATCGAGATAGAGCGCCATAAAGACTTCGCGCTCCAGCCGGGCCATCTGCAGGCGCAACCAGTCACGCACCATGAACGGGGCTGTGAAGGGCTCACCCGGTTTGCGTAAATGCTGCTCCAACAACGCCAGTGCGCGTTGAATGGTGCGTTGGGTGGGTAAGGGCAGATCGGAGATTGCCGGAGATAAGGTGATATTCATCATGATGGGGTGCCGTTGTCTGGAGGGTTAGTCGATGATGCGCATAATGGCGTTGCTTTCGGGATGGCTGAGGGCGTAATCCCGCAGGCGATAGTAGTGTTCGGTCATGGCATCGCATTCGGTGCGGCAAGCGTGGTGGCTGTAAGTGATGAGACAAGCAATGATGCCGGCGGCTTCATGCCCCACCGTTGCGCTATTGCCGTTAAGGGCATTAAAGAGCATGTACTCGCCTTCGGTGGACGGGATAATGAATGCTCCCCCGTTACTGAGGGTGTAAAACTCCCAATAATCTCCGTGGTAGTCCTTACACAGGAGGTTGAGCCAGGAAAATATCGATGACTCGAGGTGAAGCCATTGCGGAATGTCACCAAAGTGCTGTAGCCAAAATGACAGGCGATCTTCGTCATTAACGAGGCTCGCGGTCAGTGTTAAGTGGTCGATTATCGGACGTGTTGATGGTGCGCTGTCGGCAGTATTCTTTTTCATAAATATTATTCTTAGGTTGAGGTAGATTGGGCCGGGCAGCAGCCGGCCACGGTGAGGACAGCGAGAAACGACGGTATAACGTCATAAAAAATGCCCCGCTCGGATGAACAGGGCATGTTGGTGTTGCTCGGAGATTACAGGTTGTCATTGCCGGAGGGACCTCTCTGACAAGAGTGTAGTTTTGAGGCGCCTCAGCCAACTATCACGTTGGGGGGAGTACCTGCGTGTTGAGGCTGAACTCACTTCCCGACCGGAGAGTCCGGCACGGGAAGTGGGTTATCGTCAGTGAATAAACGTGGAGGGGTAAAGATTAGTTTTCACCGCTGGGAATGGCGGCGCCGACTTTACAGTCGGATTGCGAAAACGCGGGCAAAACCTGTCCGGCGTCTTTCAGCGTAAAACGGGTGGTTTGCATCCCTTCACCGCTAACAATCACCGTCTTGCCTTTGCGCAGCTTGTCCCAGGCGAAGCGCACGTTATCCGCACCCACGCGGGAGAGCACGTCGTTGAATAGGATGGGGTCACTGCCATCAACAGAGACATAAAATGACCGCGTTTGCGTCCGCGCATCATAGTTGGTCATTGAGCGACCCGCAGCATCGGTGAACATCACGAACATGGCCTTATAGGGATCGCAGCCGATGTAGAGCTGCGATTGTCCCTGGCCACGCACGCTGTATTCTGTCGTTCCCTGCCCCCACCCACTGCCCCATGGGCCGGTTTCGGCCTGAGCTATAAGAGGTGTCGCCAGGGCACAGCAAAAAAATCCTGTCATCAGTGTCTTCATGAGGTTGTTCCCTTTCGTTAATCATGTTTTCCAATTTATTGCGGTAGGTCAGGTGCGCTTCCCCCCTGCCAGTCAGTCGTCATCAGTGCACTATCAGCGCAATGCCCAAGAAGACGCCGCCGGCCAAGCCAATCAGTTGGGGCCCACAAAGCCAGAACAGACGCAGCCCCACCAAGCTGAAGAAGCCGCCGGTGGTATAGACCGCATCGGGATGCGCGAGATTACGCAAGAACTGACCCAGCAAGGCACCGAGGCATCCCAGCGCCGTGCCGACGACGACCGCGAGTATCAGCGTACCGGTGCCGGCCTCCTGGATCTGGCCGGCGGTATTGCGCGTGACCACCAGAAGTGAAAACAGCAAAGCGCCAATACCCCATCCAAGTAAAGAAGGGGTAAGGCGTGAAGATGCATGCTGTGGGGAAGTCTCCATAGACGGTTGTCTCCTGTGTGACAGTCATATCGTGAGGAAAGGCTATCCGGCTTCCTGCTGCCGAGAATGGTGGTGTGCCAACGCGCAGGGTAAGTGATGCCGGCGTGGCTGTTTGAAGGGCTGAAATCCCGTTGGGAGGAGAGAAATACGGTATCCGCAACGGCGCCCTGGCCGATCTTAATGACGGTTGAAGGCCAAAGATAATGGGTTGTACAGATCAATAATTCGAAATCGATCGTTGAAAACGATCAATCAACTTGCCTGCGACGGCGTGAATACGCAAACATGTAACGTATTGTTGTAACGCGTTTTATTCCATATCCGCTCTGAGTGACATGGGAAGGCGAGAGGCTGTTCAACCCTTGTGCTTGTCAGGGCCGTGTACGTCGGACCGGGTGGAAGAGGACGATTTTGGGGCCGATGGAAACGGTGGCCCACCGGGTTGCAACATCAGCCACAGACGTATAGCCAGGGTTAGCAGCGTACCGAGCGTTCGAAAAATACGGCACAGGGTTTGCCAGGAAAAAAAGAGCGTCCAGCACCGTTGCTTCGGCGCCTGGTAAGAAGAAGGCATGACAATATCTCCAGGTAATGTGACCAACAGACAGAAAAGCGATTCTGTTGGATATGCATAACTGGGATATAGGCGTGAAATTTTTTTGAAATGCTCTTCAATGAGGAAACGTTTATGCCAATTTTGTAAAATATTGCCCCAGCATCCTGTACCGTTGCGCTGGGGATTATCACTTGACCGGTTTTTGGGTTATTTTTACGTCAATTTGTCAGACTCCTGCTCAATGAGCGCATTAAAGTACTCATCCATGGTCATTCTGTTTTCATTGAGCAATTTTTTTAGCTTGTCAATATTTTCTTTTTTAAGATAAAATTGCTTGCTGACGCTGGCTTTTTGCTTTTTCAATCTATGGCTACGCTGATTAATTGCCGGCTTTATTTTCCTGACAAGCAGTTCCTTTTCTAAAGGATGAGTGAGGTAAAAGTCCATATAATTAAGAATGGATAGGTATTGCTCTTCATTGTCTAACGGAGCATATTTCTTTTCGATATCATGCCCGTGGGAACATAAATATTTCCACGCATATGAAACAATATCTTCATCATCTGGCGAAAGATGCCCCCCCAGTGAATCATCTTCTTTAATTTCATTCCATCTACTGACCAGTTTACTCCAGCGCTGATCATCATCATTCAGGTGGAGTACTTTATGTTTTCTCAAAACCTCTCGATACCGCTCTTGATGACTATGTGGAATAAACCTTTTAACTTCTCCTCGCGGCATACTATCACGATTAGTACAATAGATTTCTGTCCATAACCAAAAACAAGCGCGTTTGTCTTTCTTAATCCAGGCCACCTCATCTTCAGACGGAGTTTTTTCTCTGAGTGAATAATGCATATCAGAAATTACTTCATTTATTTTTTCAGGCGTATCTCTGAAATACGTCCTCAGAGAGTTATTGAGATAGCTGCAGATATCTGACGGACCATCAAATGGCTCGAATCTACTTATCCTTATAATATCCTTCCGCTTTAGGTAATCGATGAAAAAGTTACATTCATCCCTGTCATTGTTAGACAGCAAGGTGATTTTTTGGAGTGGAGGTGACATATACAGTTTTCCTTAACCAGATGAAATAGCTTGATTACACCGTAATTATTGAGTGATTGTAGCATTGTTTTTGCGCGTTTTTCATCTTGTTTTTCCGTTGTTTTCACAGAACTTTTCACTGACTATTCACACTGTTTTTCTCGCAGGGATGTCTGTTATCACCGGTTTTCTCGGCCCTACTTTCATCGCTATGGCCTGTGGCTTACCAGCAGAGGTGTCGTGGCTGACAGTATACCGGTATGGGGATTTTTTCAGGATGTGTCATCTGAGTTCCCCCCCCCCTGGAAGAGACCTTAATGTATGACCTTATAAAATCGGCAAATGACTGAGTAAAAAGGGGACATCCTGATATCAGCAAGTAATACCGTGTTCATACACTGCTACACTCAAGAGGCCAGCAGTATCATGGGGTGAGGTCATTTTGACGGCATGAATATCAGCGGCATTATGAACGATGAAATAAAACATTAAGGTACTTAGTGTTATTTAATAAAGAAAGCAACAATACGTATTTTCATCTGTACATCCACGTACTCATTTCTATGAGCTATCCGCACTCATGAATATTGACTCTTATCTGTACGTTACCCTTTTGATATCGGATAACAGGCCGGCTTATGGACCTACTCATTAAAACCTGGGATTGCAATATTGCATCAGACACATCACTGTGTGCATTCAGCTCGCGTTTATGCATAACACGGGTGACGACTCAGTGTCATACCACACGTCCAATCGCATCGCGTGTGCTTCTGCTACCACTCTTCAATTATTGGTTTATGTCGCTTAGCGATGTAGTTAATGTCATCGCCACGAATTAATAGCCCATTCTGAGAAATGCAGGGTGCACTGAATATCGGTAGGCGCATCTTCCGTGTATCGCTGAGGAGACGCAATCGGGTCATGCATCTGGGGTCGGAGATAATAAAATACGCCATCGGGGTATTCCATGAGGACCTAAACAGTAAACAGGAAAACCGATGAATCATGTCATAAACGAAAATCACCCCGCGGATAAGTCGATACAGCGTATTTTGTTAACGCATCAGGATGCGCTGTTTGAACGCTATTCAAAACTACTGATGTTCCGTGTGGATCTTGCCTATCGGCGTGAAAGCTTGTCATTTCACTTTGCTGACGAAAATCAACTGGCTGCCCAAATGACTTACCTAATGCAGCAGTGTTCTGATATCCCGGGAATAGTCGGGTATGCATGGGTGATGGAATACGCGGAACGGCATCGCTTCCATGTCCATGCCGCATTTTATATCGATGGACAACACCACCGGAAGATCTGGTTGTTCTGGGAACAGATAAAACATCTCTGGGAGAGGATCACGGAACTTGAAGGATATGCACATTGGTGTGAGCCCAAGTCCTGTTATCGGGTTCGGGGCGAGAGAGTTGTGGCGGCGTCTGATGTGCGAGGCCGCAGAGGGATGCAATACATTCTGAGCTATATGGGGAAACAGGAGCAACGTACGGCGCGGCCCATTTACCGGGTGAGTACTGTTCCGGCCCCTGTCAGAAGAGGGCGACCTCGCCGCTGACAAGCCGGCCTGGACAGCGAGGTCTTAACCCGCCAGGGATGGCATAAGGCAAGAGGTTAAAAATTACGTCGCTCCGACATCGTTTGAAGACGTTTCGCTGGTTTCACAAACGCCTTCTCCCTTCCACCTCAGGAGATAAAACGATGACAAACAAATACCCTCTACTCAGCGACCAATTTGTTGACATGGCCTTTATCACTCGGCTGACAGGCCTGACGGATAAGTGGTTCTACAAGTTGATAAAAGACGGGGACTTTCCGAAACCCATAAAGCTGGGACGCAGCTCTCGCTGGTTGCAAAGCGAAGTTAACATCTGGCTGCAATGTCGTATAGATAAATCCCGTGCGTAACACCATTGAGCCAATGGCCGTTCAACAGTTACCCCATTTCTTACGTCACCATCCGATAAATAATCAGACAACCTGCAGGGCAAAGGCGGCACACCACGTCGGCGGTATACTGCCCTTCCCAAACTGAGCTATTCAGCGTCATTAGCCAGACAGCTGACGGCAACGTATTCCAGCTACGTAGCCAGCCCTTCTTGTTTCATCCAGTACTCGGCTTGCTGACATAACCTCTTCATAAAGTACCCGGAGAGCGAAGAATGAAATGGTTCTGGGTACCGACACCGATGTTCCCACAGTACATAATGAAACATAACCTGAAAACAACACGGGACCGATGATGACTAAAACTACTAACAATGTTGCTGTACAGACGCTTCAACTACTGAAAGAAAAGCTTAACGACTGGCGAAATGGAACGGAACCAGCTTGGCGCTCGACATGGCCAGTTTTTGAACGGCTTATCATCCGACATGACGAAATGCAGGCAGTGTATGCCGAGTTGGGCGAGATGA
Source organism: Serratia marcescens (assembly GCF_001902635.1). Lineage (GTDB taxonomy): Bacteria > Pseudomonadota > Gammaproteobacteria > Enterobacterales > Enterobacteriaceae > Serratia > Serratia marcescens_F. The sequence continues at coordinate 289,989 of NZ_MJAO01000003.1, read as the reverse complement.
TGCTCACCACACAACAACTTTGGGTGTTCATGGAACAATGCGTTTTTGCCGGCGCGTTTGGAACAGCCGAACAACACGCAGCCCTGCGAGCGGAACATGATGAGTTGACCTCGCTCAATGAGGAAATATCGATTATGAGCATAAAATTGGCACAGCGTCTTCGGCGCAGGAGCGATATTCTTAACAGAAACGGCAGTTTCAGCATCGATAGAATAGTCAGGTTGACGGATTACCTTGATGCGGCCGGTAGTGAAAATGGATTATACCGCTCATTTATTCAGCCAAAATTGGAAGAGTTAAATGACTTCGATCTTAAATATTGGCCAGATATCGCCGATGTGTTGCAAACACTAGGTGAAGAGCCTGTGGAGATCGAGTTTCTGGATGATGCTTCCGAGGCCATTATTAGCGCGCGCCGACCATCGTTGACCGATTTTTTCAAAAATTTTTTCAGTCATCTGCATGATGTTTCCGATGGTTCTTATTGTCTGCTGCCGAAAGAATTTCGGATATCTGACGGAGGTATTGCAACATTGGCAAATATTTTATGCGATCTGGCGCCTGAGCGAATGCTCGACGAAGGGTATGTAAAACGCCTACGACAACGGTTGAGAGAACAGAACTTCACTGCGGTATGGTAACGCTAAAAACGTCAAAAGAACGACGGGCTCAACGGTAAAGATAGCTCAATGAAAGATCTCATACCCACTGAACTGTCATTCTGCGAACTGCCTTCTTGGCATGACCACACGGTAAGTGTGGCTGATCATATTGCTCATTGCACTATGAGGGTCGGCATGCCAGCCAGCATCAACATAAAACTGAGCAAGCTAACTTACCATTTCAAACGCATTTAGAAATGATCGCACCGGGTAATAACGCAAGCGAATGCGAAAGAAAGACTCATTCAGCCAGTAACGATTGTAAGAAGAAAACTTAAACCTTTCTAACTGATCCCTCTTGAATCCTTCTCGCGAGTAGGTTAATAATTGAGTGCTTTACACAAATTTACATAGTGGCTTCATCATCAAAAGGAGTTGTTTATGAAAGTTATTGATCCATCTATGCTGGATTTTGTCTCTGGGGGACGCGGTAATAATGGCGGTGATCGCACTGATAACGGAGGCCGAACTTCAAGTTCTAAAAACGGACGAAATGGAAACTACTCGGGTGATATGTACGGAAAGTATACTTCGCCAGACTGCGTTAACGGCATAATCGGCGGTACCTTGAGAGGCCCTGTCGGATTGGCAGTAGGCGCTCTTACGGGAGGCTGTTTCAAAGATGCGAAAAGTGGTGGTGGTAACGTTGGCATGGGCAAAGGCGGCAATAAAAGCAGTGCAGGTAGCTGCAGTGGTAAAAACGGTTCTGGTGGTTGCAGCTGGTAATTTTAGTTAAATTCAAGCATAGGCAATACATTGCCTATGCTTGATAATTATAGGGATGAATATGAACATTATTTTTCGCTCTTTTAGCACCATTGTAGGAATTATTGTTGCTGCATCACTGCTTAGCGGTGCGGGCGTAGCATTTACGACATTTTATGCAGCGCCTAAAAACCTTTCTGTTTTTGTAATTACAATTATCTTCGTACTTGCGATCGTGAAAATTTTTGATATAGCTACCAAACTTTGCTTTCCTAATACATCAAGAAAGAAATAGATTTTAGAGTATTGTTTTCAGGGGTAACTATATCCTCCATCCGTACTCGCGAGTACGGATGGAGATTACTAGACTAATCGGATAACTCTATCGGCGGAAGCAATCGTCGTTTCTCGGTGAGCAATGATCACCCGCGTAATGCTAAGCGCCTTTATCGCCTGATTCACACTCGCTTCACTTTCCTGATCCAACGCACTGGTGGCCTCGTCCAGAAACAAAATTGCCGGCTTCTTGTAAATGGCTCTGGCAATGAACAATCGTTGTTTTTGCCCACCGGACAGCCCCTCCCCTAGTTCGCCAATCAGTGTTTCATATCCCATAGGCATGCGTAAAATCACTTCATGCAGATAGCTGGCACGGGCACAGGCTTCCATCCAGGCATCGTCCATCTCGTCCGCGAACCCGCAAATGTTTTCTCGGATCGAGCCGGAGAACAATTTATCGTCCTGCATCACACAGGCAATCATCTTGTGGTAATTATTAATGCCGATCTGGCGGATATCTATACCATTTACCTCAACACGCCCTGCATCCGGGGGAAACAGCCCACATAGCACCTTCATTAACGTTGTCTTACCAGCACCGGACGGACCCACGATGGCCACGCTTTCGCCCGGCGCAACGCTGATGTCCAGGCCATCAAAAATAGCCGGTGACTGACTGTCGTAACGATAACTCAGAGCATGGGTCATCAATCCCAGAGGCTTTAAGTCCGGTGCATAAGGAAGGTCAGGTTTGCGGTCCTCCCGCGGATGGAGGGCGATATCAGCAATACGTTCATTATGCAGGCTCATCATGCGCAGCTGCAGCAAAAATTCCGTCAGCGACCCGATGCGGTCGGAGAACTGGCCCCGAAAGGCGCCGAACGCCACGAACATGCCGATGGTCATCTGGTTATCGATCACCAGGCTGGTTCCCAGCCACAGAATGACGATCTGGTCACACGCCGCTATGAAGGTGTTGATCCCGCCAAATAGCATGTCCATCCTCGTGACACGGATACCCGTGTTGATGGTATCAATTTCAAGGTTTAGCCAGTGAGCGATGCGGCGTTCTGCCATACCCTGCATTTTGACGGTAGCGATACCGTACAGCGTTTCCATAAAATACGAGCCGGCCCGAGCCTCTCTCACCAGCGCCTCCTCGGACAGCTGACGGTAATATCCATAGGTAAGCAGCCGCATCAACACATAAAGCGCGGTGAAAGTGAGCACTACCCAGGTCAGCCAGCCGCCATACAGTACCATCATCACCAGCACGCCGATCACCATGATGCCGTCCATGATGGCGCCGACGATACTGGTGGTGAAAGTGCTACGCAGCGTATCCAGTGAACCGAAGCGTGACTGAATGTCACCCAGCTTACGACGTTCAAAGTAACCGAGTGGCAGGCGCAGCAGGTGGGTAAACAACCCGGACTGCCACTGAACGTTGATAAGCGTTGCCATGACCAGTCCGGACCAGGAACGCACCATGCCGATGGCAGCCCTCAACAAGATAAAGAGCATCAACCCGGCGCAGATGAGCGTCAGTAACCCGCGATCGCCAGCAGGAATGGCGTGATCCATCACCAGCTGCGTGCCGATGGGCATCACCAGGTTGATGGTTTCGAACACCAGAGACAGGCAAAAGATTTTGCCGAGCGCCCCCTTGAGACCGTGTACGCTGCCAATCAGCGTACGCAGGTGTATGCGGTGGCGAACGCTGTCGGCGGTAAAGGCGCTGCCGGGCCAGGCCTCAAGCGCTACGCCGGTGAAGCTGTGCGACAGTTCCGTCAGGCTGACAGTTCGGCGCCCGCGCGCCGGATCATGCAGCACTGCGCGGTGGCCTTTGACACTAACCAGAACCACAAAGTGGTTGAATTCCCAGTGCAACAGACAAGGCATTTTCAGTGCGCCAAGTTCGTTCAGATCCAGCGACAGAGGGCGGGTACTCAACCCCAGCTGTTCGGCAATACCGCTCAATCCAGCCAATGTGGCACCGCGGGTTGACAGATTGAACTGTCGGCGCAGCGCGATCAGGTCGATATTTTTGCCATAGTGGCCACAAATCATCGCCAGACAAGCGAGTCCGCACTCCGAAGACTCGGTCTGATGCACCATCGGAACCCGGTGGCGCAGCCGCAGATCCAACTGGCTAACCAATTTTTTGAACGAGAGCTTATTCATTGACCGGCCCCGTTGCACTGTGCTTCATGTCGTAGAACGGTGACAGCATCCATTGATAAATCTTCCTTTTTTCCAGAAACAGGGTGCTTTGCGCTTTCATGCCGTTTTCCAGGCTCAGACGTTTACCGTCGTAAGCAATGGATTGTTTTTCCGGGATAACGATCACCTTGTAGTACGGCACGGCAGCGGTCAGCGCCGCTTTGGGCGCTCCCTGGTAGGTCAGCATTTCCTGCGGCGAGGCCGGGGCTTTGGAGATGACGGCCACCGTACCGGCGAACTGGCCGAATTTCTCCGCCGGAAAGGCGTCATAGCGCACATTAACTTTATCGCCGGCGGCGATGTAAGGGATGGCGTCGTTAGGCACCCAGAGCACCAGGGCATAGTGATCGATGTCATGGGGAAGTACCTGCAATAGGCTGTCGCCTACGTTGACCATTTGGCCAACCGTGACGCTCAGCGAATCGACGCGACCGTCGGCCAGCGCACGAACGATGATCTCCCCGCCGGCATCGATGTTGAGCAACTCCTTTTGCAGCTCATAACGTTGCAGCTCCATCTGGTAAATCTGATTGTCAAATTCGGCAGCCTGAATATGGATTTGGCTTTCCAGCGCAGTGATCTGCAGGGCATTCTGTTCGTTCTGGCCGGACAAGCCCAGCAGGTTATTTTGCTGCTGGTAATACAGCGCCACCTGATTGGTGAGTTGATCCTTATTGATCAGCCCCTTGGTCTGATAGTGCCGGTAGTTCTCCATGTTTTCCTTCATGATACGTATCCCTTCCTGGGCACGTTTGAGGATATCGGTGGAACGGGTGAATGCAGCGGTGTATTGCGCCTTCTGTTGTTCCAGCATGATGAGCGTGGCCTGCTTGCTGCTTTCCAGTCGGCTGATTATTTGCGCAATGCGTGCCAACTGGCCATTGATATCCCGTCTCTGGTTATCACTGACTACACCACTGCGTGTGCTTTTGCTGACGTCAATCTGGTAAATGGGGGCACCAACGGTGATCACCTGCCCTTCGGTGACAAATTGTTTGACCACTACCCCTTGAACCGTGGAGTAAACGTTGGCCGCGCGGGGATAGGTGCTGATCTCTCCGGTCACGTTGAGCCGCCGGGTATAAGTACCGGCGATAACGAAGGTGAGAAAAGCAACGAGAAAAAAGAGGCAGAGCCCTGCCGTGAGCCAAAAGGGAATGCCGGGCAACAGCAATGCCCGGCCACGCCATTTCATTTTCTGATTATCGATCGCTTCCTGGCGAAACAATGTATACCTGCCTTGTTCATCAATCCAATATTATTGGCGGAAGGGAATACCCCACAGAATTACAGCCAAAAAAAATCATTTTAGCGTCAGCCCCTGTTTAACAATTGAGGTATCTACGCCATAAACTAGCCTTGCAATTGACGCTGTTCCAAACTGGTATAAATCGTTTGAATTTCTCCTTTCAAGCTCTCGCCTCGGTACACCATCGATGTATCGTACCGTTGATACCTTTCTTCTCGCGCAGCACTGAACCAGTTAAACGAACCTATACATAGTAACCTTTCGTCCCCAATCACAATTTTACTGTGCACACGATTGACCAACTTCGTAGTGATGCCTATATCGTTTAATTTTTCCATGGCGTCGTTAAGGCGCCGTTGTTTCTCTTTGCGCTTTTCATAATTAGCATGTTCAGTATTAAAGCTTTTGTCCGTCACGACAGTAATTTCAATACCTCGTGAACGTGCTTGGACCATAGACGCCAGAAATCCGGTTTGTTCTAGCTTTTGCCAGGTCAACCACGGAGAAACGATGGTAATACTCTTCCCAATGGAGTCAAAGGTCTGGTTCAAAAACGCATCATGTTGCTCCACGCCATGCAGGGTCGATATCTGCGTTTGCTTTGCACTTAAATCTTTACGTTCCTGGAACTCAAACTGCAATGCGTTGCTATTCGAAGCAAACAGATATTTTGCCAGCAATCCTCGCGGCGAAGAGCCCGGTTGGATCTCAAACAGATCCATATCACCGAAGACTAGGAAACTATCTTTTGCCCGGGAGACGGCAACGTTCAGCATGCTGCTTTCGCTATCGATAAACCCACCATCCTCATGTTTGGAATAGACGGGGGAAAAGAGTATGAGCGCTCTCTCTGCTCCTTGCAGGGAGTGCACTGTACCAACCGTTAGCGAATCGTCATCACCGTTACAGTTAATATTGAGCTTATGCAATGCGGCCTTGATGGCGTTAACCTGCGCCGAAAATGGCGTAACGATCCCTACCACTTTGTGCAGCAAATTGCCGTAATGACGCTCTATTTCCTCTTTATGCACAGCTAGCCAAGCGGCTATCGTCTCAGCCTCAAAAGTGTTGTAACGGCTCCCACCATTCGCCTGCTGACCCAGACCATCAATATGCAAATAGCCCATCGCCGGAAGAAGAGTCTCTTTTTCGTTCCCCCGCTTAGGTTGTAACTTGCCATGGTAGCAAAGCGCGTTACAGTAGTTGATGATGTTATCGAAGCAACGACGGTGCTCATACAGGTACATCCCACGCGCCAGATCCGGGTCGTAGTGATAGCGAGAATTAAACTGTGCAATCTTCATTACGCTACCCGACGCAGCGCTTTTACCTGAATCACATATCAGAGAATAGGCATCCGTCAGTTCTTCCTGAGTGCCTCCAGGGAGGACTTTCTCCTCCACCATATTGCCTATATCAATGGCAGGTAAACTGTTCCAGATAGGCGCAATCTGTTCCGTATCGCCAATCACTAACGCTTTTTTCGCCAACGCGAAGGAAGCAGCTGCTACTTCTGGAAGCACCTGCCCCGCTTCATCAACGATCAGCAGATCGGCAAAGTTATATAAATAACTATCCTCAAATGTTTTCCCACCAACATGTTCCCTGATGGCCAGATGACGAGGAAGCATATAGCAGGTCATCACTACACAAGGGGTGAGCTTCATCCTGCGCTGCCAGCGAGCCTTAATCGCTCTAGCCCCTTTAAGACCTTTTTCTTTTTGAAGATTATCAATAGCGCTCATATCCATCAGCCAGCGCCCTTCCCAGTAATGGGTCGCGAGCAGGAATGCAGGGAAGCGGATTTGTGTATCAGCAAGCCCGTCGGCTTCAGCTAAACTAAACTCCTCCTCGCCCGTATGACCTAATGACTGGAGCAGAACGTGCCAACATCGGGCAGCCTCACTTTCACGTTGGGAAACGCCCTGAGCAAGATCGATTTGCTGTTGATACCCGCTTTGCTCTTTTTGTACTTGAGCAATAAGACCGTCGATATAGGCGTCTATTCCTTCCGGCACAATCCCCTGGAACTCGGTCATTTTTGGGCCAAACGTAGCGTCCAAGAAGAGCTTGATCTTATAATGGCGCTTAGTACGGATAGCAGGGATCCATGAAAAGAACGCATATATCATCGACTCGCTAGCGCGATATTGCTGCCACTGCTTTTTACCTTGGTTTAAAAATGTGATCTCATCCGTGCTGCCGAGCAGTAGCGTACTTTTGTCCTGAATATACTGGTCAAGATCTTCGCTGATGGCATTCCGTTCCTGGCGGATGCAGCTCAGTCTGTCCCATGCGAGCTCGATTTGCTTAAGCTGCGCGTACTGCTTGGTTAAACAGTCATGTAGAAGAGCCACGACACGTTCGGGCGAGCTGCAATCCGACGATGGGAACGCCATTCTCGCTCTTTCAAGATAAAATACCCGCGCATCTTCAACATACTCCAGGGATTCAACGCGATTAAAAAAGTCATCCGTCTGGTATTTGTTAACCGCTTCGGCCTTACGGCCCGAAGACGGGAAGTAAGCACCATAACTTTTCAGCTCAGGCAACCAGCGTCCAGCCATTGTTCCGCTGCCGATGGCAAAATCTTTACCGAACGCTTCAATGATGTTGGTCACAGCCTGATTGTTGGTTGATGTAGCAATCACTACCGGTGGCTCAGTTTTATTAAGGGCCGCTCGTGCCCATTCAGTAGCAATAATAGAGAGAACCAGAGTGGTTTTTCCGGTTCCTGGCGGGCCATTGACGGCGAGGATATCACCCGGCTGCTGGGTGAGGTAATGGCTCAGAGCATCGCGCTGCGCCATAGCCAGCGGGAACTCATCCCCGGAATGCCCCAGCCGCTCACTGAATTTTACATTAGCGGCAAGTAGCGGCTCTACAAGCGGCCTGGCCATCGAGGCAAAACGAGATAGTAGCGGAACATCTTTTTTACACATCAACAGATGATCGTACAGAGGAAGAATATGGATGCTGGCCCCACCGGGTTGGTTGGCTTTAATAATATAGCCATATCCTGCCAATTCGTATTGCTCGTGGGTGTCAACCCATTTTCCAGCCACATTTTTCAAAAGAATGTTTGTCTCGGTCAGGTACCTCTGCCACAACTGCTGATATCTGGCACACCGCTCTGACCGCTGTTCATCGGTTTCTTCACGCCGTTCCTGTTCGCCATCAACACCAAAGGTGAATGAACTGTGCGTCGTTCTGTATTTGTCATACTGCTCCATCTCGCCGATAGAGAAGGTGCCCTTGGGAAGCGGTTCGAGCAGGTCACGAGGGATAGTGGCAGGTGCTATGGGGAATAGGAAACCTTCGCGGTTCAGGAGTGCTGAAGTCACCAATGGTGTAATGATAGCTGGCGCGCCTGCCGTCCGCGCTTTGCCATGCTTTAGCAGACGATTCCAGACTTTTGGCCGCAATATCACCTCGACCGTTTTAACCGTATCGCCTTCTCCCTCAAAGAACGCACGGGCGCTCTCTTCATCCAGCCGTCCCGTGGTGATATCTATCCACCGGGTGAATTTATCTGCATCTTTATGCTCAAATGCCCCTTTGCCAGATTCGGCATCTGCTAAGGAGTTACGCCAGTATGATGTAAATCCTTGAGTATTACTGTCCATCCATGCCCCATAATCTAATGAGATTTATTGATTTCGTTGATATACATGCAATTCATGATTAAACATTGTCCACGATGCGAACACGATCGCAATAATTTGTTTGTTTTGGGATTGACCGAGTCATGAAAGATACCTGTGTTTACCGTTGGTAACACGTAAACTTCGTCCCGAGTGACATCCAAAGTCTATTGGCGACTCCGTCCCTATTCAGATTGATGCAAGATAAGACGCTATTCTAAAGGGCTTATAGGTATATAGGCGAATGCTAATGATTTTTGCTCAATAGAATGGCTTATATATCTGACAATAGCGGCCGATTACATGCATGCATTCATTATTATAACAATCATTATAATACCGAATGGTTATTACATTGTTAATGTGTTTCTTGATTTTCCACGGCTACTTGTTTTTGTGATTACTACACATGAAACAGCTTAAAATACACCTTAAGATAATCGTTAATTTTAAATTTTCAGTTCGGTATACTCACGGCTTATATGAGAAATGGAAAATCATGATAATAAGTTAACATTCTTAATAAGATAGCTATGCTAGCTGGTTCACTACGACATTTATACATGGAGGATATGGTGTGGGTAGAAAATCTCGGGAGAAGCGGGAACGAAAATCGGTAGCGCAGGAGACTGACTACGATTTTTTGCTACGCGAGATGTCCAAATTTCGAGGATTAATGGCTGATGACATCGATAAGGGAACACATTTCCATGAGGGCTTAGAAGCAGTACGGGGATTATTCCGCCAATATAAAAGTCTCGACGTTGCCGTTGCTTTAAGTACTTCTGAACTGTGGCCAGCTAACACTGGCAGTCCGATAAAGCACATTTTTGCCTGGTGTGTTCTTTTGGAGCTTCCGTGTGAGTCTCAGGAAGGCATGTCCATTGATAGCTATGCAGATTTCAAAGCATTTACGAAAGCAATGTATGCAGCATGGCCTGAATTCCCGATGCTCGAGGATTTCTCCCCTGAGACTGATTGGGGACAAATCAAGGTACGCCTTGCCCAAGAGTTCGCTCCGATGTTCTACGGCAGTTGTATTGAAAGGACGCCTGACTTTGTAGAAGCATTCCGTATTACCTACGCACATATTCCTGAAGCACAAGCCCATATGGATCTTGCCATTGCACTGCAAACACGGATCATCGAGTCGATTCAGGCTCCCATTAGTACTACCACTGTCGAGGCACAATGCGCTCATGTTGAGATAGTCCCCGAAGACTTCTGGCTGGCTTGTAGAACAGTGTTTCATCAACTCAGTGACGAGCTAGCGAACTGGCGAGATAAGGCTGGATATGCGTTTGATGTTCATTTTGGCACTTTTAAAGCACCATTGAGCTCGGATGCTTTCGGAAATGCAGTGATGCAAGGTATGGCGCTGCCCTTCTTGGCGCTCGAAAAAGATGGTACATGGGTGCCGATGTCAGTACGTAGTGCTCCTAGCCTCATTATTGACCATTGGGCCAACAAAAATCTGACTGGGGTTAGCCCCTCTACACATAGGAAACTTGCAGAGTTCGTCGCAGAACGATTCCAAAGAACCCTTATGGGGCCTCTGACTCTATATGTCGACGGTACCGCCTGCAAAGACCTGCCTATTAGTTGTATCATCCCTAGTGATTCTGGGGTATATCTCATTTGCATGTGTGACCACGTATCGAATGATCGCCTGTCAAACGTAGCGGAAAGCATATACGCCAAGGTAAGCCGTGGTTCGCCGATTTTCTTCCGTCTTGGTGACGGGCGTTTCCTTTCTCTATCCAGAGATGGGGAAGAACCTGGAATCGATGAACTTCACATCCTTATTGTCGTGACACTCGCAGGTACTGCATTTAGTTCCATCGACATCCCCTCCAGCCCAACCCGCTTGCTGCCGCTGACGGATTTCATCACAATTTTCGATAGTCTTAAAGATCTCAACGAATTAGAACGCTATTGGAAATTTACAGATGCTCAGAACCGCTCTCTTAGCCCATTTTCCCGCGGAGCTGCAGACCTGTTTGCGTCATTCAAAGACACGCATGGAGTACTTGTCGAAGGAGCTATATCCCCTACATTTATCGGACTAGATCCTCACTGGGGTACCTCTTGGCGCTTTAAGGTACTGACAGACTTCTGGTCGTATGCACCGAAGGTATTTCCAGACAGTTCTATCGGCTGGACACTGAGCCCTTCAACTGAAGGAGTTATTCGGCTCGCATCTCGCAATCGCAAAGCGATTGCATATTCAACATCGGTTGGCTCCTGTACCGTTCAAACATTAATTGAAATCCCCAAAGAACTTCGCACCGAAGATGGTCGCCTGATAGACCTTTTTGCCCAACTTTTAGCAGACTGTAGCTACCGCTGTAGCGAAATGATGTCTGATATCTTGCTATTTAGACAACCACATGTCTTGTTTTCCTGCTTACCGGATCCATCCAGTCTTGTTGAAGCTGAAGAGATTCCTTCTTCTTTAGACGAATTTATGCAGGTGGTCACTTCAGTCAACGCGGACTCCAACAACCCCGGTTTATTTCACGTTCAAGTTGATGCACGCGCAGTGCTTGCCGGGCTCAACCTTGCCAAAGATGGCTCCTTCGAGGTTCGTTGCTTACTGGAAACAATAGAAAAATGTCATGCTGCATGTAGTCTGAAGATGCCCAATGACTTTGCGCAACGGTTTACTAACAGAGCATCACAAGCTGCCCGTTATCATTTGAGAGTTATTGCCCGGAATATTGATGTCCCAGACTACGTGCATCCTATAATTCCTTCACCCACCGATTACAAACTTGCACGCAGGCGACTGGCTGCAGAAATCATGGAGCTTGGCCTTGTTCCTGGCCGATATGAACTGTCAGATGCCAAGGCCAGGATTGATCCTTCCAGTACCCGCATGCGTCTTCATATCGAGAGTCGACTTGCAGCATTTGATAGGCAGCAGCTTCTGCAGGCATTCATTGAACAACACGATGCTCTCCTTGTTACCGAGAGAACGAAAATTCAACGAACCCGTCAGAGTCTTGCTCATGAAGTTGAGTACGACAGACTTGATGCGATTGAACAGGCATGCAAAGAATTCGGAGATAAGGCTCGGCATTATCGATATCTGTTGGAAAAGACCGTCAGTTTATCTTCAAACGGTGTAGATGACGTTACAGAGGATGTACTACGGGAGTTAGTAGGTTTGGTGGATTGGTTCATGGTGCTGACTGGTGCCAGTGATGCCCTTCACAATGGCATAGATGTGGGGGGAGTTGAAATCGACGACTCGTATATTCCTGAAGTTTTCTATTCGGCAGGTTTTGATGATCGTAAAGCTGTTTTTGCAAGGGAGAACGCAAAATCCAGACTGGGACTCGGTGCAAATGACAAAGATGCGGTAGAAGGTGAATCAGAAGATTTACTGTCATCAGAGAAACTCAAAGAGGCTTTTATAACCGACCTGGGCTTCGAACTGCAGAACATGCTCACTGCCCTCGCTGTTTTATCGCAAGCTCAACGATATGGGTTTAGCGACGAACTTTCACTGTCTTATGTTGCTACACCGGATCGCCTCGCGCAAGGATTGGCTGACAGTATCGATAGACTTGACTATTCTGAGGCCCAAAAAATCGTTGCTTTTCTGACTCTTTCGGAAGCAGGTGTTCGTAGACTTGCTGGACGGGATATCGATGAGGGAGATATCCCATACTGGGAGCGGAACAAGCGAATCGATCGATACACAATTAAGCCGCTGGTAATTGATGGTACCGACCTGCGTTGGGGGGCCGAATCAGCAAGCCGGGCAATGTATATTTGGATGTCGGCGGTACGAGACGGTTATTTGCCAGCAGAATTTGATTGGCCTCATGTTAAGCCCGTCATTCGCGATGTTAAGGAAAGCATTGAAAAGCGCCTCGAGCTTCGTACAGAGGAGATTTTTCGCAGACATACACCATATGTTCTGCGAGGTATCGATTTCTTTAGACGATTCCGTGGGGAGAAATTTGATGACGTTGGCGACTTCGATGTCTTCGCATACTGGCCGGAAGATAATTTGCTCGTGACGGTAGAGTGCAAGTACAACCAGCCACCATATACGATGAAAGATAGTCGTCGTCTTCGTGATCGGATATTTGGCAAGGCAGAGAATGACAAGACAGGACAGTTTAGTCGTATCTTAGGCCGCCGAAAATTTCTCGATACTCACCGTTCAAAATTGCTGAATCTTCTCCAGTGGCCACTGCCAAAAGATGTTCCTTTCAGAAATATTGAACTCTATGTGAGCCGCGATGTGTATTACTGGATGGTTCATCCGCCATATCCTGTTCCGACCCATTTTGTGCCTGTAAACACCCTGGATACATGGATCAGAACCGAACTAAGCATAACTTGACGCTATGAGTGAACATATTAAGAAAACTGCCATCACGGCAGCTGGTTATATTTATCAAAATCGCCAGGGTCTTAAGGTCCTGTGCGATTGGCTTGATGCACCGGTGCGTTATAGCCGCGTGAAATTTGAGTGCGATAATGAAAACGAAGCACCACAGGGCCTTGATGACATTGTCATCGAACGAAGTGATGGCCTCGTTGATCTTCAGCAGATCAAGTTCACCCCGGATGCTGACAAGCATCCCCTGTCTTGGGATTGGATGCTAGAGAAAACGGGCAAAACGGAGCGGTCTAGATCGATGCTACGTAAATGGTTCGATGCTTTCAAACAACTCGATCCAGCACGTATTGGTGAAATCTCTCTAATAACGAACCGCCGGCCTGATGCAGCTATTGAAGCTTGTCTGGGGCTAGATAGGATTCATTTTTCCAAGATCCCTGAGCCTCAGCGCTCCAGAGTAGAAACTGAACTCGGTAGCATTGAGGAATGCGAAGCGTTTTTCAACCAATTACGCATTCAACACAGCGATAAGGGCTACATCGCATTGGAGCATGATGTTGATGCACGTCTTCGACTGCATGGTACAGCTGAGGGTATAGCTACCCTCAAAAATATAGCCCTGAACTGGGCGACACAAAAGAACACCCCGGCACCGAACGGTTGGATCACACAGACCGAACTCCGCACTATCCTGCGAGCCTCACCGCCGACACCGCTGCCAGAGGACTTTGTCGTTCCAAAAGGGTATGAGGTTCCTGACGAGACGTTTCATCAAGAATTTGTCCAGAGCATAATTAACGCCACAGGGAAGGCAATCGTGCTGACAGGTCCACCTGGTCGGGGAAAGAGTACCTATCTGAGTGCACTGTGCGACACGCTCGCAGAACAAGGCATCCCAACGGTACGCCATCACTACTTTTTGTCCACAACGGAGCGTGGTCGTGACAGGCTCAATAGCTATGTTGTCGAGCAATCCATTCAGGCACAGATCCAACAGTTCCACGGAGATGTTCCGAAGACGAGTGGAGGCTTACATACGCAATTGGAGGCATGCGCTACCCACTACAAAGCACTGGGTAAGCCATTCGTGCTCATTATCGATGGCTTGGATCATGTCTGGCGTATCAACGCTGAAGACAAACGACCGCTTGACGACCTTTTCTCTCAGGTAATTCCCTGCCCGGACAATATGGTGTTGCTCGTCGGTACTCAGCCGGTAAATGACGCCCAGTTGCCAACGGACCTGCTTGCATTTGCTCCAAAGGCCGAATGGCGAACCTTACCGGCAATGTCTGAGAATGCAGTTCTTTCCTACCTTCGTAGAGCACTCCAAGAGGGCAAGCTTACAAGTCATTTCGAGGATGAGCGGCAAGCCGAAGAACAACTGCAAGATGCAGCATCTGCACTCCGCAACAGAACAAACGGCCACCCTCTTCACGTTATATACGCGACAGCGGAACTGGAACATGCCGGTCATAAATTATCCCGCTGGGATGTTGAGCAGTTGAAGGGGGACTTGAGCAAAGACGCCAAATTCTACTATGCATCGTTGTGGGAGCATCTTCCCCCAAGCCAGAAGGACACACTAAGACTCATCTGCGCCTTTCCGTTTTTTTGGCCAAAAACTGCCTTCTCAGAGATCACAGCGATCATCAAGCTGGCGGATCCTGAAGTCGGCAAAGTGGAACATTTACTTCACTCATCAGCAGCTGGTTTGAAGGTCTTTCATGAGAGTCTGGCTGTTTTCGTGCGCGCAACCGCAGGCTACGAGGCTCGGATTAATGAACTGATGCCTGCGGTAACAGATTGGCTTGAGCGCTTGGCTCCCAGTTCACTACGTGTGAACTGGTTATGGACGGTTCAAGCGAAAATGGGCAAGCCCACCAATCTCATCACAGGTATTACCCGTGACTGGATCATGCGCCGCTTAGAAGAAGGTTATCCCAAATCGCTCTTCGACACACTACTATCTGACGCTCTGGTTGCTGCACTTGAAACCGCAAAATTTGCAGATGCCTATCGCCTGGCACACTTAAAGTCTCGCATGGTCGATGGTAGCCAGTTCCAAATGCAAGACGACGACTTTGCCAGGCTCATATCATTTACGTTAACTCTGGCGGCAGAAGAAAGCGTCATACGCGAGGCTGTTGCGTCCAGGCACGAAACGGACATCCTGAATGTTGCAGCGCTTGGTCTGGCCTTACACTCGCGAGGTGATCAAGTTCTGGCTGAAACCTGTGGTGAAGAAGTGCTGCACCGTTTCAAGGGCTTGAACCAGTTCTCCCGCAAATATAACTCAAGGACGGGCTCTGATGAGTTTACATTTCTGGCCAGTGCATTCGCGCAACTCGGCGTTATAGGGGCCACTCCTGAGAAACTCGCGTGGTTGGTAGAGCGAAATCGGCCGGCTGCATGGCTGCCTCGAGTTCAAATGCTGGTTGATGAAGGCAATTTGGACGACTTAATGGCTGTTGCTGCTTCGCTATCCAATAGCCATAAAAAACGTATCATCAGCGATGCTTGCATTCGCGCAGCAGCAAAAGCGGGGGTAGATGTTACCGAGCGCGAAGACTTCAATGTACTGGTCAGAACTCCATTTGTGGCTGCGATAGAGGCTGCTCTTACGAAAACCTCAACGCCTTCGAACGAGCCAGTTCCGGTGAATTGGCTGAAGGGCAACTACTATGAGCGCACAGATGACTTGGCGGCGCTAACGCACCACTGGCTATTTGGCGCTGTACATCTAAGTCTTTGTATGATTGCGGAGGGGCAATCAAACTTCGAGTACATCAAAGCCCCTGTCTATGAAGATAGAGAAAATATTACTGATTACCTCAATGCCCTGTCCGCCATTGGTGCACAAATAGCTCAACGTTGGTGGCGCGGTGAATTCATCGATTTCCATGTGCTATATGAATTACTCGAACCTATTGAATTTCGGAGATTCAGGCAGAGTTATGATAGAAACTCAGCTGCCGGGGATCTCCAAGCAGCACTACACCGTATCGCTTGCGATATTCATCTTGGTAGTGTTCTACTAACTGGTATTAGTGATGTGGAACTTTCCCCTGAGACTATTGATGCAGCCTTGCAATGCACTTGGTTCGATAGCACATCTTTCCGCACTCAATACACAGCCGGATCGCTGACAAAAATGGCATACGAAGCCGCTGTGACATTCATTCGCGCTCAGCGTCTATTGCTTGATGCAGACATTCAAAATGAGACCAGCATCCATCTTCAGATACCATTACAACTCTGCTCAATTGCGATCGAGCATCGCCTTACTTCTGATGCTCGTGAACTTTGTACACAGACATGGGAGCTGACAACCGGATATGGGCATCGCAAAGATCCAACACTAAATAATACGGTAGATGCCATCGCTTATCTGGCCGATGTTGCGCCGAAGGAAGCCTGTCGATTACTTAGCCAAATTGCACCGCAAATCCACCATGTTCTGAATTACACAGATGGCAAGGGCACAAGGCATGTTCTTACTGAAGCTGATCGGCTGCTAGCTAAGCTTAAGCCTTCCGCACTGGTGATAAAATTGGAAGAGCATACATGTTCGGGTGACTGGGCTCTGGCCGAAAGTAGCATGCAAACCTACATCAAACAGGGAATCATCGAAGGGTGGCCACTGGATGCTCTGTTACGCACTGGCCTTCACCCCGAAATACGTGATGCCCTGAAACAACTTGTGCAGGATGGCTGTGCAAGCGCTTCCGAACGGCTTCGTATTCTTGAAGAGCATACTGGATGGGATATTGGTTGTTTACAGCGCCAAGAAAGCTCAGGCAGTGACACTGACAACAAACCTTATGACGGAGACGTCACGGTCTTTAAACCTGAACAATTAGAAGACTTACTCAAAAGTCTGGAGCCATATTATAAAGAACGACCGGAGCTTCTTCGGACTTGGTACCAGTACTGGGAAAGCCAAAAGAGGGGGCGAGATTTACTCGTTGAGCTTGATAAGGTTCTTTTTTCAGATAACAGATGGATGAGAGAAGCACTATCTCTGTCTGAGATAGCTTTTCAAGCAAAACGAAAATTAAGTGGCTTGCCAGCGGCATGGAAGTATCTTGTACATGCTCAGATCCGCAGTGGAGGATGGATTGGCTACATGGAGAGAGAAGAAAAGACCTGTAACAGACTCGAGCTAGTCGCTCAATACTATTCGAAACGCTGTGATGAATTTGTGACAAAAACGACATATAGCATGTTCGATGACCCAGAACCGTCACGCCTTGCCCCGTCGGAGCTCATGGTCTATTTATACATCAAGCAGAACCGTATAGAAGAGGCTGTGAAATTCGCAGAGACGATGGTCAATTGCGTGATTGAGGATACTCGGACCTTGCCTTTGGAACCACCTCGCTGGATGTTAGAGCTGGTTTTACCTAACTCCCTGGAGGTTCAATGAACGACCTTCACATTCTTCTTGCCCGTCTTGGGTGGCCATCTACGTCTGCCCGGTGGTGGACTATGCAGGAAATTGCGGCTCGACTGGGAGAACCTGCGACAAAGGCGGAAACCGAATCCTCACTACTTCACTTACTGCGTTCACGCAAGCTTGAAGCTGAAGTTGTCGAAGTGCTGTGCATCTTCTGGATGGCAATAAAAGAGTTCAACTACTCTCCCACTATAGAGTTGGCTAAAAATATTATTCTACCCTCTCCACTTTCAGATCTGCTGGTGAATAATTTTGGGCTACCAATTCAAGTCAACTATGCGGTTCTGGAAGTTGCCCCAGAAGATTTCATTATTCCTGATGACTTTGATGGCGTTCAAGGCGTGGATTTGCCAAAAATATTCCGGACGACCATAAGTAGGCTTGAAGATTTTACCAGTTTTCCGTTTGTTCGACAAATGGCCTTCGAGTGGACAAAAAACCGGGCGTCATATCCGGATGCTCCGTACCAAGGGGATGCAGGATATTTCATTCGCCCCTTAGGTGATGGTTTTTCCAGTCATTTTTCAACTCGAACCGCTCTTCGCGTTATTTCCGCTTACCTTCGCACGTTAGCTGTGGCCACACACATTTGGAAGATACCAGCGGAGTTGACGGATCAGAAATCTCTTTTGGCACTGCCGATTCATCCAACTTTGGCCTTTCTTCGGCCAAGGCGTCCTGACTGGTTACCGACATTGACTGAATTCAACGGTGACAGTAATGCGATCGAGATTTCATTGCGTACTCTCCTTGGTCGAGTCGAGGCGGAAAATCCTGGCGACGAGCTAATAGCTTTTAGCTCGCCCATCGTAATGTCGGAGGAACGGTGTGTAGAAGTGTCGATTATGCGATGGTCACAAACCGTAAACGGCGGTTTGGAAGAAGCCGACTTGGCAGCCCATATCGAATCCTTCTGGACGTGTGGAGAGATGCTTTCTAGCCAAGCTACTGATGAACTCAGTACAACAACTCTAATCGTTCCACCAACTTTCAAACAGTTAGTGAATAAAGACTGCGAGGCTTGGCCCCTAGCCGGAACGCTCGATTTTGATCGGATAGGATACCTTCAACATGATCTGTATCCATCCCGACTATTTTTGCCGACGATGCCAGGAGCGGTAAATATGATTGAAATTACACCGCATGATGGGCGGCTACAAGCTAAGGTAGGGGGTCAGGTCATCGCAGATTTTTACTACTGGAACGCGGGATGGGGCCCAGCAAAGCCATGGCAGTTTCAAGGTAATTGTGGGTCAGCCCTCATATCGCGGGGCACTGCATACCGGGAGAGTAGCGCAACAGATAACGGGACACTGCGAGCGTTTTACTCTTGGCAAGTCCGTACATTGCATCGAAATGGTAGCTATAACAGATTCAGTGAAACAATCGCCACAGGTGTCGTATTTGTTTGAAGCTTGCTCTGTTGATTGTGATAGACCGGATGACCAACGTGTAAATTGAAGACAATTTTAAGATGACTAAAAGGAAATTAATTTAACTCATGCGTCCATTTAAATTTGCAGATCTTCATGCTGTTTCGGAAAAGCCTCAAAATGATGAGGTTTCCTGGCTTTTAGGGGCTGAAGATTCAATTAACTATCTGAAAGAAAACACTAAAAATGATGAAATCGTCATCTACGCAAGCGGAAGTAGCATTTTGATTCACGGAGCACTGGCCCTAGCAAAAAACGTTGCTCAGGCAGATGGAGATTCACTGCAAAACATGCGCATAGATATAGACGATTGTTGGAAGATTCAAAAATCATGGGGCGGTGGCCAAGGACATAAAATATACCTTGAACCACCACTAGATGGTTACAACGTCTTTAAAGGTGGAGAATCTCTCATTTTTCGCCGTAGATTTGATGGTGTTATAGAGGGTCGTCCCACCATTGAACTAAGTCAGAAACTTGTGCATAGCCTTGATTTGCACTATGTAGCCGAACGCAATGCTTATTGTCGTCTTGACTCTCGAGGTGATATTGAGGATGTAATCAAGATTACCCAACACAAGGTACCAACACTTTTTAATTACCTGGATGTTGTCACGATACAAAGAAAGGATTTGGATACATATATGACGCTATCCAAAGCGTGCCTTGTCTTGAAATTTGACTTCACCCGTGTCAAATGGGGTAACTTCGCTGGCTGGGGAGATATCAACAGATACAATAAAGAAGAAGAGGGTCTATTTTATCACGGCGGAATTAATAGTGAAGCCAGCTATTGCAATGGTGTTATGATCGTACGTCCACAATTGTCCTTGCGCGATCTGGTCAAAGCATGGAAGGATGAAGAGAATCCATCCAGGAGAAAATACGCAACTTTCAAAATTTTTGATCGTAAAAACAACTGTAATGTTGAAACATCTTGCAGCCCAAGTTCTATATCTAACTACTTTCAGAAATCCGAGCTACCTTGGGAAGTTTCACCCGTTTTTTTAGGTCAGAGGTTTTGCATCGCTTCAAGGCCGATCCAGAAAAATTTACCTTCGAAGATAGAAGCATAGCTTGCCGTAATGCATGGTATTTAAAATCCTACGACATTAATGAGGCTGGGCAGGTTCATGCATATATTGGTGATTTGGCAAAATTACCCTATGAAGAGCAGATCTATTGGCAATCCTTCAACGAATGGCCAAAGGGAACGATTTCAGAGCGTGCATTTCAGACGGATATTGTAGGGGATTGGGATTCGTCCTATGAACCGTTGGGAGTGCTAAAACATACGATTTTAGTTATGGACAAAAATCCGCCATCTTGGTGGAAGTCACGAGGTACAACTCTGAGTGATGCTGTTCAGTATCCAGCAACGGATTCGGTTAAGGAATGGGGTGATGAAGTGCTTGCTCTCGATCAGTATCTAGTTGAAGGCTTTTTACAAAAGCCACTAAGCGAGATCGCGAAACATGGGGGCCGAATCATTGAAGCCAAGTGGGGATCTCTACGCTTACTTCAAGAAGCACTTATTGCAAAAGGAACAACAGAAGAACACGCTAAAACACTCGTTCAACCAATGCAGAAACTGCACGCTCTACGCACGGAAGTGCGCGGTCATGCATCTACTGAAAAGAAGAAAAAAGCCATTTCTGAAGCGCGAACTAACCATGGAAACCTTCGAGCACACTTTACGCATATTGCAACAGAATGTGAAAGATCACTAGCTGAAATCTTAATCATTCTCGGTCTAAAATTAGACAGCTAGCAGTTTTCTGCATTTGAATGACATTCATTTCCTAGGGATAATGGTTGGTTATTCTACACCATGACCTGCTATCTTCCATTATCCCACTGAAACAAAAAAACAAGTTGCCGCTGAAACCAACAGTGCCAGCACTTTCGCTAGTACTGTTGATCTAATTAAGAAAAATCACGTTAACTTAGGCTCAGCCCCCAAACTTCCCATGAACCACATTCCCACCGAATTCTAAGCTGTCCACATAATCCCCATACCACTGCAACATCTCCCTGCGCTGCTCCAGATACTGTGCATGGTTGTAAGTGCCACGAATGGTGTTCTTATCCACATGCGCAAGCTGTAACTCGATCCAAGCTGTGTTATAGCCCTGTTCATGCAGGATAGTACTCATCGTGTGCCGGAAACCGTGTCCTGTCGCCTTCCCATGATACCCAATCCTTTTCAGTACCTGATTGATACTCGCTTCACTCATCGGTTTCGTAATGTCGTTACGGCCTGGGAACACCAGGTTGTAACGGCCCGTCACTGCCTGGATCTCACGAAGTGATGCCACAACTTGATCGGATAGCGGGACCAGATGCGGACGACGCATCTTCATCCTTTCAACCGACACTTCCCAAACACGTTTATCGAAATCAAACTCTTTCCATTCAGCCTGGCGAAGTTCGACAGTACGAACACCTGTTAACATCAGAATCCGAGTAGCAAGTCGGGTGATCGGGCTACCAGAATACGCAGCAAGAGCCTGTAAGAAATCAGGGAGTTCATCAGCTAACAGGTGGGGATAATGGGTGGATTTAGGTGCAGTTAAAGCACTTGCCAGTTCAGAGGCAGGGTTTGTTTCAGCTCTGCCGGTGACGATGGCATAGCGGAATACCTGATTGCAGGCCTGACGGATTTTACGCAGCTTATCGAGCACACCTCGCTTTTCGAGTTTACGTAGTGTGCTGAGCACTTCAAGAGGCTTGATCTCAGCAATAGGGCGCTTACCAATATCAGGGAAGATATCGTTCTCGAACGCCTCCATCAGATCGTCAGCATAGCCTTTCGACCAGTTAGGCCGCTTGTAGCCATGCCATTCCAGTGCAATAGCTTTAAAGGTATTTTCGACATTGGCTTTTTTAGCCAACCTCTCAGCTTTCTTTTCTTCTCCAGGATCACCGCCTAAGGCGATGATCTTCCGAGCCTCCTCGCGTTTCAGGCGAGCGTCGGCCAGAGAGATATCAGGATAAACACCGATAGAAAGCTTTTTCTCTTTCCCTAAAAAACGGTACTTCAAGCGCCAGTACTTCGCACCGTTAGGCTTTACCAACAAATACAACCCACCGCCATCAGTGAGCTTGTATTCTTTTTCTTTGGGTTTTGCAGTATCAATCTGTCGTGCATTTAGTGGCATAAAGGGGCCCCTAATTTCCATTGAACGAGATGAGCCCCCTCAAAGGCCCCCAGATACCACTTGATTTGGATATAACTGAGTTGACCTCGATAGAGCTCGTGACAGAAAAATTCAGTAATTTCAGGGAGTATAAAGGATAAAAAGCGAATTCAGTAGAGGTGAGTTGATTTGAAAATGGCACGCCCTATAGGATTCGAACCTATGACCTACGGCTTAGAAGGCCGTTGCTCTATCCAACTGAGCTAAGGGCGCATTGAGATGCGGCAACCTGCGGCTGCGGGTTGGGATTATACGGTCAGAGGTTAGCGAGTCAATGCCTTTTCATGACGTTACGGCGGCGGCCGTGCTTTATGGCGTTTTTTCCGCCAGCGCCCGCGCGGCGAGGGTTCCCGTCAACCGAGCGCCGCCATGCTGAACCAGGCCGACACCTACGTAAATCGGCGCGCGTTCAGACCACCGCCGCCCAACCTCCCTCCACCGGCAAAGGCGAACGGACTGCACGACTGCGGCGATGTCGCCCCAATCGGCATGCTCAACCACCCGCGCGTTGCAGGTCGCCGCCACCCTTTCCCCCAGTGTGGCGTCGGGGCGGGCGCTGTTTAAAGAAGCCTGGCTCCCCGATGCCCAAACCAGCAACAGCGTGCAGCCTGCCCAGGCGCAGCCCTTCATGCGCATAACTTCCGCCACAGCGCATTCAGGCGTGCCCGCCACGATGGCGCCGCCTCATGCTTGCCGAGCTGGTGCAACGCGGTGAGTTGCGCGCTGTCCGCCGGATGCAGTGAAGAATCGAACACCGTTTCCCCCACATGTTTAGGCTCCGTCGGTTGCTCGTCAGGCTGATGATGCAACGGGTAAAGCCGGGTTATCGTTCTCATGATCCTGCCCTCTTTCGCCCAGTGAACGGCCCCAGCGTATCCAAATACAGGTAAAAATGACGTAGAGGATCCTGAGGCCGGCAATAAAAAAAGCGTAAATCGGCGTCGGCAACGGCCGCGAGGGTGATTCTGCGCCTGACAGCGCGCTCAGCTTCTGCCAGAATAGCGGCATCCCCGCTTTTCTTAATTGATGGATTTCCACACTGATGTCAGCAAAGATTATTGATGGTAAAACGATTGCGCAGCAGGTTAGAAACGAAGTGGCTGAGCAAGTGAAACAACGTCTGGCGGCCGGCAAACGCGCCCCAGGGCTGGCGGTTGTGCTGGTCGGCGAGAACCCGGCTTCGCAAATTTACGTCGCCAGCAAGCGCCGCGCCTGCGATGAAGTCGGCTTCCTTTCCCGCTCCTACGATCTGCCCGCTGCCACCAGTGA
Organism: Serratia marcescens; assembly: GCF_001902635.1. GTDB lineage: Bacteria > Pseudomonadota > Gammaproteobacteria > Enterobacterales > Enterobacteriaceae > Serratia > Serratia marcescens_F. The sequence goes on along the minus strand of NZ_MJAO01000003.1, from coordinate 266,506 downwards.
AGCCGAGCTGCTGGCGTTGATCGACCAGCTGAACGCCGATGAGGAAATCGACGGCATTCTGGTACAGCTGCCGCTGCCGGCCGGCATCGATAACGTCAAGGTGCTGGAACGCATCCACCCGGACAAAGACGTCGACGGCTTCCACCCGTACAACGTCGGCCGCCTGTGCCAGCGCGCGCCTAAGCTGCGCCCGTGCACGCCGCGCGGCATCGTCACCCTGCTGGAGCGTTATAACATCGATACCTACGGCCTGAACGCCGTGGTGGTCGGCGCTTCCAACATCGTCGGCCGCCCGATGAGCATGGAGCTGCTGCTGGCCGGCTGCACCACCACCGTCACCCACCGTTTCACCAAGAATCTGCGTCATCACGTCGAGAACGCCGATCTGCTGGTGGTGGCGGTCGGCAAGCCGGGCTTCATTCCGGGCGACTGGATCAAACCGGGCGCCATCGTGGTGGACGTCGGCATCAACCGTCTGGAAAGCGGTAAAGTGGTGGGCGATGTCGATTTCGACGCCGCCAGCGAGCGCGCCGCCTACATCACCCCAGTGCCGGGTGGCGTCGGCCCGATGACCGTTGCTACACTGATCCAAAATACCTTGCAGGCCTGCGAGGAATATCACGACGTTCAACCTAAATAAGTAAGGCAGTATGGAAATTTTCAATCTGGACAATCATCCCCACGTCGAACTGTGCGATCTGCTGAAGTTCCAGGGCTGGTGTGAAAGCGGCGGCGCCGCCAAAGAAGTCATCGCCGAAGGGCAGGTGAAAGTCGACGGCAAGGTCGAAACCCGCAAACGCTGCAAGATCGTCGCCGATCAGGTGGTGGAATTCAACGGCGGCAAGGTCACGGTTAAACCCTAACCCGCAGCCATAGAAAAAGGCGCTGAATTCAGCGCCTTTTTTGTTTTTCCCTGCGGCCGGATTACTTGCGGCGCCAGGTGGTGCCCTGCGGGCCGTCTTCCAGCACGATGTTCATCTCGTTCAACCGATCGCGGGCAGCATCCGCCAGCGCCCAGTCCTTGGCGGCGCGCGCTTCGTTACGCTGTTTGATCAGCGCTTCGATCTCCGCCACTTCGCCGTCGTCAACCTGAGCGCCCCCTTGCAGGAACTGCTCCGGCTCCTGCTGCAGCAGGCCGAGCACGTTCGCCAGCTTACGCAGTTCCGCCGCCATGCCGTTGGCCGCCGCCATGTCTTCACCCTTGAGGCGGTTAACCTCGCGCGCCAGATCGAACAGCGCCGAATAGGCTTCCGGGGTGTTGAAGTCGTCGTCCATCGCTTCGCGGAAGCGGGCTTCGAACGCTTCGCCGCCGGCCGGCGCGGCGTCGGCATCGGTGCCGCGCAGCGCGGTATAGAGGCGCTCCAGCGCGGTGCGCGCCTGTTTGAGGTTCTCTTCGCTGTAGTTCAGCTGGCTGCGATAGTGGCCGGACATCAGGAAGTAACGCACCGTCTCCGCATCGTAATGGCCGAGCACGTCGCGAATGGTGAAGAAGTTATCCAGCGATTTGGACATTTTCTCTTTGTCGATCATCACCATGCCGGAGTGCATCCAGTAATTGACGTACGGGCCGTCGTGGGCGCAGCTCGACTGTGCGATCTCGTTCTCGTGATGCGGGAACATCAGATCGGAACCGCCGCCGTGGATATCGAAGTGGGTGCCCAGCTGCTTGCAGTTCATGGCGGAGCATTCGATGTGCCAGCCCGGACGGCCCGGCCCCCACGGCGACTGCCAGCTTGGCTCGCCCGGTTTGGACATCTTCCACAGCACGAAGTCCATCGGGTTGCGCTTCACGTCGTCGATCTCTACGCGCGCGCCGGCCTGCAGCTGATCCAGATCCTGACGCGACAGCAGCCCGTATTGCGGATCGCTGTCGATGGAGAACATCACGTCACCGTTGCTGGCCACATAGGCGTGATCGCGATCGATCAGGCGTTGGGTGATCTCGATGATCTCGGCGATGTGCTGGGTCGCGCGCGGCTCTTGATCCGGGCGGTCGATCAGCAGCGCGTCGAAGTCGGCGTGCATTTCCGCCAGCATGCGTTCGGTCAGCTGGTCGCAGGTTTCATGATTTTCCGCCGCGCGGCGGATGATTTTGTCGTCCACGTCGGTGACGTTGCGCACGTAGTTCAGCGAATAGCCGAGGTAGCGCAGGTAACGCGCCACCACGTCGAAAGCGACAAAGGTACGACCGTGGCCGATGTGACACAGGTCATAGATGGTTACCCCGCACACGTACATGCCCACTTTCCCGGCATGAATGGGTTTGAATTCCTCTTTTTGACGACTCAGGGTATTAAAAATCTTTAGCATCGGGAGATTCCGTGGTGTGCGTGATAACAAAAAAGATAACCGGGCTTCAGGTTTTCCGCCCGGTAGCGTATTGAAACCTGAAGCCTGATCTATTGCAAGGTTAAGGCCATGCTTTGCTGATTTCACGCGAATAAAATGCGCGAAATTCGGCGGCTGGCGCAATTGTTATAATATAACATAAATGCAATTACCACAGACAGTGCACGGTTGAGCCGCTGCTGACTCGCTGGGGCGGATATGTTATAAGGGCGGTCTGAATGTTCACTCGCTTTACGTGACGTCTCACTTCACCTTGTTAGGATTAAAACTATGGTTACTTTCCACACCAATCACGGCGATATCGTTATCAAGACCTTTGCTGACAAAGCGCCGGTTACCGTTGAAAACTTCCTGAACTACTGCCGCGCCGGTTTCTACGACAACACCATCTTCCACCGTGTGATCAACGGCTTCATGATCCAGGGCGGCGGTTTCGAGCCGGGCATGAACCAGAAAGCGACCAACGCGACCATCAAGAACGAAGCCAACAACGGTCTGAAAAACACCATCGGCACCCTGGCAATGGCGCGCACCAACGATCCACACTCCGCCACCGCACAGTTCTTCATCAACGTGGCTGACAACGACTTCCTGAACTTCCGCGGCGAAAACGTGCAGGGCTGGGGCTACTGCGTGTTTGCTGAAGTGGTTGAAGGCATGGACGTGGTCAACAAAATCAAAGGCGTGAAAACCGGCCGCAGCGGCATGCACCAGGACGTACCGGTAGAAGACGTCGTGATCAACAGCGTGACCGTCAGCGAGTAATCGCGGCTGCATGAGTACGCTGTTCATCGCAGATCTGCACTTGTGCGCACAGGAACCGGCAATCACTGCCGGTTTTCTGCGTTTTTTACGGCGCGAAGCAGTTCACGCCGACGCGCTGTACATCCTCGGCGACCTGTTTGAAGCCTGGATCGGCGACGACGATCCCGAGCCGCTGCACGCGGAGATCGCCGCGGCGCTGAAAGCGCTGCAACAGGCCGGCGTGCCCTGCTACTTCATCCACGGCAACCGCGATTTTCTGCTCGGCAAGCGCTTCGCCCGCGCCAGCGGCATGCAGCTGCTGCCGGAAGAGAAAGTGCTGGAGCTGTACGGCCGCAGGATCCTGATCCTGCACGGCGACACCCTGTGCACCGACGATCAGGCCTATCAGCAATTCCGCCGTAAAGTGCACAACCCGCTGATTCAAAAATTGTTCCTGGCGCTGCCGCTGCGCTGGCGACTGAAGATCGCCGCCAACATGCGCGCCCGCAGCCAGCAATCCAACCAGTACAAGTCGGAAGCCATCATGGACGTCAACCCGCAGGCAGTCGAACAGACGATGCTGCGCCACGACGTGCACTGGATGATCCACGGCCATACCCATCGCCCGGCGGTGCACCGGCTGGCGTTGAGCAACGGCGAAGCCCATCGCGCGGTGCTGGGCGCCTGGCACGTCGAAGGATCGATGGTCAAAGTCAGCGCCGACGCCGTCGAGCTGATCCAATTCCCATTCTGAGCCCCGGACTGGCGCGCGAGTGAAAATTCGCGCTTTCGGCGGTGAAAACCGGCGACGCAACCGTTTTCCTCGCCGTGCGCTCATGGTATGCTCTACGCCCTCATTCGGCCCTCAGCCGACGCCAGACAAATCACAGGAGCCTTACACCCATGGGAGCCAACGCCGCTTCAGCCGCCACTACCGGGGCGAAAATCGCAATTGTAATGGGATCGAAAAGTGACTGGGCCACCATGCAGTTCGCCGCCGAAGTCCTGACCCAGCTCGAAGTCCCCTTCCATGTCGAAGTCGTTTCCGCCCACCGTACGCCGGACAAGCTGTTCAGCTTCGCCGAGCAGGCTACCGCCAACGGCTTTGACGTGATCATCGCCGGCGCCGGCGGTGCGGCGCACCTGCCGGGCATGCTGGCGGCGAAAACCCTGGTGCCGGTGCTGGGTGTGCCGGTGCAAAGCGCCGCGCTGAGCGGCGTAGACAGCCTGTACTCCATCGTACAGATGCCGCGCGGCATTCCGGTGGGCACGCTGGCGATCGGCAAAGCCGGCGCCGCCAACGCCGGGCTGCTGGCGATGCAGATCCTGGCGCTGCACGACTCCGCGCTGGCGCAGCGTTTGGCGGACTGGCGTCGGGCGCAGACCGAAGAGGTATTGAACCACCCCGATCCGCGGGAGGACGCATGAAGCCAGTTTGCGTACTGGGCAACGGCCAGCTGGGGCGCATGCTGCGCCAGGCCGGCGAACCGCTGGGCATCGCCGTTTACCCCGTCGGCATCGATGCCGAGCCCGAGGCGGTGCCGTATCAGAACAGCGTCATTACCGCCGAGATCGAACGCTGGCCGGAAACCGCGCTAACGCGTGAACTGGCGACCCACAGCGCCTTCGTCAACCGCGACATCTTCCCGCGCCTGGCCGATCGCCTGACGCAAAAACAGCTGCTCGACCAGCTCGGCCTGGCGACCGCGCCGTGGCAGCTGCTGGCGAGCGCCGCCGAATGGCCGCAGGTATTCGCTTCGCTGGGCGAGCTGGCGATCGTCAAACGCCGGGTCGGCGGCTATGACGGCCGCGGCCAATGGCGCTTGCGCCCGGGCCAGGAAGCCGAGCTGCCGGCCGACGCCTATGGCGAGTGCATCGTTGAGCAAGGCATCAATTTCTCCGGCGAAGTGTCGCTGGTGGGCGCGCGCGGCCACGACGGCCGTTCGGTATTCTACCCGCTGACCCACAACCTGCATGAAGACGGCATCCTGCGCACCAGCGTGGCGCTGCCGCAGCCCAACCCGGCGCTGCAGCAACAGGCCGAGCAGATGCTGGCGGCGATCCTGAACGAGCTGAACTACGTCGGCGTGATGGCGATGGAGTGCTTTATCGTCGGCGATCGGCTGCTGATCAACGAACTGGCGCCGCGCGTGCACAACAGCGGCCACTGGACGCAAAACGGCGCGTCCATCAGTCAGTTCGAACTGCATCTGCGCGCTATTCTCGGCCTGCCGTTGCCGCAGCCGGTGGTGAGCACGCCGTCGGTGATGGTCAACCTGATCGGCACCGCCGTCAACGAACAGTGGCTGTCGCTGCCGCTGGTGCATCTGCACTGGTATGAGAAAGAGGTGCGCCCGGGCCGCAAGGTCGGCCATCTCAATCTGAACGACCCGAGCGCCGCCGATCTGCGCCAGGCGCTGCAGGCGCTGGCACCGCTGCTGCCGGGCGAATACCAAAGCGGGCTGGCCTGGGCACAGCAGAAGCTGGCCTAAGGCGCCGCCGCCGAAAGTAAAAGGGGCTAGCCTTAGGCTAACCCCTTTTTTCATCCCGCTAAGTCAACATCACCCCTCATAACTGCGGAACAGCGCCCGGCCGCGCAGCAGGCGTACGCCCAGCCAGCCGCCGCACAGCGACAATAGCAGCGCGCTGGCCAGCGGCAACGCCCACCACAGCACCGGCGTCGGCGTCCACGGGAAGTCGAATACCCGGCTCTGCAGCAGCCACAGCGCCGCCTCGGCGCCCACCGCCGCCGCGATGCCCGCCACCAGCCCCAGCAGGGCGAACTCGCACCACAGTGTGCGGCGCAGCAGCCGTTTGCCGGCCCCCAGCGTGCGGTACACCACCAGCTCCTGGCGGCGCTGACGCATGCCGACCTGCACCTGCGCCAGCAGCAGCAGGCCACCGCACAACACCACCAGCACCACCATCACCTCCAGCGCGCGGCTGACCTGCTGCAGCACGCCGCCGACCTGTTTCAGGATCGCGCCGATGTCCAGCAGGCTGAGCGTCGGAAACTGGCGGTTGAGCTGGGTCAGCATCTGGCCGTCGCCGTCGTAGCGGAAGCTGGTAAGCCAGGTCTGCGGCTGGCCGTCCAGCGCGCCCGGCGGGAAGATAAAGTAAAAGTTCGGCTTCAGGCTTTCCCAATCCACCTGGCGCAGACTGGTGACCTTGGCGCTGAACGCCTGGGTATCGCCGCTGAAGGTCAGCGTGTCGCCCAGCTTGATCTTCAGCCGCCCGGCAATGCCTTCATCCATCGAGACTTCGCCGCTTTTCGGCGGCCAGCTGCCCGCCACCAGCGGATTATGATCCGGCAGATCGGCCAGCCAGGTCAGGTTCAGCTCGCGGTTCACCGCCTCGCCGCCCGGATCGTCTTCATGCACCCGCTCGGTCGCCAGCTGCTGGTTTATCTCGGTCAGGCGCACCCGGACGATCGGATAATAGGTTTCCGGCTTGATCTGGTGCTGCTGCAGGAAGGTTTTCACCTGCGGCACCTGCGCCTCGGTCATGTTGAGCAGGAAATAGTTCGGGCTGTCCGGCGGCAGCTGTTGCTGCCAGCGTTCGAGCAGATCGCCGCGCAGCACCAACAGCAGCGCCAACAGCATGAACGACAGCGAAAATGCCGCCAGCTGGCTGATGGTCACCCACGGCTGATGCAGCAGGCGGTTAACCGCCAGCCGCAGCGCCAGGCTCTTGAGCGTGATGCGGCGCAGCAACAACAGGCTGCCCCAGCCGATGCCGCCCAGCAGCAGCGCCAGCACCGCCATACCGGCCAGGATCGCCCACAGCAGCGTGCTGGCCCCCATCAGCGTCACCAGCAGCGCCACCACGACCGCCGCCGTCACCGGCAGGAAGTAGCGCAGCGGCCAGACGTTGGCCACCACATCGCGGCGCAGCACCCGCAGCGGTTGGGTAGCCAGCAGCTGACGGTACGGCCGCAGCCCGACCAGCAGTGAAATCAGCACCAGCGCGCCGAGCGCCCACAGCCACGGCCAGGCGCCGGCGGCGGGCAATGCGGCCGGTAACACCGGTTTCAGCAGGCGAATCAACAGCGCTTCAAACGCCAGCCCGATCGCCCCGCCGCACACCGCCGCCAGCGCCATCACCGCCAGCCACTGGCCGACGATCAGCTTACGCAGCGCGCCGCGCCCGGCGCCGAGGGTTTTCAGCACCGCGATCAGATCGTAGCGGCTGCGGCAATAGTGGCTCATCGCCACCGCCACGGCGGCGATCGACAACAGCAGCGTCAGCAGGGCCGACAACAGCAGGAACTGTTGGGATCGCTGCAGCGACTTGCCGAGCGCGCTGCCGGACTCCTGCAGCCCGAACCAGCGCTGATCCGGCGTCAACTGCGGCGTCAGCCGTTCTTCGTAACGTTGAATATCCGGCTCGGCGCCGGCGAACATGTAGCGGTAGGTCAGGCGGCTGCCCGGCTGCACCGCGCCGGTCTTATCGACGTCCGCCAGGTTGATCATGATGCGCGGCGCGGTCTGGAACGGGTTGAAGCCGGCGTCCGGCTCCTGAATGATTTCGCCGGCGATGCGCAGCGTGGTGTCGCCCACCTCGAGCGAATCCCCGACTTTCACGTTCAGCAGCGCCAGCAGACGCGGTGCCACCAGCACGCTGCCCGGTTCGGGCTTGATGTTGGCCGGGCGCGTTTCCAGCTTGCCGTACAGCGGATAGGCCAGATCGGTGGCTTTCACGTCCGCCAGCTGCGGCCGATCGCCGGCATAGGTCATGGTGGTGAACGACAGCTGACGGCTCAGTTTCAGCCCCTGCTGCTGCGCGTCCAGCAGCCAGCCTTCCGGCACCGGATGCGCGCTGCGCAGCACCCGATCGCCGGCGATAAAGTCGCGGCTCTGTTGGCTGAGCCCTTTGTCCATGCGATCGCTGATGCTGCCCAGCGCCAGCACGCAGGCCACGGAGAGCGTCAGCGCCAGCCAAACGATCAGCAGCGACGGCGAGCGCCATTCGCGCCAGAACCAGCGCCAGATCATGCTTCCTCCCACAGCTTGCCTTCGCGCAGCCGCAGCCGCCGCTGGCAGCGCGCCGCCAGGGTTTCGTCATGGGTCACCAGGATCAGGGTGGTGTCAAAATCGCGATTGAGGGAAAACAGCAGGTCGGCGATGCGATCGCCGGTCTGACGATCGAGGTTGCCGGTCGGTTCATCGGCGAACAGCACCCGCGGCCGGCCGCTGAAGGCGCGCGCCAGCGCCACGCGCTGCTGCTCGCCGCCGGACAGCTGCGCCGGCAGGTGATCGAGCCGTTTGCCCAATCCCAGCTGTTCCAGCAGCTGCACCGCCTGCTCGCGGCTTTGCCTGTCGCTCTCGCCGCGCAGCAGCGCCGGCAGCTGCACGTTTTCCAGCGCGTTCAGCGTCGGCACCAGCATGAACGACTGAAACACGAAGCCGACGTTTCTGGCGCGCAGCGCAGCGCGCCCCTCTTCGTCCAGCGCGGTCAGCGACTCGCCGAGCAGGCGCACCTCGCCCTCGCTGCCGTCATCCAGCCCGGCCAAAATGCCCAGCAGGGTCGATTTCCCCGATCCGGATTCGCCGATCAGGGCGATCGTCTGCGCGGGTTTGACAAGCAGCTCGACTCCGGTAAGGATGGTGAGCTGATGCTCACCCTGACCAACGTGTTTACTAAGATGATGAACTTCAAGAACGTTTTCCGCTGGCATCTTCCCTTCCTTTTGCTGTTGGGATTATTCAGTTTACGCGCTGTCGCCGCCGATACCTTGTTGATTTTGGGCGACAGTTTAAGCGCCGGCTACCGCCTGCCGATCGAGCGGGCCTGGCCGACGCTGTTGGCCGAACAGTGGCAGAAAAAACCAGGCGCGCCACAGCTGGTCAACGCCAGCATCAGCGGCGACACCGCCGCGCAGGGGCTGGCGCGTCTGCCCGCGCTGCTGAAACAGCATCAGCCGCGCTGGGTGCTGATCGAGCTGGGCGCCAACGACGGCCTGCGCGGTTTCCCGGCGCAGGACGTACAGCGCGATCTCGGCCAGATCATCACACAGGTGCAGCAGGCCGGCGCACAGCCGCTGCTGATGCAGATCCGCATCCCGCCGAACTACGGCCGCCGCTATACCGAGGCGTTCAGCGCCGTTTACCCGGCGCTGGCCAAGCAGTTCAACATTCCGCTGCTGCCGTTCTATATGGAACAGGTGGTGGTGAAGCCGGAATGGATGCAGGATGACGGATTGCACCCCAATGGGGACGCCCAGCCGTTTATCGCCACCTGGATGGCGGAGCGCCTGGAACCGCTAGTAAAACATGAGTCTAACTAAATTAGGGTCGTACACTAGGTAAAGTTATGCAAAAAGCAGTATTGATAACCGGCTGCTCCAGCGGGATTGGACTGATTGCGGCGCAGGATCTGCGCAACCGCGGCTATCGGGTGCTGGCCGCCTGCCGCAAACCGCAGGACGTGGAAAACATGCGCCAGCTCGGGCTGGAAGGCATCGAGCTGGATCTGGACGACAGCGCCAGCGTCGAGCGCGCCGCCGCCGAGGTGATCGCGCTGACCGGCGGCCGCCTGTACGGCCTGTTCAACAACGGCGGCTTCGGCGTTTACGGCCCGCTCAGCCGCATTTCGCGCAGCCAGCTGGAGCGGCAGTTCGCCACCAACCTGTTCGGCACCCACCAGCTGACCCAGCTGCTGTTGCCGGCAATGCTGCCGCACGGCGAAGGGCGCATTATCCAGACCAGCTCGGTGATGGGGCTGGTCTCCAGCGCCGGGCGCGGCGCCTACGCCGCCAGCAAGTTCGCGTTGGAGGCCTGGTCGGACGCGCTGCGCATGGAGCTGAACGGCAGCGGCATTCAGGTCAGCCTGATCGAACCGGGGCCGATTTCTACCCACTTTAGCCAGAACGTCAACCAGGCACAGAGCGACAAGCCGGTGCACAACCCCGGCATCGCCAAGCGCCTGACGCTGCCGCCGGAGGCCATTCTGCCCAAGCTGCGCCACGCGCTGGAAAGCCCGCGCGCCAAACTGCGCTACCCGGTGACCCTGCTGGCGCACGCCATGAGCGTGCTGCGCCGCATTCTGCCGGGCCGCTGTCTGGATTGGCTGCTGCGCAGCAACGCTTAATTCGCCCGCCGGGGTTGAAGAATGGCGGCGCGCCCCCATCTACACCCCATGGCTCCGCACGATCAGAGAGAAAAAAGATGCTAGCTCAAGCTGTTGTTGATATTAACGAAACTAACCTGCACCAGACGCTGGAACAGTCGATGTCCATTCCGGTGCTGTTCTACTTCTGGTCCGAGCGCAGCCAACACTGCCTGCAGCTCACGCCGGTGCTGGACAAGCTGGCGGCGGAATACGCCGGTCAGTTTATTCTGGCCAAGGTGGACTGCGACGCCGAACAGATGATCGCCTCCCAATTCGGGCTGCGCTCCATTCCGACGGTCTACCTGTTCAAAGACGGCCAGCCGGTCGACGGCTTCCAGGGCCCGCAGCCCGAAGAAGCGATCCGCGACTTGCTGCAGCGTTTCCTGCCGAAGGAAGAAGACCTGAAACTGGCGCAGGCGCAGGAACTGCTGGCCGCCGGCAACGCCGCCGAAGCGCTGCCGCTGCTGAAAGACGCCTGGCAGAGTAGCCAACAGCGCAGCGACATCGGCCTGACCCTGGCCGAAACCCAGATCGCGCTCAGCCGTAGCGAAGACGCCGAAGCGGTGCTGGCAACTATCCCGCTGCAGGATCGCGATACCCGCTATCAGGGCCTGGTGGCGCAGATTGAACTGTTGAAGCAGGCGGCGGACACCCCGGAAATCCAACAGCTGCAACAGCAGGTGCAACAGCAGCCGGACAACGTCGAGCTGGCAGTGCAGCTGGCGCTGCAGCTGCATCAGGTCGGGCGTAACGAAGAAGCGCTAGAGCTGCTGATGGGGCATCTGAAGAAAGATCTGGCCGCCGCCAACGGCAACGCGCGCAAGACTCTGATGGACATTCTGGCCGCGCTCGGCACCGGCGACGCGCTGGCCGCTAAGTATCGCCGCCAGCTGTACTCCCTGCTGTACTGATATACCCTTCTTCTTTCCAGCCGCATCGTTGTTGGCTGCATGTTCGAACCCCAGTCACTTAGTTATCTAAGCTCCTGGGGTTTGTCACGTTTGCCGCCTGGACGCAACTGGAAATCCATTGGGTATATCTGTTGTCCCAAAGTAAATATTGAAGGGTATCCCCTAAATAGTTCGAGTTGCATCAAGGCGGCAAGTTTGTAAATCCCCGGGAGCTTACTCAAGTAAGCGAGCGGGGCGCGCAAACGCAGCCAACACAGATGTAGCTTGAAATATGACGGGGATATCAGCGATAGACCCGCACCCCGCCCTCCACGCCCGCCGGGCTGAACAACACCTGCCAAAGCTGAATGTTGCGCGAACGGAACGCGCCGGCGCAGGCGTTCAGGTAATAAGTGAACATGCGTTCGAAGCGCTCGGAATAGCCGCCGGCCAATTCTGGCCACGCCCGTTTGAAGTTCTCCAGCCAGGCCATCAGCGTGCGATCGTAATCGGCGCCAAAGTTGTGCCAATCCTCCATCACGAAACGCCCTTCGCTGGCCTCGGCGATATGTCGCACCGAAGGCAGGCAGCCGTTGGGGAAGATGTACTTGTCTATCCAGGCGTCGACGTTGAGATCGGTCTGATTGGAACCGATGGTGTGCAGCAGGAACAGGCCATCCGGCTTCAGGTTGCGCGCCGCGACGCTGAAATAGGTCTCATAGTTTTTCGGCCCGACGTGCTCGAACATGCCGACCGACACGATGCGATCGAACTGGCGATCCAGATCGCGGTAGTCCTGCAGCAAGATCTCGACGTCCAGCCCCGCGCAGCGTGCCTGCGCCAGCTTCTGCTGCTCGGCGGAAATGGTCACGCCGTGCACCGAGACGCCGTAGTTTTGCGCCGCAAACTGCGCCAACCCGCCCCAGCCGCAGCCGATATCCAGCAGCGTCATGCCCGGTTTCAGCTGCAGTTTTTCGCAGATCATCCGCAGCTTGGCCTGCTGCGCCTGCTCGAGCGTCTGCGTCTCTTTCCAGTAGCCGCAGGAGTATTGCATGTAAGGATCGAGCATCGCCCGGAACAGGTCGTTGCCGATGTCGTAGTGCTCTTTGCCCACCTGCCAAGCGCGCTTGCGCGATTGGCGGTTGAACAGCCGGGCATAGGCAACGCGCGCGATGTCGCTCAGGCTTTTCGGCAGCCGCTCATCGACGCCGGCCTGCAGAATGCGGGTGAACAGCATGTCCAGCCGTTCGCACTCCCACCAGCCGTCCATATAGCCTTCGCCGAAACCGAGCGAGCCTTCCTGCAAAATGCGTTTGAACAGCGCCGGGTTGTGCACCCGGATATCCCAGGTGCGCGGGCCGTTGATGGCGACGCCGGCTTCCGCCAACATCTCCTCCACAATGCGATACCAGCGATCCTTCTTCTGGGCGAGTTCATCAACACTGAGCGAATCCATAACAATCCTTGGCCGAAATGTCATTTCAAAAAGCATAGTCGCAAATAAAAATGACAAATTTTTGACGGTAAATACGGGGGTGTTTTTACTCTAGCCAAGGCGAGCAACATCATGAAATGAATAAAAATTATTGAAATCATGCCATTTAGGCATACTTATCCGCGCCAGCGCGGGCGCGGATAAACCGACGGCGGCTAAGGTAAAATAGAGGTGCCGGCCTGGCCCGCCAGCACCGCGTCGATATCCTGCAGGCCACCGATATGGGCCGTCCGCCCGGTGCGATCGACGAAGCGGCTGACCGCCATGATCTTCGGCCCCATGGCACCGTCCGCCACCGCCATCGGCGCCAGCTCCTGCGTGGTGGCGCGCCGAATGGCGCGCTGGCGCGGCGTGCCCCACTCCTGGTACACCGCGTCGGCATCGGTGAGGATCACCAGATGATCGGCCCCCACCTGCTCCGCCAACAGCGCCGCCGCCAGATCTTTGTCGATCACCGCTTCGCTGCCCGTCAGCCCATGCTCGCCGGCGATCATCGGGATACCGCCGCCGCCGTTGCAGATCACGATGTGCCGCTGCGACAGCAGCAGCGTGATCGCCTCGATGTCGAGGATCTTTTGCGGCGCCGGCGAAGGCACCACCCGGCGGATGTGGTTGCCGTCCGCCTTCAGCGTCCAGCCGTATTTGGCCTCCAGCGCCTGCCGCTGTTCCGGCGCATACACCGGCCCGATGAACTTGCTCGGCGCCTGATAATCCGCATCCTGCGCATCCACCAGCACCCGCGTCAGCAGCGTGGACACCGGCTGCTGCGGATGGCTGGCGCTCAGCTGCTGCGCCAGCATATAGCCGATCATGCCCTGGCTTTCGGCCACCAGAATATCCAGCGGATAAGGCGGCACATCGCGGTACGCCAGGTTCTGCAACGCCAGCAGCCCCACCTGCGGCCCGTTGCCGTGTACGATGGCAATGCGGTATTTCTGCGCCAGCTTGCCGATGGCGTCGGCGATAAGGGCGATGCTCTTATACTGATTTTCCGCAGAGAGCACGGCTCCGCGCTGCAATAGGGCGTTGCCGCCCAACGCAATGACCAAGGTTTTCATGGTTTGCACCCGTAGTTGAAATCATACCGTCCCGGCCGGATCCGCGATCCGGCCCTCGTGTTCACACCGCGCGCCGCACAGTGCGTTAATCGTCGTCACCCCCAGCCACACGCCCAGCAGCGTGTCCGCTCCCGAGAAGTGCCCCAGGCTCAGCACCGCCGCCACCGCCGCCGATACGCCTTCAGGCGCCCGCAGCCCCTGCGCCAACGCATGCAGCGGCGTGGCGAACAGGCCCTGCTCGGCGTAACGCAGGTAGTGCGCGCTCACCAGCGTGGTCAGCGCGTCCAGCGGTGGCGTCTGGGCGAAAAACGGCGCCAGCCCGCTAACCGGGATGCGGCTGTCGAGGTGGGCGCTCAGCAGCAGGCCGAGCAAGGTGTCGTCGTTACTCGGCGTCAGCCCCGGCCCCTTGCCCAGCGCCTGGTGCCAGTCGACCGTGTCGCCCCGCAGCCAACGGGAAAAATCCCGCACCAGCGCGGCCGGCTCCGGCGTTAACGGCTGCCTCACCAATCGGCCCAGCTCGCCGTGCAACCCGCACTGCGCCGTGCAGCGCTGCAATACCGCCGTCAGCGGCCGATCGGCAATGGCCGCACGCGGCGCCAGCGCCAGATCCCGCGCCGCCGCGGCGGGCCGCACCAGGAGCGCATCCAACGTGATGCCTGCGGCGGAGAAAGCGCAGCGTCGTACGGACGGCACCACACGCCGCACGCGATCGAAATCCCGCGCGCCGAGCTGCCACCCCATCGGGCTCAGGCCGCTGCCGGCGCGGTGCAGCGTCAGCAGCCGTGCGTTTTCCGTCAGGAAATTGATCGCGTTGTTGAAGCTGCCGACGCAGCGCAGCGCGCCGTAATCCTGCGTCGCATGGCGGCTGCCGGCCAACGCGATAATGTCCATATGCGCCTCCGTTCGCTTACGCCGTAATGCCGAGCTTATCGGCCAGCGCTTCGATCGCTTTCTCGAAGCAGCCGAGCGGTGCACGCACCGTACCGGCGCCAATTTGCCCGACCCCGGCTTCGCGGTGGGCGATGCCGGTGTTGATCAGCGGCGTGATGCCGGTTTCCACCACCCGCCGGGCATCCAGCCCCAGGCAGGCGCCCTGGAAGTCCCAGGTCGGGATCTGCAGCATCATGTTGCGTTCGAGGTAGATTTCCGCCATCTCCTCGGAGATGTCGGTGGCGGCGCTCATGCCGCCGGAAGCCCCGACGAAGCGCGTCACGCCCGGTGCCGCCACCATCGCCGCGCCGCCAATGCCGAAGGTTTCGGTGATCGCGCTGTCGCCGATGTCCGGGTTGGCGTCCGCCTGGCTGAAGCCGGAGAAGAACAGTCCTTCCGGCGTGTTCACCGGCGCGGTGAACCAACGATCGCCCATCCCACTGATCTTGATGCCGAAATTCTTGCCGTTGCGGGTCATTACCGTGACGATGGTGCCCTGCTCAATCTCCGCCCCGGCGTCCATCGCCGCCTTGCAGTAGGCCATCGCCAGATTGAGGAAGAACTGATCGGTGATGCTGAGGAACTGCATCACCTGTACCAGCTCCGCCTTATCGCGCGGCAACAGGCTGATCTCCGGCGCCAGCCTGCGCATCAGCAGCGCCGAGGCCGCGATATTGCGCTGGTGGAATTCGTCCCCCATGCTGATCGCCTGCGCCATCAGCGCGGTCAGATCGATCCCTTCCTCCAGCGTCGCCAACACCGCTTTCAGCACCGGGGCCAGCGAGTCGCGCATCCAGCGCAGGCGCTGCTGCACGTCCTCGCCGTAGGCGCCGAAGCGCATCACTTTGCCGATGCCTTCGTTCATGTTGCAGTAGGCGTAATTGCCGTGAACGGTGTTCATGACCACCACCATCGGCATGTGGGCCGAGGTGATGCCGCCCATTGGCCCCACCGCGCTCACGCTGTGGCACGGGATAAACTCGATTTCCCCCTGCGCCAGCAGCGCCAGCGCCTGCTGCTCATCCTGCGCCCAGCCTTCGAACAGGCAGGCGCCGATGCAGGCGCCGCGCACCGGGCCGCTCATCTCTTGCCAGGTGACCGGCGGGCCGGCATGCAGCAGCTTGCGCCCTTCGGCCAGCTGCGGGATCAACCGGTGCGCCAAATCCACATCCTGCCAGTGCGGGCGCGCCTCGCGGATACGGGCGATAACGGCGGCGTTTGCTTGCTCAATCGTTGCGTACATAGCGGTTCCTTACTTTAATTTTTTCAAGATGTTGGCTAATCGTTGATCGCCACCGGCCACCGGTGCCCACTGGTAATGCACCACCGGAATGTCGCTGGTTTGCAGATCGTCGGCGAAGCTGCGCAATCCGGCATTGATCACCGCGACGCCGTCCAGCAATGCCGGCCGCTCGCGCTCAGGTGCCGGTAAAACGGGGGTAATCAGCTGATGCGCCAGCGCGACCGCCGCCGGCAGCGACGGCATCACCGCGATGCCGGCCTCTTGCAGGGTGGCGATTTGCCGCGAGCGCTGCTGCGGATCCTGTTCGGTGCCGGTGACGGTGGCGATGACTGCCAGCGGGTGAGCCGCGCCGCGCGCCGCACGCACATTGGCCACCTCGGCCGCCAGCGAAGCCGCCGGATCGTCCTGGGCGCCGAAGCCGATCACTACGTCCAGCAGCAACACGCCTGTCTGCGGCTGCTGCGCCAGACGGGCGATTTCTTGATTGCGGGCGGTCGGGTCGATCATCGGGTGCGGGCGTCCCTGGGTATAAAAGTCATCGCCCATGTCGATGATGCGATGGCCGTCGGCTACCAGCATGGCGCCGCGCGGGTGCTCGCTATCCACCGGCAAGCGCAGTTTTTCCGCCAGCAGCATCGCGCACTCAGCCGCCAGCGTGCCGCCGGCGTACAGTCCGGCGATTTTTCCGCCGGGCACCGCAGGCTGTTGTGCCGCCTGTTGCTGCACGCTGCCCAGCATCGCCGCCAGGCGCGCCGCCTCATCCAGCGTGGCGGCGAACGTGATGTTGCCGTCCTGACGCACGGCGGACTGCGCGCCGAGGAACAGTGCCACCACCGGCTTGCCGAGCGCTTTCATCTCATCGATCACCCGCTGGCGCACCTCAGGCGCCGGCGGTTTGGACACGAACGCCAACACCAAGCTCTGCGGATCCGCCGCCAGCATGCGCAGCGCGCTGATGGCGCTGATGCCGCCGATCTCCGCCGTCAGATCCCGCCCGCCTAAGCCGATGGCGTGCGAGATGCCCTGTCCCGCCAGGGTAATTTGCGAGATCAGCTCCTGAATGCCGGTGCCGGAGGCGCCGATCACGCCGATGGAACCGGCGGGCGCCACGTTGGCGAACGCCAGCGGCGCACCGGCGATGCAGGCAGTGCCGCAGTCCGGCCCCATCACGATCAACCCGCGTTCACGCGCCTTGGTTTTCAACGCCACTTCCTGCGCCGGGCTGACGTTGTCGGAGAACATCATCACGTTGCAGCCGTCTTCCAGCGCCCGATCCGCCAGCTCCGCCGCGTATTCGCCGGCGATCGAGATCAGCGCCAGATTGGCGGCGGGCAGTTTCTGCCGGGCGGTACGCCAGCTGCGCGCTCGCAGCAGTTTTTTCCCGCCCTGGCTGCCCTGTGCAAGCGCCTTGAGCGCCGTCTCCAGCGCCGCGCTGACCTCCTCGGCGATCGTTTCGTCGGCGGACTCCGCTTTGATCGCCACGCAAATATCGTTCGGCGTCGCTTCGCTAAACTGCGGATGCCAAAAACCGGTCACCTCCAATAAAGATTTATTGGCCGGTGTCCCCATCATGACGGATATTTCCTCAACCTTGGGAGATTCGCTGAGTTTGCGGGAGATCAACATCAGGCTGACGGAATCCTGAAAGCTCCCTTTTTTAATAAAAGCATGGATCATGGTGATATCCTTAAGACAGCATTTAATTATATCGGCAATATTTCCCACGCCGGCGACGCGGAGATGTATTGAATCCTGCGAAAAGGTTGCTTAATACGCTACAAATTAAAATCACGTCCAGAGGTGAGTGTGGTCACACTTTATCCATTGTTAGAAAAAATAACTTAATCGACCGAGTATTAGTTAACTCATGTGGAAATATACATTTATAAAAAAACTTCTAACAATGGTGATTTCATTCAACGAATTTTTAACCCAATCGAATAAAATGCATCTGGATCACATTATTCCCCCCCGGTATTTATACATTACAACGCAGAGGTGAATTAAATAAACCGTAGTGATAAAAGGACTGTATATGAAGGTCTCTAAACAACAATTGCATCAGCTTATCCAGCAAAAAATTCACGCCGCCGGCCTGAGCCAGGAACACGCCGGCATCGTCGCCGACGTGCTGGTTCATGCCGATGCGCGCGGCATCCACTCTCACGGTGCGGTTAGGGTCGAATACTATTCAGAACGCATCAGCAAGGGCGGCACCAATAATCACCCCCATTTCACCTTTGAAAAAACCGGCCCCTGCAGCGCCATTTTCGACGGCGACAACGGTGCCGGGCACGTGGCGGCCAAGCTGAGCATGGATCGTGCCATCGAGATGGCGAAAGAGAACGGCGTGGCGGTGGTGGGCGTGCGGCGCATCGGCCACAGCGGTGCGCTGTCGTACTTCGTGCAGCAGGCGGCACGCGCCGGCATGGTCGGCATTTCACTGTGCCAATCCGATCCGATGGTGGTGCCGTACGGCGGCGCCGAGGTTTACTACGGCACCAACCCCATCGCCTTTTCCGCGCCGGGCGAAGGTGACGAGCTGATTACCTTCGATATGGCCACCACCGTGCAGGCCTGGGGCAAAGTGCTGGACGCCCGTTCGCGCAACGCCGCTATCCCCGACTCCTGGGCAGTGGACGCCAAGGGCGAGCGCACCACCGATCCGTTCGCCGTCAGCGGGCTGCTGCCGATCGCCGGGCCGAAAGGCTACGGCCTGATGATGATGGTCGACGTGCTGTCGGGCATTTTGCTCGGTTTGCCGTTCGGCAAGCACGTCAGCTCGATGTATCACGATCTCAGCGCCGGCCGGGAGTTGGGCCAATTGCATATCGTGTTGAATCCGGGTTATTTCACCAACGAACCGGCGTTCCGTAAAAATATCAGCCAGGTGATGAAAGAGTTGAATGCCGTTAAACCGGCACCGGGCGTCAGCAAAGTGCTTTATCCTGGGCAGAACAGCCATGCGCGAGAAATGGAAAGCGATGAAAACGGTATCGAAATCGTCGACGATATTTATCAATACTTAATTTCAAATGATATTTACCAGCGTTCTTACGACCATAAAGACCCCTTCGCCAGTTAACGAAATTTTATTATCGTGGGCTTTTTACGCCGCGGCTCGCGGTTGACATTTCAGAGCCGGGGAGAAAAAGAAAACCTTCATCAGCGCGCTCAGCGCAATAGGCCGGCCGGCGGCGACTATCATCCGCCCTGGCCGCATCGCCGCTGAGACATAACATGCGGGCAGGTAAACATGAAAGACTTCCAACAAGAAATCCGTGATATTTCCGGCTGGTTATCGAAAATCGGCGCCGATCCCAGCGGCGGCATGACGCGTCTGCTTTATACCCAGGAATGGATCGAGGCGCAGCACGCGTTGAAAAACGCCTTTGACGCCGCGGGGCTGAGCACCCACTTTGATGCGGTCGGCAACCTGTTCGGCCGGCTGGAGGGTAGCAAATACCCCGACCAGGTGATTCTCTCCGGTTCGCACATCGACACGGTGGTCAACGGCGGCAACCTCGACGGCCAGTTCGGCATCGAAGCCGCCTTTATGGCGATCAAACACCTCAAGGACACCTATGGCCCGCCGCTGCGCAGTCTGGAAGTCATCGCGCTGGCGGAAGAAGAAGGCAGCCGCTTCCCTTATGTTTTCTGGGGAAGCAAGAACATCGTCGGCCTGGCCCGGCGGGAAGACGTGCAGCACATCACGGACGCCAAGGGCGTCGGTTTCGTCACCGCCATGCATGACGCCGGCTTCGATTTCCTCCCGCCGCATCAGCCACTGCGCAGCGATATCGCGGCCTTCGTCGAGATCCACATCGAACAGGGCAAGGTACTGGAAACCGAAGGTAAAACCATCGGCGTGGTGACCAGCATCGTCGGCCAACGGCGCTACGACGTGCGGCTGCAGGGCGAAGCCAACCACGCCGGCACCACCCCGATGAGCTACCGCCGGGATACCGTGCACGCCTTCAGCCGCATCTGTTGCGAATCGATCGCCAAAGCGCGCGCCGAGGGCGATCCGCTGGTGCTGACCTTCGGCAAGGTGGATCCGAAGCCGAATACCGTCAACGTGGTGCCGGGCTTCACCCACTTCACTCTCGACTGCCGCCATACCGATCAGGCCGCGCTGCTGCGCTTCACGCAGGAGATCGAGCGGGATATCCAGCGCATTTGCGCCGAAATGGGCATCGAGGCCGAGATCGATCTGTGGATGGACGAAGCACCGATCCCGATGAACGAACAGCTGGTGGCCTGCGTCAGCCGCCTATGCGAAACGCAGCGGCTGAATTACCGCATGATGCACAGCGGCGCCGGGCACGACGCGCAAATCTTCGCCCCGCGCGTGCCGACGGTGATGATGTTCGTGCCGAGCATCGCCGGCATCAGCCATAACCCGGCGGAAAAAACCGCCGTCGCCGATTTGAACGAAGGGGTGAAAATCCTGGCGCAGACGCTGTATCAGCTGGCCTACACCGAGCAGGGGGCCGAGGCATGAGCAACGACATCGACCCGCGCTACTGGAAAAAGATCGTCGTCGTGCTCTGCCTGGGCTGGGCGGTGATCTGGATCTATCGCACCGTCTTGACGCCGATCCTCCCCGAGATCCAGCAAACCATCGGCGCGCACTCCAATGCGGAAATGGGGCTGATCGCCAGCTTCTACTTCTTCGCCTACACCGGGATGCAGATCCCGGCGGGCATCCTGGTGGATAAATTCGGCAAGAAGGTAGTGCTGATCCCGGGCTTCTGCCTGTTCATCATCGCCACGCTGCTGATCGGCAACGCCACCAGCCTGACCATGGTGTACGCCGGCAGCCTGCTGGCGGGCATGGGCTGCGGCTCTTATTACGGCTCGGCCTATTCCCTGTCGTCAGAAAATATCCCGCTGGAGCGGCGCGGCCTGGCCACCGCAGTGATCAACAGCGGCTCGGCGCTCGGCATGGCCATCGGCCTGATCGCCTCCAGCCTGCTGGTAAAAAGCTTCAACATGAACTGGCAGATCATGCTGTTCATCATCACCGGCCTGCTGGTGGCGATGACGCTGGTGTTCGCCGTGGTCATCAAAGGCTCGCAGCCGCGGGCCCCGGCGCCCGTCAGCCAGAAAGTTGCGCCGACGGCGATCGAGCCCGAAGAGGACGGCCAGGCCAGCGGCCTGTTCAGCCTGCGCATGGTCTCCGCCTACGCGATGTACTTCGCCACCTGCTACGGCTACTACATGATCGTCACCTGGCTGCCCTCGTTCCTGCAGCAAGAGCGCGGCTTTGAAGGGGTGGCCATCGGCTTCTCCTCCGCCTTGGTGGCATTCGCGTCGGTGCCGGGCGCGCTGTTCTTCAGCCGTATGTCCGACCGTTTCCGCAACAAGAAGGTGCAGCTGATCATTTTCCTCGAGCTGTGCGCGGCGGTGATGCTGGTCTGCACCGTCATCTCACCGGACTCCACCATGCTGCTGATCAGCCTGATCCTGTACGGGCTGCTGGGCAAGCTGGCGGTCGATCCGATCATGATCTCCTTCGTCGCCGACAACGCGCCGAAGAAAGGCTATGGCACCAGCTTCGGCGTGTTCAACTTCTTCGGCATGTCTTCGTCGGTGATCGCCCCCTTCCTGACCGGCGTGATCTCCGACAGCACCGGCTCCAAGGTGATGGGCTTTTACATCTCCGCCGCCATCCTGCTGGTAGGCACCGCCATTTTCTTCACCGTCAACGTCTTGATGAAACGCACTACGCCAACCCGAACGGCCACCGAGGCCTGACGGCGCTTTTTTTTTACCGGGCGCCGCCGCGGCGCCCTTTCAACGATCAGGAGAATCAACGTGGGTTACTTCAACAATCAAACCGGTTATCCAACCGACATTCTGTCAACGCGCGCTATCATCAAACGCGGCAACTATGCGCTGATCCCGCCGAACGGCCTGGTGCGCAACGTCATTCCCGGCTTTGAAAACTGCGACGTCACCATCTTGTCGACGCCGAAACTGGGCGCCACCTTCGTCGATTATCTGGTAACGCTGCACGACTGCGGCCGCAATACCAAAGGCTTTGGCGGCGAAGAGATCGAAACCTTTGTGTACGTCATCGACGGCGCCATCACCGCTTCCGCCGACGCCACCGACTACCCGCTGACCGCCGGCGGCTACCTTTACTGTCCGGCGGGCGTCACGATGCGGCTGGAAAACGCCAACGGCGGCCAATCCAGCCGCCTGTTCCTCTACAAGCGCCGCTACCAGCACATCAAGGGCTACGAGGCGCACGTGGTCAGCAACAACGTCGCCAACCTGGAGAAGATCCACTACGAAGGCATGAGCGAGGTGATCCTGCAGGATCTGCTGCCGAAAGATCTGGGCTTCGACATGAATATGCACATCCTCTCCTTCGCGCCCGGCGCCAGCCACGGCTACATCGAGACCCACGTGCAGGAGCATGGCGCCTACATTCTCAGCGGCGCCGGCGTGTACAACCTGGACAACGAGTGGATGCCGGTGAAGCAAGGTGACTACATCTTTATGGGCGCCTATGTGCAACAGGCGGGCTATGCGGTGGGCCAGGAAACCTTCAGCTACATCTACTCCAAGGACTGTAACCGCGACGTTGAGCCGTAACCGCTGCGCCGCGAAAACCAAGGCCACCTGCTCGCGCAGCGTGGCCTTCTTTTTTATCCCAATCGCTGGCCAATCCGCATCGCGCGGGCGATGTTGGCGGCGCAGCGCTGCAGGTTGAGTTCCCCTTGCGACAGCGCGACCTCCAGCGTACTCAGGCGCGGCAGAATGCTGAACATGGCGTCGATCCCCTGCGCGTGCAGCGCCTCCGCCCCCTCTTCCACCACACCGGCCAACGCGATGACCGGCAGGCCGCGCGCCCGCGCCAGACGGGCGACGCCGGACAGCGCCTTGCCGCCCAGCGTTTGGCTGTCGATACGCCCCTCGCCGGTAATCAGCAGATCGGCGTCCGCCAGCGCCTGCTCCAGCCCCAGTGCCGCCATCACGATCTCAATGCCCGGCTTCAGCGTCGCGCCGAGGAACACCAGGCTGGCGATCCCCATGCCGCCTGCCGCCCCGCCGCCGGCGATGTGCCGCACGTCGCGCCCGGTGCTCTGACGGATCACCTCAGCATACTGCACCAGGCCCTGTTCCAACTGCGCCACCATCGCCGCCGTCGCGCCCTTCTGCGGCCCAAATACCGCCGCCGCGCCACGCGGCCCCACCAGCGGGTTGTCTACATCGCAGGCGACTTCTATCCGGCACTGTCGCAGGCGCGCATCCAGCACGCTGAGATCGATGCCGCTCAGCGTCGCCAGCTCGCCGCCGCCCCACGGCAACGCCTTGCCGTCCGGACGATAGAAACGGCCGCCCAACGCCTGCACCATGCCGACGCCGCCGTCCACCGTGGCACTGCCACCGATGCCGAGGATCAGGTGACGTATGCCCTGATCCAGCGCATGCAGGATCAGTTCGCCGGTGCCGTAGCTGGTCGCCAGCAGTGGATTGCGCTGCGCCGCCGGCGTCAGCATCAAGCCACTGGCCGCCGCCATTTCGATCACCGCCGTCTTGCCGTCGCCGCTGACGCCGTAAAACGCCGCCACCCGTTCCCCCAACAGCCCCGTTGCGCTCACGTTCACCTTGCGCCCGCCGGTGGCGGCCACCAGTGCGTCCACCGTACCTTCACCGCCGTCGGCGATCGGCAGGCAAAGGCATTCGGCTGCGGGGTAAACTTCGTGAAAACCGCGCGCGATCGCCCGCGCCGCCCATTCCGCGCTGACGCTTTCTTTAAATGAATCCGGTGCAATAACAATTTTCATGGCGCATCCTTATTTGAGCAGAAATAAAAATGGCCATGCCTTCCTCCGCTGAAATAACCAGATGAGAAATGCATGGCGAAATAAAATAAAACTGTTGCCGACTATTTAATGAAGATGAATGAAAGTGTTATTTATTGACCCATTTCGCCGGCACGCTGTAGGTTAATAAGGCGCCCAGTATCATCATCGCCGACAAAACGCACATCGCCGCCAAATTGCTGTGGGTCAGCTGTTTGAAATAGCCGATGATATAAGGCGAAATAAATCCGCCGATATTGGCGATGGAGTTAATCAGCGCGATGCCCGCTGCAGCGCAGGTGCCGGTAAAGATGGCGTTCGGCAAGCTCCAGAACAGCGGCGACGGCACCAGGCTCGACGCCACCGCCACGCACAGCGCCGCCATCACCACGTGCTTGTTGTCCGGGAACAGGCCGATAAAGATCAGCGATACCGCGGCGATGCAGAACGGCACTATGATGTGCCAGCGCCGTTCGCGGTGCTTGTCCGAACTTCGCGCGGCCACCAGCATCGCCACCACCGCCAGCATGTATGGCAACATGGTCAGCAGGCCGATATCCATTACCGAAGTCACGCCGGTATCGCGAATGATGGTCGGCACCCAAAACGCCAGCCCGCCTTGACCCATTACGGTGCAAAAGCAAATCAGCCACATTTTGGTGAACGCGGACGATCTCAGCATGCTCTTCATCGTCCATTCCTGCCCGCCTGCGGCGCCCTGGCTCGGCACGCTCTGCGCCATATCCTCTTTGATCAGCGCCTTCTCCTGCGGGCTGAGCCATTTGGCGCTCTGATAGGTGTTATCCAGGAAGCAGAAGATGACGATGGCGATCAACAGCGCGCGCGGGCCGCTGATAAAGAACAACCACTGCCAGCCGGAGAGATTCATCAGGCCGTTCATGTGCTCGATGATCCAACCGCATAGCGGGCCGCCGATGATATTGCTGACCGGGATACCGCACACGAACAACGCGGTCATCTTGGCGCGCTGGCTGGAGGGGAACCACAGCGTCAGATAGAGGATCACGCCGGGGTAAAAGCCGGCCTCCGCCAGCCCCAGCAGGAAACGCGCCAGGTAGAATTGCCAGGGGTTGGTGATAAAGATACTCAGCATCGAGATCGTCCCCCATACCACCATCAGCAGCGCGATGATCTTTCTGGCGCCGTAACGGCTCAGCAGAATGTTACTGGGTACCCCGGCGATGATATAGCCGATGAAAAACACCCCGGCACCCAGCCCGTAAACGGCCTCGGCCATCGAGACATTGCCGTTCAGAATATCGGGCATCATTTGGAATTTCGAAAACGAAATCCCAACCCGGTCGAGATAACCGACGATATAGCTCACTAATAAAATGGGCATAATGCGCCAAGCTATTTTTCTATATAAACGGTTTTTATCAGGGGCGGTAATAATATCTTTATCAATAACAGCATTATCGGTTGCCATATTCAGTATCTCCTCGGTTGGCATCCTGCTTTTTACTTTTTATTGTGCTGAATCATTTTTTATTGGATTGGCGGGGACCCTCTTTATTTATCATAAAGAGGGCGTTATTAATGTCGAACATCTCGGATTCTAACCATAAGCCGGTAAACAAAACGCCGGCGAGCGTCTTAGCCGGCCACCCGGTGGTTGCCCATGATTTCCAGCGCTCGCACCAGCGCGGAGTGATCCAGCTCGCCGTCGCCATTGGCGGCGCAGACGTTGAACAGCTCTTGGCAGGTGGCGGTATTCGGCAGGCTGAGCGCCAGCGCCTTCGCGCCCTGCAGCGCCAGGTTAAGATCCTTCTGGTGCAGCGAGATGCGGAACCCCGGCGCGAACGCCCGCTTGATCATCCGCTCGCCGTGCACCTCCAGAATGCGCGACGAGGCGAAACCGCCCATCAGGGCTTCGCGCACCCGGGCCGGATCGGCGCCGGCGCGCGAGGCGAACACCAGCGCCTCGGAGACCGCTTCGATGGTCAACGCCACGATGATCTGATTGGCGACCTTGCAAGTTTGCCCGTCGCCGTTGCCGCCGATCAGCGTGATGTTCTTGCCCATCAGCGCCAGCAGCGGCTGCACCCGTTCGAAGGTCGCTTCCTCGCCGCCCACCATGATGGTCAGCGTGCCCTGTTTGGCGCCTACTTCGCCGCCGGAAACCGGCGCGTCCAGGTACTGGGCGCCCAACTGGTTGATGCGCTGCGCGAACCGTTTGGTCTCCAGCGGTGAAATGGAGCTCATGTCCACCACCACTTTGCCGTTCAGCTTGCCGGCGGCGCAGCCGCGTTCACCGAACAGCACCTCCTCCACCTGCGGCGTATCCGGCACCATGATGAAGATCACGTCCGCCTCATCCGCCACCTGCTGCGGATCGCGGCAGGCCATGGCCCCTTGCTGCAACAGCGCCGCCGGCACCTCATGCCGGGTGTGGGCGTAAAGCGTGTGCCCGCCCGCCAGCAGTTTCTCCGCCATCGGCGCGCCCATGATGCCCAGACCGATAAATCCCACTTTCATTTTCATCTCCTCAAGACAGGTATTGTTTTATCCATGACAGGCCGCTTTCCGTGGTGGTAAGCGGTTTGTATTCACAGCCGATCCAGCCGCGGTATCCCATGCGATCCAGCTGCGCGAAGATAAACTCGCAGTTGATTTCGCCGGTGCCCGGCTCGTGCCGCCCCGGGTTGTCGGCGACCTGAATGTGGTCGATCTTCGCCAGCAGGCGCTCAAGGGTCTGCGTCAGCTCTCCCTCCATGCGCTGCATGTGGTAGAGGTCGTACTGCAGATACAAATTGGGGCTGCCGATCGTCTCGATCAGTTCGATCGCCTGGCGGGAGGTTTGCAGGTAGAACTGCGGCATGTCGTAGCGGTTGATCGGTTCGATCAGCAGGCGGATATTCTGCCGTGCCAGGGTGTCGGCAGCGTAGCTCAGGTTCGCCATCACCCGCTCGTCGGTGGTGTGGCGGCTGACGGCGGGATCCGGATTGCCGATCAGACAGTTGATGCGATCGCAACCCAGCGCCTGCGCATACTCGATCGCGCGCCCGACGCCGTCGCGGAACTCCGCTTCGCGCCCCGGCAAGCAGGCGATGCCCCGTTCGCCCGCCGCCCAGTCGCCGGCCGGCAGATTAAACAGCACCTGGCTCAGGCGGTGCGCCTCCAGTTCGCTGCGCAGCGCGGCGATCGGGTAGTCATAGGGGAACATGTATTCCACCGCGCTGAAGCCCTGCTCCTTCGCCCGGCGGAAGCGCTGCATGAAATCGACCTCGGTGAACAGCATGGACAGGTTGGCTGAAAAATTCGGCATGGTGAGGCTCCTCAACGGTAATCAAAGAAGTTGACCGAGGTCGGCGCGTCTTCCGGCGTTGCCGCCACCGGTTCGAATTCGTTGACGTTATCCAGCTCGGTGCCCATAGAGATATTGGTGACGCGCTCCAGGATGATTTCCACCACCACCGGCACCCGGTGCTGCTGCATCAGTTCCTGCGCCTGACGGAACGCCGGCGCGATCTCTTCCGGTTTGAACACCCGCAGCGCCTTGCAGCCCAACCCTTCCGCCACCTTGACGTGATCGACGCCGTACTCGCCTATCTCTGCGTTGTTGATGTTTTCAAACGACAGCTGCACGCAGTAATCCATATCGAACCCGCGTTGCGCCTGGCGGATCAGCCCCAGATAGGCGTTGTTCACCAGCACGTGGATATACGGCAACTTGAACTGCGCACCGACCGCCAGCTCTTCGATCATAAACTGGAAATCATAGTCACCCGACAGCGCGACCACCTTGCGCTGCGGATCGGCGGCGCACACGCCCAGCGCCGCAGGCAGCGTCCAGCCCAGCGGGCCGGCCTGACCGGCGTTGATCCAGTGGCGCGGTTCGAAAACGTGCAGCATTTGCGCGGCGGCGATCTGCGACAGCCCGATGGTGGTGACGTAGCAGGCATCGCGGCCGAAGGCGCGGTTCATCTCTTCATATACCCGCTGCGGCTTGACCGGCACGTTGTCGAAGTGGGTTTTGCGCAGCAGCGTTTGCTTGCGCTGCAGGCAGGCGGCGCACCAGGCGTCGCGGTTCGGCAACTCGCCGTGCTCGAAGCGGCGCTGCGCCGTTTCCACCAGCATTTGCAGCGCGATGCGCGCGTCGGAAACGATGCCCAGATCCGGGCAAATCACCCGGCCGATCTGCGTCGGCTCGATATCGATGTGCACCACCTTGCGCCCGGCGGTGTACTTGTCCACCGAGCCGGTATGGCGGTTGGCCCAGCGGTTGCCGATGCCGAATACCAGATCCGAATCCAGCAGGTTGGCGTTGCCATAGCGATGTGAGGTCTGCAAGCCCGCCATGCCCGCCATCAACGGGTGATCGTCCGGGATGGCGCCCCATCCCATCAGCGTCGGGATCACCGGCACGTTGCAGATCTCCGCCAGCTGCTGCAGCAAATCCGCCGCATCGGCGTTGTGAATGCCGCCGCCGGCGATGATCAGCGGCTTTTTCGCCGCGCACAGCAGATCCAGCGCTTTGTCGATCTGCGCCTGAGTGGCCGCCGGCTTATAGGCGGGCAGCGAAGAGTAGGTGTCCGGATCGAATTCGATCTCCGCCATCTGCACGTCGAAAGGCAGGTCGATCAGCACCGGGCCCGGCCGACCGGAGCGCATCAGGTGAAACGCCTGTTGCAGCACGCGCGGCACCAGCGCCGGCTCCTGCACAGTGACCGCCATCTTGGTCACCGGCTTGGCGATCGATTCGATGTCCACCGCCTGAAAATCCTCTTTGTGCAAACGCGCACGCGGCGCCTGGCCGGTGATGCACAGGATCGGGATCGAATCGGCGGAGGCGGAATAAAGCCCGGTGATCATGTCGGTGCCTGCCGGGCCGGAGGTGCCGATACACACGCCGATATTGCCGGAGGCGGCGCGGGTGTAGCCTTCCGCCATGTGCGAGGCCCCTTCTACGTGCCGCGCCAGGTAGTGTTTGATGCCGCCGTGCCGCCGCATCGCATCGTAGAACGGGTTGATCGCCGCGCCGGGCACGCCGAACGCGGTGGTGATCCCCTCTTTTTCCAGCACGTGCATTGCCGCGTCTACCGCTCGCATAATTGCCATGTGATGCTCTCCTTAATTTATTGGAAAATTTTTCCAACTTGAAATTGCGGTCAAAAAAACCCGTTTGCTCATCAAACGGGGAGTCTTGCTCCGCGCCGGTTCAGCCCGGCGCGCGACGTTTACGCCTTGCTGCGCGATTCGCCCAGCGCGGCGCTGATATCTCTGGCCACTTCCCCCACCAGTTCGCCCAGCTCTTTGAACCGCTCCTTGCCAACCCGTGAGCTGGGCCCGGAGATGGAAATGGCGGCGATCACGTTGTTATTGCGATCGAAAATTGCCGAAGCCAGGCAGTTCAGGCCGAGCGCGTGCTCTTCATCATCTATGGTGTAGCCCTGCTCCAGCGACTGATGCAGATCTTTACGCAGCAGGTTCACGCTGGTCAGCGTCTTCGGCGTATAGGATTGCAGCCCCGAACGCACGATCAGATCCAGCATCTCCTCTTCCGCCAGCGGGTACAGCAGTGCCTTGCCGGCGCCCGATGCATGCAGCGGCAAACGGCTGCCCAGCGGCGCGCACATGCGCACCATCGCCTGGCACTCGCATTGGCGAATCAGCACCGCGTCGAAATTGTTACGGATCGCCAGGTTGGCGGTCTCGCCGGACAGCAGCATCAGCCGACGCATGAATGGCCCGGCCACCGACACCACGTCGCGATCGTTCATGTAAGCGGAGCCGACGGTGAACGACTGAATGCCGATATGCCACCAGCCCAGCTGCGGATCCTGAAAGACGAATTCCGATTTCTCCAACACTTTCAACAGCCTGAAGGTGGTGGAAAGCGGCAGCTCCAACTTTTCGGACAGCACGGAAACCGACGAACTCCCCCCGGCGTTAGCCAGGTACTGGAGGATCTCCAGCCCGCGATCCAACGCCTGCGCCCCTTTGGTGGCGCCGGCTTCGGTGGCGGGTCGTCCTTTCCTGCGTAATTCGGTCATTCAAGCTTCCTTTGTCAGTTACGGCATGGGTGACACTATGATAAACGCCCTGCGCGGCGTGCGACCAGCGCTATGCCAAAACTATGCGATACGGCTCCGGCAAGCGGCTGACCACGCAGTTGTCGGCGCCCGCGCGATCGATGGTGAAGAAGTCGGTGACCTTCGCATAGGCGAACAGCGGATGGTGCCAGACATTGCGGTGATAGTTGATCCCCTGCCTGCCGTTGGTGATAAAGGCGCGCAGCGTGCCAACGGGGATCGTTTCGCCCGGTTCGGCGACGATCACCACGAAGCGTTCGCCGTTCATCGGCACAAAGGCCTGCGACGAGAGCGGATGCTTTTCCAATAGGGAAAAGGTCATCGGCAGGTCGCAGGGTTCCGCCCGGTTGATGCTGGCCAGCACCCGGTTGCCGTCGGACACCTCTATCTTGGCGAGGTCGTGATAACGCTCGGTTTTCCCATCATTGATATGAAAGAAACGCGAACCCTCTATTTGCAATACATCGCCATAAGGCGCAAAGGCCGCCGGCGTTAATTCTTCGATGACTAAATCCATGTGACTCTCCAAAGCGCATGACCCAGACGACGATTAAACGGCGATATTTCACCCAACGCCTTCACTCTAGACAGCGCGTGGTAAATTTGACAGCATTATTTTGGAAAATCTTTCCACAACAAGATCGGCAGCACACTTTACGATCGAAGAACAATATTAGTTGCCTTAAATCAATGAATTAAAAAACAACCTAATTCATCATCGGGCAAAACGGGGCGGCGCACGCTCATCGCTATTGGATGATTCTGTGACCGGGATCGTGAGGTTGGGCTTTGCCGCTGCCTATCGCGCCGCAACATCAGTAGATTCTTCTCACCGATAACCGAAAAGGCGGTGTCAGCCAAGGACTCCTCATGCTGGATCACGAAACCATTCGTTCGTTTATCAAAGTTGCCGAATGCCAAAGCTTCTCCCGCGCGGCGGAGTCGCTGCACAAAACCACCGCCACCATCAGCTACCGCATCAAAACGCTGGAAGAGAGTATCGGCACGCAGCTGTTTATCCGCACCACCCGTACCGTCAACCTGACGCCGGCCGGCGAGTATCTGCTGGAGCGCTGCCGCCAGTGGCACACCTGGCTGGACGCCATGCCGGGCGAGCTGCGGCAAATCAACGACGGCGTAGAGCACCAGGTGAACATCGTCATCAACAACCTGCTGTACGACGCCGCCGCCGTAGCCAGGCTGTTGGCTCACCTGCACGCCAAATACCCGTTCACCCAATTTCACATTTCCCGCCAGGTGTATATGGGCGTGTGGGACGCGCTGCTGAATGAAGACTGCCATCTGGCGATCGGCGCGGCGGGCAATGAATCGCTGGAAAACAGCATCAAGGTGCTGCCGCTGGGCAAAATCGATTGGGTGTTCGCCATCTCGCCGACACACCCGCTGGCCACCGCCGCCGATCCGCTGAGCGAAACGCAGCTGCGCCCCTACGCGGCGATCAACGTCGAAGACACCGCACGCCATTTGGCCAAGCGCATCGCCTGGCTGTTATCGGGCCAGCAGGAGATCAAGGTGCCGGACCTGCGCACCAAACTGGAGTGCCATTTGCGCGGTCTGGGGATCGGTTTCCTTCCGCGCCAACTGTGCCAAACTTATCTTGATAGCGGCGAGTTAGTGGCCAAAAACCTCAAATACCCGCGCCAGCCCTCTCCCCTGTCGCTGGCCTGGTCCGATACCCGCTGCGGCGAAGCGGTGCGTACCCTGATCCGTCTGTTCCAGACGCGAGATCCGCTGGTCGCGGGTTTGCTCAGCGCTCTGGATTAAGTCACGGTATCGGTAGGCATTCTTCCGGCGCTGGCGTAATATCTGTTTACATATGTCTGACAGGAGGTTTGCATGCTTACTTTTATTCCCATCGTGATCGTCGTCGCGCTGATTGTGGTGTTCGCCGGCGTCAAGATTGTGCCGCAAGGGTTCCAATGGACGGTAGAACGCTTCGGCCGCTACACCAAAACGCTGATGCCGGGTTTGAACCTGGTGGTACCGTTCATGGACCGCATCGGCCGCAAAATCAACATGATGGAGCAGGTGCTGGACATCCCCTCGCAAGAGGTGATTTCCCGCGACAACGCCAACGTCGCCATCGATGCGGTGTGCTTTATCCAGGTGGTCGACCCGGCGCGCGCCGCTTACGAGGTCAGCAACCTCGAGCGGGCGATCGTCAACCTGACCATGACTAACTTCCGTACCGTCCTCGGCTCGATGGAGCTGGACGAGATGTTGTCGCAGCGCGACAGCATCAACAGCCGCCTGCTGCACATCGTCGATGAAGCGACCAATCCGTGGGGGGTGAAAATCACCCGCATCGAGATCCGCGACGTGCGGCCGCCGGCGGAGCTGATCGCCTCGATGAACGCCCAGATGAAGGCCGAGCGCACCAAGCGCGCCGACATTCTGGAGGCGGAAGGGGTGCGTCAGGCGGCTATCCTGCGCGCCGAAGGGGATAAACAGTCGCAGATCCTGAAGGCCGAGGGCGAACGTCAGTCGGCGTTCCTGCAGGCGGAAGCGCGTGAACGCGCCGCCGAAGCCGAAGCGCGCGCCACTCAGCTGGTGTCAGACGCCATCGCCAGCGGCAACATTCAGGCGGTGAACTACTTCGTGGCGCAGAAATACACCGACGCGCTGCAGAAGATCGGTTCCTCCAACAACAGCAAGGTGGTGATGATGCCGCTGGACGCCAGCAGCCTGCTCGGCTCGATCGGCGGCATTACCGAGCTGTTGAAAGAAAGCAAAGGCAAATAATCATGCTCGAACTGATCGCGGCGAATCCGCTGTGGTTCTGGCTTTCTCTCGGCGGCGTGTTGCTGGCGGCAGAAATGCTCGGCGCCGGCGGCTACCTGCTGTGGAGCGGCGTGGCAGCGCTGCTGGTTGGCGCCGTTATCTGGCTGCTGCCGCAGCTCCCCTGGGAGTGGCAGGGCGTGATCTTCGCCGCCCTGACCGTCGTTGTCGCCTACCTGTGGTGGTATTGGCTGCGTCGGCGCCCGGCGGCCGCAACCGGCAGCACGCAAGTGCTCAACCAGCGCAACCGCCAGCTGATCGGCACCCGCGCCACGCTGACGGAACCGATGCACAACGGCATGGGGCGCATCAATATCGGCGACAGCAGCTGGCGCGCGCAGGCGGCAGAAGATCTGCCCGCCGGCACCGAAGTGGAAGTGGTGGCGGTGGAAGGCGTCACGCTGGTGATCCGCGCCATCAACCGTTAATTCGAACGACAGCACCCCGCCAGGTTATTGATGATGGGGCATTCAGCCCCCTCATCGCCCGGGCATTGCTCGGCCAGCGTCAGCAGGCGTTGGCGCATTTCTCCCAGTTCGCTGATGTGCTTTTCGATCTCCGCCACCTTCTGCAGCGTGCGCGCCTTCACGTCGGCGCTGTGGCGGGCCGGATCGTTGAACAACGCCACCAGCTCGCGGCACTCGTCCAGATTGAAGCCCACCTGCCGCGCCTGGCGCAACAGCGTCAACTCTTCGACATGCTTGGCGGAATAATGGCGGTAACCGTTGTCGCTGCGAATCGGGGCGGTAATCAGCGCTTTCTCTTCGTAAAAACGAATTGTCTTGCTGGTTAAACCGGTTTTTTTCGCTACGTCGCTAATATTCATTTTCCCTCCGGAATGCTCCTGCATCAGCGCTTATCTTAAGCCGCTTTCTGCCACTGACCAAGCCTCAGCCCCCCACCGCCGATACCGATGAGAAAATCGCTCGTCGCGTTGAACATTGCATACTTCACTTGCAAAGTATTCACCACGAAACAATGGATAATTTAATCAATCAAAATATGATCAAATTAAGATTTTTATTATATGTAAGTAATTGTGTATAAATAACACAAAATAAAACAAATTAAAATCAACAATATAAAAACAATGATTAACAAAAGTGTAATAACAAACCACATAAATAAACATTTATTTACATTTGCCATTATCCACGCTGTTTGAGTTTTATCCTCACTCAAACTAGAAGTATTAGCTGCTTTAATCATTCAACCCGATAGCGGAGTTCGTCATGGATTTTAATTTATCAAGCGAGCAGCAGGCTCTAAGCGAATCCGCGCAGCGTTTTGCCCGCGAGGTGCTGGATCAGGATGCGCACGCTCGCCTTTCACAGCGGGTATTAAGCCTGGATCTGTGGCGACAAGCCGCCGCATATGGCTTTACCCGCGCCCCCGTGGCGACCTCGTTCGGCGGGCTGGGCATGAGCGCGCTCGATACCGCGCTGATGATTGAGGCGCTGGGGAAAGGCAGCCGCGATATCGGCATGTCCTTCTCGCTCTGCGCCCATCTGTGCGCCTGCGTGATCCCGCTCTCCCGTTTCGGTTCCGAGGCGCTAAAAGCGCAGTATCTCGAAGCGATGGCAGCCGGCAAGCTGATCGCGGCGAATGCGGCGACGGAGCCGGAAGCCGGTTCCGATATTTACGCCATGAAATCAACCGCGCAACCCTGTAACGGCGGTTACCGTCTCAACGGAAGCAAGATTTTCATCACCAACGCACCGATTGCCGACATCTTTATCGTCTATGCGAAAACCCATCCCGAGCATGGCTTTATGGGCGTCAGCGCATTTTTGATCGAGAAAGGAACGCCCGGCTTAAACGTCGGCGCGGTCAGCCCTAAAGATTGCCTCTCCAACTGCCCGTGGAGCGAACTGACCTTCAACGACGTCTTCATTCCCGAAGCCCAACGGCTCGGTATGCCGGGCGCCGGCGGCGCCATCTTCCACGACTCGATGATCTGGGAAAAGGGCTGTCTGTCGGCGCTGTTTGTCGGCGCAATGGATCGCGTGCTCGACAGCGCGCTGCACTATGCCAAACAACGCCGGCAATTCGGCAAAGCGATCGGCCAATTTCAGTCCGTCTCCAACCGCATCATCGATATGAAACTGCGTCTGGAACAGTGTCGGCTGATGCTCTACCGCGCCTGTTGGAAACACGATCGGGGCCAAGACGCCGAGATCGACATCGCCATGAGCAAGCTGCTGATTTCCGAATATGCCGTGCAGTCCGCGCTGGACGCGATTCAAATTTTCGGCGGCGCCGGTATGGATCAAGAACTCGGCCTGGTGCGCCACTTGCTGAACGTGATCCCCAGCCGGATTTTCTCCGGCACCAACGAGATACAAAAAGAGATCGTCGCCCGCAAACTGGGCTTGCGGGGAGGCGCATAATGATCGTTCAACGCCTTTTTGCCGTGCTCTACATGCTGGCCGGCCTGGCGAAAGCCTTCCCTCAGTTGGAAAACGTCGCCGATATTCTGCAGCAGGCGGCCGTGACGAACCAGGGCACCTGGTACGCCGGGGCGACGGTTTGGCTGGCGGCGCACGGCGCGGCGGTCAATGTGCTGACCGGCGTGGCGCTGTTTGGCTCCGGCGCGGTACTGATGTTCAACCCGCGTTGGACGACGTTGGTCATCTACTGCCAGCTGCTGATGATGGCGGTGTTTGTCACTATCCTGCATCGCGCCCAGCCGCAGGTCCTGTTGCTCGATGCGATTTTTGCGCTGGCGGCGCTGTACATGCTGCGACAGCAACACCACCGCAAGCCCAAGCCGCGCACGTTCCCCACGCGCGACTTTTCCACGCCCACGCCGGCGACAGGCGGCCCGGTAACGCCCCCGCTGGACGACGAGTATGACGTGGTGATCATCGGCGGCGGTGTCTCCGGTCTGGCCGCGGCCAGCGAACTGACCGACCGCCGGGTTCTGGTGTTGGAAAAAAGCGCCTCCTTCGGCGGCAACGCTCGCTATAGTGCGGTGAACCGCCTGAAGTTCCCCATCGCCGGGGTCTGCTTCCAGGAGCCGCTGCCGGATTCGTTCATGTTGCAGCTGCTAAAGAAAATCGGTCTGAGCGGCGCCTATAAGTCCAACGAAAAGGACACGCTGGTGTTTTTCGACACCTTCTTGCTGCTCCGATGCCTGGGCGAAGTCGTCGTCGGTTTTCTCAAACAGCCGGTTTACCTGCTCAAACCCGCCGTCTGGCGCCTGACCGGGCAGCTGTTCCTGCATGTCTTGATCGGTAAGCCTTATGTTATTGCGGCAAAGCAGTTGGGCGATCCGATTTTCGCCGATCTGTATGCCTTCCTGGATACCTTCTCGCCGCGCGGCGAACGGTATCCCAGCATGCCCTGGACGCCGGAGAGCGCCTGGAGCAAAGAGCATATGACGCTGCTCGATAATATCCCGCTGTATACCTATTTGTTCGAGCCGCACAAGCTGGGTCAGGTTCCGGCGCACCTGCGGCCGCCGAGAAAATTCGGCAAGCTGGTGGAGAATGCCGTGAGCACCACGCTGCGCGTGGAATGTCTCGATATCCGCGAAGTGTCCGCCTACGTCGGATTGCACTTCCTGGTAGGGTATTTGCGCGGCAATCTGGTGACGCTGCCGGGGGGTAACGGCAGCATCAGCGCCGGGCTGCACGACTATCTCGATGTGCAAAGCAACGTCAGGCTGCAAAGCCGCGTACAGCTTAAAGGCATCACGCCCGGAAACGACGAAACGGTGATCCAGCTGAGCGTCAATGGCGCAGTCAGCGAAGTCAGAGCCAAAC
Organism: Serratia marcescens; assembly: GCF_001902635.1. Lineage (GTDB taxonomy): Bacteria > Pseudomonadota > Gammaproteobacteria > Enterobacterales > Enterobacteriaceae > Serratia > Serratia marcescens_F. Next base: position 230,245 of record NZ_MJAO01000003.1, on the reverse strand, counting down.
AAGTGATCTGGGCCGCCCCCAAAACGCATTTGCCAACCTGGCTGCCCGCCCTGCCCAAAGAGCAGTTGGCGGCAATCCGCAAAATCCGCCATGAAGATTACTACCTGGCGAACGTGCTGTTGAAAAAGCCGATCCTCGAACGCTCATTCGGCGGCTATCTCATCGAGCCGGAAAATGCCCGCACGCCTTACTACTGGAGCAAAGCCGGCACCTGCCTGGTCGCCAATTGGATGGACAATCACCTCAATGTGGAAACCGGGGTATTAACCCTGCTCAAACCGACCACCCGGCCAGAGCGGCAAGGGCGCACCGCGCAAAACGAATTCCCGGCGTTGCAGCAGCAGACCTATGTCGAAATCGCCAAGGTGCTGGGCAATATGGGCATTAACGCCGACATCATTGAAGACATTCAAATCTGGTTCTGGCCCGCGGGCCTGGTGACCTCGGTCGCCGGGCAACAGGCCCAGGGGGTGTTTCACCAGGCCAGCAGGCCGTTTGAAAACATTCACTTCGCCAATCAGGACAGCGTAGGCATCGGTAATATCGAAAGCGCAGTGTTGGCCGGGCTGCACGCCGCCAAAGCGGTGAAAGAACGCCTCGCGATGCCCGCAACGCCTGCGGAGGTAACGCCATGAACCCAACCCTGGTAGTTGAGCTCTCCGGCGATAAAACGCTGGAACCCCATCGACTGGGCGGCAAAGCCCATTCGCTGAATCATTTGATTCAGGCGGGTTTGCCGGTACCGCCGGCGTTTTGCATCACCGCGCAGGCTTACAGGCAATTTATCGAATTCGCCGTACCGGGAGAGCTGCTCAACGCGGGCGAGCCGGACAACGTGCGCGAGATGATTTTGCGCGCCGCCATCCCCGCCCCGCTCGACCAGGCGATCCGCCACGCCTGCAAGCAGTTGGGCAACGACGCCTCGCTTGCGGTGCGCTCTTCGGCGCTGGAAGAGGACGGGCTGACCCACTCTTTCGCCGGGCAATACGACACCTACCTGCACGTGCGCGGGGATGACGAGGTGGTGCGCAAGGTGCAATCCTGCTGGGCTTCGCTCTGGGCGGAACGCGCCGCGCAGTATAGCCGGACGTCGGCGGCGCAGAGTGATATCGCCGTCGTCTTGCAGATCATGGTGGATGCCGATGCCGCCGGCGTCATGTTTACCCAGGATCCGCTGACGGGCAATGCCGACCATATCGTCATCGACAGCTGCTGGGGGCTAGGAGAAGGCGTGGTTTCCGGGCAAGTCACCACCGACAGCTTTATTTTGGACAAGGCGAGCGGCGAGATCCGCGAACGGCAAATTCGCCACAAGCCGCACTATTGCCAGCGAGACGCGCAAGGACGCGTCGCCCTGCTGCAAACGCCCGAGGCCAGGCGGGACGCCCCCAGTTTAACCCCGGAACAGCTGCTGCAGCTGGCCACGCTGGCCCGGCAAACCCGGCTGATTTACGGCACAGAACTGGATATCGAATGGGCGGTGAAAGACGATCGGGTGTGGCTACTGCAGGCGCGGCCGGTCACCACACAGGCCAAACCGGCTCAGGTGCTTTACGCCAACCCGTGGGAAAGCGATCCGGCGGTCAAGGAACGGGCCTTTTTCTCCCGGATGGACACCGGCGAGATCGTTACCGGTTTGATGACGCCGCTGGGGCTGTCGTTTTGCCAGTTTTATCAAAAGCACATTCATGGCCCGGCGATCAAAACCATGGGGCTGGCGGATATCGGCGATTGGCAGATCTATATGGGGTATTTGCAAGGCTACGTCTATCTGAATATCTCCGGATCGGCCTACATGCTCCGCCAGTGCCCGCCAACCCGCGACGAAATGAAATTCACCACCCGCTACGCCACCGCCGATATCGATTTCAGCGGGTATAAAAATCCCTATGGTTCCGGCGTACAGGGATGGGCTTATCTCAAGAGCGCCTGGTACTGGCTGAAACAACAGGCGCATAACCTGCGCAGCGCCGCCGCGACCGTCGATACGATGATCGCCCTGCGCCAGCGCGAGACGCGCCGCTTTCTGGCGTTGGATCTGACGGCCATGACGCATCAGGAACTGGAACGGGAGCTCAGCCGCATCGACGGTTATTTCCTCGACAGCTGCGCCGCCTATATGCCCTTCTTCCTTCAGTCTTTCGCGCTTTACGACGCGCTGGCGCTGACCTGCGAACGTTACCTCAAAGGGCGGGGCAACGGATTGCAGAATCGTATCAAGGCGTCGATGAACAATCTACGCACCATCGAAGTCACGCTGGGTATTCTCGGCCTGGTGGAGACGGTCAATCGTCAACCGGCTCTGAAGGCCCTGTTCGAGCGACACAGCGCGCAGGAACTGGTCAGCGTCCTGCCCGCCGAACAGGATTCGCGTGCTTTCTGGCAAGGCGACTTCAGCGCCTTCCTGTTCGAGTTCGGCGCCCGTGGCCGCCAGGAGTTCGAATTGAGCATTCCGCGCTGGAGCGACGACCCCAGTTACCTGCTGCAAGTGATGAAAATGTATCTGCAACATCCGGTGGATCTGCACAAGAAACTGCGGGAGACGGAGCGACTGCGCCATGAGGACAGTGCGGCGCTGCTTAAAGCAATGCCCTGGTTTGGCCGGATGAAGCTGAAACTCATCACCAAACTGTATGGCGTGATGGCCGAACGCCGCGAAGCGACCCGGCCCACCTTCGTCACCGAAACCTGGTTCTACCGCCGCATCATGTTGGAAGTGCTGCGGCGCCTCGAAGCGCAAGGCATGGTCAAAACGGCCGATCTGCCGTATGTGGACTTCGAGCGCTTCCGCGCGTTTATGGCGGGAGAACAGTCGGCGCAGGAAGCGTTCGCCGCCGATCTGATCGAACGCAATCGCCACCAGCATCTGCTGAATCTGCATGCGGAAGAGCCGCCGATGGCGATCGTCGGGGGGTATCAGCCCAGGATGAAAGCGCCCACCGCGGAAAGCCCCACCGGCGTGTTGTTCGGGCTGGCGGCCAGCCCCGGAAAAGTGGTGGCGAAAGCGCGCGTCATCACCGATCTGCAGACGCAGGCCGGCGAACTGCAACCCAACGAAATCCTGGTGGCGCGCTTTACCGACGCCAGCTGGACCCCGCTCTTCGCGCTGGCAGCGGGCATCGTCACCGACATCGGCTCCGCGCTGTCCCACAGCTGCATCGTGGCGCGCGAATTCGGCATCCCCGCGGCGGTCAACCTCAAGAACGCCACTCAGCTGATCAACAGCGGCGACACGTTGATCCTCGATGGCGACAGCGGGACGGTCATTATTCAACACGGAGAACGTGCCGATGGCTAGTCCGCGCCATATCCGGCGAAGGTAAACAATCCGCCTGAAAACAGCGCAATACAACGAGGGTGATGCGCGCGGCAACCGCCGCCTGCAGAGACCGTCGCGGGCTTTGTCGTGCCAAATTTGCCCGCCTGGCTGAAGCCGTCACTCCATTTTGGCTGCACAAGGAACTCATCATGACGACCCTGACAGGACAAGCAAGACTCACCAACTCCGCCGCCTACGAACAAGTGTGGCAAGCGGAGCGCCAGGCCTGCCGTGCCGACGCAGACCCCGACACCATCACGGTAGGCGTGGTGGTGGTGACGCGCAACCCGGACTTTTTCCAAACCGGGCTCAGCGTACTGAACGATATCCGCGATTATGTTTTCAACCGCGTGCATATCCAGTCCGAGCTGCCGCTGAGGCTGCTGGATCTGGCGACAGATTCGCTTTATCTGGCCGCGCGCGAAAAGGCGCTGCACTTTCTCAAGGGCCAAAACAAAGCGATCAATATTCGCATCATCCAGTGCGCCAGTCTGGCCGAGGCCACCGGCAAGATCATCTATACCCATGCGCTGGAGCAGCGCCCCGAATTTCATCTGGGCATGCTGTTTTACGATCAGACCACGCCGGCCGGCGTCGATGACAGCATCGAACAGATCGATCGCGATTTGGATGCGTTTTACAGCGCCTTGCAGCGCAGCGGCATCCCCGCTTTTTACACCACCTTCTCCACCGTCGCGTTCATTCGCCAGCTGCGATCGCCCTTCCGCTATTTGCCGCAGCAATACCGCGAAATCGTGCGCAGCGAAGATCCGGCGATATTCCAGACCGAGCTGTTGTGCCTGTGGATGGACTTCTTTGAGATGAATTACACCAACCGCCGGGTCAAACCGATCGGCGCGCTGGCGCTGCACAACACCCTGGGTGAGCAGCTGATTCAGTTCTTCGAACGCACCGCCGCCGATCGCTGGCTGGTGTCCTATTACACCGGGTCGATCATCTCCAATTTGATCGGCTATCTGGATCGCCATGCGGAAGCGCGTGGCGCGCTGATCTTGCGTGGCCCGAACGAACACGCCATCGCCTGCGGCGCCATGGCCAACTGGCAGCTGTACCGCATGCCGTTCCTCGGCGTGGTGACCTCCGGCATGATGGATGAATTCAAGGGCACCCTGGCCAACCTCAAGGAAACCGCCGCCCAAGGCATCATCGTCGCGGCGGAAAACCGCGACAATCAATGGTACAGCTTCCAGGGAACGCTGACGCCGACGGAAGACATGCGCGAAGTGCTTATCGCTCGCCGCATCCCGTTCGTTTATATCGATGACGTCGAAGGGATCGGCGCCGGCCTGACAGAAGCCTTCCGGCTTTATCATCAAGGCCAGGGGCCGGTAGTGATCCTGGCGACGCAAAACGTGCTGGAATCCACCCTGTCGCTGGAGGACGCCGTCTGCGATCCTTCGCCGATCCCGGTTCTGTCGGCGGACGATCCGTTGCCGATGAGTGAAAGCCTGGCGCAGGCGCTGGCGCTGATCAACGCTGGGCCGGAGCGGCTGGTTTGGCAGTTGGGCCCGGTCAGCGACGATGAATACGCCCTGATCCACGACATCGCCGACGCCGCCGGCATCGCCCTGGTGGACTCGCTGGCGCACCCCGGCTCGGCGCCGAAATACTATCAGGGGCAGCGCAATCCCCACTATCTAGGCACCCTGGCGATTTACGGCTACAGCCCGCGGGTCTACAACTTCCTGCACACCAATGACAAGCTCAACGCCATGAGCGAACAGAGCCTGTTTATGATCAAGAGCCGCGTCGCTCAGATCACCACCCCCTTCTCCGACGGCAGGCTGGAGCGCAAGGTTCATCTGGTACAGCTCACGCACGACGAACGCCATCTGTCGCCCTATGCCGATCTGCATCTGCACATGAACTGCCTGGCGTTCCTGCGCGCGGTGAAAGCCCACCTCGCCGTCGATCCGGCGCTGCGGGAAAAACGCCGGGCGTTGATCGCCGCCTATCTCGATTCGCCTTCCGACGTGGTCAGCCAGCTCCCCAGCCTGCCCATGTCGGCCAACTACTTCTTCTGCCAGTTGAACCGGGTGATCGAAGGGTTGATCGAAACGGAGGGTTTTGATTTTACCGGCGTGTACGACGTCGGCCGGTGCGGCATCTCCGCCACGCGCAACGTCGCCAAGACGCGCCGCGGCTTTTCCGGTTGGTATGGCCGCGCCCTGATGGGCGATGCCCTGCTGGCCACCGCTTACCTGGCTTATACCAGCCCCAGCCACGTGGTGGCGTTTATCGGCGACGGCGCCAAAGGGATCGTGCCGGACATTCTGCCGGCCTTTATCGACAACATCCTTACTCATCCGCAGCTGTTGAATAAAAGCATCACCGTTTTCTATTTCTGCAACGGCGGCCTGTCCGTCATCAATACCTATCAGGAACGCATCCTGTTCAACCGCACCTCGCGGCAAATGCGGTTGGTGAACGTCGAGCAACCCGACGTCGAGCAAACGGTCAACAACTTCCATATCCAGAGCAAAACGCTCACGCACTTTGACGAGGACGCCATTCGCCAGGCGTTGACCACGCCGCGCCGGCTCAATCTGTTCTCCGTGGTGCTGGGGCACAACAACGAAGGCGACGGCATCTCGCTGGCTACCGCCAAAGGCTGGCAGCGCGATCCGAGCGACCACGACGCTCTGCAGGAGCGCAAAGCCTGGGCAGCCCAGCAACCCGAATCAACCAGCACCGCCTTCGACCAAGATCCTACACAGGAAGCCACCTCATGAAATTCGGATTCATCGCTCATCCCACGTCGCTGGGGTTGAAACGTTACGTCAAAATGCTCGATCTGCTGCAACGCAACTCGACCGAGCAGCACAGCGGCTATAAACGTGAACTGTGGGAACGGCAAAACCTGGTTCCCTTTATGAACTTCGCCAGGATCACCTCGGCGACCGGCGCCACGTGCGAAGGGGTGATCAAGTACATGCCGCTGGTGGCGGATGAAATGCTGGCCGACGCACGCGGCATCGCCGCCAGGGTGGTGCAGGGCATCGAAGAGCTGGCCGGCGATGGCGCCGAGTTGGTCGGCCTCGGCGGCTTTACCTCTATCGTTGGCCGACGCGGCGAAGCCACCGCCGAAAAGTCGCCGGTGCCGGTCACTTCCGGCAACTCCCTGACCACCTATGCCGGCTACAAGGCCCTGATGCAGATCCAATCCTGGTTGGAGATTCGCCCGGAACAGGAGCCGGTCGCCATCGTCGGCTATCCGGGTTCGATCTGTCTGGCGTTGAGCCGCTTGCTGCTGGCGCACGGTTTCTCGCTCCACCTGTTGCACCGCGCCGGCAACCATGACCGGCGCGAGCTGCTCAGCCATTTACCCGAGGAGTATCACTCGCGCGTCACCCTGACCAGCGATCCCGAAGATCTCTATCCGCGCTGCAAACTGTTTGCCGCCGCGACCTCCGCCGGCGGCGTGATCGATCCCGCAAGACTGCAACCCGGCTCGATCTTCATCGACGTGGCGCTGCCGCGCGATATCGCTTCGGAAACGCGTCCGGCGCGGGGTGACATTCTGATCATCGACGGCGGCTGCGTCACGGCGACCGATGCGGTCAAGCTGGGTGGAGAATCGCTCAACGTCACCATCAAGCAGCAATTGAACGGCTGCATGGCGGAAACCATTGTGCTGGCGCTGGAAAACCGGCGAGAAAACTTCTCGCTGGGCCGCTATCTGGCACCGGAAAAAGTGCTGGAGATCGGTGAAATCGCCGAACGTCACGGGTTCTTCGCCTATCCGCTGGCCTCGTACGGCGAGCGCATCGATCGGCAGAGCGTGACCAATCTCAAGCGCTACTACCACCATGACATCTATGCCGGGGAACAGGATGAAGCGGCGCTGCCCGCATCGCGCCTGGCGTTCATCGACGCCGTCATCGCCCAAACGCCGGCCAGGGAAGACACCCTCGATCGCTATCATCAATACATCAACCCAATGATGGTGGACTTCCTCAAGTTGCAGCACTGCGACAACGTCTTCCGCAGCGCCGCCGGTACCCAGCTGTATGACGACGCGGGCGAGGCTTTCCTGGACATGGTGGCGGGCTACGGGTGCCTTAACCTGGGCCACAACCCGCAGCCGGTGGTCAACGCGTTGAAAAACTACCTCGACGCCCAAGGCCCCAACTTTATTCAATACATCTCAATTCCCGAGCAGACCGCCAAGCTGGCCGAGGTGCTCTGTCGTTTGGCGCCGGGCAACATGGGCCGGGTGTTCTTCAGCAACTCCGGCACCGAAGCCGTTGAAGCCGCGATGAAGATCGCCAAGGCCTCGACGGGCAAGCCGGGCATCGCCTATCTGCGCAACAGCTACCACGGTAAAACGCTGGGCGCGCTGTCCATCACCGGACGAGACAAGCACCGCCGCTATTTCACACCGCTGCTGGACACAATGGTGGAAGTCCCGTTCGGCGACCTTGCCGCGCTACGGGAAGCGCTGAACCGTGAAGATGTCGGTGCGCTGATGATCGAGCCGATCCAAGGCGAAGGCGGCGTGCATATCCCGCCTGCCGGTTACCTGCAGGCGGTGCAGCAGCTCTGCCGCCAGACCGGCGTGCTGCTGATGGTGGACGAAGTGCAAACCGGGCTGGGACGCACCGGCAAACTCTTCGCCTGCGAATGGGACGGCATTGAGCCGGACGTGCTGATGCTGTCGAAATCGCTGTCCGGCGGCCTGATCCCCATCGGCGCCACGCTGTGCCGGGCCGATCTTTGGCAAAAAGCCTACGGTACGGCCGATCGCTTCCTGGTGCACAGCTCCACCTACGGCGGCGGAAACCTCGCTTCGGTGGTCGCCCTCAGCGCGCTGCGCGAGATCCTGGCGCAGGATTTGGTCGGCCATGCCGAACGGACAGGTGCCTACTTTAAGCAGGCATTGAGCGAGGTCGCCGCCCGCTATCCGTTCGTCAGCGAGGTGCGCGGCCGCGGTCTGATGCTGGGGATCCAGTTCGATCAGGCATTCACCGGCGCGGTCAACGCCTCCGCCCGTGAATTCGCCACCCGGCTGCCGGGCGATTGGCACACCACCTGGAAGTTCTTGCCCGACCCGGTGCAGGCCCACCTGCGAGCGGCGATGGATCGTATGGAACAGGCGCTCGGCGAAATGTTCTGCATGAAATTCGTCACCAAGCTGTGCCAGGACCACAAGATCCTAACCTTCATTACCGCCAACAGCTCGACGGTGATCCGTATTCAACCCCCGCTCATCATCAGCAAAGCCGAGATCGATCGTTTCGTCGGCGCCTTTGCCACGGTGTGCGAGGAACTTTCCACCTTTTTAGACTAGGGAGCCGGCAATGCCTTTAACCAAGCAAGATGCAGTCAACCAGATGATGGGATTTTTCCAGGCCAAAGCGCTGACCGCCGCACTGGCGTTGAAGCTGTTCGATCAGCTGCGCGATCGGGATGCCGACGCGGCGCACATCGCCGCACGGCTTGGCTGCCCGGCGCGCTCGACCGAACAGTTGCTCATCGCGCTGCGGGCCATGGGCTATCTCGACCAGCGAGACGGCCTCTATCACCTGCCCGCCGCTCACCGGGCTTTTCTGTTGAGCGACGAACCGCAGTGGCTGGGGTGGCTGGGCCGCCATATCGATACCTTCCTGTACCCGCTGTGGGGCGAGCTGAAAACGGCGGTGCGAAACGATGCCCACCAGCGCCGCACGGTGTTCGGCGACGACCGCAGTTGGTTCGACATTCTGTACCAAAACCCGGACGACGTGGCGGATTTCCAGGAGTTTCTCGGTAAATTCGCCGCGCCCTTTATCGCCGGCTTTGTGCGCGATTACGACTTCTCACAACACCGTGCGTTTTTGGACATCGGCAGCGGGATCGGCAGCCTGCCGATGGCGATCGCCGACGCTTACCCCGGGATCGCGCTGGCGATCTGCGAACTGCCGCAGGCTTCGGCGTTTTTGCGCGACAAGCTGACGCTGCAAGGCTATGGCGAACGCATCGACGTGGTGGAAGGCGATGTCATCAGCGGCGATCTGCCGATCGGCGGCTACGACCTGATCCACCTGGGATGGATGCTGCACGACTACGCCCCGGAAACCCAACTGACCATCCTGCGGAACATCTATCGGGCGATGCCGGCCGGCGGTCGCTTCATCGCTTCCGAAACGCCGCTGAACGAAGACAAATCGGGGCCGGAGTTTACCGCCCTGCTGTCGCTGAACATGCTGGTCTCCACCGACGGCGGCATAGAGAGCAGCTCGCAGGAATACCTGGACAGGTTCCGCCAGGCGGGATTCAGCAACGCGCGCATCATGAAAATAGCCGGCCCACGAACCCTGATCGTCGGCGAAAAATAACCAGTTAGCAACGGGAGCTCGCAATGTTAGAAAGCAAATTGATCCAGCATATCGCCACGCAGTATCTGGATGGTGATCAAGACGGCCTGAACGCTCAAACCCCGCTGTTTGAACTGAACGTCGTCGATTCCGCCTCCATTTTCGATCTGGTGGATTTTCTGCGCCAGGAGTCCAACGTCGCCATCGGCATGCATGAGATCCACCCGGCGAACTTCGCCTCGGTGCAGGCGATGGTCGCGCTGGTGCAACGGTTGCAAGCGCAAGTCACCGCAGGGGGTGCCGCATGAGCGTTCACTCCGTCGATAGCGCCACGCACGCGCATGAAGCCGTCCGGCAATCGGTGCTGCATACCTTCGCCCGGTTGACCGAGTACGAACCGTCGGCACTGGCCCTGAACAGCCATCTGGAAAACGATTTGGGCGTTGACTCCATCGCGCTGGCGGAAATCGCCGGGGCGCTGAACCGTCAGTTTCAATTAAATACGCCGTTGGAGATCCAAGAGATCAAAACCATTCAGGACGCGCTCGACGGTATTTTGCAGCGCGGTTTCACGCTGCCGGCACCGATCGTTGCCGTGCAAACCGCCCCCGATACGCCGCAGGCGTGGCTGAGCGCCCTCGTGCGCCAGGTGTTCGCCGCCCACAGCGGGTACGAAGTGCATGAACTGACCCCCGACGCCGCCATTGAAGGCGACCTGGGTATCGACTCCGTGGCGGTGGTGACGGCGCGCAACGAGCTGCTCAAGACCTTGGGCCTGGACGACAACGCGGCGCTGGCGGAGTGCCGCACGCTGGCTGAGCTGGAGAACAGCCTGGCGGCGCGGCTGGTTCAGGAACTGGGCGAAGCGTGGTTCAGCCGCTTTGGCCAGCGAACTACCGCCGCCGCCGCACCGCAGCCCGCCGTGGCGCCCCCGCAGCCGGACGCGCGCGATGAGATCGGCGATCCCCGTACCATGCGGGACTTCGTCGGCATCGAGCACCCGGATTTATTCCATAAAACGCGCGAATTCGGCGCTTTTTATCGCGATAAAAAACAGCGCCAGCTTTACTGGTACGGCATGCCGCTGGAAACGCCGTGCAAAAACCGCGCGGTCATGTTCGACGACATCACCGGTAAAAGCCGCGAATTTCTGATGTTCGGATCCAACAGCTATCTGGGGTTGTCGAACCACCCGGAAGTGATCCACGCCATCCAGGACGCCGCCGGCCTGTACGGCGCCACCAACACCGGGTGCCGCATCATCGCCGGCAGCAACGTGCTGCATCTGGAGCTGGAGCGCAAGCTGGCCAAGCTAAAAGGGCGTGAGGACTGTATCGTCTATCCGTCCGGCTACTCGGCCAACCTGGGGTGCATCTCGGCCCTGACCAGCCGACACGATCTGGTGTTCACCGACGCCATCAACCACATGAGCATCCAGGACGGCTGCAAGCTGGCGGGCGCACAGCGGAAAATTTATGACCACTCTCTGACCAGCCTGGAGAAATCGCTGGCCAAATACGCCGATCACCCGGGCGGCAAACTGATCGTCACCGACGGCGTTTTCAGCATGCACGGCGATATCGTCGATCTGCCGCGCTTGATGAAGCTGGCCGAACGCTACGGCGCGCGCGTATTGGTCGACGACGCGCACGCGACCGGCGTATTGGGCAAAACCGGCTCGGGCACGGCGGAACACTTCAATATGAAAGGCCAGGTGGATCTGGAACTGGGCACCATGAGCAAGGCGCTGTCGGGGTTGGGCGGCTTCGTTTGCGCCGACGGCGAAGTAGTCGAATATCTGCGTTTCTACTCCAACTCTTATGTCTTCGCCGCCACCATTCCCGCCGCGGTCGCCGCCGGCGTGATCGCCTCTATCGACGTGATGCTGCGTGAACCTGAACGCCTGACCAAACTGTGGGACAACATCTACTACTTCCGCACGCTGCTGCTTAATGCCGGTTTTGACCTCGAGCATTCCGACTCGGCCATCATTCCGGTGGTGGTGGGCGACGACGCCAAAACGCTGCTGTTCGGCCGCGCCGTCCGGGCGCGCGGGCTGTTCTGCCAAACCGTGGTCTTCCCGGGCGTCAGCGTGGGCGACGCCCGCTTACGCATCAGCGTGACCAGCGAGCACACGCGGGAAGATCTGGATGAAGCCTACGCCATCTTGGTGGCGGCGGCGCTGGAGACCGGCGTGCCCGTCAACGGCGAAGTCCGACGGGAAGAGCGCACACGCGCCGCCGAGGTTTAACATCATGGCGACCTTCACTTCACCGATACTGGGGGCGCTGTTCAGGCACGCCCGGCAAGCGCCGGAAAGCACCGCTCTGCTGTGCGGCGATCGGCGCTGGAGCTATCGCCGCCTGGCTGACCGCGCCTGCATCATGGCGGAGGCGCTGCGACGCGCCGGGTTGAACCGGCAGGCCGTGCTGCTCAACCTGCAAAAAGGGCCCGACGCCGTCGCCGCCATGTACGCATGCTGGCTGAGCGGCAACCACTATGTTCCCATCGATTTCAGCCAACCGGCGGCGCGCATCGAACGCATTATCGCCGCCGCCTCTCCCGCGCTGATCGTCGATGAGACCTGGCTGAGCGCGCTCGACGACCGCACCGATCTCGCTGGCGCCTGGCCGGAAGCCGTCGACGCGCTCGAATCGCCCCTCGCCGCCATCCTCTATACTTCAGGCTCCACCGGCACCCCGAAAGGGGTGCAAATCACCCATGACATGCTGACGTTTTTCATCCACTGGGCCGTCGGCGATACGCAGCTGACGGCGCGCGACGTGCTGGCCAACCATGCCAGTTTCGCCTTTGATCTGAGCACCTTTGATCTGTTCGCCGGCGTTTGCGCCGGCGCCGCGACCTGGCTCGTGCGCGAAAGCGAGCAGAAAGATTGCCAGGCCCTCGTGCGCGGGTTGCAAACGCACGGCGTCACCCTGTGGTACAGCGTTCCCTCGATTTTAGCCATGCTGGAAAAGAGCGCGTTGCTGACGCCACCGGCGGTGAAAACGCTGCGCCAGGTCACGTTCGCCGGTGAGCCTTACCCGGCCGCCGCGCTGAGGCGCCTGGTCACGCATCTGCCGGCGCAGTGCCGCGTCAGCAACTGGTATGGCCCGACGGAAACCAATGTCTGCACCGCCTACGCGCTGGATCGAGCGCAGCTGGAGACGCTGGAGCAGATCCCCATCGGCCATCCGCTGCCCGGCTTGACGGCGCAGTTGGTGGATGAGCAAGGACACCTGCAGCCGATCGACGGTACGCCGGGCCGACGCGGTGAGTTGCTGATCGGCGGGCCATGCGTCACCCCCGGTTACAGCAACGTCACCTCATCGCGGCAGGCGGCGTGGCATCCGCACCAATGCCACGCGACCGGCGACTGGGTGGAGACAACGGCGAATGGCCTGGTCTACCGCGGCCGCCTTGACGACATGGTGAAGATCAACGGTTACCGGGTGGAACTGGGCGAGATCGAATCGATCCTTCATCATCATCCCTCGGTCAGCCAGGCCGCGCTGTACGTCGAGCTCGGCGAGCTGAGGCAAAAACTGATCGCCGTGATCACGCTCTATCCCGGCGCGCCACGCCCCAACCTGCTGGAGCTCAAACAGTTCCTGCAGCCCAGACTGCCCGCCTATATGATCCCCAGCCAACTGGTGGTCGCCGACAGCCTGCCGACCAACGCGAACGGCAAGGTGGACAGGGGGCGTTTGTCCGAGGTGAGCGCCCGATGAGCCAGGGAACCCACGCCGCGCCGCTGGCGCTGGTCGGCATCGGCTGCGCACTGCCCGGCTTCGATCCTGTTGATCTGTCGAACGGCGCCGCCTGGTCGGCGCTGTTCGACGCCCCGCCGCCGATGTCGTGGAGCGACGCCGCCGCGCCGATCCGCGGCCGTCAGATCGACGACGCCGCTTTTGACTTCAAAAAATTCGCCATCCCGCCGCTGTTTCGACTGGCGGTCAGCCGCGAGACTCGTCTGGCGCTGCAGGCCGCTTCCGCCGCCATGCAGCATCTGACGCTATCCGACGCGCTGCGCGACCGCTGCGATCAATTTTGCGCCACCCATTTAGGCAGCGATGCGGCCTATCGCAACGCCACCAAAGTAGGCGCGCTGCGCAGCCTGGCGGAACGGTTTGACGCGCAGGGGCACCCACCGGCGGCGGTGATGCGCCGGGTTGACGACTACAAGCAGCCGCTGGCTCAGGCGTTCGGCAGTTCATCTCACGATCGCGTGGGGGAAATGGCCTCCAGCATTCCCGCGCGCATCGCCCATTTCGCCCGCACGCGCGGCAAATGCCAAACCCTCGACGGCGCCGATCTGGGCGGCCTGCGCTTGTTGCAGCTGGCACAAGACTGTTTTCGCCATGCCGACAGCCGCATGGCGGTGCTAACCGCCGTACAATGCTTCCACCATCAGCCCCAGGCGGACATGCTGCTGGCACAGGGCGTTTCCTCTTCGGCCTGTTGGCTGGAAGGGGCAATCAGCCTAGTCGTTTGCCCGCTGGACGTCGCGCAGGAACAGGGGTGGCCGGTAATGGCGCAATTTTCGACCCTGATCGCCGAACGACAGGATACGGCGCCGAACGCCGATTATTTTGCCGGCGCCAATCAGGTGTTCTGCCATCTCCTCGACATGCTGTTGCAACGGCGGCAGGCGTGCGCCGGCCACTCTTTCACCGGCTATCGCTGGCGGATAGCGGCGACGCCGACGCCATCGTTAAAACCGACAAAACCGACGGTTTCGCCGCGCGTAAGCATCATCGACTATCAGCCCATCACCGCGCAGGGGCTGGATAAAGCGCGTTTCTGGCAAACCCTGCGCAACGGGGAGGACGCCCTGCGCGATCACAGCCCCGAACAGCTGCATCCCGGCGCCTTCGTGCGAGCCACGCCGCAAAAGCTCAGCACCTACATCGGCCATGCCATGAGTTTTCCAACGCACGATCCGGCGCAGCTTGAGCTGGTGCGCCCCATGATGCCGGTCAAAAAGCAGCGTCTCGACGTCACGCAATTGCATGCCCTTAATGGCTGCGCGACGTGGTCCGACAGCCTGCGACGCTTTGAACGCATCGCCATTATCGTCGCCAGCAACCTGTCTCTGAGCGCCGATCGGCAACAGGCAATGGGGGCGCTGTGGCCGGTATTGCCTCCCGCCGGCCTCTCTCTCTCGCCTCCGCCCCAACCCGCGATCAATCGCTGGAGCTGGCACGGTGCCTGCGGCATCGGCACCGCGCAGCTGTTGGCTCAACAGCTCGGGGTCGAGGCGGACTGTTACGCGGTCGAAGCGGCCTGCGCCAGTTCGCTGGCCGCCTTGCACAATGCGGTCAGGGCGTTACAGGCCGGCCGCTACGATGCGGTGGTGGTCGGCGGCATCGAAACGGCGACGCTCGAACGCGATATGGTGCTGTGCAGCGCGCAAATGATGCTTTCCGCTTCACGCATTCGCCCTTTCGCCAGACAGGCCGACGGTTTTACCCCCGGCGACGGCGGCGGCTTCTTCATTCTGACCGGGCAGGCGGCACCGCAAGCCATCGCCACCATCGAAGCGATATCGGGATCTTGCGACAGCTATTCCATGACCGCGCCCGACCCGCAGGGGCAGGCGCTGGCGATCGAGAAAACCCTGAGCCTGAGCGCCGTCGATGCACGCCAGGTACAGTATCTCGAAGCGCACGGCACCGGCACCGAACTGGGCGATCGGGCGGAAATCGCCTCATTGCGACAGGGGTATCGCCGCGCCGCGCACTCCCCTTTGTACATCGGTTCGGTGAAGTACAACTTCGGCCACTGTTTCGCCGGCGCCGGCGCGCTCAGCCTGTGCAAAGTGCTGAGCGCTTTCGAACACGGCCAGATCCCGCCCACGCCGGTGACGGCGTTGAATGCCGAACTGCCGCTGGCGGCGATCCCGGCCGAGATCCCGCAAACCGCGCTCGACTGGCCGCACGGCGAAGACGGGCGCCGGGCGGCGATCAACGCCTTCGGTACCGGCGGTATCAATTACCATTTACTCATCCACCAACCCGCTTAAAAAGGCCGCTCAGATGCACATTATCGTCCATAAAATTCGGCTCAAAGACATCGCCCACCGCGACGAGTTTCGCGACTGGGTGGAGACGGTCGATTATCAGGCTTGTCACCACCTCGACGCGGTACGTGCCTTCGATGTCATCGAGGTCAGCCCCTCGGCGGAGGCGCCGTTTCACTTTATCGAAATCATTCAGCTGAACTCGCTGAAAATGTTCGAGCGCGAGATGCAAACCCCGCTGTTTCAAAGCCTGGTGGAACGCTTTAATCAGCTGGCGGAAGTGATTGACGAAATCAGCGGAGAACGCATCGCCGATGGTTATCGAGCATAGCGTGGCGCCACATATCGCCATCGCGCTGGGCGGCACCCACCGCCGCGCCGCCGTTCCGGCATTGCGGCATCTGTCGGCGGTGAAAAGCAGCGCGCGGGCGCAGGCCGTCACGCTGTTAAATCGGACATGGGACCAGGAACGCGCGACCGGCTTTACGCTGCGCCATGAGGCGAGCGGGCAACCGTTCGGTGAACATCCCCTGCTGGGGCGCCGTCACGTTTCCCTCAGCCACTCGCATCTCTGGTACGCCAGCGCCACCGGCGATATCCCGCTCGGCATCGACCTGCAGCATTATCGCCCCTTCTCCGGCGCCGCGCGGCGCTTGGCCTTTAGCGCGGCGGAACGGGGCTTGGGGCGCATACAGGCCTGCGCCGTCTGGGCCATTCGCGAAGCATTTTTAAAAAGCCACGGCCGCGGCCTGCCCTACGATTTGCGAACGATCGGCATCGACTGGCAAACCGGGCTGGCGTCGAGCGCCGACGGCAGTTTGGCGCGCCGGCGCTTCTGGCTGTGGCGCAGCCTGGACTGGGCGTGCGCGCTCTGCTTCCCGGCAGAGGAGGGCATATCGTCCAGCACGAACATTACCGTCTATCCCCTCTCCGCCCCTTCCGCTTTCGGAGCCTTATCATGACCCACGACCTTTTCGCCGCGGCGCTGCAGCAGGCGGTGGACATTGCGCGGCAGGCGCCCTCTTCACACAACTGCCAACCCTGGTCGATTCACTATGACGCCGCCGCCCGATGTGGCCGATTGTCTATCGACCGCCGGCGCGCCTTGCGCAGTCTGCCTTCGCTGGAACGCGAAATGCTGATGAGCTGCGGGATCTTCTTCGAGTACCTCAGCGCGCTGCTCAACTGTGCGGGCACGCCGCTCACCTGGCGCTGGGAGAATGCTCCAACGCATTTACTGAGCTTTGCACCGGCCGCACCCACCACGCCCGATCACGCCGCCTATCGCCAACTGGCGCAGCTGATCGCCGAACGGCACACCGCACGGGCGGCATATCTGCCCACGCGAATCGATGAAGCACAACGAATGCAGCTGCTGACCTTGTTCAACGGAACGGCGAGCTCACTCAGCATCGCAGGCGACGAACACGCCCGCCGCCAGCTCGCGCAGCTCACCGCGCGCCATGCCGCGCTCGATTTTTCCGATCGTCAGGCCTGGCGGGAAACCTACCAATACATCCGTTTCAACGAACGGCTACCCGCCGACGACGGTTTCCACCTGCATCATCTGTTTGGCCCGGTATCCACCTCGTTCAAACGCTTCTTCCAATTGGCGTTTCATCCTCGCTTAAGCCGGCTGGCGGCCGGGCTGCGTTTGCCCGCCTATATGGCGCAAGGGCTGGCGCAGCGCGTCGCGGAAGGCCCGCAATACCTGGCGCTGAGCCTGAGCGACGAAAGCGCCGAGAACCTGTTCGCCACCGGCATGCGGCTTGGACGCCTGTGGCTCACGCTGCAACACTGGGGATGGGGATTGCATCCGCTCAGCGTTCTGGTGCAACACACCGAGGCGCGGCGCGAGCTCGCTGCAACCCTGGCGCTCAGCGCCCCCCCGGTGTTTTTTGCCCGTTTCGGCCATCTGCAACAGCCGGGCAGCGCAACGCCCAGACGCAGCTGGCAAAGCATTTTAACCGCGCCGCCGCCCAGCGAGTCCGCGCACCTGGGGAACGACGCCCCTTAATCCGCTTAGGAGAACACAATGAACGTATGGATGGCTTTGGCCGTTGTCTTGTTGGTCCTTGCGCTGCTGGCGTTTATCACCAGCCGCGGCGCGCAGGACACTCGCCCGATGTTCCTGTGGGGGTTCAACGCCATGGGGCCGGT
This sequence comes from Serratia marcescens, assembly GCF_001902635.1. Classification (GTDB taxonomy): domain Bacteria; phylum Pseudomonadota; class Gammaproteobacteria; order Enterobacterales; family Enterobacteriaceae; genus Serratia; species Serratia marcescens_F. The sequence continues at coordinate 212,427 of NZ_MJAO01000003.1, read as the reverse complement.
TACCCTGGTCTATTGCTATTTCGGCGAGGGCGATCTGAGCCACAAAGCCCTGATCCTCGTCCTGGTCGGCCTGTACCTGCTGCGCATGAACATCGTGCTGACACGCTGGTACGGCAACACCGCCGCCGCCAAACTCAAGGACGTGATGCCCACACAGCAGGTACCGTGGCTGGCGGTGATGATGGTCATGATCTTCGGCGGCCTGTATTGCCTGCCCTTCTACTGGGCCAGCAAGCTGCAGGGGCCGTGGAGTGCGCTGCAATGGCTGGCCATTGGCGTCTACCTGATCGGCACGCTGTTCCACTTCGGCAGCGATTACCAAAAGCGGCGCTTCAAACAGGATCCGAACAATAAAGGCCGGCTGCTGAACAGCGGCTTCTGGGGGCTGGCGCGCCATCCGAATTATTTCGGCGACTTCCTTATTTTCATCAGCTTCGGGCTGCTCGCCGGCAACCTGTTTGGCCTTGTCGCACCGCTGACCAACCTGGTTCAGTATTTCGCCGACGCCATCCCCAAAAGCGAGAAAATGGCCGAGAAGCGCTACGGTGAGGTCTGGCGCAACTATAAACGCCAGGTGAAGTGTTTCATTCCCTTCGTGCTGTAACCCCAGCGCGGCGGCACGGTCTGGGTAACACGACCGCGCTGCCGCCGATATAATTCCTTGTTATACAATGTAAAACCACCGTCATTCCCCGCAGGTGAAAAACCGCCTTGACCTTTCCCTTGCTGGAAGGTTTAACCTCTGCTCTTAATAAAAACAGATCCTGCGGTGGCCGTTTCAACACCGCCTTTAAGCAAGGAGTCAAATCATGTCACACACCACTATGCTGTCATTGCAGGGGTTGTCCTGCATGAACTGCGCGCAGCGGGTGAAAAAAGCCCTGGAAAGCCGCAGTGATGTCGAACAGGCCGACGTTAACGTGCATTACGCCAAAGTGACCGGCGAAGCGCCGGACAGCGCGCTGATCGACAGCGTGATCGCCGCCGGTTATCAGGCCGAAGTCGCGCCGCGTGCCGATACCGAACTGCAGCTGAGCGGCCTGAGCTGCATGCACTGCGTCGGCAGCACCCGCAAAGCGCTGGAAGCGGTGCCGGGCGTGTTCGCCGCCGAGGTCGATGTCGACAGCGCGAAAGTGTACGGCGATGCCGATCCGCAGGCGCTGATCGCCGCGGTGGAACATGCCGGTTATCACGCCAGCGTGGCGGGTACCGTCGTCCCAAAAACTGAGCCGTTGACTGACGCAACACCTTCGTTGCCGGACGTTCAGCCAGCGGCGCAGCTTCCCCTTCCGGCAACCGACGGCGCGGACGACAGCGTGCAGCTGCTGCTCAGCGGCATGACCTGCGCCAGCTGCGTCAATAAGGTGCAGCAGGCGCTGCAAAACGTGCCCGGCGTGGAGCACGCGCGCGTCAACCTGGCGGAGCGCAGCGCACTGGTGACCGGCGCCGCCGATGCGCAGGCGCTGGTGGCGGCGGTGGAAAAAGCCGGCTACGGCGCCGAGATGATCCAGGACGAAACCGAACGCCGCGAACGCCAGCAGCAGACCGCGCGCGCCAACATGAGGCGCTTTAGCTGGCAGGCAGCACTCGGTCTGGCGTTGGGCGTCCCGCTGATGGCCTGGGGGCTGTTCGGCGGCAGCATGACGCTGACGCCGGAAACCCAGCGCCCGTGGCTGCTGGTCGGCATGATCACCCTGGCGGTGATGGTGTTCGCCGGCGGGCACTTCTACCGCAACGCCTGGCGCGCGCTGATGAACGGCAGCGCCACCATGGATACCCTGGTGGCGCTCGGTACCGGCGCCGCCTGGCTCTACTCGATCGCCGTCAACATTTGGCCCGATTTCTTCCCGATGGAAGCACGCCACCTCTATTACGAGGCCAGCGCGATGATCATCGGTTTGATCAACCTCGGCCATGCGCTGGAACAGCGCGCTCGTCAGCGTTCTTCACAGGCGCTGGAGCGGTTGCTGGATCTGACGCCGCCCACCGCGCGGCTGGTGAGCGACGACGGCGAACGCGACATTCCGCTGGCGGAGGTGCAGCTCGGTATGACGCTGCGGCTGGCCACCGGCGACCGCGTGCCGGTCGACGGCGAAATCGTGCAGGGCGAAGTCTGGCTCGATGAAGCGATGCTGACCGGTGAAGCCGTGCCGCAGCAAAAAGGCCCCGGCGACACGGTGCATGCCGGGACGGTGGTCGACGACGGCAGCGTGCTGTTCCGCGCCGCCGCCATCGGCAGCCAAACCACGCTGGCGCGCATCATCAAGTTGGTGCGTCAGGCACAGAGCAGCAAACCGGCGATCGGCCAGCTGGCTGACCGCGTCTCGGCGGTGTTCGTGCCGGCGGTGGTGGCTATCGCCCTGTTCAGCGCGGCGATGTGGTACTTCTTCGGCCCGCAGCCGCAGCTGGTCTATACCCTGGTGATCGCCACCACGGTGCTGATCATCGCCTGCCCTTGCGCGTTGGGATTGGCGACACCGATGTCGATCATCTCCGGCGTCGGCCGCGCGGCGGAGTTCGGCGTGCTGGTACGTGACGCCGACGCCCTGCAGCAAGCCAGCCAGCTGGACACCCTGGTGTTCGACAAAACCGGCACCCTGACCGAAGGAAAGCCGCAGGTGGTGGAGATCCTGACCTTCAATCAGGTCAGCGAACAACAGGCGATCGGCTGGGCCGCCGCGCTGGAGCAAGGCTCCAACCACCCGCTGGCGCGCGCCATCATGGAACGCGCCGCCGGGCAAACGCTGCCGCAGGTAGCGCAGTTCCGCACCCTGCGCGGCGCCGGCGTCAGCGGGGAAATCGACGGCGTGCCGCTGCTGCTGGGCAACGCCGCGCTGCTGGAACAGCATCAGGTCGCGACCGCCGAACTGGACGCGCCGATGCGCGCCCAGGCCGAACGCGGCGTGACGCCGGTGCTGCTGGCCGTTGACGGTAAACCGGCCGCGCTGTTCGCCATTCGCGATCCGCTGCGCGAGGACAGCGTCGCGGCGCTGCAACGTCTGCACCAGCAGGGGTATCAGCTGGTGATGCTGACCGGCGACAACCCGGTGACCGCCAACGCCATCGCCAAAGAGGCCGGCATCGATCGGGTGATTGCCGGGGTGCTGCCGGACGGCAAAGCGGCGGCGATCAAGCAGTTGCAGGCGCAGGGCCGCCGCGTGGCGATGGTCGGTGACGGCATCAACGACGCCCCGGCGCTGGCGCAGGCCGACGTGGGCATCGCGATGGGCGGTGGCAGCGATATCGCCATCGAGACCGCCGCCATCACCCTGATGCGCCACAGCCTGCACGGTGTGGCAGATGCGGTGGCGCTGTCGAAGGCCACGCTGCGCAACATGAAGCAGAACCTGTTCGGCGCCTTTATCTACAATACGCTGGGCATTCCGATCGCCGCCGGCGTGCTCTACCCGCTGACCGGTGCGTTGCTCAGCCCAGTGGTGGCGGGTGCGGCGATGGCGCTGTCATCGATTACCGTGGTCAGCAACGCCAACCGGCTGCTGCGCTTTAAACCCAGGAAGTGATCCCCCGGGGTGCCGTCATGGCGCCCCGCTGTTTTCCGGGCTTTCCAGCGCGGCGGATAGCGTTTAGCATGAATGACGATTTTCCCTCGCCTTTCACGCTGAAACGCGCACCCGTTATCCAGGAGCCACGCCGTATGGGTCAACTGTTACGCCGCCTCGCCGCCTTTCTCGGCCTGATCTCGCCCAAGAGTTACGCCTACCCGGCGCTGGACATCACCCTGCCGGGCGATCGTCGCCTGCATCTGGTGGGCAGTATCCATATGGGCACCGTCGATATGTCGCCGCTGCCGGCCCGACTGGCCGCCCGGCTGCAACAGGCCGACGCGCTGATCGTCGAAGCCGATATCACCGACGCCGCTTCCCCTTTCGACCACGCCGAGCAACAGCCGGAGCTGGAACAACGCCTGTCCGCCGAGGAATTTCAACAGCTGCTGACGCTGTGCCATGAGCTGGGCGCCGATCCGCACGCCTTCGCCACGCTGCCCGGCTGGCAGGTGGCGCTGATGATGCAGGCGCGCCAGGCCCAGCGTCTGGGGCTGCGGGCAGAGTACGGCGTGGACTATCAGCTGCTGCAGGCCGCCAAGGCACAGGACAAACCGGTGATCGAGCTGGAGGGGGCGCAACAGCAGTTGGCGATGCTGGAACAGCTGCCGGAGGGCGGCATCGCGCTGCTGCGCGATACGCTGGAACACTGGCACACCAACGCACGGCTGCTGCAAACCATGGTGAGCTGGTGGCTGGACGCCAAACCGCGCGGCGCGCTGGACACCCTGCCTGCCACTTTCAGCGCCGGGTTGTACGACGTGTTGATGCATCAGCGCAATCGCGACTGGCGGCGTCAGCTGGAGGCGCTGCCGGCCGGTGACTATGTGGTGGCGGTCGGCGCGTTGCACCTGTATGGCGAGGACAATCTGCCGATGATGTTGCAGCCGCAGGGCTAAAAAAGAGGCCAATATCGCTATTGGCCAGTCAAAGAGGAATTTCTTGTATTCTAGTTATACGCATAGCAACCGTGTTAACGGTTACAATAAACAGGGTAGCAACCCGGTGAATATCTTGGCAACCCGCTTTATGTAACAGCCGCTCAGGTTGCCGGGCCGGTTGGATTTTTGTATTTTTAAGACTGATTATCACCCTTTCCCCGCAGGGGACATTTTGGACAAAACATCATGACGCCCGCAGTCGTTCTGCTTGAGAAACAAAAGGTCACCTTCACCCTTCATCCTTATCACCACGACAGCGACGAAACTCATTTCGGCGACGAAGCGGTAAGAAAGCTGGGGCTGGATGCCGATCGGGTCTACAAAACCCTGCTGGTGGCGCTGAACGGCGACGCCAAACACCTGGCGGTGGCGGTCACGCCGGTCGCCACTCAGCTGGATCTGAAAAAGGTCGCCCGCGCCCTCGGCGCCAAAAAGGCCGAAATGGCCGATCCGCAGCTGGCGCAGCGCGTCACCGGCTATCTGGTGGGCGGCATCAGCCCGCTGGGGCAGAAAAAACGGCTGCCGACGGTGATCGACAGCCCGGCGCAAGCGTTCACCACCATCTACGTTTCCGGCGGCAAGCGCGGGCTGGACATCGAGCTGGCCGCCGCCGATCTGTGCCGCCTGCTGGCCGGCAGCTTCGCCGACATCGCCAAACGCGACTGACGCCGCGCTCTCAACGGCACACCACCGTGGCGTCACAGGCCGCCAGCGTCTCCACCAGGCGGTCCTCCAGCGCCTTCACCTCCGCGCCGGGCACCAGATAGTTGTTGCTGATGATGGCGAACGCCAGCGGCCGCCCGGTCGCCGAATCGACATAGCCGCTGAGCGACGACACCCCGGTCAACGAACCGCTCTTGGCGTGGGCGCGCCCCGCCGCCGCGCTCTTCACCATGCGGTTGCTCAGCGTGCCGCCCACCAGCAACCCCGGCTCGCCCGCGACGGGCAAGGCATTGTACCAGTCGGCGAACCACGGCTGTTTTCTGGCCGCCAGCAGCAGCGTCGTCAACTGCTGCGGCGTGATCTGATTCATGCGCGACAGCCCGGAACCGTCTACCTGACGGTACGCGCCGGCCGCGATGCCCTGGCTTTGCACAAACCGGCCAATCGCCTGCAGACCGGCGGCCCAATCCCCTTTGCCCTGCGTCTTGCGGCCCATCGTTTTGGTCAATATCTCGCCGTAGCCGTTGTTGGACACCTTCAGGAAGGTGACGACCAGGCGGGAGAGCGGCGGCGAAGTTTTCTCGGCCAGCAGCCGAGCATCCATAGGGGTGACGCCCTCTGTCGCTTCGCCGCGCAGCGTGATGCCGTGCGCGCGCAGGGCATTTTGCAATAAGGCGCCGACGACGCGGGCCGGTTGATCGACGGTGATCAATCGCGAGCGGGTCTCCGCCTGCGCGGCAATGGTGCCGCTGACCACGATTCGGTTGCTGCCCGGCTGGCGGTCGAACGCCAGCGCGGTGTCGCCGCCGGTGGTGGTGCGGTTGACCAGCGTCACTGCGTCATTGGCGGGATAGAAGCTCACCCGCCCCGGCGTGCCGGCGCGGGCGCCCGGCTGCACCTCCACCTGCACCACGTTGATATCGCCGCCGGGGGTAAAGGCGTAGTTCAGCGCCGAGATCGGCGCGGCGAAGGCGAAGGGTTCATCGTCCCAGCTCCAGCCGGCGCCGAATGGCGTTTGATCGAACGCGCTGGCGTCCAGGATCAGTCGCCCATGAATATGGCGGATGCCGCGCTGCGCCAGCGCGGCGGCGAAGGTGTCGAGATCGTCCGGGTGCAGCGTAGGATCGCCGCTGCCCTGCAGATAGAGATCCCCCTGCAACGTGTCGCCGCGCTGTTTACCGCGGGCCAGCAGCCGGGTGGCAAAACGGTAATCCGCCCCCAGCACGTCGAACGCCGCCAGAGAGGTGAACACCTTCATGTTGGAAGCCGGCGCCAGGCGCTGATCCGCGTGCGCCTGATACAACACTTGGCCGCTGTCGACGTCGCGCACCATCACACCGCTTGATGCCCCAACCAACGCCTGGTTCTGGCCGATGGCCGCCAGCGCCTCGTCGAGAGTTTGTCCATGGCGCGCGCCGGATGACGAACACCCCGCCAGCGCCACAATGGCGGGCAGCAGCCAGCCTGCGGTTTTCAACATGTCATCTTCCTGTTTGCGTTATCAAAACCAAATGGTTGCTCAGGCTACCATTGGAAGGCGGCGACGGCGAGACTTCCAACTTGCTGCGCCAGGCACAACTCGTTACTCAGACACTTTCCGGCAACGCCAAACGGCGTTCGTTGTGTACCACTCGCCACGCCAACAGCAGCACGCAGAGGCTGCAGAGCGACAGCACGGCGCCCAGGTGCTGCGACAGCCCCGCCAGCACCAAGCCACCGCCGAGCATCAGGTAATACATCAGGCCAAGGATAGCGCCGGCGGTGCCGATGCAGTCTTTATAATGGCGCAGCGCACGCGCCAGAATATTGGGAATGGCGATGCCGTACGCCATCACCACCAGCATCATCGGCAGAACAAACCACAAAGTCCCTTCCAGCAGCAGTACCAGCAGGCCGCCGGTCAGCGACAACGCGCAGGCCAGCATCAACAACGCGGGGAACAGCCAGTGTTTGCCGATCAAAAACGTGTTGATCGCCGCGCCGATACCCACCCCGGCCGCCAACACCAAACCGGTATAACCGAACCACTGCGCCGGCAGTTCCAACGCCGAGAAGTGGAATGGCGCCAGCTGGTAATAGCTGAACATGCAAATATTGAACAACGCCACCAACAGCGCACTGAGCCAAATATCCCCGTCCTTGATCATCCTTCCCAGCGTGCCGAAAAATGCATTCCTCACCACCTGCTGCGGACGCGTCTCCGGCAGTTGCCAACCGGCATAGCCCAGCAACAGCGCCGCCAACAGCGCCAAACCGCCAAACACCCCCTGATAGCCCCAGTAGTGGGTCAGCACTGCGCCGCTCAACACGCCAACCGCCGGGCTGATCGCCATGGCGATCCCCATCACCGAGAACATCCGCGCCAATTCATAACCGTCGAAGCGATCGCGAATCACCGTTTGCGTCCCGACCGAACCGACCGCCGCGCCAAAGGCGGCCAGCACCCGCGCCGCCAGCAGCACGCTGAAGCTGCCGCTGAACAGCGCGACGATAGAAGCCAGCAGATAGAGCGTCAGCCCGGCCAAAATGGTTGGGCGGCGCCCGATGACGTCGCACATCCGTCCCCATACCACCACGCCCAACGCAAAGGCAAAAAAGTAACAAGAGAGCGTTTGCGCCGCCATTTCCGCACTCACCCGGAAACCGTGCGCAATGTGCGTCAATGCCGGGCTGTAGATGGTCTCCACCACCTGGGGAAACATCATCATCGACGTCGCCAATGTCAGAGTCAGTTTACGTTGCATAACAGATCCTGTAGCCAAGAATAAGCTGCACACGGTAGCATCGGCTCCCCGGAGACGATTACAATATAAAAGACAATAAATTTACAAAATCGGACATACTATGGCGTGGCTTCAGGCGCAGGACAGTTTTAATCCGGATACGCTCGACAACGGCGTGCTCGGGATCGCCGCCGAACTGGCGCAGCACGACTCGGGCACGCATTGGCATGACAGGGGCCAGTTGCTGTTCTGTCAGCAAGGCAGCATGCGAATCACGCTCAACCAAAGCATCTGCATGCTGCCGCCGGGCAGAGTGGCCTGGATCCCGCCGCAAGTGGCTCACCGCGTTCAGGTCAACGGCGTAGTCGGTTACCGTTCGCTTTATCTCGACGCCGAGCGCTATGCCTGTCTGCCTGCACAACTTGCCGTACTGACAGCCTCGCCGCTGCTGCGCGAAGTGTTGGAGCGCATCGCATTCGCCGCCTTCGACACCGACTGGCAACATGGGCCTTACGCCAATATTCTGGCGGTCTGCCTGGACGAAATCGCCGCCGCGCCGCGCGAACTGACGTTGCTGCCGCTGCCCAGCGATCGGCGCCTGCGCCATCTGGCCAATCTGGACATGCTTCCACCGCTGTACGAGCTATCGCGCTATAGCGGCGCTTCCGAGAAAACCATCAGCCGGATTTTCCGCCGCGAAACCGGCCTCGGTTATCAGCAATGGCGCCAGCAATGGCGGCTGATCAAAGCGATAGAGATGCTGGCCGCAGGGCTGAGCCAATCCGACGTCGCCGGTCGGCTGGCGTTTTCCAGCGACAGCGCCTTCGCCACTTTTTTCAAGAATATGGTGGGGTGCCCGCCGAGGGCGTATATGGAGAGAAGAAAGTAAGGTGCCGGCTAAAACGGCAACGCCAGCAGAACACGCTGATGGAGAGGGGAAAAGCGACGGCGAGAACGGCGCCCCCGCGACAAGCGAGAAACGCCGTTCCGGTACGGTGTTATTTATAAACGATCTCGCCCTTCGGCTCGTAGGCCGCCGCATCCAGCGGCGAGTGCTTCTCGATGTATTGCTTCAGCACCTCGGCGTCGATAAAGCCGGTGTTGACGTAGCTCGGCAGCCCGTCCAGCTTCGGATAACCGTCGCCGCCCAACGCGTTGAAATTCAACGTCGCCATGCGGTAGGTTTTATCCGCCTGCAGCGGTTGGCCGTTGATCTTCACCTCGCTGACGCCCTTGCCGTCCGCCACCAGGCTGACGTTGGCGAACTGAGCGTAGGCGCCGGAATCCGGCTTCATGTTGGCCACCACCGCCAGGTACTGCTCAATCTCGCTGCCTTTCATATCGACATGCACCAGGGTGTTGCCGAACGGCTGCACCTTGAGCACGTTCTTGTAGGTGATATCGCCGCTTTCAATGGAATCGCGCACCCCGCCGCCGCTCATGACGGCGAAGTCGGCGTCGGCACGTTCCATCTGCGCCGCCAACATCACCCGCGCCAGGTTGGTCTGCACGAAGCGCACCTTGCTGCGATCGCCCTCCAGCTTGCCGTTGACGCTGCCGATCTTCACGCTCAGCTGCTCCTTGCCCTTTTCCTGGAACGGCGTCAGCAGCTTCATCATGGTCGGATCTTCCGCGATCTGCCGGGTGTAATACACTCGCTCGCTGGTGCCGTCCGCCTTCTCCACTTTCTTCTTCAGGTTCACCGGGATCAGCTGATAATGCACCAGCTTCAGCTCACCGTTGCGGAATTCGAAATCGGCGCGGCCCACATATTTGCCCCACTCATGCGCCTGCACGATCCAGGTGCCGTTCTGGCGATCCGGCGAGCACGGCGTGCCCGGCACATAGTCCACCTGTTTGCGGTTATCGCCGGCCATGCACACCGGATCCTGCGAATGACCGCCGACGATCATGTCCAGATACCCGGCCGGCAGGCTGCGCGCCATCTCCACGTCGCCCGGCGCGTTGGAGCCGTGTTCGCCGTTGTCGTAGTGCCCCATGTGGGTAGCGGCGATGATCACGTCCGGTTTCTCGTCCTTGCGCAATTGCTCCACCACCTGCTTCGCCTCCGGCGCCGGCACGCGGAACTCGATGTCGGTGAAGTATTCCGGGTTGCCCATTTTCGCGGTGTCATCGGTCGTCAGGCCGATCACCGCGATCTTGATGCCCTGCTTGTCGAACAAGGCGTAAGGCTTAAACAGCCGCTGGCCGGTGCTTTTCTGATAGATGTTGGCGGACAGCAGCGGGAAGGTCGCCCATTTCTCCTGCTGGCGCAGTACGCTCAGCGGGTTGTCAAATTCGTGGTTGCCGATCGCCATCGCGTCGTAACCCACCAGGTTCATGCCGCGGAAGTCCGGCTCGGCGTCCTGCAGATCCGATTCCGGCACGCCGGTGTTGATATCGCCACCGGACAGCAACAACAGGCTGCCGCCCTGCGCCGCCACTTCCTGACGGATGCCGTCCACCAGCGTTTTCTGCGCGCCCAGGCCGTATTCGCCATAATCGTTCTGCCAGAAGTGACCGTGGTGGTCGTTGGTATGCAGAATGGTGATGGCGTAAGTCTTATCCTTTTCCCAGGCACTGGCGGCCCCCGACAGCAAGGTCAGGGAAACGGCCAACGCGCATGCGGTGGTTTTCAGCGAAAAACGCATGGCGGATCTCCGTGTATTAAATGACTTTTATGATGAGGACGAAATTGTAGCGCGAATTAATGACAACTGATTTCAAATTTTTGCGATGTAAGTCTGATTATTTCAGATATGGTAAAAATTGAGCGCCCTGCCTAAGATGTCATCTCTGTGCTCAATAACTTATCAGGCTAATAATAATATGACCGACAGTAGCCAAAGCGCGATGCCGCCCGCCAAGGGCAGTGCGGTGAAGGGAACCGCCTTCTCCATTCTTGGCGCCATCAGCGTGTCTCACCTGCTCAACGATATGATCCAGTCGCTGATCCTGGCGATTTACCCGATCCTGCAAGCCGATTTTCACCTCAGTTTCGTGCAGATCGGCATGATCACCCTCACCTATCAGCTGACGGCTTCACTGCTGCAGCCGCTGATCGGCTATTACACCGACAAACATCCGCAGCCTTACTCGCTGCCGATCGGTATGGGCTTCACCCTGTCCGGTCTGCTGCTGCTGTCGGTGGCCGGCACCTTCCCGCTGGTGCTGCTGGCGGCGGCGCTGGTGGGCACCGGCTCATCGGTCTTCCACCCGGAATCCTCGCGCGTGGCGCGCATGGCCTCCGGCGGGCGGCACGGCCTGGCGCAGTCGCTGTTCCAGGTCGGCGGCAACTTCGGCAGCTCGCTCGGCCCGCTGCTGGCAGCGCTGATCATCGCGCCTTACGGCAAAGGCAACGTCGCCTGGTTCTCGCTGGCGGCGCTGCTGGCGATCGTGGTGTTGCTGCAGGTCAGCAAGTGGTATCAACATCAGCACCGGGCAACTAAAGGGCAGCCAAAAAGCCCGTCGATGCTGAAACCGCTGCCAAAACGTACCGTTGCCTACTCGCTTGGCATCCTGCTGGTGCTGATTTTCTCCAAATACTTCTATCTGGCCAGCATCAGCAGCTATTACACCTTTTATCTGATACATAAGTTCGGCGTTTCGGTGCAGAATGCCCAGATTCACCTGTTCGCCTTTCTGTTCGCGGTGGCGGCCGGAACCATTATCGGCGGACCTCTCGGCGACAAGATCGGGCGTAAATACGTTATTTGGGGCTCTATTCTCGGTGCAGCACCGTTTACCCTTGTTTTACCCTATGCATCCCTGTATTGGACCGGCATTTTGACGGTAATCATCGGGGTTATTCTCGCCTCGGCGTTCTCCGCCATCCTGGTCTACGCGCAGGAGCTGATCCCCGGTAAAGTCGGCATGGTTTCCGGCTTATTCTTCGGTTTTGCTTTCGGTATGGGCGGGTTAGGCGCGGCAGTTCTTGGCTATGTCGCCGATTTGACCAGTATCGAGCTGGTCTACCAAATCTGTGCTTTCCTGCCGCTGATCGGCATTATCACGGCGCTACTGCCCAATATGGAGCATAAAGCGCAATAACCCCGCTGAATGCCCGGATGAAATTATTTATTCATCCGGGTTATCCCACGGATAAACCAATGTTATTTGGCTTATCTGACACAAAATCTCCTCATTGCCGCGCCTTAAGTGAAATCCTCTGCTTTTTTACAAAAAAGGCCAAATTAGCCAAGCAAGCCGCGAACAAATGCAATAAACTAAATGTATCTTTTCGTAACTTTGTTGCGTTTCTCCCGTGCCGCGATGCATAGCCAGAAGGAGTATGGATGCATAATTCAACACCGCTCATCACCACCATCGTCGGAGGGTTAGTACTCGCCTTCCTCCTCGGCATGCTGGCGAACCGCCTGCGCATCTCCCCTCTGGTGGGGTATCTGGCCGCAGGGGTGCTCGCCGGCCCGTTCACCCCCGGTTTCGTCGCCGATACTTCACTGGCGCCGGAACTGGCGGAAATCGGCGTTATCCTGTTGATGTTCGGTGTTGGCCTGCACTTCTCTCTGAAAGACCTCCTCGCAGTAAAATCTATCGCCATTCCCGGCGCCGTGGCGCAAATCGCCGTCGCTACCCTGCTCGGCATGGGGCTGTCCAAGCTGCTCGGCTGGGATCTGATCTCCGGCCTGGTGTTCGGCCTTTGCCTCTCCACCGCCAGCACCGTGGTGCTGCTGCGCGCCCTGGAGGAACGGCAGCTGATCGACAGCCAGCGCGGGCAAATTGCCATCGGCTGGCTGATCGTCGAGGATTTGGCGATGGTGCTGACGCTGGTATTGCTGCCGGCTTTCGGCAATATGCTGGGTAACGATAACGCCAGCAGCGGCCAGTTACTGATGGAGCTGGCGCTGACCATCGGTAAGGTCATCGCCTTCATCGCGCTGATGATCGTGGTCGGCCGCCGCCTGGTGCCGTGGATCCTGTCGAAGACCGCCAGCACCGGTTCACGCGAGCTGTTCACCCTGGCGGTGTTGGCGCTGGCGCTCGGCATCGCCTACGGCGCAGTGAAACTGTTCGACGTCTCCTTCGCGCTGGGCGCTTTCTTCGCCGGTATGGTGCTGAACGAGTCCGAACTGAGCCACCGCGCGGCGCACGACACTCTGCCGCTGCGCGACGCGTTCGCCGTGCTGTTCTTCGTCTCGGTCGGCATGCTGTTCGATCCGATGATCGTGCTCAACGAACCGCTGGCGGTGCTGGCGACGCTGGCGATCATCGTGTTCGGCAAATCCGCCGCCGCGTTCCTGCTGGTGAAAATGTTCGGTCACTCCAAGCGCACCGCGCTGACCATCTCCGCCAGCCTGGCGCAGATCGGCGAGTTCGCCTTTATTCTGGCGGGCCTCGGCATCGCGCTGGGCATGATGTCGGAGCACGGCCGCAATCTGGTGTTGGCCGGCGCCATTCTGTCTATCATGCTCAACCCGCTGTTGTTCACCCTGCTGGAGCGCTATCTGGCCAAAACCGAAACCATCGAAGAGCAAATCCTCGAAGAAGCGGTGGAAGAAGAGAAGCAGATCCCGGTGGAAATGTGCAACCACGCGCTGGTAGTCGGTTACGGCCGCGTCGGCAGCCTGCTGGGCGGCAAACTGGCCGAAGCGGGTATCCCGCTGGTGGTGATCGAGAACTCCCGGCCGCGGGTGGAAGCGCTGCGCGAACAGGGGATCAAGACGGTACTGGGCAACGCCGCCAATCCGGAGGTGATGGACCTGGCGCGGCTCGACTGCGCGCGCTGGCTGTTGCTGACCATTCCGAACGGCTACGAGGCCGGCGAGATCGTCGCCTCGGCGCGCGCCAGACGGCCGAACATCGAGATCATCGCCCGCGCCCATTACGACGACGAGGTGGCCTACATCACCGATCGCGGCGCCAATCAGGTGGTGATGGGCGAGCGAGAGATCGCCAACAGCATGCTGAACATCCTGCAGTTGGATACGCTAAGCGAAGAAGAAAAGCTGGGCGGCTGCCCAATCTGAAGCGCAACGCGCGCACAAAAAAAGGTCCGGCATTGCCGGACCTTTTCTTTTCAGTGGGTTAACGCTCCCAGTAGGACTCTTCCAGACTGTCTTCCCGCTCCGGCAGGCCGCGCGTCAGGCGTGGCGAATGCTGGTTCAACACCTGGTAGCTGACGCGGTTGGCGTATTTGCATACCTGCGCCAATGAGGAGTAGGTCAGGTAACTGCGCACGTGCTTGCTGGAGTTCGGCACGTTGTGGCGGTGGTAGCCGTTGGCGGCGATATCGTGCAGCAACGCCGACAGCGCGCCATCACCGGCGCCGTTGGTGTTCATGATCTTCTCCGGCCCGCCCATATAAGGCGCGATGTGCGAATAGACACGGAACGGATGCTCACAGTGTTCGCGGCGCATGGCGCGGCTGAACTCGTAGCGGTTGAACTCGGCGATATGCCCCGGCAACAGCGGGTGTTGGGTCTGACGCTTGTTGGCTTCTTCGGTATAGCCCGCCATATACAGACCATTCGGCCCGGCGGTGCACAGCACCAAATCCACCCAGTCCAGCGCCATGTCCGACGCGGTCAGCGGATCGCTCAGCCCGGTCAGCTCCAGCGCTTCGTCTTCGTTCATCGCCAGAATCGACACGTTTTCCTTCAGGAAATCGCGCCACCACTGCGGGTTGTCGGCGATCACGTACTTGGTGCCCAGCGTCAGCACCACCGGCACATCGTGCTTTTTGGCGTATTCGATCGCCTGCAGGGTGGCGGCCTTCATCGGCTCCCCTTCCTTACAGCGCACCAGATAAGAGCTCAACACCAGCGCCGATGCGCCGGCGATCACGTCTTCAGGAATGCTTTCCGGGCGCAGCTGGTTCATCTGGCCAGGGTTGATGGCGAAGGTGCGTTCGCCGTTTTCACCGATCAGCGTGAAGCAGCAACCGATGGCCCCATCTACGCCCTGCAGGTAGTTGAGGTCGGTACGGCTGGAGGTATTGCACAGGTAACGATAGGCATAGCTGCCAATTTTCACGTTGCTGCACATCACGCCGAGCAGCACTGAACGGTCGTCCGCCAGCACCGAATAATTGTGCATGGTATTGCCAATGGTGCCGCCGGCGAATTGATGGGTGATCAGGTTTTTTTCATTCAATTCCTGATACAGCGCCGCGGCGACGTCGTCTTCAATCACCAGAGAGTGGCCCAGGCTCAGGCCGTAGCGCTGGACAAAAGCGTCGTCCACCTTCGCCTCGATATCCACCAGCGTCTGGTCGATGCCGACGATATACGAGGTGCTGATTTCACTTTCGGGCTGCGCCTGCTGTAAAAGAGGATCGCGGGCGTTCACCGGAAAATAGTGTTTGGACTTGCGTTTACCAGGAAATTTCATGTGATTGGGGGTGGTGGCGGTTTAACAAGCGGAGAATGTTAACACATTCCCGCCCGATCACGATGATTCTAATTATACCCTAGAGCTTTCGAGTTGCCGCCAACAACGCTGCAGCTGGGAAGATGGCGGGCATGATGTTTAGAGGCGCTGCGCCACCAGCTGCTGCATCATATCGATATGCGCCGGCTCGTCGTTCAGCGCGGAGATGTACTCAAACTTCTCGCCGCCGGCTTTGAGGAAGATCTCGCGGTTCTGCTCTTTGATCTCTTCCAGCGTTTCCAGACAGTCCGCCGAGAAACCGGGGCAGATCAGCTGAATGTGCTTCACGCCCTGCGCCGGCAGCCCTTTCAGGGTTTCATCGGTGTATGGCGTCAGCCACGGCTCGCGGCCGAAGCGCGATTGGTACGTCATCATTACCCGGTCCGGCGCCAGCGGCAACCTGGCGCTCAGCGCGCGCAGCGTATCTTCGCAGCGCTGCGGGTAGTCATCGCCCAGCCGCGCGTAGCGTTTGGGGATGCCGTGGAACGACAGCACCAGCCGGTCCGGCTGGCCATGTTCGGCGAACGAACGCTCCACGCTTTGCTGCAGCGCGGCGATATAAGCCGGATGTTCGGCGTAATCGCGAATGAAAGCCACCGAAGGCAAGCGGCGATAGCCTTTCAGCACCCGTGCTACGCCATCCCACACCGCTGCGCTGGTAGAACAGGAATATTGCGGATAGAGCGGCAGCACCACTAGGTTGGTCACGCCCTGCGCCAGCAGTTTATCGATGGCTTCCGCCAGGCTCGGCGAACCATAACTCATGCCCAGCTCCACCGGTGTGTGCGGCATACGCGCCGCCAGCGCCCGCTGTTGGCGGCGGCTGTACACCAGCAGCGGCGAGCCCTCCTCCATCCATACCGACTGATACAGCTTCGCCACGCGCGGCGAACGGATCGGCAAGATCGCGCCGTTGAGGATCGGCCACCAGATCAGCGGCGCCGTGTCGACCACGCGATCGTCACTGAGGAATTCCTTCAGATAGCGTTTGACCGCCGACGAGGTCGGCGCATCTGGCGTGCCCAGGTTCACCAGCAATACGCCGTGTTTCTCTTGCTTCATCTCAGTTCCCCTCATTTCCTTTCCGGCCGGCATTCCATTCTGGGTCGGGATGTCAGCAGCCATTAATGCCGGCTATTGTAACGGAAAAGTCCTGCGTCGAAACCGATAACAGCAACAGGCTACGCCTGTGGGCCTTCCCTTTGCGCCAGTCGCCACACCGCCGCCACGTTGCGCGCCGTCACCTGCAGATTGCGATCGGCATCCGCCAGCGCTTCTTCCAGCGTCACGATGCGGTCGAGCACCGAAAACGCCGCATCGATGCCGTGTTGATGCACCACCTGGTAATCCGGCGTCAGGCTGCCGGCGATGGCGATCACCGGCACGCCGTAACGTTTGGCTACCCGCGCCACGCCGATCGGGGTTTTGCCGTGGATCGACTGGCTGTCCAGCCGCCCTTCGCCGGTGATCACCAGATCGGCATCGCGCACCGCCTCATCCAGGCGCAGGGTTTCGGTGACGATCTCGATGCCCGGCCGCAAGCGCGCGCTGAGCATGCCGAGCAGCGCCGCCCCCATGCCGCCCGCCGCACCCGCGCCCTGCTGGGTGAGCACGGCGCGGCCGGTTTCCCGTTCCAGCAGCTCGCCATAGTGATGCAGCGCCGCATCGAGCTGCGCCACCATCTCCGGCGTCGCCCCCTTCTGCGGCCCGAACACCGCCGAGGCGCCCTTTTCGCCGCACAGCGGGTTATCAACGTCGCAGGCGGCGGTTACGCTCACCCGTTGCCAACGCGCATCCAGCCCGGCGAGATCGAGATGCGCCAGCTGCGCCAGGGCCGCCCCGCCCACCGGCAGCGGCCGGCGATCCTTATCCAGCAACTTCACGCCCAGCGCCTGCATCATCCCGGCGCCGCCGTCGTTGGTGGCACTGCCACCGATGCCGAGAATGATCGCCTTCACGCCGCGTTCCAACGCCGCCAGCATCAATTCGCCGGTGCCGTAACTGGTGGTGATGCGCGGATCGCGCCGGCCGGGCGGCGCCAGGTGCAGCCCTGAGGCGGCGGCCATTTCAATCACCGCGGTTTCGCCGTCGCCCAGCAGGCCATAGAACCCCTGCACCGGCTCCCCCAGCGGCCCGGTGACCGTCACCGGGACGATCTCGCCGCCGGTGGCCGCCACCATCGACTCCACCGTGCCTTCGCCGCCATCCGCCATCGGCAGCTTCACGTAGTGCGCCTGCGGATAAATTTGGCGGAATCCCCGCTCGATGGCGTCGGCGACGCCGAGCGCGCTCAGGCTCTCTTTGAAAGAATCCGGGGCAATAACCACTTTTTTCAGCGTTTTCATCACTGTTCCTTATCCCGCCAGGTTAAATACGCCAAACATCAGCGCCGAGATTGCCGCGATGGTGAATCCCACCAGCGTTTCATACGGCAGCAGCTTCAGCCGCTCGTGCACCGCCATATTGACGCTGCCGCCGGTGGCGTGGAAGAAGCTGCCGTGCGGCAGGTGATCCAGCACCGTGGCGCCCGCATGGATCATCGCCGCGCCGGCCAACCCGCTCACGCCCAGCTCGAGCAGCGTAGAGCTGAACACCCCGGAAGCCACGGCGGTGCCGGCGGTGGTCGACGCAGTCGCCATCGACATCAGCGCACCGGACAGCGGCGCCAACAGCCAGGCCGGCAGCCCGGTGTGCGTTAAGCCGCTAATCAAGACATCCTTCAGCGCCGAGTTGGCGATAATGCCCGCCAGCGTGCCGGTGCCGAGCAACATGATCGCCACCGGCGCCATGCGCGACAGGCCGGAGACCATAAACTGATTGCACTGGCGGATGCGCCCCATCAGCAGCGCGCCCGCCAACCCGCCGGCCGGCAACGCGATCAGCGGATCGACGGCGATACCGGCGATCGGCCGCAGCGACAGCAGCAGGATCGCCACCAGCGGCGCGCTGATCGCCGCAGCGAAGCCCGGTCGCGCCCCTTCGGCATGTTGGGTCAGCTCTTCGGCCATCACTTTGCCGCCTTTATCGCTCAGGCGACGCGCCAGCAGATAGGCCACCACCAGGCCGCACAGCCCCGGCACGATGCCGGCCATCATCACCGAGGTGAGCGGCACGTGGAAGTTATCCGCCGCCGCGATGGTGTTCGGGTTGGGCGACATCACGTTGCCGGCCTTGCCGCCGCCGACCATCGCCAGCAAGATCGCCGCACGTGAAATGCCGGCCTTCTGGGCGATCGACAGTGCGATCGGCGCGACGGTGATCACCGCCACGTCGATAAATACCCCCACCGCCGTCAGGATCAGTGTAGCCACCGCCAGCGCCAGCAGCGCGCGGGTTTCGCCCACCTTGCGCACGATGGTTTCGGCGATGGTGTGCGCCGCGCCGGATTCGATCAGCACCCCGGCCAGCACCCCCGCCGCCAGAATGCGCATCACGGCGTTGGTGATGCCCTGCGCCCCGCCGATCATCAGCGTCACGGTCTGCACCAGGTCGGCGCCGCCGCACAGCCCGCCCGCCAACGCGCCGGCGATCATGCCGTAAGCCGGTGGCACCTTGCGTAAAATCAGGACGATGGCGACGGCTAACGCCACCAGCGCCCCCAGAGTGGATACGGTTGTCATTGTTGTTTTCTCCGTGGTTGATGTGCAGGCCAACATATCCCGCACACCCGGCATTGGCCTGAGGGGAAACAACAAAAAATCGCCGGGAGAACGGCGCGAAATTTGTGGGTTGGCACAACTCAGTCGTGCATCAGCATGCCGATATACAACCGCAGAGCGTCGGTTAATTGATTGATTTTCATGCCGGTTATCGCTTCGATGCGCTGCAGGCGATAGCGCAGGGTATTGACGTGAATATGCAGCTGCGCGGCGGTCTGCGTCTGATCACAATTCTGCGAAAAATAGTGGCGCAGCGTGCCGCGCAGCACGCCTTTTTCATCCTGCTCGCCCAGCGTCCGCCAGGGATGCCCCAGCTCCTGCGCGCGCCAGTCCTCCCCCAGATCGCACAACAGCGAAGGCAGCGGGTAGTCGTGGTAAAACAGCGTGGCGTGACGCAGCTTGAGGCGCAGCGCCATCGCCTGGGTGGCGCGCGCCGTCAGGCTGGAGCGGTAGGCGCTTTGCGGATCGTCATAAAAGCCGCCGACGATCAGCCGCACCCGGAAGCGGTGTTTGAGCTGGTTTTGCAAGCGCTGCGCCTGTTGACGCTCCAGCTTCAGGCTCCACTCGCCCTGCGCCATACAGGCCGGGCGCAGCAGGGTCATTTCATTGAAGCCGGTAATGGCGATCAACGCGTCGCGCTGGGTGGCCTCCAGCTCCGCCAGCAGCTCGCGCAGCAGATGCGGCTGCGCCTCTTGCAGTTCGACGATCCACACGATGCGCGCCTGGCGCAGATCCAATCCCAGATACGCCGCCATCGCCTCGAGCGATGCCGTGTTCGGCTGCGGCTGCAGCAGCTGGTTCGCCAGCTCTTCCCGGTAGCGTTTTTCCCACTGGTGCTGATCCAGCAGCGCCGCCTGCTCCACCATCATCTCCGCCGCCATTTTCACCAGCTCGGCGTAGGCGCGCACCTCGGCCGGTTCGCCGGAGATGCCGATCACTCCCACCCGCTGATTGCGAAAGCTGAACGGCAGATTGATGCCGGGCCGCACGCCCTTCAGGTGCTCGGCGGTGGCACGATCGATTTCCACCACCCGATTCTCCGCCAGCGCCAGCACGGCGCCCTCATGGCGCTGGAACAGACGCTGCGGGTTGCCGGAGGCGATGATCACGCCGTTGCTGTCCATCACGTTGACGGAATGGCTGATGATGCCCATCGCCCGCTGGACGATCTGGCGTGCGGTGGCTTCCGCCAGAAGATTGGTTTGTCTGAACATGCCCGGCTCCCTGCTGAGGGTTAAAACGCAGGCCTGTTATACGCCATTTGGCGCAGGCGATTAACGGTCACGGCCGCAACAAGCCGCTGCGATCACAATTTGGCGGGAAAACGGCAAAAAAAACGCCGGGCTTGAGGCCCGGCGTCATGCACAGCGTTACGCGATCAACCGAGGATGGTCGCCAGCTCTGCGCTCACTTCGGCGACCTTGCGGGTGCCGTCGATTTTGCGGTATTGGGTGTTGCCCGCTGCCGCTTCTTTGCTGTAGTAAGAGATCAGCGGCGCGGTCATCTGATGGTATTCCACCAGGCGCTTGCGCACGGTCTCTTCCTGATCGTCCTTGCGCGTGGTCAGCTCTTCGCCGGTCACGTCGTCTTTGCCTTCCACCTGCGGCGGATTGAACTTCACGTGGTATACGCGGCCGGACGGCGCGTGCACGCGGCGGCCAACGATACGGTCAACGATCAGCTCGTCCGGCACGTCGAACTCCAGCACGAAGTCCACGTTGATGCCGGCTTCTTTCATCGCGTCAGCCTGCGGAATGGTGCGTGGGAAACCGTCCAGCAGGAAGCCCTTGCGGCAATCTTCCTGAGCGATGCGCTCTTTGACCAGCGCGATCACCAGCTCATCGGTCACCAGCTTGCCGGCGTCCATGATCTCTTTCGCCTGCTTGCCCAGTTCACTGCCGGCCTTCACGGCTGCGCGCAACATATCACCGGTGGAGATTTGCGGAATGCCGTATTTCTCCATGATGAATTGAGCCTGAGTACCTTTACCAGCGCCCGGAGCGCCCAGCAGAATGATACGCATTGCGTAAATCCCCTTGCTATGTAGTTTTTATAAAATTGCGAAAACGCTCAACGATACCATTTCAGGGGGGGCAGGCTCAAGGCGCGCGAAGGAAATCGATTGCGGAATGTGCAAAAAAACGGATGAGCAAAAGGCGAGAAAATGCGGGGAAAAATCGAAATTGCGCCCCTAACGGTGCCGTTAAGGGCGCATATCTTCAGCTTTAGGCGGACAGCAACTTATTCATGCGACGGATGAACAGGTTTGGATCCTCCAGCGTGCCGCGTTCAGCCAGCAGCGCCTGATCCAATAACAGGTCGATCCATTCGGCGAAATGTTCGTTATCGCCCACGTCGGATGCGCGTTTGACCAGCGCATGCGCCGGATTAAGCTCGAAAATGTACTTCACTTCCGGCGCCTGCTGGCCGGCGGCGGCGAACAGCTTGGCCATCTGGGTGCTCATTTCGTCAGCGTCGGTCACCACAATCGCCGGCGTATCGGTCAGACGGTGCGTCAGACGCACATCCTTCACGCGCTCGCCCAGCAGGGTTTTCACGCGATCGATGAACGGCTCCAGCTGCTTCTCGGCGGCCTTCTGCTCTTCGGTTTCGTCCGCCAGCTTATCCAGCGTTTCATCCGCTTTGCTGACCGATTGGAACGGCTTGCCGTCGAACTCGGTGAGGTAGCTCATCATCCACTCGTCGATGCGATCGGACAACAACAGCACTTCGATGCCTTTCTTGCGGAACAACTCCAGGTGCGGGCTGCTCTTGGCGGCGGCATAGCTGTCGGCGGTGATGTAGTAAATCTTCTCCTGCCCTTCCGCCATTCGGCCGACGTACTCTTCCAACGACACGGTTTGTGCCGAGCTGTCGCCATGCGTGGAGGCAAAGCGCAGCAGTTTGGCGATCGCTTCCTGATTGCCGTTGTCTTCCGCCGGGCCCTCTTTCAGTACCAGACCGAACTGCTGCCAGAATTTCTGGTAGCCTTCGGCGTCGTCTTTGGCCAGCTTATCCAGCATCTGCAGCACGCGTTTGGTCAGCGCGCCGCGCAGGTTTTGCGTCACGCGGCTGTCTTGCAGGATCTCGCGCGACACGTTCAGCGGCAGATCGTTGGAATCGATCAGGCCACGCACGAAGCGCAGGTAGTTCGGCATGAACTGCTCGGCGTCGTCCATGATGAACACGCGCTGCACGTACAGCTTCAGGCCGTGTTTGTGATCGCGGTTCCACATGTCCCACGGCGCCTGCGCCGGGATATACAGCAGGCTGGTGTACTCCTGCTTGCCTTCCACCCGGTTGTGACTCCAGCTCAGCGGGTCGGTGAAGTCGTGGGCGATATGTTTGTAGAACTCTTTGTACTCTTCGTCGGTCACGTCAGCCTTGCTGCGGGTCCACAGGGCCTGCGCCTTGTTGATCTTCTCCCAGGTGACGGTGTCGTCTTCTTCGTTCTTGCTTTCGATCTCCACCGGCAATGCGATGTGATCGGAATATTTGCCGATCACCGAGCGCAGGCGCCAGGCGTCGAGGTACTCATCTTCGCCTTCGCGCAGATGCAGGGTGATTTCGGTGCCGCGGGTCTCTTTGGTGATGTCGGCGATGGTGTAGTCGCCTTCACCGGCGGATTCCCAGAACACGCCTTCGTCATCGGCGGCGCCGGCGGCGCGGGTGCGCACGGTCACTTTGTCCGCCACGATGAACGCCGAGTAGAAACCGACGCCGAACTGGCCGATCAGCTGGCTGTCTTTCGCCTGGTCGGAACCGATGGATTCCAGGAACGCTTTGGTGCCTGACTTGGCGATGGTGCCGAGGTTTTCGATCACTTCTTCGCGGCGCATGCCGATGCCGTTGTCGGCGATGGTCAGAGTGCGCTGCTCTTTATCGAAGGACAACCGTACGCGCAGCTCGCCGTCGCCGGCGTACAGCTCTGGTGCAGACAGGGCGCGGAAGCGCAGCTTGTCGGCGGCGTCAGAGGCGTTAGAAATCAGCTCGCGCAGGAAAATTTCTTTGTTGGAGTACAGCGAATGGATCATCAAATGAAGCAGCTGTTTTACTTCAGACTGGAACCCGCGGGTTTCTTGACCTTTCATACTCATTGATTACCTCAAAAGACAATGGCTACCAAAATCGAACAATGAGGATCAGATGAGGGTCAGGGTATTGTTTTTCAAGCGGACGGCGGGAAATTTTTGGCAAAAAACAGCGGGGCCAGGCAGCCCCGCTGGGAAAACATCAGAACTTGATGGCGTGACGCCCGGCCAGCGAGTGCGACAGCGTGGTGCCGTCAACCATCTCCAGCTCGCCGCCCACCGGCACGCCGTGGGCGATGCGGCTGGCAAGCACGCCATACTGGCCGCACATCTCGGCGATGTAGTTGGCGGTCGCCTCCCCTTCCACCGTCGGGTTGGTGGCGAGGATCACTTCGGTGATGCTTTCCTTTTCCAGCCGTTGCTCCAGGCGATCCAGACCGATATCGCCCGGCCCGATGCCGTCCAGCGGCGACAGATGGCCCATCAGCACAAAGTAGCGCCCGGCGAATTGGCCGGTCTGCTCGATGGCGTGGATGTCCGCCGGGCTTTCCACCACGCAAATCTGGCCGTTTTGCTGACGGCGCGGATTAGTGCAGATGGTGCAGACGTCCTGCTCGGTGAAGGTACGGCAGTCGGCGCAGTGGCCGATTTCCGACATCGCGCGCGTCAACGCCTGCGCCAGACGCATACCGCCGCTGCGATCGCGCTGCAGCAGCTGAAACGCCATGCGCTGCGCCGATTTCGGGCCGACGCCCGGCAGGCAGCGCAACGCCTCCATCAGGGATTCAAGGAGCGGGCTGGTTTGCATCAGAACGGCATCTTGAAGCCAGGCGGCAACTGCATGCCGCTGGAGACGGAGGCCATTTTCTCTTTCTGGGTCTCTTCGATGCGGCGCGCGGCGTCGTTAAACGCGGCGGCGATCAGATCTTCCAGCATCTCTTTGTCGTCTTCCATCAGGCTAGGATCGATCTCCACGCGGCGGCAGTTGTGCGCGCCGTTGATGGTGACTTTCACCAGGCCCGCGCCAGATTCGCCAGTCACTTCCAATTTGGCGACTTCTTCCTGCATCTGCTGCATTTTTTCTTGCATTTGCTGGGCTTGCTTCATCAGGTTGCCCAGACCGCCTTTACCAAACATAGTCGTCTCTCGTCGCTAGGGCCGCGCACGTCGCGCAGCGTTTAAAGGGGGCGAATACTCTCTTCATCCAGATCTGCGTCGAAGAACCGGCACAGCGTCTGAATATGGGTATCCGCAACGATGGACTGGCGCGCCTGCGCCAGTTTTTCTTCATAGATGGCTTGTCGCCATTCCAGCGGGGTGCGTTCCGCCGGATTATCGTCCTCCACCACGGTCAGCTCGATCGGGTTGCCATACAGCTCACCGAGCGCTTCTGCCAGCGTCTTCTGCGCCGAAGGCGAATTCAGATGGCGCTGCGAAGACCGCAGATGGAGGCAAATCTTGCCCGCTTCCGGCTGCTGCTTGAAGGCGTTCAACGCCAGCTGCTGCACCAGTTTCGGGATCTTCAGCTTATCGATTTCTGCCGCCCAGGCATCGCGCTCCAGCGACTCCACCACCAGCTTGGCAGCCAACTCCGGCGTTTTCTCGTGCTCCAACGCCGTGCGCAGCGCTTTCGGCGTCGCCAGCGGCTCCGGCGCCGCTTCCGGCTCGGTCTGCGCACGCCAGCGATAGGCTTCCGGCTTGGCCGGTTTTTCCGGCACTTTCTTCTCCGCCAGGCGTTGCTGGCTGCGCTCGGTCACGGAAGCCAAACGCCCCAGCGCCGAGTTTGCCGGCCGCGCTATTCCTGGCGCCGCCGGCTCATTCTTTTTTGGTGTGGATGCTCCCTGCTGCCGTTGCAGCTGGGACCGCGCTTTCAACAGCTGGGCGGTGGCATCCGGTAACGGGGTCGATGATTGTCGCTGCGGTGCGGCCGGTTGCCCTAGCGGCGGCGGCGCGTCCTGAAACGGCGCTGGCTGTTGCGATGCGGCGGCCTGCGGCTGCGCCATCGGCGCCGGCGCGGTCTGCACCAGTGCCACCGGCTCAGGGATCACCGCTTTCGGGTGAAACGCCAGCGCGCGCAACAGGGTCATCTCAACCCCCATGCGGCGATCCGGCGCATAGGCCAACTCCTTGCGGCCCACCAACAGCGTCTGGTAATAGAGTTGCACGTCAGCCGGCGGCAGAGTACGCGCCAGCTCGCGTAGCCGTTGTTCCACGGCGGCGTAGTGGTTGTCGAGCATCGAAGGCAGCAGCTGCACCATCGCGACGCGGTGCAGCAACGCCAGCGTCTCCACCAGCAGATTTTCCCAGTCCACGCCGCGCGAGGCGGCCTGCGCCACCTGTGCCATCACCTTTTCGCCGTCGGCACTGACCAGCGCTTCGAGGATCGCCAGCGGCTGTTCGTCATCGAGCGTGCCGAGCATCTGGCTGACGGTGGCGGCAGTCACCTGCCCCTGCCCCATGGCGATCGCCTGATCGGTCAGGCTCAGCGCGTCGCGCATGCTGCCATCGGCGGCGCGCGCCAGCAGCTGCAGCGCGCGGGCATCGCTGGTGATCTGCTCCGCCGTCAGCACCGTTTCCAGCTGCTGACGGATCTGATCGACGTCCAGCGCTTTGAGGTGGAACTGCAGACAGCGGGAAAGGATGGTCACCGGCAATTTTTGCGGATCGGTGGTGGCCAACAGGAATTTGACGTGCGACGGCGGCTCTTCCAGCGTCTTCAGCAACGCGTTAAAGCTGTGACGCGAGAGCATGTGCACTTCATCGATCAGGTAGACCTTGAAGCGGCCGCGCGCCGGCGCGTACTGGACGTTATCCAGCAGATCGCGGGTATCTTCCACCTTGGTTCGGGAAGCGGCGTCTATCTCGATCAGATCGACGAAGCGCCCCTGCTCGATCTCGCGGCAGTTGTCGCATTGGCCGCACGGCGTGGCGGTGATGCCGGTTTCACAGTTCAGGCCTTTGGCCAGCAGGCGCGCGATGGTGGTTTTCCCCACGCCGCGCGTGCCTGAGAACAGATAGGCGTGATGGATCCGCCCCAGCGAGAGGCCGTTGGCCAGCGCGGTCAGGACATGTTCCTGGCCGACCACGTCTGCGAACGTTTGAGGGCGCCACTTACGGGCGAGAACCTGATAGCTCATTAATACCGGAAAAGTCGAGTAATCTGGAGGGTCATGCTAACACAGCCCCGCGGCGATCCGCGAGGCCGTTGTGCCCATGGGGCGATGCCGCATCAATGGCCGGCGAAGTCCACCAGGCAGTAGCAATCGATGCCCAGCTTGTTCAGACGCGTTTCCCCGCCCAGATCAGGCAGGTTGATGATGAACGCGGCGTCTTTCACTTCACCGCCCAGACGGCGGATCAGTTTGGTGGTCGCTTCGATGGTGCCGCCGGTCGCCAGCAGATCGTCCACCACCAGCACTTTATCGCCTGCGGTGATGGCGTCGGTGTGGATCTCCAGCTTGTCGGTGCCGTACTCCAGCTCATAGCTTTCGCTGAGCGTAGCGCGCGGCAGTTTGCCCGGCTTGCGCACCGGCACGAAACCGACGCCCAACGCCAGCGCGACGGGCGCACCGAACAGGAAACCACGCGCTTCGGTACCCACCACCTTGGTCACGCCCACTTCGCGATAGCGCTCAACCAGCAGCTCGATGCTGGCGGCGTAAGCCAACGGATTTTCCAGCATGCTGGTCACGTCGCGGAACAGGATGCCCGGCTTCGGATAATCCGGGATGGTTTTGATACTGTCTTTAATAAACTGAAGCTGCTGCGCAGTAGCGGTCATAATTGTTGCCTGATAAAACTGCCTGAAAACCGGCGCGCCGCTCACCCGCCGCCCCCGGGTGAAACACACCGGAGAGGAAATGGCAGACGATCCGCGCACGAAAACGCCCAAATCTATGCAAACTGGCGAAAGAATGCAACTCTCCCCTGCATCTTGAAAGCGATTGGGGAGTTTAAGGTACGATCAGCGCTGTTTTTGTTGCGACAGATCAACAACCGGCAGGCGTAGCATAAAGGTCAGCAAAATGGCCAGCATCAGCAGCAACAGCCCGCGCACCCACCAGATTTTCACCAACCACAGCGAGCAGGCGAAGGTGATCACAATCACCAGCACCGCCTTCCACTTCGCCCCCGGTGGCAGCGCGCGATGCTGCTGCCAGTGGCGCAGGTACGGGCCGAACCAGGAACGGTACAGCAGCCAGTGATGAAAGCGCGGCGAAGAGCGGGCGAAACACCAGGCGGCCAACAGCAGGAACGGCGTGGTCGGCAGCAGCGGCAGCACCACGCCCAACGTCGCCAGCACCACCGCCAGCCAGCCCAAAATGATCAATACCCCACGCATCATGCGGTTCTTCGCTCCTCAATCGCTTGCCGCCTACTGTAGCACCGGCGGAATATGCGTGCAGCGCTTGTTTCACGATGG
This sequence comes from Serratia marcescens, assembly GCF_001902635.1. Classification (GTDB taxonomy): domain Bacteria; phylum Pseudomonadota; class Gammaproteobacteria; order Enterobacterales; family Enterobacteriaceae; genus Serratia; species Serratia marcescens_F. The sequence continues at coordinate 185,035 of NZ_MJAO01000003.1, read as the reverse complement.
GATCGCGGGCAAGCTTACGCCTGTTGAAATCAAGAGGGAGCTTATGTGAGCACTCAGCGTCTATTACAGGTGTTGGCACAGCAGATCGCGGCGCTGGCGGCCGAAGTGACCCCGCGCGGCGATGTTCCGATCCCGCAGGCGCGCTTCGACGCCGCCCTGTTCGCCAACCACGGCACGCGGCTGCGCGATTACCTGGCCGAGGTGGAGAAGAACTTCGCCCAGCTGCAAAGCGCCGCCAACGACAGCCGCACCAGCCAGGTGGCCTTTCTGGCCGAAAAACTGGTGGCCCAGATCGCCGCCCTGCAGCGCGAGTTGGCGACGCAGGCGCTGCGGCGCAAGAACCAACCGAAAGAAGCCCCTGAGGTCGATTTGTACCACAAGCTGGCCGAGCATCAGGACTACGAACGCCGGCTGATCGCCATGATCCAGGATCGGGAAAGCTTGCTCGGGCGCCAGACCACATTGGCGGCACAGCAAAAGCTGCAGCACGAACTGGCGGCGCTGGAGGGGCGGCTGATGCGTTGCCGCCTGGCGCTGGCGCGCATCGAGCGCAATATCGAACGCAAAGAAAACGGTTTTTGAAGATTTATCACAATATTTTAATGATTATTCCCGGCGGCGCACCGGGTTCACTATACTCTGCCGATACGCGAGTTATTCATTCATCCCATTAATAAGCGCAGGTGCTATGTCTCTGGAAAACGCCTCACCCGAACTGCAGCTGGCGGTAGACTTGATTTACCTGCTGGAATGCAACGAGATCGATCCGGCCACCGCGCTGGCGGCGCTGGATATCGTCAAACGGGATTATCAGGAAAAGCTGCAGCGCGCCGGCGTTACCTCCCCTTACCTGCCCGCCGGGCAGTAAAAGGGACAGCACTGCTGTCCCTCTCGTCTATCGATTCTCGTCAGCCCGCTGTCTGGCCGCCTTCATCCGATGACAGCGTTCTTTTCACTTCCTGCACTTCGTTGCCCTGCCGGTTATGCAAATACACCTCCAGCTGGTTGAAGGCGATGTCGATGTCGTTTTCCCGGCACAGGCGATCGATTGAGCGGTTCAGCTCGTCCACGGTATAGCTGCGATCGCGCAGTTCGCGCACATAGAGCCGCAGCTCGTGATCCAGCGTGCTGGCGCCGAAGTTGAGGAAGAACACCTGCGGTTCGGGATCGGTCATCACCCGCGGGTTGTCGTGCGCCGCCTGCAGCAACACCTTTTTCACCTTGTCGAGATCGGAACCGTAGGCCACGCCCACCTTGATCAGCACGCGGGTGATGGTGTCGGACAGTGACCAGTTGATCAGCCGCTCGGTGACGAACGCCTTGTTCGGGATGATCACCTCTTTGCGATCGAAGTCGGTAATGGTGGTGGCGCGGATGCGGATCTTGCTGACCGATCCGGAGAAGGTGCCGATGGTAATGGTATCGCCAATGCGGATCGGGCGTTCGAACAGGATGATCAGGCCGGAAACGAAGTTGGCGAAGATCTCCTGCAGGCCGAAGCCCAGCCCGACCGTCAGACCGGCAGCCAGCCATTGCAGTTTGTCCCAGGAGACGCCCAGCGATCCCAGCGCGACCACCGCCCCCACGGCGGTGATCAGGTAGGTGAGCACGGTGGTGATGGCATAGGATGCCCCCTGCCGCAGCTGCAGCCGCGACAGCACCACCACCTCCAGCAGACCGGGCAGGTTGCGGGTGAGCACGTAGGCGACGATCACTGCGGCGATCGCCACCATCATGTTGCCCAGCGTCACCGCCTGCGACACGCTGCTGCCCGCCACGGTGCTGGTGTAATGCCACAGCGTGATGCTGTCCAGATAAGCGATCACCGTCACCAGATCTGACCAAATGGCGTAGAAGGCGCTGGCGAAGATGGCGAACAGCACCAGAGTAGTCAAACGCAGCGACTGCTGGTTGATCTGATCGAGCGCCAGCGGCGGCTCTTCCACCACCGGTTCGCCGCCCTCGGCCCCCTCTTTCGCCACGTTTTGCCGCCGCGCCAACGCGCGCCGATAGGCCAGACGCCGCGCCGCCACGCTCAGGCCACGCAGCGCAGTCAGGTACACGATGTTCCACAGGAAGAACAGATACAGGCTGTCTATCCAGCGGCTGGCCAGCCGCAGCGTGGTATAGAAGTAGCCGGCAAACATCAGCCCCAGCAGGATCAGCGGCGTGGCGGCAAGCGCAGTGACCACCACCAGCCGCACGGCGTGCGAGCCCTTTTCACGCCAGCTGTCGCGGCACAGCGGGAACACCAGTACCGTCAACAGCGCCAGCGTCAGCATCACCACGACCTGGCCGATGACGTCCTCCACCAAACGCAGCGGCGCTTTCTCGCCCAATACCGACCAGAAGATCAGCGGCTGCAGCGCCAACCCCAGCCGCAGCGTCTGGCGGCGGTAATGCGCGCACAGGTTGGCGCCGAAGTTGAAATGCCGCTCGGCGATACCGCCCGGTTTCAACATCCGGTAGCTGAAGCCGAACACCAGCCACGACAGCGCCAGCTGCTGCGACAGCGCCCAGATAAAGTCGCTGATGCCGAAGCCCGCGCGATACATCCAGAAACCGGCGCCGAGCAGCAACGCGGCGCCGGGCAACACCTTCAGCAGGGTCAGCGCGATGGCCTTCGGCGTGTGCAGCTGGCCGTCGCGCTTGAGTTGCCCCACGTCATTGGCCAGCTTTTGCAAATGGCCGTCGATCAGCCGGTAGCGCCAGCGTAACACCCCGAGCACCAACAGCATCGGGATCAAGAACACCAGCGCGTTCAACCCGCCCTGCAACAGTTTGCCGCCGTCGAATTTGAAATCGAGCCCGGCGAGCTGATCGCGCACCGCCTCCGGCAGCGCCTTCAACCACGCCAAATCGACCGGCTTGTTGCTGTTGACCCAGAAAATCTGCTGGGTCAGCGTATCCTGCAGCGAGCCGTAGACGCTGGTCAGCTGCTGCTGGTTGATCTGTAAATTGATCGACAGCGACAGCTGGTTGCTGAGCTGCTTATTCAACTGATCCAGCAGCTCGCGGCGCATGTCGACGATCTCGTTCAGCGCGTCAATCACCTCCGGCGCGGCCTTTTCTTTGCTCTCGGCCACCAATTGGTTGATGTAGTCCTCGCCCTTGAACAGATCGTCGCGTTGCTGATTGATATCGAACTGCTCCAGCCGCAGATCGGCGATGCGCGTGTCTATATCCGCCAGCAGCGTGCCCTGCGGCAGGTTTTGCTGCTGCTGATACAGAATACGCGACAGTACCAGACTGCCCTTCAGCACCTGAATCTGCTCTTTCAGGTTACGTTCCGCCTGCAGCCCGCGATCGAGCCAGTTTTTGACCCGGATGTTCTGCTGGAACAGGGTGTTGCTCTCTTCGGTGGCGGCGATCAGCTGCTGGCTCAGCTGGCGGTTGACGTCCAACTGCTTGCTGACCAACTGATCGTGCTGGATATCGGTGGCGTCTTCCGGGTTCTGCGCCTCCTTGGCGGTTTTTTCAGACAGCGTCAGGCGCTTGCTGTTGACGAGCTCCTGCAGCAGCTGCACCGATCGATCCAGCGCGTCGATATGCGCCGTGGTGTAATCGCGCTGCTTTTGCAGCAAATCCTGCAGGGTGGTGTTGGCTTCCAGGCTCTTGCGCTGCAGCTCCAACTGCGCGTTGAGCAACGCCTGTTCGGTATTCAGCATCACCTGCTGGCTGTTGCGCAGCGAATCTTGCCCCGGCGTCTGGCCGCTGAGCTGGCTGCGGATCTCCTGCAGGCGCTGCGAAGCGGCGTACATGGTGCTCTGCACCCGCTCGGGCTGGGTTTGCAGCGACACCAGTTGGCTGTTGTAGGTAGAGAGGCTCTCCTGCGCGCTTTGCAGCTCGTCGAGCGTTTGATACAGCCGGCTCTCCAACTGGCGCAGCGACAACGGCAACAGCGCGCCGCGCGCCGCCGCGTTGTCCGCCGGCCGCTTCAGCGCATCCAGTTCGGCGCTGACCTGATTGAGCTTCGCCGGTGCCTGCTGCACCTGCTGTTTAAGCTGCGCGGCGTCCTGCCGGTTGCGCTCGATGGCGTCCAGCAGCTCCAGCGTGCGAGTCAAATCCTGCTGGGACAGCTTTTCGACCGGCGTCAGAGCTTTTTGCTTGTTCAGCGTTTCCAGCTGGCTTTGCACTTCGCTGCGCGGCGGCAAATCGCCGTTCAGCGCCGCCTGCGCCGGCAAGCCGCACGCAAAAATAAGGAAAAGAAGTGTCGCGGCGACCATGCGCCGCCAGGGCGCGCCGCCAAACGAGAGCGGCGCCAGAGAAGGTAGAGTAAACCAGCGATGCATGATTTAGCTTCGGATCGGTTAAGAAGCCTGAAGGTTATCACGATCGCCGACAGGCGACGAATAACAAAAACGTTGCCGGTGATGTGCAGTTGTAGCGAAATCAGAAAGTCAGCACTTTCTCCGCCGCCAGCGTCCACTGCGCCAGTTCCGTCAGGGTGCCGATCGCCACGCCGTCCGCCAGCGGCAAGCGGCTGACGCCGCGCGCGTCGGCGCAGGTTTTGCACAGCTTGACCGGCACTTGCTGCGCGGTGAGGATCTCCAGCATCTGCTGCAGGTGATACCCTTCGTGCGGCTGCTGCCCGGCCAGGCCTGCCACGACCGCGTCAGACATCAGAAACAGCCGCAGATCGAGACTGCTCTGCTGCTCTTTCAGCGCGATGGCCAAGCGCAATGCGTTGAACAACGACTCATGGCCATAGGCGGCACCGTTGGCGATGAGAACGACTGATGACATGAAATCTCTCCTTATAAAGGTAGGGAGCCGGCGTTGGACGGTGCTACCGTCGACGCATCGGGTTTGAGCCGCAAGGTGGGGCAAAACTGCAGCATGTCCAGAAACGCGTCCACCAACGCTTCGGCTTCGGCCCGCAGATCGAAACTTTCCGGCATAAACAGCCAGTTTTCCATCAGGCCGGTGATATAACCGCGCAGAATGATCGCCGCGCGGCGCGTGTTCAGATCGTCGGGGAGCTGTTCGCAGCGCATGCAGTCGAGCAGGATGGCTTCAATGCGTTCGTAACCGGCGAGGTACAGCACCTTGCGCGAATCCAGCAGCGGCACCATTTCACCGACAAACTCACATTTGTGGAAGATAATTTCCAGTAACGCTCGCCGACGACAGTCTTCCACCGTAGACGTCAGAATGTAAATCAGAATTTCCTTGAGAACCCGCAGTGGATTCTCGGGAAAATTTGCCCGATACTCTGTCGAGAGTTCATCTATTTTCGGCTCAGTAGATTCCCAAACTTCATTAAACAGGTCTACCTTATTCTTGAAGTGCCAGTAAATTGCTCCACGTGTAACCCCGGCAGCGGTGGCAATATCTGTCAGTGACGTTGCGGCAACGCCACGTTCAGAGAATTCTCTCACCGCAGCGTCAAGAATTTGACGTCGGGTTTCTTGCGCCTGCTGTTTGGTTTTTCGTGCCATGGCATTGTTATTTAGGGGGAGTGTGATTTACATACATTCGCGAATGTATGTACCATAGCACGCACATATAATTAACGCAGCAATGGGTTTTAAAGCTTGTGATCCATTGATCATTTTGAAATCGGACACTTGAGGTTTTTCTATGAACAAAAACAGAGGGTTAACGCCTCTGGCGGCCGTTCTGATGCTTTCAGGCAGCTTAGTGCTAACAGGATGTAACGATAAAGAAACCCAACAGCAAGGCGCCCACCAGCAGGCTCCCGAAGTGGGCGTAGTGACCTTGAAGGCCGAGCCTCTCAACATCACTACCGATCTTCCTGGCCGCACCGCTGCGTATCGTGTCGCCGAAGTTCGCCCTCAGGTCAGCGGCATCATCCTGAAGCGCAACTTCGTTGAAGGCAGCGATATCAAGGCCGGGACTTCCCTGTACCAAATCGATCCCGCCACCTATCAGGCCAGCTACGACAGCGCGAAAGGCGATTTGGCCAAAGCGCAGGCCAGCGCTTCTATCGCGCGCGTGACGGTAAACCGCAACAAGCCATTGGTAGGCACCGGTTACGTCAGCAAGCAAGAGTACGATACCTCCGTGTCCAATCTGCAACAGGCGGATGCTGCCGTCGTGGCCGCCAAGGCCGCCGTGGAAGCCGCGCGCATCAACCTGGCGTACACCAAGGTGACCTCCCCGATCTCCGGCCGCATCGGCAAATCCGCCGTGACCGAAGGCGCGCTGGTCAGCAACGCCCAGGCGAACGCCCTGTCCACCGTGCAGCAGTTGGATCCGATGTATGTCGACGTCACCCAGTCGAGCACCGACTTCCTGCGCCTGAAGCAAGAACTGGCCAGCGGCGCGCTGAAGCAGGAAAACGGTAAGGCCAAGGTGAAACTGCTGCTGGAAAACGGCGCCGAATACGCGCAGGAAGGCACGCTGGAGTTCTCCGACGTCACCGTCGACGAAACCACCGGTTCCATCACCATTCGCGCCCTGTTCCCTAACCCGAACGACACGCTGTTGCCGGGCATGTTCGTTCGCGCTCGCCTGGACGAAGGCGTGCGCAGCGATGCGTTGCTGGTACCTCAGCAAGGCGTCACCCGCAACCCGCGCGGCGATGCGACGGCGTTGGTGGTAGGGGCGGACGATAAAGTTGAACTGCGTACGCTGAAGGCGGACCAGGCGATCGGCGACAAATGGCTGGTTACCGACGGCCTGAAAGCCGGCGATCGCGTGATCGTCACCGGTTTGATGAAGGTGCATCCGGGCGCGCAGGTAAAAGTGCAGGAAGTTGACACTCAGGCGCAAAAACAGCCGCAGTCTGAAGCGCAGAAGTCATAAAAAGGAGCCTGTAATACATGGCTAAGTTCTTTATAGATCGCCCAATTTTCGCCTGGGTAATCGCCATCATCGTCATGTTGGCGGGGGTGCTTGCAATAATGAAACTGCCTATCGCGCAGTATCCCACTATTGCACCGCCGGCGGTGAGTATTTCCGCCAACTACCCGGGCGCAGATGCCAAAACGGTGCAGGATACCGTCACGCAGATTATCGAACAGAACATGAACGGTATCGATAACCTGATGTACATGTCCTCCACCAGTGATTCCTCTGGTAGCGTCGCCATTACCCTGACGTTTGAGTCCGGCACCGATCCTGACATCGCGCAGGTTCAGGTTCAGAACAAACTGTCCCTGGCCACCCCGCTGTTGCCGCAAGAAGTGCAGCAGCAGGGCTTGAAAGTCGAAAAATCCAGCAGCAGCTTCCTGATGGTGGCCGGCTTCGTTTCCGACGATCCGAACATGACTCAGGACGATATTGCGGACTACGTGGCCTCCAACATCAAGGACCCGATCAGCCGTTCGTCCGGCGTGGGTGAAGTGCAGCTGTTCGGCGCCCAGTACGCGATGCGTATCTGGCTGGACCCGAACAAACTGAACAACTACCAGCTGACGACCACGGACGTGACCTCCGCCATCACCGAGCAGAACAACCAGATCGCCGCAGGGCAGCTGGGCGGCATGCCGCCGGTGCCGGGGCAGCAGTTGAACGCCTCGATCATCGCGCAGACCCGTCTGACCTCGCCGGAAGAGTTTGGCAAGATCCTGCTGAAGGTGAATACCGACGGTTCTCAGGTGCGCCTGCGCGACGTCGCTCACATCGAGCGCGGTGCGGAAAGCTATGCCGTGACCGCCCGTTATAACGGCAAGCCTGCCGCCGGTTTGGGTATCAAACTGGCTACCGGCGCCAACGCCCTGAACACCGCCAAAGGGGTGAAAGACGCGCTGGCCAAGATGTCGCCGTTCTTCCCGCAAGGGATGAAAGTGGTTTACCCGTACGACACCACCCCGTTCGTTAAGATCTCCATCAACGAAGTGGTGAAAACGCTGATCGAAGCCATCATCCTGGTGTTCCTGGTGATGTATCTGTTCCTGCAGAACTTCCGCGCGACGTTGATCCCAACCATCGCGGTGCCTGTAGTACTGCTGGGGACCTTCGCGATACTCGCGGCGTTCGGCTTCTCGATAAACACCCTGACGATGTTCGGCATGGTGTTGGCGATCGGCCTGCTGGTGGATGACGCCATCGTGGTGGTGGAAAACGTCGAGCGCGTCATGTCCGAAGAGGGGCTGCCGCCGAAAGAAGCTACCCGTAAATCGATGGGCCAGATCCAGGGCGCGCTGGTAGGTATCGCCATGGTGCTGTCGGCGGTATTCGTGCCGATGGCGTTCTTCGGCGGTTCGACCGGCGCCATCTATCGCCAGTTCTCGATCACCATCGTGTCCGCGATGGCGCTGTCGGTGCTGGTGGCCTTGATCCTGACGCCGGCGCTGTGCGCCACCATGCTCAAACCGATCCCGAAAGGCGATCACGGGGTTAAAACAGGCTTCTTCGGCTGGTTTAACCGCATGTTTGAGAAGAGCACGCATCACTATACCGACAGCGTGGGCAACATTCTGCGCAGCACCGGCCGCTACCTGATCATCTATCTGTTGATCGTGGTTGGCATGGGCTTGCTGTTCCTGCGCCTGCCTTCTTCGTTCCTGCCGGACGAAGATCAGGGCATCCTGTTGACCATGGTGCAGTTGCCTGCCGGCGCCACCGAAGCCCGTACCGCCAAGGTGTTGGAAGAAGTCACCGACTACTTCTTGACCAAGGAAAAGGACAACGTGGTTTCCGTGTTTACCGTCGCGGGCTTCGGCTTCAACGGTAACGGTCAGAACAACGGTCTGTCGTTCGTCAGTCTGAAAGACTGGGGCGAACGTCCTGGCGCGCATAACAAAGTGGATGCGATCGCCGGGCGCGCCATGGCCGAGTTCTCGAAGATCAAAGAAGGCTTGGTATTCCCGTTCAACCTGCCGGCGATCATCGAACTCGGCACCGCCACCGGCTTTGACTTCGAGCTGATCGACCAAGGCGGCCTCGGCCACGAAAAACTGACCGACGCGCGTAACCAGCTGTTGGGCATGGTCGCTCAGCATCCGGACGTGCTGGTGGGCGTGCGCCCTAACGGCCTGGAAGATACGCCGCAGTTCAAACTGATCGTCGATCAGGAGAAAGCCAAGGCGCTGGGCGTCAGTATCACCACCATCAACAGCACGCTGAGCACCGCGCTGGGGGGGGCGTACGTCAACGACTTCATCGACCGCGGTCGTGTGAAGAAAGTGTACGTACAGGCTGAAGCGCCATTCCGTATGCTGCCGGAAGACATCAACAAGTGGTACGTGCGCGGCACAAGCGGCCAGATGGTGCCATTCTCCGCCTTCTCCTCGGCGAAATGGGAATACGGCTCACCGCGTCTGGAACGTTATAACGGTCTGCCGTCGATGGAGATCCTGGGCCAAGCCGCACCGGGCAAGAGTACTGGTGAAGCGATGAACCTGATGGAACAGCTGGCATCCAAGCTGCCAAGCGGCATCGGTTACGACTGGACCGGCATGTCCTATCAGGAACGTCTGTCGGGCAACCAGGCGCCGGCACTGTACGCCATCTCAATTCTGGTGGTGTTCCTGTGTCTGGCGGCGCTGTACGAGAGCTGGTCGATTCCGTTCTCGGTCATGCTGGTGTTGCCGCTGGGGGTTATCGGTGCGTTGCTGGCCGCCACCATGCGCGGCATGAACAACGACGTTTACTTCCAGGTGGGGCTGTTGACCACCATCGGCCTGTCGTCGAAGAACGCCATCCTGATCGTGGAATTCGCCAAGGATCTGATGGAGAAAGAAGGCAAAGGCCTGATCGAAGCGACGTTGGAAGCGGTGCGTATGCGTCTGCGTCCAATCCTGATGACGTCTCTGGCCTTCATCCTCGGGGTACTGCCGCTGGTTATCAGCAGCGGTGCAGGCTCCGGCGCACAGAACGCGGTAGGTACCGGCGTAATGGGCGGGATGATCACCGCCACCGTATTGGCGATCTTCTTCGTACCGGTCTTCTTCGTGGTGGTTCGCCGCCGCTTCAGCAAGAAGAACGAAGACCTGGAACACAGCCATCCGGTAGAGCATCACTGATCGTTCAGTGACATCCATCCGATAATTGAAAAGGCCGCACATGCGGCCTTTTTCTTTTGCCTCAGTTGGTTAATGCAAACCGTTCTCATTAATTCACTCGTGAGTGCAATTTACGCTTGATCGTGGTGCCGGGTCGGCGCATAATAATTGTTATAGTATAACATTACACGAAAGAGCCATTATGAAACCCGGCATCCATCCCGATTACCGCACCGTGGTATTCCACGACGTCAGCGCCAATACCTACTTCAAAGTGGGATCGACCATCAAAACCGATCGCACCATCGAGCTGGACGGTGAAAGCTGGCCTTATATCACCCTCGACGTCTCTTCCGCTTCGCATCCGTATTACACCGGCAAGCAGAAAGACTACTCCAAAGAAGGCAGCACGGCGCGCTTCCAGCAGCGCTTTGGCCGCTTTATCGGCAATAAGTAACAAGGAACCGGCATGCAGGTATTGAGTTCATTGCGTTCGGCGAAGAATCGCCACCCGGATTGCAAAATTGTGCGTCGTCGTGGCCGCATCTATGTGATCTGCAAAAGCAATCCGCGATTCAAAGCGGTACAGGGACGTAAGAAAAAGCGTTAACGTTAAAGTGTCATCTGTCGCAAAGCCCCGTTGCTGCTCAACGGGGCTTTTTTTATGGCGAGAAAGTGCCTGCAAGCCATCCCCCCGCCGATGGGCGGGGGACTGGAATTACTTCATGCTGCTCAGCAGCGTATCGACATTGTGCTTGAACGCCTGCTCATAGGTGGCCGCCGGGCCGCCTGCGCGGGAAAGCGCTTCAGGGTACAGCTCACCGCCCGCCCTGGCACCGGTGGCAGCGGCGATCTGCTTCACCAGCCGCGGGTCGGTCTGGTTTTCGATAAAGTAGGCGTTAACCTTCTCCTGTTTAATCTGCGTGATCAGGCCGGCCACATCGCTGGCACTGGCTTCGGCCTCGGTGGAAAATCCAACCGGGGCAAGGAAGGTGACGCCATACTCTTGCCCAAAGTAGCCAAAAGCATCGTGACTGGTCAGCACCTTACGTTTCTGTGGCGGCACTGCGGCAAACTGGGTTTTGGCCCACAGGTCCAGCTTTTGCAGCTGCTGGATGTACTCGGCGCCGCGCTGGCGAAAATAGTTGGCATCCTCGGGATCGGCGGCGATCAGGGCGTTCATCACGTTGGTGGCGTACTGAACGCCGTTTTTCATGCTGTTCCAGGCGTGAGGATCGGTAATCTGTTTACCGTCCTCCTCCATCTGGCGGGTGCTGATGCCCTGCGAAGCGGTGATCACCCGCCCTTTATAACCGGAAGCACTGACCAGGCGATCGATCCACCCTTCCAGCCCCAGGCCGCTGACGAACACCACGTCGGCCTGCGCCAGCAGCTTGCCATCCTGCGGTGAAGGCTCAAAGCTGTGCGGATCGCCATCCGGCCCCACCAGCGTACTGACCTTGACGTGATCGCCCCCCACCTGTTTGACGATATCCCCAAGAATAGAAAAGCTGGCGACGGCGTCGACGGTTTTCGCCATCGCCAATGGGCTGGCCAGCAGAGCAGCGACCGCCAGCGATAGAGGTAAACGTTTCATACTTTCTCCTTGCAAATGGCACTTCTCAACGGCGCGCAAAGGCGTAAATGCCTCCGCGCGTTCCAAACAGGATCGAAACGAAAAAGATGACGCTGGCACTGAGCACAATCGCTGGGCCGGCGGGCAGCGAAGCGTAATAGGACCACACCAGCCCGATCAGGCTGGAAAGCGCGCCGATGCCCATCGCCGTCGCCAGGGTCTGCGGCAGATTGCGTGCCCAGAAGCGCGCGCTGGCGGCCGGCAACATCATCAGCCCCACCGACATCAACGTGCCGAGGATCTGGAATCCCGCCACCAGATTGACCACCACCAGCGCCAAAAACAGGCCGTGGATCAGCGCCAACCGGCGCGGCGCGTTGACGCGCAGGAAAGTAACGTCAAAGGATTCGATCACTAACGCGCGGTACAGCGCCGCCAGCGCCAGCAACGACACCGTAGCGATAGCGCCGACCATCAGCATCGCCTGCGCATCCACCGCCAGAATCGAACCGAACAACACGTGCAGCAGATCCACGCTGGAACCGCGCAGCGAAACCAGCGTAACCCCCAGTGCCAACGATCCCAGATAGAAACCGGCGAAACTGGCGTCTTCCTTCAGCGGCGTGCGGCGGCTCACCAATCCGGACAGCATCGCCACCGCCAGCCCGGCGATAAAGCCGCCCACGCCCATCGCCACCAGTGACATGCCGGAGATCAGATAGCCGATCGCCGCGCCAGGCAACACGGCATGGGACAATGCATCCCCCACCAGGCTCATGCGCCGCAGCAACAGAAAAACGCCCAGCGGAGCTGCACTGAGCGACAGTGCCAGGCACGCCATCAGCGCCCTACGCATAAAACCGAAAGAGATAAAGGGGTCAATAAGCCCATGCAGTAACATCATGGCGCCACCGCCCGCAGATCCGACGGCCGCCCGGCGGCGTGATACCTTGGCACCTGTTCCAACACGCGTTCTGCCGCACCCCAGTGGCACGCCTGTGGGGTCAGCAACAGCGCCTGCGGAAAATGCTCGGCGACCATCGACATGTCGTGCAGGACGGCAATCACCGTTCTCCCCTGCCGGTGCAGCTGCGCGATAACCTGGAGCAGGATCTGGGTGGTGGCGCTGTCGATGCCGGTAAAAGGCTCATCCAACAGGATCAGCGGCGCCCGCTGCACCAAAAGGCGCGCAAACAGCACCCGCTGCAGCTGGCCGCCGGACAACTCGCCCACCGGGCTGCGCGCCAACGCGCTCATGCCGACACTCATCAACGCTTCATCGACCTGGCAGGCCGCTCGCTTGTTCATACCACCGAACATGCCGCTTTGCGGCCAACAGCCCATCGCCACCAGATCGCTCACCGCGATCGGAAATTGCCGATCCAACTCAGCCTGCTGCGGTAAATAAGCCCTGCGCGGCGGCTTTCCGCCGCTAAAACTCAGGCTGCCGCCCAGCGGCGGCAACAAACCGGCGAAGGTTTTCAACAGCGTCGATTTCCCGGCCCCGTTGAGCCCCACCACCGCGGTCAACGATCCGGTGGCAAATTGCCCGCTCAGCGGCGGGAAAAGCGGCGTTGCCCCATAGCCTATCGCCAGCTGACGTAAAGCGATCATGGCAGCGCTACCGCCCAAAAGATGCCCAACCACAGCAGGGCCAGTAAGACAACGGCACCCGCGCAGCGCACGGCGGCGGAGGCGGTAAACAACGAGTTCAATGACGACGCAGCGTCATCTTGCGAAAAGGGAGTCAATGTCATGGCCCAAGCAGTGGATCTATAGTTACAATATAACATCACACTCACTATTGCGCCTCAAGCCTTGCCGCATCAATTAATGCAACGGAACGTAACAGCTCACCGGCGTAACATCCCCCACAACTCCCTTATCAAATTCAGGGGTATTACCGCTCGGCGGAAATGTTGGCTTAGGGTAAAAAAACTGCGGCATATCGAAAACTTTACCGACGAGAGCGGAAAAGGAGTAAGATAAGGTGATAACATTGCTGTTGGCCGAGATTAATGCTTGTTACCCTTGCCTGTGAGCGGGAAGTCAACGCACTTTCTGTTAAACAATTAAAGAAAGTGATTCATGACAAAATAACGGAGTTAGTGCCGGCGTTGACCAGCGGACTCAGTTTTTATTCCGAAAGCGCACGTTACGCCGAAGATTCATTAGAAATACTTGATATAGTGCCACAAGGCGCTAGCGACTATTCAATGAGTTACCGCTATAAGTGGGGCATTTTTAATGCCTGTCTGGATATCAACAGCGAAGCGTTCATCAAAGATAGCGTCAGATTCCGCGTGACGGAGCGGGGTTTAATCTTCGACATCATTGATAACTCGCGTCCATCAACCGCAGATGAATTGTAAGTTTACGTAATAACTACAGGCCAAACGCGGAAAAATGATTTATATTCACTTAAAGGAAAGTTTATTTAGCCACCGTTAAGCTGCCTCCGTCCATGATGTAAATCAGCTTACTCACATAGTGTTATCAACACCGCAATTAAGACTTACGGAGGGGATGATATGGATGAGTATTCGCCTAAGCGACACGATATTGCTCAGCTCAAATTCTTGTGCGAAAATTTGTATGATGAAGGCATCGCTACCCTGGGAGACAGTCACCACGGGTGGGTCAACGATCCGACATCTTCCGTCAACCTGCAGCTTAATGAGTTGATCGAACATATCGCTTCGTTTGTGATGAGTTATAAAATTAAATACATGGACGAATCGGACCTTGCAGAGTTAGTCGAAGAATATCTCGACGATACCTATACGCTGTTCAGCAGCTACGGTATCAATGATTCCGACCTGCGCCGTTGGCAAAAAACCAAGGCGAGATTATTCAGAATGTTCTCAGGAGAGGACATCTGTACGACAATGAAAACTTAGGGGATAATTATTCCCAAGCTATTTTACGGTTATTAAACTAAAAGGCTATCATGACTAAAACCGACTATCTGATGCGTTTACGTAAATGCACCACAATTGATACTCTCGAACGTGTTATTGAGAAAAATAAGTACGAGCTCTCCGATGATGAACTGGAGCTGTTTTACTCAGCGGCCGATCACCGTTTGGCGGAGCTCACCATGAACAAACTGTATGACAAAATCCCCACTGCCGTTTGGAAGTATGTCAGATAATCAAGCAACAACGCGTTGAGCCGATGTTTTTATCGGCCTCAATGTTCAGGCTAAATGCGCACTTTTCCTATTGACAGCAAAATTTCAATTACGTTCCTTCGCGCCAACCATTAATAAATGGAAACAACTCTCTTTTTAAATCGAGGAATGTTGCGCCACACCTTTCCTCATTCTGCTCGCCCCATTAACAGCTAATTCATTATCCATAACGTGTTGTCGATAGCCGGATGAAAAGAAATGCTTTCTCGCCCGCCGGATGGCAGAAACGGATAAGTGGCGAAGGAAGTGAGTTGGCGACAGCCCAAATGGGTGGGGACCCTGCCAGCTACATCCCGGCACACACGTCACCTGCTGCGGCTGCTTCCTTCCGGACCTGACCGAGTTCACAAGTTAGTGTTGCGGGAGAACCAACAGGGCCCCCATTGACGGCTTCTGTACTCTGAAGCGGTGGGCATTATCGGCGATGCCCCGCCAAATAGCAAGCCAACCGGGGCCGACCGCTGTTTTCTTACCCACCTGCGCTGTGGCACACTTATCGTCTGGGTTTTGACTTACGCGGGAACGCCAACATGCAACCAGAAGATGCCTCTTTCAGCCAACGGGTATTCCACATCGTGGCCGCCATCCCCTACGGCAAAGTGACCACCTACGGCGAAGTTGCCCGCCTGGCCGGTTCGCCGCGCGCCGCACGTCAGGTCGGCGGTGTGCTGCGCCGCTTGCCGGAGGGCAGCGCGCTGCCCTGGCACCGGGTGATTAATCGGCACGGGCAGATATCGCAACAGGGGGAAGATTTTCAACGGCAACGGCAGGCTTTGCTGGCGGAGGGGATTATTTTCGGCCCGCACAGTACGGTGGATTTTACTCTCTACGGCTGGCGCTGGTAAAAACAGCCTTTGGCCGAAGCGCAAAGGCTGTTGTTTGCAGACAGCTTCAGAGATAAGACATTATCGCAACACGGTTTCCACCGGTACACCCTGTGCAGGCACCAGCAACAGATCGGCGCGATTGCCGTTACGGGTCACCACTTCCTTAATCGTTTCCGTCACGAAGGCCATACGACCATTCACCATCACCGCAGCGCTCACAATCACGCGGGCGTTGGGCTGGATGTTGGCCGGGTTATACGGTAAAACAAAGTTGAACGGCACCTGTTGCCCATCGGTGCGCATGGCGCTTTGGGCGATCACTTTGGTTGGCCCCGCATCCAGGGTGGCGTCGGAAAGCGTGACTGTCAGTACGGCATCCGGCGGCAGCGCAATGCGCTGACGCATGCTAACCGAACCTGTCACCGACGGGCCCTGAATCTGCGTTTGTGTCACCATTGAGTTTCCTGCCGCCGGCTGGTGCATATTCGCACTCTTATGGACGCACCCCGTCAGAACGATCGTCAGGACTGCGGCGCCACCTACGACTTGCCAGAGTTTCATGGATCGGTCTCCTTTTTTATTATCAACATGTTGGTGGCTTTCACCACCTTACTCATTAAAGTTAGCACAAAGCACTGATAATGCCATTTAACCCCACCTATTAATCACTTACCGTACTAAAAACGCTCACTATTAAAACCATTTTCACCACGCCTTTAACGCAACATGTTGACGCCGCGCCGTGATATTCCGCACACTGCGCAAAATGATTATTAGAAAGGTAACAACTTTATGAGCCAGGCATTGCAAAACCTCCTCGATCTGCTGGATCTGGAGAAAATCGAAGAAGGGCTATTCCGCGGCCAAAGCGAAGATCTGGGGCTACGCCAGGTGTTCGGTGGTCAGGTGGTCGGCCAGGCGCTGTACGCCGCCAAACAGACGGTGCCAGACGAGCGCAGCGTGCATTCGTTCCACAGCTACTTCCTGCGCCCGGGCGACAGCAGCAAGCCGATCGTCTACGACGTGGAAACCCTGCGCGACGGCCACAGCTTCAGCGCTCGCCGCGTCAGCGCCATCCAACACGGCAAACCTATCTTCTATATGACCGCTTCCTTCCAGAGCCCGGAAGAGGGATTTGAGCACCAGAACCTCATGCCGGACGTACCGCCGCCGGAAGGGCTGCTGTCCGAATCGGAGATCGCCCAGAAGCTGGCGCATATGCTGCCGGAAAAAGTGCGCGAGAAGTTTATCGGCCAGAAGCCGATCGAAATGCGTCCGGTGAAATTCCACAACCCGTTGAAAGGCAGCGTGGAAGAACCGCATCGCTATGTGTGGTTCCGCGCCAACGGCAGCATGCCGGACGATCCGCGCATCCACCAATATCTGCTGGGCTACGCGTCTGACTTCAACTTCCTGCCGACGGCGCTGCAGCCGCACGGTGTCGGCTTCCTCGAGCCGGGCATGCAGGTAGCCACCATCGACCATTCGATGTGGTTCCACCGTCCGTTCCGCATGGATGACTGGCTGCTGTACGCGGTGGAAAGCTCCTCCGCCTCCGGTGCGCGTGGCTTTGTGCGTGGCCAGATCTATACCCGCGATGGCGTACTGGTCGCCACCACCGTACAGGAAGGGGTGATTCGCCAGCGCGACGCCTGACTCGATGCATAAATAAAGGGGCGATGGAAACCTCGCCCCTTTTTGCCCCATCATTATTTTATTGTTTAGCGCACTGCCCCGCTTCGCGTCTTACTGGTTATAGGCGCTCTCGCCGTGACTGTTGACGTCCAGCCCTTCACGTTCCTGCTCTTCCGGCACCCGCAGCCCCACCATGGAGCCCGCGATCTTGAAGGCGATAAAGGCGGCGACGCTCGACCACACCAGCGTGATCAGCACGCTTACCAGCTGGATCCACACCTGGTGGCCCATGCTTACCCCTTCGGCATAGCCGGTGCCGCCCAACGAAGCGGCGGTGAACACGCCGGTCAGCAGACAGCCGACAATACCGCATACCCCATGCACGCCGAATACGTCGCAGGTGTCGTCCACTTTCAGCCATTTCTTCAGCGTCACCACGCCCCACAGGCCGGCGACACCGCCCACCAGGCCGATGATCAACGCCCCGCCTACGCCCACGGTGCCCGCCGCCGGCGTGACAGCGACCAGCCCGGCGATCATGCCGGAGCAAGCGCCCAGCAGAGAAGGCTTGCCGCGCAGCACCCACTCGGCGAAGGTCCAGGAGAGAATGGCGCCAGCGGTGGCAACCACGGTATTCAGGAACGCCAGCGCCGCGATGCCGTTAGCCGCGCTGGCGGAACCGGCGTTGAAGCCGAACCAGCCGATATACAGGATGGAAGCCCCGGTAAACACCATCGGCAGGTTGTGCGGCTTGAACGCCTCTTTACCGAAGCCGGCGCGCTTGCCAAGCAAGTAGGCGCCGATCAACCCGGCACTGGCGGCGTTGATATGCACCACGGTGCCGCCGGCGAAGTCCAATGCGCCGTCGGTGGCCAGATAACCGCCGCCCCATACCATGTGCGCGATCGGCAGATAAGACAGGGTGAACCAAACGATCGCGAAGATCAGCACCGCCGAGAAGCGAATGCGCTCGGCGAAGCCGCCCACCACCAGCGCCACGGTGATGCAGGCGAAAGAGGCCTGGAAAGCGACGTGGATCATCTGGCTGATACTGCCGGTTACGCTGTCGATGCCGATGCCTTTCAGCATCGCCGTTTCAAATCCACCGAACACCGCATTGCCTTCGCTGAACGCCAGGCTGTAGCCATACAGCACCCACAGCACGCAGACCAGCGCGAAAGTGACGGTGACCTGCGTTAGCATCGACAGCACGTTTTTGCCGCGCAGCAGGCCGCCGTAAAACAGCGCGATGCCCGGCAGCGTCATGAACAGCACCAGAGCGGTGCAAATCATCATGAAGGCGTTGTCGGCCTTATCGGCGACCGCCGGGGCGGCCAGGGCCAAAGAAGGAACCAGGGTTACCGAACTCAGGCCCAACATGGATAACAGTCTTTTCATTGTCAATCATCCCCATCACTTAACTGAGTTCGTGGTTACAGCGCCGCTTCGTCGGTTTCGCCGGTGCGAATGCGGATCACGCGTTGCAATTCGGCAACGAAAATTTTGCCGTCGCCGATTTTTCCGGTGTAGGCGGCTTTGCTAATCACATCAACCACTTCATCCAACTGATCATCGGCGATGGCGATGTCGATTTTGACCTTGGGCAGGAAGTTGACGTTATATTCGGCGCCACGATACAGCTCGGCGTGCCCCTTCTGGCGGCCGAAGCCCTTCACTTCGGTTACGGTCAGCCCCTGAATGCCCACGGAGGACAACGCCTCGCGCACGTCCTCCAGCTTGAACGGTTTGATTACCACGGTCACCAGCTTCATATTGCCCCTCCACGAATTAAGCCCAAACTCCCCCCGGTACGCCTTATACGTAGCAAGGCCTGTGCCAAATTTTATTTTGCATGGCGATTCAGCGGATTAGCGGGAACGCGGGTGCCGCTGCGACGCGGTGCCGTGCCGCCATTACGCATTGGTCAAATAACGCGCACTGATTTGGTGCGCGGCGCGTTGAAAAAGTGCAGAACGGGAGAATGGCGCAGGCGGGTTGCCTGCTTGTGGTGCGTCGGGACGTCGGGAAAAAGAAGGGCCGCGATGGCGGCCCATGTTCAGGCGGGTTGGCTCTCCTCGCGCACTGCCTCCGCCAGCTGCTCGCCCGCCAACTGCAGCTGATACATCTGGTAGTAGCGCCCCTGCTGCGCCAGCAGCTGCTGATGGTTGCCCTGCTCCACCGCCTGGCCGCGATGCAGCACCAGAATGGAATCGGCGTCGACGATGGTCGACAGCCGGTGGGCGATCACTACCAGCGTGGTGTGTTCGCGGATCACCCGCAGCGCGCGTTGGATCGCTTGCTCAGTGCCCGAGTCAATATTGGCGGTCGCCTCGTCGAGGATCAGGATCTGCGGCGCCTGCACCAACACCCGCGCCATCGCCAACAGCTGTTTCTGCCCGACCGACAGGTTATTTCCCTGCTCGCCCAGCCGGGTATGGATACCCTGCGGAAAACCGCGCACCAGCGCCGCCAGCTGCACCGTTTCCAATGCTCGCCAGACGGCCTCTTCATCGATGTTGCGCCCCAACGTGACGTTAGCCAGCACCGAATCGGCGATCACCACCGGATCCTGCTGTACCATCGCCACCCCCTGGCGCAGCGTGCGGTGCGACAGGCTGGACAGCGGGCGGCCGTCGAGACGCACTTCCCCCTCGCTGACCGGATAATAGCCCATCAGCAGGCTGGCCAGCGTGCTCTTGCCGCTGCCGGTATGGCCGACCAGCGCCACGAAGCCGCGCGAAGGCACCGCCAGCGAGATATGTTGCAGCACCTTTTTGTCCGCGCGGTAAGCGAAGCTCAGATCGGTGATATCGATGCGGCCGCCGGCCAACGGACGATCGTCGGCACCGTAATTCTGCTGGCTGCGATCCATCAGTTCGAAGATACGCTCGCCGGCCACCACCGCCTGCTGCAGTATCGACTGCTGCGAAGTCAGCTCGATCAGCGGTTCGTTCAAACGCCCCAGGTAATTGATGAAGGCATAGAGCACACCAACGCCGATCGCACCTTCGCCGCTGAAGCCGAACAGCATCAGCAGGCCGCACAGCACCAGCGCCGAAAACAGACTGAGCAGCGGCCGCAGCAGGAAGCCGTCGAGCCGCAGAGTCTGCATGCGCGCGAGATAGTGCGACTGGCTGGCGGCGCTCATGCGCTCGCCGAAGCGCACCTGCTGGCGGAATTGCTGGATCACGCCCATGCCGTTGATCACTTCGTTGAAGCCGTCGTTGATGTCCGCCAGATAGCTGCGCACCCGGCGCACGATCGGCGTACTGTAGTATTGGTAGATGCCCATCACCACGAACACCGCCGGGAAGATGCAGACAGCCACCAGCGCCATGCGCCAGTCGAGGCTGAACATCGCCACCAACATGGTGCCGATCAGCGCGGCGCTTTTCAGCACCGTGGAGACCACCATCACGTACAGATCCTTGATCACTTCGGTGTCGTTGGTGACGCGCGAGATCAATTGCCCGACAGGTTGGGTGTCGAAGGCGCTGAGCGGCTGGCGCAGCGCGGCATCCATCACGTCGGTACGCAGCCGCTGCACCACGCCCACCGCCGCTTGGTTGAACAACAGCGCCTGGAAATAGTGCAGCGCCGCCGCCAGCAGTTCCAGCAGCACGTAGGCCGCCGCCAGCCCGCCGACGATCATCAGCGGCAGTTGCCCTTTGGCGACGTAATTATCGATAAAATAGCTCACCAGGATCGGCCCGGCGACTTCCGCCGCCGCCGCCACCCACAGCATCAGCACCGCCAACCCCAGCGGTTTGCGGTACGGCGAGCCGTAGGCCAGCAGCCGCTTCAGCGTCGGCCACAGCTTTTGCACTTTATTCATCGGCCAACGCCTCCTCGCCGTTTTCCGGCGCTTCATCCAGCGCCGCTTCCAGCTGCTGATAACGGTACATATCGCGATACCAGCCCGGCTGCGCCGCCAGCGCCGCCGGGTCGCCGCGCTGTGCCACGCCGCCGTGCTGCATCACCAGGATCTCGCTGGCTTCGGTCAGCGCCGACAGCCGGTGCGCGCTGATGATCACCGTGCGATCTTGCCCCCAACTGCGCAGGTTATGCAGGATCTGGTGCTCGGTACGGCCATCCACCGCCGACAACGCGTCGTCGAGGATCAGGATTTCCGCATCCAGCAGCAGCGCGCGCGCAATGGAGATACGCTGTTTCTGGCCGCCCGACAGCATCACGCCACGCTCGCCCACCTCGGTGTCATAGCCCTGCGGCAGCCGCAGAATATCCTCATGGACGCTGGCCAGCCGCGCCGCTTGCTCGATCTGCGCCTGCGTCGCCCCCGGATGGCCCAACGCGATGTTGTTCGCCACGGTATCGGAGAACAGGAACGGTGTCTGGCTCACCACCGACAGCCGCGAACGCCAGTCGTCGAGTTTGACCTGCGGCAGCGGCAGGCCGTGATAGCAGATCTGCCCTTCGTCGACGTCGAACTGGCGCTGGATCAACGACAGCAGCGTCGATTTGCCGGCGCCGGTCGGCCCGCACAGCCCCAGCATCTGCCCCGGCTTCAGCGTCAGCGCCACATCATGCAGCGCCGGGTGTGGGTTTTCCGGGTAGTGGAACGCGCGGATATCCACGTCCAGCACGCCGCGTCCGGCCGGCAGCGCCTGCGGGCCATCCTGCACCGCCGGTGCTTCATCGAGCAGGCTGCGGATACGGCTGTAGGCCGCGCTGCCGCGCTCGACGATGTTGAACATCCAGGCCAGCGCCAACATCGGCCAGATCATCAAGCCGAGGTACATCACAAAGCTGGTCAGTTGCCCGAGCGTCAGCGAGCCGTTCACCACCATCCAGCTGCCGCCGCCGATAGCCAGCAGGTTGGAGGCGCCGATGGCGATATAAATGGTCGGATCGAAGCGCGCATCCACCCGCGCCACGTGCATGTTTTTGGCGCCGGTCTGCGCCGCGACTTCGGCGAAGCGATTGGATTGGTGATCCTCCAGCCCGAAGGCCTTGATCATGCGGATGCTGGTCATGCTCTCCTGCGCCTGATCGTTCAGACTGGAAAACGCCGCCTGCGCCGATTTAAAGCGCTGGTGCAGCTGGTCACCGTAATATTTGATGGCGATCGCCATCAGCGGCATCGGGATCAACGCCAGCAGCGTCAGCTGCCAGCTGATTTGGGTGCTCATCACCACCAACACCACCAACCCCATCACCAGCGAGTCCACCAGCGTCAGCACGCCTTCACCGGCGGCGAACACCACGCGGTCCACGTCGTTGGTGGCCCGCGCCATCAGATCGCCGGTGCGGTGACGCAGGTAGAACGCCGGGTTTTGCCGGCTGAGCTGGCGGTAAAAGTTTTCGCGCAGCTCGACCGCCAGCTGATAAGAGGCGCCGAACAGCAGCACCCGCCACACATAGCGCAGCAGGTAAACGACGATCGCGGTGCCGATCATCAGCCCAAGCCAGGCCATCAGCACGCCGGTGGACATCTGTTTTTCGGTGACGCCGTCCACGATGATGCCGACCAGCTTGGGTGGCAACAGTTGCAGGATGGCGATGACGATCAGCAATACCACCGCGCCCAGGTAGCGGCGCCACTCCCGGCGGAAGTACCAGCCGATTTGTGCAAATAATCTCACGCAGTTTGATTCCAGGGTTTTATGGGGTTTGTCTCTTTTTCTGCTTTAGCAGCGCAGGATACCACCGTTGAGCCGCCCGCCCGGTGAACTTTTCACTCCGGCACCGGCAGCGCGGTGGTGTATTTGATTTTTTCCATGGCAAAGCTCGAGGTGACATCGATGAGGCCCGGTACGCCGTTCACCAGGCGCTTGTAAAAACCGTCGTAGCTTTTCATGTCCGCCACTTCGACCTGCATCAGGTAGTCGTACTCCCCCGCCATGCGGTAGAACGCCAGCACCTCGGGCATCTGGCTGGTCAGCCGTACAAACGCCTGATACCACTCGCTGCTGTGCTGTTGGGTCTTGATCAACACGAATGCCGTCAATCCTAAACCGAGCTTTTCACTATCCAGCAGCGCCACCCGGCCACGGATATAGCCTTCGTCTTCCAGGCGCTTCAGCCGTTTCCAGCACGGCGTGGAGGTCAAATTGACCGCATCGGCCAGCGCCTGCAGCGACTGGGTGCAATCCTGTTGCAGCATGCACAGCAGTTTACGGTCTGTTTTATCTAACATAACGGCCACCAGGAGAAAAATTTTCTCTCATTAGGCGATTAAACAGGGAAAATGGCAATCCTTTTTTCCTGCCGACAGGCTATGCTACGCCATAAACCTGCCCCCTATTCTGAGGCCAAATCATGACAAACTCTTGGGTAAAATATGCTATCGGTGAAATAGAAGCGGATTTTCAGCGCTCCGCCGATACGCACCTGATTCGCCTGAATCTGCCGGCGTTTCCCGGCATCTGTCTGTACCTGAAAGATGAAAGCACCCATCCGACCGGCAGCCTGAAACATCGCCTGGCGCGCTCGCTGTTCCTTTACGGCCTGTGCAACGGCTGGATCACCGAGAACACCACCATCATCGAGGCCTCTTCCGGCAGCACGGCAGTTTCCGAAGCCTACTTCGCCCGCCTGATCGGCCTGCCGTTCATCGCGGTGATGCCGTCCTGCACTGCGCGCCGCAAGGTAGAGCAGATCGCTTTTTACGGCGGCCGCTGCCACTTCGTCGATCACGCCGCCCAGATCTACGCCGCCTCCGAGCAGTTGGCGAAAGAACTGAACGGACACTATATGGATCAGTTCACCTACGCCGAGCGCGCCACCGACTGGCGCGGCAACAACAACATCGCCGACAGCATCTTCCGCCAGATGGCGCGCGAACCCTTCCCGGTGCCCAAACATATCGTGATGAGCGCCGGCACCGGCGGCACCTCCGCCACGCTGGGGCGCTATATCCGTTATCAAGGGCATGACACCCAATTGACGGTGGTCGATCCGGAAAACTCGGTGTTCTACGACTGCTTCCACCACGGCGACCGCACCCTGATCGGCAGCTGCGGCAGCCGTATCGAAGGCATCGGCCGCCCACGCGCCGAGCCGTCGTTTATTCCGTCAGTGGTCGATAACATGCTGCGGGTGCCGGATGCCGCCAGCGTCGCCACCATCCATTGGCTGGAAGGCGTGCTGGGCCGCAAGGTCGGGGCCTCCACCGGCACCAACGTCTGGGGTGCGCTGCAGCTGGCGAAGCAGATGCGGGAAAACGGCGAGCAAGGCTCGATCGTCACCCTGCTGTGCGACAGCGGTGAACGCTATCTGGATACCTATTACAACCCGGAATGGGTCAGCAACAACATCGGCGACCTGCAGCCGTATCTGGCGCAGCTGGCGGATTTGTAACGCCAGGCTTCGGGTAAAAAAAAGCCGGGTAGTCATACCCGGCCGGCTGTAAGGAGAACCTCATTCTTCGGGGGAATAGGTGAGGCAAGGTGAACGCAGCCAATGTTGTAAATAGTGGGCCACCGCCTGTTGTTGGCAATGGCCGATAACCGGTAGCTGCGGCAGCAGGGATTTCAGCTGCGGCAGGGCATTGCCCATCACCACGCCGTGCCCTACCGCCCCCAGCATTTCTTTGTCGTTCATTGCGTCGCCAAACGCCATGCAGTCGGCCATCGTCAGCCCCAGATGGCGGCTCAGCCGGTCCAGCGCCGCCCCCTTGTTGCAGCCGAGCGGCAGCACTTCCAGGCAGTCATAGGCGGAGAAGCACAGATCGGCATCGCCGCCCAACTGCGCCCGCAGCTGCACCTGCAATTCCAGCAACTCCTCGTGCGGCGCGACAAAGCACACCTTGCTGTTGCCGAACGCCGGTAAGCGGCGCACGTCGGCCAACTGAAAACGAAAACCGCTCAGGTGGTGCGCCCGCAGCATCTCTTCCGGCACGGGGAATTCCGTCAGCCAGCCTTCGTCGCGGAACACGTGCATACTGGCGCGGGTACGCCAATGATGATGCAGCACCTCTTCGGCGACCGCCGCCGGCAGATCGGTGGCGTGCAGCTGTTGGCCGCGGTTGTCATACACTCGCGTGCCGTTGCCGGTGATCAGATAACCCCGCAGCCCCAGCTGCGCCATGATCGGCTGCGCGTCGAGGTAGTGGCGCCCGGTGGCGAACGTCACCACCATCTCCCGCTCCACCAGCTGGTTCAGCACCGCCAGCGTTTCCGGGCCAACCCGGTGATCCGGCATCAATAGCGTGCCGTCCATGTCGAAAGCTGCCAGGCGATACATAAAGACCTCTTGAATGTGAACGCGATTACAATCCGTGCAGTATGGAATGGTATTTACGGAAGTAATAGTGAACAATTTGAGAAAACTGTTCCGGATTTCTGCCCATGCGCCTGGTTCACCGTCTCAGCCAATATCAACGCCTGTACCATCAGCTCGGCAGCGCGCCGGTCGCCGTGACCATCGGCGAGCTGGCGGCGATGTTCTACTGCAGCGAACGGCACGCCCGCACGCTGGTGCAGCAGCTGCGGGATCAAGGCTGGCTGAGTTGGCATTCGCAGCCCGGCCGCGGCAAACGCGCCAGCCTGCACTGCCTGAAAACCCCGGATGAACTGCGCGCTCAGCTGTTGCAACAGCTGCTGCAACAGGGCAACCATCAGGGAGCGCTGGAGATGGCACAGCTCGATCCGCAGCACCTGCAAGATCTGCTCAGCCCACACCTCGGCGGGCAGTGGCAGGCCGGCAGCCCGACGCTGCGCATCCCCTACTACCGCACGCTGGAAGCGCTCGAACCGCTCACGCTGACCGGCCGCGCCGAGCAACATCTGGTGTCGACCCTGCACGCCGGGCTGACGCGCCTGATGACCGGCAACCCAGAGCCGCAGCCCGATCTGGCGCACCACTGGCAGATCGGCGAGCACGGCCTGCGCTGGCGCTTCTTTCTGCGCAGCCAACTGCGCTGGCACAACGGCGAGCCGTTGACCGGTCAGCAGCTGCTGCAAACGTTGGAAAAACTGCAGCGTCACCCACGCAGCCAGCCCAGCCTGGCCAACGTCGCGGACATCAGCCTGCCGCATCCGCTGTGCATTCAATTCGATCTGCGCCTGCCCGACTACTGGCTGGCGCACCGCCTGGCGGAACTGCCCTGTCTGATGACGCACCCAGAGCTACCGACCATCGGCGCCGGCCCGTTCAAATTGGCGTTGAATGAACCACAGCTGGTGAGGCTGGAACAGCACGCCGGCTACCACCTGCAACATCCGTATCTGGAAACCATCGAATACTGGATCACACCCGACCTGCCCACCACCAGTCCCGATGCCAGCTGCCAGCACCCGGTGCGGATTACCATCGGCCAGCAAGAGGATTTGGCGCAGGCCCGGCCGGTGCAGCGCAGCATGAGTCTGGGCTGGTGCTATCTGGCGTTGAACCTGCGCCACGGCTTGCTGAACGAAGCCCAGGGGCAAAAGCTGCTGATGCTGATCCAGCAGTCCGGTCTGCTGAGCCATCTGCCGATCCCCAACAGCGTGATCACTCCCAGCCATGAAATGCTGCCCGGCTGGCGCATCCCACTCCAACAGATCGAGGAAGATGTCCCTCTTCCCGCCCGGCTGACGCTGCTGTATCGGCCGCCGGTCGAGCTGGAAACGGTGACGGTCGCGCTGCAGCGGCTGTTGGCGCAGCACGGCTGCGAGCTGGAGGTGCGCTACTACGCCGGCAAGCGCTGGCAAAGCGAAGCGCAGATCGCCGAGGCCGACCTGCTGTTGGCGGACAACCTGATCGGCGAAGCGCCGGAGGCGACGCTGGAAAGCTGGCTGCGGCAGGATACGCTGTGGCGCGGCATCCTGACGGAAAGCCGCTGGCAGCAGCAGCAGGAGACGCTGCGGCAGATCCAACAGCTGCAGGCGCAGCAACCGCGCTTCGAACGGCTGCAGGCTTATTATCAACAGCTGATGGCCGCCGCCATCATCACGCCGCTGTTTCACTACCAGTATCAGATCAGCGCACCGCCGCGCATGCATGGCGTGACGCTGACTGCCCACGGCTGGTTCGATTTTTGCCAGGCGTGGCTGCCACCGCCGGTGGACGACGCCCCGGCCTGAGCCGAACCGCCCTGCGCCTGGCGGCCCTTTCTGCTACTATTGTCGCCGCAACGCAATTTTTATCCTGCCGCCCGAATGTGTATCGGGAGAGGCCAAAGCCCAAAAAGGTGATTTTATGAAGCGCGCGGTTGTCGTTTTCAGCGGTGGACAAGACTCCACGACCTGCTTGATCCAGGCATTGCAACAGTATGACGAAGTTCACTGCGTCACGTTCGATTACGGCCAGCGCCATCGCGCCGAGATTGAAGTGGCTCAGGAATTGTCGGTGGCCCTCGGCGCCAAGGCGCACAAGGTGCTGGACGTGACGCTGCTCAATGAGTTGGCCGTCAGCAGCCTGACGCGTGACAACATTCCGGTCCCCGCCTACGATCCCAACCAGAAGAACGCGCTGCCGAGCACTTTCGTGCCGGGCCGCAATATCCTGTTCCTGACGCTGGCGGCGATCTATGCCTACCAGGTGGAAGCGGAAGCGGTGATCACCGGCGTGTGTGAAACCGACTTCTCCGGCTACCCGGATTGCCGCGACGAGTTCGTTAAAGCGCTGAACAAGGCGGTGGTACTGGGCATCGCCCGCGATATCCGTTTCGAAACGCCGCTGATGTGGCTGAACAAAGCCGAAACCTGGGCGCTGGCGGATTATTACCACCAGCTGGACCGCGTGCGTCAGGATACGCTGACCTGCTACAACGGCATCAAGGGCGACGGCTGCGGCGAATGTGCCGCCTGCAACCTGCGCGCCAATGGCCTGATGCAGTACCAGGCCAACCAGGCGGGCGTGATGGCGGCGTTGAAACAGAAAGCCGGTCTGGCCTGAGGCAGTGACGGCGGCAGCCTCTGCCGCCCGTGAACTTACTGCGGATTATCCTTCAGCGTGAGCGCCGCCAGGTGCTCGCGCAATTCCCCTTCGATCGGCAGCGCCCGCTGCGTTTTCAGATCGACGCACACAAAGGTCAACAGCGCGTCGGCCACCGGCGTCCCCGCCGGATCCTGCGTCACCTTTTGGCTCAGCACGCCGCTCTTGCCGTTGAGCTGCACCATTTGGCTGTCGATACGCAGCTTATCCCCCAATACCGCCGGGCTGCGGTAGTTGATATTGATGTTCACCACGATGAAAGCGATGTTGTTTTCCGTCATCCAGCGGAACCCGGCCTCGTTTTCCAGCCACTCCCAACGCGCCTCTTCCAGAAACTCCAGATAGCGGGCGTTGTTAACATGCTGGTAAACATCAAGGTGATAACCGCGAACTTTGATAAAGGTTTGCATAGGGGAAAATCGCTCCTGCCTGGTGATTACAGAAAGAGGGAGCCACGGCGGCTCCCTCGCCCGTTTGGTCAACGCGCCAAACTGGTAAGACCTGTAAAATGTAGCAGAGGAGCAATGGCCTCAGCGGCATTTTGCCACGCAGCCGCGACCGAGATCACATTTTAAGCCGGGCGCGGTTCTTCTCAAACAGCGCAGGCCCAATGCCCGGCACCTCCTGCAGTTGATCAACCTGTGTGAACGGCCCGTTCTGCTCGCGGTAGCGCACGATGCCTTCCGCCTTCTTCAAGCCGACGCCGCTCAATGCGGCGGCCAGCTGTTCGGCAGTGGCCTGATTGATGCTGACCGCCGCCTCTTCGGTCGCCTTAACCCTTTCCTGCCCGCCGTTGCTCGCCGGCGCCGAGAGCATAGGTGCCGGTGCACCGGCTTTTTCCGCCGCGGCGACCGGCCCCGCCAGGCACAACAGCAGCGCGGTGAGCGCGGCTTTGGCATGATAACGGCAACCGGAAAACGCTTGTTTCTCTGTATGTTGCATGCTGTATCCTCCTTGTGTGTGACAGCAAGGCTACCTTGCCGCGGCGGCGGAAATTCAGCAATCAGCGGATGTCAGATGTGGAAAAGGCCGCGAAAGCGGCCTTTATTTGTTGCACTGCGTTGCAGAAAAATGCGGCGATTACTGAGGCTGTTGCTCAGCGGCGCCCATTTTGATCTTGGCTTCTTTACGCAGGCTCGCCAGCAGCGAATCGAAGGAAACGCCGGTCGCGCCCTCTTCCATCTTGCCGACGAAGGTTTTCATTTCGTCTTCCGGCAGCGTGCCTGGCTTCACCGCATCGAGAGCGATCAGCACCACGTTGTCCTGGCGATCCTGCGACATGCCGTACACCGGTTTGCCGTCCTGCGGGTGCGGCAGCGCGAACACGCTCTCCACCAGCTGGCTGTCTTCCGGCGCGCGTGCCATCTTCTGCACGGCGCCAAAGCTCAGGCCGGCGGCTTTCATCGCTTCGTCGCCCTTGCCCTGCTTCAGCTCAACCAGCAGCTTCTCACCCTGCAATTTCGCTTCCTGTACCGCTTTATTGCGTTTCACCAGCTCCGCCACGCGGTCTTTCACCTGGTCAAACGGCTCAATGCCTTCCGGCTTGTGGCCGCTCACGCGCACCACGAAGGCGCGGTCGCCGTCTACGGTGATCACGTCGGAGTTGCTGCCCGGCGCGCCGTTCTCGCCGATTAACGAGCCATCGAAGATCGCCTGCACCACCGGCTTGAAGTTCAGCGCGGCAGGAATGCTGTCACGGGTGAACCAGTCGGTTTGCGCCGCTTTCACGCCGGCCGCATCTTCAGCCGAGGCCAAGGATTCGTTATCGCTGGTCGCCGCTTCGCTCACCTTCTGCTGCAGCGCGTAATACGCGTCTACCGCCTTCTCCTGCTGCACCTGCTTGGCGATAGCGTCATGCACCTCGCTCAGCGGCTTCACTTTCTCAGGTTCGATGTCGTTCAAACGCACGATCAGGTAGCCGACGGAGGATTTCACCACGCCAGACAGCTGCCCTTTCTCGCTCAGGTTAGCCTGCTTCAGCTCGTCGGCGGTGGTTTCCGGCTCCAGCCAGCCCAGCTCGCCGCCGGTGCGGCGTGAGATGATGTCGGTGGATTTCTCTTTCGCCAGGGTGGCGAAATCGGCGCCCTTCTTCAGCTCGTCCAGCGCTGCGTTGGCTTCCGCCTCGGTTTTCAGCTGGATCACGCTGTAGTTTTTACGCTCCGGTTGGCCGTAGCTGCTCTTGTGCTGGTCGTAGTAAGCGCTGATGTCCTCTTCGCTCACTTTCACCTTGTCCTGCATGGACGCGGCGTCCAGCGGGATATAGCTCACCTTCACCTGCTCCGGTGCGATGAAGCTGTTTTTATTCTGATCGTAATACGCTTTCAGTTCGTCGTCGCCGGCGTTCTGTTTCGCCTGCAGCGCTTTCAGATCGATGGTCGCCAGGCGCACGTCGCGCTCCTGCAGCACCAGCGCCGCCATGGCTTGCGATTCGGACGGCAACACGAAACCGGATTCGCCGAAGGCCTGGATCAGCTGCTGATTGACCAACTGCTGGCGCATCGACTGCGCGAAGTTGTCGGCGGTATAGCCCATGCGGCCGATCAGATCGAGGTACTTGGCGTTATCAAACTGGCCGTTGGTCTGGAAGTAAGGCGCCTTGCGGATGGCGTCCTTGATCTGATCGTCGCTGACCGCCAGGCCCAGCTTCTTGGCGTATTGGTCGAGCAGCATGTTGTCGATCAATTGGGACAACACCTGATGGCGCATCTGCTGCATATAGCCTTCGTTG
This sequence comes from Serratia marcescens, assembly GCF_001902635.1. Taxonomy (GTDB): domain Bacteria; phylum Pseudomonadota; class Gammaproteobacteria; order Enterobacterales; family Enterobacteriaceae; genus Serratia; species Serratia marcescens_F. Next base: position 154,284 of record NZ_MJAO01000003.1, on the reverse strand, counting down.
CCGGCCAGCGCGGAGAACTGGTCACCCAGCTGCTGCTGCATGCGGCTGCGCTCGCTTTGGAAAGCCTGTTCCAGCTGAGCACGTTCGATCGCCTGACCATTTACTTTCGCAGCATAATCGCCGGAGCCGCCGATCAGGTAGTTACCCACCCCGGTCAGAACGAATGACAGGATGATCAGGGCCAGGATGATTTTGAGCACGACGTGATTAGCAGCCGCGCGTAAATTGTCCATCATAGTGTGACAACACTCCGCTGTGATGTGGATTAACAACCCTTGTGCAGGCGCGTTCCCTGCGACAAAAATAAAAAAAGCGCATCAGTCCGATGCGCCTTGTATCTTACCTTACCAGCACCGCTGCGTCAGGTGATTGTTTATTACAAAACCCTGTTACGCTAAACGGTTAGACGCTCAATCAGTTTACAGCGTCTTTCAGCGCTTTCCCTGCACGGAAGGCCGGCACTTTGGCTGCCGCGATCTTGATCTCTTTACCGGTCTGCGGGTTGCGGCCGGTACGAGCCGAACGTTCACGCACGGTGAAGGAACCGAAACCTACCAGAGCCACGTCATCCCCTGCTTTCAGAGAGTCGGTAACGGAAGCGATTACTGCGTCTAAAGCACGTCCCGCTGCCGCTTTGGAAATATCAGCACCTGCGGCAATCTTGTCGATCAGTTGTGACTTATTCACTCTATCATCCCCTCTAGAATTCTATCGTCGCACCGAAAAATCCCTACGGTTGCGACAGCGCAGCTGTTATATCAATCCCATCGAACCTTGGCAAGCCACCGACCGGGTGGCAAAACGCGGGCCGACAGAGATCTAACTTAGCGGTACAAAAAAATACTGGCAAGTCCGAAATGGCTTGCCAGTATAAGTTTTATCAATGGTTTTTGCGATTCGTCACTATTTTGCCGCTACCGGCAGTGCGCCGAAGGCCGGGTTTTGCAACGCAATGTTCAAAACTTCATCGATTCGCTGCACCGGATGAATCTCCAGATCGGCGATAACATTGTCTGGGATCTCTTCCAGATCGCGCTTGTTCTCGTAAGGGATCAGCACGGTTTTGATGCCGCCGCGATGCGCCGCCAACAGCTTCTCTTTCAGGCCGCCGATCGGCAGCACCTGACCACGCAGCGTGATCTCGCCGGTCATCGCCACATCGGCGCGCACCGGGTTGCCGGTCAGGCAGGAGACCAGCGCGGTGCACATCGCGATACCGGCGCTCGGGCCGTCTTTCGGCGTCGCCCCTTCCGGCACGTGCACGTGGATGTCGCGCTTCTCATAGAAATCGGCGTTAATGCCCAGTTTCTCCGCGCGCGCGCGCACCACGGTCAACGCAGCCTGAATCGATTCCTGCATCACTTCACCCAGAGAACCGGTGTAGGTCAGCTTGCCTTTGCCCGGCACGCAGGCGGTTTCGATGGTCAGCAAATCGCCGCCTACTTCCGTCCATGCCAGCCCGGTGACTTCGCCCACGCGGTTTTCGGTATCCGCACGGCCGTAATCGACGCGCTGCACGCCCAGGTAATCCTTCAGGTTGTCGCCGTTGATCTCGATATGCTTGAGCGTCTTGTCCATCAGCAGCGTTTTCACCGCCTTACGGCACAGCTTGGAGATTTCACGCTCCAGGCTACGCACCCCGGCTTCGCGGGTGTAGAAGCGAATGATGCCGATGATGGCGCTGTCGTCGACCGTCAGTTCGCCTTTTTTCAGCGCATTGCGTTCAAGCTGCTTCGGCAGCAGGTGCTGCTTGGCGATGTTGAGCTTCTCGTCCTCGGTGTAACCCGACAGGCGGATCACTTCCATACGGTCCAGCAGCGGCGCAGGAATGTTCATTGAGTTCGAGGTGGCGACGAACATCACGTCGGACAGATCGTAATCCACTTCCAGATAGTGATCGTTGAACGCCACGTTCTGTTCCGGATCCAGCACCTCCAGCAGAGCGGAAGCCGGATCGCCGCGCATGTCGGAAGACATCTTGTCGATCTCGTCCAGCAGGAACAGCGGGTTCTTCACCCCGACCTTGGCCATTTTCTGGATCAGTTTGCCCGGCATCGAACCGATGTAGGTACGGCGGTGACCGCGAATTTCCGCTTCGTCACGCACGCCGCCCAGCGCCATGCGCACATACTGGCGGCCGGTCGCTTTGGCGATCGACTGCCCCAGCGAGGTTTTACCCACGCCTGGAGGCCCTACCAGACACAGGATCGGCCCCTTGATTTTGCTGACGCGGCTCTGCACCGCGAGGTACTCGAGGATGCGATCCTTGACGCGCTCAAGGCCGTAGTGATCGGTATCGAGCACTTCCTGCGCTTTAACCAGATCTTTTTTCACCTTGCTACGCGCGTTCCACGGCACCTGCAACATCCAGTCGATATAGCCGCGCACCACGGTCGCTTCCGCCGACATCGGCGACATCATCTTCAGCTTTTGCAGTTCCGCTTCGGTTTTCTCGCGCGCCTCTTTCGGCATTTTAGCCGCATCGATCTTGCGCTTCAGCGCTTCGTGCTCGTCCGGCGCGTCGTCCATCTCGCCCAGCTCTTTCTGAATCGCCTTCATCTGCTCATTCAGATAGTACTCGCGCTGGCTCTTTTCCATCTGCTTCTTGACGCGGTTGCGGATGCGTTTCTCGACCTGCAACAGGTCGATCTCCGATTCCATCATCGCCATCAGGTATTCCAGACGCTCGGTGATGTCGGACATCTCGAGCACCGACTGTTTGTCGCTGAGTTTCAGCGGCATATGGGCGGCGATGGTGTCCGCCAGGCGCGCGGCGTCGTCGATGCTGTTCAGTGAAGTCAGCACCTCCGGCGGGATTTTTTTGTTCAGCTTGATATAGCCTTCAAACTGATTGATCGCGGTGCGCACCAACACTTCCTGCTCACGCTCGTCGATCAACGGCGACTCAAGGTATTCCGCCTGCGCGGCGAAATGCTCACCGCTGTCGGACAGCGTAGTGATGCGCGCGCGCTGCAGCCCCTCGACCAGCACTTTTACCGTGCCGTCCGGCAGCTTCAGCATCTGCAAGATCGACGCTACGGTGCCAACCGAGAACAAGTCGTTAATGCCTGGTTCATCCGTTGAGGCCTCTTTCTGTGCCACCAGCATGATCTTCTTATCGTGATCCATTGCGGCTTCGAGGCACCGAATCGATTTTTCCCGGCCAACAAATAACGGGATCACCATGTGCGGATAAACCACCACGTCGCGCAATGGCAGGACGGGGATTTCAATGCGTTCGGAACGCTCAGGGTTCATAGAGCTCTCTCTTAGTTTAATTTCCGCCAGGTTGAGGGGGAATCTCATGAGACGCAAGCATCTAACGTTTCATAAAATCTGGTTAATGAGTATATGGGGATGAATCTCTTACATTCAACGGCAAGAATGCAGGAAAAAGAAATGGGGGATGAAATCCCCCATTTTGCTGATAACGCTCTGGTTTAACTGGCGAATTATTCGCCAGATGCCTGGGCTTCCGGCTTGCCGTAAATCAGCAGCGGCTTGGATTGACCGGCGATCACCGACTCGTCGATCACCACTTTGTCGACGCTGTCCATCGACGGCAGATCGTACATGGTGTCGAGCAGCGCGCCTTCCACGATGGAACGCAGGCCGCGGGCGCCGGTTTTGCGCGCCATGGCTTTCTTGGCGATGGCATTCAGCGCTTCGTCGCGGAACTCCAGCTCCACGCCTTCCAGGTTGAACAGCGCCTGATACTGCTTGGTCAGGGCGTTCTTCGGCTCTTTCAGGATCTGAATCAGCGCGTCTTCGCTCAACTCGCTCAGGGTCGCCACCACCGGCAGACGGCCGATGAACTCAGGGATCAGACCGAATTTGATCAGATCTTCCGGTTCGGCCTGCAGCAGCAATTCGCCTTCGGTGGCTTTCTCGGACTCGCCCTTGACGGTCGCGCCGAAGCCAATGCCGGAGCCGGTATTGACGCGCTGACCGATCACCTTATCCAGGCCGGCGAATGCGCCGCCGCAGATGAACAGGATCTTGGAGGTGTCGACCTGCAGGAACTCCTGTTGCGGATGCTTGCGCCCGCCCTGCGGCGGAACCGCGGCGATGGTGCCTTCAATCAGCTTCAACAGCGCCTGCTGCACGCCTTCACCCGAGACGTCGCGCGTGATCGACGGGTTATCGGACTTGCGGGAAATTTTATCGATTTCATCGATATAAACGATGCCGCGCTGCGCTTTCTGCACGTCGTAGTCACATTTTTGCAACAGCTTCTGGATAATATTCTCCACGTCCTCGCCCACATAACCGGCTTCGGTCAGCGTGGTGGCGTCGGCCATGGTGAACGGCACGTCCAGGAAGCGCGCCAGCGTTTCCGCCAGCAGGGTCTTGCCGCTGCCGGTCGGGCCGATCAGCAAGATGTTGCTCTTGCCCAACTCGATACCGTTGCTGGTATCGCCGTTGCGCAGGCGTTTGTAGTGGTTGTACACCGCAACCGCCAGCACTTTCTTCGCCTGCTCCTGGCCGATGACGTAGTCATCCAGGTGGTGGCGGATTTCGTGCGGCGTCGGCAGCGCACTGCGCTCACGATGCGGGGCAACTTCTTTAATCTCTTCGCGAATAATGTCGTTACACAGATCGACACACTCATCGCAGATATACACTGACGGCCCGGCAATCAGCTTACGCACTTCATGCTGGCTTTTGCCGCAAAAAGAGCAGTACAGCAGCTTTCCTGAACCGTCTTTGCGCTTATCTGTCATCAGTCAAACCTCTTCTTTAGTCTTGTCCCGCAGGAAAATCACGACGGCAGTGCGCCCAAACTCATATCGGGAACGCCGAGGGGCCGCAACAGAGCGAGCCCCAGCCCACTCTGATTACTATAGTCCATCGGCGCCGCGTGGTTCTAGCTGCGGTGTGTCAGAATGCCGTCAACCAGGCCGTATTCCACGGCTTCTTCCGCGGTCATAAAGCGATCGCGCTCGGTGTCGCGTTCGATCTGCTCCAGCGACTGACCGGTATGTTCGGCCATCAGTTCGTTCATGCGCGCTTTCACCTTGAGGATTTCACGCGCGTGGATTTCGATGTCCGTCGCCTGGCCCTGGTAGCCGCCCAGCGGTTGGTGAATCATCACGCGCGAGTTCGGCAGGCAGAAACGTTTGCCTTTGGCGCCCGCGGTCAGCAGGAAGGAGCCCATCGAGCACGCCTGGCCCATACAGATGGTGCTGACGTCCGGCTTGATGAACTTCATGGTGTCGTAAATCGACATGCCCGCGGTGATTACCCCGCCCGGCGAGTTGATGTAGAGGAAAATGTCTTTTTCCGGGCTTTCCGCTTCGAGGAACAGCATTTGCGCCACGATCAGGTTGGCCATGTGATCTTCCACCTGGCCGGTCAGGAAAATGATGCGCTCTTTCAGCAGGCGGGAATAGATGTCGTAAGAACGCTCCCCGCGTGAAGTCTGCTCTACCACCATCGGCACCAGCGCCATGCTCGGTGCAAATTGATCTCGTTCGCCACTGTATGACATTACCGTCTCCTAATAGAAATTGCCTTGGCGGCCAGGGTGTCACCCTAATACGCCGATTCTACTTGAGAACGGCCATGATGACTATGCTCAAGCATTCGACCCGCGCCACACGTACCCGACGGTTATTTCATCCCGCGCACTTTGGCAAACAGCCCCAGAATTATTCTTTACAGATTGGGGAGCCTCGGCGCGATTTCAAGGCCAGAGGCCGATTTTCTCCACGCGCCGGAAATGATGCCGTTCTTCTGACCGTTATCATGCCAGCCAGTTCCCCAGGCAACAGGGTAAATATAGTGCATATTGCCACGCTTAACCTGAGATTAATCAGCAACGTGGCAAAAAGAAAAGCCCGCAACCGGGGTTGCGGGCTTTTTCATCGTGCGCCGGTTCGCCAGGCGAAACCGGGGGCGCCGTTCATCGCGCCCGGCACGCCGGCATTACGCCTGTTGAGTCTGGTTCATCAGCTCGCTGAAGGTAGTGGCTTTTTCAGTCACTTTCGCTTTCGCCAGCAGGGCTTCAACCGCTTGCTCTTCCAGAGCCACGTTGCGCATGTTGTTCATCAGCTCTTTGTTTTTGCTGTAGAACTCGATGACTTCGCTCGGATCTTCGTAAGCAGAGGCCATTTCTTCGATCAGCGTTTTCACGCGATCTTCGTCCGCTTTCAGCTCGTTGGTGCTGATCACTTCACCCAGCAGCAGGCCAACCACGACGCGGCGTTTCGCTTGCTCTTCGAACAGCTCACGCGGCAGTTCCAGCGCTTGCTTCTCGTTGCCGCCGAAACGCTGTGCAGCCTGACGACGCAGCACGTCGATTTCGCCGTCGATCAGCGCAGCAGGCACGTCGATTTCGTTCGCGCTCACCAGGCCTTCGATCGCCTGAGACTTGATGCGGTTACGCACGGCGCCTTTCAGCTCGCGCTCCATGTTCTTGCGAACTTCGGTGCGCAGGCCGGCAACAGAACCGTCCGCCACGCCAAAACGCTTGATGAACTCTTCGGTCAGTTCCGGCAGCTCGCGCTCTTCAACTTTCTTCAGCACGATAGCGAATTTAGCCGCTTTGCCCTTCAGGTTTTCCGCGTGATAGTCTTCCGGGAAGTTCACGTCGATGGAGAACTCTTCGCCCGCTTTGTGACCGACCAGACCTTCTTCGAAGCCTGGGATCATGCGGCCCTGGCCCATTGCCAGCACGAAGTCGGACGCTTTGCCGCCTTCGAACTCTTCACCGTCGATAGAACCGGTGAAGTCAACGGTCACGCGATCTTCAGCTTCCGCTGCGCGATCGGTTTCTTTCCAGGTCGCCTGCTGCTTGCGCAGGGTATCCAGCATCGCGTCGACGTCTTCGTCGTTCACTTCAACCACTGGTTTCTCAACTTCGATGTTTTCCAGGCCTTTCAGCTCAACTTCTGGATACACTTCGAACTCAACGGCGAAGGAGAAGTCTTCACCTTCTTTGTACTCGCCCGGCACGTAGTTTGGTGCGCCGGCCGGATTAATCTTTTCTTTGATGATCGCGTCAACGAAGCTGCGCTGCATCGCTTCGCCCAGCACGTCCTGACGAACAGAGGCGCCGTAACGCTGTTCCACGATGTTCATCGGCACTTTGCCTTTGCGGAAGCCGTCGATACGCACGCTTTTCGCTGCGTTGATCAGCTCTTTTTTCACCGCCTGCTTGATAGTATCAGCCGGTACAGTAATAGAGAGACGGCGCCCAAGGCCTTGAGTGGTTTCTACTGAAACTTGCATCTTGTTACCTCAAAAAAATCACAGTGCTCGGTCAACTCCGTTCCAACAACCAGGACGGCTACAAATAAGAACCGAGTTCCCTGATGACAGAAGCGTCCCGAAACCATTCCGGAAAAATAAGACGCGACATTATAGCGGCGCATGCATGGCGAGTCGAGGAAAGCTAGGCGGCGCAGGCGCGCTAAAACTCACACTTTTGTCGATTCGATCGCCAAAAGGCCGCCAAAACAGACCGAACGTTGGCCACATTGCGCGTCGGCCGTGTCGTCGTCTAAAACAGAAACGGCCCGCAGGCCGTTTCAAAATTCGTCAGTAGTAATACCCTAATTCGAGGGCAAAGTTCCACTGATACCTGAAAAATTCCCCCTCAGGCCAGCGTCCCGGCACCGCGGCACGGCGGCGAGGCCGGCACGGTATCCTGCAACCCTTCCCACTCTTTGAGCGTATAGGTGTGCAACGCCAGCGCGTGTACGCCGTCCGCCAGCTCCTCCGACAGTACGCCGTAGATGGAGCGGTGACGCGTCAAAAAACGTTCGCCGACGAAGCGATCGCTGACCAATACCACTTTGAAATGGCTTTCTGAACCCGCCGGAACGTTATGACGATAGCTTTCATCAACGACTTCCAGATACGCGGGCTCAAACGCCGCCCTTAACTTTGCTTCTATTTGCTCGCGAATCATAGGATCTCCTTACAACACCGGCAGAGGACCGTGCCCATCTAGTTCAATATTAGCCGGTTTTCCCCCGTTTAGACCATCACCGGGACAAATTTCTCTTTTCTGCGGCCAAAGGATGAGCACCATCCCCGCCGCTTGGGGATTATCCGATTGAGCGGGCCAAAAAAGCATGTTTTTATCAACGACAGGTAAAAATTTGTCACTCAGGCGCCTTCCGCGCTTCCACCGCACGGCGGCGATGCTATGATGTCGGCAATTTGTTGTCGGCTATCCCGCTCTGATTATTGCTAAATCCATCGAGAATGAGACAGTAAACATGTTAAAAAAACTTTGTCTTCCTTTGCTGGCCGCGCTGCTGCTGGCCGGCTGCGCGACCAGCAGTAACACTCTGAACGTGACGCCGAAAATCGTTCTGCCGCAGCAGGATCCTACCCTGCAGGGCATCACCGTCAGCATCAACGGCGCGGATCAGCGCCGCGATCAGGCGCTCGCCAAGGTGAACCGCGACGGCCAACTGGTCACGCTGACGCCATCGCGCGATCTGCGCTTCCTGCTGCAGGAGGTGCTGGAGAAACAGATGGGTGCGCGCGGTTACATGATCGGCGCCGACGGCCCGGTCGCACTGCAGATCGTCGTCAATAACCTGTACGCGGACGTCTCCGAAGGCAACCTGCGTTACAACATCACCACCAAAGCCGACATCTCGATCATCGCCCAGGCGAAGAACGGCAACAAGCAGGTGAAGAACTACCGCTCGACCTATAACGTGCAGGGTGCCTTCACGGCCACCAACGAGAAGATCACCGACGCCGTCAACACCGTGCTGGGCGACGTGATCGCCGACATGGCGCAGGACACCAGCGTCAACGACTTCATCAAGCAAAACGCGCGTTAATCGGCGCGTCTTGCGCCGCCCGGCGGATCGGGCGGCGCAGACAGGGAACTCATGTCGAAACACTATCTGAACATCTTCACCCAGCGTAACTCCGCCATTCTGCTGCTGCTGGGCTTCGCGTCGGGTCTGCCGCTGGCATTGACCTCCGGCACGCTGCAAGCCTGGATGACCGTCGAAAACATCGATCTGAAAACCATCGGCATCTTCTCGCTGGTGGGGCAAGCCTACGTCTTTAAATTCCTCTGGTCGCCCTTCATGGACCGCTATACTCCGCCGTTCCTCGGGCGGCGGCGCGGCTGGCTGTTGATCAGCCAACTGCTGCTGGTGGCGGCGATCGTGGCAATGGGCTTTATGCAGCCTGCCCAGCACCTGTGGTGGCTGGCGGCGCTGGCGGTGCTGGTGGCGTTCTGCTCCGCTTCGCAGGATATCGTGTTCGACGCCTACAAAACCGATCTGCTGAAGGCCGAAGAGCGTGGCACGGGCGCGGCGATCTCGGTGCTGGGTTACCGATTGGCGATGCTGGTTTCCGGCGGCCTGGCGCTGTGGCTGGCGGATCGCTATTTCGGTTGGCAAGCCACCTACTGGCTGATGGCCGGATTGATGCTGATCGGCGTGGCCGCCACGCTGCTGGCACCGGAACCGGATGAAAGCATCCCGGCACCGCGCACCATGGAACAAGCAGTCGTCGCGCCCTTGCGCGATTTCTTCGGCCGCAACAACGCCTGGCTGATCCTGCTGCTGATCGTGATGTACAAAATGGGCGACGCCTTCGCCGGCAGCCTGAGCACCACCTTCCTGATCCGCGGCGTGGGTTTCGACGCCGGCGAAGTGGGGTTGGTGAACAAAACGCTCGGCCTGTTCGCCACCATCGTCGGCGCGCTGTTCGGCGGCGTATTGATGCAGCGCCTCAGCCTGTTCCGCGCCCTGATGCTGTTCGGCATCCTGCAGGCGGTCTCCAACCTCGGATATTGGATCCTGGCGGTGACCGACAAGAGTCTGCTCACCATGGGCAGCGCCATCTTCCTCGAGAACCTGTGCGGCGGCATGGGCACCGCGGCCTTCGTGGCGCTGTTGATGACGCTGTGCAACCGTTCATTTTCCGCCACCCAGTTCGCGCTGTTGTCGGCGTTGTCCGCCGTGGGCCGCGTTTATGTCGGCCCGATCGCCGGCTGGTTCGTTGAAGCCAACGGCTGGCCGTTATTCTACCTGTTCTCGATCGCCGCCGCGCTGCCCGGTTTGTTGCTGCTCGGCGTCTGTCGTCAGACGCTGGAACACACCCAGCAACATGGCGACTTTATGCCGCGCACCGAATTCTCCGGCGTCTATCGCTGGGCGCTGCATCTGCTGACGCTGGGCTGTTCACTGCTGGGTCTGTGGCTGCTGTTGCTGATCGCCAATGCACTGGACTGGACGCAGGCGCCGCAGCTGGCCAACTGGCTGTTGCAATTCGGCGCCGCGCTGAGTTTGATCGGCGTAGCGCTGGGCAGCACGTTGGACTACCTGGCGCTACGGCGCACCCGGCTGGCATAACTCGACCGGCCGGCGATTTCGCCGGCCGAAAAAAAAGCGATCCGGGGATATATTTATTTCGTTAAAAAAAGATAATCGGCGCGGAAATTATTTTTTATCCGACTGCCACACTCGGAAATAAAATTAAATTCACCTTTAAGACACAAATATTTTACATTAAATAAACCTTTTCTGCGTATTTCCCCGCCGCGCTTTTTGCCGCCAAATTCATCATACCTTTAGTTTTCCTTAACATACGGGCTGCTCGTCACGATTCAGCGCGCCAACGCGTTGTTGTCATTGGTAAATTGTCACGCAAGGTTACATCTGTGACCCCCTTAACAGAAAGTGTCAACAAGCCGCTGACACTCCCTTAAGCATGTTTACAGTACTGCAACCTTCCCGTAAAATGCCCGCACACATGAAACGACAATTGAGCCTTTGTTATTGAGGTCGTTAGATGAGACTTAAGAAATACAATAAAAGTATTGGGATGCTGTCATTAATCGCAGCCACTGTTTTGCTCAGTGGTTGCGATATGGTTTTGATGAATCCCAAAGGAGCAATTGGTGTTGAGCAACGGACACTGATTATCACTGCAATCGCGTTGATGTTGATCGTGGTGGTGCCAGTTATCTTCATGGCGTTCGCCTTTGCCTGGAAGTATCGCTCTTCCAACAAAGACGCCAAGTACAGTCCGAACTGGGCCCACTCCAACAAGATCGAAGCGGTCGTCTGGACCATTCCTATCATTATCATCGCCATCCTTGGCACCATTACCTGGAAGACCACCCACGAACTCGACCCGTTCAAGCCGATTGTCACCGACAAGAAGCCGATGACGATCGAAGTGGTATCGCTCGACTGGAAATGGCTGTTCATCTATCCGGAACAAGGCATTGCGACTGTTAATGAGCTGGCTTTCCCGAAAGATGTTCCAGTCGAATTCAAGATCACCTCTAACTCGGTAATGAACTCGTTCTTTATCCCGCAGTTGGGTGGACAGATTTATGCGATGGCCGGCATGCAGACCAAACTGCACCTGATCGGCAACGAAGCCGGTGCCTACAAGGGCATCTCAAGCAGCTACAGCGGCGCAGGCTTCTCCGGTATGAAATTCACCGCGATCGTTACCCCGACCGAAGGCGACTTCGATCAGTGGGTGGCCAAGGTGAAGGCATCGTCTAAAAACCTGAACACCACCGACGACTTTAACAAACTGGCAGAGCCGAGTGAAAACAACCCGGTTGAGTACTTTGCCGCTGTCAAACCGAATTTGTTCAAAGAAACAATTGCCAAATTCATGGGCGACATGGATATGCACAAGGGCGCTGGCGCGCACGAAGGCATGGACATGAGCCAAGGTATGGACATGGGTGAACATGCTGCTCACGCCGGAGCCGAGGAATAACTGATGTTGGGAAAATTAACACTTGATGCGGTTCCGTACCACGAACCGATCATCATGGTCACCGTAGCCGCAATTATTGTCGGGGGCCTGGCAGTGCTGGCGCTGCTGACATACTTCGGCAAATGGAAGTGGCTGTGGAGCGAATGGCTGACTTCGGTCGACCATAAAAAAATTGGTATCATGTACATCATCGTGGCGATGGTCATGCTGCTGCGCGGCTTTGCCGACGCCATCATGATGCGTAGCCAGCAGGCGTTGGCGTCCGCCGGCGAAGCCGGGTTCCTGCCGCCGCACCACTACGACCAGATCTTCACCGCGCACGGCGTTATCATGATCTTCTTCATGGCGATGCCTTTCGTGGTCGGCCTGATGAACGTCGTGGTGCCACTGCAAATCGGTGCGCGCGACGTCGCCTTCCCGTTCCTGAACTCCCTGAGCTTCTGGTTCTTCGTGGTGGGCGTTGTGCTGATCAACATCTCCCTGGGGGTCGGTGAGTTCGCTCAGACCGGTTGGCTGGCGTATCCGCCGCTGTCGGGTAAAGAGTACAGTCCTGGCGTCGGGGTCGATTACTGGATCTGGAGTCTGCAGATTTCCGGTCTGGGTACCCTGCTGACCGGCGTGAACTTCTTCGCCACCATTCTGAAGATGCGTGCCCCTGGCATGCCTATGATGAAGATGCCGGTGTTCACCTGGGCGGCTCTGTGTACTAACGTCCTGATCATCGTTGCTTTCCCAATTCTGACCGTCACCATCGCGCTGCTGACCCTGGATCGCTATCTGGGCACCCATTTCTTCACCAATGATATGGGCGGCAACATGATGATGTACATCAACCTGATTTGGGCCTGGGGTCACCCAGAGGTGTATATCCTGGTTCTGCCGGTGTTCGGCGTGTTCTCCGAAGTCACCGCGACCTTCTCCAGAAAACGCCTGTTCGGCTATACCTCACTGGTATGGGCAACCATCGCGATCACCGTTCTGTCGTTCATCGTATGGCTGCACCACTTCTTCACCATGGGGTCCGGCGCGAACGTTAACGCCTTCTTCGGTATCGCCACCATGATCATTTCCATCCCGACCGGGGTGAAAATCTTCAACTGGCTGTTCACCATGTATCAGGGCCGTATCAAGCTCAACTCCGCCATGCTGTGGACCGTTGGCTTCATCATCACCTTCTCCGTGGGTGGTATGACCGGCGTTCTGCTGGCAGTGCCGGGCGCGAACTTCGTGCTGCACAACAGCCTGTTCCTGATCGCGCACTTCCACAACGTCATCATCGGCGGCGTGGTGTTCGGTTGCTTCGCGGGCCTGACCTACTGGTTCCCGAAATCCTTCGGCTTCACGCTGAACGAAAAATGGGGTATCCGCGCGTTCTGGTTCTGGATCATCGGCTTCTTCACCGCCTTCATGCCGCTGTACGCATTGGGCTTTATGGGCATGACCCGTCGTATCAGCCAGGACATCAACCCTGAGTTCCACCCTCTGCTGCTGGTTGCAGCCGGTGGTGCGGCGCTGATCGCCTGCGGCATTCTGTGCCAGCTGATTCAGATCTTCGTCAGTATCCGTGACCGCGAACAAAACCGCGATCTGACCGGTGACCCGTGGGGTGCTCGTACTCTGGAGTGGTCAACGTCGTCTCCACCGCCGTTCTATAACTTTGCCGTAGTACCGAAAATTCATGACCGTGACGAGTTCTGGGACATGAAAGAAAAAGGCGAAGCGTATAAGAAACCGGCTAAATACGAACCGATTCATATGCCTAAGAACACCGGCGCCGGCGTTATCATCGCCTTCTTCAGCCTGGTATTCGGTTTCGCAATGATTTGGGAAATCTGGTGGATGGCTCTGGCTGGCTTCATCGGTATGATCGTTGTCTGGATCGGCAAGAGCTTCGATCACGATGTTGACTACTATGTGCAGGTTGATGAAATCGAGCGCATTGAGAACCAACACTACGAACAAATCCGTAAAGCAGGCGTGAAACATGTCAACTGAAACTCTGACCAATCATAACGCGGCCCATGCAGAGCATGGGCACCACGACGCGGGAGAGACCAAAGTCTTCGGATTCTGGATCTACCTGATGAGCGACTGTATTTTGTTTGCGAGCTTGTTCGCGACGTTTGCAGTCCTGGTGAACGGGACCGCCGGCGGTCCTGCAGGTAAAGACATTTTCGAACTGGACTTTGTCCTGGTCGAAACTTTCCTGCTGTTGTTCAGCTCCATCACCTACGGCATGGCGATGATCGCCATGAACAAGGGCAAAGTTGCGGGCGTCAATCTCTGGCTGTTCCTGACCTTCCTGTTCGGTCTGGGCTTCGTTGGAATGGAAGTCTTTGAGTTCCACAAACTGATCGAAGAAGGCTACGGCCCGGATCGCAGCGCGTTCCTGTCCAGCTTCTTCGCGCTGGTCGGTACTCACGGTCTGCACGTAACCTCCGGCCTGGTGTGGATCATCGTGATGATGATTCAGGTCAGCAAGTTCGGCCTGACCGCGACCAACAGAACCCGCCTGATGTGCCTGAGCCTGTTCTGGCACTTCCTGGACGTGGTCTGGATCTGCGTATTTACCGTTGTCTACTTGCTGGGGGCTATGTCATGAGTCATTCATCCCATGAAACCTCTCACGGCGGCGCAAGCCACGGTAGCGTGAAGTCATACCTGATCGGCTTTATCCTGTCGATCATCCTGACGGTAATTCCATTTGCGATGGTAATGAACGGCACTGCCTCTCATTCCACCATCCTGGCGGTTGTTGTCGGCATGGCGGTTATCCAGGTGATTGTTCACCTGGTTTACTTCCTGCACATGAACACCTCATCGGAAGAGCGTTGGAACCTGGTGGCATTGCTGTTCACCGCTATGATCATCGGTATCGTTGTTGTGGGTTCACTCTGGATTATGTACAACCTCAACATCAATATGATGGTCGATTAAGAGCTGAGCTGCACGTGATGATTAAGCAATACCTGCAAGTCACTAAACCAGGAATTATTTTCGGCAATTTAATTTCTGTCGTTGGGGGATTCCTGCTCGCTTCCAAAGGGAGCATCGACTATCCCCTGTTTCTCGCCACCCTGGTGGGTGTCTCGTTGGTGGTCGCGTCGGGCTGTGTGTTTAACAACTACATCGACCGCGACATCGACAAGAAAATGGAGAGAACGAAGAATCGGGTGCTGGTAAAAGGCCTGATCGCGCCGAGTGTCACCCTGGTTTATGCGACCGTTCTGGGTATTGTGGGCTTTGCGTTGCTGTATATCGTGGCTAACCCGCTGGCCATGTGGCTGGCGGTGATGGGCTTCGTGGTTTATGTCGGCGTTTACAGCCTGTACATGAAACGCCACTCGGTATACGGCACGCTGATCGGCAGCCTGTCGGGCGCCGCGCCGCCGGTTATCGGCTACTGCGCGGTAACCAACGAGTTCGACGCCGGCGCGTTGATCCTGCTGGCTATCTTTAGCCTGTGGCAGATGCCGCATTCTTATGCGATCGCTATCTTCCGCTTTAAAGATTACCAGGCGGCCAACATTCCGGTGCTGCCGGTGGTGAAAGGCATTTCCGTCGCCAAGAACCACATCACGGTCTACATCCTGGCGTTTATGATCGCCACGTTGATGCTGACCCTGGTGGGTTACGCCGGCTACAAATACCTGATCGTCGCTGCGGCGGTGAGCGTATGGTGGCTCGGCATGGCGCTGCGCGGTTACAAAACCGAAAACGACAGCGTCTGGGCGCGTAAACTGTTCGTGTTCTCCATCGTCGCCATCACCTCGCTGAGCGTGATGATGTCGATCGACTTCAGCGCGACAGCGGCGCCTGAAGCGCTGGTGACCTACGTTTGGTAAGCCAAATCATCTGTAAATGGGCCGCTTTTGCGGCCCATTTTATTTGTCACGCCGAAAAGCGGCTGAACTGTAATATCTGTTAAACAACATTCGATTTACCCCCCCTGCCCTGCACACTAAAATGACGCAGCTTTACAGAAATCATGCCATCAGGCGCTGTCTCAACGTCTGATGGCATGGTTTTTACCGAGGTTTGATGTGAACGATAATTCAATGACCCCGCAGGAGCGCCGCGCCACCTGGGGATTGGGCACCGTATTTTCCCTGCGCATGCTCGGCATGTTTATGGTCCTGCCGGTGCTGACCACCTACGGCATGGCGCTCAACGGCGCCAGCGAAGCGCTGATCGGCATCGCCATCGGCATCTACGGCCTGGCGCAGGCGGTGTTTCAGATCCCGTTCGGCCTGGTGTCCGACCGCATCGGCCGCAAACCGCTGATCGTCGGCGGCCTGCTGATCTTCGCCCTCGGCAGCGTGATCGCCGCCGCTACCGATTCGATCTGGGGCGTGATCCTCGGCCGCGCGCTGCAGGGTTCCGGCGCGATCGCCGCTGCGGTGATGGCGCTGCTCTCCGATCTGACCCGCGAGCAGAACCGCACCAAAGCGATGGCGTTTATCGGCGTCAGCTTCGGCATCACCTTCGCCATCGCCATGGTATTGGGCCCGATCATCACCCACGCCTTCGGCCTGCATGCGCTGTTCTGGATGATCGCCGTGCTGGCGCTGGCCGGCATTATCATCACCCTGGCGGTGGTGCCTTCCGCCGACACCCACCTGCTGAACCGTGAATCCAGCATCGTGCGCGGCAGTTTCAGCAAGGTGCTGAGTAATTCGCGCCTGTTGAAGCTCAACTTCGGCATCATGTGTCTGCATATCCTGCTGATGTCGAGCTTCGTGGCGCTGCCGCTGGCGATGGAGAAAGCCGGGCTGGTGGCCAGCGAACACTGGATCGTCTATCTGGTGACCATGCTGGTATCGTTCGCCGCCGTGGTGCCTTTCATCATCTATGCCGAAAAATATCGCCGCATGAAGCAGGTCTTTATGGGCTGCGTAGCGGTGCTGTTCTGCGCTGAAGTGCTGCTGTGGTTCTCTGGCGCGCACCTGTGGGGCATCATCGCCGGCGTGCAGCTGTTCTTCATGGCCTTCAACGTGATGGAAGCCATTCTGCCTTCGTTAATCAGCAAAGAGTCGCCGGCCGGCTACAAGGGCACCGCGATGGGGGTCTACTCCACCAGCCAGTTTATCGGCGTGGCGATCGGCGGCAGCCTCGGTGGCTGGCTATACGGTTTGCAGGGTGCGGGCTTGGTGTTTATCGCCGGCGCAGTGCTGGCCGCCGTTTGGTTCCTGGTCAGCAGCACCATGAAAGAGCCGCCGTATGTCAGCAGCCTGCGCATTACGCTGTCGGAACTGGCGGTGAAGGATTCGGCGCTGGAAAGCCGCCTGAAGGCGCAGCCCGGCGTTGCGGAGGCGATCGTGGTGCCGGAGGAGCGCAGCGCTTACGTCAAGGTCGATACCAAACAGACCAATCGCGGTCAACTGGAAGCGCTGGTCAATTCGCTGTAAAGAATCAGGGCCGGCAATGCCGGCCCTGCTGAGATTAATCGCGGAAGTTCTTGAACTGGAACGGTTGCCCCAGATCGCCACCGCGCACCAGCGCCATCACGCTCTGCAAATCATCGCGTGACTTACCGGTCACCCGCACTTCTTCGCCCTGGATCTGCGCCTGTACCTTCAGCTTGCTGTCTTTGATCAGCTTGACGATTTTCTTCGCCACTGAGGTTTCAATCCCCTGCTTCAGCTTGGCTTCCACGCTGTAGGTTTTACCGCTGTGGGTAAACTCTTCCGGGATCTCCAGCGCGGCACCGTCAATGCTGCGTTTGCTCAGCTTTTCGCGCAGAATGTCGAGCAGCTGCTGTACCTGGAAATCCGACTCGGTAGCAACCTTGATGCTTTGGTCTTTCTCGTTTAGCTCAAAGCTGGCCGGCACGTTGCGAAAATCCCAGCGGGTGCCGAGATCGCGGGTGGCGTTCTCAACGGCGTTACGCACTTCCTGCATATCAATTTCGGAAACGATGTCGAAAGATGGCATACTTCTTCCTCCTGAATGAGTGCCTAATAGCTTAGGCGATTTTGATGCCGAGCATGATAACCGCTTTGCCGCCTCAGACAAAATCTGCTGAACGCACGCAGGGATAGCGCTTCGGGCTGCCATAAAGCCTATAGTTAATTCACGGTAATTGAGCGGTATTCCCGTGTTTCCAAGGAGACTGAATGAAAATAACCATTCTTGGTTGCGGCGCGCTCGGACAACTGTGGCTCTCCCGGCTGTATCAGCAGGGCCACGATGTACAGGGATGGCTAAGAGTGCCGCAGCCTTTTTGCGCCGTGAACGTGATAGAGCCGGAAGGCGTCTCGTTCAATCGCAACTTGCCCACCAACGATCCGGAGCATCTCGCGCAGAGCGAACTGCTGTTGGTCACGCTGAAAGCCTGGCAAGTTTCCGGCGCGGTCAGCGCGCTGCTGCCGAAGCTGAACCCCCAGTGCGCCATCTTGCTGCTGCACAACGGCATGGGCACCCAGGAGGAACTGCCGCCGAACGGCCACCCCATCCTGCAGGGCACCACCACCCACGCGGCACGCCATGAAGGCAGCACCATTATTCACGTCGCTACCGGCATCACCCACATCGGCCCGACCTCGCCGGCCGCCCAGCACCTCAGCCACCTGGCGGAAGTGCTGCATCAGGCGCTACCCGACGTCGCCTGGCACAACAACATCGCCTCGGCCAACTGGCGCAAACTGGCGGTCAACTGCGTGATCAACCCGCTGACGGCGCTGTATGACTGCCGCAACGGCGATCTGCAACGCTACCCGGAGCAGATCGCAACGCTGTGCCGTGAAGTCGCCGGCGTGATGGCGATGGAAGGCTACCACACCTCCTGCGAGGGCCTGATGCAATACGTGATGGACGTGATCCACAGCACCGCCGACAACGTTTCGTCGATGCTGCAGGATATCCGCAGCCAGCGGCACACCGAGATCGACTACATCACCGGCTACCTGCTGCGCCGTGCGCGCAGCCACGGCCTCACGCTGCCGGAAAATGCGCGGCTGTTCGAACTGATTAAACGAAAGGAAAATGAATATGAGCGTATCGGCGCTAGTCTGCCTGGCACCTGGTAGCGAAGAAACCGAAGCCGTCACCACCATCGATCTGCTGGTGCGGGCGGGCGTCAACGTCACCACGGCCAGCGTTGCCGGCGACGGCGAGCTGACTATCGTCTGTTCACGCGGCGTCAAACTGCTGGCCGACGCGCCGCTGGTGGCGATCGTCGATGAGCCTTTCGACGCCATCGTACTGCCCGGCGGCCTGAAAGGCGCGGAGTGCTTCCGCGACAGCCCGCTACTGGTGGAAAAGGTGCGGCAGATGCACCTGCAGGGGAATATCGTCGCCGCCATCTGCGCGGCGCCGGCGCTGGTGCTGCAGCACCACGATCTGTTCCCGGTCGGCAACATGACCGGCTTCCCGGGCCTGAAAGACCAGATACCGGCGGATAAATGGATGGAGCGCCGCGTGGTGTACGACGCACGCGTCAACCTGCTCACCAGTCAGGGGCCCGGCACCGCGATGGAGTTTGCGCTGAAGCTGATAGACCTGCTGCTCGGCAAGGCCAAGGCGGCGGAGATCGCCGCACAGCTGGTGCTGATCCCCGGGATGTACGATTTTCGCGACTGAGCGGCTTGCCGATAAAAAAAGGGCTGAACACCGGTTCAGCCCTTATCGTTTATGGTGCGCCGTGCGTTACGGACGATAAACCTTAACGTTGGAGTAGCCCTGCTCCAGCAGGTACAGCGCCTGCAGGCGGCTCATCACGCCGCGCTCGCAGTACAACAGGTAGGTTTTGCTCTGGTCCAGATCGCCGAACTGGGTACTCAGCTTGTAGAACGGCAGCGCTTTCACTTCAACCTGTTCCAGCTGCAGCGGTTTCTCTTCCTGCTCGTCGTTGGAGCGAATATCCAGAATAACATCGGCGCCGCCGAAGGCCGCGACGGTTTCCACCTCGGTCACCTGTTCCTGCGCCTGCTCGGCGATGGAGCGAATATCAACGTTCTTCGCTTCACTCACCACCCGATCGAGAATGCTGAAATCGAAGTGGCTCTCTTCCTCTTCGATCTTGGCCTTGACCGCTTTCACCGTCGGGCTCTTCGAAATCACGCCGCAGTATTCCGGCATGGTTTTGGCGAAGTCTTCGGTGCCGATTTCGCGCGCCAGTTTGATGATGTGCTCTTTATCGTGCGAGATCAGCGGACGCAGGATCAGGGTGTCGGACGCGTTGTCGATCAAGCGCAGGTTAGTCAGCGTCTGGCTGGAGACTTGCCCCAACGCCTCACCGGTCACCAGCGCCTGCACGCCGTAGCGTTCGGCCACTTGCGAAGCGGCGCGCACCATCATGCGCTTGAGCACCACGCCCATTTGGCCGTCGTCGACCTTCTCCAGGATCTCACCGACCACCGGCTCGAAATCGATGGCAACGAAGCGCACCTTGTGCGAACTGGCGAAGCGGTTCCACAGGTAGTGCGCCACCTGCTTCACGCCGATCTCGTGCGCAGCGCCGCCCAGATTGAAGAAGCAGAAGTGGACGCGGCAGCCGCGACGCATCAGCATGTAGCTGGACACGCCCGAGTCGAAACCGCCGGAAATCAGCGACATCACGTCTTCCTGGGTGCCGACCGGGTAACCGCCGATGCCTTCGAGGCGGCGTTTCACCAGCATCAGCTTGTCGTCTTCGATCTCCAGGTTTACCGTGACCTGCGGGCGGGTCAGGTTAACGCGCGCGCTTTCAATATGCTGATTCAAGCCGCCGCCGACGTAGCGCTCCACGTCCTGCGAGTTGAACGCCTGCTTGCCGCGGCGCTTGACGCGCACGCAGAAGGTTTTGCCTTCCAGCTGGGCGCGGTAGGCTTCCAGCGTCTGCTCGAAGATGTGGTGGATGTCGGTATAAGCGCGATCTTCCACTTCCAGAATATGGTGGATGCCGGGAATACGCGTCAGGGCGTCGGCGATGATCGGCCGCTGATTTTCATCTTTGGCGCGAACTTCGATATGATCCCAGTGACGGACGACCGCCAGCGTTTCATCATACTGCTTCAGGACGTTGCGAATATTGGTCGAGAGAATCTTGATAAAGCGCAAGCGCACAGATTGGCTCTTGATGGTGATTTCCGGGAACAATTTAATGATAAACTTCATGGCGGTCTTTGTTGTCAGATAAGAATTACGGCGCGGAGTATATCATCATATCGCCGTGCTCTGCGCACAAAACCACACATGAGCGCCATGATTTGCTAATCAAGATCCGCTAGGATAGGCTCTGGCGCCACGGTTCACATGATGACGTAAAAAGAAAATTATGCCGAAAAAACCAGCACAATCAGCCAGTACAGAGCAAACTGCCAGCTTTGAAAGCGCCCTCGGCGAGCTGGAAAGCATCGTGACGCGTCTGGAGTCGGGCGAACTGCCGCTGGAAGACGCGCTGAACGAATTCGAACGCGGCGTACAGCTGGCGCGTCAGGGCCAGCAGAAACTGCAACAGGCGGAACAGCGTGTGCAGATACTTCTTAACGACAGCGCCGATGATGCGGCGCTGGCGCCTTTCACACCGGATGCCGAGTAAACGACATGTCTGAGATCGCCCCATCGGCCGCTTTTGCCGATCAAATGCAGATTTTCCGCCAGCGTGCCGATCGCGCGCTGCTGGACTTCATCGCCCCGCTACCGTTCAACGACGGCAACATGGTGGCGGCGATGCGCCACGGCGCCTTGCTGGGCGGCAAACGCCTGCGCCCGTTCCTGGTGTACACCACCGGCCAGATGTTCGGCGTGTCGTTGGCCAACCTGGACGCGCCGGCGGCGGCGGTGGAATGCATTCACGCCTACTCGCTGATCCACGACGATCTGCCGGCGATGGACGACGACGATCTGCGCCGCGGCCAGCCGACCTGCCACATTAAATTCGGTGAAGCCAACGCGATCCTGGCCGGCGATGCGCTGCAAACGCTGGCGTTTTCAATCCTGGCCGATGCCGAGATGCCCGACGTGGCGCTGCACGATCGGCTGGCGATGGTCTCCGAACTGGCGGCCGCCAGCGGCGTAGCCGGCATGTGCGGCGGCCAATCGCTGGATCTGGAAGCCGAAGGCAAGCACGTCGACCTGCAGGCGCTGGAGCAGATCCACCGCCACAAAACCGGTGCGCTGATCCGTGCGGCGGTGCGTCTGGGTGCGCTGAGCGCCGGCGCTGCCGGGCGTGCGGCGCTGCCGCAGCTGGATCGTTACGCCGCCGCGGTTGGCCTGGCGTTCCAGGTGCAGGATGACATTTTGGACGTTGTCGGCGAGACTGAAAAAATCGGCAAGCGCCAGGGAGCGGACCAACAACACGGAAAGAGTACCTACCCGGCGTTGCTCGGGCTTGACAGCGCGAAAGCAAAAGCGTGGGATCTCTATCAGGAAGCATTAGCTGCATTAGACACTTTGGCAGCGCAATCTTATAACACAGCGCCATTGCGAGCGTTAGCCAGCTTCATTATTGAACGCGACAATTAACGTGTGACGTTAACTCCTCTGATATGAGTATCGAATGAGTCTTGATATAGCCAAATACCCAACCCTGGCGCTAGCGGAAAACCCCGAGGAACTCCGCTCACTGCCCAAAGAGAGCTTGCCTAAGCTGTGCGATGAGCTGCGGCAATACCTGCTGAACAGCGTCAGTCGCTCCAGCGGCCACTTTGCCTCCGGGCTGGGTACCGTCGAACTGACGGTGGCGTTGCATTTCGTCTACAACACGCCGTTCGATCATCTGGTGTGGGACGTCGGCCACCAGGCCTACCCACACAAAATTCTGACCGGCCGCCGCGACCGCATCGCCACCATTCGGCAAAAGAACGGTCTGCACCCCTTCCCGTGGCGCGCCGAAAGCGAATACGACGTACTGTCGGTCGGCCACTCATCGACCTCGATCAGTGCCGGCCTCGGCATGGCGGTGGCGGCGGAGCGTGAAGGTAAAGGCCGCCGCACAGTGTGCGTGATCGGCGACGGCGCCATCACTGCCGGCATGGCGTTCGAAGCGATGAACCACGCCGGCGACATCAACCCGGACATGCTGGTGGTGCTGAACGACAACGAGATGTCGATCTCGGAAAACGTCGGCGCGCTGAACAACCATCTGGCGCAGCTGCTGTCCGGCAAGCTTTATTCCACCCTGCGCGAAGGCGGCAAGAAAGTGCTGGCCGGCGTGCCGCCCATCAAGGAGCTGGTGAAACGCACCGAAGAGCACCTGAAAGGCATGGTGGTGCCGGGCACGCTGTTCGAAGAGCTGGGTTTCAACTACATCGGCCCGGTAGACGGCCACGACGTGCAGGGTCTGGTCGCCACGTTGAAAAACATGCGCGATCTGAAAGGCCCGCAGCTGTTGCACATCATGACCAAGAAAGGCCGCGGTTACGCGCCGGCAGAGAAGGATCCGATCAGCTTCCACGCGGTGCCGAAGTTCGATCCCGCCAGCGGCACGCTGCCGAAGAGCGCCGGCGGTCTGCCGACCTATTCGAAAATCTTCGGCGACTGGCTGTGTGAAACCGCCGCCAAAGACAGCTCGCTGATGGCGATCACGCCGGCGATGCGCGAAGGTTCCGGCATGGTGCAGTTCTCCCGCGACTACCCGCAGCAATATTTCGACGTGGCGATCGCCGAGCAGCACGCGGTCACCTTCGCCGCCGGGCTGGCGATCGGCGGCTACAAGCCGGTGGTGGCGATCTATTCCACCTTCCTGCAACGTGCCTACGATCAGCTGATCCACGATGTGGCGATCCAAAACCTGCCGGTGATGTTCGCCATCGATCGCGGCGGCATCGTCGGCGCCGACGGCCAAACCCACCAGGGGGCGTTCGATCTGTCGTTCATGCGCTGCATCCCGACCATGGTGATCATGACGCCGAGCGACGAAAACGAATGCCGCCAGATGCTGTATACCGGCTATCACTACAATGCCGGCCCGAGCGCCGTGCGCTATCCGCGCGGTACCGGCACCGGCGCGGCGCTGGAGCCGCTCAGCCTGCTGCCGATCGGCAAAGGCGTGGTGCGCCGCCAAGGGGAAAAGATCGCCATTCTCAACTTCGGCACCCTGCTGCCGGAGGCGGCTGAGGCGGCGGAAGCGCTCAACGCTACGCTGGTGGACATGCGCTTCGTCAAACCGCTGGACGAACAGCTGGTGCTCGAACTGGCCACCGGCCATGAAGCGCTGGTCACGCTGGAAGAGAACGCCATCATGGGCGGCGCCGGCAGCGGCGTCAACGAACTGCTGATGGCCAAACGCCGTCCGGTACCGGTGCTGAACCTCGGCCTGCCGGACAGCTTCGTCTCGCAGGGCAGCCAGGAAGAAGTGCGCGCCGATCTGGGGCTCGATGCCGCCGGCATTCAGCGCCAAATCGAAACCTGGCTGGCGCAGTAATCATCGCCAGCGCCTGAATAAACGCCTCCGCTCTCGGGGGCGTTTTCGTTTCAGCCCTCCGAGCGCCGCGCTACAGTTACTGTCTAAGCTGTGAATGGGAGGCAAGCATGAAGTACCTGAAACTGGGCAATACCGATCTGAACGTCTCACGCATCTGCCTGGGTTGCATGACCTACGGCGACCCGAACCGCGGTAATCACACCTGGACGCTGCCGGAAGAGAGCAGCCGCCCGCTGCTGAAACAGGCGCTGGAAGCCGGCATCAACTTTTTCGACACCGCCAATAGCTATTCCGACGGCAGCAGCGAGGAGATCCTCGGCCGGGCGCTGCGCGACTATGCGCGCCGCGAGGACGTGGTGGTCGCCACCAAGGTCTATTTCCCGCTGAGCAATCTGGAGCGCGGCTTGTCGCGCGCCAAGATCATGCAGTCCATCGACGACAGCCTGCGCCGTCTGGGCACCGACTATGTCGATTTGCTGCAGATCCATCGCTGGGATGACGAAACGCCACTGGAAGAGACGCTGGAAGCGCTGCACGACGTGGTGAAAGCCGGTAAGGCGCGTTATATCGGCGCCTCCTCGATGTACGCCTGGCAGTTCGCCAAGGCGCTGTATACCGCCGATCTGCACGGCTGGACGCGCTTCGTCAGCATGCAGGATCAATACAACCTGATTCAGCGCGAAGAAGAGCGCGAAATGCACCCGCTGTGTACCGCCGAAGGCATCGCCGTCCTGCCGTGGAGCCCGCTGGCGCGCGGCCGCCTGACTCGCCCCTGGGGCGAAACCACCGCGCGGCTGGTTGCCGACCCGTTCGGCAAGAGCCTCTACGAGGAAACCGAAAGCATCGACGCCATCATCGCCGAACGCATCGCCAGCCTCGCCGACGAACGTGGCGTTTCCCGCGCGCAGATCGCACTGGCCTGGCTGCTGAACAAGCCAGCGGTCAGCGCGCCGATCGTCGGCGCGTCACGCAGCGAGCAGCTGGATGACGCCATCGCCGCGGTCGACTTGAGTTTGTCGCCGCAAGAAGTGGCGGAGCTGGAGACGGCTTATGTGCCGCACCGGGTGACGGGGTTTAAATAAGAGAAACGGGCGCGAAACGCCGCGCCCGTCGGTCAGAACAGCCCGATCGGCCAGTGGTGCCCAATCAGGTAGATGATGCCGGCAGACAGCACGCCGGCGATGATATCGTCGACCATGATGCCCATGCCACCATGCACGTTGCGGTCGAACCAGCGGATCGGCCACGGCTTCCACATGTCGAGAATGCGGAAGATGACGAAACCGGCGGCGACCCAGCGCCAATCGTTGACCGGCAGCGCCATCAGCGTGATCCACATGCCGACGAACTCGTCCCAGACGATGCTGCCGTGATCGTGCACCTTCATGTCTTTTGCCGTGCGGTGGCAAATATAAACGCCGATGCAGATGCTGAACATCACCGCCAGCGAGTAGAGCTGCCACGGCAGCTGGATCAGCAGCAGCCAGAACGGGATCGCCGCCAGCGATCCCATGGTGCCCGGCATCACCGGCGACAACCCGCTACCGAAACCGATGGCCAGCAGGTGCCACGGATTGCTCATCCGCAGCCGACGCTTGGCTTCATCCATGGGTGCCCGGCTCCGCGTTGAAATGATCGAACCCGGTCCAGTCCAGTTCCACCGCTTCGTCGTTGCGGTAATAACGGATGCCTTCAGACAGCGGGCCAATCTGGCCAATACAGGTGTAGTCCGCCCCGAGGTGGCTCAGCGCCACTTCCAGCGCGCCGCGGTTGATCTCCGGCACGGTGAAGCACAGCTCGTAATCTTCGCCGCCCGCCAGCGCCCAACGCAGCGCCTGCTCGGCATCGGTCTGGCCACTCAGGGCCTGCGACATCGGTAACTCGTCCAGCACGATGCGCGCGCCGCACTCGCTGGCCTTCAGGATGTGCTTCAGATCGGAGATCAGGCCGTCGGAGATGTCGATCGCCGAACTGGCCAGATCGCGCAGCGCCTGCCCCTGCAACACCCGCGGCTGCGGGCGCAAATGGCGGCCAACCAGATAGTCGCGCGCCGCCGCATCGGTCACCGCCAGACGATCCTGCAGGATCGCCAGACCGGCGGCGCTGTCGCCCAGCGTGCCGGTCACATAGATCCAGTCGCCGATGCGCGCGCCGCTGCGGGTCAGCGCCCGGCCGGCCGGGATCAGCCCCTGGATGGTCAACGTCATGCTCAACGGGCCGCGCGTAGTATCGCCGCCGATCAGCTGCATGCCGTAATAGTTGAGCTGATCGAACAGGCTGTCGCTGAAGGCCTTCAGCCAGGGTTCGTTCACCTCCGGCAGGGTCAGCGCCAGCGAGAGCCAGGCCGGATCGGCGCCCATCGCCGCCAGATCGCTCAAATTGACCGCCAGCGCCTTATAGCCAAGATCGGCCGGATCGATGTCCGGCAGGAAATGAACGCCCGCTACCAACGTGTCGGTACTGACGGCCACCAGCTGTTTTTCCGGCACTGCCAGCAGTGCGCAGTCATCTCCAATGCCCAACTGTACATCCCGGCGCACGCGCTTAAACCGGTCAAAATAGCGGGCAATGAGGTCAAATTCGCCGCATGCCATATCGATATTCCACTAGAAGAAATTAAGGCCGGGAGTGCCGGCCTTAATGTTTTACTTTTTCTTGCGAAGGGTTGGCGCCACTTTATCCAGCACCCCGTTCACAAACTTGTGGCTGTCTTCCGCGCCGAAGGTTTTCGCCAGTTCGATCGCTTCGTTGATCGCCACCTTATAAGGGACATCTTCGCGCATTTTCAGTTCAAACAGCGCGACGCGCAGCACCGCGCGTTCCACCTGGCCCAGCTCTTCGAGCTGACGCGACAGGTAAGGCGCCATCAGTTCGTCCAGCATACCTGCATTCACTGCCGCGCCGGACAGCAACTCGCGAAAATAGGCGACGTCAACATCTTTGACATCCTGCTCCGTCAGGAACTGGTGTTCAACATCGGCAATGTCGTTTTTAGACAACTGCCAAGAGTAAAGCGCTTGAACAGCGCACTCACGAGCGCGGCGACGAGCAGCAGGTTTCACGGAATTCCCCTTAACTAAATTCAGGCTTTAATAGCTTTGATAACATTAATCATTTCAAGTGCGGTCAGCGCGGCTTCAGCGCCCTTGTTGCCCGCTTTGGTGCCGGCGCGTTCGATCGCCTGTTCGATGCTTTCGGTGGTCAGCACGCCAAAGGCAACCGGGATTTCGGCATTCATCGCAACGTTGCCGATGCCGGAGCTGGCTTCGCCCGCCACATATTCGAAGTGCGCGGTGCCCCCACGGATAACGGTGCCCAGCGCGATAACCGCGTCGTATTTACCGGTTTTGGCCAATACGCTCGCCGTCAGCGGCAGTTCGTAAGCACCCGGGACCCAGACAACGGTGATGTTGTCGTCAGCAACCTGACCAATGCGTTTCAGGGCGTCGATGGCGCCTTCCAGCAGGCTGTCGTTGATGAAATTGTTAAAACGTGCAATTGCGATCGCCACACGGGCATTTGGAGTAGCAACAACACCTTCGATAACTTTCATGGGCTTTCCTTAAAAATGGGTTCAATACCCCGCAGGGGGGCGGATTCTATCATATTCTTTCATCGCCTGCGCGGCGGTTTTGTAAAACCGACGCGCGGGCGCGAGATTCAGTGTTTCGCCCGCAGACGTAAACGCAGGTCGGGGCCGACCTGGCGCACGTCGCTAAAGACGAATTCCGGCGCGTCGGCCAGCCGTTCAAGGCCAGGCAAATGACACAGGCCGCGGCCATTATCGCCCAACAGTTTCGGTGCGATGTACAAAATGAGCTCATCCACCAATCCGGCCTGCAACAGCGCGCCGGCCAGCGTTGCGCCCGCCTCTACCCAGACTGAATTGACCTGGCGCTTCGCCAGCAGCATCATCATCACCACCAGATCGACGCCGCCGCCGTGCGCCGGGCAGATAAACTGTTCGACCTCCTGCGGCCAAGCCTGTTCATCCGCCTGCAACCGTGCCAGCCAGGTGGCCCCCGGCTGCTGCACTACGCGGTGCTGCGGGGTAATACGGTTTTGGCTGTCCAGCAAGATGCGCAACGGCTGGCGCAGATTTTCGCGCGGATAGAGGCGCTGCGTCTCGGCGTCCAGCTCATCCCAACGCACCGTCAGCGACGGATCGTCCGCCAGCACGGTGGCGCTGGTGCTGAGAATGGCGGCGCTCTGCGCGCGCAGGCGCTGCACGTCCTGACGCGCTTCGGGTGAGGTGATCCACTGGCTCTCGCCAGAGGCCATCGCCGTGCGGCCGTCCAGCGACGCGCCCAGCTTCAGCTGCACATAAGGGAAACCGGTGCGCATGCGCTTGAGGAACCCCAGGTTGACCGCTTCCGCCTCGGCCAACATCAGGCCGTGCCGCACCTCAACGCCGGCCTGCTGCAGCTTGTACAGCCCGCGCCCCGCCACCTGCGGGTTGGGATCTTGCATCGCCGCAACCACCCGCGTCACGCCGGCGGCCACCAGCGCATCGGCACAGGGCGGCGTGCGGCCATGATGGCTGCACGGCTCAAGCGTGACATAGGCGGTGGCGCCGCGCGCCCTGTCGCCCGCCATCCGCAGCGCGTGCACTTCCGCGTGCGGCTCGCCGGCGCGCAAATGATAGCCTTCGCCGACAATCTCACCGTCGCGCACGATAACGCAGCCGACGTTCGGATTAGGTGCGGTCGTAAAACGCCCCAGCCGCGCCAGCTCGAAGGCGCGCGCCATGTAAAATTCGTCGTGATGCATGAAAGATCCTTTAGTCTTGCAGGCGGGCGATCTCTTCGCCGAATTCGCGCACATCTTCGAAGCTGCGGTACACCGACGCAAAGCGAATGTAGGCCACCTTATCCAACTTTTTCAGCGCGTCCATCACCAGATTGCCCACTAATTTCGTCGGCACTTCGCGTTCGCCGGTGGCGCGCAGTTGAGATTTGATATGATTAAGGGCGTTTTCCACGTCGTCCGAGCTCACCGGGCGCTTCTCCAGCGCTTTCAGCATGCCGCGACGCAGTTTGTCTTCGTTGAACGGCTCGCGCACGTCATCGCTTTTAATCACTCGCGGCATCACCAGTTCGGCCACCTCGAAGGTGGTGAAGCGCTCATTGCACACCAGGCACTGGCGGCGACGGCGCACTTGCGAACCGTCCCCCACCAGGCGGGAATCAATGACTTTGGTATCAACGGCGGCGCAGAAAGGGCAATGCATAACACGTCCTGATAAACGTTTTTTATAGATAAGCGCAGTTTAACCCGAAGTGCAGCCACAACAAAGGGCGGCGGCCATTTGTTGCGACCGGCGACCGGGAAGCCGGTGCCGATATGACTTTCCCCTCCGCGCGGACTAAGCTGATAACAGGAGATTCTGCATAGGAAATCGCCGTTATGACAACCTGTTGCCCGAAAATCGTCCTGCTCGCCGCCGCCGTATTGCTGGCGGGCTGCGCGCACAACGCCGCCGTGCCTCAGCTGCGCCACCAGGTCGCCGCACTGAACCAGAAGGTGAGCGTGCTAACCGACCAAACCACCGCGCTGGAGCGGCAGAATCAGCTCAACCAACACTCCGACAGCGGCGTCTACCTGCTGCCGGCGGCCAGGAGCGCCGCCCGCCTGCAGAGCAGCATCGGCGAGCTGAGCGTATCGCTCAGTCATATCAAGAGCGAAGCCAACGGCACGCAGGCGCAGCTGCATGTGCGCATCCTCTCCCAAGCCATGCTGCCGCCGTTCAAAGCGGTAGTGGAATGGGGCCAGTTGGATGCCGCCACCGGCCGGCCGTTGAGCGCCGAGGCGCTGTCGCAACCGATCGCCAGCGCCGATTCGCTGCTGCCGAAACCCGGTCAGGACTTCGAACTGCGCCTCAGCGGCCTGACGCCGGAACAGCTGGGCTATATCCGTCTGCACAGTCTGATATCGACCGCCCAGCCGGCGGTCGTGCGGCAATACTGAAACCCGCAGCAAAAAAAAGGAGCGCCGATAGGCGCTCCTTCTCATTTCGCTGAATACTGCGGCGGTTAAGGCAGAATCGAAGGCTGATCCGCGCCCTCTTTTTCCACTTTCTGCTGCAGCATGTGCTCGCGTTTCATCCCCAGCTTCAACGCCAGCGCGGACGCGACGTAGATGGAGGAGACGGTACCGATCGACACGCCGATCAGCATCGCCAGCGAGAAGCCTTGCAGCATCGCGCCACCGAAGATGTACAGCATCAGCACCACCATCAGGGTAGTACCGGAAGTCATCAGCGTACGGCTCAGCGTCTGGGTCAGCGACACGTTCATGATCTCGTAAGGCGTGCCGCGGCGGATCTTGCGGAAGTTCTCACGAATACGGTCGGAAACCACGATGCTGTCGTTCAGCGAGTAGCCGATAACCGACATCAGAGACGCGACGATGGTCAGGTCAATCTCGATGTGGAACAGCGACAGCACGCCCAGCGTGATGATCACGTCGTGCGCCAGCGCGATGACCGCCCCCAGCGCCAGGCGCCATTCGAAGCGGAAACCGACGTAGATCAGGATACAGATCAACGCCACCAGCAGCGCCATGCCGCCGGTTTGCGCCAGTTCGCTGCCCACGCTCGGGCCGACGAACTCAATGCGCTTCACGGTGGCATTTTTATCCACCGAGTCGTTGATCACGCCGATCACTTTGTTGCCCAGTTCCTGGCCTGCGGTACCGGTCGCCGGTGGCATACGCACCATCACGTCGCGGCTGCTGCCGAAGTTCTGGATGATCGGATCCTGGAACCCGGCCTTCTCCAGCGTATCGCGCATCAGGTCGAGGTTAGCCGGTTTCTCCAGGTTGATTTCAATCACCGTACCGCCGGTGAAATCCAGACCCCAGTTAAACCCGCGCACCGACATGGTGGCGATCGACGCGACCAACAGCACCAACGAAATGCCGAAGGCCACGTAGTCCCAGCGCATAAAGTCATAGACTTTACGGCCGTAGTTGAGTTGCTCAACAGTATAATCCTGTGCCACAACGCACTCCTCAGATAGACAGCTTGTTAATGCGTTTGCCGCCGTAAAGCAGGTTGACGATGGCACGGGTACCGACAATCGCGGTGAACATGGACGTCGCCACACCGATAGCGGTGGTGATCGCAAAGCCTTTGATCGAACCGGTGCCCACTGCGTACAGGATGACCGCGGTGATCAGCGTGGTGATGTTGGCGTCGACGATACTGGAGAACGCGCCTTTATAGCCCTCATGAATCGCCTGCTGAATGGACCGGCCATTCTTCAGCTCTTCCTTGATACGTTCGTTAATCAGTACGTTGGCGTCGACCGCCACCGCCAGCGTCAACACGATCCCGGCAATACCCGGCATGGTCAGCGTCGCCCCCGGTAACAGGGACATCACGCCAACGATCAGCACCAGGTTGGCGACCAGCGCCGTGGTGGCGATCACGCCGAACTTACGGTACCAAACCACCATGAAGACGATGGACGCCACCAGGCCCCACAGACAGGCTTCCAGACCTTGGGTGATGTTCTGCTGACCCAGAGTTGGACCGATGGTACGCTCTTCGACGATCTGAATCGGCGCGATCAGCGCACCCGCACGCAGCAGCAGCGAAAGCTGACGCGCTTCGTTCGGGTTGCCGATACCGGTGATGCGGAAGCTGTTGCCCAGACGCGACTGAATGTTCGCCACGTTGATCACTTCTTCCTGTTTCACCAGCACCGCGCGGCCGTTGGCGTCTTTCTTGCCGCTGTCCTTATACTCCACGAACAGGGTCGCCATCGGCTTGCCAATGTTGTCCTTGGTGAAGTTGGACATGGACGTGCCGCCGGCGCTGTCCAGCGAGATGTTAACCTGCGGCTGGTTGTATTCGTCGGTGCTCGAGGTGGAGTCGGTGATGTGGTCACCGGTCAGGATCACACGCTTGTACAGCACGATCGGCTGGCCGTCACGGGTGTATTTCACCTCGGAATCGCCCGGCACGCGGCCGTTGGCCGCCGCAGTGGCGTCCGCATTGGTGTTCACCAGACGGAATTCCAGGGTCGCGGTGGCGCCCAGAATTTCTTTGGCGCGCGCGGTGTCCTGAATGCCCGGCAGTTCGACCACGATGCGGTCGGCGCCCTGGCGCTGCACCAGCGGTTCGGCGACGCCGAGCTGGTTGACGCGGTTACGCAGGATAGTGATGTTCTGCTGTACGGCGTATTCGCGCGCTTCGCTCAGACGGGCGTCCGTCAGGCTGGCTTTCATGGTGTTGGCGCCGTTGGCGGACAGCACCAGATCGCGCTGACGCGGGCCGATGTAGCTGATGGCCTGATCGCGGGCCGCATCGTCGCGGAAGCGGACTTCCACGCCGTTGTTGTCCAGCTTGCGGATAGACGCGTAAGGAATGCCCTTCTCACGCAGCTCGCTGCGCAGGGTGTCCATGGTCTGTTCCTGCAGCTTGCTCAACGCGGTGTCCATATCCACTTCCATCAGGAAGTGCACGCCGCCGCGCAGGTCCAGGCCGAGTTTCATCGGCTCTGCGCCCAGCATGGCCAGCCAGGTCGGCGTGGCCGGCGCCAGGTTCAGCGCCACGACGAATTTGTCACCCAGCTCGGTCACCAGCGCTTCGCGGGCGCGCAGCTGAACGTCAGGATCTTTAAAGCGAGCCAGGATGGCGCCATTTTCCAGCGCAATCGACTTGCTCGCGATGTTGTCTTTTTCTAATACGGTACGGACCTGGTCCAGCGTAGTTTCACTGGCGGCGACGCCGCGCGCGCCAGTGATTTGTACGGCCGGATCCTCACCGTAGATGTTGGGAAGCGCATAAAGCAGACCGATGAGGATCACAGCGATCAACATCAGATACTTCCACAAAGGATAACGGTTTAGCACGGCAATTCCCTTCGGGAAAAAAGATTACAGGGCCTTCATGGTACCTTTCGGCAGAACGGCCGCCACGAAGTCACGCTTGATCATCACTTCCGTGGTGTCGTTCAGCGCGATGGCGATGATGCCGGTGTCGGCCACTTTGGTCACGCGACCGATCAGGCCGCCGGTGGTCAGCACTTCGTCGCCTTTACCGATGGAGTCCATCAGCTTCTTGTGATCTTTAGCGCGTTTCTGCTGTGGGCGCAGGATCATGAAGTAGAAGATCAGGCCGAACACCACCAGCATAATGATCAGAGAGTACGGGCTTCCCTGAGCCGGAGCCCCTGCGGATGCGACGGCGTCAGAAATGAAAAAGCTCATTGAAATTCCCTCATTAAGTTATCAATTATTAGATCAAGCGTTTCTACCCTTCATCTTTCAAACTGCAGCGGTGTTGACTTCCTTTTTCACCCCAGTCACTTGGCAATCCAAGCTCCTGGGACTCATCCGGTCGCCGCCTTGCTGCATCTTGAAATCTATTGGGTATTTAAAGGCGGAACCGGCTTGCCGATCCGACCATAGAAATCCGCA
This sequence comes from Serratia marcescens, assembly GCF_001902635.1. GTDB lineage: Bacteria > Pseudomonadota > Gammaproteobacteria > Enterobacterales > Enterobacteriaceae > Serratia > Serratia marcescens_F. The sequence continues at coordinate 120,785 of NZ_MJAO01000003.1, read as the reverse complement.
ACAAACTGCTCTAATTTACCCTCTTCAATAGCCTGGCGTAAACCCGCCATCAGGCGTTGGTAGTGACGCAGGTTATGAATCGTGTTCAATCGAGCACCCAATATTTCGTTGCAACGGTCAAGATGGTGCAAGTAGGCGCGGCTGTAATGGCGACACGTGTAGCAATCACAGTCCTTATCCAGCGGAGAAGTATCATCCTTGTGCTTGGCATTACGGATTTTTACCACACCGTCAGTCACGAACAGATGGCCGTTGCGGGCGTTGCGGGTCGGCATGACGCAGTCGAACATGTCGATGCCACGGCGCACGCCTTCCACCAAATCTTCCGGCTTGCCGACGCCCATCAAATAGCGTGGCTTATCTTCCGGAATTTGCGGGCAAACGTGTTCAAGAATGCGATGCATATCCTCTTTCGGCTCGCCTACAGCCAAGCCGCCCACAGCGTACCCGTCAAAGCCGATATCCACCAGCCCTTTGACTGAAACATCACGTAAATCTTCGTAAACGCCGCCCTGAATAATGCCGAACAGCGCATTTTTATTTTCCAGCTCGTCGAAACGCTTGCGGCTGCGCTGCGCCCAACGCAGCGACATTTCCATCGAACGCTTGGCGTAGTCCCAGTCGGCCGGGTACGGCGTACATTCGTCGAAGATCATCACGATGTCGGAACCCAGGTCATACTGGATTTCCATCGATTTTTCCGGGCTCAGGAAAACCTTGTCGCCGTTGATCGGGTTGCGGAAGTACACGCCTTCCTCTTTGATCTTGCGCATCGCCCCCAGGCTGAATACCTGGAAACCGCCGGAATCGGTGAGGATCGGCCCATGCCACTGCATGAAGTCGTGCAGATCGCCGTGCAGTTTCATGATCTCCTGGCCCGGGCGCAGCCACAGGTGGAAGGTGTTGCCCAGCAGGATCTGCGCGCCGGTCTCTTTCACTTCTTCCGGCGTCATGCCCTTGACCGTACCGTAGGTGCCGACCGGCATAAAGGCCGGGGTTTCCACCACGCCGCGGTCGAAGATCAGGCGGCCGCGACGCGCGCGGCCATCGGTAGTTTGTAATTCGTACTTCACAAAGCCTCCAGCATCAGAGAAACAGTCTGATGTCGTTGAAACGGGGCCGCGCCGTGGGCGCAGCCCGGGAAATTAACCGCCGACGGATTCGTTTTCCGCCTGCGGGTTACGGCTGATGAACATCGCATCGCCGTAGCTGAAAAAGCGATACTGCTCGGCCACCGCCTGCTGATAGGCGTGCATGGTGTTTTTATAGCCGGCGAAGGCCGACACCAGCATGATCAGAGTCGATTCCGGCAGGTGGAAATTGGTCACCAGCGCGTCGATCACCTGATAGTGATAGCCCGGATAGATAAAGATGCTGGTATCGCCGAAGAACGGCGCAATCAGTGCCTCTTTGCTGGCCGCCGCGGCGCTTTCCAGCGAGCGCACCGAGGTGGTGCCCACCGCCACGACGCGTTTGCCGCGCGCCTTGCAGGCCAGCACCGCATCGACCACGTCCTGCGGCACTTCGGCGTATTCGGCGTGCATCACGTGATCTTCGATGGTTTCCACGCGCACCGGCTGGAAGGTGCCGGCGCCGACGTGCAGCGTCACGAACGCCATTTCCACGCCCTTGGCGCGCAGCGCCGCCAGCAGCGGCTCGTCGAAGTGCAGGCCGGCGGTCGGCGCGGCGACAGCACCGGGCTTCTCGCTGTAGACCGTCTGATACAGCTCGCGGTCGGCGTCTTCATCCGGGCGGGCGATATAAGGCGGCAGCGGCATGTGGCCGGCGGCGTTGAGGATAGTGAACACGTCGCGTTCGTCGTTGAAGCGCAGCTCGAACAGCGTCTCGTGGCGCGCCACCATGGTGGCGGCGATGCTCTCGTCGTCCCCCAGCAGCAGCTCGGCGCCCGGCTTCGGCGCTTTCGACGCGCGCACGTGCGCCAGCACGCGATGGTCGTCCAACACGCGCTCCACCAGCACTTCAATCTTGCCGCCGCTGACCTTGCGGCCGAACATGCGCGCTGGGATCACGCGGGTATTGTTGAACACCAGCAGGTCGCCGGCTTCCAGCTTATCCAGCAGATCGGTGAATACGCCGTGCGTCAGCGCCCCGCTCGGCCCGTCCAGCTGCAGCAGGCGGCATGCGCTGCGCTCGGCCTGGGGATAGTGGGCAATCAGGGATTCGGGAAGTTCAAACGAAAAATCAGCGACGCGCATGGGTATTCACTTCTTCAATTTAGGGCTGGTTGGTAAAAAACAGGCGGCCTAGTCTAAAGCCGGGGGCGGTCAGCGGCAAGAAATAAGGAGGATTTGCCTGACTTCGGGTATAGTTGAGGGATGAATTTTCTCGCTCATCTTCACCTGGCCATGCTGGCGGACAGCTCGCTGCTGGGCAACCTGCTGGCCGATTTCGTGCGCGGCAACCCCGCCGCCGACTACCCGCCCGACGTGGTGGCCGGCATCATGATGCACCGCCGCGTCGACGTATTGACCGACAGCCTGCCGCAGGTCAAAGCCAGCCGCGACTATTTCAGCGCCCCCTACCGCCGCGTGGCGCCAATCACTCTCGACGTGGTGTGGGACCATTTTCTGGCGCGCCACTGGCAGCAGTTGGAGCCTTCGCGCGACCTGCACCAGTTTACCCAGGAAGCCCGCAGCCAGATCGAACCTTATCTGCCGCTCACGCCGCCGCGTTTTCAGAACCTGAACGGCTACCTGTGGCCGGAACGCTGGCTGGAGCGCTACGCCGAATTGCCGTTCATCGCCCAGGTGCTGCAAGGCATGGCCAGCCGCCGCCCGCGCCTCGATGCACTGGCCGGCTCATTCGCCGACGTCGAGCAACATTATCATCAGCTTGAAACACAGTTTTGGCAGTTTTACCCGCAAATGATGCGGCTGGCGAAGGATAAAGCGCTCTAGGGTCAAGCCCAACCGATTGAAATTGCAACGCCTTGCAAGAATTTACGTTTTGCCGCTTGCCCTTTTGTGGGAAAAGTTTATTTTTAAAGCTCGCTAAATTTAATTAACGACTTTGATAGGTAAAAACTATCTCATCGATTGGTCTTTTACCCTTTATTCACCAAGTCGCGGCCCCTATACTGGCCCTTGTTTTTACATCCACCCTTTAACACCTATTACAGGAGTAATTATGGTCCTGGTAACTCGTCAAGCCCCTGACTTCACTGCAGCTGCCGTACTGGGTAGCGGCGAAATCGTTGAAAACTTCAACCTGAAGAAGCACCTGAACGGCAAACCGGCCGTCCTGTTCTTCTGGCCAATGGACTTCACCTTCGTATGCCCTTCCGAGCTGATCGCTTTCGATCACCGCTATGAAGAGTTCCAGAAGCGTGGCGTTGAAGTGGTTGGCGTTTCCTTCGACTCAGAGTTCGTTCACAACGCATGGCGTAAAACCCCTGTCGACAAAGGCGGCATCGGTGAAGTGAAATACGCAATGGTTGCTGACATCAAGCGTGAAATCCAGAAAGCTTACGGCATCGAACACCCGGAAGCCGGCGTTGCGCTGCGCGGCTCCTTCCTGATCGACAAAGACGGCATCGTACGTGCTCAGGTTGTTAACGACCTGCCAATCGGCCGTAACATCGACGAAATGCTCCGTACCGTTGACGCGCTGCAATTCCACGAAGAGCACGGTGAAGTGTGCCCGGCTCAGTGGGAAAAAGGCAAAGCAGGTATGGGCGCCTCCCCAGACGGCGTTGCAAAATACCTGTCTGAAAACGCTGCCAAGCTGTAATTTCAGCCTGATAGCGAATCAACCGGCCCCCGCGGCCGGTTTTTTTATGCCCTTTTTTGGGGCAGCCCGCCCGCCTTCAGTGCTTTATTTCCCTGTTTCCGCTCACATTTCCCACCCTGCTCGCCGCGCGCACGCCCATCTGCGGCTACTATCAATAACGCTGGCTCGCGCTTTGCAAGTGAACAGCGGCAAGCAAAACACAACACAATAAAAAACTGACAGGGTAGGAATAACTATGTTTTTACAGAAATGGAGCAAACCCCTGACCATGGCGGCGCTGCTGGTCAGCGGCAGCCTGTATGCGGCATCCAACCCGGCGGTGGAAGCCAAAAACGGCATGGTGGTCACCTCGCAGCATCTGGCCTCGCAGGTCGGCGTGGATATCCTGAAGATGGGCGGCAACGCCATCGACGCCGCCGTGGCGGTCGGCTATGCGCAGGCGGTGGTCAACCCCTGCTGCGGTAACATCGGCGGCGGCGGCTTTATGACCGTCCACCTGGCGGACGGCACCGACACCTTCATCAACTTCCGCGAAACCGCGCCGGCGGCGGCCAGCGCCAACATGTATCTGGATGCCGACGGCAAGGTGAAGAAAGACGCCAGCCTGTACGGTTATCTGGCGGCGGGCGTGCCGGGCACCGTACTGGGGATGGAAACCGCGCGTGAGAAGTACGGCAAACTGAGCCGTGAGCAGGTGCTGGCACCGGCGATCAAGCTGGCGCGCGAAGGCTTTGTGCTGACCCGTGCCGACACCGATATCCTCGACACCACCGTCGCGCGCTTCAAACAGGATCCCGAGTCGGCCAAAATCTTCCTGCGCCCGGACGGCAGCCCGCTGCAGCCGGGGGACAAACTGGTGCAAACCGATCTGGCTAATACGCTGGAAGCCATCGCCAAGGGGGGAACCGACGCCTTCTATAAAGGCAAGATCCCGCAGGCGGTGGAGGCAGCAGCCAAACAGGGCGGCGGCATCTTGACCGCGGCCGACTTCGCCAACTACAAAGTCACCGAAACCCCACCGATCGCCTGCAGCTATCGCGGCTACAAGTTCGTGTCGGCGCCGCCTCCCAGCTCCGGCGGCGTAACGCTATGCGAAATCCTCAACGTGGTGGAAGGCTATGACCTGAAAAGCATGGGCTTCAACTCGGCGGCAGCCATTCATACCATGACCGAAGCGATGCGCCATGCCTATATGGACCGCAACACCTACCTCGGCGACCCGGAGTTCATCAAGAACCCGATCGACCAGCTGGTGAGCAAGAGCTACGCCGAGCAGATCCGCAAGAAAATCGTCGCGGACAAGGCCACGCCGTCGGAGAACGTGCAGCCCGGCATGGAACCGCATGAGAAACCGGAAACCACCCACTATTCGATCGTCGATCACGACGGCAACGCGGTCTCCACCACCTATACCGTCAACGGCCGCTTCGGCGCCGTGGTGATCGCACCGGGCACCGGCTTCTTCCTCAATGACGAAATGGACGACTTCACGGTGAAAGTGGGCGAGAAAAACCTGTACGGGCTGGTGCAGGGCACCGCCAACAGCATTGCCCCCGGTAAGCGCCCACTATCGTCAATGAGCCCGACGCTGGTGACCAAGGACAACAAGATCTTTATGGTGCTGGGTTCACCGGGTGGCTCGCGCATCATCACCATCACCCTGCAGACCGCGTTGAACGTGATCGACCACGGCATGGCGCCGCAGGAAGCGGTAGACGCGCCGCGCATCCACCACCAGTGGCTGCCAGATGAGGTGTACTACGAACAGCGCGGCGTTTCCGCCGATACGCTGAAGCTGCTGAACGGCATGGGTTATAAGATGGTAGAACAAACGCCGTGGGGCGCCGCCGAACTGATTCTGGTCGGTTTGCCGGGCGCGGCAGGCGTCAGCCCGGCCAACTCCGGCAACGACTCGGCGGTGTCCGGCAAGGTACGCGAAGGCTACCTGTACGGCGCCAACGATGTGCGCCGCCCGGCAGGCTCCGCGGTCGGTTACTGATGTAAACACCCACTTACCTTAATCACGGGGGCCCTTCGGCCCCCGCAACCCTTTAGCCTTCGCAGCGCCACACGGTGGCCGACTCTTCCGCCAGCTGCAGCCGCAGCCCGCCCGCCGTTTCGCTCAACTCTCCCCGCCCTTCCACACGCCGCCACGGGCCGCGCGCCAACAGCGGGTTGCGCGGCAGCTGCGCCTGGCCGCTGCCGTCACGCTGCAGCGCCACCAGCACCTGCTCCTGCCGATAAAGGCGCACGAACACCAGCGTTTCCCCGCTGGCATACAGCACCTGACAGCCGCCGCGCCGCAGCGCCACGCTCTGTTTACGCAGCGCTGCCATGCGCTGGAACAGCGCCAACAGCGGCCGGTCCCAGTCGCCGACGTCCCACGGGAACGTCTTGCGGCAAAACGGATCGTTGCCGCCGTCCAGACCGATTTCATCGCCGTAATAGAGGCAAGGCACGCCGATCCAGCTCATCAGCCACACCGCTGCCATCTGCATGCGCGCCTGATTTCCCTGCAACAGCGTGAGAAAACGCGCGGTGTCGTGGCTGTCCAGCTGGTTGAACTGGATCAGCTGGCGGCCGTGCGGCAGGCCGGCGCGATAGCCGTCCATCCACTGCGCGCACCCGGCGGCATCCAACCGCACCGGGTGATAGGCCACGTCCAGCCCCGCCAAAAACGCCCGCACCGGCAGCGCGAAGCCCATGTAGTTCATCGCTGCATCCTCCACGCCGGCGTGCAGCCAGCGGCGCGCATCCCCGAAGTGCTCGCCCAATACGTAGGCCTGCGGGTTCTCCTGCTTCACCGCCTGATAGATGCCTGCCAGGTGATGCAGGTTGCCGGTGGCGCCGCCGTTCTCTCCCAGCATGTGCACCACGTCCAGCCGCCAACCGTCAATGCTGTACGGCGGGCGCAGCCAGTGGCGCACCACGCTGCCTTCCCCGCGATAGATCGCTTCCGCCACCTGCGGCTCGGCGAAGTTGAGCTTCGGCAGGCTGGCGTTGCCTTTCCAGTCGAGCGCGCGGCCGTCCGGGTAAAAGTTGAACCAGCCGCGATACGGCGAATCGGGGTGGTGACAGGCGCCGTTTTCGCCCTGGCGGTGGCGGTCGAACCACGGATGCGAGTCGCCGGTGTGGTTGAATACCCCGTCCAACACCAGCTTCATGCCCACCTTGTGAGTGCTCACTCGCAAACGCTGCAGCGCCGCGTTGCCGCCGAAGTGCGGGTCGACCTGGTAATAGTCCTCGGTATCGTATTTATGCACGCTCGGCGCGGTAAAAATCGGGTTCAGGTACAGCGCCGTCACGCCCAGCTGCTGCAAATACGGCAGTTTGGCGCTGATGCCGTCCAGATCGCCGCCGTAAAAGGTCGAGGCGGCGTGGCTGTCCTCCAGCGGATGGTGCCAGTCGCGCCGAATCACCTCGGCACCGGCCGCGTGATGGCGGTAGCTGCCGCTTTGGATGCCGTGCTCACCGCCGCTGCTGGCGAAGCGATCGGGGAAAATCTGGTAGAACAGCTGATCCGCCACCCACTCGGGGCCGTTGTCTGGCTCGTCAACGGCAAACTGCGCCAGTTGGCCCGGCGGCGTTGGCGACCAGCCCTGCGGCCCGAACCACTGTTGGCGATCGGCCCACAGCAACTTGAAACAGTAACGCCGCGTCGGCTCGCCCTCATTCAGCGTCAAGCTGGCCTGGTAACGCCGCATACCTTCGTGGCGCTGCGCTTTCATCGCCAGCAGCCACTCTTCGTTGTCCGGCTCGGCGCGCAAAAACACCCGTTCGGGCAGTTCATCCCCCTGTAACCACAGCGTGATATCCAAACGTTGCCCTTGCTTCACCACAAAAGGCGGAACCGGTTGATGCCAGGCGTTAAGCATACTGTTCTCCTGCTGTACCAAACGAAATCGACGGCGTTATTCACGGAAGCGAACAATGCCACGTTAAGTGCAACTTCCCCTCCTCTCTGGCCGCAAAACCCGGGGATGAGCCGGGGGGCGGAGACCGAAAAATAACGCTAACCCGATGTAAAAAAAGGTAAACAGGCACAAATCCCGCACGTTAACCATTAGGCTAACGCGTTTTGAGCTTACAGGATATTTTTTGCGCATTTTTTAAGGGGCGGTAATGCAACAACAGATAACGCGCTGGCTGGAGCAATTTGGTTTGGAATTCGGCGGAGTGATGTCGCTGTTGATGGTATTGGGGTTGATCGTCCTGATCTCGGTGGTGATTCACCTGGTGCTGCACCGGGTGGTGTTGGCCGCCATTCAGCGTCGCGGCCAGCAGTCGCAGCGCGTCTGGCAACAGGCCATCACCCAGTACAAACTGTTCCAGCGCGTGGCGCTGCTGCTGCAAGGGGTGATCATCAGCATCCAGGCGACGCTGTGGTTGCAGAGCGGCAGCCAGACGCAGGCGGTGATCGTCACCGCTGCGCAAGTGTGGATCCTCGCCTTCACTCTGCTGGCGCTGTTCTCACTGCTGGATACGCTGCTGGCGCTGCTGCGTCAAAGCCCGATCTCCAACCAGCTGCCGCTGCGCGGCATTTTCCAGGGCCTGAAACTGGTGGCGGCGATCCTGATCGGCATCATGATCGTCTCGCTGCTGATGGGTAAATCACCGCTGCTGCTGCTCAGCGGCCTGGGCGCCATGACCGCGGTCTTGATGTTGGTGTTCAAGGATCCGATCCTCGGGCTGGTGGCCGGCATTCAGCTCTCCGCCAACGACATGCTGAAGATCGGCGACTGGCTGGAAATGCCGAAATACGGCGCCGACGGCGCGGTCACCGACATCGGCCTGACCACGGTCAAAGTGCGCAACTGGGACAACACCGTCACCACCATTCCCACCTACGCGCTGATCTCCGACTCGTTCAAAAACTGGCGGTCGATGTCGGAATCCGGCGGGCGCCGCATCAAGCGCAGCTTGAATATCGACACCGGCAGCGTGCACTTCCTGTCGGAAGAGGAACAGCGTCGCCTGCAGCGCAACCCGCTGCTGCACAGTTACCTGAACGATAAGACCCAGGAGCTGAGCCGGCACAACCAGGATATCGCCGTCGATCTGGCCTCGCCGCTCAACGGTCGCCGCTTGACCAACCTCGGCACGCTGCGCGCCTATCTGGAAGCCTATCTGCGCGCTCACCCGCGCATTCACCAGAACATGACGCTGATGGTGCGCCAGCTGGCGCCGACGCCGGAAGGCCTGCCGTTGGAAATCTACGCCTTCACCAACACCACGGTCTGGGCGGAGTACGAAAGCATTCAGGCGGATATTTTCGACCATATTCTGGCGGTGATCGATGAGTTCGGCCTGCGCGTGCATCAGACACCGACCGGCAATGACCTGCGCGGCATGCTGCTACACAGCGCGAACGCTTCCTGACGTCGGCTGACGTAACTGTGTCTGCTGGTAATCATGTTCTTTCAATTGCCAACAGATATCTCCATCCCCTTCTTTTCCCCGGCGAAAACGGCGTTAATGCGCCATCACCTTCATCACTGAGAGGGAAAACCCTTGCTGAAACGGTTACGTCATCGGCTGTTTACCCTGATGGCCACCCTGCTGTTTATCGGCTGTCTGCACAGCGCTTCGCTGGATGAAAGCCGCATGCCCCGCAATCTGCAACCTTCGCTGAGCGCTCTCAGCAGCAACATGCAGGACATTCGCGAAGTGCTGGCGCGCTGCGCCGGCGAGGAAGAGGAGGAACGCCTGAACGGCGGCGACATGCGTATCGAAGCGCGCGCCACCGGGGAGGATGAAGTGGAAGACAAACGCTAAAAAACACCGGCCTCAGCCGGTGTTTTTTCATTTAGTCTTGCTGCGGCGCCAGCTCCGCCTGTTTTTTCTGGCGGCTAACCTTGAACCAGTACCCCGCCAACAGCAGAACGACCCAAACCAGACCGGCGTATAGCGAGACGCGCGTGGTCGGGAAGTAGCCGATCAGGCCGATGATGAACACCAGGAACACGATCGCCACCACCGAGGTGAATACCCCGCCGCGCAGCGGGAACGCCAACTGCTTGACCTGTTCTTTGCTCAGGCTGCGGCGGAAGGCGATCTGGGAGAACAGGATCATGATCCACACCCACACGGTCGCGAAAGTGGCCAACGAGGCGATCACCAGGAACACATTTTCCGGCATGATGTAGTTGAGGTACACCGCCAGCAGCAGCGCCAGCATCATCACCACCACCGTCACCCACGGAATGCCGCGTTTCGACACCTTGCTGAACACCCGCGGCGCGTGGCCCTGTTCGGCCATGCCGTGCAGCATGCGGCCGACGCCGAATACGTCGCTGTTAATCGCCGACAGCGAAGCGGTGATCACCACGAAGTTAAGGATGCCTGCCGCCACGGTGATGCCCATATGCTGGAAAGTCAGCACGAACGGGCTGCCGTTGGTACCCACCTGGTTCCACGGGTAGATCGACATGATGACGAACAGCGTACCGACGTAGAACACCAGAATGCGCCACGGCACCGAATTGATGGCTTGCGGAATCGACTTTTTCGGGTCTTTGGCTTCACCGGCGGTGATGCCGATGATTTCGATGCCGCCATAAGCGAACATCACCAGTTGCAGCGACAGGATCATACCGATGACGCCGTTGCTGAAGAAGCCGCCGTTCGACCACAGGTTATGAATGCCTGTCGGTTGCCCACCGTTGCCGATGCCCCAGATGATGATACCGATGCCGGCCGCGATCATGATGATGATGGTGGCGACTTTGAAGAACGAGAACCAGAACTCCAGCTCGCCGAACACCTTGACGCTCATCAGGTTGATGGCGCCGATGATCAGCACCACGCTCAGCACCCAGATCCAGTGCGGCACTTCCGGGAACCAGACCCCCATATAGATGCCGAAAGCGGTCACGTCGGCGATGGCGACGATCAGGATTTCAAAGCAGTAAGTCCAGCCGGTGATGTAACCCGCCATCGGGCCGAGGTAGTCCTGCGCGTAGCGGGAAAACGAGCTGGCCTGCGGGTTGTTGACCGACATCTCTCCCAGCGCGCGCATGATGATAAAGGCCACGATGCCGCCGATCAGGTAAGCCAGCAGCACGCTCGGACCGGCCATTTTGATGGCGTCCGCCGAGCCGTAAAACAACCCGGTGCCGATGGCCGACCCCAGCGCCATAAAGCGGATATGACGCGTGCTGAGGCCGCGTTTCAGCTTATTGACGGGGGCAGCGGTGGGTGACTGTTGTTGCATGAAGATGACCCATAGTTTTAAACGTAAAAAAGCCACGGACATGTCCGTGGCCCTAGATTAAGCCGGGAGATTATCAGTGCGCGGTTACTTGGGAACGCGTGCACACCCGATCATAAATCGCGACCAGCACCAGCATCAGCAGCGAAGGCGGCAACCATGCCAACCCCTGCTCCGCCAGCGGCAGGTGAGTGGTCCAGGCCGGCAGCAACTGCTGGAAGCTGGACGCTTTCACCGCGTCAAGGATACCAAACAACAGGCTGACAAGCATCACCGGCGCGATGATGCGCGGCGCGCTGTGCCACCAACGCAGGGTGAAGCTCAACACCACCAGCACGATGCACGGCGGGTAAATCGCGGTCAGCACCGGAATGGAGATCTGGATCAGGTGGCTCAAGCCAAGGTTGGACACCACCATCGAGAACAGGCCCAGGATGAACACCAGCGTCTTGTACGAGAACGGCAGGTATTGCGCGAAGAACTCGGCGCAGGCGCAGGTCAGGCCAACCGCAGTCACCATGCAGGCGATGAAGATCAGCGCTGCCAGGAAGAAGCTGCCCAAGGCGCCGAAGGTGTTCTGAACGTAGGCGTGCAGGATCACCGCGCCGTTGGTGGCGTCCGGCACCAGCGCGCCGCTGCCTGAGCCCAGTTTGAACAGGCTCAGGTAAACCAGCGTCAGGCCCACGCCGGCGATCAAACCGGCCAGGATGGTATAACGAGTCAACAAACCGGCGTCTTTCACGCCGCGCGAACGCGCCGCATTGACGATAACGATGCCGAACACCAGCGCGCCCAGCGTATCCATAGTCAGATAGCCGTTAACGAAGCCGGAGGAGAAAGGCACGCTCTGATAAGCCGTCGTCGCCGGGATCGGCGAGCCGGCAGGCCACAGCAGCGCGGCGATGCCCAATACGGCCAACGCCACGATCTTCAGCGGCGCCAGCACGTGGCCGACGGTATCGAGCAGGCGGCCCGGGTACAGAGAGATGCCGATCACCAGCGCGAAGTACACCAGGCTGTAGATAAACAGCGGCATGGCGCCGTCGCCGGTCAGCGGGGCAATGCCCACTTCAAAGGAGACGGTGGCGGTGCGCGGCGTCGCGAACAGCGGGCCAACGGCCAGGTAGCAGACGGTCGCCAGCAGCAAGCCCGCGCCGCGGCCGATCGGCGAACTGAGGGCGTCGATGCCGCCGCCGACGCGCGCCAGCGCGATGACGGTGATGACCGGCAGACCGACGGCGGTGATCAGGAAGCCCAGCGCCGCGGTCCAGACGTGTTCACCGGACTGCAAGCCGACCATCGGCGGGAAGATGATGTTCCCGGCCCCGACGAATAAGGCAAAGGTCATAAAGCCCAGTGCCAGGATATCTTTTGACGTTAAACGATGACTCATACGATGTCGTGTTGCCTGTTCAAATGAAAAAATTGTCCGATAGCGTGGTGGCGTAACGCCCCACCCGGTTGCCGGCATGCCCGATCGTTGCAGCGCCAAATAAGCACCCTAAACGCAGTCGGTCCGGCGTTTATGTCCCTATTCGAAAGTGGCCGCTCATGAAGATGGGCAAAATTTTAGGAGTTATAAAAATGGAGGTTTAATCCGACAACGAGGGCTAAGGTAAACGTTTATAGCGCTTCAAGGCAAGACGCACGGCGAAAAGCAGAGCTATCGACCATATAAACTTTAGCCACCAGTCGATCATCTTGGCTATCAATAAATATACACTACATGATTTGTATCATTTTTGAACAATGAATTCACGAAACGTGAAGCATATATCACTTTACCGCGCGAAAACGCCAATAAACGCCCGGTTTTCGCGTAGCTCTAGCTCCGTTTCGCCGCTGGAAAAGACGAAAATTACGCCGCATTTTGCCGCTTATTGCATCGCGACCGGATCGAGGGGCTTCAACCCGAGCGCCGCACGGGTCTTCTGCAGGGCGGCCGGCGGCAGAGGCAGATAGCCGTCGTGATTGACCAGGCTCTGCCCCGCGCTCGACAGCACGCGGTCGAGGAAGGCGGCGGTCAGCGGCTCCAGCGGTTGATTGGGGGCTTTGTTGATGTAGATATACAGATAACGCGACAGCGGGTAGCGATCGTTACGCACGTTGGCGGCGGTGGGCGCGACATAGTCCTCCCCCGATTCCGCCAATGGCAGCAGGCGCACGCCGCTGGCGCGAAAACCGATGCTGGCGTAGCCGATGCCGTTGAGCGAACCGGCCACCGCCTGCACCACCGAAGCCGAACCGGGCAACTCATTGACGCGCGGCATGAAATCACCGCCGCACAGCGCGCGCAGTTTAAAATAGCCATAGGTGCCGGACGCCGAGTTGCGGCCGAAGCGCTGCAGTGAACGCGCTGCCCAGTCGCCGCGAAGCCCCAACTCGCCCCAACGCGTCAGCGGCTTGCTTTCACCACAGCGCCGGGTGGCGGAGAAAATGCGATCGAGCTGCTGCAGATTGAGGCCGCGCAGCGGGTTGTCCTGATGCACCAGCACCACCAGCGCATCCACCGCCACCGGCACCGCCAACGGCGCATAGCCGTACCGGTGTTCGAATGCCGAGACCTCGGCTGCCTTCATCGGCCGGCTCATCGGCCCCAGTTGCGCAGCGCCCGCCGCCAGCGCGGTCGGCGCGGTCGAGGAACCGGCGGCCTGGATTTGCAGGTTAACGTTGGGGTAATGCTGGCTGAAGTCCTGCGCCCACAACGCCATCAGATTCGCCAGGGTGTCGGAACCGACGCTGGACAGGTTGCCCGCCAGCATGCCGTCAGGCTGCGCCAGCGCGCCGCGTCCGGCCAGCAGCGCCAGGCAAAGCAACAGCCCTTGGGTCATTCGGGTCATACCGGTGTCTCGCGTTAATTTTTCACCGCATTCTCTGATAAAGCGGCGGGAACAATCAACCGGTTGGGCAAGGTAAAGATAAAGCGGGTGCCGATCCCCGGCTCGCTGAGGATCTCCAGCCGCGCGTCGTGGTGGCTAAGGGCGTGTTTGACGATCGCCAGCCCCAGCCCGCTGCCGCCGGTCTGGCGCGAGCGAGCCTTGTCGACGCGGTAGAAACGCTCGGTCAGGCGCGGAATGTGTTCGGCGGCGATGCCCGGCCCGTTGTCGCTGACCTGGAACTGCGCGCCGTGCGCCGTCTGCTGCCAGCTCACTTCGATATGGGTGCCCTTCGGCGTGTGGTTGACCGCGTTGTACACCAGGTTAGACACCGCGCTGCGCAGCTGGTCTTCATTGCCGAACACTTTGAGCTGTTCGTTCACCCGGAAGGTGATCTCGTGATTGCCACCGCTCAGCGATTGCGCCTCGCGCTGCAACACCCGCAGCATCAGCGGAATATCCACCCGCTCGTTCATCTCCACGTTGGGCGCCGCCTCGATACGCGACAGCGTCAGCAGCTGCTTGACCAGCCCGTCCATCCGGCGGGTCTGTTCTTGCATAGTGCTCAGCGCCTTGCCGCGCAGCGAGCCGTCCAATTCTTCGTCGCCCATCATCTCCAGGTAACCCTGCAGCACCGTCAGCGGCGTGCGCAGTTCATGGCTGACGTTGGCGAAGAAGTTGCGCCGCGCGCCCTCCAGCTGGCGCATCTGGGTAACGTCGCGCGCCACCATCAGCAGTTGCCCTTCGGAATAGGGCATCACACGGAATTCGACGTAGTGTTCATTGTTCAGCTGCAGCGTCAGCGGGCGCGAAAACTCCTGCTGTTGCAGATACTGGCTGAATTCGGGATAACGCAGCAGATTGAGGATATGTTGGCCGTTGTCTTCCGGCCAGCGGAAGCCGAGCAGGTGCTGCGCCAACCCGTTGCACCAGAAGATGTTGCCTTCGACAGTCGTCATCACCACCGCGTCAGGCAGCGATTCGGCCCCGCTGCGAAAGCGTTTGATCAGCAGCGCCAGCTCGCGCCGGCGACGGCGATTGCGCTGCTGCATCTGATACAGGCCATAGAACAACGGTTCCCAGCTCCAGCGGCCGGGCGGCGGCGTCATGCTGCGGTCGATCCACAGCCAATGGGACAGTTTGAGCTGGTTGTAGAAATTCCACACCAGCGCAGCCAGCGCAGCGGCCAGCAGGAACCAGGGCAGATAGCCGAAAATCAGCCCCAGCAGCAAGGCGGGCAGACAAAAAAGAGCCAGCTCCAGAGCCAGCCTCTTCCACGACAGACGTTCTAACACGGCATATTCTCCAGCGCGGCGCGATCAGTAGCGCGTTGAGAACCGGTAGCCGGTGCCCCGAACGGTTTGAACCATTTTATCATGCCCACTGGTCTCTAACGCCTTGCGGAGCCGACGGATATGCACGTCAACGGTACGGTCTTCCACATAAACGTTAGTGCCCCAGACATGATTAAGCAACTGCTCGCGGCTATAAACCCGCTCCGGGTGGGTCATAAAGAAGTGCAGTAGCTTGAACTCGGTCGGCCCCATGTCCAGCGCCTGATCGTTCGCCATCACGCGGTGAGAGGACGGGTCCAGGCTCAGCCCTTGCATTTCAATCACTTCTTCCACCGCCATCGGTGAAATGCGGCGCATGACCGCTTTGATGCGCGCCACCAGCTCCTTGGGCGAGAACGGCTTGGTGATATAATCATCCGCCCCCACTTCCAAGCCGCGCACCCGGTCTTCCTCTTCACCGCGCGCGGTCAGCATCATCACCGGAATATCGCGGGTCAGCGCTTCACGCTTCATATGTTTGATAAACTGAATCCCGGAACCACCGGGCAACATCCAGTCGAGCAACACCAAATCAGGGAACGGCTCAGACAGGCGCGTCACGGCGCTGTCATAATCCTCGGCTTCCAACGGTTGGTAACCATTTTGTTCCAACACAAAGCACACCATCTCACGGATCGGCGCTTCATCTTCCACCACCAGTATGCGTCTTGCCATCGTCAATCCTGCCAATGTGTTAGCGATCTTTGCGGGCGCCATTATGCGTCAGTTTTGTGACACTTTTATGAAAAAAACCGGCTGTTATAGGCAGTAAGCATAGCGATTATTTCTCGCCGCAAAGAAAAATCATGCCGTTGTCATCATCATTGCGCCGGGACAGCCGCCGCCACGCCCTTTATAATCACCGCCATTACCTTTTCACCCGGGAGTGTCATGCGCCTGATCCACACCTCTGACTGGCACCTTGGCCAGTACTTTTTCACCAAAAGCCGCGCCGCCGAGCACCAGGCTTTTCTGAACTGGCTGATCGAACAGATCGAGCAGCAGCAGGTGGATGCGCTGATCGTCGCCGGGGATCTGTTCGATACCGGCTCACCGCCCAGCTACGCCCGCGAGCTGTACAACCGCTTCGTGGTAGAACTGCAACGCACCGGCTGCCAGCTGGTGGTGCTGGGCGGCAACCACGATTCGGTGGCGACGCTGAACGAATCGCGTGAACTGCTCTCTTGCCTGAACACCACGGTGATCGCGAGTGCGCAGAGCGACCTCGAGCAGCAGATCGTGGTGCTGAACCGGCGCGACGGCCAACCGGGCGCGGTGCTGTGCGCCATTCCGTTCCTGCGGCCGCGCGATCTGCTCACCAGCCGCGCCGGCGAATCCGGCGCGCAGAAACAGCAGGCGCTGCAGGAAGCCATCGCCGCACATTATCAGATGCTGTATCAGGCGGCCTGCGAGCGCCGAGACCGGCTGGGCCTGCCGCTGCCGATCGTCGCCACCGGCCACCTGACCACCGTCGGCGTCACCACCTCCGACTCGGTGCGCGACATCTATATCGGCACCCTCGACGCCTTCCCGGCGCAGGCATTCCCCCCTGCCGATTACATCGCGTTGGGCCACATTCACCGCGCGCAGAACGTCGCCAAGTCGGAACATATTCGCTATAGCGGCTCACCGATTCCGCTCAGCTTCGATGAACTGGGCAAAGCCAAAAGCGTCTTCCTGGTGGATTTCGCCGACGGCGCCCTACAGCAGGTAGAAGCGTTAACGATCCCGCAGTTCCAGCCCATGCAGCTGATCAAAGGCGATCTGGCCGAGATCGAACGGCAGCTGCAGCAATTTGCCGACTATGCCGGCGAGCTGCCGGTGTGGCTGGATATCGAAGTGGCGACGCAGGACTACCTCAGCGACATCCAGCGCCGCATCCAACTGCTGGCGGATGAGCTGCCGGTAGAAGTGGTGCTGCTGCGACGCAGCAAAGAACAGCGCCGCCAGGCCATTGCGCAGCAGGACAAGGAAACGCTCAACGAGCTGAGCGTCAACGAGGTGTTCGAACGGCGATTGGCGCAGGAAGCGGAAATGCCTGAAGCGCGCCAGCAGCGGATGCGCCAAATGTTCCGCCAGGTGGTCGATGCAGTGCAGTACAACGCTGAGGAGACGAATCCATGAAGATCCTCAGCCTGCGGTTAAAAAACCTCAACTCCCTGCAGGGCGAATGGAAAATTGACTTTACCGCCGAGCCTTTCGCCAGCAACGGTCTGTTCGCCATTACCGGCCCGACCGGTGCGGGCAAAACCACCCTGCTGGACGCCATCTGCCTGGCGCTGTACCACCAGACGCCGCGCCTCAACGTCACGCCGAGCCAAAATGAACTGATGACCCGCCATACCGCCGAATCGCTGGCAGAGGTCGAATTCGAGGTCAAGGGCGTCGGCTATCGCGCCTTCTGGAGCCAGCGCCGCGCCAAAAATGCGCCGGACGGCAACCTGCAGGCGCCGAAGGTCGAACTGGCGCGGCGCGAGGACGGCAAGATCCTGGCGGACAAAGTGCGCGACAAGCTGGAGATCACCGCCGCCATCACCGGGCTGGACTTCGGACGCTTCACCAAATCGATGATGCTGTCTCAGGGGCAGTTTGCCGCCTTCCTCAACGCCGACGCCAACGATCGCGCCGAGCTGTTGGAAGAGCTGACCGGCACCGAAATCTACGGGCGGTTGTCCGAACAGGTGTTCGAATCGCACAAGCAGGCCAAGACCGACCTGGATGCGTTGCACCAGCGCGCCGGCGGCATCGAGCTGCTGAACGATGAACAGCGCCACTCCCTGACGGAACAGCTGACGGCGCTGAGCGCGCAGGAAAGCGCTCTTGGCAAGCAAACCCAGCAACAGCAACAGGCGCTGAGCTGGCTGCAACAATGGCAACGCCTCCAGCAACAGCAAAACGAGGGGCAACGGCGGCTGGAAACCGCCCGGCGCGAGCAGGCCGAAGTCGCCCCGCAGCTGCAGCGGCTGGCGCTCAGCGAACCGGCCGAGAAATTGCGGCCGCTGCGTGGTGAGCGCGATCGCTGCCGCGCCGAGCTGCAGACGATACAACAGCAGGCAGCCCAGCTGACGCAGCAACAGGAACAGCACTCGGCGCAGCTGGCGCCGCTGCAGCAGGCGGTGGAAAAGGCCCGTCTGGCGCAGCAAACCCATGCCGAACACGTGCGGCAACAGCAGCAGCTGATCGATGAGCAGGTCGCACCGCTCGACCACCAGATCGCCCAACTGCAGTCGACGCAGATCGAGCGGCGAGAGGCCGTCGACACCGCCGCGCAGCAGAGCACCCAGCAACAGGCGGCGCTGGAACAGCTCACCGCCCAGCGCCACCAGCTGACGGCGCAGGCCGCTCAGCATCGGCAGCAGCTGAACGCGCTGAGTGAAGCGCTGGCCGTTCAGCAGCAACAGCAGCAGGCGCTGGAGGCACAAACGCCGCTGGCCCCGCTGCGCCAGCGCCTGAGCGCCCTGGCGGATCTGCGCCCGACGCGCCAGCAGTTATTTACTCTTGCCTCTTTATCGCAGCAAGTGGTTAAACGGCTGGAACAGCAGCGGCAAGAGCTAAACATCGGTCACACTGAGCTGACCCAGTTGGAGCCACAGCTAGAGCTCATCCGTCAGCAATTTAAGCAGCAGAAAGCCCACCAGGCCGATGTTGAAAAAACCTATGCGCTGGAACAACGGATCGTGGGTCTGGAAGCCGAGCGCGCCCGTTTGCAACCCGGCGCCGCCTGCCCACTGTGCGGCTCATGCGAGCACCCGGCGGTAGAACAATACCAAGAGGTAAAACTGTCAGAAACTGCGCAACGTCTGGAGCAAATGAAAATCCAGACCGAAGCATTGCAAAAACAAGGTGTCGAACTGCGAGCCCGTTACGACAACCTGCAACAGCAATTGCAGCGTCAGCAGCAGGCTATCGCGCAGGATGAACAGCAGCTGGCCGCCCAACAGCAACAGTGGCAGCAGCTCAGCGCACCGCTGGCATTCGACTTTACGCTGGCGGATGGCGAGCAACTCAGCGCCTGGCTGAACGGCTGCGACGACGAAGAGCGGCGCGGGCAACACGCACTGCAGCAGCATGAACAGGCGGCGCAAGCGGTACAACAGGCAAAAGACGCGCTCACCGCTCTGCAAACGCAACAGCAGCAGGCGCAGCAACATCTGGCGCTGCTCGAAGAACGCTTTACGCTGCTGCAGAAAACCCATGCCGACAGCCTGCAACAGCAGCAAGAGCTGCAACAACGCTGGCAAGAAGGCGAGAAGACCCTCGTCGAACGGCGCGCGCAGCGGCTGGCGCTGTTCGGCGAACAGCAGGTCGCCGAGGTGCGGGAACAGCTGCGCACCACACAAACCGCCTGTGAACAGGCCAGTCTTCAGGCCGCCGAGCAGTGGCAAAAGGCGCAGGAACTGCGCGAACGCCTGGCCGGCCAGCAGGCCGGTCTGCAACAACAGCACACCCAAATGCAGGAGCGGCTGCAGCAGGCGGAACAGCAATGGCAGCAAGCGCTGGCCGGCAGCGAATTCGCCGATGAAAGCGCCTTCGCCGCCGCACTGCTGGACGACGCCCTGCGCCGCGAATTGCAGCAGTGCAAAGAGCAGCTGCAACAGCGGCAGGTAGAGGCCGCCGCCCTGCTAGCGCAGGCGACGCAAACGCTGGAGCAGCATCGGCAACACCGCCCTGAAGGGCTGGATGAAACCAACGCGAATATCGACGCGTTCACCCAATCGCTGGCCGAGCTGGCACAGCAGTTGAAGGCGCTGCAGCTGCGCCAGGGCGAACTGCGCAATCAGCTGGAAAGCGACGCCGCCCGCCGCCTCAATCAGCAGGCGCTGTTCGAGCAAATCGCCCGCAGCCAACAAGACTACGACGACTGGAGCTACCTCAACCAGCTGATCGGCTCGAAAGAAGGCGACAAATTCCGCCGCTTCGCTCAGGGGCTGACGCTCGATCATCTGGTTTATCTGGCCAACCTTCAACTCGGCCGGCTGCACGGGCGCTACCTGCTGCAGCGCAAAACCAGCGATGCGCTGGAGTTGCAGGTGGTGGATACCTGGCAAGCGGACGCGCTGCGCGACACCCGCACCCTGTCCGGCGGCGAGAGCTTCCTGGTCAGCCTGGCGCTGGCGCTGGCGCTGTCCGATCTGGTCAGCCACAAAACCAGCATCGACTCGCTGTTCCTCGACGAAGGCTTCGGCACACTGGACGCCGAAACCCTAGACACTGCGCTGGATGCGCTGGACAGCCTGAACGCCTCCGGCAAAACCATTGGCGTGATCAGCCACGTCGAGGCGATGAAAGAGCGCATTCCGGTGCAAATCAAGGTGAAAAAGGTCAACGGCCTTGGCGTCAGCCGGCTAGAGGCGCACTTCAGGCTGGAATGATCCTGTAGCAGACGGCGCAGAAGTGTGACCGCGGCGGCACTCCGCGGTGAAAAGCGTTGAGCCGCGGCGGACACGGGTTATGATGCAGACATAACAGGATTGTTACTGTATCCCTTCCGCCGCTCAGGCCGCAGGACAGAAACACATAATACAGGCAAAACCTGACGCCCGGGATCGCTTCCGGGCGTCAGGTTTTTTCGTTTTCAGGATGCTGAAACACCGGGAAAAACCATGAAAATCGCTAAAATACTCAATAATAACGTGGTGATTACGCTGGACGACCGCCAGGAAGAGACGGTGGTGATGGGAAAAGGAATCGGCTTTAAAAAGAAGCCCGGCGACACGCTGGATGAAAGCCTGATCGAAAAGGTGTTCACCCATAACGGCGGTGAAATCGCCGAGCGCTATAAAGAGCTGCTCTCCGAGATCCCCCTGGCCTGCGTCACCACCGCCGACAGGATCATCACCCTCGCCCGCGAACGCCTGCCGGGCAAGTTGCACAACATCGTCTACATCACATTGACCGACCATATCCACTTCGCTCTGCAGCGCCATGCGGAAGGGCTGGATATCAAAAATGCGTTGCTGTGGGAAATTAAAAAGCTCTACCCGGCCGAGTACGCCGTCGGGCTGGAGGCGCTGGCTCTAATCGCCCAGCGGCTGGACACCGTGCTGCCGGAAGACGAAGCCGGGTTTATCGCACTGCATCTGGTCAACGCCCAGCTTAACGATGAAATGCACAACACGCTGCACATTACCCGCGTGATGCAAGAGATCCTCAACCTGGTCAAATACCATTTCCGCTTTGATTACAACGAGGAAGCCCTGAGTTACCACCGCTTCGTCACCCATTTGAAATTCTTCGCCCAACGCCTGCTGGGGAAGAACTACGTCGACAGCGACGACGACTCGCTGTATCAGGTGGTAAAAGAGAAATACCGCGAGTCATTCGCCTGCGCCGGCAAGATCAACCGCCACATCGAAAAACACTATCAGCATCAGCTCACTACGGAAGAGATGATGTTTCTGACCATCCATATCGAACGGGTGCGCAGCGAAAGCGAGGAAAAACCGGCTTAACGGCGGGCGTCGGCCACCCGAATACCGTACTGCGGAAACACTGCGTCGGCGGAGATCAGCGTCAACCCTTCGGCCTGCGCCTGCGCGATCAGCATGCGATCGAAAGGATCCTGATGATGGGGCGGCAGCTGACCCGCCTGTTGGCAGTGAAAGGCGTCCATCGGCAGCGGCAGAAAATCCTCGGCTTCGATGATCGTGAAGATGTCCTCCGGCAACGTCAGCTTGCCCAGCGCCTGCTTGATGGAGATCTCCCAAATGCTGGCCGCGCTGACGTACACCGCATTGCTCGGATCGGCGATCTGCCTTTTGGCGTTCGCCCCCAGACAGGCGTCATCGATCAGCCACCACAGCAATGCGTGGGTATCCAGCAGCAGGCGCTTCATTCATCGCCCTCAAATAACGCCGCAATGGCTGCATCCCCCGCGTTGAAATCCGCCGGCACGGTGAACTTGCCCTTGGCGGCACCGGGCCGGCGCGCTTCACCCTTGATGGCTACCAGCTGTACATACGGCTTCCCTGCTTTTGCGATAATCACGGTTTCTCCCTCCGCGGCTCTGTCCGCCAACTGGCTCAGATTGGATTTGGCTTCATGCATATTGGCCTGAATCGGCATACGCGTCCTCCTTAGCTAAGTTAGCTAAAGCATAAAGTGGCGTCCAGTTTTTGTACAGCGAGTTGTTTAAAGCGCGAGCAGCCTCGCGCTTTGCTGCAACGCTTAGCGTTGCTGTTGCGGCCACAGCCAGGCTGCGCCGCGCACGCCGCTGGAATCGCCGTGAACCGCTTTGCGGATCGGGGTTTCACATTCGCCGCCGAACACCCAGCCTTTCACCAACTGCGGCACATTGCGGTACAGTCGTTCCGCGTTGCTCATGCCGCCGCCAAGCACCACCACATCCGGATCCAAGATATTGATCACATGCGCCAACGATTTTGCCAGCCGCATTTCGTAGCGACCGATCGCCTGCTCCGCCAGCGCGTCGCCCCGCTCGCTTAGCGCCATAATCTCATGCCCTTGCAGCGCGTTACCGCTCAGGCGCGCATAGTCGGTGGCGAAACCGGTGCCGGAAATAAAGGTTTCGATGCAGCCCGGTTTGCCGCAATAGCACGGCACTTCGCGGGCGTAGCGCAGCTCATCTTCATCCTGCCACGGCAGCGGATTGTGGCCCCATTCGCCGGCGATGCCGTTGCCGCCGGAATGCGCCTGCCCATGCAACGCCACGCCGGCGCCGCAGCCGGTACCGACGATCACCGCAAACACGGTTTTCTCTCCGGCGCCGGCACCGTCGGTGGCTTCCGATACCGCCAGACAGTTGGCGTCGTTGGCGATGCGCACGTCGCGCGCCAGCAGCGCCGACAGATCCTTATCCAACGGCTGACCGTTGAGCCACACCGAGTTGGCGTTCTTCACCCGTCCGGTAAACGGCGACAGCGTGCCGGGAATGCCGATCCCGACCGATCCCTGCGCGCCGGTATGATCCTCCGCCAGTTTCACCAGCCCGGCGATCGCCGCCAGGGTTTGCCCATAGTCATGGCGCGGCGTGGCGATACGGTGGCGAAACAGCTCCCGCCCATCGTTCGCCAACGCGATCACTTCAATTTTTGTCCCACCCAGATCGATGCCAATGCGCACGTTTTTTTCTCCTCGATACAGCGCAGCGTTGCCACAGCCTAATGTAAGCGCGCGGATGAATCACCTGTTTCCCGCTCCCCGCTCAGGCCTTTTCCACCGCGTAAAGCGACGCAATTCGGAGAGAATGGGGCGATTTTTCAGCGTCAATTCGTTATCATGCCGCCCTGCTTTTGACGAATCAGCGTGCCGAACGCACGCCCAGCCTGGGATAACATTATGCTGTGGTTTAAGAATTTGATGGTTTACCGTTTGAGCCGCGAAGTGGCGTTAAACGCGGATGAAATGGAAAAACAACTCAGCGCGTTCGCCTTCACGCCGTGCGGCAGCCAGGACATGGCGAAGACCGGCTGGGTCTCCCCGATGGGTTCACGCAGCGATGCGCTGACGCACGCGGTCAACGGCCAGATCGTCATCTGCGCGCGCAAGGAAGAGAAAATCCTGCCGTCGCCGGTCATCAAGCAAGAACTGCAGGCTAAAATTGAGCGCCTGGAAGCGGAACAACACCGCAAATTGAAAAAAACCGAAAAGGACGCGCTGAAGGATGAAGTGCTGCACAGCCTGCTGCCGCGCGCTTTCAGCCGCTTCAACCAGACCTTCATGTGGATCGACACCGTCAACGACCTGATCATGGTCGATGCCGCCAGCGCCAAACGCGCCGAAGATACGCTGGCGCTGCTGCGCAAAAGCCTCGGCTCGCTGCCGGTGGTGCCGCTGACCATGGAAAGCCCGATCGAACTGACGCTGACCGAATGGGTGCGTTCCGGCGAGATGCCGGCCGGCTTCGCCATTCAGGATGAAGCGGAACTGAAAGCGATTCTGGAAGAAGGCGGCGTGATCCGCTGCAAGAAGCAGAATCTGATCAGCGACGAAATCGCGGTGCACATCGAAGCCGGCAAGCTGGTGACCAAGCTGGCGGTGGATTGGCAGGAACGCATTCAGCTGATGCTGTCGGACGACGGCTCGTTCAAGCGCCTGAAGTTCGCCGACACGCTGCGTGAACAGAACGACGACATCGATCGCGACGACTTCGCCCAGCGTTTTGACGCCGACTTTATCCTGATGACCAGCGAGCTGGCGGCATTGATCAAAAACACCATCGAAGCGCTCGGCGGCGAAGCCCAGCGTTAATCCCGCCTCAGAAACGACCAGGGCCCAGCATCCGCTGAGCCCTGCATTCCCCTAACGAACAAAACTTATTTGCTCAGGTAGCGGCACAGATAGGCGGTCGCGTCGGCCACCTGCAGGTTGAACTCGCTGTGCCCCGGCACAAAGAACTTCTCGCCCGGCGTAAACACCTGCCAGTCCGGCGAGCCCGGCAGCAGCACTTTCAGCGCCCCGGTGATCACCGTCATTTCTTCCGGCTGCGCGGTGGAGAAGGTGTATTCGCCCTCTTCCATCACGCCCACGCTGGTAAGACCGATGCTGCTACTGTCAAAACCGATAGACTTCACTTTTCCGGCAAAATACTCATTCACTTTCAGCATAGACTGGCACCCGCGTCATTATCTTGTATGGAAAATCCATATTGGGGGATTGCGGTTGATCTGTCACTGGTTTTTAACGCGAAATGCGATCGCGGCGCAGAGTAAAACGCTGCCAGGCCGCTCAACGGTAGTCAGGCCTGCTAAGTCGTCGGAAAGGGAAACGGGTGCAAAGCGCCTGGCGCCGCGTCGGCCGGTGTTTTATTGCTATTTGAATCAGTCAATTAACCTGCGCCCTGCGTGGCAAGTTGCTGAAGGTTATGCCGATGTGAGGACGTATTCCTGTCAGTCTGGGCGAAACGGGAAACCGGCCTGATGCCGGTTTCCACGGGCGGTGGATCACAGCTCTAACGCTTCGTCCTCGTAACGGTGCTTGGCGTCGAGCGCTTCCTGTTCGGTGTCATGTTCACTGAGCAGCGTATTCGGCTCAATGTCGTCGGTACGCAGCTCAAAACGGCGCAGATTCAGGTTCGGGTCGCCCCGAAACACCACTACGACGCGGGCGCTCCGTGGATAAGCTGGTTGATCATAGTCGCGCATGCCGTTCTCCCGTGTGTTTCACACAGTAGCAAGTATAGCAGTCGCCCTCATTCCGACACGCGCGAACCGAGATCGCGATCGCCGGGGGCGCCCGCCAACAGCTCGGTCAGTTCGTCGCAGGCGCAAATGCGGCCTTCACGCACGGTGAAATGCGCCAATACCCGTACGCGGCTGCAGGTGCCATCGCGCTTTTCCACCTGTACCAGATGGTGCGTCAGTACCGCCTCGCCCTGCTCCGCCGCTGCGATCACGCTCAGCGTCATGCCGCGCGTTTGCCGCTTCAGCAGCGCCATATGTTGCTCAAACTGTTCGAGGTTCAGCACCTGGCCATCCACCTGCTGGCGGTAGTCCGCGCTGAAGCGGGCGGAGATCTGCGCCGGCCGATGTTGCGGGTTGGCGACGACCTGCTGCAGCACATCAAGCACCAGATTCAGTGGGGTCAGTTGAGTCATCATGTTTCTCCGAAATAGGGTGAGCGGTGATCCTATCCCGGCCTGCTGATGGCATAATAACCACATCAAGACTTTTGATAACGTTAAACGGCCAACATGATTCAGATCCGCAGCCAACGCCTGCAACATGGGAAAAAGCACCTGACGCCCTGGCATCAGCACGCAGGCGGCCAGGTCTATCTGCTGACACACGGGATGCTGGCGCTGGAACTCCCCGGCCGGCAATGGGCGATCACCGGCGGCAGCCTGGGCTGGTTGCCGCCGGGGTGCACTCATCAGGCGCTCGCCTGCGGCGACGTGGCAGGCTGGAGTTTATATCTGCCGGTGGAAAGCGCGCCTGAGATGCCGACACAGCCACAACTGTTCACGGCCTCCGCACTGTTGCAGGCCCTGGTGGAGCGCATCGCGCAGTTCCCCGTCGGCCCGCTGAATGCGCCGCAACGGCGGCTGCTGCAGGTACTGCTGGACGAAATGCACACGGCAAGCCGAACGCCGTTGCAATTGCCGTTGCCGCAAGACGCCCGGTTGCTCAACATCGCCCGGGCGCTGTTGAACGATCCCGCCAGCCCACGTAGCCAACGCGAGTGGGCGGACTGGGCCGGGCTCAGCCCACGCACCCTGAGCCGCCGCTTTCTGCAGGAAACCGGCGTCAGCTTTGCCCTGTGGCGCCAGCAGGCGCGGGTATTGCGTTCACTGGAGGGACTGTCACGCGGCGAACCGGTCGGCGCGGTGGCTGACGCCTGTGGCTATGATAACGTCAGCGCCTATATCGCCGCCTTTCGCCGCCGATTTGGCGTCACTCCGGGCGCTTACTTCGCGGCGGGCCGGCAGCAGGAAATGGAATAGGGAAACGGGCGCACGGCGCGGCGCCCGCAGGAAAGTTATTTCACCGTCTCACGCGGCAACACGGCGAGGATCTGTTCCACCACCCGCTGCGGATCGGCAGCGCCGTCCATCACGTAATGTGCGGCGTCCTGATACAACGCTTCACGCGCCGCCAGCACCTCGAGCATCTCCTCGGCGATCGGCCTGCCGGTCAGCGTCGGGCGCTGCGCATCTTCCGGGTACTCTTCCAACCGCTGAGCCAACACGCTGGCCGGTGCACGCAGGTAAATCACGGCGCCATGCTGGCGCATGAACTGACGGTTCTCTTCCGCCAGGATCGCGCCACCGCCTGTGGCAACTATAGTTGACGGTTTAGCCACCGTTTGCAACGCGATGGTCTCACGGCGGCGAAACCCCAGCCAACCCTCGCGCTCGACCATTTCCGCCACGCTCATCTGCGCCGCCTGCTGCATAAACAGATCGGTATCGACGAACTGATAGCCCAACGCCAGCGCCAATGCGCTGCCTACCGTGGTCTTTCCGGCTCCGCGAGCGCCTACCATGAACAGGGTTTGTGTCATTACGGGTTGTCCCTTATGCGGTGACTTGAGTGCATTGCATACCAAAATACCGTGCGGGTGCGATGGCGTGGTGGCAGCATCATACCCTGCCCGCTTTGTATTTCAATATTTACGATAGTGTAAATTCCATGGCACAGCGACTGCCGACGGCGAAGCCGTGCGCCAGATCCTCATCCAGATGCCGCCGCAAGGCGGGCGTGAGCCGCGCATCGTCGAGCGGCAGGAATCCCAGGCGCCGATAGTAAGGCGCATTCCACGGCACCTGAATGAACGTCGTGAGCGTCAGGCGACTCGCGCCCTGCAGTTTGGCCTCTTTCGCCACCGCAGCGATCAGACGGCGGCCTACGCCCTGCCGCTGCCACGAACCGGCGACCGACAATTCGGCGATGTGCCAGTCTTCCCCCTGAGCCTGCACGGCGATAAAGCCGGCGCATTCGCCGTTGCCGCTTTCCGCCAGCCATTCACAACGGCTTGCGATAAACGCGGCGTGCTGTTGCGGGTTCATCACCTCGCCTTCGGCGATAAAGCGCCATTCCGGCTGCTGGCGAAACAACTGCGCCGCCGAGCGTTCAACCGCCATCAGATGCGCGATATCCCGCTGCTGCGCCAAACGAATTTGCAGGCTCATGGGTTCTCCTTAAGATTAAGGCGGTTATTTAAGCAAATTTCACCACCCGTGGCTTAGAAATCGATCCCGCCGCGCTTGTTGTCATTCAGTCTCTAGCTGACTCCAATAGGTCCCTGAAAAAGGCAACGGTAAAAACTGCTGATAAAGCTGTTGGAAGGTCTGCTGCGGGTTAATGTCGGCGAACAGATCCGGGTAAAACGCTTTGGCGAACACCTCGACCAGCACCACGTGGTACGGGCTAAGGTAAAAGTTGTGCCAGACGCTCCAGGCGCGGCGGTTCTTCACCGCCTGCAGGCTGGTCAGCATCGGCTGTTTGGCAATCAATTGGCGGAAACTGTCGGCGGCGTCCTGCCGGCTGACCTGCGGCCCAAGGCGCAGGTCGGACAGCCGTTTACCCTGCGGGCCGGCCATGCCGGTGGCGAGGTAAACATCCGGATTGGCGCTCAGAATGGTTTCCGGGTTCAACTCACCGTACACCCCTTTCACGCTGGCGTTGGCGATGTTGTCGCCGCCGGCGAAGGTCAGCAGATCGCCAAGGTTACCGTGCGCGGCGGTGGTGCAGCAGGTATCGCGACGGCCCAAATGCAGGTGCAGCATCACTTTGGGCTTCGGCCCCTGATAGCCCGCCAACCGTTGCTGGATCACCGTCATATGTTGCTGATAAAAGTGGATGAACTGTTCGGCGCGCTGCTGGCGATTGAGCACTTCACCCAGCAGCCGCACGCTCGGCACGGTGTTGTTCAGCAGATCGATGCGCAAATCGACATAGATCACCGCCACGCCGGCCTTGTTCAGTGCGGAAACCAGCAGATCGTTGTCGCCGTCTTCACGCGCGTAGCGCGCCAGGATCACCAGATCCGGCTTCAGTTGCAACAGGCTTTCAACATTGACCTGGCGAAAATTATTGCCGCTGATGACGGGAATTTCGGCGATCTGCGGGAACTTCTGCGTGTAGAGCCGCCAGCTTTGCGCGTCGAAGCGCGCCAGATCCGCCGGCCAGCCGACGATGCGCTGCGCCGGGTTGCCCGGCTCCAGCAACGCCAACGTGTACAGCATACGGCTCTCCCCTACCACGATCCGCTGCGGATTGTCCGGCACCACGACCTGACGGCCGGTAATATCGGTCACCGTCTTCGCCTGTGCGGAGAATATGCTGAAGCACAGGGAAAGCAGCAGTAAAACGAGGGGATTGCGCATGATTGAGCCGAAACGGGGAATTGTGTGCGCATGATAATCACTCTCATTAACACTTGCAATCCCGCGCCGCAATTGCCAAAAGAAATCTGGCAAACAACGCCGAGCGTACGGCGAAACACAGCGAAACCACTAAAATAGCGGCGTTAAAAAGTTTAAAACACGGCCGAAAAGCCGGTTAAATAGAGCGGTAACCACCTAAAAATCGGGAGCCCCCATGACTCAACGCATTATTCCTCTGTCGGATTGCCCGCAGTTTACCGATGTGTGCGCCGCCTGGGCCTTCGGCCAGTGGGGCTCACAGCACGGCGGCTCTCTGGAGCGCACCCTGCAGCGCTTCACCCAATGCAGCCGGCCGAGCGACGACCACCTGACGTTGGTGATGATCGACGGCGAACGCCCAGTGGGCATGGCCAGCCTGTGGCCCAGCGATGACCATCAACGCCTGGATCTCACCCCGTGGCTGGCCGGCGTCTTCGTTCATCCCGATCATCGCCGCAAAGGCATTGCCCACCGTCTGGAGATGGCCATTGTCACGGCGGCGCGGCAACGCCATCACCCGGTCTTGCACCTGATCACCGACAAATCGGAAGCGCTGTACGCCGGCTGGGGTTGGCATCCCCTGGAGCGCCGACGGCAGCATGGCGAAGAGGTGGTGGTGATGACGAAAAAACTGTAGTTAACGCGGCGTACAGACATACACCAGCGCCGGCGGGAAATTGCGCACCACCCGCAGGCGCTTCCAGTGAAAATAGCGGGACAGCAATTTCTCCGACAGGTGGCTGTATTGAAACAGCACCAGCGTGCCGTTGCGCACCAGCAGCCGCTGCCGGGCCTGCTGAAGAATGCGCGCGCTGATCCTGACCGGGATTGACAGCAGCGGCAGACAGGAGAACACCACATCGTAATCCGTGGCCATCCGGGTAGCCGAATGGGCCATCACCTGCAGCCGCCGATCGTCAATCCCATGCAGCCGATGCACAAAATGGGGTTGAATTTCGAAAGCCTCCAGCGCCGCATCGGCGCGCATCCGCCCCAGAATGCGCTTGGTCAGCACGCCGTCCGCCGCGCCCAGTTCCGCGATCGACAGTGCCCGGGTCCATTCAACCTGGTTCAGCATCGCCTGACACAGCCACGGGGAAGAAGGCGCCAGCGTACCGACGGTGCGCGGTGAAGCCATAAACTGCTGCAGGTAAGCAAAGTGATTCATCAATTGCAGTCGGGTCGCGTTTAACATTGAGGCCTCCTTGGGTTAAGCCCTCAATGTGAGCCGAATTTCTTAAGTATTCATTAATATGAATCCGAAAGCGGCGGACACAGTTGTAATGAAATGCAACCTCCGCAGCAGCGGCACAACGAAAAACGGTCGTAATAATGACCTGAGCATAAGCCGCTTACGCGCCGATACATCAGATGATTATTACAACCGTTTATTTTAGTGGCCACGCTGCCGTGGCCAGAGGATAAAAACCAACGCTTAGCGATAAATTTCCGCATTGCCGCGCCAGTAGCTGGAATCTCCGGGGGTGTCCAGACCGATAATGCGATAATGACCGGCGCCGTCCGCCGCGGCTTTTTCTTTCAAGGCATGGATAGCGTCATGCGGTGAGCCGCTAATGCCGGAAACCGACACCACGCCGAGGCTTTGCAGATTGGCGGCCTGCTCGCTGTTGACCGGTTTCACCGACGACAGCGGCGCGGCGAAAGTGGAGAAAGAAGCGGCGGCGATCAATACTGCTGCGATGCTTGGGATAAATTTCATGATTGACTCCAGGTGTTCTTGTTTATTAGCTCGTTGTCAGTGATGTTAATTATCCGCCAGCCAATGCAAACGGACGTCATGCAACGTAAAGAACATCAATCATTGTGAGGATAATAAGGAGGAAGTAATAGCGAGTGTGTATTTTCTGGCGAGAACGGCTTTATAGCATTCACCTTATCCCTATTTCATGAACAATTAAAGACAGTGAGAGATAAAGAATGCGTTCCGTCGCTATTTAAGATTTTTTTACCCGCCGGGGTGCGCTGAGCTACGCTGTTTTTGTGGCTTACCCTTTAAGGAAGAATGTTTATGTCGCAAAGCTTACTACGGGTGCGTGACGGTCAGGGAGCCTCGGTGTCATTTTCCGAGCTGCTGTTCGATCTGATCTACGTCTTCGCCGTGACCCAACTTTCCCACTATCTGTTGCACCACCTGACGTTGATCGGCGCGCTGGAAACCCTGTTGCTGTGGTTCGCCGTCTGGCTGGCCTGGCAATACACCGCCTGGGTCACCAACTGGTTCAATCCTGATACCCGTCAGATCCGCCTGCTGCTGTTCGCGATCATGCTGCTGGGGCTGTTCGCCGCCGCCGCATTGCCGCAGGCGTTTGGCGAGCGCGGTCTGATCTTCGCGCTGTTCTACGTGGCCATTCAAGTTGGGCGCACAATCGCGGTGCTCCGCCTGCTGGCGCCCGGCCACCCGTTAAAACAAAACTTTCGCCGCATCCTCGGTTGGCTGTGTATTTCCGCCGTCTTCTGGATCGCCGGCGGCTTGGCTGAAGGCAACGCCCGCCTGGCGCTGTGGGCGGTCGCCGTGCTGTGCGAATACGTCTCGCCGATGTTCGGCTTCCGCCTGCCGGTGTTGGGGCGCTCGGACAGCAGCAGCGAATGGACCATCGAAGGCCACCATCTGGCGGAGCGTTGCCAGCTGTTCGTGATCGTGGCGCTGGGGGAAAC
Source organism: Serratia marcescens (assembly GCF_001902635.1). GTDB lineage: Bacteria > Pseudomonadota > Gammaproteobacteria > Enterobacterales > Enterobacteriaceae > Serratia > Serratia marcescens_F. Next base: position 89,114 of record NZ_MJAO01000003.1, on the reverse strand, counting down.
CATTCTGATCACCGGCGCCACCCTGAGCGAGATGGAAAGCTGGAGCCTGCCGGTGCTTATCGCCTCGCTGGTGGCCTTTCTCGGCAGCCTGGCGATGTGGTGGGTCTACTTCGACACCAGCAGCAAAGCCGGCAGCCACGCTATCAGCCAGGCGGAAAATCCCGGCCAGCTGGGCGCTTACTTCCATTACGTGCACGTCGCGCTGGTGGGGGCGATCATCGTCTGCGCCGTGGCCAACGAGCTGGTGATCGCCCATCCCGACGGCCGCATCCAAAACGCCACGGCGGCGGTGCTGCTGCTCGGCCCGGCGCTCTACCTGTTCGCCAACGCACTGTATAAACGCCTGGTGTACCACCGCTTCCCGCTGTCGCACCTGGCCGGGCTGCTGGCGCTGGCGGTGCTGGCCCCCGTCGCCTATTTAACCGACCAGCTGATGGTCAACGGCCTGACGACGCTGATCATGGTGATGGTGGCAGTATGGGAGAGCATATCGCGCGGCAGAGCACCGCAGCGGCATGCCGAAGCCTGAATCAAACGGGGGCGTCACCGCCCCCGCTGTGAGATTGATGACAAACCTCATGCCATTGCCGGGTTTGCAGAGAGCAGCGGATAAAAAACAAGGAAAATCAATTTATTGATTTTCGGCTGATGGCCACAAAGGAGGAAAAACCACGTTTTTTCCTCCTTTGTCAACGGTCTGACGGGGGCGCTATCGCCCCCGATGCCGGTCACTTCAAGGGGTGCGGCAGGGTGAGCACCCAGAGCTCGCTCAGCGACTCCGGCTGCTCCAGAGGCCGCAACTCGATGCGGGCGTCGGTCTTGTCGCCGTCGAGGCTCAACCGCCCCTCTTTCTCCAGCTGGTAGTCGCCGATTTTCTTACTCTTTGGCGATGCATCCACCAGCTTAGCCTGCAAGCCAAAGTCGTTGTCATTGATCACCGCCAGCGTGCGATCGTCGATCAGCGCCAACCCTTCCGCTTTCTCCTGGCGCCAGCCCAATTGACGCAGATCCGCCACTTCCCGTTTCTGCGCCAGCTTTACACCGCGTTTAGCCAACTCTTTCGCGTCGTCGAACTCCAGCGCTTTACCCTGGCCGTCAAACGCGCTCAGATCGCTGGCCTGCGCGAGATCTACCAGATAGATCTTGTTGATCATCGTGTTATCTTTACCGCTTCCCTGTTCAATCAACAAGATACGCTGGTTGTCCAACGCCACGACATCGCCAATCTTGGCATCTTTGGCTTTTTTATAGCTGTCGATATCGATGGGATAGCCATACATGGCGGTGTTGCCATTGCGCGGATCGAAGCTTACCAACCGGGTAAACTGCGCCTTGTTTTTGCTTTTCCCGTCGACATCCAGCGTGCTTTGCACCGCCGCCAGAATTCGCCCATCCGGCATCCGGGTCAGCCCCTCAAAACCGCGGTTAGGCTGACGCCATTTCAGCATGTTCGGCAAACCGCCCGCCACCGCCTGCTCACCGGCCTGCGGCGTCGGGCCATATTTGGCGAGGATTTTACCTTTGCCGTCGATATGGATCAGAAACGGACCGTACTCATCACACAACCAATAGCCCCCGTTGCCGTCACCGGTAATGCCTTCGGTATCCAGCCCACGGCGATCGCCGGACAGCGGTTGCAATGCGTCATTCAACGCCACTTCGTTGGTGGAACCAATTAGCTCCCCCGGCAGCGGCAGCCCGCTGATTTGCCCTTGCGCGTCATGCAAGGGCCGCGCATTCTCGGCCACGGCCTTGCCGCCGCCGATACGGATGTCCATCAACAACGGCACAAATTGCGGATTGGCGAAAATCTTGGCCTCGCGCTTGCCCACCGCCGGGGCATCGGCATTAGGGCCGCGATCGGTTAACGTCGTCAGCACCAGCTCGTCGCCCTGCTTTCTGTTGAACGTCAGCCCAGAGCCAATCCCCATCGGCAATCCCTGCGGGAAGTTTTTGGCAAATGCCCCCTGATAGGCAACGTGTTCCCCGCCGGGGAAGCCGACCACATAACGCGCCACCTCAATATCTGCAGCGTAAGTCAATACAGGAAACAGTGAAGCCAACAGCAGGGATAGCGATTTTATTTTCATGGTTTTTACCCGAGGTTGAATGAAGCATTGTCAGGCACAAGAAGATATTAATTTAGCATGACACTGAGATGACAATAGGCGCTGCGTAAAATGTGCAATATTCAATAAGCTTGACTGGCAAATAGGAATTAACAATTAACATGAGCGTATTGAATGGAGAAAACCGCTGGAAAAAACCATCCGAAAATACCCCGTCAATTCGCTTAGGGTAAATTCTTATATCAAAGATAAAAAAATCGGCAAACGCGCGCCGGCACGGCGAAAAACGCCACTTTTCTCATAGACAAAATAAAATACCGGCGATTTAATACCGCCGTTATTCAAGGTGCATTAAGAAAAGTCTATAGAATATCTGCCTGAATGGGAAAAGCTGTTCTATAGTTTTTAGTGCTAACGCCCGTTAGTCTATTCCGCAGGATGGAATCTATGTCAAAGCGACTTTTTGCTGAATTTTTTGGCACATTTTGGTTGGTGTTTGGTGGTTGTGGTAGCGCAGTATTAGCAGCGGCATTCCCACAGCTGGGTATTGGTTTCCTCGGCGTCGCGCTTGCTTTCGGTCTGACCGTGGTGACGATGGCCTATGCCGTCGGCCATATTTCCGGTGGGCATTTTAACCCGGCGGTCACCGTCGGCTTATTCGCCGGCGGCCGTTTCGCGGCGAAAGACGTGATCCCTTACGTTATCGCTCAGGTGATCGGCGGTATCGCCGCAGCGGCGGTGCTGTATTTGATCGCCAGCGGCAAAGCCGGTTTCGACGCCACCGCAGGCGGTTTCGCCTCCAACGGTTACGGCGAGCACTCACCGGGCGGTTACTCTCTGCAAGCCGCGATCGTGATTGAGCTGGTACTGACCGCCTTCTTCCTGATCGTTATTCATGGCGTGACCGACAAACGCGCGCCGGCAGGCTTTGCTCCGCTGGCGATCGGCCTGACGCTGACCCTGATCCACCTGATCAGCATCCCGGTGACCAACACCTCCGTTAACCCGGCGCGCAGCACCGGCGTAGCGATCTTCCAGGGCACCTGGGCGCTGCAGCAGCTGTGGGTGTTCTGGCTGGTGCCGCTGGTCGGCGGCATTATCGGCGGCCTGATCTATCGCTGCCTGCTGGAAGACAAAAAATAAGCGCATCGCAGTCGATCGCGTTTCACGGGGCAGCCTTCATCGGCTGCCCCGTTGCTTTCAGCCCTTCGTCACGACAAACATCATGATATCGCTGGTAAAGGAGCCGTCCGGCTGAATGGCGAAATGCGCCGCTACCTCCTGCGACACGCTTTGTTGCAGCGCACGGATCGCGGTAACGAAGTGCGCCGGCGTGCGCATGCGCGCCACCCAGCTGCCGAACTCCAGCATCAACCGATCCGACGTCACCTCGCGCACCACCAGCCCAGCCTCGGTCAATAACGCCAACCACTCGCCCGGCGCATAGTTGCGCACGTGCGAGGTGTCGCGCAGCACTTCTACGGTTTGCAGGTAGATATCCAGCAGCGGGTGCCCCGGCGAAACCACGTCCATAAAGATCGCCCTGCCGCCCGGCTTCAATACCCGCCTGACTTCGCGCAGCGCCTGGCCGACATCGTGCCAGTGATGCGCCGAATAGCGGCTGATCACCAGATCGAAGCCATCGTCCTCAAACGGCAAGGACTCCGCCACGCCCTGCTGCAGCTGAATATTACTCAGGCCTTTTTCCGCCGCCGCCTGCGCCACCACCGCCAACATTTGTGCCGACAGATCGTAGGCCACCACCTGCGCCACACTGGCCGCCGCCGTGAAGCTGGCGTGCCCGGCGCCGCAGCCCAGATCGAGCAGGCGCGCGTCGGCGTGCGGCTCCAGTAACTGCGTGAGGCGTTGCAAATCCTTGCCCTGCGCATGCACCGCGCTGGTTAAGTAGGCGTTGGCCTGCTCGCCGAACTGCCGATCTACCGCGTTTTTATGGCTGTTGCTGATGCTCATGTTTGCTCCCGTTATTATCCGGCTTGCGCCTGTGCCTGAAGGCTTTCGGCTACTATAATCAGGCTACTATACGGGTACAATATGAGCAGTTATCCTGGTATAAATAGGTACCACGCTATGTCATCAGAAGCCTTATCCGGGCCAAAAGCCCTCGGCGCGTTTCTGCGCGCGCACCGCGAACGCATCACGCCGGAAATGATCGGCCTGCCCAGCTCCTCGCGCCGCCGCACCAGCGGCCTGCGCCGTGAAGAGCTGGCGCAAATCAGCGGTATCAGCGCCACCTGGTATACCTGGATCGAGCAGGGCCGCGAGGTGTCCATTTCCCCCTTCACGCTGGCGCGTATCGCCAAGGCGCTGCGGCTCGGCCCCGCCGAACGCCACTACCTGTTTACCCTGGCACGCGTCGCCGACCCTGAACAGGAAATGCACCATGAAACCGCCAATGACGCGGTGCTGCAAAGCGTGCACCAGATGACGGTGCCCTGCTATCTGCTGGACGTGACCTGGAACGTCGTCGCCTGGAACCCGCAGGCGGCAGCGCTGTTCAGCGGTTGGCTGGATGTGGCCAACAGCCCTAACCTGTTGCATTTCATGTTCTTCCACCCGCTGGCGAAAACGCTGGTCAGCGATTGGGAAGAGCGCGCTCGCCGCGTGGTGGCCGAGTTTCGCGCCGAAACCAGCCATCATCAAAATACCGAAGAGATGCGCGCCTTCGTACGCAACATGACGCACAACAGCGCAGACTTTAATCACTGGTGGAAACAACATGACGTGATGGCGCGCGAAGGCGGCGAACGCGCGTTCGACCACCCTCAGCAAGGCGCGCTGCGCTATCGTCAGCTCACCTTCCACCCGGCGGAACACGGCGGTCTGAAGCTGGTGATGCTGATCCCGCTGCCGTAATTGGTAACAAATTCATAGACAGGTTTACCCGCCATTTATTTATTGGTTCATACAAACGCGCTAGGGTGAGAGTTACCGATGATAGTGATCATCCAGCACCGTTTTTTATCTCCTGAGGTACTCCTATGCAATCCGAAGAACAACGCCTTATCGATGGTCTGTTTGGCCGCCTGAAAGAAGCCGAGACCAAGACTGGCCCACGGGATCTCCAGGCAGAGCAGCAAATCAATCAGCATATTCGCGAACAGCCTTCCGCCCCTTACTACATGGCGCAGGCAATGATCATTCAGGAAGCGGCGCTCAAGCAGATGGACCAGCGGGTTAAAGAGCTGGAAGCCCAGGTCGCGCAGCTGCAGCAAACCGCCAACAGCCAACAGAGCAGCGGCGGCTTCCTGGCCGGCCTGTTCGGCGGCGGCAGCCGCAGCACGCCGAGCCCGCGTGAACAGTATCAGGCGCAGCAGCAAAATACGGCGGCCTGGAACAACGCGCAGCAAGGGGGCTACTCGCAGCCGCAGCAGCCTGCCTACGCCCAACCGCAACAGGCGGCGCCTTCACGCGCCGGTGGTTTCCTGGGTGGGGCGTTGCAAACGGCGGCGGGCGTCGCCGGCGGCGTAGTATTGGCCGACATGCTGACCGGCATGTTCCGCCATTCTCAGCCGCAGGAGATCGTGAATATTATCGAGGAAAACCCGGCGCCGCTGGACGACAGCGCGATGCGCAATTTCGACGCCTCCAACAACCTTGATACCTTCAACAACGGCGACGGCAGCAGCTTCCTGAACCAGGACAACGGCTTCCAGAACGCCAACTACCAGGACGACACGGATTACGCCGACGATTACAACGACGACGACGATTCCTTCCTGTAATGCCCCTCTCCCCCTCTCATCCGCAGGGGGGGGATTTCCCGTTTCACCGATCTGGACTACAGTGAACGCTGTTCATTTATCCGGCCGGGAGACACGATGCCGAGCTTTAATCCTTCAGCCCCTTTCTTCAGTGAGCGCCTGCAGATGCGGCCGCCAGTGATGGCGGATCTTGAGCGCTTCTACGCCATCTTTGGCGATCCGCAAACTCAGCGCTTCAACCCCGCCGGCCCGCTCACCAGCGAAGCACAGGCCGCTTCGGCGCTACAAGACCGGCTCGCCGGGTGGCGGCAACACGGCTACGGCTCCTGGGCGATCGCCCTGCGCGAACGGCCGGATTCGATTATCGGCTTTGGCGGGTTATCCTGGAAACCGCTCGGCGCGCAGCGCACCGTGAACCTCGGCTATCGCTTCGACACTCGCGTGTGGGGGATCGGGCTGGCTACCGAGATGGCGCGGGCTTCATTGCAATACGGTTTTATCGGGCTGGAAATGGATGAGATTTCCGCCATTGTGCGCGAGGAAAATCAGGCCTCGTGGCGGGTGTTGGAAAAGGTCGGCTTACAGCGGGTGGATACGCTGGATGACGTGCCCGGCGCGGCGCCGAGCCTGGTCTATACGCTAAAACGCAGCGGGTATCAGGGCTGATCGTCGCTGATTTTGGCCAACGCCATACGGTAAGACTTGACCTTTTGACGCTTTTTCAGCCAGGTGGTCGCAGAAACGATGAACACCGCGCCCGACATCGCCAACACGCCGGTCGGGTGGCCGTAAAACACCATCAAGGCAAAATACACGGCGGAAACGATCGCCACCCATTTCGCCGTATTGCCCATGTCGTTTTTCTCCTGGGTCAAACGGCGGATGTGCTCTTCTTCACTGATTCCCATACGCGCTCCTTGTTGGCTGAACGCTCCATTATATGAGGCTGGAGTGCTGATATTTCAAGCGGTTGGATGGTAAAGAAGCGTAAAGCTCAGGCCGGCGGTTCCCGCCGAGGCAGATAGCGCCCGGGCTGCTCGGCGCCCGGCAGACCGGTGCCGTCGTTGCGGCCAAACAGCCGGTAGCGATTGCCGGCGACCGCGTCGTAGAACCTGTCCGCCAGCCGTGGCGGCAGGAAACGCGCCAGCGCCAACACGCGGTACGGCCACCCCACTTGTCGCAACGCCTGAAACAGCGCCGCCGAGCGCAGCCAATAGCGCCCCTGCTCAACATAGACCACAGAATCGAAACGATCGGTCGGCAACCCCAACGCCCGCAGGATCGCCTGCCCTTCGACGGATTGCACCGTCGCCAACAGAATGCGCCGCTGCCGATCGGCGCGAATAAGATATCTCACCAGCCCGTGACACAGATTGCATTCGCCGTCGAACAACAGCGCGCGATCGCCGGGCTGGAGATAAGGAAATAGTGATAAAAGGGTCATCCCGCCTCCCGATAAACGATCGCCTTAGCCTAACGCGCCTTGGGCATGCGAACCAGAGCGGGATGACATGGCCCGTTAAGGCGCAGGCGGGGCGTCAGGCACGGCCACCACCGCGACGCGCACCTCGTAATGTTTGGCGCTGCCCACCGGGATCACCGCCGTCAGTTTGTTGATGGTTTCTACCGGATTGTCGCTGGCCGAGGTGGCGCAGAACAGCTCACCACCGTGGCAGAACCCCGGCTTGGGCGGGTGCCCGCCCGGGAAAGGCGGCATGCGCATCGGTTCATCCGCCGCAGGCGCCTCGGGGGCCGACATCGCGCCCGCACTGAACAACAGCGCCGCGCCCATGCAGGGCAGCGCCAGGATCTTGATTGCTTGTTTCATTGAATTAGCCTCATTTGCCGGGTTCGGGATTACGCTACCCCGCCCCCGGCCAATGAGAAAGCCGCTTTTCGCTACCTTTTCGCCCCGCTGCGTTTTGCTTACATCCCGCGTTTAACGTGATGAAAACAGAAGATTTGGTAAATATTCTGATTTTTCCATCCTTCCACACGGCGCATGCCACCCTGCGTGGAAACTCTTCATGTTATTTTTCTAATCAACCCCTTAACGGGGTATGAGCTAGCTTTCCTGCTTATCTTTTCTCTTCTGCCTAAAGTTTTCGTCGTTAATACAATATTGGTAAGAATCAACGATCAAACCCGTTAGCCGCAAAATATTTTCCGGGCGGTCGATAATGATATGCCCCCCTGCAGCCAACTCCAGGCCAGCGCGAGTTATCTCAGCCAGCCTGGCATCGTCTATCTCAAGCGGAAGCAAAATGGTTGGGCGTTGCTTATTGTCGAAATAACGCAGAATCCAACGCGTCGTCTTCCCTTGAAAGAGGATGCTGTAATAGCTTTCCGTGTCTTTCGCAATCAGCTCTGCCTCAGCGCCCAAGATCATCGCCACATTGTCAAACAAGCACCTTTCTGCAAAGGTCGTCACTATTTTACTATTCTCGGGATCAACGATCGGGGCGAGCGGATCGGGTCTGTTTTGCGTTTCACCTTCATCTGAAGATTCAGACGCTACAACATTTTCCGACGTCACTGACAGGCCAGAAACGACCATCGCACTCACCGCTTTTTCAACAGCCAAACGAACCAATGGCGTTATTGTGTCCAAAAAACGTTGGTTTAGCTGACGCTGAACGTTAGAGCGACTTGCCACATAACGAACAAAATCTGAATCAACGTCTCGAAGGCTAGCGCTGATAGTTTTTGTAAATGAAGTCAGATAGATACTTTCTTCAGCTAACGTCCGCAGTGCTTCAGGCTGAAATTGGTCGTGCCTAAATCTATATAGCTGATCAATATCAGAATCATTTAGATTATTAAAATCTATTTTCAGGAATGGCGTATCATCCATGATGTTCTTATCTTTCAAATCGGTGAAAAATCGCCATTCTTTTCCATTGGTTATTGCAGAAACCGTGACCTCTGGTGTCGCATTAAAATAACGAGATAGCTGAGGGCTATGATTTGACAGATTTTGACTGAAAGACTTCGCCTCGATGAACATGACGGGAACCGCATGGCAAAAAAGGGCGTAATCAACGCGCTCACCCACCTTAACACCTGGAAAATCAGCACCATACTCAGCCTTCACCTTAGTCGGATCATACGGATGAAAGCCTAAGGTTTCTAATAACGGCAAAATTAATGCCTGCTTAGTTGTTTCCTCAGTATTGCAATGCTGGCCAACAGAGGCCACATGAAGAACATGGGCCTTAAGCTTATCTCTGAATGCATTCATCAACCACCCCTCTGCTGTGTTAAATCGCTGTAGTCTTAAATCACACGTTAAAAAGTACTTTTCTTGCTACAAAGTGGGGCTCTTAAATAGAACTCCGTCAGTATTTAATAAAATTAGCATTAATTATTAGCTATATAGCAGAACAAATAGCCTTAATCAAAATGGGAGCACAAAGACCTATAGCCGATCACAATAAAGAGGGAAGCATTAACAGATGGGAATTTATAGCGAGTGAACTATTATTGGCACTTATACAGGATCTAGATACAGATGATGGGCAGCAAATACTGCCCATCTATCGCGTTACTTGCCGCCGGCCAGCGTGTTGTAGCTGGTCATCAGATTGCGGTAGTCCGGGATATGGTTGGAGAACAGCGTGCCCAGCCCTTCGATATCGTTGCGCCAGTCGCGGTGCAGCTCGCAGGCGACGCCGAACCAGGTCATCAGCTGCGCGCCGGCGGCCTCCATGCGGCTCCAGGCCGACTGACGCGTCAGCTCATTGAACGTGCCGGAGGCGTCGGTCACCACAAACACCTCGAAACCTTCATTGAGCGCAGACAGCGCCGGGAATGCCACGCACACTTCGGTCACCACACCGGCGATGATCAGCTGTTTACGGCCGGTGGCTTTCACCGCCTTGACGAAGTCGTCGTTGTCCCAGGCGTTGATCTGGCCGGGGCGCGGAATAAAAGGGGCATCGGGAAATTGGGCTTTCAACTCCGGCACCAGCGGGCCGTTGGGGCCGTTTTCAAAACTGGTGGTCAGAATGGTCGGCAGGTTGAAATATTTCGCTAAATCACCCAACGCCAGCACGTTGTTTTTAAACCGATCGGGATCGATATCGCGCACCAGCGAAAGCAGCCCTGCCTGATGATCCACCAGCAATACGGCAGCCTGGTCCTTGTCGAGGCGCTTGTAATTTGCAGTCATGGTTTACTCCTGTGGGGGTTGATGTTGCGGATGAAACGCCCCGCCGCGGGGACGGGGCGTTGAGGTTTAAGTGTAGCGCCTGAGCCGGAGAGTGCTTCCCGGCTCGGGCGCCTGCGGTCAGCCGGCGCTCGCTTCGGCGTTCATGCTGCCGAACTTGCCGCTGTTGAAGTCGCGAAACGCCTGCTGGATTTCCGCGTCGCTGTTCATGACGAACGGGCCGTAGCCGACGATAGGCTCATCGATCGGTTCACCGCTCAGCACCAACAGCGCGACGTCGTTGTTGGCTTCGATAGTGATCGAATCCCCCGCCCGGTCGAAACGCACCATTTGGGTTTCGCGCACCACGTCTTCGCCGTTGACCAGGATCGCGCCGTGCAGCATCACCAGCGCCAGCGTATGGCCTTCTTTCACCGTCAGCGTGGTGGTGTGGCCGGCGTTCAACTTCATGTCCCACACGTTGAGCGGGCTGAAGGTGCGCGCCGGGCCGGCGTGGCCGCCAAAGTCACCGGCGATCACCCGCACCTGCCCTGCGCCGTCCGCCAGCGGAACCACCGGAATATCGGCGTTCAGCAGCGTCTGGTAACCCGGCTCAGCCATTTTGTCCTTGGCCGGCAGATTGACCCACAGCTGCACCATTTCCATGGTGCCGCCCTTGCGCGAGAAGTCCCGCGAATGGAACTCTTCGTGCAGAATGCCGGAGGCGGCGGTCATCCACTGGACGTCGCCGGGGCCAATTACCCCGCCGCTACCGGTCGAGTCGCGGTGTTCCACTTCGCCCTGATAGACGATGGTCACCGTTTCAAAACCGCGATGCGGGTGCTGACCCACGCCGCGGGTGCCGGAGGCAGAGCGGAATTTGGTTGGCGCCGCGTGATCCAGCAGCAGGAACGGGCTCATTTCCGCCCCCAAATCGTTATAAGAGAACAGCGAATTCACCAGGAAACCGTTGCCGACCCAGTGCGCTTCCGGGCTGTTGTGAATACCGAGGATTTTTTTCATCTTGAACTCCCGTTTCAGACCTCACGGCCTTAAGTTGATGGCAGAAGTTTAATCCGCCGGGGTTTGCTGCAGTAGTAGGCAAGATGTACACTCAGTGTTCTACTGGTAGAACGATAAGGGATGCGATGCTGACCGATCTGAACGATCTGTTTTTCTTCGCCAGCGTGGTCGATCACCAGGGATTTGCTCCCGCCGGGCGGGCGCTGGGCATTCCCAAATCCAAGCTCAGCCGCCGCGTGGCGCTGCTGGAAGAACGGCTGGGCGTGCGCCTGATCCAGCGCTCGACGCGGCGTTTCTCGGTGACCGAGGTCGGCCAAAACTATTACGCACACTGCAAGGCGATGCTGGTGGAAGCGGAAGCGGCGCAGCAGGCGATCGAACAAACGCGCGCCGAACCCTGCGGCACGGTGCGTATGTCGTGCCCGGTGGCGATCCTGCACACCCGCGTCGGCAGTATGGTGGCGGCCTTTATGGCCGATTATCCCAAGGTGACGGTGCATCTGGAGGCCACCAACCGCCGGGTAGATGTGGTGGGTGAAGGGCTGGATCTGGCGATCCGCGTGCGGCCGCCACCGCTGGAGGACAGCGATCTGGTGCTGAAGATCCTGGCGCAGCGCACCTGGTGCGTCGCCGCCAGCCCGGCGCTGGTGCGCACCCTCGGGCCGGTGCAAACGCCGGAAGACCTGCGCAAATACCCGACGCTCGATCTCGGCCCGGCGCGCGCGCAGCACCAATGGCGGCTGACCGGCCCGCAGGGCGAACGGGTGGAGTGGGAACACACGCCGCGGCTGGTCACCGACGACATGCTGATGCTGCGCACCGCCGCCATCGCCGGTGCCGGCATCGTTCAGCTGCCGGCGATGATGATGCGCGACGACATGCTGCGCGGCGAGCTGGTGCAGCTGCTGCCCGGTTGGCAGCCGCAGGGCGGCGTGGTGCATGCGGTCTACCCGTCGCGGCGCGGCCTGTTGCCGGCGGTGCGGCTGCTGCTCGATTATCTGGGTGAGCAGTTCGCCAGCATCGAAGAGGAGTGATCAGGCCGTGATTTCGATCGCGTTGCCGTCCGGATCGCGGATGACGGCCTCGTAGAAGCCGTCGCCGGTCCAGCGCGGCGCAGACTGCAAGATACCGTCCTGCTGCGCGCGCTGCGCCAACCGATCGACCTGCCGCTCATCCCCCAACGACAGCGCGATGTGCGCCCACCCCACCCGCTCCTCCTGAGCCTGCGCCGGCAGCAACGTCGGCACGCGCATGATCTCCAGCGTCGGCCCGGCCGCCAGGCTGACAAAGCGGGAAACGAACCCCGGCCGGTTGCGGCTGACGTACTCCTCCCCCGCTTCGCCATTGAAATAGCGCTGCCAGAACGCCAGCTGCGCGTCGATATCGCGGGTCCACAGGGCAACATGGGCTATTTTCATCGTCATTCTCCGGTCGATAAATCGCTATGCCAGACCTGGCCGCCGCCCTGCGCCACCTGCTGTTCGAGCTGCGGGTGCGCACCGCGCGCCGTCACCAGATGATCCACCCGCACGGCGGGCAGGAAGGGGTAAGGGGCGTAGGTGTTGAGTTTGTCGCGGGTGCACAGCACCGCCACGCTGCCGGCGCGCGTCAGCAGCCGTTTTTTGAAGGTGGCGTCCTGGTAGCTCAGCGCGGAGAAACCGCCGTCCGGGTCGTAGGCGCAGATGCCGGTAAACACCAGATCGAAATGAAAGCCGTCGATCTCTTCCGCCGCCTTGGCATCCACGCAGCCGCCGACCTGCGCATCCAGCTCACCGCCGATCAGGATGGTGCGGATCCCAGGCCGCTCCAGCATTTTGCCGGCGATGCTCAACGCATTGGTCACCACCGTCAAACGCCGATCGCGCGGCAACAGATCCGCCAGATACAGGTGGGTGCTGCCGGCGTCGAGGAAGAGCAGCTGCTCTTCGCCGATCAACCCCAGCGCGGTCTGCGCCAGCGCCAGCTTCTCATCACCGCTTAGCGCTACGCGCGCCGCGACAGGGCCTTCGGCCGGTGTCGGCGCCAACGCGCCGCCATAGATGCGTTTGCACAGGTTCTGCGCCGCCAACTGGCGCAGGTCGCGGCGGATTGTCGCTTCGGTGGTATTCAGCCGCTGCGCCATCTCCAGGGCCAGCACTCGCCCCTGTTGGCGGAGCGTATCGAGAATGGCCTGGTGGCGCTCATTCGGTAACAGTTTGGACATCGCATAAACCCGGTGACGCTAAAGTGATCACAAATGTACATAAACAAACAAAAACGTACAATCCACGACGAAAGAAAAATTACCGTGCAGGATTTTCGCCTGCGGGATGTTGGCTATACTGAGGCAAGCGAAGTTACCGCAGACGTAACGGCTTGGACGCTAAGGGAAAACGATGTTATTGACGATCGCAAGGTGGCTGTTTCAACTACCCGGGAAGCTGTTCGGGCTGATTTTTAAAAATCGCCTGAGGATATTTCTGTTCTTCATGCTGGTCGCCGTCGGGGTGCTCGGTGCCAAGCGCTACCTACGCGCTCACCAATATGACGACGAGTTCAGCCTCGCCGCCCCTACCGATTACAACCGAGCAATAAAGCGCGAAATGCCGCTGCGCGAAGCGCGTGAACAGTGCGGTGGGCCGCTGCATGACAATGCCGGGCAACCGTGGCCCGCTTCAGCCGGCTATCTGCATCAGCCCATCAGCCTGCCCGTGACCGGCCTGCATCGGCTGACGCTGGATAATCGGAGCAACGATTTCGCGGTGCTGGTCAAGCTGGAGACGCCGGCAGCGGCGCAGCAGTTGGCGGAAGTCTTTATTCCGGCCACCGGCAGTTTCGAGGTGAAAATCAATGCGGATGCGGAACACGTGATGAAAATCAAGAACATCAAGACCGGCTGCATGTTCCGCTCCAGGCCGTTCAACCTGGATAAACAGAGCGATTGGCGCATGCCGCTGACGTTACAGAAGGACGGCAGCCTGCAACTGCAGCCGATAGGGGATCGCCAATTCTGATCGGGCGCCGGGCGGAGGAACCGGCGCCGCAAAGGGTTACTTTTTCACCGGGTGATCGCGGCGGAACAGTTCCCAGCTTTCAATTTCCTGCCCACTTGGCAAGGTACAGGTGGAATACTGACCCGCTGCGTTTTCTTTGGCATTTAGTTTGCCGCCGATTTGGGTGCAGTACACGTCGGCCGGGTTGGCCATGCCGATCGGTTTAACCTGCGGTGGTGGCGGCGCATCGTTGGATTTCACGGAACACCCCTGCAACATCGTCATCCCTGCCAGCAGGGAAAGCATCAACGCTTTTTTCATTTTTCCAGCTTATGCAAAAGAACGAACGGCGGAGCGCTCCGCCGTCCCGTCATCATGAAATAAAGGATTTACCCTGTTTCAGCACCAGATCGCAGGCTTTTTGCTTCACCTTCTCGGTGATCTGCGAGGCGCCCAGGCTGTTCAGATCCAGGCTCTTGCCTTCACCGGTCTGCAGCAAGCCGCCCAGGCCCTGCTGATAATCCTGGCTCTTGGCGTTTTCGGTGCTGGTGATGCCCAGCTTACTGAGCAGCTGATCTTTCACCCCTTCGGCGCCGTTAGCCGACAGCACGTTGTTTTTCACGCAGTACTGCAGGATACCGGCGGCGTTGGTCATGCTGCTGGAGCTCAACGCCTTGTCGCCACCGTTCAACAGGCCGGTCAGCGAGGAGAGCGACATGCCGCCGCTGCTGTCGCCGCCCGACTTGCTCAGTTCGCCCGCCGCGCTGCTGAGGGAATCCATCAGCCCGGCAGCCTGAGAGGCGCCGCTGGCCAAAGTAGCGGACAACGCCAAAGCCAGCAGTAAACGATGTTTGGTGATCATAGTGGTAAAACTCCTGTAATAACGGCATGCAATCGGCGCAGCGCGCCGGGATACCCTTCCGACGCCGGCGGCGGCGACAAGTTCCTTTTATCTTGGCACCGCGCCGTTTTTCAGAATTCAGGAAGTTTAGAACTGCCAGCGCAGCCAGGCGAAAAACACGTTGCCGTTGTTATAAGTGCCGGGAATGTAGGTCGCCTGGAACGTCAGACGCTGATAACCGATAGAAGCCAACGGCAGCGGCGCCGGAATAGGAATGTAATTCCAGTTGTCGCGCGCGGTGATGCTGGCGGTGAAGCCCAACCCCAGGCGAAAATCCTTGTCATCCAGCGGGCGCCAGATCTTTTCATAGGCGTAGCCGCCGATCGGCTCCCACTTGTTGAAGGAGTCCTTGAACGCCATGATATAGAGGCCGTGCCAGTCGCCGTCGCTGTCGTAGCGGGAAATACCGTAACCGGCGCCCCACGGGCGCTCGTTGTACTTATCGATCTTCTCGTCGTCGTAAGTCCAGCGGTTGTGCCAGGTGATGGCCGGGATATAGAGATCGTGGTTAGGCGAGTTGTTCCAGGTCTCCTTCACGTTATCGGTAAAACGCTGCCATAGACCCGGTTTTTCAGCCTGCGCGGTATTGCCACTTTCTGTACCAACCTCAGCATAAGAAGGTAGTGCAGGAAATATCAACGCCAGAGAACATGCCAAAAGAGTCCGTTTGAGAAACATCGTAAAGCTCCTGTAAAAATACGGCCGAAGATTCTTACCGATAGCCCCGGCAAGATCAAGCCGTATCTAATTTATCCAACGCTCGTTGCTACTTGGTTAAGTTTAGCGCCGGAAAATTCCCAATAACTAATAACGGGTTGCGCCGGCCTTTGTATGTTAACGCCTTTCTTGCGGCAAAACCGTGGGAAAAATCCGCTTTGTCACGCTCTACTTGCGGGCAAGGTGCTTGACCAACACATCGACATCGAGACGGTTCACAAACTCCAGGGAATAAGAGGAATAAAGACCGAACAGACGGTTTTGGTGCCCGACCACCACCAGATCGATGCCGGCCTGACGGATAAAATCGCTCACGTCCTTAAAGCGCCGAATGGTGACGATCTCCTTCACCGCAACCGGCGCATCGACGGCGCACACCAGCCGGCTCAGCATCGCCTTGGCGGCGATCACCTCCTGCGCCTGGCGATCTTTGACCAGCGCGTCGCTGCCGTACTCCAGCTCCGCATAATCGGCATCAAGGTGGCCGACGGTGATGGCGATCGGCAGCCCCCGCGCCATCGCCACCGTTTGACGCAGCAACGGCAGGCCATCACGCTCGTCATGAATCAGCACCAGAATATGTCGATAGCTTTTCATCGGTATCCCCCCGCCGGTCGGCGCCGCCAGGGCGTCGGCCTCTCTGCTAGGTATACGCCATCTGCATGCACGTAGAGAAAAGTTTACGTATCCGTTCGCACGGAATGTGATGGCTGCCACGTTATATTAACGCCCGCGACGGCACATTTTAACGCCGACCCGACGTGGCGCGCACTGCGGCATCCGTAAAGTAAGGCTGACAAAATAGCGCGAATAAAAAACGATCATTGTTAATTTTTTGTTTTTAGTTGGTTACAGGATGGTTTCTTGAAATAAGCGTGCGGCGGATCACCAAAATGCGTCTTTGCGCCAGGGCCTGCTTTTCTTCGGCGGGAAAAAACGTTGTACGGCCCAATGGGATTTAACGCGCCGTCAAAAGTACCGGTTAATCCGCAGTACATCATGATAAATGCCAATGCGCCGCCGCTTTTCTGCCGAAATGGCGTCAATGAAAAATACCGCCTTCCCCTGACATTTAATATCCATACTATTTATACAGTGATTAATTGCGTAAAGCACCGAATACAAACTGCGCATTCACCGCCTGCCGACCGTCTCTTGAACAAGCCGACACTTTAAATAACTGTTAAAGCTAACGACACAACATCGCCAGCAATTTATTTTTGCTGATTTTCGCCTGACAAAATAAAGATAAATAATCCGGAGCAATCAATGAAAATAACTATCGGGTCATTCATTCTGCAACAGCTTCACGCCCTGAACGTCGATCGCATTTACGGCGTGCCCGGCGACTATAACCTGAGCCTGCTGGAGCTGCTGGAAAGCGACGCGCGGCTGACGTTTGTCGGCAACTGCAATGAATTGAATGCCTCCTACGCCGCCGACGGTTACGCCCGGATAAAAGGCGCCGGCGCGCTGATCGTCACCTACGGCGTAGGCGACCTGGCCGCGTTGTCCGGCATCGCCGGGGCCTATGCCGAATCTTCGCCGGTTGTCTGTATCGCCGGCACGCCGCCGCTGCACGCGATGAAAAATCATCAGTTGTTGCACCACACCCTGGCCGACGGCAATTTCGACAACGTGATGAACTGCTTTAAACAATTCACCGTCGCTCAGGCCTTGATTACGCCGGAAAATGCTGCACAAGAAATCCCGCGCGTTATTTCCCGTGCCTGGATAGAAAAGAAACCGGTGTATTTACAGCTGCCTTCCGATATCTGCGATGTCGAAATTGAAGTCGCCGAGGCGACGCCACCGCAATTGCCGGCCAGCGATAAATACAATGTGCAATTAGCGGCGATGGCGCTGTTGACCAAAATTAAACGCGCGCAGCGCCCGATCATTTTGGTCGACCAAATGGTGGATCGCTATCAGCTGCAGAAGTTGGTTATCGATGTCGCTCACCGCTTTGCCATTCCGCTGACCAACATGCCGACCGCCAAATGCATTATCCCTGAGAACACCGCCGGTTGGATGGGCGGCTACAGCGGCAACCTGTCGCGCCCCGAACTGTATGAGCGCATGGCCCATTCGGACTGCGTGCTGAGCTTCGGCGTGCGCCTGGTGGACTCCACCACCGGCTATTTCACGCAGCAAATTCCGGCCGCCGCTCAGGTGGACATCCAGCCGTTCTCGATGAAGCTGGACAACACCTCTTACCCGGCGGTAGTGACAGCGGATCTGCTGCAGGCGCTGCTGGATCTGAGCGAGGACGCGCCGGCGCAATCCCTGTCGCCGCTGCCCGATCCGCGCGAAAAGCTGGCGACGCCAAGCGACGCCCCCATCGACCAGGCTTATCTGTGGCGGCGGATCCAGCGATTCATCCAGGCGGATGACGTGGTGGTGGTGGAAAACGGCACCTCTGGCGCCGCCATCGGCGGCATGCGCATGCCCGACGGCGTCAAGGTGGTCAACCAACCGATTTGGGGCTCAATCGGCTATACCCTGCCGGCGCTGCTCGGCACCCTGATGGCGGCGCCGGAACGCCGACACCTGCTGTTCATCGGCGACGGCTCCTTCCAGCTCACCGCACAGGAAGTCTCCACCCTGCTGCGCTGCGAACAAAAGCCGATCATCTTCCTGATCAACAACGATGGCTACACCATCGAGCGCTATATTCTCGGCGAAAACTCGTCCTACAACGACATCGGCCCGTGGGACTACGCCAAACTGCCGGCAGTGCTGAATACGCAGGCGCAGCCGTTCAGCGTGGCGGTGGAAACCACGCAACAGCTGGAAATGGCCCTGGAACACGCCTCGCGGCAGGATCGGCTGGCGTTTATCGAGGTAAAAGTGCCGATGATGGATACGCCGCCGGTGATGAAAGAGTTCTGCAACCGCTGCAACAGCTTTAACTTCGGCCTGACCAACCCGCGCCGCAGCGCCTGAGGCGGCCTCGCCGCCGGTGGCTCATCGAAGTCACCGGCGGCGTTTTGGCCCTTGAGTTATCCGCCGGCGCGCGCCATGCAGCGCTGGCGGCGTTCGTCCACCCGCTTGGCGAACCAGGCGGTGGTCAGTTTGCGGGTGATTTTCGGGCTTTCCAGCTGGATGCCCGGCAGCATCTCGCGCGGCAGCTTGCCGCCCGCCAGCGCATAAACCTTCTTATACAGATCGGTGTCGGCAAAGTCGGCCGTGTCGCCCTTCTCCAGCGCCCGGCGAATCGCGCTGTCGCTCATGTTCAGGCGCTTGCCGAGCGTGCGCACCGCCAACTCGGTCGAGCCGGGCTTGTCGCTGCCGAAGTCGATCAGATCGCCGTCCAACGCCAGCGGAATGGCGCTCGCCCGGCTGACCGCATTTTGGAACGCTGCGTTGCGGCTGGCGTACCAGCCGGCGTTGAAGTCAGCAAAGCGATAAATCGGCCGACTGTAATCAGCCGGATACCCCAGCAAATGCAGGATGCCGAAGTACATACCGCCGCGCCGGCTGAAGACTTCGCGGCGAATCGAGCCGTCGATCGAATAAGGGTAGCCTTTGGCGTGCGCTTCGGCAAAGGTGACGCTCACCTGCATCGGGCCGCCGGTATGCACCGGGTTCAAATGGCCGAACAGCTTCTGCCCCATCGGCACGCGATCGATCATGTCATCGAAAATATCGCTCAGATCCTTCTCGGTGCGCACCTTATCCAGCCGCTCGCTGTAGCTCTGCCCGTTCGACGACGAAATCTTCAACGCGGTGTGCACCAAAAAGTTCGGGATGTGCATCTGATCGGCACGGCGATCGATCTCCTTCCAGGCGATCTTCGGCAGCCCCGGCACCTGTGGGTTAGCCTGGAACGTCGACTCCTGCTCGGTCACCGCCAACACCGAACACAGGTTCTCATCGCTCGCTTCGATGCCCTGCGCGGCAAAGGCGGCGGTGATATCGGTGGCCCAGCCCTGACGATCGCCGGCGTTGGCCGGGATCAGCGTCATCAGACGGGCTTTGACGTCGGCGGGGCGCGCCGCCGGTGCCGTGGTGGTGGTTTTACTGGTACAGCCCGCCAGCGCCAACAGCGCGGCCAGGCTCAGCAAACGGAAGTGCATCGGGTGAAATAAACGGCGTATCGGCATCTTTTCCCTGAATGTGATGACATGAACAGCACTGAAATTAGCCCAGCCGCCGCGCACAATCCAGTATAAAGATGCCGCCGCGCCTTTCCGTCAGGCCGCTATGTTCAAACGATCTATAAAGATGTATTTTATATGCATTATATAAATCACTTTGCTTGCCCAGCCAGAGGAGCCCCCTATGGAGCAGCAGTTGCTTTGTTATAAAACCCTGCCGGAATGGAACAGCGAGACGCTGCCGGAGGCCTTTCGTCAGCGCCACAACACCCAGAGCGGCACCTGGGCGAAGCTCACCGTACTGAGCGGCAGCCTGACCTTCGCCATGATGACCGAAGACGGCGCCACCACCGAGACCTGGCAATTCAGCCCCGAAAGCCAGCCGCCGTTTATCGCACCGCAGCAGTGGCACCGCATCGTTTCCTTCTCGGACGACATGACCTGCCGGTTGGCGTTTTACTGCACGCCGGAAGATTACTACCACAAGAAATACGAACTGACGCGCACCCACTCTGAAGTGATCGAGGCGGCAGCGCGCATCGCGCCGGGCAAGGCGCTGGATCTGGGCTGCGGCGGCGGGCGCAACTCGCTGTATCTCAATCTGAAAGGTTTCGACGTCACCGCCTGGGACAAGCACGCGCCGTCGATAGCCCGCCTCAATCAGATCATCGATGCCGAGCAGCTGACCCGCCTGAGCGCCGGGGTGCAGGATCTCAATAGCCACCGCTTCAGCGGCGAGTACGACTTTATCCTGTCCACCGTGGTGATGATGTTCCTCGAGCGGCAGCAAATTCCGCATATCGTGCAAAACATGCAGGACAGCACCGTGCGCGGCGGCCATAACCTGATCGTAGCGGCAATGGATACCGAGGATTATCCCTGCCCGCTGCCGTTCCCGTTCACCTTCAGCCCAGGTGAGCTGAAGCATTATTATCGCGACTGGGAGATCCTCAAATACAACGAGGACGTCGGCCAGCTGCACAAGACCGACGCCGCCGGCAACCGCATCTCGCTGCGCTTCGCCACCCTGCTGGCGCGCAAACTCTAGCGCGCCGCGAAAGATTCCCCCTAGCGTGTGGCGTTGGCCAGAGCGTATCCGGCTAACGCCAGGTGTCGCTGCTGAGCACGCCCGGCAGGCGCGCACAGCCTTGCACATCGCGTTCGATCGCCGCCCAGTCCAATTCGGCCAGCCGGGCCGCCAGCGGGAAGTTCATCGCTGCGCCTCTTTTTCCAGCAAGGCTTTCTTGCGCTCGACGCCCCAGCGATAGCCGGACAAGGCGCCGTCGTTGCGCACCACCCGATGACAAGGGATCGCCACCGCCAGCATGTTGGCGGCGCAGGCGCCGGCCACCGCGCGCACCGCTTTGGGCGCGCCGATACGCCGGGCGATATCGGCATAGCTGACGGTTTCGCCGACGGGTATCGCCTGCAGCGCCCGCCAGACCCGCTGTTGAAACGCGGTGCCGCGAATATCCAGCGGCAGCGCCAGCCCGCTCTCCGGCGCTTCGATCAGGCCCACCACCTGCGCCATCAGCGCTTCATATTGCGCATCGCCGCCGATCAGTTCGGCGTTGGGGAATTTGTCCTGCAGATCCTGCACCAGCTGCTGCGCATCGTCCCCCAGCAGAATGGCGCAGATGCCCACCTCGCTCTGCGCCGCCAGGATCTCACCCAGCGAACAGCGCCCGACGGCGAAATGGATGCGCATGCCTTTGCCGCCCGCCCGGTAGGCCTTCGGCGTCATGCCCAGCGCGGCGTTAGCTTGCCGGTAGAAACCGCCGTTGGCGCCATCATAGCCGGCGTCGAAAATCGCCTCGGTCACCGTCTCCTGCTGCGCCAGACCGGCGCGCAACCGCTGGCTACGCTGCGCGTCGGCATAGCCTTTCGGCGTCAGGCCGGTGATCGCTTTGAACAGCCGGTGGAAATGGTACTGGCTCAACCCGACATGGCGCGCCAGCGTCTGCAGCGACGGCGCTTTCTCCGCCCGCTCGATATAGCGGCAGGCTTCGGCGATCTGCCGCGCATGCTGTTCCGTCAGCGGCGTCAGCCCCTGGCGGCAGCGCTTGCAGGGCCGATAGCCCGCCGCCTCCGCCTGCTCGGCATCGTCGAACAACGCCACGTTTTGCCGATTCGGCTGGCGTGACGGACAAGAAGGCGAGCAATACACGCCGGTGGTTTTCACCGCGTAGACAAAGCGGCCGTCGGCGTGTTTGTCGCGGCTGACGATCGCCAGCCAGCGCGGATCGGCGCTGTCGATTACGTTTTTCATCATCCGTTCCTCACTGCGGTTTCGATGTTAACCAGCATAGTGACGGGCCATTGGCGAAACACGCCGACTCTTGCTTTTTAATTCGGCGCCGACGTTTTCAACAATGTTTCGATAATTTTTAACCAACAACATGAAGTTTATTACGTTGCCAACCCGGTTGCACAGCGTTAGGATCGCGGCCGGCCACGGGCGTGGCCAGTGTTTTTGCCTGTTAGTTGCGCGCATGGAGAGGTTATTGTGTTAGAGAGTTTTGGCGTCCTGAATTTATGGACCTATTTGGCCGGGGTGGTCTTCATTATCATTCTGCCGGGGCCGAATACGCTGTACGTGCTGAAAACCGGCGTATCGCGCGGCGTGCGCGCCGGCTACACCGCGGCGCTGGGCGTGTTTATCGGCGATGCGATCCTGATCTTCTGCGCCTATATTGGCGTGGCTTCGCTGATCCGCACCACGCCGTTCCTGTTTACCCTGGTGCGTTTTCTCGGCGCGATTTACCTGCTGTTCCTCGGCGCAAAAATTCTCTACGCCACCTTCGTGCAGAAGGCGCAGGCGCAACAACAGCAGATTGAAGGCGGCCATAGCATTCTGCGCAAGTCGCTAACGCTGAGCCTGACCAACCCGAAAGCGATCCTGTTTTACGTGTCGTTCTTCGTGCAGTTTATCGACTTCAACTATGCGCACACCGGGCTGTCGTTCACCATTCTGGCGCTGATCCTCGAAGCCGTCAGCTTTATCTACATGAGCACGCTGATCTTCTCCGGCGCGATGCTGGCGCATTTCTTCAATCACAAGAAAGGCCTGGCGAAGCTTGGCAACGGCCTGATCGGCCTGTTGTTCCTCGGTTTCGCCACCCGTCTGGCGACCCTGAGCTCGTGATCCTCCCCGGCCGGCGCTCGCCGGCCGCTGTTGACGCTTCCGTCACGGCAAAATGACACGCAGGGCAAACCGAATGTCAGGCAGACCAAAGCCGCCGCTTTCCCGCTGATCTAGACTTGCAGGGTTAACGATAACCTGATGAGCCTGATCGGAGGATGTATGTCTGACAATACCGTAGCCGTGCTGGATAGCGTGTCGCGTTTTCTCGATCGTCAGCATGGGCTGTATATCGACGGCCAGTGGCGCGCGTCCGCCGCGGAAGGCCGCCTGGCGGTGTATAACCCCGCCAATGGGCAGCAGATCGCCACCACCGCCGACGCCAACGAGCAAGACGTCGCGCTGGCGGTGCAGTCCGCCCACAAGGCCTTCAGCGAAGGCGTCTGGGCGCAGCGCCTGCCGGTAGAGCGCGAACGCATCCTGCTGCGCTATGCCGATTTGGTGGAGCAACACGCCGAGGAGCTGGCGCAGCTGGAAACCCTGGAACAGGGCAAGTCCATCAACATCGCCCGCGCCTTCGAAGTCGGCAGCACCCTGAACTGGATGCGCTACACCGCCGGTCTGGCGACCAAAATCACCGGCCAGACGCTGGACGTCTCCATTCCGATGCCGCCGGGCGCCAAATATCAGGTTTATACCCGCAAAGAGCCGATCGGCGTGGTCGCCGGCATTGTGCCCTGGAACTTCCCGCTGATGATCGGCATGTGGAAAGTGATGCCGGCGCTGGCGGCGGGCTGTTCCATCGTCATCAAACCATCGGAAACCACCCCGCTCACCCTGCTGCGCATGGCCGAACTGGCGAGCGAAGCCGGCGTGCCGCCGGGCGTGTTCAACGTAGTGACCGGCCGCGGTACCGTGTGTGGCAAGGCACTGACCGAACATCCGCTGATCGCCAAAATCAGCTTTACCGGCTCCACGCCGGTGGGCAAAAGCATCGCGCGCGCCGCGGCGGATCGCCTGACCCGCGTGACTCTGGAGCTGGGCGGTAAAAACCCGGCCATCGTGCTGAAAGACGCCGATCCGCAGCAGGTGGTCGAAGGCCTGATGCTCGGCAGCTTCCTCAACCAGGGGCAGGTGTGCGCCGCCAGCTCGCGGATTTACATCGAAGCACCGATCTATGACCAGCTGGTAGCCGGCTTCGAACAGGCGGTGAAATCGCTGTCGGTCGGGCCGGGGATGGATGCCGGCGCGCAAATTAACCCGCTGGTATCGCTCGCGCACCGCAACAAGGTGGCGGCCTATCTGGACGACGCCCGGGCGAAAAACGCCGAGCTGATCGGCGGCGCGGCCGGGCCGGACGCCAACGGCTTCTACATCCCGCCGACGCTGGTGATCAACCCGGACGCTCGGCTGAACCTGACGCGCGAGGAAGTGTTCGGCCCGGTGGTCAACCTGATCCGGGTGGCGAGCGCCGAAGAAGCGCTGAACCAGGCCAACGACACCGACTACGGGCTGGCCGCCAGCCTGTGGACCACCAGCCTGCAGAAGGCGATGACGCTGACGCCGCGCATTCAGGCCGGCACCGTGTGGGTCAACACCCATACGCTGATCGACCCGAATATGCCGTTCGGCGGGTTCAAACAGTCGGGCAGCGGCCGTGATTTCGGCCCGGATTGGCTGGACGCCTACACCGAATCCAAATCGGTCTGCATCCGCTATTGAGTGAAGCGGCGCGGGCCCGGCCCGCGCCCTGACTTATTGATACTGCCGACGGTACTCGCTCGGCGACATACCGAAACGCTGTTTGAAAGCGGTCGAGAAATGGCTGTGATCGGCAAACCCCCAGTCGTGGCCGATACCGGCCAGCTTTTCCTGCCCGGCGGCGCTGCGCAGCGCCTGTGCGCACAGATCCAGCCGACGGTTCCTGATGTATTGCGCCACCACCAGTCCCTGACGGGCGAACATCCGATACAGGCTACGCAGCGACACCCCCAGTTCTGCCGCCACCCATTCCGGGCGCAGCTGCGCCGACTGAATATGCCTGTCGATCAACGCCAGCGCCTTGTCGAAAACCGGCAGTTGCCCTTCCGGCCGCGCCTGTTCGATCGCCAACGCCGGGCGCAGCAGCGCCGCCAGCGCATTCAGCACCGCCTCGCTTTCCGCCGCGGTGAGCTGAGGATCCTGCATGCTGCTCAGCACCAGTTGGCGGCTGAGGCGCACCGCGCTGAGCTCCGCGCCCAAACGCCGCGCGCAAGGCGGCGGCAGCGGCAGGCAGCCGCGCGGCAACAGCAGGGAAATTTGGCGCGAATCGCGCTGGAAGGTGAAGCTGCTGGGTTGTGAGGCGTCGATTAACGTGATGTCGCCAGGAGAGAGCACCGTCTGGCGGTCGCCCTGCTCCATCAGCGCGCTGCCGCGCAGCTGGAAGACGGTGAAAAAATGCGCGCCGTCGCTGCGTGCAATCTCGCGCGGCGTGCGGTACAACCGGGCCTGAGACACGTCGACTACGCTCAGGCGCAGCGCGTGGGCGCGGAATTCCTGCATCGCCCCGCTGAAACCCGGCCCCAGCGTTTTCGCGCAGAATCTGCCGCAGGCGGTGTTGATTTTCCCCAGCCACTCTTCGAAGCCGGCGTCCCGGAGCGTTGCCGATGCCGTCATGATCTCTCCCTTCAAACAGCAGCGGAGCTGCACCGTTGAACAGAAAAACACCATAACAATCCGTTAACACACAATCAATGGCGAGCGGGGGATTTGGCGCCGCGATCACAGTTCGCCCGGCGCGCCGTCATCAATCCGCCACGAAACCGTCATGTCATCATCACAGGCCTCGCCAAATATAGAGAGCTGCTCCCACTTCACGTTGACACCCTGGACATGACCCGATGAAATCATTGCAGAAATCCGTTTTAGCGCTGTGTTTGTTTACCGCCAGCGCCTTGCCCGCGCTCCACGCGCAGGCGGCAGAGGAAGCCCAACCGTTCACCACCGCGCAGCAGGTGGACCTGACCCACATCCTGCCACCGCCGCCGGCCAACGACTCGGCGCAAACCCAGCGCGAACTGCGGGAAGTGCTCGACATGCAGCAGAAACGCACGCCGGAAATGGCCAGCCAGGCCAAGGCGGATGCGGAAGAGAACGTCTGGGTGTACAGCAACGTGATGGGGCCGAAGTTCAACGCCAACGCGTTGCCGGCCGTGAGCGCCTTCTTCGATCGCATCGTCGCCACCGAAGCGGCGGTGGTCGATCCGGCGAAAGATTTCTGGAAGCGCCCGCGCCCGCATATGCTGGACAGCCGCATCGAACCGATCGTCAAACGCTCCAGCTCCGGCTCCTGGCCTTCCGGCCACACCACGCTGGGCACGCTGATGGGCATCACCCTGGCCAATATGGTGCCGGAAAAGCGCGCCGCCATCATGACGCGCGCCTGGCAATACGGCAACAACCGGGTAGTGGCGGGGATCCACTACCCCTCTGATATCGAGATGGGCCGCATTGCAGGCAGCGTGATCAGCCAGCAGCTTTCACAGCAGCAGGATTTCCAGCAGCAGTATCGGCAAGCGCGCGACGAACTGCGCCAGGCGCTGGATCTGCCCGCAGAGAAATAGACCCGGCGGCTAACACCGGGCCCGCGCGGCCCGGTTTACGGCTGTTTGTCCAGCAGGTAGCGCACTACCGCCGCATACTCTTTGGCGTAGCCTTCGACGCTGGTGCTGGCCATCCCGGCATTGTCTATCTTGTATTTACCGGCCACATAGAACGACGGCGTACCGCGCACTTCAAACGCCTTTACCGCCTCGTTCTGCTTGGCGATCAATCCCTTGACCAGCAGGCTGTGCCGCGCGTTTTCATAGGTAGCAGCGTCGACGCCGGCCGCCGCGAACACCCGTGGGATATCGTCGGCACTGTTGACGGCGCGCTGTTTCTGCACCGCGTCGAACATCGCCCCTTCAATTTTGTCTTCCACACCCAGCACCGTCGCCACCGCCCAGGCCTCGGTCAGCTCATTGCCCAGTTTGCCCATCAGGCTGACGTGATACTTGGTCAGCTTTTCGCCGGCGGGCAACGCCTGCGCCACGGTGCTGCCCACGCGATAGGTGTCGGCGAACTGATAACAAGGGCCGCAGTAGAAGGAGAAAAACTCCACCACCGCCGGTGCGGCGGCCACCGGCTTATCCAGCCGGGTGTATTGCTCGCCCGCGCGATAATCCGCCGCCTGAACAGCAGGTAGCGCCAACATCAATACGACGGCGGCGGCGAATGAACGCTTAACTTTTGCCAACATAAACTCTCCTGATTTTGATTTTGAACATCGTCCTTAGCGGCGGTTTTTATAATCAAATACCCGGCAGAAGGCCAGCCTTATTACCTTCTATATTGTAAGGAATTAAGGTCAGCGCCCTTCGTAGCCGTCCCAATAGGCGCCCACCGCTTCCTGTGAAAGCACCTGCCGGCGTTTAGGATTGTCGGAGCCGCTGTAAGTACGGTTGATGAAAATGGTTTTGTGTTCCATGTTCTGCTGGAATTCCGGGCTGGCCAGGTAGTCGGCCTTTTTCTGCGCTTCGCTGCGCACCACGCCCGCCTCGCGATCCTTTTTCCCCAACTGGTAAAACTGTTCGAACATCGGCACGGCGTTTTTAATGCTGCCGTTAACATCGGTGCGAAAACCCGGTTCGAAGTCGTCACGGGTTTGATAAATGTAGCGCTTGGCATGCTGCTCTGCGCTGCTGAGGTGATGAGTGCAGGCGCTGAGCGCCAACAGCGGCAGCAACAGCGCCGCGCTTTTCAGTTTTTTCATGTCGTCTGTCCCTGTCTGTGAGGAAGGTCCCTTTAGCGCCACGAGCATAACGCCGAGCCCCGACGTTCGTCAAACGGCAGAAAAATCCTATCTGATTGTTTTAAATTAATATTATATACACCGACTGGTATTCATCGCCTGAAACACTATGCTTTAACAGGACAGGGCAAAACACTCACCGACAGCGAGGCGGCCAATGAAACCGATCGACAAAAACGTGGGAGAATACGACCTCACGGCGGAAAAAAAAGCGGGCATGATCACCGGTACCATCCGCGGTGAACTGCCGGACAGCGACGCCAACCTGCCGCTGCTGCCCTTCTCCGGTACCTTCGCCGGCCCCAGCGTGGCCGAAGCCATCGCCGATATTCAGCAACAGTTCCCCGACATCGAACCGGCGATTATCGACGATCTGCGCGAGGAGCTGCTGAAGGCCGGGTTCTAAAGCGGATCGCGGTGCCGCACGAACGGGCTGTAAACCGGCGCGCCGGGTTTTAGCGCCAGATCGGCACCGAAGTCCTCATTGCGGTTGAACGGCACCGCCGGCCAGGCGGCAAGATCGCTTAGGCCATCCCGATACGCCTGCGTCACCTGTGACAACACGGCGTTCTGCGCCTGTAGCGCCTCGCCCACCAGCCCGCCGCGCACGCCATAGACCAGAAACGGCTCCAGCACGCGAAAGCCGATATAGTGCAGCGCCTGCATGATCGGCCACAGCATCAGCCGCATATCGCCGTCGCGTCCGTCCGGCGCGCAGGCCTGTGCGGAGGCGCCGGCGGTGACGGTCAGCAGCGCCCGTTTGCCGCGCATCGTGCCGTTCTCATACCGCTGGCGGCTGTCGTAGATCCCGCCGTAAACGAAGACCCGATCCATCCAGCCTTTGATGATGGCCGGTGCGCCAAACCACCAGAAAGGAAATTGCAGCACCAGCGTGTCCGCCCAGCGCAGCAGCTCGATATGCCGCCGGATCTCCGCCGGCAGCGCCTGGATCGTCCAGTGATGGCGCTGCTCCTGCATCGCATCAAACCTGTCCGCCTGTTTTCTGCTGGGGTAATGGCCGGCCCCCTCGCGCGGATCAAATGCCTCCTGATACAGATCGACCACTTTCACCTGGTGCCCCTGGGCCAGCCAGGCCTGGCGCGCCTGCTCGGCCAGATGGGCATTGAAAGAATGCGGCTCGGGGTGAGCCAGCACAATCAGCACGTTCATCCTGTTTCTCCCGCGGTAAGGTTGTGCTGCTATGCTGTGGCTTTATCGCACCCTTGGCAATTACGCACCTGAAGGTAACCCCCCATGGCCTATCCCGGCGACGTCTATTCGAGCAAGTGCTCCGCGCGCGATGCGCTGGCGCTGATTTCCGGCAAGTGGGTGATGCTGATCCTACCCGCGCTGGCGCAGCGGCCGATGCGCAACGGTGAACTGCTGCGCCGCATCGAGGGCATTTCGCAGAAGGTGCTGACGCAAACGCTGCGCCAGCTGGAACGCAACGGGCTGCTCGAGCGGCTGGATTTGAGTGAGAGAAATCAGGCGCATGTGGAGTACCGGCTCAGCGCCATCGCCTGCTCGCTGGTCGAAACGCTGACGGCACTGGATCGGTGGGCGGAATACCACTTCCCCGAGCTGGACGCCGCCCGCGAACGCTATGATGCAGACCGCAAGCGCACGGCCGATTAGAGCGCCTTGGCAGGCAACGCAGAGCGCACAGAATGCGCAGGCGAGACGCTTGTTCCCCGACGGACCATCCGTTATCTATAGTTAAATCAGTTCGCCGGTAACGGCCCCCACCAGAGGATCTTGCCTTGACGTTTTCAAAATACCCGATCGCCGCGCTGGCGCTGGCCGGCGTCGGCCTGTTGTCGGCGGGCGGCGCGCTGGCCGCCTCCGATGCGCTGGTGTACTGCACCGTCGCCTCGCCGGAATCGTTCAACCCGCAGCTTTCCAGCTCCGGCCCGACCTTTATCGCCACCTCGCAGGTGCTGTACAACCGGCTGGTAACGCTGCGCGAAAGCGATAAAACGCCCGCCCCTTCGCTGGCCACCGAGTGGAGCGTCAGCCCGGACGGCAAGACTTACACCTTTACCCTGCGCGAGGGCGTGAAGTTCAACAGCAACAAATACTTCACCCCGACGCGCGACTTCAACGCCGAAGACGTGGTGTTCACCGTGATGCGGCAGAAAGACCCCGCCAACCCGTATCACAAGGTCTCCGGCGGCAACTACGAATACTTCACCGACATGGGGCTGGATAAGCTGATCGCTAAAGTGGAGGCGGTGGACGAGCACCACGTGCGCTTCACACTGAGCCAGCCCAACGCCGCCTTCGTCGCCGACTGGGCGATGGATTTCGCCTCGATCCTGTCCGCCGAATACGCCGACGCGATGCTGAAAAAGGGCACGCCGGAATACGTCGACAACTGGCCGATCGGCACCGGGCCGTTCGCGCTGCAGCAGTACAAGCAGGATTCGCTGATCCGCTACATCGCCAACCCGCACTACTGGCAGGGCGAAGTGGCCAGCAAGCACCTGATCTTCTCCATTACGCCGGATCCGCAAACGCGGCTGGCCAAGCTGAAAACCAACGAATGCCAGATCATCCCCGCGCCGCTGCCGGAACAGTTCGCCGCCATCAAGGCCGACGGCAACCTGCAGTTGCACGACATCACCGGGCTGAACGTCGGCTATCTGGCGTTCAACACCCAGAAGAAACCGTTCGATAACCTGCTGGTGCGCCAGGCGCTGAGTTATGCGGTGGATAAGAAAGCGATCGTCGCCGCGGTGTTCAAAGACAGCGGCACCCCGGCCAACTCGCTGCTGCCGCCGGGCATGCTGGGCTACAACGATAAACTGCCGGAATACGCCTACGATCCGCAGAAGGCGCGCGAGCTGCTGAAGCAGGCCGGGCTGGAGCAGGGTTTTGAGACCGACATCTGGTCGATGCCGGTACAGCGCCCTTACAACCCGAACTCGAAGCGCATCGCCGAGATGATCCAGAGCGACTGGGCGAAGGTGGGGGTGAAGGCCAAGATCGTCACCTGGGAATGGGGCCAGTATCTGGCCGGGCTGCGCAAAGGCGAACAGCAGAGCGCGCTGTACGGCTGGGTGTCGGACAACGGCGATCCGGATAACTTCGCCACTCTGCTCGGCTGCGCCGGCGTGAAGAGCGGCGCCAACGTGGCCCGCTGGTGCGATAAGGATTACGACAGCCTGATCCAGCAGGCGATTCAGGAGAATCAACCACAGACGCGCGCCAAGCTGTATCAACAGGCGCAGGTGATCTTCGCCAAGCAGGCGCCGTGGCTGCCGTTGGCGACCGGCAAAGTGTTCTACGCCACCCGCAGCAACCTGAGCGGCTATGTGGTGGACGTGAACGGCAGCGACTTCGCCAAGGCCAAATTAAACTGACCCCAGACGCCGCAGCGAGAGCTGCGGCGCTATCCGCTTCACCACTTGTTAAGTTGCCAGCTTCTTAATTCATTGCATGCCGGCTTCACAGCTTAGGATGTTAACGGCCTATTTCGCTGGCCGGACATGACGCTGCCAGTCGCCCAAGCCACCCACTTCATAGCTTAATAAGTTACTCATTCCGTAGCGTTTTGCTTAAACTGCACGCAGACGCTTTCCACACCTGTAACATTTCGTTACCATCGGCGCACTGACCCTTTAACCTCAGAAGGTAACCCGGTGCAGAACACCTACATGCCGCTGCAAATTCGCCTGCACTGGCTGGTGGCGATCCTGCTGGCCATCACCTGCGCCGCCATCGAGCTACGGGGCTTTGCCGAACCGGGCAGCGCGCCGTGGTACGTGCTGGTCGTCACCCACTTCAGCTGCGGCGTAATGGTATTCGCGTTGATGATCGCGCGCCTGTTCCTGCGCTGGCGCCACGCCTCTCCCGCCATCGTGCCCAAACCGCCGACGTGGCAAACCGGCCTGGCGCATCTGGCACATACCTTGATCTACCTGCTGCTGCTGACGTTGCCGGTGCTGGGAGTGTACTCACGCTATCTGGGCGGCAAGGAGTGGTATCTGTTCGGCCTGTCGATGCCATTCGCCGACGTGGCTGACCGGCCGCAGGCGCGGATGATTATCGGCTGGCACAAAACGCTGGCGTCATTCGGCTACTGGCTGATCGGCCTGCACGCCGCCGCCGCGTTGTTCCACCACTACATCGTCAAGGACAATGCGCTGGCGCGCATGCTGCCTTTGATAAAGAAGCGCTGACTACCCGGCGCCAGGGATGAATTTTCGGGCCACGCCCGCTGACAGGGAATGACATGCAAACCCAATTTTTTAATGTGACCGTCGAGCAGTGCGCCTGCCAACAGACGGCGCCCGACAACCTGGTGAGGATCATCGCCTCCGGCCAGACATTCTTTTTTTACCGCGACGACTTCAGCGACAGCGAGAATCTGCTGACAGCGCTCGCCCCCGGCGATCGGGTGAAGATCGGTGCCCATCGCCTGCAGGACGGTAGCTATTGGCTGCACTGGCTGCTGCACGTCACCAAAGGCCGGCTGGAGCCGGACAGAACGCTGAAATACAAGCTGAAATATTTTGTCCTGCTGGTGCTGGGCACAGCGCTGGCCGGCGGCTTCCCGGCGGCCTTTTTCATCATGGACGGGGAAGATTCCTGGCTGACCATCGTTCTGTTCTTTATCGCCATCATCGCCGGCCTTATCGGCGTCGGCATGGTGCTGTTCGTCGGTTCGGAGATCCTGTTGATTGCGCACCGCGGCCGCAGGCGACTGCTCAGAGCACTGGATCGCGTGCTGCTGGGGCAAGACGTCACGCCGCCCGGCTCGCTCAGCCTGAAAATCCCCGGCATTAAATACCGGGCCGTCCGCGCAGATGCGGCGCAGACGCCCGCGACACCGACTGAACCGCCTCTTCCCGCCGGCGTTGAGTCCAGCCAAGTCGCCACGGTGGACGCCCTGCACTATGAGCTTTATCAAACAGAGTACCGGCAACGCACGTATTCCGTGGATACCTACGGGCTGCAACTACAGGGAGAGCACTATGCACTGGCCGTGCGCTCGGTCAACGTGTGGAGCACCAAACTGCACCCCGTTTTTCGCCGCCGGCACCCGCTCTTTATCGCCCAAGGCGATCCGCTGCAGATTTTATATCGTCAGGATGACGCCTTGCCGGCCCTGCATCTGGTGCAAGGGATCCTCAACCATCGCGATCGCCAGGCCTACCTGGTCGCCGGCAGCGGCTACTGCAGCGAAGCAGAACTCTCGCTGTGCGCCCGTGTGATCTTCACGTTTGGCGCGGTCATGACGGCTTTCATGCTCGGTATGCTGCTGTGGGACAACCTCGAGCAACAGGGCTTTTATTTGGATCGCTGGAGCTTGGCCCAGATAGGCAGTGAACTGCCGCCGCTGCTGTTCTTGTTGCTGATGTCAGTCAGCGGGCTGGCATTGATGATTGAAGCCATCGGGCAGGGCTGCCGCCGCTACTTTCCCGGCCAACGCCTCACCTTCAGGGTGTATCAATATCTGAGAAACTTGCGCCGCAGCCTGTATCAGCAGGATCGGGTGACGGAGCTGAAATCATGATGCTGTCACTCTATAAAAGGCCGCTGATTATTCTGCTGCTGTTTATCTTCAGCGCGTTGAGTTTCTATTTTCTCAATCCTGACCAGCGCTATGCACAGTGGCGATGGAACAGCAGTGACGCAGCGCTGCCGACCGTGGCCGATTATGACTTCATCAATAACTATCAGGCCGATGACGGCGCGCTGCTGGTGACCAACAAAAGGGTCGAGACGCGCGGCAACCGCAGCCTTTTCAGCTGGTCGGCCGATTATGTCAGCCAGCTGCTGTTCGCCGGCCCGCAGGGTCTGCAGATGCTGGGTCGCCTGGATGAATCCGTGCACGATGCGGTCTGCAGCGGCCAGCGCTGCGTGCTGTTTCTCGCCGAAGGGCGGCGGCTGATCGATCTGCAGCAGGGAACCGTCGGTAAGCTGCTACCCTGGCAAGCGGCCGACAGCGGCAGCCGCCCTTCGCTGATCAGCGGCAAACTGGCGGCGCTGCGTGCCGGTGACGAATTGTATTTCGTCAGTACCGACGGCATCTTCTACAGCCCGGATTTTGGCGCCCATTGGCAACAGACGCTGGATCTGCCGACGCTGCTGGAAGAACGACAGCTGTTAGGGCTGGATCGCGAAGAAGGAGACGCCTCAACGCTCGCTTACGCCACCGCGCGTGCGCCGATGCCCGAGATTTTCACCGCCGTTGATGGCGATCGCGTGCTGTTATGGATGAATCCGGTCGCCGGCTCCGGCGCCTTGCACATCGCCGTTAACGGCAAAACCGGCGAGGTGACGGCTTTAACCTGGCTGCCGATGCGCGTGAAGGAGAGCGCGCAAACCCCAGATGGCGCTATCTACCTGATCGCCCAGTCGTTGGACAGAGGGCGGTATCAGATCCTGCGCTATCAATCCGACGGGCAATTGAAGGTGATGCTGGAGACCGGCTACAAGTCGCTGTATCGGCTGTGGGCGGGCAACAAAGCGCTGGTCGCCCAAACGGATAACGGCGACGGCCATCTCTCGCTGATTTTCGATCTGCGCTCGTCCGAGGTGCGCTACCGGCAACCGCTGGACTACGTGTACAAAGGGCTGGACGACGCACGCCAGACAGTGATCGAACCGGAGAGCCACTATGACAGCGCCGGGGACACCCCGGCAACGGCTCTGCCCTACTTCGTTCGCTACCGCGCCACCACGCCGTGAGCCAGAGGAACTCGCCATGCTGTTAGGTTATGGCCTGCTGGTGCTGTAGCCGGCCGTGCAGTGGGAGAATTGGCAGGCCGGGCTACCCTTTCAGAACGGCGAGATGAGGGTACTGCCTTAAGCATTACGCCGTGGCGTTGGGCAGGCGCACGGTCACGCGATTATTGGCCGTGCGCAGCTGCAGCGGCGCCTCCTGCCAGCTCACCGCGATAGTCAAGACCGGTGGGGCCGGCACGCGCGGCTCTCGCCCGTCCGACCCCACGCTGTAGGCATCCCATTCAATCACGAACACGCCGCCGTCTTGCGGCTCTACTCGTTCAACGAAAAAAGTATCGTCCGAACCGCTGCCGCCCACCGGTTTGTGTGCGTAAGAGAGCATGCTGAACCACTCGCCGGCAAAATGCAGATGATATAGACCATCGACGATGTGCTCGCCGTGGAACTGGCAACCGCCGACGCTGAAACCGTCACCCGCCGGGGACTCCGCCACGCGTTCAAGATCGCGAACCAATAGGTCGGTCGGCATGTTATCCAGCAACAGCGCGTAAGGCGGCGCGTGCAACAGCGCGGCAGGATCGTCCGCATGGCGCAGATCCAGCGGCAACGTGGAAAACGCCGCCAACAGGCGGCCGCTGGGCAAGGCGATCTCCAGACGATCCGCCGGATCCTCTACCCACCGTGGCACCCACAGGCCGCGCACCTGATGCAACGGCGTGGCGTTCGCTTGCCGGCACCTCGCCCTCAGCCGCGCCAGCGCCTCACCGGTACCGGCGGCCAAGGCTTCCTGCTCGAGATCGGCCAGCGCAGGCAGCGCATACATCATCCTGGCGGCGGGCTCGTACACCGTCAGCCCTTCCCCCTGGCGGCTGCGGGTCGGGATCAGGCGCAGCTTGCCGCCGTCCACGTCCTGCGGCGCCGCGCAGGCGCCATGCACAATCGCCCCGTCACGCAACAGCAGCGTCCAAAAGTGGGGGCCGCCCATGCCCAGCTCCCCCACGCCGCCGATCTGCCGATCGCCGTCGCCGGCGTGCGCCATCTCAATCGGCTGCGAGCGCCAGTCGGTCTTGCGCCACGCTGCGGCCTCTTCGGGTTCTTGCGCGCCTTTAGCGGCGTATTTCCCCCATTGCAGCAAGGCAAACAGCGCGATGCACAGCACGCCGACAATCGGGTGGCCCTGCCAAATCAACAACCAACCGACGATCAAAAGGGCCCAGGCGGCCATGGCGATATCCTTTTCCACTAGAAAACCGCCTGATTCTAGCGCAGGAGACGGAATGGGTTGAAGCCCGCCAGACAATGTGACATGAATAATTAGCCGTTAAATAGATAGACAATAGTTACCGTATTATTTCTGTGACCGTACAGATCACATAAATAATGCTTCACAGAACAGTTTTAGCGTTACAAAGATAACTTACTGTATCTCAATAAAATATTTAAAATCATGCGAAAAAACGAAAGGTGAACGGGGGAAAAATATCGTAATAATTTGTGCATATTCTAAACATTGACTATGTTTAGACATACTATTTATATGCAGGTAAACACACTGAAATAAAGAGAGAAAGGCTTTTACGTTAATTAACCTCATCCCACCTACTGCGTGGGCGGGACACTATTTATCAGCAATATTCCGAGGATATTTACCTCCACGGAACGGGTAACTTTGCGTTCTATCAAACCAATAGGCTACACACCGCAATTAATATCATTATTAGAATTCCGGAGACCAACAATGAAAATCGTTACAGGCATTATCCTTACCTCTGTGGCCGCCTTCAGCGGCGCGGCTTACGCGGCCGATGCGCAACCCGTCACCGGCAAAGCGGAGGTGATGCTGGAACACGTACACGCCGTGATGGAAAACGGCAGCCCGGCGCCGCAGCATGACGCCGCCTGCAAAAAAGAGCTCTCCATGCCGGAATCGAAGTATATCGGCATGAAGGTCAACAGTGAATACACCGTCAACACCAGTTCAATGATGATGTCGGCCAAATCGATGTTCCCGTCGCCGGACACCATGAAACCGATGGATCTGACGGTCGATCTCTCAGCGCTGGGCCTGGCGGATGTGTATGCCTTCGGCACCTTTAAACCGGCCGCGTTGCCACAGGCGTATATTTACTTCACCATCGACAAGGATTTTAAAAATCCGGTCAGCACCTTTATGATCATCAACCAAGGTAAGCAATATAACTGCGTGATCTCCAGCTCGAATAAAATGATGAGCAAAGAAATGCGCGGCAAGATGATGATGAAGAAACAATAGCGGAATGAAAAGCGGCGCTTCCCGCAAGGGGAGGCGCCGCCAGAAAACGCATTAAATCAGACCAGGATTATATTTCTGGTTGAATTTCTCTTCCGATTGGAACAGATAGAAAATGCCTTCGATAAAACCGACAATCGCCGGGATCCCCGTCCAGCAGAACAGCAGGTAGAACAGCCCCCACCACTTCATGCCCAGGTAAAACTTGTGAATGCCCAATCCACCCAGGAAGATGGCCAGCAGGGCCGCCGCGAGCTTGTCTTTTCTGCTCATAGTGCACTTCTCCTCACTTCTCACCGAACCACCGGCATGCCCAAAAACGGATGCCGCTCCGCAGAGCGCCGCATCGCAATGCTTGAGGAGGAAAACATTCACCCATCAAGACTCAACGTGGGGAATTATAACAACGGATGATTAAACGGTTGTTTAACCGGTGGCGGGCCAAGGACTGGGGACAATAAGAGGGAGTGGTTGCGGCGGAGATTTGCAGGAGACGAGCGTATAGGGTGCGGTAAGCGCCTGACCGAACCAGGTCATTATCACTGGGATGACTGAGGGTAATGACAATATTTCCCTGACGGAAAAGTGCGGTTGCCAGATCATATATCGTAAAAATCCCCACTCATTTAATTTATTAATTCATTACGAGATAGTGATACTAAGGCAAGCGTTTCAATACGCTCACAACCCAGCTTTTAAACTTATCCGAATCAATTGCCACGGCATAAGAAATAAGCGCCCCGTCTTCCTTTTCAATCATGGCACCTTCAGAAGCACCGCTAACGACAATATCGACAGTTTTATCCTCAAAGGTAAAAATATCTTTTTCACATAGCAGTGCTATCGTACAGGAGTCATGCATCCAGACACCTTCTATCAGATTGCCATCGTCATAATAGTTGAATATTTTTTTAAACATGCCAGAGGCTTTATTTTTTCCTGCGAGAAGTTCCTTATCTGTCACCAGTGCGTGACTGGTGACATCGAGTCCGACAACCGTTTTCCTGATACCTGAATCCATGACTAGTTTGGCGGCATGGGGATCAGCCCAAAAGTTAAACTCTGCGTGCTCAGTAATGTTACCACCGACAAGGCTGCCCCCCATGATGACGAGTTCATCTATATTTTCTTCAATTTCCGGGTACGTCTGGATCAATATGGCAATATTTGTCAACGGCCCCATGGCTACCAGTTTGATGGGAACCTCGCTGTTAACCAACAGTTCTCTGATGGCTTCCACTGCGGGAATCGCAAGCACCTTCTTCTCCGGCGCGTTAAACATATAACCATCCATTCCGCTGATTCCGTGTGCCAGACAACCTTCCTGCCCTCTCAGAAGCGGTTTCGACTCACCGACTGCAATTGGCGTGTCGACATTGAAAAACTCCCTCAACACGCAGGCGTTATAGGTCGTTTTTTCGAGAGAAACGTTACCATGAACAGTGGTGATTAATTTTACATTGATCTTTGGAGAATACAGTGCCAGGCCAATAGCCAGTGCATCATCGATGCCCGGGTCAGTATCAATAATAATATTATGCAATTTCATTGTTATCCTTTTACTCAATATATATACCGCTTTTAAGTCTTTCTAAAACAGTCGTTCTTGAAGGCATTGATGATGCGCCATGCTTCTCCACTGCCAGAGATGAAAATGCTACAGCCAGCTTAATTGAATTATCGATATTAAGACCGTCGACAAGAGATGCCGCGAGAGAACCATTAAAGGCGTCGCCGGCTCCGCTGGTATCCACCACAGTGGCCCGTAATGCTTTGTAGTGTTTGAGAATCTCACCATTGTAATAAATGCAGCCTTTGCTCCCCAACGTGATAATCACCTCTTTCACACCTTTTTCGTGAATAATTTTGATAGCATCTTCGGCAGAGGCAATGTCGGTAACTTTAACCCCGGTAAGTAATTCAGCCTCGCTTTCGTTTGGTGTCAGAAGATCCACAAGATGAAGGTGAGAGTGAATGTCATCTGAATATGGCGCAGGATTAAGAATGACGTAGCAACCCGCTTCTTTAGCCAGTTCGATGACACATCGGGTGGCGTCGATGTTATTTTCCAGTTGCAAAAGACAGACATTTGCCTGGATGAGATGGGCATAATCATTGATGATTTCATCACGGGTAACATTTGCATTCGCGCCCAAATCAATAACGATAGTGTTGTTTCCCGTTTTCTCTTCCACCGTCACCAGCGCATTGCCGGTGTTGTTTTTTTCATCTCTCACAAGCGCGACGGAGCCCAGGCGAGATGCCGAAAAGTATTTCTCTGCATTATCCCCAAAAGTATCCTTTCCTACTTTGACGAATAAATGAACATTATCATTCAACTGTGCTGCTGCTGTCGCCTGATTTGCCCCTTTACCGCCTGGAAAGAAGGTGGTGGCAAGCGCTGTGATCGTTTCCCCAACCTTCGGAAAACGGCTGACTTCGGTAACCACATCAAGATTAAATGAGCCAAATATATAAAGGGAACGGCCGTGTTTTTCACCTTTTATTGAAACGACTTCTCTCTCACCAATCAACGTAACGCTCCTCGATTCCTCAATCGCTTTACTGACAATTAGCCCGGCATCAATATTTCCAAGGCGAATCCCCCCATGAAACTTAGTCCCTATTCCGAGCGAGAAAATTTCATCGATGTAGCGCCTCGTCGTTCGCTCTGAAACATTTAAAAATAGCGACTCCCGCCTGACATTCAGCTCTTTCTCATGGACAAGCTTTTTTCTTAGGTATTCTATCCTTGCCATTTTCTTCATAGAGCCTCCACTATATGAAAAGTTAGCCAGTCATTTATTTTCACTCGTCACATTTTTCTCGGGAATTCGGACAGAAAAATGTCCGAATTGTCGTTCTCTGCTTTATTTTCGATAGCATCTTCTTTTCACCGGCTTTCGGTTACAGTGATGGGCAGGATGAGTAAGTGCAGTGGTCAACTCATACTGGGAAACACATTAGTCTGTATGTAAGACTGCCACTCAAACCTGAGATTTCTTGACCGGCTGGCACTGACCGCCTCAGCATTCCCCCCTCTTAATAACACGCCCTAACTCATCCAAAGTATTAACGCTAACGCCGTACCCCAAAAGAACGAACAGAACAAGATAATAGCTATCCATACCCGTCGGCGGCTGAACAACCACCTTTGACCTGTAGGTTTATGGCATGCTGAACACCTGACGCTCTCGACCTCATTTTGACGGTGGCTTTTTTGCTCCCCGCCATTCAGCCTTGGCATAGCGAAATCCTCTTAATACCGCAATCCATCACGTCTATAGGCCACCGGCGTAAACTGACGCAACAAGGTCAAGACATCCGGAGCACCCAGTTTCAATAATGCACGGGCACGATGCGTATAAATGGTTTTGGCGCTGAGCTGCGCCTGGCGAGCCTGGTTATAGATGGATATCTCACGCAACGTCTTACCCAGCACGTAGCGTTCCCGGTGAGACAGCAAGTTATGCGGTTCGCAATAAAAAGCCTCATCAGAGCCGTCTATCTCCCCCATTGTCGATATAGCGGTCCGGCACAGCACAGGCAACGGGCATCTCGCATCCACTACCCGCGCCGCGCCGTTCACGCCGAGATGCGCCAACACCCGACGAACAATATCAGGCGCTACGTTCGACAGCACCACCACACGCGTATAACGTGCCATGTGCAGCTCCCTCAATTGCAGCAACACAGACAATGCCTCCTGTGCCCGCATAGGTAATCGCAATACCAGACCCGATGGCGACGTTGCAGCCCCTGGACAAACCGCCAGCATCGATAACATCTCCGCCAGCGCCTCTCTCGCGACAACTCGCGCCACGCAGGGGTCGCTTTGCAAAGCCGCCTTCATTCCTGCACGCCCATAGCTGCACGCGTCAACTACCGTGATCTGCCAGCGAGCGTCAGGGGGCACATCACCACCACTTAGCCTCCAGCCACCACGCCGTATCGTCCCCCTTCCACCAAGAGCCTGCACAACTGAGTGATTCACGCCCATTTAAACCTCCCAACATTATTCGATATCGCTGTTTCGCCCCCAGCAGCGATACAGCACGTTCAAAATTAATGCTATAACCTCCGAGAGAAATACGCTCCCTCAATAGAGGCCTGACGATAACGGAAAAATAAATAGCGAAACCGTGGAACTCCCTGAGGAATTTTCAGCGAGAGAATGCACAGCAGAGAGATAATCTCTGACATTGAAATTCATTAAAAAACAAATACCGAGAACATATCACACTGCTGATAATTATTTTATGCTGGCTATCCTTACATGGCTGACGACATTGGCAACCCATAATTTCGTAAAAATAAAATCTCTGCCAGTCAAGCAAACGATAGGGCTACCGACCACCATGACGCCAACGGCATGTTAGTAGTATTTTTCCAGGATAGAGCGCTGCGTCTGCTAATCCTATAATCCGCCGCCAAGAGTACAACATCAATTTTTATGTTCGATGTAGCACCAAAATTAGCGCAAAGGCGGCCGATTATAGAGCGTCAACTGACCTAATTACTCTATGTATTTTATAATATCACCAGGTTGACATTCCAATACCTTACAGATGGCATCCAACGTACTGAACCGGACGGCTTTCGCTTTCCCGCTGTTCAGTATGGATAGGTTAGCTTCCGTAATACCAATTAACTCAGCCAACTCTTTCGATTTCATTTTCCTGTCTTTAAGAATGGTATCCAGTGTGACAATAATCGGCATAGTTAAATCACCAACTCTCTTTCCTCTTCCAGTTCCTTTCCCTTCTCAAAGATATAGCTCAGAGAAAGCACTCCCCATCCCAGCAGTAGTTGTTGCAAGCTATATAGCTCCGAGCTGGCTACGGATACATAGTCGGTGTTCCACTCATCAAGCGAGGAGTCAAAAAATATGCGAATAAAAAGAGTAAAGCAATACCCAAGCACAAGGATTAAGCCTATATTTCTTACATTTCTAATTCGTTTTTTAGTAAACAGCTCACCATTGCGTATACCTTTAGAGAAGATAAACATTTGCAGTAACACAAGAAAAGTGACCAGGTTATCAACAATAAAAGTGATATTATCCCCAGATGTCCATTCTATCTCCGTATCAAAAGAAAAAGACTGGCCGTCACTCGCTGGCCAAAACAGCAAATAACCACATACAACCGGGAGCGTGCCCATTAAAAACAACAGCATGATCTCCATGCCTCGGCACAACCGAATCTGTACTTTGTGCGAGTGTGAAATGACTCTCATGTGCGCTTCCCCTGGATTACTGATTTCATAACGTCATAATTATTGTTTTACAGTAATTCGTCAAGTTGAATTATCGAAAAACAATAATTATATCTTGGTGCCAAATTGCCCCCCTCCAAGTGAGGCGCGACCGACATGTCGCAGGTTGGGTTGCAAAGACCCCATTTGAATCGTTCGTCAAAATGGCACGTTTAGCCTTGAGCGCCTAATCATGTTGAATCATAAGCTGAAAGTGGCGTACTGATAATGCCACTGCTAGCAGGTATCAGTTGGGCGGGTAAGTATCCCGGTAAAACGGCCCCATTCGCTGTTAGAGATCTGCCGACACACTGATTATGGGATCCACAACAGCTCCCGATGTTAATAGCACTATCGATGATAAATCCTGAGGTCTCAGGAGCATACCTTCGCCAGCCAGAACAGGTGCACTACTTACCCACTTTTCTCTATCCAATTTTTGATACTCACCAGACATCGCTGCCA
The DNA here is from genome assembly GCF_001902635.1 of Serratia marcescens. Classification (GTDB taxonomy): domain Bacteria; phylum Pseudomonadota; class Gammaproteobacteria; order Enterobacterales; family Enterobacteriaceae; genus Serratia; species Serratia marcescens_F. The sequence goes on along the minus strand of NZ_MJAO01000003.1, from coordinate 46,867 downwards.
GACAGCCAATAGACCCGCGGCAATCGCACGCGCTTTTCTCATGTCGTTGTTTTTTTTGAAGCGTGAACCTCACGCTGTCCCGTGTAGAGACGATATCGGGCAGGAACTGCATACGGACAACTAAATACCGTTGCTACGGCGATACAGATTATCACGTTGAGCCATAGGCTTTAGGGCCTCATGTAGGAGAGGCAAAGCGATTTCACTCCGAATGGAATTAATGTCAATTAAATCAATAGAATGTGAGTGATTGGTGCCGATAATAGGAGTCGAACCTACGACCTTCGCATTACGAATGCGCTGCTCTACCAACTGAGCTATATCGGCATCGAGCCGGGCCTGCGGGGCAAGCCGGAAGTGCGTTGAACAAGGTAGACCTGTGCACGAAATGAGTCAATAGCCGCCGGGGCGTTTGGTTGTTTTGCAAGCAGCCACACGGCTGTGCAGTCAAACCTTCCCCAAAAACAATCAGGGCGCAGTACGCTGCGCCCTGACGTCTTTAGCACCGCAATACGGCCTTAGCTGCGTACCAGATCGTCGCCGTAACCGATCCACTTGTAGGTGGTCAGCGCATCCAGGCCCATCGGGCCACGGGCGTGCAATTTCTGGGTGCTCACCGCCACTTCCGCGCCCAGACCGAACTGGCCGCCGTCGGTGAAGCGGGTGCTGGCGTTCACATACACCGCCGAGGAGTCCACCGCGCGCACGAAGTGCTCGGCGCTGCTCAGCGAGCGGGTGAGGATCGCGTCGGAGTGGTTGGTGCCGTGGGTGCGGATATGATCGATGGCCTGATCGATATCGTCCACCAGCAGCACGTTCAGATCCAGCGACAGCCATTCATCGTCGTAATCTTCCGCGTTCACCGGCACCACCGTCGCCGGGCCGCCCTGCAGCAGCGGCAGCGCGTTTTCCGCCGCGTGCAGCGTCACGCCCGCCGCCGCCATTTTGGCGCTCAGCGCCGGCAGGAACTCGGCGGCGATGCTGCGGTTCACCAGCAGCGTCTCCAGCGAGTTACAGGCGCTCGGGCGCTGGATCTTGGCGTTTTCAATCACCGTCAGCGCCTTGTCGAAGTCGACGTCGGCATCCACGTAGGTGTGGCACACACCGATGCCGCCGGTGATCACCGGGATGGTCGATTGCTCGCGGCACAGCTTGTGCAGGCCGGCGCCGCCGCGCGGGATCAGCATGTCGACATAGCGATCCAGTCGCAGCAGTTCATTCACCAACGCGCGATCCGGGCTGTCGATCGCCTGCACCGCCGCCGCCGGCAGGCCGCACTGTTCCAGCGCCTGCTGGATCACTTTCACCGTCGCCTGGTTGGTGTTGTGCGTCTCTTTACCGCCGCGCAGGATCACCGCGTTGCCGGTTTTCAGGCACAGGCTGGCGACGTCGATGGTGACGTTCGGCCGCGCCTCGTAAATTACGCCGATCACGCCGAGCGGCACCCGGCGGCGCTCCAGCTTCAGCCCGCTGTCCAGCAGGTTGCCGTCCAACACGTGGCCGACCGGATCGTTCAGGCGGCACACCTGGCGCACGTCGTTGGCGATCGCCGCCAGCCGCGCCGGGGTCAGCAGCAGACGATCGAGTAGCGCTTCGCTCATGCCGGTGGCGCGCGCCTGCGCCATGTCTTGTTCGTTCGCCAGCAGGATCGCTTCACTGTTGGCTTCCAGCCTGTCGGCCATGACCGACAGCACCTGATTCTTTTTCGCCGTGCTCAGCACCGCCAGCTGCCAGGAGGCCTGCTTGGCGGCCTTCCCCATCTGCTCCAGCATGCTCACTCCTTAACTGACAATCATATCGTCGCGGTGCACTGCCACCGGACCGTATTCATAACCGAGGATTTCGGTGATTTCCTGCGAGTGGTGCCCGGCGATCATGCGCATCGCGTCGCTGTTGTAGCGGCTGACGCCGTGCGCCAGATCGCGCCCCGCCAGGTTGCGAATGCGGATCACTTCGCCGCGCGAGAAGTCGCCCTTCACTTCGCGGATGCCCTTCGGCAGCAGCGAGCTGCCGCGCGCCATCATCGCTTCCACCGCGCCGTCGTCGACAGTGATCTCACCGGCCGGCGGCGCGCCGAAGATCCAGCGCTTGCGGTTTTCCAGCGGGGTTTCCAGCGCGTGGAAACGGGTGCCCACCGGTTTGCCTTCGATCACGTCCGCCACCACGCCCGGCTTGCTGCCGGCGGCGATCACCACGTCGATGCCGGCGCGGCAGGCCACGTCGGCCGCCTGCAGCTTGGTACCCATGCCGCCGGTGCCCAGACCGGAGACGCTGTCGCCGGCGATGGCACGCAGCGCGTCGTCGATACCGTGCACTTCACGGATCAGTTCGGCCTGCGGGTTGTTGCGCGGATCGGCGGTGTAGAGGCCCTGCTGATCGGTCAGCAGCAGCAGTTTGTCGGCCCCGGCCAGAATGGCCGCCAGCGCCGACAGGTTATCGTTGTCGCCCACCTTGATTTCGGCGGTGGCGACGGCGTCGTTCTCATTGATTACCGGCACGATGCGGTTGTCCAGCAGCGCCGTCATGGTGTCGCGCGCGTTGAGGAAGCGCTCGCGGTCTTCCAGATCGGCGCGCGTCAGCAGCATCTGCCCGACGTGGATACCGTAAATGGAGAACAGCTGTTCCCACAGCTGGATCAGCCGGCTCTGCCCTACCGCCGCCAGCAGCTGCTTGGAGGCGATGGTGGCGGGCAGCTCGGGGTAGCCCAGGTGTTCGCGCCCGGCGGCGATGGCGCCGGAGGTGACGATGACGATGCGGTGGCCCGCAGCGTGTTGCTGCGCGCACTGGCGCACCAATTCGACGATGTGGGCGCGGTTCAGACGCAGCGATCCGCCGGTCAACACGCTGGTGCCCAATTTCACAACCAATGTCTGGCTGCCGTTCATAGTATTTCTGCCGTGTGTAATGATGAGAAGAAGAGTGCAAAGGTCTTTGTAACAGGAGAGACGCGTTATGCCAACAGGCACAACGCGAAATCAGCACAATACGTGGTCAAACGGGGTCAGGCGGAGAGTTTGATCAGTTTTTCTTTGAAATCGTCGGCGGGTTCCAGCACCAGCTCCATGGTCGCCAGCAGCTCGCCCAGGCGGCGATGGAAATCACGCAGGGTGTCTTCCAGCTTGGCGTTAACTTCATCATCCTTAATGTTTTGCGCCGTCCAGTTGCCTTCCTTGTCGAACAGGCCGAATTGGTACGAATAGGTGAAGCGCGCCTCTTCCGCCTGCAGCTCCATCCACCAGCCCCAGAACTCACGCTTCTCCGGAGCGGGCTTTACATTGACGCAGACGGCCAAACAATCAAAGAAAAAACGGTCGTTTTCACATTGCCCTTCACGCAGGTACGGCCCCAAGCTGGCAAAACGTTTCATTAGTCGGCTTTTAGGGTGACCACTCGGTAACGTCATTCTCTAACCTCCTCAATGTAGACCACTCTTTTTAACAAACTGTTAAAATTTAGCAACTAATTAACGCATTTTGTCCTTCAGCCAGCCGGACATCTGCAGCAACGCCCGGTGGAAGCTGTCGTAAACCGGGGTGCGCGGGATGGCGACCAGCTTGCCGCTCACCGAGGAGCTGACGATCAGCTGCGATTCCTCTTTCGGGCTGAGCGTATCGCGCTCCCAGTAGCCGGAGATCATCGGCGTCGGGCAGCGGCGCCCCAGCAGCCCCTGCATTTTCAGCGAATAGCTGTTCAGTTCCACTTTCAGCACGTTGTCGGAGGCATTGGCCATGCCCATGCGGCTGGCCAGCACGTCCATATACATGTCCGGTACGTTCAGCTGGGTGCTGCTGTCGCACAGCAGGCGATGCACCACCGGCCCCAGGCTGGCCACGCCGCGCAGCCGCTGCGGCTCCAGATAGGCCAATCGCACCGCCACGTTGGCGCCGAAGCGGAAGCCGAAGGCACTCACCCGCTGATGGTCTACCCACGGCACCGAGGCCAGCTGGATCAGCACCTGCTGGTGCAGGTAGCTGGAGTCCTGCGTCAGCTTCCATTTGCAGGAGGAGCCGATCGACGGCATGTCGAGCGTCAGCATGGCGATGCCGTGCTGCGCCAGGTAGTCGCGGAACAGACGGTGATAGTCAGTCTGCAGCGTGTCGAGGCTGCCGCACATCAGCACCGTCGGGAACGGCGCTTCGCCCTTCTCCGGCATGTGCAGGAAGCCGGTGACGCTGCCGCCGCCTTCGATGCGGAACTCCAGCTCTTTCAATTGATACGGCAGCAGCAGCGCCGCCTCTTCGTAAGCGCGATTGGCCAGCATCTCCGCCTGTTCGGCCAGCTCGTCGCCCTTCAGGTGCGGGTAACCGGCGATGCTGTACAGGCTGGCGGCCTTCAGCCAGTATTCGCCACCGAGCAGCGGATCCTGCTGTTCCGTCGCCCGCTGCTGCCACTGCATGCCCTGATGGATCCACTCGTAGATCCAGTTGCCGTTGCGGTAGCCCACCACGGTATCCAGCCGCTGCGGATTGCTGCGCTCGGCGTCCGAGGCGGCGATGCGCGCCAGCACTTCGTGGATTTCGATCGGGCTGACACCGCGCCAGGCCCACAGCAGCGGATTCAGCATGCGGTACCAGCTACCGGTGGTGTCGCCTTCCAACGCGGAATGCATGGTGGCGCTCACTTTGTTGCGCGCACGCAGCACCAGCGTCGAAGTTTCGGGGTGTTTGAATTTGGGCTTGAAAAGAATTTCAGAAAGGTTGGCCTGTGCCATGGTAACAACAGCCTCCGTAAATCTGGCGATAGGCCGCAAAAGGCCTACTTAACTGGAGGTAGTGTACCTAACTCTGGCGGGATAAACCAAGATAACGCAAACGCCCGGCATAACCGGGCGTTTGTTTCGAGCAGGCTGGGCTTAGCGGCCGCCGATAGGTGGAATGAAGCTGACGCCCATATCCCACGGCTGTTCGATCCAGGTGTCCTGCGGGATATCTACCACGTAGTCGTCCACCAGCGGGCGGCCCGCCGGCTTGGCGAAGATGGTGACGAAATGCGCTTTCGGGTACATATCGCGGATCGCCTTCGCGGTGCCGCCGGTATCCACCAGATCGTCCACCACGATGAAGCCTTCACCGTCGCCTTCGGCGCGCTTGAGCACTTTCATTTCGCGCTGGTTGTCATGGTCGTAGCTGGAAATGCAGACGGTGTCCACGTGGCGGATGCCCAGTTCGCGCGCCAGCAGGGCCGCCGGCACCAGACCGCCGCGGCTTACGGCAATGATGCCCGTCCATTTGTCGGCAGGCAGCAGGCGGTGCGCCAGCTTGCGTGCGTGCATTTGCAGCATATCCCAGGTAACAACGTATTTTTCGCTCATAGAATCGTGTCCCAGCCGGCGGTGAAGCGGCTTACTTTATAGTTCAGGGGAAAAAAGGTTGCGCGAGATTATAGAGACTGGCCGCGTTGAATTCCAGATGTACCGAGGAAAACCTCGCGATTTCCGTCGAGGGGTGCGACGGTGATTGATGCTGAAAAAACGAACGTTCCCGCAGCGAAGCCGTGTGATCAAGCGCTTAAACCGCACAATACGGGGCGCGCACCGCCGGAAATAAAGTGATATTCTCTGGGGATCGTGCACGACGCACAGATGCCCACTCACCTTAACCGCGCGGCACGCCCGTCCTGTCGGAGCCTGCCGTCACAGGAGACTTATAGTGTCTGAATTGTCTCAGCTTTCGCCACAGCCGCTGTGGGATATTTTCGCCAAGATCTGTTCTATCCCGCACCCTTCTTATCATGAAGAAGCGCTGGCGCAGCACATCCTCACCTGGGCCAAAGAGAAGAACCTGCACGCCGAGCGCGATCAGGTCGGCAATATCCTGCTGCGCAAACCGGCCACCAAAGGCATGGAAAACCGCAAGCCGGTCGCGCTGCAGGCGCACCTGGACATGGTGCCGCAAAAGAATAACGACACCGTGCACGACTTCGCCAAGGATCCGATCCAGCCTTATATCGCCGGCGAGTGGGTGAAAGCGCGCGGCACCACGCTGGGCGCCGACAACGGCATCGGCATGGCCTCCGCCCTGGCGGTGCTGGCCGACGACAGCGTTGAGCACGGCCCGCTGGAAGTGCTGCTGACCATGACCGAAGAGGCCGGCATGGACGGTGCCTTCGGGCTGCAGCCAAACTGGCTGCAGGCGGACATCCTGATCAATACCGATTCCGAAGAGGAAGGCGAAATCTACATGGGTTGCGCCGGCGGTATCGACTTTATCACCACCCTGCCGCTGCAGCGCGAAGCGGTGCCGGCCGGTTACCAAACCCTGAAACTGACCCTCAAGGGCCTGAAAGGCGGCCACTCCGGCGCCGAGATCCACGTCGGTCTGGGCAACGCCAACAAACTGCTGGCGCGCTTCCTGTTCGCCCATGCGGCGGCGCTGAACCTGCGCGTGTTGGATCTGAACGGCGGCACCCTGCGCAACGCCATCCCGCGTGAAGCCTCCGCGGTGGTCGCGGTGCCGGCGGACAAAGCCGACGCGCTGAAAGCGCTGAGCCAGGAATTCCTGGCCGTGCTGCAGAACGAACTCTCCGCCAAAGAGAAGAACATCACCGTGCTGCTGGAGCCAACCACCAGCGCTTCGCAGGCGCTGAGCGCCGACAGCCAGCAGCGTTTCCTGGCGCTGCTGAACAGCACGCCGAATGGCGTGATCCGCATGAGCGACGCGGTGAAAGGCGTGGTGGAAACCTCGCTGAACGTCGGCGTGGTCACCACCAGCGAAAACGAAGCGGAGATCATCTGCCTGATCCGCTCCCTGATCGACAGCGGCAAAGACTACGTGGTCGAGATGCTGACCGCGCTGGGCCAGCTGGCCGGCGCCAAGGTGGCGCCGAAGGGCGGCTACCCGGGCTGGCAGCCGGACGCCGACTCGCCGGTGATGCACCTGGTGCGCGAGCTGTATCAGGACCTGTTCGACAAGACGCCAAACATCATGGTGATCCACGCCGGTCTGGAATGCGGCCTGTTCAAAAAGCCGTATCCAAACATGGACATGGTGTCAATCGGGCCAACCATCACCGGCCCGCACTCGCCGGATGAGCAGGTGCATATCGAAAGCGTCGGTCTGTACTGGAAGCTGCTGACCTCGCTGCTGAAAGCAATCCCTGAGCGCGCGTAAGCTGCGCGCTTAACGCAAAAAGCCGGCGACCGCCGGCTTTTTTATTCCCAAGGCAGCGCCAGCTGCCGCTCCAGCTGCGGATCGAGCAGCGTCACGTGCAGCCCCACCAGCCGCACGCCGCGCCCTTCGCGCCGCTCGCGCCACGCCTGCCGCGCCACCTCCAGCAAATCCTGCCGGTTCAGCACCGGGAACACGTGCTCCTGGGTGGTTTGCTGAAAATCCTGAAACTTCAGCTTCACGCCCTGCCGGGCGATGTGCAGATCCGGTTTCACCTTGCGTAGCCGCATCTCCAGCTCGGGATAGAGTTTGTCGATAATCAGCGTTTCGCAATCTTCCCAGTCATGAATGTCTTCCGCCAGCGTGCGCTCCACACCGACCGATTTACGCAGCCGCTCCGCCGAGATTTCACGCGTATCGATGCCCTGGCACCGCTCCCACAGCACCCGGCCGAACTTGCCGAAGCGCTTAAGCAGCTGCGCCAGATCGTATTGCTGCACGTCGGCGCAGGTGATGAGCCCCACCTCCTCCAGCCGTTTGGCGGTTACCTTGCCGACACCGGGGATCTTACTGAGCGGCAGCTGTTGCAAAAACGCCGGCACCTGCGCCGGCGTGATCACGTATTGCCCGTTCGGCTTGTTCATTTCGGAAGCGATTTTGGCGAGAAACTTGATCGGCGCGACGCCAGCCGACGCGGTGAGGTTCAGTTCGTCAGCGATCGCCTGGCGTATCTCCTGGGCGATCAGCGTCGCCGAGCCGTTGCATTGCAGGCTGTCGGTCACGTCGAGATAGGCTTCATCGAGCGATAACGGCTCAATCAGCGGGGTATAGCGGGCGAAGATTTCACGGATATGCAGCGAGGCCTCTTTGTAGGCCGCCATGCGCCCCGGCAACAGGGTGAGATGCGGGCACAGCTTGAGCGCCATCGCCGTGGACATGGCGCTGTGCACGCCGTAGCGCCGCGCCGGGTAGTTGGCGGTGCTGATCACCCCGCGCCGATCGGCGCTGCCGCCAATCGCCAGCGGGATATCGCGCAGGCTGGGATCGTCGCGCATTTCCACCGCCGCGAAGAAGCAGTCCATATCGACATGAATGATTTTACGCATCGCACCCTCCAGTAACACTGTATAAGTATACAGTCAGATACCGAAAGCTCAAGGCCGCAGGGCTCGATGAAAGCGCCGTTTCCGTCAGATATTTCCGCGTTGTTAAAAAAGCTTAATTTTTCAATAGTATGATTTCCGCCATCCGTGCGGCTCACCATAACGATAACGACAAGGTACCCTATATGATCAGATTTTCTCATTGGCTGCTGGCCTCCGCGCTGTCACTGAGCGCGTTGGCGGCCAGCGCCGCCGCCGGTCATGCGCCGGCGATCGTCGCCCACCGCGGCGGCACTGCCGATGCGCCGGAAAACACCCGCATCGCCATCGAAACCGCGCTGAAAAACGGCGCCGACGCCATCTGGATCACCCTGCAGGAATCCAAAGACGGCGTTATCGTGCTGTATCGCCCTTCGGATCTGAAGGCGCTGACCGACCGGCAGGGCCCGGTCTCTGCGTATACCGCCGCACAACTGGCCGAGACCGACGCCGGCTGGGCGTTCGCCAAGGGCGACGCACACCCGTTCCGCGGCCAGGGCATCGGCATTCCGCGGCTGGACGACGTGCTTAAAGCGTTTCCGCACGTCACCTTCTATCTGGACATCAAATCCCCGGATGCCGATCCGGCGCAGTTCGGCCAGGCGCTGCTGGCGACGTTGCAAAGTACCGACAGCCTGAACCGCACCCGCGTCTACTCCACCGACGCCAAATACCTGCAGGCGCTGCCGCCGGCCATCCCGCGCTTTGAAAGCCGCGACGAGACCCGCACGCTGCTGGCCAACGTCACCATGGCGCACCAGTGCGACGTCAAACCGGATAACCGGCAGCCACGCTGGTACGGGCTAGAGCTGAAGCGCGAGGTGGAAGTGGTGGAGAAATATACCCTCGGCGAAGGGCGTTCGAAGGCATTTCTGACCTGGGATAAAGAGTCGATGGACTGTTTCCGCTCGCAGGGCCCGGCGCACATCATCCTGTTCGGCGTCAACACGCCGCAGGAGTATCAGCAGGCGCTGGCGCTGGGTGCCGACGGCGTGATGGTCAACTCCCCGGCCGACGCGCAAAACTTCCGCAAGGCGAAATAAAAAACCCGGCCAAGGCCGGGTTTTCGCTATAGCTACAGAATGCGGTGCTTTTCCAACTGCTCGCGCCGCTGCGCCGCTTTGGCTTCGCGCTTTTTGCGCGCGTCGCAGGGTTCAGGGCAGTCGCAGACTTTCTCCATGCCCAGCGCAGTGATGCCGCCGCAGCTGCCCTGCAGGCTTTTGCGTTTGAACACGTAACCCAGCGACATCCCGCCGACGATCAGCAGGAACAACACGAAGGTGGCGGCGAATACCGTCAGCATAACAACCTCACGAACTCTTTTTCAGATAGGGCTTGAACGCGTCCGAATAGCGCTCCTCAAACCCGTCGGCGGTTTTGACGATCATGAACACCGGGATACCCAGCAGGTTGGCCAGCGCCATACCGCGTTCCGGCCCCATCACGTTCAGACCGGTGGACAAGCCGTCGGCGGTCATACAGGTCGGGCTCAGCACGGTGATCGACACCAGCCGATGATGGATCGGCCGGCCGGTGACCGGATCGATGGTGTGCGAATAGCGCACCCCGTCCTGCTCGAAGTAGTTGCGATAGTCACCCGAGGTGGCGATCGACATCTCCCCCGGCTGGATCACCAACTGCGCCTGCTGCTGCGCGCCGGCGGTCGGGCGCTCGATGGCGATGCGCCACGGCTTTTGTTCGCCGTTGCGCCCGCGGGTGCGGACTTCACCGCCGATATCCACCATGTAGTTTTGCACGTGTTGCGATTGCAAATACTCCGCCACCACGTCCACGCCGTATCCTTTGGCGATCGACGACAGGTCGACATACAGCTCGGGGATGCTTTTCACCAGTGCGCTGCCCTGCACCGCCAGTTTATCGGCACCGATCCAGGCGCGGCGGTGCGCCAGCTCCGCTTCGCTCGGTACTTTATCCGGCCGCCCTTCCGGGCCGAAGCCCCACAGGTTGACCAGCGGCCCGACGGTCACGTCCAGCGCGCCGTCGGTGACGCGGTTGATGCGCAGCGCTTCGCGCACCACTTCGGCAGTGGCCGGCGAAACCGGGAACGGCCGGTCAATGTCGCGGCTGGCGTTGAAGCGGCTCAGCTCGGAATCCGGCCGGTAGGTGGACATTTGGTCGTTCACCTGTTCCAGCCGTTTGTCGATCTCCGCCTGCATCTCGCGCGCCGACGGCGTATCGTCGCCGGTCACGTAACGGATCGAATACGAGGTGCCCATGGTTTTACCCATCAGATCCACCTGTTCCGGCCCGCAGCCGGTCAGCAGCAGGGTGGCGCTCAGCGCCACGCCCGTCAGCCAGTTCTTCATCGCCAATGCGCGCATTTAGCCACCAAAGTCATCCAGCATAATGTTTTCGTCTTCGACGCCCAGATCTTTCAGCATCTTGATCACCGCGGCGTTCATCATCGGCGGCCCACACATGTAAAACTCGCAGTCCTCCGGCGCCGGGTGGTTCTTCAGGTAGTTCTCCAGCAGAACATTATGGATAAAGCCGGTGTAGCCGGTCCAGTTATCTTCCGGCTGCGGATCCGACAGCGCCACGTGCCAGGTGAAGTTGTCGTTCTCCGCCTGCAGCTGGTTGAAATCGTCTTCATAGAACATCTCGCGCAGCGAACGCGCGCCGTACCAGAAGGTGATCTTGCGCTTCGCGTTCAGGCGCTTGAGCTGATCGAAGATGTGCGAACGCATCGGCGCCATGCCCGCGCCGCCGCCGATAAAGATCATTTCGGCGTCGGTCTCCTTGGCAAAGAACTCGCCGAACGGCCCGGAGATGGTCACCTTGTCACCCGCCTTCAGCGACCAGATATAGGAAGACATAATGCCCGGCGGCACGTCCGGATTGTTCGGCGGCGGCGTGGCGATACGCACGTTGAGCATGATGATGCCCTTCTCTTCCGGGTAGTTGGCCATCGAGTAGGCACGCACCGTGGTGTCGTTCACCGTCGAACGGTAGCGGAACAGGTTGAACTTGTCCCAGTCGCCGCGATACTCCTGCGGCACGTCGAAGTCGGCGTAGCCGATGTCGTGCGCCGGCGCTTCGATCTGGATGAAGCCGCCCGCGCGGAACGGCACGTCTTCGCCATCGGGGATCTTCAACTTCAGCTCTTTGATAAAGGTGGCTTTGTTATCGTTGGAGATAACCTCGCACTCCCATTTCTTCACGCCGAAGATCTCTTCCGGCAGCTCGATCTTCAGGTTCTGCTTCACGTTCACCTGGCACGCCAGGCGGCAACCCTCTTTCGCTTCGCGCTTGTTGATGTGCGAGAGCTCGGTCGGCAGGATATCGCCGCCGCCCTCTTTGATCACCACCCGGCACTGGCCGCAGGAACCGCCGCCGCCGCAGGCCGAGGAGACGAAGATGCCCTGGCTGGAGAGCACGTTAAGCAGCTTGTCGCCCGCCGGCGCCTGGAAGCTCTTATCCAGATCGCCGTTGATCTCCACCGCGATGTCGCCGGTATTCACCAGCTTCGATTTGGCGAACAGGATCAGCAACACCAGCACCATCACGATGGCGGTGAACATTGCTACGCCTAAAATAATTTCCATAAATTCTTCCCGCCTTTACAACTGAACACCGGAGAAGGACATGAAGCCCAGCGCCATCAGTCCGGTGGTGATAAAGGTAATGCCCAGGCCGCGCAGTCCCGCCGGCACGTTGGCATACTTGAGTTTTTCGCGGATCCCCGCCATGGCGACGATCGCCAGCATCCAGCCGGTGCCGGAGCCGATGCCGTACACCACCGATTCGGCGAAGTTGTAGTCGCGCTGCACCATGAAGGACACGCCGCCGAAGATGGCGCAGTTCACGGTGATGAGCGGCAGGAAGATGCCGAGCGCGTTATACAGCGACGGGAAGAAGCGATCGAGGATCATCTCCAAGATCTGCACCAGCGCCGCGATCACGCCAATGAAGGTGATGAAGTTGAGGAAACTCAGATCGACGCCTTCCACCAGCGCGCCGTCGCGTAGAATCAGGTTGTAGACCAGGTTGTTCACCGGCACCGAAATGCCGAGCACAATGGTGACCGCGATGCCCAGGCCAAAGGCGGTCGAGACCTTCTTCGACACCGCCAGGAAGGTACACATCCCGAGGAAGAACGCCAGCGCCATGTTCTCGACGAACACCGCGCGCACAAACAGGCTGATATAGTGTTCCATCGGCCTTTACTCCTTTTCGATCTGCGCCGGCTTCAGGGTGCGCAGCACCCAGATCAGCAGGCCGATGATGAAGAACGCGCTCGGCGCTAGCAGGAACAGGCCGTTCGGCTGATACCAGCCGCCGTTCTGCACCGTTTCCAGCACCGGAACGCCAAACAGCTTGCCGGAGCCAATCAGCTCGCGCAGGAAACCGACCAGCACCAGGATCACCCCGTAGCCCAGCCCGTTGCCGATGCCGTCCATAAAGCTCTCGATCGGCGGCGACTTCATGGCGTAGGCCTCGGCGCGCCCCATCACGATACAGTTAGTGATGATCAGGCCGACGAACACCGACAGCTGCTTGGAGATCTCGAACGCATAGGCGCGCAACAGCTGATCGACCACGATCACCAGCGAGGCGATGATCGCCATCTGCACGATGATGCGCACGCTGTTGGGAATATGGTGACGGATCAGCGAGATGAAGAAGCTGGAGAATGCCGTGACCAGCGTCACCGCAATGGTCATCACCACCGCCGTCTCCAGCTTGGTGGTCACCGCCAGCGCCGAACAGACGCCCAGCACCTGCAGGGCGATCGGGTTATTGTCGAACAGCGGCCCCAGCAGGACCCGCTTTATCTCTTTGGAATCAGCCATTTTTCAGCGCTCCTTCACGAACTTTTTTCAGGAACGGGCCGAAGCCGTGCTCGCCCAACCAGAAATCAAACGTATGCTGCACGCCGTTGGAGGTCAGCGTGGCACCGGACAGGCCGTCCACCCCGTGCACATCCCCCTGACGCGCGCCGCCTTTCACCACGCGGATCGCCGGCTGGCCGTTGTCGTCGAACAGCTGTTTGCCGACCCACTGCTGGCGCCAGGCCGGGTTCTCGACCTCACCGCCCAGCCCCGGGGTTTCCCCCTGGTCGTAGTAAGTGATGCCCTTGACCGTGTTGCCGTCGTTATCCAGCGCCACGAAGGCGTACATCATCGACCACAGGCCGGTGCCGTATACCGGCAGCACAATCTTGTTCACCTGGCCGCTTTCATCGCGCACCAGGTAGATTTCCGCCTGGTTGCTGCGGCGCTTGATGCCGGCCGGATCGTCGCCCGCCGCCAACGCCGCGCTCCTGGCGTCGTCGCGCAGTGCGGCGCCCAGATCGAAGGCCGCCGCCTTGCCAGCGACAAACTCACCGCTGTTCAGATCCACCAGGCGCGGTTCGATGCGTTCGCTGTACAGGCTCTTGACCTGCTCGCTCTCCATTTTCGGCTGCAACAGGCCGGCGACGTCGAGAATATTGCGCTGCTTATCGAGCAGCTTTTGTTCCTGCTGTTTGGACTTCAGGCCGACGGCGGAACCCGCCACCACCACTGAACACACCAGACACAGCAGCAGCACTACCAGCAGCGTTTTACCGATGCCGTCGTTTTTCGCTTCATTCGCCACGGGCTTTTCTCCGCTTGATGTTGGCCTGCACCACCAGGTAATCGAACAGCGGTGCGAACAGGTTGGCGAACAGGATCGCCAGCATCATGCCTTCCGGATAGGCCGGGTTGACCACCCGGATCAGCACGCACATCACGCCGATCAGAATGCCGTACCACCATTTCCCCTTGTTGGTGAAGGAGGCGGAAACCGGGTCGGTCGCCATAAAGATCATGCCGAAGGCGAAACCGCCCAGCACCAGATGCCAGTACCACGGCATGGCGAACATCGGGTTGGTCTCGGAGCCGATGGTGTTGAACAGCAGGGCGGAAGCCACCATACCGAGCATCACGCCGGCGACGATGCGCCAGGAGGCCACGCGGCCGAACAGGATAATCGCCCCGCCGATCAGGATCATCAGCGTGGACACTTCACCGACGGAGCCAGGAATGTTGCCGAGGAAGGCGTCCATCCAACTGATGGACTGGCCGGTGGCCACGTTGCTCAGACTGTGCGCCCCGCCTGCGCTCCACTGCGCCAGCGGTGTCGCGCCGGAGAAACCGTCCGCGGAGGTCCACACCAGATCGCCGGAGATCTGCGCCGGATAGGCGAAGAACAAGAAGGCGCGGCCGGCCAACGCCGGGTTGAGGAAGTTGCGCCCGGTGCCGCCGAAGATCTCTTTGGCCACCACCACGCCGAAGGTGATGCCCAGCGCGGCCTGCCACAGCGGCAGGGTCGGCGGCACGATCAGCGCAAACAGGATAGAGGTGACGAAGAAGCCTTCGTTGACCTCATGCTTGCGGATAATGGCGAACAGCACTTCCCAGAAACCGCCGACGACAAACACCACGGCATAGATCGGCAGGAAGTAACAGGCGCCCAGCACCATCTTGCTGACCCAACCTGCGTCGGCCGCCAGAGAGGCGCCGAGCCACTGCGCCAGGCGATAATGCCAGTCGCCCGCCAACACCTGCTGCAGCTCATCGCCGCTGTACAGATGGTGCAGCGCCGGGATCGCCTGCTGGCCGACGTTGTACATGCCCCAGAACATCGCCGGGAACACCGCCAGCCACACCAGGATCATCATGCGTTTCAGATCGATGGCGTCGCGCACATGCGAAGCGCCGCGCGTCACCGTGCCGGGGGTATAAAACACCGTGGTGGTCGCTTCATACAGCGGATACCACTTTTCCAGTTTTCCGCCCGGCGTGAAGTGATGCTCTATCTTCTCAAAAAAATTCTTCAGGCCCATCGGTTATCCTTCCTGCTCAATCTTGGTCAGCACCTCGCGCAGCACCGGCGCGTACTCATACTTGCCGGGGCAAACGAAGGTGCACAGCGCCAGATCTTCCTCGTCCAGCTCCAGGCAGCCCAGCGCCTGCGCGCTGTCGCTGTCACCCGCCAGCAAATCGCGCAGCAGCAGAGTCGGCAAAATGTCCAGCGGCATCACCCGCTCGTAGTTGCCGATCGGCACCATGGCGCGCTCGCCGCCGTGGGTGGTGGTCGAGAAGGCGAACAGTTTGTTCTTCAGGAAATGGCCCAGCGTGGTGCGGGTAATGGAGAACTTGTTCGGCGAAGGCACGATCCAACCGAACAGCTCTTTGTCGCGCCCTTCTTCCAGCACCGACACCTGCGAATGGAAGCGGCCGAGCCAGGCATTCGGCCCGGCGGCGTGCATGCCGTTCAGCACCGAACCGGAGATCACCCGGTTCTCGCCGTCTTTCAGGCGGCCGGCGGTCAACTCATCGAGGCTGGCCCCCAGGCGGGTGCGCAGCAACGCCGGCTGCGCCACCTGCGGCCCGGCCAGCGCCACGACCCGCCGGGTATCGAGCTTACCGGTGGTGAACAGCGTGCCGATGGCGATCACATCCTGATAGCCGATGTGCCAAACGGTTTTCTTCAGGCTGACCGGTTCAAGGAAGTGAATGTGAGTGCCGACCAACCCGGCAGGGTGCGGCCCGGCGAATTCATTGTAGGTGACCTGCGGGCCCGCCTGCTGACCGAACGAGGCGCCGGCGGCGTGGCACACGTGCACCTTGCCCGCCGTCAACCGCGCCAGCACCGCCAGCCCGGCGTTAAACGCCGCCTGCTGTTCGGCGATGATCACCTGCGGATCGGCGGCCAACGGCTGGGTGTCCATGGCGGTGACGAAAATGGCGCGCGGTTCGCTGCCGGGACTCGGCGTTTTGCTGAACGGACGAGTGCGCAGCGCGGTCCACAGGCCGCTGGCGATCAGTTCGCTCTCGACCTGCTCGCGCGGCAGCTGGGCCAACTCACCCAGCGGATAGTGCGCGAACTCGAGCTGATCGTCACCGCCGTTTTCCAGCGCAATCACCACCGATTGCAACACGCGCCGCTCGCCACGGTTAATCGCGGCGATGCGGCCGCTGGCGGGAGCCGTGAAGAAAACCCCGGGGTTTTTCTTATCTTCGAACAACGCCTGGCCTTTCTTAACGGTATCGCCTTCCTGCACCAACATGGAGGGGCGCATTCCGACATACTCTGCCCCAAGCAGGGCGACATGCTGAATGTTCGGGCCGTCTTGGATCGCCTGAACCGGAGCTCCGGCTATCGGCAGATCTAACCCTTTTCTGATTTTAATCATAGGATTTATACGATGTTGTTTGGTTTACACGTCTGACCGGCCCCAGAGGCGGGTGCTGACGATGCCAGGATTGCCGGACAGTGCGCAGGGCGGCACGCCCAACATGAGCTTTCTCGCAGTGAAAAAATGGGGTAACGCGCATTCCCTTGATCCCTCCCCTTTCCGTTGTTTGCGCGGCAGTCAATGTGTTAACAGCCTGTAGCCAAATAACCATCAAAACGGCCGGGTTATATGCCATAACTCCCGCCGCTTCAATCGCCACAGCGCGTTAAATTGAAGGGGGAATATTAACATTGTTCGCAACATTGTTCTGCGTTCCGTAGTGACTTGGGTCAAGCAAACGCAATTAAATTTCGCCTGTTTTTCACTACTTATCGTTAAAATCTGCCGGTCATTTCACTTTTATCGAGCTTTGTCTTTTTTTTATACATATCACGTATTGCTAAAAATAAACGCGCTGGTAATCTGGCGGTGTTTTTACGCAGTAAAACAATAATCAGTGGCATGCTGGCCAGGTTCATTGCGCCGGCAGATAAATATAAGCAGGAATAATTAATGAGCAAAATCGCGCTGTTGTTTGCGATGCTTGTTTCTATGCCGATGATCACGGCCTGCAGCGCCAGCGAGCAGGTACCCGAAGCACCGGTAGTTAAACAGCAATTAGTCGGTTCACCGGTCTATATTCAGATCTTCAAAGAGGAACGCAAACTGGAATTGTATGCCAAAATGGGCAATGAATTCCGCCTGGTCAACACGTTCCCGATCTGTAATTTCTCTGGCGGGCTGGGCCCTAAACGCCGTGAAGGCGACTTTAAAAGTCCGGAAGGCTTTTATAGCGTTGACGCGCGTCATCTGAAACCCGACAGCAAGTATTATCGGGCGATTAATATCGGTTTCCCTAATGATTACGATAAGTCGCAGGGCTATTCCGGCGCTTATCTGATGATCCACGGCGAATGTAAATCGATTGGCTGTTACGCGATGACCAATACCTATATGGATGAGATCTATCGCTACGTCGAAGCCGCCTTCGCCTATGGCCAGGGCCGCGTCGACATCAGCATCTACCCATTCCGCATGACCGAGCAGAACCTCAAGCGCCATGCGTCATCCAGCTATATCGCCTTTTGGCGCCAGCTGAAGCCGGGCTATGATTACTTCGCGAAGAACCACCAGCCGCCGATGATGACCGTGGACAACGGCCAGTATGTGCTGGGTCAACCGTTGATGAGCAGCGGCCAGATGACGCAGTACGCGTCAGCCAGCCCGACGCCCAACACCAACCCCTTCGCTCAGAACAAGCCGCTCACCGAAGTGAAATAACGCGAACTCGCCTGGCTCAATCTTGTGCCAGGTTTCGTTGGCGGTCAGCGGTTGGGTGGCAATCACCGTGACCACATCGTTCGGTGTGGTCTGCTGCTGAAAATCGATTTCTACGTCCTGATCGAGCAGCGTCGCCTTGCCGAAAGGCGCGCGGCGCGTGATCCAGTACAGGTTGGTGGAACAATACGCCATCACGAAGCGCCCGTCCGACAACAGCATGTTGAATACCCCTTTCTTGCGCAGCTGGCTCGCCAACAGGCCGATATAGCGGAATACCGCCGGCCATTGGCTCGGGGTGCGCGGGTATTTCAGCGCCAGCTGATGCAGCAGCCAGCAGAACGCGTATTCGCTGTCGGTCTGGCCGACCGGGCGGAACGTGCCGGTATCCAGCTGGCGGTAGCCTTTCAACTGGCCGTTGTGCGCGTAGGTCCAGTTGCGGCCCCACAGTTCGCGGGTGAACGGGTGGGTGTTTTCCAGCGCCACTTCGCCGCGGTTGGCCTGGCGAATATGGGACACCACCGCGCAGGACTTGATCGGGTAGTCCTGCACCAAACGGGCGATCGGCGAGTTGAAGCTCGGCTGCGGATCCTTGAATGTGCGGCAGCCGTTCCCCTCATAAAAGGTAATGCCCCAGCCATCCTTATGCGGCCCGGTGCGGCCGCCGCGCTGTACCAGGCCGGTAAAGCTGAAGCAGATATCGGTCGGTACGTTTGCGCTCATCCCGAGCAGTTCACACATCGCCAGCACTCCTTAACCACACTGACACGTTCTATGCGGGCGCGGCATGCAGCGCCCGCAGTCTCATTCATGGGGAGCCGCAGCCCCCCGAAGGCTATCAAGCCTTAACCATCTCTTTTTCGATCAGCTGAATCAAGATGTGGATCGCTTTGATGTGAATTTCCTGAATGCGATCGGCGTAGCCGAAGTGCGGCACGCGAATTTCCACATCGGCGGAACCCGCCATCTTGCCGCCGTCCTTGCCGGTCAGGGTGATCACTTTCATCCCCTTGGCGCGCGCTGCGTCGATGGCCTTGATGATGTTGCCGGAGTTGCCTGAGGTGGAAATGCCCAGCAGCACGTCGCCTTCGCGGCCCACCGCCTCCACATAGCGGGAGAACACATACTCGTAGCCGAAGTCGTTGCTGACGCAGGACAGGTGGCTAACGTCCGAGATGGCAATCGCCGGGTAGCCCGGGCGGTTTTCACGGTAGCGCCCGGTCAGCTCTTCGGCGAAATGCATCGCGTCACAATGGGAACCGCCGTTGCCGCAGGAAATCACTTTACCGCCGGCTTTGAAGGAATCCGCCAACAGCACCGCCGCGCGTTGGATGGCGTCGATGTTGGCGTCGTCATTGATAAATTTCGCCAGGGTATCAGCCGCTTCGTTCAGTTCACTGCGAATAAGGTCGTGGTACATGAGGAACCTCTTGTTATCGTCAAATCTTCCGCTCCGCAGTGTACCGGATCGCGGAAACAGCGAGAAGCATTCTCAGCCAAACAGCGCCGCAGTTCAGGAGGCGATAAGGTTTTTGATGATTGGTGCTGTCAGTTTGTGACCTGAGTTGTAATTAAACTGTAAACGCATTGATAAAAATTCGGCCTTGTACTAAAACCTATTACATACACACAACAGGTCAGACCTCTTACTACTTCGGAGCTTCTTATGATGGTTCTTAGTATTGTCGTTTTACTGGCTCTCCTCGGCGTGGTGTTCTACCACCGAGTGAACCTTACCCTCAGCAGCCTGATCCTGGTGGCGTACACCGCCGCTATGGGCGCTATCGGCCTGTGGAGCTTCTGGCTGTTGCTGCCGCTGGCGATCGTGCTGCTGCCGCTGAACCTTTCCTCTTTGCGTCGTTCCCTGCTCTCCGCACCGGCGCTGCGTGCCTTCCGCAAGGTAATGCCGCCGATGTCCACCACCGAGAAAGAAGCGATCGACGCCGGCACCACCTGGTGGGAAGGCGATCTGTTCCGCGGGGCGCCGGACTGGAACAAACTGCACAGCTATCAGAAACCGCGCCTGACGGAAGAAGAGCAGGCGTTTATCGACGGCCCGGTGGAAGAAGCTTGCCGCATGGCCAACGACTTCCAGATCACCCACGAACTGGCCGATCTGCCGCCTGAACTCTGGGCTTACCTGAAAGAACACCGCTTCTTCGCGATGATCATCAAGAAAGAGTACGGCGGTCTGGAATTCTCCCCTTACGCTCAGGCGATGGTGTTGCAAAAACTGGCCGGCGTTTCCGGCATCCTGGCGATCACCGTCGGCGTACCGAACTCCCTCGGCCCAGGTGAATTGCTGCAGCACTACGGTACCGAAGAGCAGAAAAACCACTATCTGCCGGGCCTGGCGCGCGGCGATGAGATCCCTTGCTTTGCCCTGACCAGCCCGGAAGCGGGTTCCGATGCCGGTGCCATTCCGGACGTCGGCACCGTGTGCATGGGCGAATGGCAAGGCAAACAGGTACTGGGTATGCGCCTGACCTGGAACAAGCGCTACATCACGCTGGCGCCGGTCGCCACCGTACTGGGCCTGGCGTTCAAACTGCATGACCCGAACCGCCTGCTGAGTGACAACGAATCCCCGGGCATCACCTGTGCGCTGATCCCGACCAGCACGCCAGGCGTGGAAATCGGCAACCGCCACTTCCCGCTGAACGTGCCGTTCCAGAACGGCCCGACCCGTGGCACCGACGTGTTCGTGCCGATCGATTACATCATCGGCGGCCCGAAAATGGCAGGTCAAGGCTGGCGTATGCTGGTTGAATGTCTGTCGGTCGGTCGCGGCATCACCCTGCCGTCCAACTCTACCGGCAGCCTGAAATCCATCGCCCTGGCGACCGGTGCCTACGCGCACATTCGCCGTCAGTTCAAGATCTCCATCGGCAAGATGGAAGGGATCGAAGAGCCGTTGGCGCGCATCGCCGGCAACACCTATGTGATGGACGCCGCCGCTTCGCTGATCACCTATGCGCTGGTGCAGGGCGAGAAACCGGCCGTGCTGTCGGCCATCGTCAAATACCACTGTACGCACCGCGGCCAGCAGTCAATCGTTGACGCCATGGACATCGCCGGCGGTAAAGGCATCATGTTGGGCGAATCCAACTTCCTGGCTCGCGCCTATCAGGGCGCACCGATCGCCATCACGGTGGAAGGCGCGAACATCCTGACCCGCACCATGATGATCTTCGGTCAGGGCGCGATCCGCTGCCATCCGTATGTACTGGATGAAATGGCGGCGGCGCAGAGCAACGATCTGAACGCCTTCGATAAATCACTGTTCGGCCACTTGGGCCACGTCGGCAGCAACAAGGTGCGCAGCTTCTGGCTGGGCCTGACCAATGGCCGCACCAGTGCCACGCCGACCAAGGACGCGACCCGTCGCTACTATCAGCAGTTGAACCGCCTGAGCGCCAACCTGGCGTTGCTGTCGGACGTTTCCATGGGCGTGCTGGGCGGCAGCCTGAAGCGCCGCGAGCGCATCTCCGCTCGCCTGGGGGACATCCTCAGCCAGATGTATTTGGCTTCCGCCGTGCTGAAACGCTTTGATGACGAAGGCCGTCAGAAAGAAGATCTGCCGCTGGTGCATTGGGGCGTGCAAGACAGCCTGCATAAAGCCGAACAGGCGCTGGATGACCTGCTGCGCAACTTCCCGAACCGCTTTATCGCCGGTGCGATGCGCTTCGTGGTCTTCCCGTTCGGCCGCGTGCATACCGCACCGTCCGATCGTCTGGATCATCAGTTGGCCAAGATCCTGCAAGTGCCTTCCGCAACCCGCAGCCGTCTGGGACGCGGTCAGTACCTGACGCCGAGCGAGCATAACCCAATCGGCCTGCTGGAAGCGGCGCTGGCCGACGTGATGGCCGCCGAGCCGATTCACGAACGTCTGTGCAAGGCAGTCGGCAAAAATCTGCCGTTCACCCGTCTGGATCGTTTGGCGGAGCGCGCGCTGGAAGAAGGCAAGATCAGCGCCGACGAGGCGAAGATCCTGGTGAAAGCCGAAGAGAGCCGCCTGCGTTCCATCAACGTGGACGACTTTGCGCCGGATGCGCTGGCGGCCGCCAAGCCGGAAAAGCCGGCGGCGCAGTCTAAGCGCCAACAGCAGACCGAAGCGGCTTAACGCTAGTTCCAACTTCACACATCCAAGGGGCGATCATCATCGCCCCTTTTTCTTTTCTTGCATCATGAACTGCGCACCACGCCGCAGGTTGGCGCAACGGCGGGGTTCGCCCCGCCCGTTGGCCGATGGTGTCAGGCAGGATCCACGAGCCCCCGTCTTTTCAACCGCTGACCGTCAGTTTGTCGTAGCCGCGCAGGCGGTAATTCACCACCGACACCAGCCAGCAGAAGATGAACACGGCGATCACCCAATAGCCCATCTCCCCCAGATGATCGTTGAGCCGCACGACGGCGTCCCACAGCGGGCCGGACAGCGCCAGCTTGTCGGCGATAAGCCCGAGCGCTTCGATGCCGCCGATAAACACTGCGATGATCACCGACGCCGCCGTAATGGTCATGTTGTAGTACAGTTTGCGGATCGGTTTGGAGAACGCCCAACCGTAAGCGCCAATCATCACGAAGTTGTCGATGGAGTCGATCAGCGCCATCCCGGCGGCGAACAGCGCCGGGAACAGCATGATGCTCCACAAATTCATGCCATGGCCGGCGCCGGCGGCCGAAATCCCCAGCAGCCCGACTTCGGTGGCAGTGTCGAAGCCCAGGCCGAACAAGAAACCCACCAGGTACATGTGCCAGCTCTGGTTCACCAGCCTGAACAGCGGGCGGAAACAGCGCGCCAGCACACCGCCGCCGCTCATCAGCAGATCAAGCGATTGGTGCGCAGGCAACTCGCCCGCCTTCACCTGCCGGAACGCGCGCCACACGGAGATCAGCACCAGCAAATTGATAAAGGCCACCGTGAGCAAAAACAACGAAGACACCAACGTGCCGATCAGGCCGCCGGTTTCATGAAACCAGTCCATCTGACGGCTGAACATCATCGCCGTCGCGGCAATGGCCGCCGAGGCCAGCACCACGATGGTCGAGTGGCCGAGCGAGAAGAAGGTGCCGACCGCCACCGGCGTTTTGCCCTGCTGCATCAGCTTGCGGGTCACGTTGTCGATCGCGGCGATATGGTCAGCATCCACCGCATGGCGCAGGCCAAAACTGTAGGCCAATAAGGCGGTGCCCATCAGCGCGGCATTGTCTTTGAACACCACCAACGCCAGCAGCCAGACGATGACGTTGATCGCCACCAACCCCAGCAGCAGGGATACCGCCCGTCGCCGGGCCGTACCGTGCAATCCTTCGGAAATTACCGCCATACCCACACTCCTGTTTTATCGTTATGTTCAAATCAATGGATTAGCGCCGTGCCGCGATCACCGCCGGATTGGCGCTTAAAAACAACCAGGACGCGATCACGAACGGCATGGTCAGCGACGGCATGCCCAGCGGGGCCAACAGGGTATTGAAAGCCCCCTGCACCAGCACCGTGAAAATCACGCCGAGCAGCGTATAGATCAACACCCGTCGGCCGGGTGGGTTGAAGACAGAGCCCAGCGCCACCGCCGTCAGCACCGCGCTGAACGCATACAGCCCGGCGAAGACCGCCTGCGGATCGGCGCCGATCGCCAGCGATGTGGCCACCGCCAGCAACGCGCCGAAAAAACCCAGCAGCATCGCACGCGGCGACGAAACCGCCAGCCCGAGCAACAGCAGTACGCCACCGCTCACGCTGCTGCACAAAAAGACCTGGGAGACACCGTGCAACGTGCCGCTCAGCATCTCCGCTACGCCGGGATGCGCATTGAAGATGGCGCCGTCGGCCGGGATAGCCGCCGCCGGCAAGCGTACATGCCGCAGATGGCTGAACGGGTAGCTGGCCAACAGCACCGTCCAGGTGGTCAGCACGAAAGGCGCCGTCAGCGCCGCGATCTTCCAGGTGCGCAACAGCCGATTGAGGCCGACGGTGACGATCACCGAGATCGTGCTGCTGAACATCACGCCGATCCACAGCCAGGCCGAGGGCAGCAAAAAGGTCGGCAGCGCGGCACCGACCAGGCAGCCGTTGTAGCCATACAGGCCAGAGCGCAACGCCGTGCGATCGTCCACCAGCCACGCCGCGCTCAGCGTCGCCACCGCAGTACCCAGCAGACAGCCGAAGGCCACCTGCGGCAACCCTTCCTCATAGGCGCCCACGAAAATGGCGATAAAGAACAGTAATCCGGTCAACGGATTATTTTGAAACATCACCTGCGAACAGCCGCGCAGCACCGCATCCGTCGCCGCCGCTATCCGGCTGTGGGCGCATAACCCCGCCCAACTCCACTTTGTCGTCATGACCGCTTCCCGCTGCAGATTAGCGCCAGATAAAGGGCTCGGGCAGCGTCACGCCCAGGATCTCTTCCCGGGCAACGCGCCAGAAAACACGGATGGCCGCCTTCACCTGGCGCGCCTCTTTGCCCAATGCCTTAAAGATCAGCCCGCACTCATTGGGCAACCGGCTAACGCCGCTGGCGATCCCCTCACCCTCGTCATAATGAGGCGCGATGCGATCGAGGATCCGCTGATGGTGCTCGGGCGGCGTCAGCAGGATCACATTGCCAAACACGTCGAACGGCCCCATCACGCCAATCCCGTTCAGCGGGTGTTTATGCGGTTCCAGCACATAGCGTTCGACAAACAGCGTCTTGCCCTCCGGGCGGCAGGCGCTGATGCGCGAGGAGTACACGTCGAATCTGAAGCCGCGATCCGCCTGATGATGCTTGCGCCCCGACATCAGGATCTCGCCGTAGAGCAGCGTCGCCGTCGGGTGCAGCGTAATACGGGTATCGGTAATGAAACGCGAACCGCAGTGGGGGATCACCGGATCGGGCATCATCTCCAGATAGCTGCCCTCTTCGAGCGTCAGCGTCTGCATCTGCGCCGCGTAGTTATTTTCCATGGCGTGGATCTTGGTCGCCGATTGGGTGGTGACATGCCCGCAGGCCTGCGGGGCAACCTGCACCTCGAGCGTCAGGCGATCGCCCTGCAAGATGCACCCCGAGGTGGAGATGACGAACACGCACGGCATCTGCGGCAGCGCCTCGTCCCAATACAGCGCCCGTTGCACCAGAAACGGCACCCGCCGCTCCATCTGCCGCAGCACGCTGCGATGCCCACTCAACGCAAACCCCAGCCGCAGATAGCCGGTTTTGCCGACGCCACCGCTGGCCATTTGCGGCGGCTCATCCTGATAATCGGCCAACTCCGGCGCATCGGCGCCAAGCTGCGCGACGCGCCTCGCGGCTTCGCTAACCGCCGTCATACCGCCGCCGAGGGCACATGGGTGAACAGGAAATCGCGCATGATCATGTCCACCAGCTCGTCGATGCCTTCGCCGGTTTTGCAGTTGGTGAGAATATAAGGCCGCTCGCCGCGCACCACGCGGGTATCGTGTTCCATCACCGCCAGGCTGGCACCGACATAGGGGGCCAGATCGATTTTGTTGATCACCAGGATGTCGGCCTGCACCAGGCCAGGGCCGTTTTTGCGTGGGATCTTTTCCCCTTCGGCGACGTCGATGACATAGATATAAAAGTCCGCCAGCGCGGGGCTGAAGGTCAGCGTCAGGTTATCGCCGCCGCTCTCGATCATCACCACGTCGCTCTCCGGGAAGCGGGCCTCCATCTCCTCTACCGCCGCGATGTTCATGCTCGGATCCTCGCGCACGGCGGTATGCGGGCAGGCGCCGGTTTCCACGCCCAGAATTTTCTCCTCGTCCAGGATCCCCTTGAGCGTGCGCTTGACCTGTTTGGCGTCTTCGGTGGTGACGATGTCGTTGGTAATGATCAACGGGCTGATGCCCCGCTCAATCAAGCGCGGCGTGATGACTTCAATGATCGCGGTCTTGCCCGAGCCTACCGGGCCGCCGATACCGATGCGGGTAATTTTTTTCACTCTGATCGTTCCTTATTATCAGTTGCTGAACAGTCGGGTAAATGCGCCGACGTGCAGTGCGGCCAGGACATCGGTCACCGGCACGTAAGAGGCCATTTGTTCAACGCCGCCGCGTTCGGCTTCGTCACAGAAAACGTCAATGTCCCGGTTGAGTTGAAACAGGATGCGTTGGGTGTCGATATGGGTGATGCGCATCAGGCGCATGGCGGCGCTGAGAATGGTCATCGCCACGCCGTACTGGTGCATCACCGCCACCTCGCGCGGGCCGGCGCCCAGCGCCGTCATCACCACCGCTTGCGTCACCGGATAGGTACCGGCGACGCGGCCGGTTTTGATCTGCTCAAGCCACCAGACCACCTGGGGTTCATCGCAGATGGCCGCCGCCATTTCCGCCAGCTTTTTTCCCATCCGCACCACCATATTGCGGCCCTCCTCGTTCAGCTTACGGTTGAACAGCGCCCAGTCGTGCCCGATAGCCGCCTCGCGATCGCCGGCCTGCAGCGCCCGGCAGGCCGCCGCCACCGCCCGGCCGTCGCCGCCCGCCGCCTGCTGCAAGGCGGTGCGGGTGAACGATTGCAGCGTGTCGGCATCGCGCACGATGCCGGCCTGGATCGCCGACTCGACGCCGTTGGAAAAAGCGAACGCCCCCACCGGCAGCACCGAGTCGGCAAATTGCAGGATACGAATCAACTTAACGGCGTTCATTTCAGTTTGATCACATGCTGGCCGAGGAATGGGCTGTCGACATGCACATGGGTGGCGGAATCCTCCGCGCCGCCGAACAGCAGGCGCGCTTCAGGCTGGGTCAAATGCGGCAAAATGCTTTCGCCCTTCACGAACGAATAAGGCAGCGCGTGGAAACCGTGGGTTTTCATCACCGAATCCATCACCTTGGTCGCCACCGTCAGCGGAATAAAGATGCGATCGCCTTTGATCACCGATTTCCAGTGCTGATTGCCCAGCGCATGCCCCAGTTCGAACGCGGTCTTCAGCACCGTCGCCATATCGGTCGCCAGCAGCGACTGCAAGTGGATCACCATCACGTCGCGCAGGTTCATCTGCACCACCACCGCGCTGCGGTTCGCTTCGTCCCAGAGCAGCACGTCGCCGTCGGCCAGCACCTGATGACGATCGAGTGAAATGCCGAGATCCTGGCCATCGCGAGTGGTCTTGCGGCAGCGGCTTTTCTGCGCCTCCCACTGCGAAAGCGCCAGCACGTCCAGCGAGGCGTGTTGCAAGCGTTCGCGCCAGTCGGCATCCCGTTTGATATTGCCGAGTATCTTTTCAATCACGATCATGAGCGGCGGTTCCTAGCTGAAGAAATAGCGTTGATTAAGCACGGCGGTGGAGATGGGCTTCACCGTGGCGTGTTCGCCGTTGACCTTGACCGCGAAGGTTTCGGGATCCACCTCGATGTTCGGCGTTTCCGCATTGCGCACCATGTCCTGCTTGGAGATCGCCCGGCAGTTATGCACCGCCATCACCTGCCGCTCCAGCCCCAGTTTCTCTTTGATGCCGTCGTGCAACGCGGCGCCGGAGACGAAGGTAACGCAGGTTTCCTGCAGCGATTTGCCCATGGCACCGAACATCGGGCGGTAGAACGTGGGCTGCGGCGTCGGCAACGACGCGTTGGGATCGCCCATCACCGCCCAGTTGATCATCCCGCCCTTGATCACCAGCTTCGGCTTGGCGCCGAAGAAGCGCGGCTCCCACAGCACCAGATCGGCCATCTTGCCGACCTCGACCGAACCCAGCACGTGGCTGATGCCCTGCGCAATCGCCGGATTGATGGTGATCTTCGCCACGTAGCGCAACACGCGGAAGTTGTCGTGCTCCGCGGCGTCTTCCGGCAGCTTGCCGCGCGCGACTTTCATCGCGTGCGCCGTCTGCATCACCCGCAGCCAGTTTTCGCCGACCCGCCCCATCGCCTGGGAATCGCTGGAAAACATCGACAACACGCCCATGTCGTGCAGCACGTTTTCCGCCGCGATGGTTTCCGGCCGCACCCGGCTTTCGGAGAACGCCACGTCGGCCGGCACATTGGGATTGAGGTTGTGGCACACCATGATCATGTCGAACAATTCGGCCTGGCTGTTGATGCCGAACGGCAGCGTGGGGTTGGTGGAGCTGGGCAACACGTTCATCTGCGCGGCAACTTTGATGATATCCGGCGAGTGCCCACCACCTGCGCCTTCGGTGTGGAAGGTGTGGATGGTGCGCCCTTCAAAGGCGTCGATGGTGTCCTCGACGTAACCGCCTTCGTTCAGGCTGTCGGTGTGCACCGCCACCTGAATATCCATGTCGTCGGCCACCCGCAGCGCGTGACGCAGCGCGGAGTTGGTGGCACCCCAGTCCTCATGCACTTTCAGCCCGGCCACGCCGGCGGCAATCTGTTCGACCAGCGGCGCGGCGTGCGAAGCGTGCCCCTTGCCGAGCATCCCCACGTTGACCGGCATATTCTCGAAGGCGCGCAGCATGCGGTGGATATGCCAGGGCCCGGCGGTCACGGTGGTGCCGTTGGAGCCGTCGGTCGGCCCGACGCCGCCGCCGAAGAACGTCGTCACACCGTTGGAGAGCGCATGCGCCGCCTGCTGCGGCGAAATGAAGTGAATATGCGTATCGATGCCGGCGGCGGTCAGGATCAGGTGCTCACCCGAGATGGCGTCGGTGCTGACACCCACCACCATACCGGGCGTGACGCCGTTCATCATCGCCGGGTTGCCGCTTTTGCCGATGCCGGCGATCAGGCCGTTTTTGATGCCGACGTCCGCCTTGATCACCCCTTGCCGGGCGTCCAAAATCGTCACGTTGGTAATCACCAGATCCAGCACGTTATCGCTGGTTAATCGGTTGTCGGCGCCCATGCCGTCTCGCAGCGACTTGCCGCCGCCGTAGACCGATTCCTCGCCGTAGCCGCGCAGGTCTTTCTCTATTTCAATAAACAGTTGCGTATCGCCCAAACGAATTTTATCGCCGGTGGTTGGGCCGAACAGCCCGGCATATTCTTGCCTGGAGAGGGTTGGCATACGTTATTCCTCGCTGGTTTTCGGCGGCGCCTGATCGAGATTTTTATAGCCCAGCTCAATAGCTCGCTTTACATCTATCGTTTTCTTTACTCTTTCACCGGCCGCTACCGGGCTGTCGCCCGCCCAACCGTCCACCAGATTATTAAAACCATAAACCGTTTGTTTGCCGCCGATGGCAATAAGCGCCACCTCAATCTCATCACCGGGTTCAAAACGGATCGCCGTCGTGGCGGTGATATTCAAGCGCTTACCAAAGGCGGCGGCGCGATCGAATTGCAACGCTTTGTTGGCTTCAAAGAAATGAAAATGCGAACCGACCTGAATAGGCCTGTCGCCGGTGTTACGCACCGTTAAAATAAGGCTTTCGCGATCTTCATTGAAGGTAATGGGGCTTTCGGACAGGATATAGCCGCCAGGCGGCACGTGCTTTTCTAGGTCATGTTTTTTCATCGAAATACCTG
Organism: Serratia marcescens; assembly: GCF_001902635.1. Lineage (GTDB taxonomy): Bacteria > Pseudomonadota > Gammaproteobacteria > Enterobacterales > Enterobacteriaceae > Serratia > Serratia marcescens_F. The sequence continues at coordinate 17,683 of NZ_MJAO01000003.1, read as the reverse complement.
TGCTGATAAGGTTTATCCGTGGCAATCAGGAACGCAAACCGCACTTACTGAATCGGATCGTGCACCGTCACCAGGCGGCTGCCGTCGCTGAATATCGCCTCGACCTGCACATGCGGGATCAGGTCCGCCACGCCGTCCATTACGTCATCACGGCTCAATACCTGCCGCGTGTCGTTCATGACTTCTTCCAGCGTTTTTCCCTCGCGGGCGCCTTCCAGCGCTGCGGTGGTAATAATCGCCACCGCTTCGGGATAATTCAGCTTTATCCCTCTGGCCTTTCGCTTTAATGCGACGTCGGCCAGGGTATAGACCATCAACTTTTCAATTTCTCTTGGCGTTAATTGCATGGGGCACTCCGATCTCGATAGGAATAATCAGACAAAACGAGGCCAAAGGTGATTAATAGTTAATAACCTTGCGTTATTTATTTGCGTTTATCTGACCCTCGAACAATCTAGGAGGTAATATTGAGATGTTCAACCCACAACTTTATTCACGTTAGAGCATGAGTTATCCCACGCCATAAAAAAGTAACGGTGATATGATAGTTTTTATCGATAAAATTTCTTTTTTTCTCTTTCTGTTTCCACAATAAAACGATCAAAAAAAGCACAAACCACCCTGTTTTATTTTCACCAGCTCAATGAAACCCAGATAAATAAACGTTACCGGCGTTGCATCACCAAGATTAAAGACATGTAACCAACGGTCAGGAAATATAATTAAATTTACAAATGAGACGCATGCAAAAATACATTTTTAGTTAAAAAAAATTTATCGATTCTATTGCTGATGCCAATAAGTTCTTAAAAATAAAAAAACCGGCCGCAGCCGGGTTTACCTCATTACCGAGATCTTCAGCCTTGCTGACGAATGCGCGCCAGCAGCGCATCGATATGCTCAATGTACGGCGCGTTGACGATCAGCGTGCGCCCCAATCCCAAAGCATGACGCTGACAGTCGAGGCGCATATCGGCGTCGGCGATGCTGTCCAGATCGGCGACGTGCGCCAGGCCGATGGTGCGCCGAATCAGTTCAGTGCCGCAGTACCCGACCGCGTCGGTCCAGACCTGTTGCAGGAACTGCTCGGCGTAACCCGGCGTCGCCAGCGCCGCATCGCGGCTCTGCTGATGGCACAGCGCCAGGAAGCGATCGGCAAAGATCAGCCACAGCTCGCGCACATCCTGCAGCCGCTGCTCGCGCCCGGCGGCGGCGTCGCGCGGCCCGAACAGCCCCGGCAGGCCACAATAGTTGAGCAGCAGGTTGCCCAATGCGGTGCCGATATCGAACCCGATCGGGCCGTAGAAACCGAATTCTGCGTCGATCGCTTTCAACCGCCCTTCCGCCACGAAGATCGAACCGCTGTGAATATCCCCGTGCAGCAGCGCCTCCGCCTTGCTGAGAAAGCGATGTTTCAGGCCGGCGACGGCCCGCTTCAGCGGCGTATCCTCACGCAGCGCCTGCACCTGCGACAACAGCGCCGCCTCGAACCGATTGCGCTCATGATCGATATAAGGATCGGTAAAGAACAGATCTTCGGTGATCTGGCACAGCTCGGGGTTGGTGAAACGGCTGACTTCCGCCTTCTTCTGCTGCGCGGGCTGATAGAAATCAGAGGTGTGAAACAACGTCTGCGCCAGGTATTCCGCCAGCTGCCCGGCCGCCAGCGGGTGATAGTTGCCCTGCACCAGCTCACTGCGCCAGATGCGATGATCGGAGAGATCTTCCTGCACCATCACCGCCAATTCGGGATCGTGATGCAAGACTTTTACCGTATGCCGCGGGCAGAAGCCGCCGTGGACCAGCAGCGTTTCCGCTTCGATGCGCGCTCGATCCAGCGTCAACGGCCAGGATTCGCCCACGCAACGCACGTAAGGCAGCGCCTGTTTGACGATCACCCGGCTCACGCCTTCGCGATCGCGGATCTTGAACACCAGGTTCAGGTTGCCGTCACCGATCTCGTCGGCGCTGACCAGCGCCTGCGGTTCGGCCACCTGACCGTATTGGCGGGCGTATTCAACGGCGTCGGCAGCCGTAAACGTACGATAAAGCGACATTCCCCAACCCCTCTGTTCTCTCTCACTGACCCCAGCGATTTTGTTTATTTAGACGTAAAAGCATTTGGACGTCTATACATCCGGAAGTCATGTTGGCAGAATAGCGTTTCAGATGCAATAACCACGCAACAAGGAATTAACCGCCGATGCAAGCGCTTAACACCACCAGTTTGACCCTGCAGGACAATCGCCTTTGGATCCTCGATCAGCAAGCCCTGCCGCAGGAAAAGCGGTGGCGCGCCTGCGACAACGTGGAGGAATTGGTCGGACACATTCACAGCCTGCGGGTGCGCGGCGCGCCGCTGATCGGACTGTCCGCCAGCCTGCTGCTGGCGCTGTTGGCGGAACGCGGCCTGCCGCGCGCCGAGCTGGAACAGGCGCTGCACACGCTGCGCGCCGCCCGCCCGACGGCGGTCAACCTGATGAATAATCTGGATCGCATGAAGCAGGCGCTGGCAGAGCCGAACTGGGTGCCGGCGATGGTGAACGAAGCGCTGCGGTTGGTGGAAGAAGATCGCCGGCTGTGCGATCGCATCGCCGATCACGGTGCGGAGTGGGTCAAACCCGGCAGCCGCCTGCTGACCCACTGCAATACCGGCGGGTTGGCCACCGCCGGCATCGGCACCGCACTCGGCGTGCTGCTGCGCGCCCACCGGCAGGGCAAGGTGCAACAGGTGTGGGTCGATGAAACCCGGCCGCTGCTGCAGGGCGGCCGCCTGACCGCCTGGGAACTGGGCGAGCTGGGCATTCCCTATCGCCTGATCTGCGATTCGATGGCCGCCAGTCTGATGGCGCAGGGCCAGGTCGATGCGGTATGGGTCGGCGCGGATCGCATCGCCGCCAACGGCGACGTCGCCAATAAAATCGGCACCTACAGCCTGGCAGTGCTGGCACACTATCACGGTATCCCGTTCTACGTGGCCGCACCGCACACCACCCACGATCCGCACTGCCCGGACGGCGCCGCCATTCCGATCGAGCAGCGCGCGGCGACCGAAGTCACCGGCGTTTCAGGCAGCTTCGGTGCCTGCCAGTGGGCGCCGACCGATGCGCCGGTCTACAATCCGGCGTTCGACGTCACGCCGGCAAAACTCATCAGTGGGTGGGTGTTCGACAGCGGCGTGATTACGCCGCGGCAGGTTGAAGCGGGGATTTTCCGGCGGGCATTGGGTTAACGTCCGCCCATCGGCGCTCAGTCCAGACGCGGATAAGCATCGGCGATCTTGTCGCCGGTGAAATGCGCCACCCAGCCTTCCGGGTTGTCGAACACCCGGATCGCGGTAAAGTTCGGTGCCGATCCCATATCGAACCAGTGCCGGGTGTTGGCCGGCACCGAGATCAGATCGTTCTTTTCGCACAGGATCTGGAAGATCTTGCCGTCCAGATGCAGGCAAAACAGCCCTGCGCCTTCGACAAAAAAGCGCACTTCATCTTCGCCGTGCGTATGCTCGGACAGGAATTTTTCACGCAGTACCTGGCGCTGTTCGTGGTCCGGCCGCATGCTGATCACGTCCCAGCTCTGGTAACCCTTTTCCGCCACCAGCCGGTCGATCTCATGCTGGTAGGCGGCGATCACCGCCTCCGGCTGCGGGTTGTCGCCCAGCTCACGATCCGCCTGCCAGCGCTCAAAGCGCACGCCGATCTGCGCCAACTGCCGCTGGATCGCCTGCGCATCACGGCTCTGCCACAGCGGCTGCTGCGGCGCTGTATCGCTGAAAATGGTCAATCCACTCATGAGACGAACTCCCCTAAATTGATGTGATCAAAACGGTTAACCTGCGGATGCCTGCTCTGCGCATCCGCCTCGTCGCGGATCAGCTGACAGGTATGCCAGCCGGCGGCCTGTGCCGCATCCAGCTCCTGGTGGATATCGGACAAAAACAGCAGTTCGTCGGGCGCGATGCCGATAGCCTGCGCGATGTTGCGGTACGACGCGGTTTCACGCTTGGCGCCAACGTGCGTATCGAAATAGCCGCTGAACAGCGGCTGCAGATCGCCCGCGTCACTGTGGCCAAACAGCAGCTTCTGCGCCTCCACCGAGCCGGAGGAGTAGACGTAGAGCTTCACCCCCTGCCGTTGCCAAGCCGCCAGCTGACCAGCGACCTCCGGATACAGATGCCCGCGGAAATCACCTTCGCGGTAACCGCTGCGCCAGATGATGCCCTGCAGCGCCTTGAGCGCGGTGGATTTACGGTCTTCATCCATAAAGCGGTACAACGCAGCAATCAGCGTGTCGAGATCCGCCTGTGGCTGGCCAATTTCAGCGCGCAGCGCCGCCAGCGGTGCGGCGACTTCGTCTTCGGCGGCATGGCGCCGTACAAAATCCGCCAGCCGTTCGCGGGCGTAGGGGAACAGCACCTGATGCACAAAGCGAATATCGCTGGTGGTGCCTTCAATATCGGTCACGATAGCGCGGATCATTTCGCCTCCAGTAAGCGGCGTTGCAGTTCACACTGGAACAGGAATTCCAGCCCTTCGAGATGGCGGCGGGCTTCCGCCACCTGGCTCCCCCAGCAATACAGGCCGTGGCCGCGCACCAGAAAGCCGTATTGCAGCGGCGTGGCCTCGGCATAGGCCGCCACGCGCGCCGCCAGCCGGGGAATGTCCTGATCGTTGTCGAAAATGGGGATCGCCACGCTGTCCAGGTGGCTGCGCTGACCGGCCAACGACTTCTGCATTTCGTACCCCTGCAGCACCAGTGCATCGCCGCGTTCCACCCGCGACAATACGGTAGCGTTGACGGAATGGGTATGCAGTACCGCACCGATGCGTGGATACAGGCGGTAGATCAGCGTGTGCAACCCGGTCTCCGCCGACGGCGTGCGGCCACTCGGCACATGATTGTCGGCGATATCCACCAGCAGAAAATCGGCGGCGCTCAGGCTGCCCTTGTCTTTACCGGACTCGGTGACCAGGCACTGACGTTCGTCCAAGCGCAGCGACATGTTGCCACCGGTCGCCGGGCACCAGCCTTTGTCGCCAATCCAGTGGCAGGCCGCCAGCAAGGCGGTAAGTTGCGGATTCTCCGTCATTATTATCATTTCCCGTTCGGTAAGGCGGCCGGCAGATGAGGCTTAGCCTGCCGCGTGGCGGGCTAAGCACCTTTCGCATTTAGCCATCTAAGCGTCTTGATTGCCAAATACTAGCATCGTGTTATATTGACGGCAATATAAGCGCCTGGAGTATTCACCTGCTATGAGCACTTCCGCATTGATTCCCGAAAGCAAACTGCCCGCCTTGGGCACCACCATCTTTACCCAGATGAGCGCACTGGCGCAGCAGCACCAGGCGATCAACCTGTCGCAGGGCTTCCCCGATTTCGATGGCCCGGACTACCTGAAAGAACGTCTGGCCTGGCACGTGGCCCAGGGCGCCAACCAGTATGCGCCGATGACCGGCGTGGCGCCGCTGCGCGAAGCCATCGCCGACAAAACCGCCGAGCTGTATGGCTGGCAACCGGACGCCACCGCCGAAGTGACCGTCACCGCCGGCGCCACCGAAGCGCTGTTCGCCGCCATCAGCGCGCTGGTGCGCCCCGGTGATGAGGTGGTCTGTTTCGATCCCAGCTACGACAGCTATGCGCCGGCGGTCACGCTGGCCGGTGGCATACTCAAACGCATCGCCCTGCAGCCGCCCGCGTTTGCCGTGGATTGGCGGCAGTTCGCCGCCGCGTTGTCGCCGCGCACCCGCCTGGTGATTGTCAACACCCCGCACAACCCGTCCGCCACCGCCTGGCAGGCGGAAGACATGCAGCAGCTGTGGCACGCTATCGCCGAACGCGAGATCTACGTGCTCAGCGATGAAGTTTACGAACACATCTGCTTCGCCAAAGGCGGGCACGCCAGCGTGCTGGCCCACCCGCAGCTGCGCCAACGCGCGATCGCCGTGTCCTCTTTCGGCAAAACCTTCCACATGACCGGCTGGAAAGTGGGTTACTGCGTGGCCCCTGCGGCGCTGAGCGCCGAGGTGCGCAAGGTGCATCAGTACCTGACCTTTTCGGTCAACACCCCGGCCCAGTTGGCGCTGGCGGATAGCCTGCGCGCCGAGCCGGAGCACTGGCGACAGCTGCCGGCGTTCTATCGCGCCAAACGCGACCGTTTTGTGCAGGCGTTGGCGAGCAGCCGACTGGAAATTTTACCCTGCGCAGGTACATACTTCTTGCTGGCGGACTACAGCGCCATCTCCGACCTGGACGATGTCGCGTTTTGCCATTGGTTAACCGAGCACGTGGGCGTGGCGGCCATTCCGCTGTCGGTCTTCTGTGCCGATCCTTTCCCCCATAAATTGATCCGGCTGTGCTTCGCTAAACAGGATGCCACGCTGGATGCGGCTGCGGAGCGGTTATGTCGACTTTAAAAATTACCCTATTGCAGCAACCCCTGGTCTGGCGCGACGGCCCCGCCAATCTGGCGGCTTTCGATGCGTTGCTGGCGCCGATCGCCGGCCGAGATCTCATCGTGTTGCCGGAGATGTTCACCACCGGTTTCGCCATGGATGCCGGCGAGAGCGCCCTGCCCGAGCAGCAGGTGATCGACTGGTTGCAGGGTTGGGCGGAGAAAAGCCACGCGCTAATCGGCGGCAGCGTGGCGCTGAAAACCGCCGAAGGCGCGGTCAACCGCTTCCTGTTGGTGGAGCCGGGCGGCCAAGTCCACGCCTATGACAAACGCCACCTGTTCCGCATGGCCGGCGAACACCTGCACTACCAAGCCGGCAACCGGCGCGAAATCTTCGAGTGGCGCGGCTGGCGCATCCTGCCGCAGATCTGCTACGACCTGCGTTTCCCGGTCTGGGCGCGCTACCAGCAGGATTACGACCTGGCGCTGTACGTCGCCAACTGGCCGGCGCCGCGCAGCAGCCATTGGCAAACGCTGCTGGCGGCGCGGGCGATTGAAAATCAGGTGTATGTGGCGGGCTGCAACCGGGTGGGCGAAGATCCCAACGGCCTTAACTACAGCGGAGACAGCCTGATCATCAGCCCGCAGGGCGAGATCCTGGCGGATGCGGAGCCCGGTGCGGCCACGCGGCTGGACGCCGAGCTGTCGCTGGAAACCCTGCAGAGCTACCGCAGCGCCTTCCCGGCCTGGCGCGACGCCGACAGCTTTCTGCGTTTAGACTGACTCCCCCCTCTCCCAGCTGGCGATCATCAGGCAATAGGCCTGGATCGCCAGCGCGACGTCAATAGCGCCTCCTGCGCCGTCATCCATGCTGCCCTGCATCGTAAACGTTCCAGGCGGCCTGCAACGCGTCGCCCTGCTTGCTGGCAAACCCGAGACGGTTCAGCACCGCTTCCAACGCCGCCAGGGTTTGCAACACGCAATCTTTACGCGCGTTGTAACCCATGGTGCCGATACGCCAGATCTTGCCCTGCAGCGGGCCGAACGAGGTGCCAATTTCGATGGCGAAGTCGTTCAGCATCATCTGCCGCACCTGTTCGCCGTGCACCTGCGGCGGGATCACCACGCCGAGCACGTTATTCATGCGATGATCGAGATCGCCGAACACCGCCAGCCCCATGCCCCGGATACCCGCCAGCATCGCCGCGCCGTGCAGCCGGTGGCGGGCGATGGCGTGATCCAGCCCTTCGTCGAGGATCACCCGCGCACATTCTCGCGCCGCGAACAGCATGCTGGTGGCTTCGGTGTGGTGATTTAGGCGTTCCGGCCCCCAGTAATCCATGATCATGCCGATATCGAAATAGTTGGAATAGATCATCTCATCCTCGCCGTCGGCGTGCTCGGCGGTGCGGATCCCCTGCTCCACGCATTGGCGGCGGCGCACGATCTCTTCAAACTGCGGGCTGAGGGTGATCGGCGAACTGCCGGAGGGACCGCCCAGGCACTTCTGCAGCCCGGCGGAGACCGCATCCAGCCCCCAGGCATCGGTCTCCAACGGATTGCCGCCGAAGGAAGCGGTCGCATCGGTGTAGAACAGCACGCCGTGACGGCGGCAGATATCGCCCAGCTCATGCAGCGGCTGCAGCATGGTGGTTGAGGTGTCGCCCTGCACCGTCAGCAGCAGGCGCGGGCGCACCCGCTTAATCGCGTCTTCGATACGATCGGCGCTGAACACCTCACCCCACGGCACCTCTATCGTGTGCACCTCGGCGCGGCAACGGCGGGCGATCTCGCACAGCAAATGCCCGAAGCGGCCGAATACCGGCACCAGCACCTTATCGCCCGGGCGAATGGCAGAAACCAGCAACGCCTCGATGCCGGCGCGCGACGTGCCGTCCACCAGCATCGTCCAGCGGTTCTCGGTGCGGAACAGCGCGCGATACAGCGCCATGACCTGATTCATGTAGCCGGTCATCGCCGGATCGTACTGGCCGATCAGTTGGCTCGACATGGCGCGCAGCACGCGCGGATCGGCGTTGATCGGCCCCGGCCCCATCAGCAGCCGCGTCGGCGGGTTAATCTGATCGAATTGCGAGATGTCCAACATCTTCATTCCCTGTCAACTTAGTAAGTTATTGCGTGATGCCTTCAGCGTCGACATGACGTTTATTTGCTGCCCAACAGCCTAATCCCGATAGGGATTTACTTGAAACAAAAGATTCTTATGGTATGAAAATGAAACCAAGGCAACAGAATGAGATGACCGATCCGCCTTAATGGCGGACGGTTAAAGAAGGGAAATGACCTGCGGTGTTCAATGCAGTTCCAGCGCGTCCAGTTCCTGGAACAGTTCAGCGACGTGATGAGTGCGCTGCCGTCCCTGCGCCAGCCTCTCATGCAGCGGCGCATTGCTGAGCAGGCTCACCAGGCTCATGGTAGCGGCATGCCCTTATCCAGCGTAGATGCCGGAAAAGGACAGCGCGTTCAGCACCAATAGGCCATAAAGTTGACGGTAGCGCGATCCAGATCGCGTTCGCCGATCAGATAACGCCGCAGCGTTTTCACCGCGGATGACTCGGCCGCCACCCAGGCGTAAAAAGCATTTCCGCCGGCCGCCCGCTCCCACAGTACTTCGTCGCTCAGGCTGCTTTCCACCAAGGACTGTGCCTGCGCGCACGCCGAAGCGGGGATATCCACCCGCTGCCGTACCGCTTCCACCAGCAGCGTGCCATGCGCCAGCTGGCTGCCCACGTCGCGCGGCAGCCAGTAAACCTCGGCGAACGGGAAGCGGGCCAAATCCAGACAGTCTCCCGCCACCGGTACCTCGAAGAACGCCTGCACCCGAGGTGGATTGGCCTGCTGCGCCAGCTGTTCCAGAATCCCCATCGCCGCCGGCACTGCCGTTTCATCGGCGATCAACAGCGCCTGCTGCAACTGCGCCGGCGGCGCCCATTCGTAGCCGCCGCTGTCAGCGTCGAAGTCACCGTTGGGCGCGACCGCCTGAATAGCGTCGCCCGGCTCGGCGTGGGTGGCCCAGGCGGAAGCCGGGCCGTTCACGCCATGCAGCACGAATTCGACGTCCATCTGATTCTGCTCGCGGCGCAGTGCACGCAGCGTATAGGTGCGCATCACCGGACGTTGTTCTTTGGGGAGCGCCATATAGTCGCCGTACCAGTCCGGGCTGTTGACCAACTGCGGGATATTACCGTCCGCCGCCGGGAACAACAGTTTGATGCGCTGATCCGGCGCTTCCAGCTTCATCCGATGGATATCCGCGCCTTCAAACACGCAGCGCAGCAGCGAAGGTGAAATCAGCGTTTTGCTTTTCAGGGTGATATCAAAAATTCTGTAGCTGGCGGACATATTCTCGATTCTCCGGCAACGGCTGTCGTTTGTGTGCATGACTGATGGCTATCATCTTGATAGCACGAGCTAAAAATAAAATCCCAGAAAAAATATAGGGTTAATTGAGAGTTGCGCAGCAAAATCATACCACGCCATTATTGAGAATAAGAAGAATTATCGATTAGCGGGATTTTCAAGGAATAACACGATGCGATACGCGAAGTTAGAAGCGTTGCCCACGTAGCACGATCGGCGACACAAACGGGAAGGTAGGTAATGAAGAGCAGAAACGACGAAGCCCTGAGTTATTGCTAACTCAGGGCTTCTGAATAGTGGCGGAACGGACGGGGCTCGAACCCGCGACCCCCTGCGTGACAGGCAGGTATTCTAACCAACTGAACTACCGCTCCGCGCCATTCCCTCTTACGGGGGAACGAGGCGCATATTACGGTCGCCCCTCGGTTCCGTCAACGCCTTTTTCTCACCAAATGAACCGTTTGCACAGTTTTTCAACGAAGCTTCATCCGGTGAGGTTTTTTCGTGCAAAAACGCCGTTATTCGGCCGGCGCCCCGCGCCACAGGCAGCTGCCGCCCTTCTTCGCCACCAGATCCAGGCGCGCCTCGTGCGCCTTCACTTCTTCGTCGCTGGCGTAGACCACCTTCATCGCCGTCGCCGGGCGGACGATGCGTTGAATTTCTTGTGCAGAGTCGTTTTGCTGGGTATCGCCTTCCATCTGGAACGCTATCGAGGTCTGACCGCCGGTCATCGCCAGATAGACTTCCGCCAGGATCTCGGCATCGAGCAATGCGCCGTGCAGCGTACGCTTGCTGTTATCTATCTCATAACGGCTGCACAAGGCATCGAGGTTGTTGCGCTTGCCCGGGAACAGGCGGCGCGCCATCAGCAGGCTGTCGGTGATGGTGCAGAAGGTCTCGGTCTTCGGGATGCCCTGCTGCAGCATGCGGAATTCGTGATCCATAAAGCCGATATCGAACGCCGCGTTATGGATCACCAGTTCGCCGCCGCGGATAAAGTCGAGGAATTCGTCGGCAACCTGATCGAAGGTCGGCTTGTCGGCCAGGAAATCGTCGCTGATGCCGTGTACGCCGTACGCTTCAGGATCCACCAGCCGATCCGGCTTGATGTAAACGTGGAAATTGCGCCCGGTCAGGCGACGGTTAATCACTTCCACCGCACCGATTTCGATGATGCGGTGCCCTTCGTAGTGCACCCCAAGCTTGTTCATACCGGTGGTTTCGGTATCGAGGACAATCTGTCTGGTGGTTGTAGAGATCATATTGCAGTGCTCACAGCGCTCGTTTATGTCAGACTTGGTTTTTATAAAACTGATAGGAAGAGTCTACCAGAGATGCTCAAACAGGTAGAAATTTTCACCGACGGCTCCTGCCTTGGCAACCCCGGCCCCGGTGGCTACGGCGCGATATTACGTTATAAGCAGACTGAAAAAACCTTCAGCGAAGGTTTTCGTCTGACCACCAATAACCGCATGGAAATGATGGCGGCAATCGTGGCGCTGGAAGCGCTGACCGTGCCTTGCGCCGTGACGCTCAGCACCGACAGCCAGTATGTGCGCCAGGGCATCACCAGCTGGATCCATAACTGGAAGAAGCGCGGCTGGAAAACCGCCGACAAAAAGCCGGTCAAAAATGTCGATTTATGGCAGCGCTTGGACCTGGCCATTCAGCGCCACACCGTAAAATGGGAATGGGTCAAGGGCCACGCCGGCCACCCGGAGAACGAACGTTGTGACGTGCTGGCGCGCGAAGCGGCCGGTAAACCGACGCAGGAAGACGTTGGCTACCAACCGGAAGCCTAAGGCAGCTTGCGATAGCTCTTGGTCGCGCCCACCGCGCGGCTGAGAGACGGTTTTCTCGCCCCCAGTTTCATCGGCGTGGGCGTCAGCGGCAAGGTGCGTTTGCGCGCTACAATCACGCTCATGCAGCCCAGCGCCGGCAGATGGGTGCAGAGAAACTTGCCGCCCTTGCGGTGCCACGGCAGCACGTGAAAACGCGCCTGATGCAGCACCTCATAATTCAACAGGCTGAGCCAGTCCAGCAATCGCATCTGGGTAAACATACGGCTGGCATAGGGCGGGCGGCGGCGCAATCCGGGTACCAACTTGCCCAATCCCAGCAGGCTGAACGGGTTGAAACTGCTGATCACCAGCCAGCCGTCGTCGATCAACACCCTATCCACCTCACGCAGCATGCGGTGCGGATCGTCCGCATAGGACAGCGTATGCGCCAACAGGCAGGCGTCCACCGATTTGGCGGCAAACGGCAGTTGATAAGCATCGGCGATCACCTGCAGCCCCTCGCCCTCCAGCCCTACATTGACCTGATGAGAAATCGCGCATTTGTCCGTGGCCAGTTCGGTGCTGAGCATGCCCATCTTCAGCAGATGGAAGCCGAACAGCTTCGGCCACCAGGGTTGCAACTGCTGCTCTAGCGCTTCACGATAATATTCCCCCCACGGCAGCTCGGCCCAGGACTGCGGGCCGGTAAGCTTTTGTAGAGTATGGGCTGGTTTCATGATTTATTATCTTCTTTCAAGCCGTTGCCAACGAGAGGTACACCATGAATCTTATCAGCATTCCCGCCTTCCAGGACAATTACATTTGGTTATTGGATAACCGGCAGGGGCGCTGCATCATCGTCGATCCGGGTGAGGCGCTGCCGGTGCTCGAAGCGCTGCAGCGCCTGCAGCTGACGCCGGCGGCGATTCTGTTGACCCACCACCATCACGACCACGTCGGCGGTGTGGCGCAGATCGTGGCGCAGTACCCAGGCCTTACGGTCTATGGGCCGCAGGAAACCGCGGATAAGGGTGCCAATTACCTCGTCCGCGATGGCGACACCTTTGAAATCGATGGCCGCCAGTACGCCACTATCGCCGTTCCCGGCCATACGTTGGGCCATGTAGCATTCTATAGTGCCCCTTATCTGTTCTGCGGCGACACAATTTTCTCCGCCGGCTGCGGCAGGCTGTTTGAAGGCACCGCCAAACAAATGTACGACTCATTTCAACAACTCGCGCAACTTCCCGATAACACCTTAATTTGTTGCGCGCATGAATATACTCTTTCAAATCTTAAGTTTGCGCGGGCCATTTTGCCGGAAGATCGAGAGATTGAAACATATCAACAACATGTTGAAGCGTTAAGGGCAAAAGGCCAAGCCAGCGTGCCGTCCACATTGCAATTAGAGCGCAAAATTAACCTGTTCTTACGTTGCCATGACACTGATTTACAAAAAGAATTAGGCTTTAACTCACCACCGGAAAGCCTTCATTCAGTTTTTTCCGAATTACGCCTGCGGAAAGATAACTTCTAAGCTTTTAGTTGTGTTATTTGGCGAAGCAAAGTATTATTGCTCGTCTTTTAAGCAACTACATTGACACACACATGAAGGCTAAAGCGATATTTCTCGCCTCGGTCTTGCTAGTGGGTTGCCAGTCGTCCAGGCAGGACGCACCGGCGCCAGAACAGCATGCACAGAGTTTGTCTTCGGCTGGTCAAGATGGTGAAGCAGGAGAGTACACAGCAAATGGCCGAGCGAGCTCGGCGCGGTGGCTAGATAACAATAGTCCCGCCGCGCAACAGGACCTGTGGAACTTCATTAGCGACGAGCTGAAGATGGAGGTTCCGGAAAATTCCCGGATCCGTGATCAGAAAAGAAAGTACTTAAAAAGTAAGAGCTATCTCCACGATGTAACATTACGGGCAGAGCCGTACATGTACTGGATAGTCGGGCAGATTAAGAAACGTAATATGCCGATGGAACTGGTACTGCTACCCATAGTGGAGAGCGCTTTTGACCCACACGCCACGTCAAGTGCCAACGCCGCAGGGCTATGGCAAATCGTGCCGCAAACGGGTCGCAATTATGGTTTGAAAAACAATCAGTGGTATGACGGTCGACGCGATGTCGTCGCCTCGACAACCGCTGCGCTTAACATGATGCAGCGCTTGAACCGCATGTTTGACGGCGATTGGTTACTGACCGTAGCCGCCTATAACAGTGGTGAAGGCCGCGTGATGCAAGCGGTGAAGGCAAACAAACGCCAGGGTAAGCCAACCAATTTCTGGGCATTGTCGCTTCCGCGTGAAACGTCAATCTACGTCCCGAAAATGCTGGCGCTGAGCGAGATCATCAAGAACAGCAAGCAGTACGGCGTCAAGCTTCCGAAAACGGATGAAACCCGTGCGCTGGCTCGCATTGATGTCGGACAGCAGATCCAGCTAACTCAGGCGGCTGAGATGGCGGGGCTTTCAATCAGCAAGATGAAAGCTTATAACCCAGGCTACAAGAAAGGCGTTACGGCACCCAACGGGCCCCATTACATTATGGTTCCCAAAGGACACGCCGATCAGCTGAAAGACTCGCTGGCCGATGGCCAGATCGCAGTGACTCAGCCAACGGCGCAGTTGGCGAAGAACAGCGGTTTGTCCGGTGGCAGTTCGTATAAAGTGCGCTCCGGCGACACCCTATCGGGCATTGCCAAGCGGCTGAACGTTAAGACCAGCGATTTGCAGAGTTGGAACAACTTACGCGCCAAGAGCGCCCTAAAAGTTGGGCAAACCCTGCAAGTGGCCAGCAATACTGGCAGTAACAGCAGTATCACCTATCAGGTTCGTAAAGGTGATTCGCTCGCCAGTATCGCACGTCGTCACGGCGTCGATATTAACGACGTGATGCGTTGGAATTCAACGCTCGGTAAAGGCAACAGCCTGCAACCCGGTCTCAAGTTGACCCTGTTTGTCGGCAACAAGCTAACGCCGGATACCTAAGTTTCCGGCACAAAAAAAGCACCCCTCGGGGTGCTTTTTTATTACCTGCGATTCACCAGACGGGGGAGTCTTTTTCCGGGTGAAACTCCACCAATAACGGATTGTGATCCGACGCGCTGGTCACCAGCACCGACGCCTCTACGACTCCCAGATTACGGTAAAACACGAAGTCCAGCGGGCGACCAAAGGCCTTGCGGCGGTGATCGTCGGTAAAACTGACCTCACGCAACGCCATCTCGCCGGCAAAGTCATACAACGCATTAATGCGCTTACGGCTCCAGGCATTGAAATCCCCCGCCATGATTACCGGCCCCTGGTGGCTGGCGATCTGCTCGCCGATCGGCCCCAGTTGCTTGCTGTAGACGTCTACCCCTAGGCTGAAGTTCACCGCATGGATGTTCACCACCATCAACAGTTGCCCGTTGTACAGTGGATAAACGGTGATCAACGCCGACTTGGACAGCCTCAGCAGCGGTTCTCGCTCACGCAGCGGGCAGCAGTAAACCGGATGTGCGGCCGCCAGCGTCATCACACCGGAAGGATGTTGCGGCAGCACAAAAGCCGGCACCTGATCGGCCGCCAAATAGTTGGCGGTAGCGTAGCTCACCAACTCCGGCGTGGTTTGCGCCTCTTGCAACAATACCAGCTGTGCATCTTTGCCATGGTTTTTCAGTACTGAAAGCCAGTCGGCTCGCTGCTGTTTGAAGATGTTCCACACCATGACGCGCAGTGCACCGGTCGTCGGCAGTGCCGCCCCTGCTGGCAAGTCCTGGTTAACGGCGCCAGGAAAGATTCGTTCAACTGGCTGACCTGCAACATACCTCATTGCATAAGTTCGTTTCGGCACGCTATTCGCCTATTACCCATTAGCATGAAACTGGCGATGAAGACTTCGCCAACGGTGAATTGATTATACGCCTGCCCCACACCGAGGGCATGGCTTTTACAGGCATAACCTTTTCAGTTATAGGGGCCGCCTGCGGCGATTTCAATCTTCTGATGGTATAGCTGTGTAAAGGTGATGCACTGGTGATGAAAAATGCGAAAAGGCCGACAAAATGCGAACAGGAAAAAGAGAAGCGATACTGCTGGCTACGCGCTATCGCGCTCAAGTGAGTGACGGCTACGAGCCGCCGTGGTTAAATGACAAAATAGTTCAAAATTTCAAATAGAGATTGTCCGTGGAGCAAAAATGAAAGCGAATTCTGACGAGCTCATCACCTTCGTCACCGTGGTGGAGAGCGGCAGTTTCAGCCGAGCGGCAGAGCGCCTGCATCAAGCCAACTCCGTCGTCAGCCGGACAGTAAAAAAGCTGGAGAGCAAACTGGGCGTCACTCTGCTCAACCGCACCACGCGCCAAATCAGTCTAACTCAGGAAGGCGAAAACTATTTCCGACAGGTGCAAAAGGTCTTGAACGATATGGCCGCGGCGGAAAACACCTTGATGGAAAGCCGCCAGCGCCCGCAGGGGCTATTGCGCGTCGATGCCGCTACGCCGGTAGTACTGCATCTGTTGACGCCGCTGGTCGCCGAGTTTCGTGAACGCTATCCGGAAATGTCGCTATCGCTGGTCTCTTCGGAAAACTTCATCAATTTGATCGAACGGAAAGTGGATATCGCAATCCGTGTCGGCGAGCTGACGGACTCTACGCTGAAAGCGCGCAAGCTAATGGCCAGCTATCGGCGCATATTGGCCTCCCCCACCTACCTGGCGCAGTATGGCGCGCCCAACACGGTGGCGGACCTGGAACACCATTGCTGTATCGGTTTTAACGATTTGCCCAGCCTGAACCGCTGGCCGTTAGCCTGTGCCGATGGTCGCCAGCTGGAAATCACGCCGGGGTTAACCACCAACAGCGGTGAAACCCAACGTCATCTGTGCCTGCACGGTAACGGCATCGCCTGTCTGTCGGACTTTATGAGTGATGAAGACGTCAGGCGCGGGGATCTGGTGCCAATTCTGCAAGAAGAGACGTTGCCGCTCGAAGTGCCGATTAACGCGGTTTACTACAGCGACAGCGCCGTCAGCAATCGCCTGCGCAGCTTTATCGATTTTATCAGCGAACGGTTAAAACGATAAAAATGGCGCCCTCTCGGGCGCCTGACGTCGTAATATCCGAAGATTAATCCCAGTTGGGTGCCAGACCTTCCGGGCTGACCAATCGGCCGTTGCTTTCCAGCGTGGCAATCTGCGCCATATCTCCCTCAGTCAGCACCAGTCGTGGTGCCAGCAGGTTGCTCTCTAGGTTTTCACGCTTGGTCGAGGAAGGGATCACCGCGTAGCCCAACTGCAACGCCCAGGCTAAAACCACCTGTGCTGGCGTCGCATTGTGTCGTGCCGCGATACGCTTGATCGTCTCATCCTGCAACGCTTTGCCATACGCCAGCGTCATATAAGAGGTGATGGCAATGTCATGCTGCCGTGCGAACGCCACCACTTTCTCGTTCTGCAAGAACGGCGACAGTTCGATCTGGTTGGTCGCAATCTGATCGGCGCCCACCGCATCAATCGCCTGCTGCATCAGATCGACCGTGAAATTGGATACCCCAATCTGACGGGTCAGCCCCAGTCGCTTGGCTTCCAGCAATTCAGCCATAAACTCGGCGACAGGCACTTCATCATTTGGCGATGGCCAGTGAATCAACGTCAGATCGACATACGAGGTCTGCAGCTTGGCCAAGCTGCCTTGCAGGCTGGGGATTAATGCCCCCTTAGCCAGATTCGCGATCCAGATTTTGGTAGTGATGAACAGCTCGTCACGCGGCACACCGCTGGCGGTGATCGCCTGGCCAACGGCCGCTTCGTTTTCATAGATCTGTGCGGTATCGATAGCCCGATAGCCCAGTTCCAGCGCCGTGCTTACAGAGTCGATAACGACCTGATCCTGAAGGCGAAAAGTGCCTAAACCCAATGCAGGAATACTCACAATATTTTCTCTCTCGTTAGTGGATAAGTAGCGGTGCGGGAGAGTATGGCAATTTTTTTATTGAGCAAAAACGCCCAGTTCGGCATAAGACTATTGATCAAGCGGCAACAATATTGCGAAGAAAACAACAGGATCGGCGGTGAAAGCGATGAGATTTTGTAAATTTTGCATATGAAAAAGCCCTGAGTCAGAGACTCAGGGCTTATCAA
>NZ_MJAO01000002.1 GCF_001902635.1 Serratia marcescens | reverse complement strand
GTAGGGGCGGCGGCAAAAAAGTAGTGCAGGCAATGAACGGTGATGGGGCCAGGCTATTTTTTCTGCCCGCTCTGGTTTTCAATTTACGGCGCGGCGCATTGCGCGATATTCTGGTTTTCTGATTGGCTAACGGCGGATGAGAGAATCATGACAGACAGCCAAGCGTTTGAACAACAAAGCCTCGACAATCTGCTGAGCTATTGGCGGCGCCATCGCCGCCTGCCGGGGGCGCGTTATCCGGCCGGGCCGACCGACAGCCTGTGCGACGTGCCGGGCGTCAGCGTCGGGCATCACACGCTGGCCGACGGCGAGTGCCAGACCGGCGTCACCGCCATCGTGCCGCCGGGCGATCTGTTCAACCAGCCGCTGCCGTGCGGCAGCGCGGTGCTCAATGGCTTCGCCAAGCCGCTGGGGCTGGTGCAACTGAACGAACTGGGGGTGCTGCAAACGCCGATACTGCTGAGCAACACCTTCGCCGTCGGCACGTTGTTCAACGCCATGGTGCGGCGCAGCTGCCAGCATTACCCGCAGATCGGCCGCGGCAGCGCCACCATCAACCCGTTGGTGCTGGAGTGCAACGACGGCTACCTCAACGATATTCAGGCGATGGCGGTGCGTGAGGAACACGTGTTCCGCGCGCTGGATAATCATTCCACCCGCTTTGCGCGCGGCAGCGTCGGCGCCGGGCGCGGCATGAGCAGTTTCGGTCTGAAGGGCGGCATCGGTACCGCCTCGCGCTATTGCCCGGGATTAGGGACCACGCTGGGCGTGTTGGTGCTGGCCAACTTCGGCACTCTCGACTCGCTGACGCTGAGCGGCGTGCGCGTCGGCCAGGCGTTGAGCACGCTGCTGGCGGATCCGCCGCCGCAGGTGGATGCCGGTTCGGTCATCATCATCATCGCCTGCGATCGGGCGCTGGACAGCCGCCAGCTGAACCGCATAGCCCGTAGGGCGGGCGCCGGTCTGGGGCGGGTGGGCAGCCATTGGGGGCACGGCTCCGGCGACATCGCGCTGGCGTTCTCCACCCGGTTGCTGGGGACGACGCTGCCGGACGAACGGCTGGAGCCGCTGTTCGCGGCGGCGGCGGACGCCACCGAGTATGCGGTGCTGGACGCCCTGCTCAGCGCCGAAGGCGTCAGCGGTTTCCAGCAGCATGCGCGTGCAGCGCTGGGCCCGTTGCTCGACCGCCTGGCGGCGAACCATGAAAACACAGGAGCCTGATGTGAAAGTCTTTATTTCTGCGGATATCGAAGGCATCGCCGGCGTGATGCGGCCGGAGCAATGCAACCCGGCCCACGCCGACTATACGGCGGCGCGCGAGTTGATGGAGCAGGAGGTCAACGCCGCCATCGACGGCGCTTTCGCCGGCGGCGCCACCGAGGTGACGGTGGCTGACAGCCATGCCATGATGCAGAACCTGCGTGCCGATCGCATCGATGGGCGCGCACGCTTGGTGCAGGGCAAGCCGCGCGGGCTGTCGATGGTGGAAGGGTTGCAGCACCAACGCTACGATGGCCTGATGTTGATCGGCTATCACAGCGCCGCCGGCGAGCGCGGCGTGCTGGCTCACACCATTAACGGTCGAGCCTTTTACCGCGTCAGCCTGAACGGCGAGGTGGTGGGAGAAAGCGATCTGTACGCGGCGGCAGCGGCCGAGTTGAGCGTGCCACTGTGGCTGGTGAGCGGCGACGATGAGCTGCAACGCTGGATCGCCGAGCGCTACCCGCACACCGGCTATGTCTGCGTGAAGCGGGCGATCTCGCAAACCGCCGCCGAATCGCTCAGCCCACAGCGGGCGCGCGCCGAAATCCGTGAGCGGGCGATACAGCAGGTGCGCCAGAGCGCGAAACTGCCGGTGGAACGCCGCTTCTCGCCGCCTTACCGGTTGACGCTGATGGCGGCCAAACCGGTGCTGGCGGATCTGTTCAGCCTGGTGCCGGGCGTGGAGCGTCAGGACGCACTCACCGTTGCTTTCACCAGTGACAACATGGCGGCGCAAATCCGCCTGCTCAGCGTCTTCTCCTATCTGGCGACCACGCAGAACTGAAGGTGCACGCCATTACAAGCGTTCGCGGTTGGCGAGCTGAATGGTGAGGTTTTCAATGCGTTCGGCCATTTGTTTGGTCAGGGCGGTGAGCTCGGTGTTTTGCTTCAGCAGCTCAAGCAGCTGCTCGGACTGCTGTTCGGCGAGGGTTTGCCGTTTCGCCATGGCCTCATCCAGATCTTCCCGATGTTGGGCATCGGCCAGCGCGTGCGCCTGATCGCGCTCGGCTTGACGAGTTTGCGCCAACAGGATCAACGGCGCGGCGTAGGCGGCCTGCAGACTGAACGCCAGATTCAGCAGAATAAAAGGATAGGGGTCAAACTTGGTGAATCCGGCCAGGTTGAGATAGATCCACACGCCGACCACCACCGTTTGTCCCACCAAAAAAGTCGGCGTGCCGAAGAAGCGGGCGAAAGCTTCGGCTTTCAGGGCAAACCATTGATCGCCAAAGGTGTGGGTTAAGCCTTGTAACGGCCGATACAAGCGAAATTTTTTGTGTTCCGACATAGTGGTGAGACTCATTGAGGTTGGAATTGCTTCATTTATAGCACAAATGAATTTAAAGACTCGCCAGTGCGATAGGCTGGCGCCGCGCCCACATCGCACGATTCCTCAACGAAAAATCCCTTCTCAACATTAGGCCTACTGGATAATAGGCTACGCTAATTATTGCTCTGTTGCGCTATGAGTAGGGCGCGACAGCTCATTCCCATAACAAGATCTGTTTCGCCGAACGCAGTGACGCATTCGGCTTTTTTGGAGCCATGAGCAATGACCATATCGCAACTCCCGCTTTCGCGGCGGCGGTTTATCGTCGGCGCCGGGGCGTTGGTGATCGGCGCTTACCTGCCGTCCACCGGCGCGCTGGCGCGCGCAAACGCCCCGACGGCCTCCGGCACGGCGCTTGACGCCAACGCCTTCGTCCAGATTGGCGCCGATGGCATCGTCACCGTGATCAGCAAGCACACCGAAGTGGGGCAAGGGGTCTATACCGGCATGGCGACGCTGGTCGCCGAAGAACTCGATGCCGACTGGGCGCAGGTGCGGGTCGTCGCCGCGCCGGTAGACACCCGTGTCTACAAAAACCTGACGTTCGGTTTCCAGGGCACCGGCGGTTCCAGTTCGGTCGCCAATGCCTATGAGCAGATGCGACGCATGGGTGCCATGGCGCGCGCGCTGTTGGTGCAGGCCGCCGCGCAGCGCTGGAAAACCTCGGCGCAGGAAATCACCGTGCAGGCGGGCAAAATCCGCCATGCCGCCAGCGGGCGCGAAGCGGGCTTCGGCGAGTTCGCCGCGCTGGCCGCCACGCTGCCGCCGCCGGATCCCGCCAGCCTGACGCTGAAGGATCCGGTCAATTTCACCCTGATCGGCAAAACGCGCGGCCTGCACCGCGTCGATTCGCTGGCGAAGACCAACGGCAGCGCGCAGTTCTCGCAGGATATCCACGAGCCGGACATGTTGACCGTCACCATCAAGAAGCCACCGCGTTTCGGCGGCAAGGTGGCGACCTTCGACGCCGAACGGGCGCTGGCGGTGCCGGGCGTGGTGGCGGTGAAGCAAATCGCCACCGGCGTGGCGGTCTACGCCAAAAACACCTGGGCGGCGATCCAGGGCCGGGAGCGGCTGCGGGTGACGTGGGACGACGCGCAGGCCGAACGGCGCAACACCGAGGAGATCTACGCCGAATTCCGCCAGGTGGCGCAGAAAACCGGCGTGGTGGCGAAGATCCACGGCAAGCCGGACGAGGTCTTAAGCCAGGCCGACAAGGTGATCGAGGCCGAATACACCTTTCCCTATGCCGCCCACGCGCCGATGGAGCCGCTGGACGGCTATCTGTTTTGGGACGGTGAAAGCGTCAAGGCGCGCTACGGCTGCCAGATCCAAACGCTCGACCACAAGCAGCTATGCGATCTGTTCGAGTTGCCGCCGGACAAGGTGCAGATTGAAACCATTCTGGCCGGCGGCAGCTTCGGCCGCCGCATCGATTTAGGCAACCCGACGCTGGGGCCGGATCTGGCGGCCGACATGGCGGCGGCGGCCAAGGGCATCGGCCCCGGCCACGGCGTGAAGGTGGTGTGGACGCGCGAGGACGACATCCGCAATGGCTGGTATCGCCCGATGATCCTGCACCGCCTGCGCGGCGCCATCCGCGGCGGCAAGGTGGTGGGTTGGACCGATACCGTGGTCGGCCACTCCTGGACGCGCCATAGCGCAATGGATGCGCTGGTGGTCAATGGCCTCGATCTGATGATGGTCGAGGGCGCCAGCGAGGTGCCCTATACCTTTGAGGCCTTCCGCTGCGATGCGCACATCGTGCCCGGTAAGGTACCGACCACCTCGCTGCGGTCGGTCGCCAGCACCCACACCGGCCATGCGGTGGAGAGCTTTATCGATCAGCTGTTGCAGGAAACCGGGCAGGATCCGGTTGAAGGGCGGTTGGCGCTGATGGGCGAAGCGCCGCGTGCGGCGGGCGTGCTGCGGGCGGTAGCCAAAGCCGCTGACTGGCAGGGGGCCAAGGTGGTGGGCGGACGCGCGCGTGGCGTGGGCGTTGCCAAGGCGTTCGATACCTATGTGGCGCAGGTGGCTGAAGTGTCAATCGGCGAAGGCGGCATTCCGAAAGTGCACAAGGTGTGGTGCGCGGTGGACTGCGGCGTGGCGGTGAACCCCGACGTGATCCGCGCGCAGATCGAGGGCGGTATCGGCTACGGGCTAAGCCTGGCGCTGTACGGCAATATCACGCTGAAAGATGGCGTGGTCGAACAGTCCAACTTCAATAATTTTCGCCCGCTGCGCATCGATGAGATGCCGGAGGTCGAGGTGATCATCGTGCCCTCGACCGAGAAACCGACCGGCGTGGGCGAGCTGGGGGTACCGACCATCGCCCCGGCGGTCGGCAACGCGCTGGCGCTGCTCGGGCGGCCGCGTACCTCGCTGAGCCTGCCGCTGCATAATCCCACCGCGAATCCAGCGTCTGACAAGGAGAGAACCTGATGATTCATTTAACCGTAAACGAGCAGACGCTGACCTTCGAGGGCGATCCGCACATGCCGCTGCTGTGGTTTCTGCGTGACGAGGCCGGCCTGACCGGCACCAAGTTCGGTTGCGGCATCGCCATGTGCGGTGCCTGCACCGTGCATCTGGACGGTGTACCGGTGCGTTCGTGCATGACGCCGGTCTCCGCCGCCGTCGGCAAAAAAATCACCACCATCGAAGCCGTGGGCGCCACGCCGGAGGGCAAGGCGGTGCAGGCAGCCTGGCTCGACCTGGACGTGGTGCAGTGCGGCTACTGCCAGTCCGGCCAGATCATGAGCGCCAGCGCGCTGCTGGCGCAAAGCAAGAACCCGAGCGATGCGGACATCGACGCGGCGATGGGCGGCAACGTCTGCCGCTGCGCCACCTATGTGCGCATTCGCGCCGCCATCCACCAGGCCGCCAAGGCGTTGGGTTAGGGAGAGATGCGATGAGCAACGCCTTGAAAGGGCTGTTATGGCTGATTATCGCCGTGGTGGTGTTGGCGGGGGGATACGTGTTGTACACGTTGCTGCGGCCCACCGGCGCGGAACCTGCGGCGCCGATCGCCGGGGCACCGGCCGGCATCACCGACAAACTGGCGCGCGGCGAGTACCTAGCGCGTGCCGCTGACTGTGTGGCGTGCCACACCGCACCGGGCGGCACGCCGTATGCGGGCGGCTTCGCCTTCAAGTTGCCGTTCGGCACCATTTACGGCACCAACATCACCGCCGACAAGGAAACCGGCATCGGCAACTGGAGTGACGACCAGTTCGTGCGCGCGGTACGCGAGGGCATCGGGCCGCAGGGCAACCTGTATCCGGCGATGCCCTACACCTCGTACACCGGGCTGAGCCGCGACGACGTGCTGGCAATCAAAGAATATCTGTTCAGCCTGCCGCCGGTGAAACAGGCCAACCCGCAAAACGAGCTGTCGTTCCCGTTCAACCAGCGTTGGGGCATGAAATTCTGGAACCTTGCGTTCTTCCACGAGCAGCGCTTCATGCCGGATCTCGGCAAAGACGAGCAGTGGAACCGCGGCGCCTATCTGGCGACGGCGCTGGGCCACTGCGGCGAGTGCCACACGCCGCGCAATCTGGGATTCGGTCTTAACCAGAGCAAGCACCTGAGCGGTGAAGTGGTGCAGGGCTGGTTCGCCGCCAATATCACGCCGGACAAACAGACCGGCATCGGTGGCTGGAGTGACCCGCAGCTGTCGCAATACCTGGCCACCGGTCATGCGCCGGGGCGCAGCAGCGCCGCCGGCCCGATGGCGGAAGCGGTGGAAAACAGCCTGCAGTTCCTGACACCGGAAGATAATCTGGCGCTGGTGAAATACCTGCGCGATATCGAGCCGATCGCCGGCGACGCCGCTGCGGCGGTGAATCTGCAGCCGAAGGGCGCGGGGGCTTCCACCCCGATCCTGCCTGGCGGCCAAGACAGTTCGCTTGGGCGGCGGGTGTTCGCCAACGATTGCAGCGGCTGCCACCAGTGGAACGGGCCGGGCCGCCAGAGCGAGTACGCGTCGCTGGTCGGCAGCACGGCGGTGAACGATCCGCAGGGGCGCAGCGTGGTGCAGGCCATCCTGAAGGGGACGAGCATCAGCATCGGCGAACGGCATGAGATGATGCCGGCGTTCGGCAGCGCCTATTCCGACGAAGAAGTGGCGGCGGTGGCCAACTTCGTGGTCGGCCACTTCGGCGATAAGCAGGGCACCGTCACCGCCAAACAGGTGGCGGAGCAGCGCAAGCAGTAGCGCATCGCGGCCGCCACGGCGGCGTGCAGGTTAAAGGCGGCGATATCGCGGGTATCGCCGCTTTTTTTATTGCCGGCATGCCGGCGGCAGTGCGCAACATTGGGTGAGCAAGGCGGGGTTAGCCCTGGCTTAATTGATTAAAAAGATAAGCTGGTCAAAGCCTAAACCGGCGAGCGCCGCTTTACGCACTATAGGTTTTGCGGTTTACCGGCACGACGAAGGGCTTTCACGCCGTACGTTGTGTGTTATTTTGGCCGGCGTGGATAACCGGCAATCGGGTAAAAGGTGATGGGTAATTCGGCATTTATGCATCGTTTTGACGCATTGGGTGGGCTTGAACTGCTCGTCGCGGACTTTTCAGACCATCGATTTGACGTGCATTGGCATGATACCTGGTCGATTGGCGTTGTCCTGCGCGGCGCCAATAACAACAGCGCCAAAGGCGATGCCGACGGTATCGTCAGCCGTGGGCAAGTCAGCCTCATTGCGCCGGGGCAGATACATGCCGGGACGGTGCTGGGCGAAGAGGGATGCCATTATTTCATGTTTTATCCCAGTCACGAGATGCTGCTGGACGCGGCGGAAAACATGGAGATACCTCTGCCGCCGGCAGTGAAGGGGAAACACATCAACCATGCGCCTTTCGCCAACCGGTTGTGTGAGGCCGCGGCGGTATTGACCACTGCGCAGTCCAGCCATTTTGACCGGGAGGTGGCATGGAGCCACTGTGTGGCGGATCTGCTGGCGGTGTGTTCCCCGCGGCGAGCGCCATTGGCAGGCGCCGGCATCGCGCCGGGCTTGTGCAGGGCGAAAGAGTATCTGCACGATAACTCGGCACGGGAAGTGCGTCTGGAGAGGCTGGCGCAGGCTGCCGGTCTGTCCAGGTTTCACCTTTGCCGCCAGTTCTCGGCAACATTCGGCTTGTCGCCGAGCCGCTATCAGCGGCAGCTCCGGCTACAGCAGGCGAAGGCCTTGCTATCCCGTGGCGGAGACATCGCAGAAATCGCCATCGCCTGCGGGTTCGCCGATCAGTCGCACCTGGGTAGGGCGTTCAAGTCGAGTTACGGCGTGACACCGCGCGGCTATCGCGATCGCTGCCTATGAGCAATATCGTTCTATCTCGCCGACTGACAGGGGCCGACAATGCGCCTATTTACGACGCGAGAAAATCATGGTCATCGAATTATCCACGCTGGGTTTATTTGCCCTTTCGGCCGCCGTCTTAACGCTGATTCCCGGCGCCGATATGCTGTGCGCATTGTCTAACGCCGTCAGCCAGGGAACGAAAGCGGGGCTGATTACCGTATTGGGGGCGGTCACCGGAGTGATATGCCATGTCTGTCTTGCGATTGCCGGCGTCACGGCGCTGATCGCCTCTTCGCCGCTGTTGTATCAGCTTTTCGTCATTGGCGGCGCGTTGTACATCATGTGGGTCGGGTTGGGCATTTTTACCCAGGCAAATGCGATTGGCCTGGAAAGCCACGGCGAGCGCCAAAGCCGCAAAAGGCTCTATTCGCAAGGATTGCTGACCAACCTGCTTAACCCCAAGGCCATTATTTTCATGCTGGCGTTTATTCCGCAGTTTATTCGGGTGGAAGCGGGCAGGCCGGGAATGCAGATGCTGATACTAGGCATTGAACTCATCGTTATTATGTTTGTGATTGAAGTTCCCCTGGTATTTCTGGCGGGAAAGATCGCGCTGAGTATAAAACGGCGTCCGGTCATCGGGACTTATATCAATAAATGCTTCGGTGGCGTCATTCTGTTATTAGCCTGCGCCATTTTAGCCGCGCGTTTACTCTAAAATATGTCAATTCTCTTTTGGGCAAAGTTGTTCGTTCGATAAGGTTTTATGTTCGCCCCGCTATGCTGCACGGCGAGCATTTACCGTAATCTTCTCCCGAGTTTCACAGACACTGAGGAGAATGACTAATGAAACGCTTTGAAAATAAAGTTGCCCTGGTAACGGGCAGTTCAAAGGGAATTGGCGCAGCCATTGCTAAACGCCTGGCGGCGGAAGGCGCCGTGGTTTTCATTAACTATTCCCGCGGGCGTGAAGATGCCAACCGGTTGGTTAAAGAGATCAATGAGCAGGGCGGCGTCGCTTTTCCGCTGCAGGCCAATGTCGGCATTGAGGCCGAAGTCAACGGCCTGATGCAAAACATTGTCGAGCAGTATGGTCGATTAGACGTGCTGGTCAATAACGCCGGGGTTTATGCCACCAATAGCCTGGAAGCATTTAGCGACGCGGAATATGAAAGGCACTTCAATTTAAATGTCAAAGGGCTGATTTATTGCTGCAAGGCGGCGGTCGCTGCCATGCCTGAATCGGGCGGCAGCATCGTCAATATCAGCTCCAGCGTGACCTCGTTTACGCCGGCCAATTCGCTGGTTTATACCGCTTCCAAAGCCGCGGTGGATTCGATCACCAAGACGCTGGCCAACGAGCTTGGCGGGCGCAAGATCAGGGTCAATGCGGTCAATCCTGGCTTGGTCATCACGGAAGGCGTGTATGACAGCGGCTTTTTCGATACCGATTTTAAAACGCACATTGAATCCATCACCCCGCTGGGGCGCATCGGCACACCGGAGGATATCGCCCCGGCCGTGGCCTATCTCGCCTCGGACGAGGCGGGTTGGGTGACCGGCGAGAGCCTGATCGTCGGCGGCGGTTTGCATTAATTTAGCGATGAATGGAACAGAGATGACATTAGATAAAGCCTACGGGCCACTGATTAACGGCGTATTCGAGCTGGATGGCACGGACATTCATCCCATTATTTCCCCCTCGACCGGGGAGCACCTGGCGGATTTGCACTACTGTAACGAACGGGACGTCGAGCGCGCCGTGTTGGCGGCGGAAGCGGCTTTCCCCGCCTGGAAGGCATTAGGGCAGCAGGCCCGCGCCCGCCTGGTAGCACAGCTGGCGGATGTGCTGGAAAGCGATCTGGAAAGAATGGCGCAAATCGACGCGCAGGATGTGGGCCGCTGTATCAGCGAAGTGCGCCGCGATTATCAAACGGCGGTCAGACACTATCGCTATTTCGCCGCGGTTGTCATGGGGCACGAAGACAGCGGCAGAAGCATCGCGGACGGCTACAGCCTGGCGAAACGCGAGCCGCTTGGCGTCTGCGGGCAGATTATCCCCTGGAATGCGCCGGCGATCATGGCGGCGTTCAAGCTGGCGCCGGCGCTGGTGACCGGCAACACAGTGGTGCTGAAGGCCGATGAAAACGCCTCGCTCTCCACGCTGGAGCTGGGCAAGATGATCGCCAACATTTTCCCTGCCGGCGTCGTCAACATCATTACCGGGCTCGGGAGCGTGGCGGGGGCGGCGCTGACCGGCAACCGGAAGGTGCGCAAGCTTTCATTCACCGGCAGCACGGAGGTGGGCAAGCTGGTCGCCAAGGCCGCCGCGGAGAGGCTGGTGCCCGTCACGCTGGAGCTGGGCGGGAAGAGCCCCAATATTGTGTTCCCGGACATCGAAGACATGGACGCAGTGGTGGACAACGTGACCTTCGCCGCCATCCACAATAACGGCCAGTCCTGCCTGGCGGGCACCCGGCTGTTCGTCCACGCGGACATTTACGACCGTTTCAGCGCCAAACTGGTGACGGCTTTCGAACGGGTGCGCGTCGGTTCACCGTTGGCCGAGCAATCCCGGGTCAGCTGCCTGGTTTCTGAGAAGCAGGGCGAGCGGGTGCTGGCTTATATTCGGACCGGCCTCGAGGAGGGCGCCACCCTGCTGACCGGCGGCAAACGCCGCGCCGTCGCCGGCTGCGAGCACGGCTACTTCATTGAGCCGACGATTTTTGCCGCGGAAAATGGCATGCGCATTTGCCAGGAAGAAATTTTCGGGCCGGTGCTGACGCTGATCAAATGGTCAGACTACGACGAGATGATCGCCCAGGCTAACGACAGCGAATATGGGTTGGCGTCGGGGATCTACACTCGCAGCCTGAAAAATGCCCTGGCGACCGCAGATCGGCTGGAAGCCGGGTCCGTTTGGATCAACCGCTACTCGAACATTACCGATGGCACCGCGTTCGGTGGTTACAAGAATAGCGGGATCGGCCGCGAGTTCTGCAAAGAAACGCTCAATGCCTACACGCAAATAAAAACCATCACGCTGCAGACGGATCTGCCCGCGGCCTGGTTTGCAGAATAAGGAAAAGACCGGCACAGGGACGTGCCCCCTTTTGGCCGCTTAGGGGGTATGGTTGCTGATATAACTCCTTGGCGATGCGCCCATGCTTTTCTTGAACGCGGTGCTGAAGGCGCTCTCCGATTCATATCCCAGGTCAAAGGCGATCTGGGATATTTTTTCCTTATTGGCGACCATTCGCTCGATGGCCAGGCTAAAACGCCAGATGCGAATGTATTCGTTGACGCTGTAGCCGGCCAGCTTTCTAAACCGGGTGGTGAAGGCGGTGCGCGACATGCCGGCCACGCCGGCGAGCTCGTCCAGGCGCCATTTCCTGCCCGGTTGGTCGTGTATGCGGGTCAGCGCCAGGCCGATGTGTTTGTCCGCCATCGCGTAAAACCAGCCCTCGCCGCGGCCGAGCGCGCCGGAAGAGAGCAGCATGCGCAGCGCCTGCGTCAAAATGATCTGCAGGAGATGCTCGGTGATAAGCTCGCTGCCTGGGCCGGGCTTTTCTATCTCCGACGAGAGACGGCTCAAGAAATCCTTGATGCCGGCGTTCTCCTCCCGCTGCGTTTTGATCACGATGGGTTCGGGCAGGCTGGTGATAAAGCGGAAGGTATCGTTGATCTGAAATACGAAACGGCAACCCACAAATGAGAAATCGCACCCGCCGTTGCTGAAGCAGGAGGAGCGGTCTTTCATCACGTGAATTTTTCTTATATCGATGGCCGGCGCGTTAGGGTTATCAAAAATGCTGAATTCGCGCCCGCTGGATAAGATCAGCACATCGCCTTGTTCAATCGGGTAACTGTTTGCATCGCCCGCCATTTTAATGAAAAAAGATCCACGCTTGGCGATATAAATTTTCATCCCGGAATAGTCGGGAAACAGCGCCTTGGTATTGGCGCGCATGTCAAACGTCACAATTTTCTGGCTGCTGATTTTTAGCCTGGAAACAATATCGGATAACGGATCCATTATTACCTGCTTGTCTGATGCGTTTACTGTTGAGCATAGTCGCTATTTTGCCAGGGTTATATATGACCCCAGCAGTACGGCGAGGTGAACGCATTATGGGTGAGGTGGAAGCCGGTGTACAGGCTATCCCGCCGTCCTGTCCGAATGATAAGAAAAAAAGTGCGAGCGCGAAAGTTCACGATCCGGTCGGGTGCTACGAGCGGTATTTTCCATGATGGTGACATAATGACGTCTGACCAGACAAACCGCAGCCAGCTGAACCTATTGGCGGCGTTGACGATCGCTTTATTTTTTATCTTGTTGAACAGCGGCTTTCCTACGCCGTTATATCCTTTATATTAAGAAACCCTTGCCCTGAGTAATATCGACCTGGCCTTCATTTTCTCCTCCTACGGGTTTGGCGTATTGCTGGCGGTTGCCGCGCATAACAGCGGCTGCCCGGCGAACTATGAACTATCCGCCGCAGCCCGGTGCCAGCTGGCATGTGGTATTAAGCACCGAGCTTAATATGTCGGAATTGCTGCTCAGGAAGCCGTTGTCGTTGCCCCATTAAAGGGCAGCGGAACTGCATAGGCAGTAAAGTGAAAAGGCGCGCAGGCCGGCTTAGCCTGCGCGCTTTTCGACCAGAAAGTCCAGCAGCGCCCTGACCTTGGAAGACATGTGCTCACGGGAGGGGATATACAGGTAGAAGCCGGGAAACGGCTGCGACCAGGGCTGCAGGATCCGCACCAATTCACCGCGTTCCACCAGTGCCTTCACGGCGAAATCAAAGTGCTGAATAATGCCGACATGTTGCAATGCGGCGCGGATCATGCCGTCGTCGTCGTTGGTGATCACACTGCCTTTCGGTTCGACGGAAAAGGTATGGCGCGCGTGCCGCTCGACGGTGGAAAACTCCCATTGATAAATGGCACCACTCGTGGCGTGGCGAAAAGCGATGCAGTTGTGGTTGACCAGATCCGCCGGCGTGGCGGGCGTGCCGTAACGGCTGAGGTACTGCGGCGTGGCCACCGCCACCAGTTGCACCTGCGGGGTGATGGGGATCGCCACCATATGCTCGGCGAGGCTTTCACCCAGCCGCACGCCGGCGTCGTAGCCTTCGGAAATGATGCTGGCCATGCCGTCGTCCATCACCAGCTCAAGTTTCAGCCTGGGATAGCGCGCCAGAAATTCGCCGACATGCGGTTCGATAAAGTGCTTGGCGGCCGTGCGCGAGGCGTTTATCCGCAGCAGCCCCGCCGGCTCATGGCGACGCTCTTCCAGCGTACCGACGGCGTGTTCGATTGCGTTGAGGGCGGGGGCCAGAGCTTCAAGCAGGCGTTGCCCTTCCTCCGTGAGCGACATATCGCGGGTGGTGCGGTAGAGCAGCTTGACGTTCAGCTGTTTTTCCAGCGCCTTCAGGTTTTGCGACAGCGCGGCGCGGGAAACGCCCATTTGGGCCGCCGCTTTGGTAAAGCTGCGATGCTGCGCGATATGCGCGAACCACGCCAATGAAGGAAGCAGGGAAGGCTCCATCGATACGCTCCGCATTGTAAATAACAGCTTAACACTGTAGTCCATTCCCTGTGCTTCTCAAAGAACAATACGGCGTCTAAAGTGAGCGCTATCCCAGAGGAAGCGATGCCGAATGCGTTTCCCGAGCCTGCAACCCTGTGAGGAACTCATGATGAAAACAGTCAAAATCAAACGTCAGTATTGGGACATCGCGGCGGATATTCATTTCCCGCCGGATTTCGACGAGCGGAAGAAATACCCGGCGATCATCAGCGCCCACCCGATCGGCAGCTGCAAAGAACAGACCTCGGGCAACGTCTATGGCGCGGCGCTGGCGAAAGCCGGCTTTGTGGTCATCGCGTTCGACGCCAGCTTCCAGGGCGAGAGCGGCGGCGAACCGCGCTTTATCGAAGATCCCGCCCAGCGCGTGGAAGATTTCCGCGTTGTGACCGATTATCTGGTGACGCTGGATTACGTTGACGACCAGCGTATCGGCGTGCTCGGCATCTGCGGCGGTGGCGGTTACGCCATCAACGCTTCGATGACGGAGCGGCGCATCAAAGCGGTGGCGACCATCACCGGCGCCAACTATGGCCGGGTGATGCGCGAGGGCGTGTTGGCCAATGGCGATCCTGTGGCTTTTCTGGAGGATATTGCCCGGCAGCGCACCGCAGAGGCGCGCGGTGCGGCACTGCGCGTGGACGTAGGACTGTACCCGAGCGTGGAGGCGGCACAACAAGACGGTGCCGATATCGATCTGCGCGAGGCGACGGAATACTACCGTACGGCACGCGGCGAGAAGCCGAACGGCGTAAACAAGACGCTGTATTCCCATAACGCGGTGGCTGTGGGCTGGGACGCGTTCCACCTGGCGGAAGTGCTGCTGACCCAGCCGCTGTTGGTGATCGTCGGCAGCAAACCCGGCCTGTTCGGCGCGTTGCGTGACGGCTATGAGATCGTGCGCCGCGCCAAATCGCCGCACAAAGAGCTGGTGGTGGTGGAAGGCTGGTCGCATTACGATCTCTACGACAAACCGGAGCCGGTAGCCCAGGCGCTGGAGAAGCTGGTGCCGTTCTTTAACGCCACGTTGTAAGCGGCAGGCCGGAGGGCGAGGGAGAGCCTTCCCTCGCCGTGGTGCCAGCGGCTGCGCGGTGACATGACCCGCTTGTCCTTCGGTCTATCCTGCAAGTCCTCAACCTGATTATTGAAGTTGCCCGCCAGCAGGTAGGCCGGGGTTTTCGATGTAATGCGATTGTCTGGCGACATCTGAACGGGGAGCGATTATGGAGGTGTCAATAACCTGATAACTCATTTCAGGTCATTACTTAAGGCATTGACTTGTGTAAAATCATAGACCAGTACTATTGAAATCTCTGCCAGCGTGGACTTACAGGGGCTAAAGACAACAAATACGCTTGAAATATCAAGTTTAGAGTAACTGAATCCGCTAAAAAGCAGGCAAGAAAAAACAGTAAGAAATAAACGGAATGGCGTTTTTATTTGCGAACAATGCTAATTCCGTCCGCAATTCGCCCGGCAAACCCAGTTACACCTGGCGGATACGCTTTTCGACGCCGCGTTAAACTAAGGAACGGACGATGCCGCTTCATCATGCAATTTGGCGGGTGGGTGATGCCCCTCAGCCACTGACCATCAGCAAACTCGCCAGCGAACAGTTGCTGGAGAAGATGATCTTAAGCGATCCTACCATTCTCTCCGATCAGTGGATGCTTATCGGCCATCAGGAAAATACCCTCGATAAGGGGCGTATCGATCTACTGGCTATCGCGCCGGATGCCTCGTTGATTCTGATTGAGCTGAAACGCGATCGCACACCGCGTGAGGTGGTGGCGCAGGCACTGGACTACGCCTCCTGGGTGGATGATCTCACTGCCGATCGTCTGTCGCAGATTTACGAGAAATTCTCCGGCGGCGGCAATTTGGGGGAGGCGTTTAAGCAACGATTCAACACTGAGCTGGAAGAGGACTCTCTTAACCAGTCACACCAAATTATCATCGTGGCGGCAGAACTGGACCCTTCGACCGAGCGCATCGTGGACTATCTCAGTAAGAATGGCATCTCGATTAACGTGCTGTTCTTTAAAGTGTTCCAGCACGGTGACGATCAGTTCTTAAGCCGCGCCTGGCTTCTCGATCCGAGCGAGACGCAAACCAATGCCGCGCAGGCCACCGCAGGAACCAGCGCTAAAACCAAAGATCCCTGGAACGGGGAGTTCTATGTTTCATTTGGCGATCCGTTCAGCCGGAGCTGGGAAGAGGCGCGCCGCTACGGGTTTATCAGTGCCGGTGGCGGCAGTTGGTACAGCCAGACCTTAAAACAGCTCCAGCCCGGCGACCGCGTGTGGGTAAAGATCCCGGCAACGGGCTACGTGGGCGTCGGTTTGGTCCAGAGCGCTGTAGAGCCTGTCAGCAGTTTTACGGTTAACACCGAAGACGGTGAAAAATCGGCGATGGAAGTGCTTAAGTATCGCGATCTGTATCGCCGCAATGCCGATGATCCGGACAAGTCAGAGTATTTTGTCCCGGTGAAATGGCTGGAAACCCGCAGTGAAGAAGATGCGGTCAATGAAGTGGGCTTCTTCGGCAATCAGAATACGGTATGTAAACCGACGGCACCGAAGTGGCGGCATACCATTGAAAAGCTGAAACGCTATTTCCGCCATTGGGATGCGGATGCGTAATTGGGCTGGGCGATGGGATCGTCATTTTCAACTCTCCCCCACGGTCTCCAGCACCAACTGACGAAACCGCTCGACGATCGGCGAGGCCGGGCTGCGGCGCAGCGCCAGGTAAAGCGGGGCGCTGAGCTGCGCCTCTTCGGCGAGGGTGCGGTAGACGATGCCGTCGCCGCCCAGCCGCCGCATCGAGCCGGGCACCACTGACAACCCCAGCCCGGCGCCGACCAGGCTGAGGGTGGCCGGCAGGCGCGGTGCTTCCTGCACGATACGGGGGCTGAAGCCGGCGCGGTGGCAGGCGGCCAGTATGGCGTCATACAGTCCCTGGCCCGCCGGGCGGCGATAGAGAATAAACGCCTCGTGAGCCAGTTCGGCCAGCGGCAGCGGCTGCTGCGTTTCTTGCGCCAACCGGTGGCCCAGCGGCAGGGCGACAATCATCGGCTCGCTGAGCACCGGCTCCACGCTCAGGCCGCGAATGCCGCTGGCCGGCGAACGCACGAAGGCGGCGTCGAGGCGCTGTTCCAGCAACGCCTCCATCAGTTCGCCGCTGCCGGCCTCTTCCAACTGGGTAGTGATGCCCGGCAGGATGTCGCGGTAGCGGCGCAGCAGATTGGGCACGAACGGGTGCAACGCGGCGGAACTGGTGAAGCCGATGGCGATGTGCCCTTGTTCGCCGCGGGCGGCGCGCTGCACCGCTTCGCGCAGGTGTTCTGAGCGCGCCAGCAGAGCGCGGGCCTCCTCGAACAGCACGCCGCCCGCTTCGGTGACGCGCACGCCGCGCGGCAGGCGGTGCAACAGTTTTACGCCCAATTCGTCTTCCAAACCCTGTAACAGACGGGTCAGCGGCGGCTGCTGGATAAACAGCCGCTCGGCGGCGCGGGTGATGTTGCCTTCTTCCACCACGGTGACGAACGCCCGCAGGCGGCGTAGTTCGATCATAGCCATACCTCAAAGGTATCTTTAGTTGTTCCGGAATGCATTAGACATCATGGCACGGCGGCGCGCATGATACCAAACATCAAAACAAGCGATGTGGAACGCAATGTCATGTCAGATATCAATACGTTAAAACCGCACCCGGCGCCGGGTAACGCGGAGCTGTTTGTGGGCTTTCTGTGGCTGGGGCTGATCGGCTTCGGCGGCGTGTTGCCGCTGGCGCGCAGCATGTTGGTGGAGCGCCGGCGTTGGCTGAGCGGCGAACAATTCACCGAGCTGCTCGGGCTGTGCCAGTTCCTGCCCGGCGGCAATGTGATCAACCTGTCGGTGGCGGTGGGTATGGAGTTTCGCGGGCTGCGCGGCGCGCTGTGCGCCTTGCTCGGCCTGATTAGCGCGCCGACGGCGATCGTGGTGGGGCTGGGCGTGGTTTACGCACGCTTCCAGAACGATCCCCACGTGCAGCATGTGTTCGCCGGCCTGGCCGCCGCCGCCGCCGGGCTGCTGCTCTCGACCGGGATAAAGATGCTGCTGCCGCTGCGCGGTAAATGGCCGGCGCTGGCGATCGTCACGCTGGCGCTGATCGCCATCGCCTGGCTACGCCTGCCGCTGTTGCCGACCATGCTGGTGCTGGCGCCGCTGAGCATGTTGCTGATGTGGCGCTGGCCGTCATGAGCGGGGTATTGCTTGCGCTTGCGCTGATCTTCACCGAACTCTCGCTGCTGGCGTTTGGCGGCGGCATGACCATCCTGCCGGAGATGCAGCGGCAGGTGGTGGAGGTGCATCAGTGGATGAGCGCTCAGGAGTTCAGCGCGTTGTTCGCCATGGCACAGGCCGCGCCGGGGCCGAACATGATGATCGTGCCGCTGGTCGGTTGGCACGTGGCCGGTTGGGCGGGTCTGTTGGTTTCTTCAGTCGCCAAATTTGGGCCGTCATCCATCGTCACGCTGCTGGTGATGGGGGCCTGGCGGCGCTTCAAAGATCGCCCGTGGCGCCGCATCGTGCAGGTTGGGCTGGTGCCGCTGACCGTAGGGCTGGTGGCGGCCAGCGGCATCTTGATCGCCGAGGCTTCCGCGCCCAGCTGGCGGCTGGCGGCCATCGTGGCGTTGGCGACGGGGCTGAGCATGAGCAAGCGCCTCCACCCGCTGTGGGTGCTGGCGGGTGGCGCGCTGCTTGGGTTGCTATTCGCCTGAGGTGGTTAACGCGGGATCAGCACGAAGCGTGAAGGGCCGCTACGGTCGATCAGCTCATAGCGCTTTGGCGCGGTCAGGGCTAGAAACGCCACCATGCCGCCTTCGGCGTCGGTCAGCGTCATGCCGTCCGGCGTGGGCCGCCAGGCGACCGGTAATGTCGACAGCGCCAGCGGCTGTAGGCACTGGGCGGAGGCGCTGAAACGGAAGGCGTTGGTGTTGGCCACCGCTTCGTCGCTCAATTGCACCTCGCAGACGGCTTTGCCGTCGCCGATGGCGGCGAGCTGCCAGTCGCCCTTCAGCGCGGCGGGTTCCAGCAGCGGCAGTGAACTGCCCAAGGCACTGCTGCACAATAAGCTCATAACGACTCCTGTCAGGCTGGCGCGGCGCAAGGCGCGCGTAAGGAAAAGGGTTGGCATCGGGTCACTCCTCTCGGCTGTCCGTTCACACCTTAGCACGTTCCCGGCGCGATGATGAGAGAAGGATTAGGGTTTTTAATCCTCGTTTATTCTGATCCAACTGGCGATAAAACGCCCAAAAAGACGAGCCATCAGGTCGTCGATACCCTTGCTTTTCTAATTAATGTAGAGCGAATACAAATTGTTATGATTTTCTCCATCCTGATGCCCGTCGCAGTGGAGCGAGAGCAGGCGGCCTCGCGCCGCCGGGGTTAATCACTATACTGGTCAATCCTAAGCCTTGGCTTAGATTAGAACGACTGATGAATAGTCTTGCAAAGCGAATGGGTTCCTATTGTGTAAAAGGAGAATGCAATGAGCCGCAACCACAATGACATTTTGCAAGATGACGATGAGTTCACCAGCCTGGCCGCCACTTCCCCCTACGATCACAACTATCAGTTTTACTATCACCAACCCGGCAGCCCCTATGATGGGCTGGGGTACGGTGCGCTGTTTACGTTGGACAACGCCAACCTGTACAGCAACCAGCGCGGCGGAGCCGCCATCAACAACCTGGGTAAAATCCGCGACAACTTCAGCTTCGATCGCGCCGCCGATCAGCTGACGCGTCCGGGCCTGTCGTACAATGGCGATCAGGTCTATCACCAGCCGGTCACATTGACCTATTCCTTCCTGACGCAGAGCGCGCTGAACCGCATCGGCCAGACCGGTGACGGCGACAAGGGGCTGCAACCGCTAACCCTGGCGGCGCAGGCGCAGGCGCTGAAATCGATGCAGGCTTGGGCCGATGTGGCGAACGTGACCTTTACCCAGACGCAGTCCACCGATATCCACCATCGGGCGGACATCACCTTCGCCTACTTCACCCAGCGCGCCGACGGCAGCGTTGCCGCCGGCAGCGGCCCGAACGCCATCAACGCTTACGCCTATTACCCACCGAGCACCAAGCCGGGCAGCGATAACGCCTTTGCCGGCACGGTGTGGTTCAACAAAAATTTCGCCACCCACCAGGCGCCGGTTGCCGGCGACTTTAGCAGCCAGACTTTCACCCATGAGCTGGGGCATGCATTGGGGCTGGCACACCCGGGATCTTATGATGCGTCGTTAGGCAATCCGAGCTACCAAAACGACGCGGCCTATTATCAGGACTCGCTGCAATATTCGATCATGAGCTATTTCAACGCCGGTTACACCGGCGCCGACACCAAAGGGGTGTACGGCTATGGCCCGATGGTGGATGACATCGCCGCGATCCAGAAGCTGTATGGCGCCAATATGAGCACCCGCACCGGCGACACGGTGTACGGCTTCAATTCCAACACCGGGCGCGATTTCCTGACCGCCACGGCGGACAACGGCAAACCGGTCAACTTCGCGGTGTGGGACGCCGGCGGCAACGACACGCTGGACTTCTCCGGCTACAGCCAGCAGCAGATGATCAACCTGAACGATGGCGCGTTTTCCAGCGTCGGCGGCGGCACGCAGAACGTCGCTATCGCGCGCGGTGCGATCATCGAGAACGCCATCGGCGGCAGCGGGCGCGATGTGATCATCGGCAACGATCAGGACAACCTGCTGGCGGGCAACGCCGGTTCCGACATCCTGTACGGCGGGCTGGGGGCGGATCATCTGTGGGGGGGCAAAGACGCCAACAACTTCACCGACTATTTCGTCTATCTCAACGCCAAAGAGTCGACGGTGGCGGCATTCGACGTGATCGAAGACTTCGAGCACGGTATCGACAAGATCGATCTCTCCGGCCTGCGCTTCAACAACAGCCTGAGCGAGCTGCGCTTTATCGACGGCGGCAGCGCCTTCAGTGGCCAGAAAGGGACGATCCAACTCAACTTCGACGCCTTTAACGGCACCACCGAGCTGCTGTTGAACACCCAGAGCAACAGCTACGCCGCCGACTTCAAGATCCACGTGGTCGGGCTGGTGGAGCAGAGCGATATCCTGTTTGCCTGACGGCGATGAGAGGAAAAAGCAAAGGGCCGAACGGCCCTTTTTTTACGGCTGGGCCGCCGCGGCCCTTTCCGCCACGAAGGCGCCGGTCGTCACCTCGCCGGCGCGGCGGTAGTGAGCCACGATCACGCCGCCGGGCGAGACCACCGATTGGGTCAGCGTGAAGGCCGCCGGCGCCGCATTTTCATCGAACAGCCGCTTGCCGCCGCCGAGCAGCACCGGGTAGGTGAGCAGGCGCAGTTCGTCCACCAGATCGTTGGCCAGCAGCTGTTGCATCAAGGTGCTGCTGCCCTGCACCAGCAGCACCGGCCCCTGACCGCGCTTCAGTTCGCGCAGCCGGGCGAGGATGTCCCGCCCCAGCCACTGGCTGTTTTCCCAGCCCAGCGTTTCACCGTGGTGGGTTGCGACGTACTTGACCGCCTGATTGAACATGCGGGCGATGCCGGCGGCAAATTCGTCGAACTGGTCGGCGGCGGAGTCGGTAGTGATATGCGGCCAGTAGCCGGCGAAGATATCGTAGGTGCGCCGCCCCAGCAGCAGGTCGAAAGGCGTTGAGAAGAGATCGCTCATCGTTTCCGCAATGGCGTCATCCCAGTAGGGCGCGGTCCAGCCGCCGAAGCGAAAGCCGCCGGCGCGATCTTCGTCCGGCAGACCGGGCGCCTGCATCACGCCGTCGAGGCTGACGAAAGCGCTGGCAATAATCTGTCGCATGGCTGTCTCCTGCAGGTGAGTGACAGCAGAAAGTTTAGTCGCCGCCAGGCTAAATGCACAACAGGCCATTAATCAGCGTACGGCAATGCCCGCCAACCCAAGGCTCATCCTGAATGAAACGCACGCTAACGCGGCCGTCTCTGTTCAGTTGGCTGCCTTGCCGCACCTGATACCCCTGTGCGGTCCGGCCACCATCGGGGAAGTTGCTGGCCTTCAGCAAGCGCGCCAGGCAGGCGTTGGCGCTGCCCGTCACCGGATCCTCAATCAAGGCGCCGCATTCAACCAGGAATGCGCGCATTTCGTAATCGGCC
Source organism: Serratia marcescens (assembly GCF_001902635.1). GTDB lineage: Bacteria > Pseudomonadota > Gammaproteobacteria > Enterobacterales > Enterobacteriaceae > Serratia > Serratia marcescens_F. The sequence continues at coordinate 290,882 of NZ_MJAO01000002.1, read as the reverse complement.
GGCCCGCCTGAGGCATAGGCGCCATAAATCACGACGCCATCAACATCACAAGCCGTTTGTAGCTGCTTAATCGCGGCTTGATTCGGCGCCACAGTCAGGCAGGATGGTGCGTCCGGCAGGCGCACCATCAGCCAACGGATGCCCATGTCGGCAATCACCGGCAGGGTGTCCGCTTCAATCAGCGCAGGTTGAAAAGCGGCTATCAGCCATTCGAGCGCTTCAAGCGCCATCGGGCGAAAACTGACTTCGGGGGCGGCAAACGCCAGCGCGCCTTCCGGCAGGGTATTGACCGCCACCAGACCGACGCCGCATTCTTGCATCACCACGCCCGGCCGTTTGGTCACCAGCCCGGCTTCCAAGAGGGCGTGCGCCGTACCCAACGTCGGGTGACCGGCGAAGGGCAACTCCTTTTCGGTGGTAAAAATGCGCACCAGATAATCCGCCGCCGGGTGCGTTGGTTTAAGCACAAACGTGGTTTCAGACAGGTTGGTCCAGCGGGCCAATGCCAGCATCTGCGCAGCGCTCAGCCCCTCGGCCTCCAGCACCACCGCCACGGGATTGCCCTGCAGCGGCGTGGTGGTAAACACGTCCACCTGTTTGTAGGCGCGGGGGGGCGCCTCATCACTTCTGAGCATTCGCTATCGTCCGTTATCAACAAAACCTGATGATAGCGATATTCGCTAATACCTTCAAAGGGTTGAGTTTTGTTTTGCGATGTCCGCCCGCCGCCATATCAACCCCGGCTTGGCGAACATTACCAGGTTGCCCAGCAGGATCAGGCACAAACCCAGCACGGCGTTGAAATGCCATTGATAACCTTCGTAGATCGTTGAGATGGTGAGCGCTACCAGCGGGAACAGCAGGGTGCTGTAGGCCGCTGCACCGGCGCCAATACGGCCGAGCAGGCTGAAGTAGGCGGCGAAGGCGATCACCGATCCGAAGATCGCCAGATACAGCAGGGAGCCGATATAGCGGCTGTCGTACTCGATCTGGAACGACGCGCCCTGCGTCAGTGCAATCAGCGCCATCAGCATCGCGCCATAGGTCATGGCATAGGTGTTGGTGGAAAAGATATCCAGCCCGCGGCGCTGATGGCGGGTGCTGATCATGTTGCCCAGCGAGAAGCCGTAGGTGCCGAGCGCGCTCAGGCCGATGCCTTTCAGCAGCTCCGGCGCCATGCGGGTGGCGGCCAGATCCTGCCAAAACAGCGCGACGATGCCGATCAACCCCAGCAGCGCCGCCGGCAGCAGGTTGGGGCTGGGGCGTTGGCGGAAAAACAACAGGCTGTTGAGGGCATTGAACAGCACCGCCATCGAGAAGATCACCGATTCCAGCCCGCTACTGATGTAGGCCGCCGCATGGTAGAAGCAGAAGAAATTGAAACCGAACACGCAGCAGCCCTGCAGCACGCAGAACAGATGATCGCGTGGTGCGAGGCGGCGCAGGCGGCGCGTCAACAGCAGCACGGCGAACATCACCGCAGCGGAAATGGCGAAGCGGTAAGCGATCGACACGGGAATGGCCACCGGGCCTTCCTGTTGCAGGGTAATCGCGATCCAGGTGGTGCCCCAAATCAGCACCACGGCCAGGTACAACAGCGCATTCATTCTATTTATTACTCCGAAAAAACCGATGGCACAGTATCCGCTTTGGCGTTCGGCGGCGCTTGCAGCGCTTTGCGCTCAGTTGCATATTCTTGCGCTTTTTTTGCCAAAAGCGCGGGGTGGCGGCTGGTATGCGGCGGCGCCACTCTTTACACTGTCGGCATGTCGAACAATGGGGCCGGCGATGTCCAACTATCAGGCGTTTGAAACACTGCGTGAGCATAAGGCGCGGCTGCACGGCAGCGTGCTGCTGGGCACCGGCGTGGAGTTGGCCGCCTGGTCCAACAGCAACGATCGCGTCACGCAGGAAAGCGCCGATCACCATACCCTGAGCCTGTACGTCGCCGACGGCTATGAGTGCTACCAGCAGGTGCCGGGCGGCTGGCGCAACGGCGGCGGGCCGGATCGTTTTTGCATCATGCCGCGCCAGTATGCCTCCACCTGGGACGTGCGCAGCGATCTGTCGTTCGTGCATCTGTATTGCACCGACGGGCATCTGCGACAGCTGGCGGAGCAGACCTGGGATCGCAGCCCGGCGTCGATCAACGTAGAGCAGCGCAGCTTCGGCGAAGATCCGCAGATTACGCTGCTGTATCGCCAGTTTTTGCTCAACTGCGACTGGCAGGATCGCGCCAATCTGCTGGCGCTCAGCAGCGCGTCGAACCTGCTGATGTCGCATCTGATCCAGCGCTACAGCCAGCTGCAGTGGCAATTGCCGCAGGCGCGCGGCGGCCTGGCGCCCGCAGTGGCGAAGCGGGTGCGGGAATATATCGAAAGCCACCTCGATCGGCCTTTGCTGTTGGCGGATCTGGCGGGGCAGGCCGGGCTGAGCGAATACCATTTCGCCCGTATGTTCAAGCACGCCACCGGCCTGGCACCGCACCAGTTCGTGATGCGCGCGCGGCTTCAGCGGGCGGAACAGCTGTTGCGGCATAGCCAACAGCCGATTACCGAGATCGCGCTGGCGTGCGGCTTCAGCTCCGCCAGCCATTTCAGCAACCGCTTCAAGGCGGCCTATGGATTTGCTCCGCTGCAGGTGCGGCAGGGGCGCTAACCGGAATGGAGAGCAGCATGGATCAACAATTTGCGGGGCTGGGCGTGTTGTTTGTCGCCGGATTCGGGCCGATCACGCGTGAGAGCGACGAGAGCAAAGCGTTTTATGTCGAGGCGCTGGGGCTGCCGCTCAAGCCGATGCCGGGCAACGAAACCTATCTGCTGTCGGAGCAGGGCGCGCTGGACGGGGTGAAGCATTTCGCCCTGTGGCCGTTGGCGCAGGCGGCGCAGTCCTGCTTTGGCGACGATCGTTGGCCGGCGGATTTACCAACGCCGCAGGCGTGGATCGAGTTCGACGTGGCCGATATGGCGCTGGCTACCCAAGGCCTGATCGATCGCGGTTATCGGCTGCTGGTCGCCAACCGCGAAGAGCCGTGGGGGCAAAGCGTCACCCGCTTGCTCAGCCCGGAAGGGTTGCTGATTGGCGTCACCTATACACCCTGGCTGCGCTAAACCCCCGCGCCGTTCGCCGCCGTTTTCCTGCGGCGGGCGGCTTAAGAATAAATACGCATTAGCTTAAAACGATCTGCGCTATAGACCCATCAAAACCCCGAGTCGTTTCCCTTGCTGGAAACAGTAATCCCGTTCATTGCGTAAAAACCAATGGCCAGAACGCGCTATTGCCATGCCATTTTGCGGCGATTTTCCGCCGTCTTATTTCGCCGCCAGGTACCTGATAGGAATAGAGATTATTCTTATATTTCTGCCAATCGTTAAGAAATAATAATGATTCTCGTTTTCAACCACGGAAAGGAGAAGGAACGATGAAAACAGTGAAGCGAACGGGTATCGCGTTGGCGATAGCCCTGACTTTCCCCCTAGCATTCCCTGCCGCTGCGGCGGCGCAAACCTCCCTGGCAAACAATAAGGCGGCGACGATGACGGAAAAACACGGGCAGTTCATTGCGGTCGGTAAAGTGGTGCAGGTGACCTTCGGCGATTTCGCCTTCAAGCTGGATTTTACCGATGACAAGACCATGACCTTCACCGGCATCGGCGAGGCGTCGCAGGGCATCACCGATACCGTGCAGTACACCGCGGTGGAGATTCGGCCGCAGGTCTATATGGTCTATTGGCACGAGCCGCAGTCCGGCGACAACGTGACGCATATCGAGGACTTTGAGCGCGGCGAGGTTTACACCAACATCGCCGCCAAGGACGGTAGCTTCACCCATCTGAAAGGGCAGTTGAAAATCGTAGGTCACTCAGGAAAATAAGGAGCGTTTATGAAAAAGGCATTGATCACCTGTGCGATCGCCGGCGGCTTACTGGCGAGTGACCCGGCGCTGTCAACGGATCGGGCGGCGTCTCAGCAGCCGGCCGGTCAAGGCGGCTATCATCATGCTCAGCAAAAGCTGAAGGTGGTGGAAGAGCTGTATGCGGGCTTCTTCAACCGCCACGACATCAGCGTGGCGCAGAAGCTGATCGCGGAGAATTACAAACAACACAATCCGTTCGTCGGTGACGGCATCAAACCGTTCCTGGATTTCTTCAGCCAGAACTTTAAAGATAACCCGCAGTTCAGCGCCAAAATATACCGCAGCGCGGTCAGCGGCGATCTGGTCTACGTTCACGTCCAATACCAGAATAACCCGCAGGATCGCGGCACCGCCAGCGTGGATATTTATCGGGTGAACGATCAGGGGAAAATCACCGAGCATTGGGACGTCAATCAGGAAGTGCCGGAAAAATCGGCCAACGACAATACCATGTTCTGATGCAGCGGGCCGCTGCGGCGGCCCTCTCTACATCTGCGCAACACTTTATTTACTTACATAAGTACCAAATGACCGCAGCGTCGAGTAGGCTACGGCCGCCTTTAGCAGTGGTGGTACGGTTGATGGGCGTCATTGTCCCACTACTGCTTGAGGCATTCCCTCGTTATCCCACGCGTTTATTATCCAGCTTATTGAACTGATTGCGCAGCTGCAGCGCATTGACAAGCACCAGCACCGCCGTTACGGCGAACACCCAACGGAACCCCATCAGCGCCGAAATGCCTGAACCCAGCAGCGGGCCGACCACGTTGCCCAGATACATAAATGATTGGTTATAGCCGAAAATGCGGCCGGTCACCTGATCGGAGGAATACTTCAGCAACAGCGCCTGCACCGCCGGCATCAGCGCGCCGTCGGCAAAGCCCAGCAGAAAACGCAGAATGCCCAGCTGCAGCGGCGTATTCACCCAGGCCATCACGGCGAACAGGCCGGTGGTGAACAGCAGCGCGGCGATCAGAATGCGCGCGGTGCCGATGCGATCGCCGAGCCGCCCGAGTCGCGGTGCCGAGATCAGTGCCGCAATGCCGGGTACGGCGGCGATCATACCGCTGACAAAGGCGATATTGCTGACATCGCCCGACAGTTCGCGAATGAACAGCGTCAGGATCGGGCTGATGGACGAGTTGGCTAGCTGGATCATCAGGGTGCAAACGAACAGGGTGACGATCAGCGCTGGATAGGGCAGCGTGCGGAACACCGCCTTGCCGCTCAACTGATCCGCTTTTTTCACCGTGATGCGCCGCTCTTTAATCAGGAACAGCGTCACCAGGAAGCTGACGAACATCAGCCCGGCGGTGACGAAAAACACCACCCGCAGCCCCAGATGGTCGGCCATCAGCCCGCCCAGCAGCGGCCCGGCGATCACGCCGGAGATCTGCCCGGTAGAGAGCGTCCCCAGCGCCCAGCCGCTTTTATCGCGCGGCGCCTGCGAGGCGACCAGCGCCATGGCGTTGGGAATATAGCCGGACGTCAGCCCCATCAGGGCGCGCAGCGCGAACAATTGCCAGACGTTGGTGGCTAACCCCTGCAGCGCGATGACGATCGCCATGCCCAACGAGGCGCGCAGCAGCATCAGCTTGCGGCCTTTACGGTCGGCCAGGCTGCCCCACAGCGGCGATACCACCGCCGAGACTAAAAAGGTGCCGCTGAACACCAGCCCGGACCACAGGCTGAGGGATTGGTGATCGCTGACGCCGAGCTGTTCGACGTACAGCGGCAGAAAAGGGAGGATTTGGCTCATCGCCAGCCCGGTGAAGAAACACCCGAGCCAGACCGAGATCAGATTGACTTTCCACGCTTCCATCGGCTTACCGTACCACGTTGAATGAGGAGGGATTTATTAAGCAAAATAATAATAACACTGCAAATTAATCGGCGAGGGGCAAATGCGTGAGCAAACGTAACCCTGCCGGTTGCAGTGTCTTTTTTGCTATATATTAATAGCTATATTATCATAGGTAATTAGGTTAAGCCAGAGCGGCGCGGTGGCTGAACAGGGCGTCATTGACCGCGCGAGCCGGCAGGGTGAAAGTAGGGATAAACTGAACACTATCGACTGATGCCAATGAAAAAAGATCATCCTGAAGATGTGACGCTGCTGCGTACGCAGTTAATGTCGCTGGTGCGCCGTATGCGGCGCGAGTCGCGCAGCGACGAAAAGTCCTGGGCTCAGCTGCTGTTGCTGGGAGCTATCGACCGCCACGGCGGCGAAGCAACGCCGTCGCTGTTGGCGGAGTCGGAGCGTATGCGCTCCTCTAACCTGGCCGCCGCGCTGCGTGAGCTGGAGGCCGATGGGCTGCTGGTGCGCACGCCGGATGCCGAAGATAAGCGCCGAGTGCGGGTGTGTCTGACGCCCGCCGGTCTGGGGTTGCTGCAGGAGAGCCGCACGCGGCGTGAAACGTGGCTGCTGGCGGCAATGGAAAGCTGTTTAAGCGAGCGGGAGCAAGCGCTGTTGATCGAAGCGGGGGCGCTGATGGCGCGGCTGGCGGCGGCGCCGTCAACGGAAACGGAATAATCGCGGGGGCGGCGAGGTTACGGCATCGGCCAATCGACCGGCATGGTGCTGACCACGTCCACATAGCGGTCCCAGGCCGATGACCAGAATTGGGTGAAGGCTTCCAGGGTGAAGTGGATGCCCATCAGGCCCGTCACGAACCAGCAGGCGGTAAACAGGCCCAGGCTGCTGAACATGAACGCCATGCCGTTGCGGCTGGTTTTACGGCAAACGACGTTTAACTGGCTGGCGAAGAACATCATCACGGCGCTCAGCAACTCCCAGCGCATCATGATTAAACCGGTGGCAATGGCACTCATCGAACTCGATCCTATGTCACAAAAAAGCCGCATCCGGCAGGGCGCCGACAGGGAAATGCGGGGGAATAACGGGAATAGTGTGATTAAGATCACATTGTAGCATTGGGGCGAACGGTGGCTCAATGGGGAGCGCGGTGAAAAAAACGCCGACGGTAACATTCCAATATGCTGAAACAGTTATGCCATTTCATTAGCAACCTTTTCATGGGGCGGTGCGCCCGATAACGCTATGCTTGCCGGCTTTTCAGTTCCCTGATTTTGCGGGGAAATGTGACGCAAAAGGTATCGGCACCGCATGGCCCTGTTAAAAGAAAAAATTCGCGACCACTCTGCGGAAGAGATGCTGTTTATCCGGCGGGCAGGCGTAGCGTTGGCGTTGGTGGTGGTCTGTTTCGGTGCGCTGATCGTCAACCTCTACCGGCTGCAAATTCGCCAGCACGGCTTTTACCAAACGCGTTCCAACCAGAACGACATCAAGATGCTGCCGATCGCCCCCAGCCGCGGGTTGATCTTCGATCGCAACGGCATTCCGCTGGTGCGAAACGTGACACTGTATCGCATCGAGGTCACGCCCAGTAAAATTACCGATATGGCGGCGTTGCTGCAGGCGTTGACGCCGATCGTCTCTCTGACGCCGGAAGACATCCGCACGTTTCGCGACGATATGCACCACAACAGCCGCTACAAGCCGGTGACGCTCAAAGCCGGACTGAGCGACACCGAGGTGGCGCGCTTTGCCGTCAATCAATACCGTTTCGACGGGGTGACCATCGATACCTATCAACAGCGTGAATATCCTTATGGCGCCCAGTTGGCGCACGTGCTGGGCTATGTATCGAAGATCAACGACAGCGATCTTAAGCGTCTGGACAAGGCCGGGCTGAGTGAGAACTACGCTGCCGACCGCAACATCGGCAAACAGGGCATCGAGGCCTATTACGAGTCTGAACTGCACGGCACCACCGGCTATCAGGAAGTGGAGGTGGATAACCACGGGCGGGTGATCCGCTTGCTGAAGGAGCAGCCGCCACAGGCCGGTAAAAACATCTACTTGACGCTCGACTTGCCGCTGCAGCAGTACATCGAATCGGTGCTGAAGGGGCAGCGCGCCGCGGTGGTGGTGGAAGACCCGCGCGACGGCGGCATTCTGGCGATGGTCTCCAGCCCCAGCTACGATCCCAATCCCTTCGTCAAAGGCATCGGTTATCAGGCCTATAAGGCGTTGTTGACCAACCCGGATCTGCCGCTGATCAACCGCGTCACCCAGGGATTGTACCCACCGGCGTCGACGGTGAAGCCTTACATGGCCGTTTCGGCGCTGTTCGCCGGAGTGATCACGCCCACCACCACCTTTTTTGGTGCGCCGACCTGGACGCTGCCCGGCACCGAACGCCGCTACCGCGACTGGCTGAAAACCGGCCACGGCATGCTCAACGTCACCAAAGCGATTGAGGAATCCGCCGACACCTTCTTTTATCAGGTGGCGTATGAGATGGGCATCGATCGCATCCACCACTGGCTGAGCCAGTTCGGCTATGGCCAGTCCACCGGCATCGATCTGAACGAAGAGTACCGCGGCGTACTGCCGAGCCGCGACTGGAAGCTGAAGGTGCACAAAAAGGGTTGGTATCAGGGGGATACGGTTTCGGTGGGCATCGGCCAGGGGTATTGGGTAGCCACGCCGATCCAGATGGTGAAAGCGCTGACCACGCTGCTCAACAACGGCCAGGTGAAAACGCCGCATCTGCTGTATTCGCTGCAGCAGGGCAACCGGGTGATGCGCTACCGGCCACCGGCGCAGGCGGCGCAGATTGGCGATCCCCGTTCGCCTTACTGGGGCATCGTGCGCAACGGCATGTACGGCATGGCCAACCTGCCGAACGGCACCGGCTACAAGCTGTTCCACACCGCGCCGTACCAGATTGCCGCCAAATCCGGTACTTCGCAGGTGTTCAGCTTGAAGCAGAACCAGATTTACAACGCCAAAATGATCCCGGTGCGGCTGCGCGATCACATCTTCTATACGCTGTTCGCGCCTTACAAAAATCCGCGAGTGGCGATGGCGTTGATCCTGGAAAACGGCGGCGGCGACGGCGTGGTGGCGGGGCCGACCGCGCGCGCGATCCTCGACCACATTTTTGACCCGGCCAACGCGCCACAGCCCGGCGATGCGGCGCAAAGTAAACCGCAGTTAAACGACAGTGCGGATGTGCAACGGTGAGGCGGTTTGTTTTTACTTTCTTACAAACTGCAATCTCCTGACCATTTCCGGCAAGGTAGACTGAAATAACACCATAAACCGAATAAAAACGCAGGGTTAACACAACAGTGGCGCCATCGACCAAAAAAAGCGGTAAAACCTATTCCACAGTTCGTTTCGGCTGGATTTGCGCCGGCATGCTGGTCTGTTTTTTTCTGTTGGCGTTCAGGGTCGGCTATCTGCAACTGCTGGAACACCAGCAGCTGGCGGATCAGGCCGACCAGCGGTCGATCCGCACCCAGGTGGTGCCGACCAACCGCGCCATGATCACCGATCGCAACAATGAGGCGCTGGCGGTCAGCGTGTCCTCCAAAGATATCGTGCTGGATCCGAAGCACATCCTCGATACCCAGACCGACACCGGCAACGAGCGCTGGCAGAGTATGGCCAACGTGCTGAAGCTCCCGTTGGCGGACATACAGCATCTGATCCAGAGCAACGCGCGCAAGCGCTTCGTCTATCTGGCGCGCAAAGTGGAGGACGACAACGCCCTCTACATCAACAAACTGCACCTGACCGGCGTCAGCACCGAGCAGGATTTTAGCCGCTTCTATCCGATGGGCCAGGACGCCGCCGGGTTGATCGGCATTGTCGGCCAGGACAACCAGGGGCTGGAGGGCATCGAGCTGGGCTTCAACCCGCTGTTGCAGGGTAAAAATGGCCTGCGGGTCTACCAGAAGGACGGCAGCGGCGCGGTGATCGGCGTGCTCAAAAGCGTGGATCCGGTGCCGCCGCCGAACGTGACGCTCAGCATCGATAAATTTATCCAATACGTGCTTTATGCGCAGATCCGCGATGGCGTGGTGGCCAACCAGGCCGATTCCGGCTGTGCGGTGCTGGTCAAGATCGACACCGGCGAGATCCTCGGCATGGCCAGCTACCCGTCGTTCAACCCGAACAACTATGGCAGCACCCCGGCGAAAGACATTCGCAACGTGTGCAGCAGCGACAGCTTCGAACCGGGGTCGACGGTGAAACCGGTGGTGGTGATGGTGGGGCTGGAGCATAAGCTGATCCGGCCGGATACGGTGCTGGACACCACGCCGTATCGGGTGAACGGTCACCTGATCAAAGACGTCGGCCACTGGTCGAAGCTGACCATCACCGGCGTGCTGCAAAAATCGAGCGACATCGCGGTCTCGCATATTGCGCTGGCGTTGCCGGCCACGGTGCTGCCGGCGGTCTACCGCAGCTTTGGTCTGGGGCGGCCGACCGAGCTGGGCATCGGCAACGAGAGCAGTGGCTACCTGCCGCAGCATCGCGAACGCTGGGCCGATATCGAACGCGCCACTTTCTCCTTCGGCTATGGGCTGCGGGTGACGCCGCTGCAGATGGCGCGCGAGTATGCTGCTATCGGTTCTTTCGGCATTTATCGGCCGCTGTCGATCACCAAGGTGACGCCGCCGGTGATGGGGCAACGTATTCTGCCGGCGGAGACGGTACGATCCGTGGTGCATATGATGGAGAGCGACGCGTTGCCGGGCGGCAGCGGGGTGAGCGCCGCGGTGCCGGGCTACCGGCTGGCGATCAAAACCGGTACCGCCGAGAAAATGGGCCCGAGCGGCAAATATGACGGCGGCTACATCAACTACACCGCCGGCGTGGCGCCGGCCAGCGATCCGCAGGTGGCGCTGGTGGTGATGGTCAACAACCCGAAAGCCGGCAAGCACTTCGGCGGTTCGGTGGCGGGGCCGGTGTTCGGCAAAATCATGGCCCAGGTGCTGGAGCACATGAATATTCTGCCGGATGCCCAGCCGCTTAACGTGGTGTCGTCGGTCAAGGGGTGATGGGGATTAGCGCGATTCCAGCAGGCGCTTCAGCGCCTGCAGATCGGCGTCCACCAGCCCGGCGTCGCGGGCGAACAGCGCATCGTCCATCTCCGGCTGGCGGAACAGGGTGAAGATCACCTCGGTGCCACGCCGGTTGGCGAGCGCGCGCAGCGGCACGTAGACCACGCCGCCGTCCGGCAGCGTCACCCAATGATCCAGCACGCCGAAGGCGTTCGGCGCGCTGAAGCGAATGCGGATCCTCCCCTGTGGCGTGTCCGCGACCCAGTCTTCACCTTCCCGCTGTAAACTGTTGGCTAACCCTTTGGCCCACAATGGGAAATTTTCCGGGCGGCTGAGAAAAGCGTACACCTCGTCACAGGGGCGGTTGATGGAGACGTGCAGCGTTTGTGCGCTCAGCATGATGTTTTCTCCGGTTGGCGCCGATACCTCAGTGTAGACCCCGCCGCGTTCAGAAGTAGTAACCGATGTTCACGTTGGTGCGAAAATACCACTTATTGCTGCCGGAAGACTGGGTGGCGGTCCAGCCGGTGGCGTTTTCCACGCCGCCCCACGGGTTGGCGTTCTGCGCCCAGGTCAGATCCACCCACAGCATCACCGGCATGGCGAACACCTGTACCCCCAGCGTATTCATTTTGGAGTCGGAGCCGCCGTGCTTATCTTTCCAGAGCACGCTGTAGTCGTTGTAGAACCTCAGTTTTTTCACCGGTCCCCAGGGCACCTCGACGTCACGTGCCAGGTTGATGGCGGCGGTGGTGGCCTGCGCCGGGATCAGGTAGGCCGGCGTCAGGCCGTTACCCCCCATCAGGATCACCGAATTGTTGGCGCCGGCCGGGCCTTTGGCATCATAGCCGTAACGGATCACCTGGCCGGACAGATGCCAGGGATCGTAATTTACCAGCGTGTGCAGGCCCGCCGCCCAGAAGCTGCCATTATCGCCGGTCGCCTGGTTGTAGAGCCGCGAGGCCGCCAGCGACCCGCCGAGCTCATTGTCCCAGCCGCCCTGATGGAAAGCGCGCGTCAGCCGCAGGTTTACCTGATCGCGTTTTTCGTTGCGCTGCAAATGCTGCGACGCAAAGTGGGTGTTCTTCAGATCGTTATAGCTGGCAACGTCGGGGGCGTAACGCACGCCGGTCGGCATCATACGCGGGTAGTAGGCGGCGTCGAAGGACCAATCGTCATGCTGGAATTGGTATTTGGCGCCCAGCCCGGTGTTGACGCCGAAGCCAAGGTAAAACGGAATGCCGTACGACCAGCCGAACTGCGGATAGGGCATCAGGCCGAACGGTTTGAACGGCGCGCCGATTTGCACGGCGGAATGCTCAGACAGGTGATAGCCGACATAGGCGCGGTCGATGGCGTATTTGCGCCGATCCTGAAACCAGAATCCGCTATCGAAAAACGCGTCGTTTACCTGGCCGGCGGCATCGATGCGAAAGGCGTCAAAGCGCAAATGCGGCGGATTCCGATAATTGCTGCTGTGCCAATCTTCATAGCGATAATTGGCGCGCAGTGCGCCGCCGATATTAATATTCTTTTTATTATCCTCGCTTTGCCAATGAATGTGCGGAAATGCCGGGTTGCTTTTTTTTACCGGCGCCGCAGTGGCGGTAGCGTCGCTGGGCAACGCGGCTTCGGTTGCGTAACTCACTGGTAAGCAAAAGAAAAACAAAGCGTGATCTTGCGCGTGCCGGGCCACTGAAGAGAATGGAATGTTTATTATGGCGAGCGAGTTTCACCTGTAAATAGGGTGGTTACGCTCATCGGTTTTATATTTGAGACGACTTTCCTAAGTGTTTAATATATTAACTTTGGTTTTGATTAATATATGAAACTTTGTTCCTTGATTAATGAGAAAACTATAAATCCGGTATTAAACAAGTCAAGAAATAAAAATGAGAGTTGATGTGCAATACCGATGGTTTTGCCGTCTCGGTCTGTGAATGGCGGCACAGAGTCGGTTGAAATATTAGTGTCATCAATGGCCGTTAGACTCGCGGCACCCTGGTATTACTGACTAAAAATCATGAACATAAAACTGACACTGGGTCGTAGGGCAAAACCTGCGACAGCGCTGCCGCGCGCGTTTGGCATCGGCAAAAGCATGGGTTTATTAAGCGGCGTAATTTGCGTTATTGCGCTATTTTCTCTGCTGCAATTGTTCTCCACCGTATTTATTTCCAATATTCTGCGCGACGCCAAGATTAACCTGGTGACGGGCGACGCATTGCATCGCCAGCAGGCGACGATGGATCGCGCCAGACTGTCGCTGCTGACGGCCAGCGATACCCTGAACCGTGCGGGCATCTATTATCTGCAGGACAAAGCCACCGGTTCCGACGGCAGCTGGCACAGCCTGCTGGAGGCGTCGTTGGCGGCGTTGCAGGCCTCAGAGCAGGCCTTCGCCCAGTTCGAGCGCTTGAGCGCGGATGCGCCCGAAGCGGCGGGCGCCCTGAAAGACAGCTATCGCCTGTTCTATGACGGCCTGAAAGAGCAGGCGCAAGGGTTGCAGGGTAGCAGCATCGATGCGTTTTTCGCCGTGCCGATCCAGGCGTTTCAGGCGGATTTTAACGAGAAGTTTCTCGCTTATCAGGCGCTGAACGAGCGGCGTGGCGATGACGTCAACATGCGGCAATTGGCGGCGCTGGAGCAGGCCAAGACCTTTGCGCTCGGCGCGCTGGCCGCGTTGGCGCTGATCGCCGTGGGGGTGTGGTTCGGCGTCTCCCGCTGGGTGATCGCGCCGCTGCAGCGGGCGATAGCGCACCTCAACGTGCTGGCCGCCGGCGATCTTTCGCGACCGCTGCCGCCTGAACGGGCGTTTAACCGTGAGATGCGCCAGCTGCAGACCAGCATCGGCCACATGCAGGGCGGTCTGCAGCGCCTGGTGTGCGAGGTGCGCGATGCGGCGAGCGGGATCTTGAACTGCGTCGGACGGTTGGCGGACGGCAATCGACAATTGACGGCGCAGTCGGCGAAGCAGGACGGCGAATTGCAGTTGGCGACCGAGCACGTGCAGCAGCTGGCGGCGCGGGTGGAGGAAAACGGCCAATACGCGCAACAGGCCAGCCAACGTACCGAACAGGCCCGCGAGTGCGCCGGCGCCGGTGAGCAGATGATGCAAACCGTCAATGTCTCGATGCAGGGTATCGTCAACCAGTCGGCCGAGATGCGCGGCATCGTGGCGTTGATCGACAGCGTTGCGTTTCAGACCAATATTCTGGCGCTGAATGCGGCGATTGAGGCCGCGCACGCCGGCGTTCACGGCCGCGGTTTCGCCATCGTGGCCAAAGAGGTGGGCTTGCTGGCGCAAAAAAGCAGCCATTCGACGCGCGACATTCAGCAGTTAATCAACCGCTCGTTACGGCAAATCGATCAAGGTTCCCAGGCGGTAGATCTGCTGACGGATAACCTGCGCCAGATTATCGATCTGGTGAACAAATCCAGCGCGCTGGTGGGAGAAATCTCTCTGGCGTCGCTCAATCAGGGAGAAAGCATTCAGGATGTGACGGCGCGCATCGCGGCGCTGAATCAGGTGGCGCGGCAAACCGGCACGGTGGTGAACGCCGTGACCGAGGCTTCACAGCGGTTGCAGGACGAGTCGGAACGGTTGGAAAGGGCGATGGCGCGCTTCAGGCTGCCGGCGCAATAAATAAGCCTGGCGCAGATTAATGAATAATAAAGCTGCGTTTAACGTTATTTATTATTTCCGTACCCTGAGAAAGTGCCTCAGGATTAATAAAAAACAGGCCGGCTCTTGTTGGTTGAAAAAAGAGCCGGCCTGCGGAGGTTATTTTTGACGAGCCGATTAACGGCTGGTCTGGTGGCCGATGATGCCGCCCAGCGCCGCACCGCCGAGGGTGCCCAGCGTGCTGCCGTCGGTCAGCACGGCGCCGCCTACTGCGCCGACGCCCGCGCCGATCGCCGTGTTGCGATCGCGATTGGACATATGCCCACATGCGGTGACGGAAAGCGTCGCCATCACCACCATCAATACACCTGCGGCACGTTTAATATTCATAATGAGTTCCTGATAATTGGGTTGATTAATGGATTAAAAATAATCCGATTAACCCGCCGGTAGAAGTTGGGATGAATGTATTCCTCCGTAAGAAAATCGAACAGGTAAAAATTCTTAATTTTGTGGCGGTGAAAAGCGTTTGCTCGCCGAATGTGCGGCCGCCGATAAAAACGCTCGACTATACTGGGGAAAGGCCTCGCGGGGAGCGGGGCGCAAACGCTGGAGGCCGCCATGTCCGACCTTGTTTCCGCAGCCGGCAAACCGGTGAAAATTCCCGGCCCGGATCATCCGATCACGCTGACCCGCCATCCGACGCGGGTCAGCGTGCGCGCCGCCGGTCAGATCCTGGCTGACAGCTGCGATGTGCTCATCTTGCAGGAAGCCAACTATCCACCGGTGTTTTACTTTCCGCGTGAGGATGTAAACATGCGGCTGCTGCAAAAGAGCGATCACGTCAGCTACTGCCCTTATAAGGGGGACTGCAGTTATTTTTCCCTCCCGCTGAACGGTGCGCAGGGGCTTAACGTCGCCTGGAGCTATGAAATGCCCTACAACGCCGTGGTGGCGATCAAGGATCATCTGGCGTTTTACCCCGACAAAGTCGCGGAAATCCGTGCAGAAGCGTGAACCGCCGCCGCCATTGGGCGGGGGGCGGTTGACATTCTCATTTCCCCTACTCATTATGTGTATTATCTGTAATTAATGCATTTTACTTATGTTTTAATGCGACATAAACCAAACTCTGAGCAGGAGCCAAGGTGTCTACCTCTACGCGATTTGCCGTTGCCATCCACATTCTGACCAATATCACGCTGTGTCGCGGCCAGACGGTGCGTTCTGAAGATATCGCGCGCAGCGTCAATACCAACCCGACGGTGGTGCGGCGCATTCTTGGTGCGCTGGCAGAGGCAGGGCTGACTTATTCGCAGATGGGGCAAGGCGGCGGGGCGCTGTTGGCGCGGCCGGCGGAAGCGATCTCACTGCTGGACGTGTATCGCGCAGTGGAGGAGCAACCTTACTTCATGTTGCACCGCACCCGGCCCAATGAGGCGTGCTATATCGGCCACGCCATTACCCCGGTGTTGGAGCAAGAGTTCGCGCGCGTCGGCCATGCGCTGGAAGAGAGCCTGGCGAAAACCAGCATCGCCGAGATGGCGGGCCAGGTCGAGCGGCGCGCAGGCTATCCTTTTGTCCCTTGTTCTCCGCAATATCAAATAGATACGCAATAAAAAACCACGCCAATCCCGTTGTCGCGCAGAGCATTTTTTGCATTGCGTTAATGTAATTGTGTAAGTTACATTAGCTCGCATCAAGTGTGATGTAGCTCACGTTTTAGACTGCCTCCCGACGATAATGAACAGATTGACCGGAAAGCTTTATTCCGGCGCAGATTTACTGTGCTTAAAAACCAGGAGAGAACGATGTTAGAAATGATTGAAAGTTTGGCCACCGTGGTGATCCTGGTGCCGGTAATGGTGGCCGTCTTGCTCGGCACGATTTACGGTCTGGGTGAAGTGTTCAACGCCTTTTCCGCTATCGGCCGCAAAAACGGTTGAGCCAGCATGCCAGAGGGCGGCTATCGCCCTCCGGCGTCCTCGCATTTCCCTTCTTATGATTGTCCCGTCGTCTAAACACCCGCCTCATTCTGGAAAAGCCGGTCGCTCAGCGTATCGATAAACACCCTGAGTTTGGGCGTCAGGTGTTTGCTGGAGGGCCAAAGCACTTTGAAGCTGCCGCTGTGGCGGCAATATTCAGGCAATATCTGCTGCAACCGCTGCTGTTCCAGCGCGCGTTTCACTGCAAAATCCGGCAAACAGGCGATGCCCTGGCCGCTTTCCGCCAGGTATATCAGAGTATCGACCGTGTTACATACCACACGGGGGCCCAACCCCTCGGCGAGCAGCTTTTCCCATCCATCGATCGGCCAGGGCTCCACCTTGCCGGTAGAGGGGAATTTGTACAGCAGGCAGGCGTGGCCGCGCAGTGCCGTCGGTTGAAGCGGGATCCCCGCCTGGCGAAGATAATCCGGCGCCGCCACCAGTTGCAGGTGAAAAGTGCCCAGCCGGCGGCTCATCAGGCGTGAATCCTCGGTATCACCGACGCGGATCACGGCGTCAAAGCCTTCCTCTATGACATCGACCCGACGGTCGGAAAAATCGGCTTCCAGCTCAATCTCGGGATAGCGGCGGGTAAACTCCGCCAACACCGGGTTCAACAGGCCGCCAACCAGCGGCAAACTGACGCGCAGTTTCCCGCGCGGCACGCTGCGCGTATCACTGATTTCCCGCTCCGCCGCCGCCATTTCCCCGAGGATGCGCCGGCAGCGTTGCAGAAACAGCCGGCCTTCGGCGGTCAGCGTCATGCTGCGCGTACTGCGGTGAAACAGGCGCACGCCCAGTCGGCTTTCCAGGCGAGCGATGCTTTTTCCCACCGCAGACGCGGAGATGCCGAGCAGGCGGCCGGCGTCAACGAAACTCAGTGTTTCAGCGGCTTGTACAAAGGCGGTCACGCCGGCCAAATTATCCATCGTTGGTCCTATTACGGACGTTAGTGTCCGCTATGAACGGAAATCTAGCCTGTTTTTCCGTTAATCGCCAGGCCCTATGCTCGTGGCTACAGCATGGGCTGATTACCTGGAGCAATAAAAATGAGTGAATACGGGCTTACCGCCAAGGCGATCGATGACGCGATCGACAAAGCCTTGAGCGACAAACGGCTGGTCGGTGCGGTGATTTTGGTGGCGCAGGGGGGCGAAACGATTTATCGGCGCGCGGCGGGCATGGCGGATCGCGAGGCGGGTAAACCGATGGCGTTCAATACGCTGTTCCGTTTGGCTTCGGTCTCCAAACCGATCGTATCTACCGCGGCGTTGGCGCTGATGGCGCAAGGCGGCATGCAGTTGGACGATCCCATCACCCGTTGGTTGCCGGACTTCCGCCCGCGGCTGGCGGATGGCACCACACCGTTGCTGACGTTACGTCATTTAATGACGCATACCGCCGGGCTGAGTTACCGTTTTTTCCAGCCGGAAGGTGGGTTCTACGCGCAGGCGGACGTTTCCGACGGTATGGATGATGCGACGATCAGCCTGCAGGAAAATGTGCGGCGCATCGCCGATGCACCGCTGCTGGCACCGCCCGGCGCGGAGTGGCGCTATTCCATCGCCACCGATGTACTGGGTGCCGCGATCGAACAGGCCGGCGGTTTACCGCTGGCGCAGGCGGTCAAAAAATGGGTGACCGGGCCGCTGGGGATGGCGGATACCGATTTCCTGGCGGTGGATGCCGCGCGGTTGGCGGCCGCCTATGCCGATCATCCCGGTGAGCCGCGCCGTCTGCGCCAGCCGGACCGCTTACCGTTTATCGATGGCAGCGCCGGCTTCCATCTGTCGCCGGCGCGTGCGTTGGATCCACGGGCTTATGCTTCCGGCGGTGCAGGCATGGTCGGTTCGGCGGAGGATTTCCTGCGCTTGCTGGAAGCATTGCGCCAGGGAGGAGCGCCGGTGTTGCCGACCGATTGGGTGACGGCGCTGACCACCAACCAAATCGGCGAACTGCCGATGCCGTTTTGGCCGGGGCGCGGTTTCGGGTTGGGCATTACCGTATTGAAAGATCCCATCGCCGCGCAAACGCCGGAATCTGTGGGCACCTGGCGTATGGGCGGCACCTATGGCCACTCCTGGTTTGTCGATCCTGCCCGGCGGCTCAGCGTGGTGGCCTTTACCAACACGGCGCTGGAGGGGATGTCCGGGGCCTTTGTCGGCGAGATTTGCCAGGCGGTTTATGCCGCGACGGGAGCGATACGATGCGCCTGATACCGCCGATTTTCTTCATTGCGCTGGGGCTGTTCGGCGTTTACTGCATCGAATTCGGCGTAGTGGGCATCTTGCCGCAGATCATCGCGCGCTATGAGGTGTCAACGGCGCAGGCCGGCTGGCTGGTTGGGGTATTCGCCTTGACCATTGCGCTGCTCGGGCCGCTGTTGGTGCTGCTGGCCTCGCGGTTCAATCGCAAACGCATGTTGTTGATCGCGCTGGCCGTGTTTGCGGCGGCCGGCGCGTTGTCCGCCCAGACGGACAGTTTCACACTGTTAATGCTGCTGCGCATTGTGCCCGCGTTGTTTCACCCGATCTATTTTTCGCTGGCGATGGTGGCGGCCGCGGCGTTGTATCCGCCGCATCAGGCTACCAAAGCGACCGCTTATGCGTTTGTCGGCACCAGCATGGGAATGGTGCTGGGGATACCGCTGACGCAATGGATCGCCGGGCAATTCAGTTACGAAGCGTCGTTCTGGTTTTGTGCGCTGGTGAACCTCCTGGCGGCGGTGGGGTTGCTGATGCGCTTGCCCAACGTTGCCGTACAGCGCCTCAGCTATGGCAAGCAACTGGCGATCCTGCGCAGCGGCACGCTGTGGCTGAATATCGCCACCTGCGTGCTGATCTTTGCCGCCATGTTTGCCGTCTATGCGTATGCGGCCGAATATCTCAGCCGTGAAATTGGCATTGGCGACGCCGCCATCGGTGTTCTTTTGGTGGTGTTCGGGCTGGGCGGCATCGTGGGCAACCTGTTGGCCGGCAAATTATTGAGCCGTCATCGCGCGGCGACGGTTCTGCTGCATCCGGTGGCGTTGGTTGCGGCTTATGCGCTGCTGTACCGCTACGGTAGCGCGCATGTCGGGACGATGGCCGTCTTGTGCCTGTATTGGGGGGCGGCGCACACCAGCGGTTTGATCGTGACGCAGATCTGGCTGACGTCCGAAGCGCCGCAGGCGCCGGAATTCGCCACCGGGCTGTATATCGCCTTTATCAATCTGGGCGTGGCGGTGGGATCGCTGGTCGGCGGCTGGTTTATCGAAGCCTGGGGGCTACAGGGCAGCCTGCTGTGCGGGGCCATGTTTGCCGCACTGGCGGTGATGACGATCGCCGCCAGGCTGCGGTTGCAACGGCAGGTTACCGTTGCGTCGCGTCGATCATCGCCATCACCTGCCGGAACATCGCGCTTTCCGGATCGGCCAGCGAATTGACCAGCGTAAAGTGATTACAGTGGCGATCGGCCAGCAGTTGGACGGCGAGGCCGCGCGCCAGGCAGGCGTCATAATAGGCCTGCGTCTGGTTTTTGAACCCTTGCGTTTCCCGCTGGCCGACGTCGAGCAGGATCTGCGGCGCATACGCTTTCGCCGGCAGCAAAAACAGCGGGCTGAGGGTTTGCGCTTGCTCGTGCGTCAGGTGTAGCCAGTCATTGATGTAGATATCGCACAGCGGGCGCAGATCGTATAAGCCACTCAGCGCCAGCGCGCCTTTGATCACGTCGGGCGGCAGGCGATAGCGTTGTTGCCAGCCGTCGGCGATCAGCATGCCGCACAGGTGGCCGCCGGCCGAACTGCCGCTGACGAAAATACGCGCCGGATCGATGCCGAAGGGCGCCCCGTGATGATAAAGCCAAGCGATGGCGCTGCGCACCTCATGCACGATCTCCGCCAGTGTCGCTTCCGGCGCCAGCGTGTATTCCAGCGTAGCGACCGCCACGCCGCGGCGGGCAAACGCGGCGGCCATCGAACAGGCCTCTTCTTTGCACTGCGAATGCCAGTAGCCGCCATGAATGAAGATCAGCAGCGGGGCGGGCTGAACGCTGGCCGGGAACAGATCGAGGCGTTCGGCGTCGCTCATGCCGTAGCGCAGATCGTAAATGCCGGGTGTCTGTGCCCTGGCGTGCCGGGCCAGCGCGGCGTACTCCGTCATGCAGGCGTCAAAATCCTCCACCGATGCGCGGGCGTTGTATTGCATGGCGCGCGCGTTCAGGTTTTCAAACGTCAGATCGATGCTCATCATTTCTCCTGATTGTTATGCGTTCTGCTTTCATCATCATCCTGGCGGCGAAAAGATGTTTGATCTCCGGTGCGTAAAATTGCCGCTTCTCCGTTGCTGTTTTCTGCTGTATATTGCGGTTTTATGCCTTTTATTGCGGAGTAAACCCATGCACAAAGCGGCACGACAGCGCCATTTACTGGATTTGCTCAGCGAGCGCGGGCAGGCGGCGGTGGCGGAATTGGCCGCCGCCATCGGCGTATCCGTTGATACCGTGCGCCGCGATCTGACCGATCTCGAGCGGCAAGGGCTGGCGCAGAAACATCACGGCGGGGCGATCGCGCTCGAACCGTCCGGCATGCCGCGCCAGGCGCGCGCGGCGCTGTTGCCGCAGGTCAAGCAGCGGCTTGGCCGCGCGGTGGCCGCGCAGATCCCGCCCGGCAGCACCCTGATGCTGGACGCGGGCAGTACGCTACTGGCGGTGGCGCAAGCGCTGCACGGCCCGGCTACGGTGATCACCGCCTCGTTGGATATCGCACAGTGCCTGAGCGACAGGCCGGAGATCAACCTGGTCTTGCTCGGCGGCCAATGGGATGCGCGCCAGCGGCTGTTCGCCGGCAGCGCCACGTTGGCGTTGCTGGCACGCTATCGCGCGGACATCGCCCTGCTGGGCGCCTGCGCGGTGCATGCGCAGCTGGGGCTGAGCGCCGGCGAAGAGGCCGATGCAGAGGTCAAACGCGCCATGTTGGCCAACAGCGGCCAGCGCTGGCTGGTGGCCGATCATATGAAGCTGGATCGCTGCGAACCGCATCACGTTGCGGATCTGGCGCAGATCCAACGCCTGTTTACCGATCGCCCGTGGGACAACCTGGACGAACAGTCATTGATTGAACTTTGTGTCGTCACCGACGACCGCTAGAGGAGAACACTGATGAACGATACCGCTCGACCGTTGCAGGTGGCGCTGATTGGCTACGGCTTTGTTGGTAAAGCGTTTCATGCGCCGCTGATCAACGCCGTGCCGGGGCTGGAACTGAGCGTGGTGGCTTCGCGCGATGCCGCCAAGGTGCACGCCGATCTGCCGCACGTGCAGGTGATCGCCGATCCGCTGGCGGCCATCCGCCGGCCGGATGTGGACTTGGTGGTGATCGCTTCACCGAACGACACCCATGCGCCGTTGGCGCTGGCCGCGCTGGAGGCAGGCAAACATGTGGTGGTGGATAAGCCCTTCACGCTGGATTTGGCGCAGGCGCGCACGCTGATTGCGGCGGCGGAAAAGCACGATCGCCTGCTGTCGGTGTTCCAGAACCGCCGTTGGGACAGCGACTACCTGGGGGTGAAGCAGGTGATCGAACAGGGGCTGATCGGCAAAGTGACGCACTTTGAGTCTCATATCGATCGCTACCGCCCTGAAGTGCGGGTGCGCTGGCGCGAGCAGAACCTGCCGGGCAGCGGTCTGTGGTTCGACCTGGGGCCGCACATGGTCGATCAGGCGCTGCAGCTGTTCGGTTTGCCGCACAGCGTGCAGGCCAACATCGCCACGCTGCGCCCCAACGCGCAGATTAATGACTGGGCCCACGTGGTGCTGAACTACCCGACACACCGAGTGATCCTGCACGGCAGCATGCTGGTGGCGGGCGGCGTGGCGCGCTTTACCGTGCACGGTGAGAAAGGCAGCGTGGTCAAAGCGCGTGCCGACGGGCAGGAAAGTCAGCTGCTGGCCGGCGTCACGCCGGGCTCGGCGGAGTGGGGCAAAGACGACGACGCGATGAGCCTATTTATCGGCACGGAGCCGGCGCGCACGCTGCCGACGCCGGATGGCGATCAGCGTCAATACTACGTCCAGGTGCGCGACGCGCTGCGCGGCGTCGGCGCTAACCCGGTCACCGCTCCGCAGGCGTTGGCGGTGATGGCGGTGCTGGAGGCGGCGACCCACGCGGCGGAAACCGGCACGACCCAGCCGCTGCCGCTTACCGAAGCGGAAATCGCCGCCTGGTAAAGGCGTCGCACAGACATGGCGTCAGACGCATTAATACAGTGCAAGCCGTGCGTCTTCCGCCATCGCGAGCCCTGACATAGGCTGGCAATCAGTCTATGTCAGGAGCGCTTATCATGTTATCCCATCCTTCATCGCGGGCGACCCGCGGCATACTGGCCGCACTTTCACTGAGCATGTTGTTGTCATCGCTCGGCATCAGCATCGCCAACGTCGGTTTACCGGCGCTGGCCGCCGCATTTCATGCCTCGTTTCAGGCGGTACAGTGGGTGCTGCTGTGCTATCTGTTGGCCGTTACCACCTGCATCATCGGCATTGGCCGTTTGGGCGACAGCCTCAACCGCCGTCGTCTGCTGCTGGCGGGTATCGCGTTGTTTACCGCCGCTTCGCTGTGTTGCGCGCTGGCCCCGCAGCTTTGGTTGCTGCTGGTGGCGCGCATGGTACAAGGGCTGGGTGGCGCGGTCATGATGTCGATCGCCATGGCGCTGGCGAGCGAGGCGCTGGGCACGGAAAAAATTGGCCGCGCGATGGGGCTGCTCGGCACTATGTCGGCGGTGGGCACTGCGCTGGGGCCGTCGTTGGGCGGCGCGCTGATTGCCGGCTTCGGCTGGCGGGCGATGTTTCTGATCAACCTGCCTCTGGGCCTGCTGGCACTGTGGCTCGCCTGGCGATACTTGCCGAATGGCCCGCGCACGGCAACGCGGCGGGTGCCGTTCGACGGCACCGGCACGCTGTTGCTGGGTAGCGCATTGCTTTGTTATTCGCTGGCGATGACCCTCGGGCGCGGCGATTTCGGCGTGCTTAACCTGGCGTTGATGCTGGGGGCTCTGCTGGCGGGGGGGCTGTTTATCCGCGTGGAGCGCCGCGCCGTGTCGCCGCTTTTGGCGCCGGCGATGTTTCGTCATCCGATCCTGACGGCGGGGCTGGCGGCCAGCGCGCTGGTAATGACGGTGATGACCGCCACGCTGGTGGTCGGGCCTTTCTATCTGTCGCGTGCGCTGGGGCTAAGCGCCGCGCAGGTTGGGTTGGTGATGTCAGCAGGGCCGGCGGTGGCGATCCTGACCGGCATTCCGGCCGGTTATTGGGTGGATCGTTTTGGATCGCAGCGCATCGCCCAGCTTGGGCTGGCGGCGGTGGCCGCCGGGGCGGCGCTGTTGTCGCTGCTGAGCCGGTGGGGCGTGTTCGGCTATGTCGCGCCGATCGCGCTGTTGACCGCCGGCTATGCGCTGTTCCAGGTGGCCAACAATACGGTGCTGATGAAGGATCTGTTTCCCGAACGGCGCGGGGCGATCGCCGGAATGGTAAACCTGTCACGCAATCTCGGGGCGATCACCGGCGCATCGGTGATGGGCGCGCTGTTTTATCTGGCTTCGCAGCGGGTGACCGGTGACGCTGCCGCCGCGGTATACGGCATGCGTGTAACCTACGGCGCGGCGGCGCTGTTGGCGCTGGCGGCATGGCTCATCGCCTTCGGCGGTCGCCGGCTGGCGCTGCGTTACGACGCGCGCTGAACCGCGTAGCGTTCTTGCACGAAACCGTTGTCCGACTGAGTGACGGCGAGCAGGCGCAGGCGCTGCTCAGGGGCATCGGCGCCGAACAAGGGAATGCCGCCGCCCAGCAGCAGCGGCACGCGCGTGATAGTCAATTCGTCGATCAATCCGGCCTGCAGAAAGCGCTGTACGGTCTGGCCGCCGTCGATATACAGATGGCGGCAGCCGGCCTCGGCCAACTGCGCTACGATGGCTGCCGGTTCGCCGTTCATCCAGCGGACATGTCCTGCGCCCTGCGGCGCGGGCGGCTGCGTCGACAGCACCACCACCGGCAGTTCGCCATAGGGCCATTCGGGAAAGGCGCGGACTTTTTCATAGGTATGGCGGCCCATCACCAGCGCGTCGATGTCGGCGATAAACGCCTCATAGCTCAGCCCATTGAGCAAGGAAACCGCGTACTCGGGCCGCAGCAGCCAATCGATGTCGCCGTCCGCGCCGGCGATGAAGCCGTCCACGCTGGTGGCGATATATACCGAACATTTCATCAGGCGAGATCTCCCCGGAAAACCAGATGGACCTTGTTGCCGTCGGGATCGCGCAGGTAAGCGCCGAAATAGCCTTTGCCGTAGTGCGCGCGTTCGCCGGGTTCGCCTTCGCTGCTGCCGCCCGCCAGCAGACCGGCGGCGTAGGCGCGTTTGACCGCCAGTTCATCGGCGGCGAGAAAGGCCAACATGCTGCCGTTGCCGGCGCTGGGGGGCTGCTTGTCGAAGGGTTGGTAGGCATAAAAACGGGGCAGGTTTTGGCCTGGCATCACCCAGCAGCGGGCGGCGGGGCCGCCGTCCGGCGTCACTGCCCGCCGTTGTAACCCCAGCGGCAACAAAATGGCGTCGTAGAACGCGGCGGCGGCGTCCAAATCGCTGACGCCGACGGTAATATGGCTAAACATGGCGTGCTTCCTTTCCGAAGAGAGAATGACCGCATAGAACAGTAGCAGCGATAACGCCGAATGGACAGATCAAACGCAGTCAGAGTGCGTTGGCGCGGATCCAGTTCAGGGTGTCGCCGAGCGTTTGCTCCAGCGGTCTGAAGCTCAGCCCCAGCTCGCGCTCGCTTTTGGCCGGGTTGTAGTGTGAACGGTCGGCTTCCTGCATCATTAACTTTACCGTCGCCAGGCTCAGCAGAATCGGTTTGCCGCTGAGGCGAGAATAGGCCTCCTGCAACGCCGCCAGCGCGTACAGCAGAGCGAAGGGCAAAACGCGCGTTGGCGTTTTGACGCCGGCGATGTCGCCCAGCAGCGGCACCAGTTCTTGCATCGTGATATGTCGGCCGGCCGCCAGATAGCGGGCGCCGCGTTTCCCGCGTTCTGCGGCCAGGATCAGCGCCTGCGCCACATCGCGGGCATCGACCAGCGAAAAACTGCCCGCCATCAGGCCCGGTAACTTACCGCGCAGGACATCGCGGGCTAATTGGCCCGATGAGGTGGGGCCTAAATCGGCAGGGCCCCACATCCAGCCCGGCAACACCATGCTGCCGTGCATATCGGGATGACGTTGCAGAAAGTCGAGCACGACCTCGTCGGCCATGATCTTGCTGCGGTAGTAATCATCGGCGTTTTCCGGGCGGCGCAGGCAGGTTTCATCGAGGAGCTGCCCGGGTTCCCCGGCCAATACGGCGATTGAGGAGGTGTGGACGAAGCGACGAATGCCGGCCTGATAGGCCTGTTCCAGCAGGCATTGTGTGCCTGCGACATTGATGGCTTGCAGCGCATCCCAATGGTTGCCGCCCTTGTAGTTATCGCGGAAATAGGCGGCGGTATGAAACAAAACGTCGCATCCCGCCAGCCGGTCGGCGAAAGCGGCGACGTTCTTCATGTCACCGCTGACCCGCTCAATGCCGGCGATATCGCCGAACTGCCGGCGGCCTTTTTCATCCGAGCGCACCAGCGCCCGGATCTGCCACCCCTGCGCCAACAGCGCACGCACCAAATGGTTGCCGAGCAGCCCGGTGGCGCCGGTAACGAAAGCCGTTTTTGTGTCGGACATGCCAGAATCTCAACTGTTATTTAAAGTTCAAGTGATATTTAAATTAGTGGCGGACATTTAAAATATCAAGTGATATCTTGAATGTTGATTATCGACCGAGAGACAGAACGATCCCAATGAAAACGACGAACAAACGCTTAACGCGCGAGGAGAGCCAACGGCAAACCCGCGAGCGGCTGATTGAAACGGCGCGGCAACTCTTCATCGCCAGCGGTTATGGCGCCGCTTCCATTCGTGACATCGCCGCTCAGGCCGGCTATTCGCAGGGGGCGTTCTACTCCAATTTCGCTTCCAAGGAAGAGTTGTTGCTGTTGCTGTTACAACGCCATATGCAGGCGGAGGCGGACCAATTGGCGGGTTTGACGCAGCACGATGCGCGAACGCCGGCGCAAGTGTTGGCCGCGTTGGATGCGTGGGCGGCGACGCTGAATCTGGACGTGGATTGGGGCATGCTGTCGGTCGAGTTGCAACTGCAGGCACAGCGCAGCCCGACGTTTGCCGCAGAATATAAAAAAGTCTGGCAGCGCCATCAGACGGCGCTGGCATCAGTGCTGGGGGCGCTGTTCCAACGTTTGGACAAAACGCCGCCGGCGGCGCCGGACGCATTGGCGGCGGCGTTTATGGCGATGGCGCACGGCCTGGCGCTGCAGAAAGCGACGCACGGCGGAGAGCCGTATGGAAAAATCCTGATGGTATTTTTGCGAGGGTTATTGTCCACGGCGCAGAAATAAGCACGGGGATCAATTGCTCTCGACGCGCGGATTGGCATGGGTGGGTTGGCTGGGATAATCCACCTGATGCTTGTGCAGATAGTCGCGGATCAGCTGGCGCACCACCTGGGAAGGCGTGACGTCCTGTTGCAGACACAGCTCTTCCAGGGCTTTCTTCTTGTCCGGGTCAATCAGCACCGTTAGCCGCGCCGTTTTCTTTTCCATCAGAATCCTCCAGAGAATGATAATTGAATGATAATACCACGTGGACGAAGCGGCCAGCCAGACAGCGTCGCCGCACGCATTCAACGGAAATGCAGCCGCTCTATTTTGCGTGACAGGTAGCCAAGCTCGCAGCCGAACAGCGCTCCGCTGTCAGCGGCCAGGCTGCGCAGGGCGCTCAGTGGCAGCGTTACCCGGGCCAGGGTGGCATAGATGATCACGTTGCCGCTGGGGGCGACGCAAAACAGCACGGTGTTAAATACCCGGTGCAAGCTGTGGTACAGCAGGCTGTTTTCGTCGGGCAGATCGTGGTAATTCAGCACCAGCCAACCCCCGTCGGTCAACCGAGCGGCGCAGTTTTCCAGGAATGTCTGGCTACCTTGCTGCGGATCCATAGAGAACGCCGAATAAAGATCGGAAAAAATCAGATCGTAACGCGTCTCGGCGGGCGGGCGAACAAAGTCCATGGCGTCGGCGGTGCGCAGGCTGATGTTGTCGGCGGCCGGCAGCGTAAAGTAGCGGCGCGCGACGGCGATCACCGCAGCGCGCAGTTCGACCACCTCCAGCCGCATAGCCGGATCGACGGCGTGCAGCGCGCGCAGCAGGCTGCCGCCGCCCAATCCCAAAATCAACGCCGACGCCGGCGGCTGCCAGGCTACCGCCATCAACATCGCTTTGATGTAGTTGTGGATCGGCTGCGCGGGGTTGCTGAGACTCATTTTGCTTTGCTCGCAGATGCCGTCAAACCGCAGCGTGCGGTAGTCCTTGTGGTCGGAAACGATGATCTCGCCCCAGGCGTCGGCTTCGCGTGCGATCACCTGGCCGCGCGGGGAGAAATCGAGGGTTTTGAGTAAGCTGTCAACCAGAGACATGGTATTCGCAGGGCTCCTTTGGCAAGCGGTCTATTTACGGGCGCACATGAAATCGGCGGTGCAAATGCGCCGGCCATCGATACTGGCGCGGCCGGTGAAGCGGGCGATCGCGCCGCGCTGGCGAACAAAAGCGACCTCCAGCAGCACTTGGTCACCGGGGCGGGCGGCGCGATAAAAACGCGCCCGCTGAATGGCGGCAAAATAGTAATGCTCCCCTTCGTTTAACGCCGCGAGGTAATAGTGGGCCAACAGACCGGTGCTTTGCGCCAGCGCTTCCACCAACAGCACGCCGGGAAAACCGGCGAAGTGGGCGTGGCCGCTCCAGAACGTCGGCTCATTGGCGGTGATGTTCTTAATGGCGCTCAGCCGCCCTTCGGCAATGCAGGTGCCGGCGGGCAGCACGCGATCGACCAACAGGCAGGGATAGCGATGGGGCAAAATAGCCTGAATATCGTTGAATTGCAGGGGATGACCATTCAATGGCATGGGGGAGCGTGATCCTGTCTGCGGCGAAACCGGTGCGATGGCCGGCGTTCAGTCCATGATGAGTGTAATAACATTATAATAAAATTATCATCAGATGTGCCAGATGAAAAAAACGACGGCAATGACGGCAGGGAAACAGGCGGCGGATTTGGCAGGGGGAGGCACCCGATCCTGGCGACCGGGTGTGGCAGCGCGTTTAGTGCTTGGAGCGGGTGACTTTGTCCAGGTAGCCCATCACGAAGGCCGAAAGCACGAAGGTGAGATGGATGATCACATACCACATCAGCTTGTTGTCCGGCACGTTTTTGGCGTCCATAAACACCCGCAGCAGGTGAATGGAGGAGATGGCGACGATAGACGCGGCGACTTTGTTTTTCAGCGAGGTGGCGTCCATTTTCCCCAGCCAGCTCAGCTTTTCTTTCCCTTCGGTGATATCCAGCTGCGAGACGAAGTTTTCATACCCGGAGAACATCACCATCACCAGCAGCCCGCCCACCAGCGCCATGTCGACCAGCGACAGCAGGGTCAGGATCAGATCGGCTTCAGCAACGGAAAAAATGTTGGGCAGGACGTGCAGTATCTCCTGAAAAAATTTGATCGACAGGGCGACCAGGGCCAGTGAAAGGCCGAAATAAACCGGCGCGAGCAGCCAGCGGGAGGCGTACATTGCGTTTTCTAGCAAGCGTTCCATCATAAAATTGTTTTAAATTCGTGGCTAAAAGGGCGCTCAGTATAACGCAAGTGGCCTAGGCGAAATCAACCGCTTGCGCCCGGTGGCTGGAAGGTTCTGCGCCATTCGCTGGGGCTGACGGCAAAACGCTGTTTAAAACGCTGGCGGAAAGAGACTTCGGATTGAAAACCCGCCAGGGCGGCGATGGTTGAAATGGGGTGCCGCGTGCTCTCCAGCAGCTCCTGGCTGTACAGTAGGCGTTCGGCATTCAGCCACTCGCCGACGCTCATGCCGGTGGCCTGTTGGAAATGGCGGGTAAAGGTGCGGCGGCTCATCGCGGCAAAGCGGGCCAGCGTATCGAGATCGTGCGGCTGCGCCAGGCGCTCGCGCAGATGAACCAGCAAGTGATTGATGCGCTGATCCTGCGTCGTGGCCGGCAGCGGGCGGGCGATAAACTGCGCCTGGCCGCCATCCCGATGCGGCGGGATCACCATGCGTCTGGCCAGACGATTGGCGATGGCGCTGCCGTGGTGCTGCCTGACCACGTGCAGACAGCAATCCAGCCCGGCGGCGGTGCCGGCGGAGGTGATCAGCCGCTCATCGCTGACGTACAGCGCGTTGGCGTCCAACTGCACCTGAGGAAAACGCGCCGAGAAATCCGCTTCGTTTTCCCAGTGGGTGGCGGCGCGGCGATGATCGAGCAGGCCGGCATAGGCCAGCACGTAGGTGCCCAGGCACAGCCCGACGATCTGCGCGCCGCGCCGGTAGGCGTCGTTCAACGCATCGATCAGCGCCACATCGGGACGCTCCTCCGGATGCGGCCAGAAGGGGATCACGATGATATCCGCCCGCTGTAACGCCGTCAGATCGTCGGGCACTTCCAGCGACATGCCGAGATCGGAACGAATAACCCCCGCCTGCAGCGCACAAATTCGCAGGTCGAACAGCGGTTCGTCGGCCAACATCTCGCCGAAAATGATGCAGGGCACCGAAAAATGAAACGGGCTGAAACCGGGCGTCGCAACGATAGATACGGATGGAACGGCCATACATTTCCTCTGATTACAGATAATAACTCTCGCCATCCTCCGGCACGCGCACCCAGGGGCCTAACGCCTGCTCCGCGATAAAGCGGCGCAGCGTCTCGCGGCTGAGGACGCAGTGGTTCACAGCTTCCAGGTGCGTGGCCACGATAGTGGCGTTCGGCATGGCCCGGTGCGCGCGCAAGACGTCCTCCTTCCCCATGATAATATTGCCGACGCCCGGGATTTGCGCATCGCCGGCGTTCAGAATAATGACGTCCGGCGTGAAAGTGCGCAATGCCTCGTCCACCTGCGGGTGCCACACGGTGTCGCCGGCCAGATAGACGCGCGGTTCCGCCGGGTGCGAGAACACGATCCCGCAGACTTCGCCGAGGATCGAAGCCAGTTGCGCGTCGGCGTAAGCCCGATCGCTGCCGTGTTGCCCGGCGGTCTTGTACAAGGTGATCCCGCCGAACGCCGTCTGCGCTTGCAATACGCGCACCTGGCGGAAACCGGCCGCACGGATAAGCGCGGCGTCTTGTTCGTGTTGCGCAAAGATCGGCGTATCCTTGGGCAGCAGGCGCTGTGCAGCCTCATCCCAATGATCGGGATGGGTGTGAGTGACCAGCACCGCATCGGGATGCAGCAGGCTCTCCACCTCGACCGGCAGATCGACCAGCGGGTTGCGCAGATGGGCGTTCAGCGTGCCTTCCAACCCAGGGTAGGCACCGCGCGGTGCCAGAAACGGGTCTATCAAGAATGTTTGCCCGGCGTAGTCGAGCAGCAGGGTGGCGTTGCGGATTTGTGTCAGTTTCATCGGTGGCTCCTGAGCGGTTAAGATGGCGCCAGTATAGGCAACCGCTCAGAGCACCGGTGAGTAGCCTGTCGGACAATAAACGATGGAATCGGGCCAGATGGCCGCTAACGCCTTCAGTGCCTGGCTTTTTTATCGTCGCTGTGGCCGAGAGAACGATCGGGGAAGCTGTGATCGCGCAGCCGCTGCTTCAGCTGAGCGGCATCGGGGAAGCCGCCGTCAATTTTGCGATCCCAAATCATCACGCCATCGACGCTGATTTGATACACCCCGCCGGTGCCCGGCATCAGGGTGACGGAGGCGAGATCGTCGCCGAAGGTGTTGAGCAGCTCTTGCGCCATCCAGCCGGCGCGCAACAGCCAGTTGCATTGTGAACAGTAGTGAATCGTAACGGCGGGGGCATTTTTCATCATTGATCGACCGGTAGTGGTAACGGCTCGCAATCAGCCTGATGGACTCGCAAGCGATGGTGGCTGCGTATTGCCAAATAGTCAAGCGTCTGCTGCGGCAAGGGGGGCCGAGTGTGCGTCACGGCCGCTTGCTGCCGGCAAACCATTCCACCCCACGCAGCATGCCCGCCCAATAAAACCGGGGTAAAAACCAGGCTTTCAGCCACCATGCCATGCGGCTGGGTTGGGTTGCGTCGAGCAGCGGAAACGTGGGGAGCAATGTACCGTCATAACCAAACTCCGCCAGCACAACTTTGCCTTTCTCTACCGTCAATGGACAGGAGCCATAGCCATCATAATGGGCCGTGAGAGGCACGCCATGAATCAGCGCCGCGACGTTTTCCGCCACCACCACCACCTGCTTTCGGGCTGCCGCCAGGGTTTTGGCGTTTGGCGTTGAGCAACAGTCGCCTACCGCAAAAATATCCGGCCAATACTTATGCTGTAGGGTGAATTTATCCACATCGCACCAGCCGGATCCCTCAGCGAGCCCGCTTTGCGAAATAAACGCCGGGGCAGATTGGGGCGGCACTACATGGAGCATATCGAAAGGCAGGGTGAACTCACGCTTCCCTTCTTCATTTGCACCCACAGAAAAGGTCGCTTGCCGACTTTCGCCATCAACACGGATTAAATGATGATTGAAATTGACCTGTGCACGGTATTTTTCCAAATATTCGGTCAGTGAGGGGACGAATTGCGGCATACCGAAAACAGCCGCGCCCGCAAGGCAGAAATTGACGTTGATATTATTAAGGATACCTTGTCGGCGCCAGTGATCGCATGAAAGATACAATGCTTTCTGCGGCGCACCCGCACACTTGATGGGTAACGCTGGCTGAGAAAATATAGCCCGGCCGCCTTTCATTTCCCGGACAAGTTTCCAGGTGTATTCTGCGAGATCAAAACGATAATTAGATGTAACGCCGTTAAACCCTAAAGTCTCTTCGAGACCGCCTATTTTATCCCAACGCAAAACGAGTCCGCATGCAATAATAAGGAAGTCATAGTTTATTTTTCGCCCTTGGCGGGTCTCGATATATTTCTCCCTGGGTTCTACGCGGGTAACGCTGTCCTGAACCCATGCGGCTCCTGTGGGAATGACAGTGCCCATGGCGCGATGCGTTTTATTTATATCGAACAGCCCGCCCCCCACCAAGGTCCACGCCGGCTGGTAATAATGACGTTCGCCAGGTTCAATTACCGTTATATCAACACCTTTAACTCTTTTCTGTATGCTTGCAATGACACCTATGCCAGATGAACCACCGCCAATAACAACGATTTTTTTCTTTGCGTTTATTTTTTCTGCTTTCATACAGACCTCCTTTCATATGAACGTAGGAGGTTATCTCCCGGATGAAAAGGGAATTTATAGAACTTGTGGTTATATGAAAATTTTCATATTCCATTTTGCTATATGTAATAACAATCAGGAATAAGTTATTTGACAACCGACGGAAACTGGTCATTAATAAATGCCACGGACATCGTTAAGGAATTAACGCATTGGATTTTTTTCATTTTACTTTTTATACCGAGGTGCTGTTAGTGATAACCGGTGGCGTCGTCGGATTTCTCTTGGCGCTGACAGGAGGAGGGGGATCCATCGTATGCGTGCCGCTGTTGCTGTATATGGTGAAAATCCCGGATACGCATTTGATTATAGGAACCAGTGCGATGTCGGTTGCTATTAGCGCGCTGATCAACCTTTTCACGCATGCCGCCAAAGGAAACGTCAGGTGGCAGACCGGGGCGGTTGTTTCGCTGGTCGCCGTCGTGGGCGCGCTGGCAGGTTCACAGATGGGGAAAATCACTGACGGGCGCTATTTAACCCTGCCTTTCTCTATGTTGATGCTGGTAGTTGCCGGATTAACGCTGAAAAAAAACACCCTTGCCGGCAGCGCCTCACCGTCCCTTCCTTCTTCCGTTCATCCTGCCATCGTATGGCCCAGCGTGCTGGCGCTAGGCGGGGTGGCCGGTTTTCTGGGCATCGGCGGCGGATTTTTAGTTGTACCGGCGCTGGTCTGGTTTTTCCGTTTTTCTCTGATCGAAGCGGTGGCAACTTCACTGGTGGTGGTTTCCGCCCTGGGTTTATCGACAAGCGCAAGCTATGCAATGTCCGGGAAAGTATCGTTCGCCATTACCTGCTGGCTGATCGTCGGCGGCCTCCTGGGCGGCGTCGCAGGGGTTGCGCTCACCGAACGCCTGAAAAAACGCGAGGGCATTATCAATACGCTGTATGCCGTCATGCTCCTTGCACTGGCCCTGTATATGTTATTCAAAAGCCTATGAGGTGACAGGAAAAAAATGCACATCCGCACTTATCATCATCAGCTCTCATTTTCGGGCGCCCCCGAAGCCAGTGATTTCAACATGCTGTATCAACAAGGCTATCGGCTGATCGTCAACAATCGGCCGGACGATGAACCTGGGGAGCATCTTAGCCATCGGCAAGAGAAAGCGCTGGCTGAACAGTTGGGCATGGGCTACGTCTATCTCCCCTATACGTTCGACACGCTGACCTGGGAGAGCGTTTACGCCTTCCATTACCTGTTGCGGCAAGGCAAGAAAACCTTGGCGCATTGCCGGAGCGGGGCGCGCTCTGCCTGCCTCTCTTTGCTGTACGCACTAAGAGAAGGGGTGATCAATGAAGCGCAATTCCGCAGTCAGTGCGCAGAATACGGTGCGGATGCCGATAAGGCGCTCGGTTGGTATAACCAGCATCAGTCCGTGCAGCCTAACGCGGAAGTTCACGCGTTTTACGAGCCGGAAAGCGGCAGCCTGCAGTATGTCGTCGCCGATCCCGAGGCGCGTCGCTGTGCGATTATCGACCCTGTTCTGAATTTTGACCGCCGATCGGGCACGGTCTCGCATCAACAGGCCAACGATATCCTGAATTTTATCCATCAACGGGGGTGGGGAGTGGCTTGGGTGCTGGATACGCACCCGCACGCCGACCATTTTTCGGCCGCTACCTGGCTGGCGCAGAAAACCGGCGCCTTCACCGGCATCGGTGAAAAAATTACCGCCGTTCAGGGGCTGTGGGAAGAGATCTATAATTTGAAAGACCTGCCTCCCGCCAATACCGTCTGGGATGTGTTGTTCGCGGACGGAGACGTCTTTTTTATCGGCAACCTGCGCGCTGAAGTCTTGCTGTCCCCCGGGCACACGCTGGCGTCCGTCACTTACTACATCGCGGATGCCGCGTTTATCCACGATACGTTCTTCATGCCGGACAGCGGCACCGCCAGGGCGGATTTTCCTGGCGGAAATGCTGAAGCCCTGTGGGATTCGTTACAGCGGATCTTGAGTTTGCCTGCCGATACCCGCCTGTTTACCGGCCATGATTATCGTCCGGCGGGCCGTGAGGCACGGTGGGAAAGCACCGTGAGAGAGCAGCGAGAGAATAACCCTTGGGTGGTAAACATGGATAAATCCCGATTTATTGCTCAAAGAAACCAGCGAGACGCCACATTGCCGCATCCGGAACTCATGCTGATGGCGCTGCAGGTCAACATTCGCGGCGGCGTGCTGCCTGATTGTGAAGATGATGGGCAACACTACCTCAAAATCCCCGTTAATCGATTTAAGGGGTAAATCAAGTCATGGCGGCGTTATCGTTGCCGTCTGTTAATTGTTTTTTATGAAATAGTCATGCTGGTTCATATTTAATTATTTGTTTTTACAAGAAACACGCGGTGCTTGCCCTCACCGGATACAGTCACTACATTAACAACAGTACTTCCCACTCTGCTAAGGAAAACACCATGAAAGCTGCCGTAGTGACGAAAAACCATACCGTAGACATTCAGGATAAAGTGCTGCGCCCGCTGAAGCACGGCGAGGCGGCGTTGAAAATGGAGTGTTGCGGGGTGTGCCACACCGATTTGCACGTGAAGAACGGCGATTTCGGCGAGGTGCCGGGCATTACGTTAGGGCATGAGGGCATCGGCGTGGTCTCCGCCGTCGGTGAGGGCGTCACCTCGTTAAAAGTGGGCGACCGCGCCAGCGTCGCCTGGTTTTACCAGGGTTGCGGCCATTGCGAATATTGCGTCAGCGGCAACGAAACCCTGTGCCGCTCGGTGAAAAACGCCGGCTACAGCGTTGACGGCGGCATGGCAGAAGAGTGCATCGTGGTGGCGGACTACGCGGTGAAAGTGCCGGACGGGCTCGATTCTTTCGCCGCCAGCAGCATCACCTGTGCCGGCGTCACCACCTACAAAGCGGTGAAAATTTCCGATATCAAGCCGGGGCAATGGATCGCCATCTATGGCTTGGGCGGGCTGGGCAACCTGGCGCTGCAATATGCCAAGAACGTGTTTAACGCCAAAGTGATCGCCATCGATGTCAATGACGGCCAGCTGGAGTTCGCCAAACAGATCGGCGCCGATCTGACCATCAACTCCAAAACGCAAAATGCGGAGGAGATCATTCAGCAGCAAACCGGCGGCGCGCATGCGGCGGTGGTGACGGCGGTGGCGAAAGCGGCCTTCAATTCGGCGGTTAATGCGGTCCGCGCCGGCGGCAAAGTGGTGGCCGTGGGGCTGCCGCCGGAGAGCATGGATCTGAGCATTCCGCGCCTGGTGCTGGACGGCATTCAGGTGGTGGGTTCGCTGGTGGGCACGCGCGAAGATCTGAAAGAAGCGTTCCAATTCGCCGCCGAAGGCAAGGTGACGCCGAAAGTGACCAAACGGCCGCTGGGCGACATCAACGCCATCTTCGAAGAGATGAAGGCGGGCACCATTCGCGGGCGCATGGTGATCGATCTCAACATGGCGAAGTAAGCGCCGCTAAAAAAGAAGGCCACCTGCGGGTGGCCTTCTTGTTGTTACGTCGGGCTCAGAACAGGCCCAGCGGTTTGGCGTCGTAGCTGACCAGCAGGTTTTTCACCTGCTGATAGTGCGACAGCGCCGCTTTATGGGTTTCACGTCCGATGCCGGAGTTCTTGTAACCGCCGAACGCCGCGTGCGCCGGGTACAGGTGGTAACAGTTGGTCCATACGCGGCCCGCTTTGATTGCGCGGCCCATGCGGTAGGCGCGGTTGATGTCGCGGGTCCACAGCCCGGCGCCCAGCCCGAACTCAGTGTCGTTGGCCAGCGCCAAGGCTTCGGCCTCATCCTTGAAGGTGGTGACGCCAATCACCGGCCCGAAGATCTCCTCGCGGAAGAAACGCATGCTGTTGTTGCCGGTAATCAGCGTCGGCTGCAGATAGAAACCGTTTTGTACTTCGACGCCACGCTGGGCGGGCTCGCCGCCCACAACGATTTTGCCCCCTTCGTTTTTAGCGATGTCGATGTAGGACAGGATCTTGTCGTACTGCTGTTTTGACGCTTGGGCACCGATCATGGTCTCGGTGTCGAAGGGATCGCCCTGGCGGATGGTGGCGATACGTGCCAGCACTTTCTCCATAAACTGCGGGTAGATGGATTCTTGGATCAGCGCGCGTGAAGGGCAGGTACAAACCTCTCCCTGGTTGAAGAAGCCCAGCACCAGCCCCTCAACCGCCTTGTCGATAAACTCCGGTTCCGCCTGCATGATGTCTTCAAAATAGATGTTCGGCGATTTACCGCCCAGTTCGACGGTGCTGGGGATGATGTTTTCCGCCGCACAGGCGAGGATGTGGCGGCCGACTGGCGTGGAGCCGGTGAAGGCGATTTTCTCGATGCGCTTGCTGCGCGCCAGCGCTTCGCCGGCCTCTGCGCCGAAACCTTGCACGACGTTGAGTACGCCCGGCGGCAGCAGATCGCCGATCTCCTCCATCAGCACGCTGATGCCGAGCGGCGTCTGTTCCGCCGGTTTCAGCACCACGCAGTTACCGCCCGCCAGCGCCGGCGCCAGCTTCCAGGCGGCCATCAGCAGCGGGAAGTTCCACGGAATGATCTGGCCGACCACGCCCAGCGGTTCATAGATATGGTAGGCCACGGTATTTTGGTCGATCTCCGCCGCGGTGCCTTCCTGCGCGCGCAGGCAGCCGGCGAAGTAGCGGAAATGGTCGACCGCCAGCGGCAGATCGGCGTTCAGGGTTTCGCGGATCGGCTTGCCGTTGTCCCAAGTTTCGGTCAGCGCCAGCATCTCCAGCCGCGATTCGATGCGATCGGCGATCGCCAGCAGCACGTTGGAACGTTCCTGCACGCTGGTTTTGCCCCAGGCGTCCGCCGCCGCGTGCGCCGCGTCGAGCGCCAGCTCGATGTCCTTGGCGTCGGAGCGCGGGAATTCGGCGATCGGCTGGCCGGTCACCGGCGAGGTGTTGGTGAAGTAGTTGCCGGATACCGGTTCGACAAATTTGCCGCCAATGTAGTTGCCATAGCGTTTACGGAACGAAACCAGCGAGCCAGGCAAACCGGGGTGGACATATTTCATGTTAAGCACCTCTCTGCAGATGAAAACCGGCGCTATTGGGCTGCGCCTGTGAATGCGGCATGTCGCCGCAGCACAGAGAAGCACGCCCCGTGCCAGGTTGACGAGGGCGGAACAGAGCGTTTGAAAGTCTTTATTTATTAGATTGTTAATCAATCATGCGGCTTAACTCATCGTGCCGTTCCGCCGCCGGCGGTGATTTTTTGTGTCCCGTGTCGCAACGCTTGGTACACATCTGTGATACATGTTTGCAACACTCGCGAACGGGGGAGAAACGCATGTTGCCTGACGACCGCTTGCCCGCAGAGGGCGCCAGTTTGCTGACCAACTCGCTGGCGGAATCCTGGCAGCGCAGCCGGGGCTACGGCCTGGCGCGCGCCGATGAACACATACCCGTTATCAAGGCCGGGCTGCTCGAAGAGCTGCGCAGCCGTAACGACTGGGTGCCACAGCGGGTACAGCCGCTGATCGAACAGCTGGGCGCGCAGATCGCGCGTCAACCGGCCATCGTGGTGATCGCCGACGCCGATGGGCTGGTGCTGGAAACCTGCGGCAATACCGACTTTCTGCACAAGGCGTCGCGTTTTGCGCTGGCGCCGGGCAACCTGTGGGGGGAGCCGGAGCGAGGCACCAACGCCATCGGCACCGCGCTGGCGCTGGGGGCGTTCTGCGAGGTGCGCGGCGACCAGCACTTCCTCAATCAAAACGCCGGTTTAAACTGCACCGCTGCGCCGATCTACCGGCCGGATGGCCGCATCGCCGGCATACTGGATCTCTCCGCGCCCGCGCAGCGGCCGTATCGCGATGCGCAACGCTTGATCATGCAGGCTGTGCGACACATCGAACACCGCTGGGTCAGAAGCGCGATCGCCGATCGTCACTGGACGCTGCGCCTGCACGCCGACGCCGGTAGCCTGGGCAGCGCGCAGGAGCTGCTGCTGGTGTTTCACGACGAAGTACTGGTCGCCGCCAATCGGCTGGCGATGCTGGAGTTCCAGCTTTCACCGGCCGCATTCGGCTCGCTTGAGTTCGCCCAGCTGTTCCCCGAGCTGTTGCGGCACCCCTCCGGCGCCCCGCGCCAGACGCTGGCCGTCAATCAACGGCATTATTATTCGCTGCTGGAGGCGCCGCAGCGCCGCGTCAGCGCCTTGCGCTCGGCGCCGCCGCCGGAGGAACGGCATGACGAGCCGCATCAGAAAGCGTTGCGTATTCTCAACGCCGGCCTTTCCTTGTGTGTGACCGGCGAAACCGGCTGCGGCAAGGAGCATTTCAGCCGACGCCTGTTTGAGGAGAGTCGCTGGCGCAGCGGCAACTTCGTGGCGATCAACTGCGCGGCGCTGCCTGAACCGCTGATCGAATCCGAGCTGTTCGGCTATGCGCCGGGGGCATTTACCGGCGCCAATCCCAAAGGCTATATCGGCAAGATCCGCGAGGCCGATGGCGGCGTGCTGTTCCTCGATGAAATCGGCGATATGCCGGCGGGCTTGCAAACGCGCCTGCTGCGGGTGCTGCAGGAAAAAACGGTCACGCCGCTCGGCAGTCGCAGCGCCTATCCGGTCGACTTCGCGCTGGTCTGCGCCACGCACCACGATCTGAACCGGCAGGTGCAGGCGGGGGCGTTTCGCGAAGACTTGCTGTACCGCATACAGGAGTACAGCTTGCGCATCCCGCCGCTCAGAGAACGGGCGCAGCTGGAGCTTTTCATTCTGCAGCTGTGGCGGGAGCTGGGTGGCGAACGGCGCGACATTCGCCTGCTGCCGGAGACGCTGGCGATGCTGGCGCGCTATCCGTGGCCCGGCAATGTGCGGCAACTGCTGAGCACGCTCAAAGTGCTGTTGGCGCTGGCGGACGATCACGCGGCGCTGACATTGGACGATCTGCCGCAGTCCATCGCGGTGCTGGCGCCGCTGCAGGAGCGTGGCGACGACGGGGCGGAGGATCTGCAGGCGGCGATCCGAAAAGCGGGCGGCAACCTCAGCCGGGCGGCGAAAGCCCTCGGCGTTTCGCGCAGCACGCTGTACCGCAAGCTGGGGCGGCAAAGATTGGCGGTGGAATGAAACACCGTGATTGGCCGTCAGTCGCGGCCCCGCAGCGCGGGGCCTGTTCATGTCTCAGTCCCCCAGCCCCGGCGGGTTAATCTCCGAATGCGCGATTTTCTCGTCGCTCTCCGCCCAGCGATCCAGCACCTGCAGATAGCTGCCGTTGGCGATGGCGCCGTTGAGCGAAGCCTGCACCGCGTCCACCAGGCCGTTGCCTTTCTTCAGCGTGACGGCGATGTTGGCGGTCTTCGGCCAGCCGCCGGGCACGATGCCCACCAGCCGGGTTTTGCCGGTCAGCCGCGCCTGATAGGCGCCGGAGACGTTGGGGCCGAAGGTGGCATCGGCGCGGCCGGACTGGATGGCCAGCGTAGAGGCGGCTTTATCGGTGACGTACACCGGCTGCAGCGGCGCTAATCCCTTGGCGCGGTTCTCTTTGTCCCAGGCCAGCAGCACCGCTTCCTGATTGGTGCCGGAATCGACGATGATCTTTTTGCCGGCGATATCCGGCGCGGTGTTGATCTGGGTGATTTTACTGTCGGATTTGACGTAGAAACCCAGCGTGTCCTGCCGATAGGTAGCGAAATCGAATTTGGTCTTGCGTTCGTTGGTCACGGTGATGTTGTAGATCGCGGCGTCATATTTGCCTGAGGTTACGCCCAGCGGCCAGTCTTCCCACGAGGTGGGCACCAGTTTGAGTTTCAGCCCCAGGCCGTCGGCCACCAGGCGTGCGATATCCGCCTCGCTGCCGATCACCGTTTTATTGTCGCGAGCATACAGGCCGAACGGCGGGCCGCTACCCAACAGCGAAATGGCCACCGTCAGCGTGCCGGGTTCCACAAACCTGAAACCGGCGGGGATTTTGGCGACGGCTTCGGCGTTTTTCACCGCGTGGATCGGCGTTTCGTTGGCGACGATATCCACCCCCGGCGCGGCGGCGGCGGAAAAGCTCAGCAATGCCGCAATCGCTATCATCTTTTTGCTATCTATCATTATGTTAATTACCTTCATTATTATGGGTGTCACACGGTCGTTGCACTATCTCTGAAGGCTGCAGATCTGTGAACGAACAAAATCCACTAATCAATCTTGGAATTATCATGAAGCGCCACCGGCGGCGCTGAATGCATCGGGGATGAACCATGCTGCTGCGTTTCGCTACGTTGGGCCGCATACCGCGCGGCGTGTGGGTGTTGGGCGGGGTGAGTCTGCTGATGGACGTTTCCTCGGAAATGATCCACAGCCTGCTGCCGCTGTTTATGGCGACGACGCTGGGTGTCAGCGTGATCGTCATCGGGCTGATCGAGGGGGTGGCGGAGGCGACGGCGCTGATCGTCAAGGTGTTTTCCGGAGCGCTCAGCGATTATCTCGGCAAACGCAAAGGGTTGGCGTTGTTAGGTTACGGTCTGGGCGCCGTCAGCAAACCGTTTTTTGCCATCGCTTCGTCGTCCGGTATGGTGATGAGCGCGCGTCTGCTGGATCGCGTGGGCAAAGGCATCCGCGGCGCGCCACGAGATGCTCTGGTAGCCGACGTAACGCCGCCGGAGATTCGCGGCGCGGCCTTCGGGCTGCGGCAGTCGCTGGATACCGTCGGCGCTTTTCTCGGGCCGCTGCTGGCTGTTGGCCTGATGCTGCTGTGGCACAACGATTTTCGCGCCATCTTCTGGGTGGCGGCGATCCCGGCTGCGCTGGCCATCGCGCTGCTGTTTTTCGGCCTGAAAGAGCCGGCCGCCGCGATAACCCACAAGCGCACCAACCCGATCACCCGCGCCAACCTGCGGCTGCTGGGGCGCGGCTATTGGTGGGTGGTGGGCATCGGTGCCGTTTTCACTCTGGCGCGCTTCAGCGAGGCGTTTCTGGTGCTGAAGGCGCAGCAGGGCGGCACGCCGCTGGCGTTGATCCCGCTGGTGATGGTCGCCATGAATCTGGTCTACGCCTGCTCGGCCTATCCGTTCGGCAAGCTTTCCGACCGTTTGAGCCACCAGGGGCTGTTAACGGCCGGTTTGCTGGTGCTGATCGCCGCCGATCTGGTCTTGGCGCTGAGCGATCATTGGGCGGGGGTGCTGTTTGGCGTGGCGCTGTGGGGCGTGCACATGGGCATGACCCAGGGGTTGTTGGCGGCGATGGTGGCGCAGACCGCGCCGGCGCACCTGCGCGGCACCGCGTTCGGCATGTTCAACCTGATCAGCGGCGTGGCGCTACTGTTGGCGAGCCTTGGCGCCGGCGCGCTGTGGGAGCTGGTCGGTTCCGCCGCCACCTTCTACGCCGGAGCGAGCATTTGCGTGGCGACGCTGCTGGGCATGCAGCTAAAGCCGTTAGACAAACGCTGAAGGCCGTCTGATTCAGCGGCCGTCGATAGGCTGCGGTGCCGCCTGCAGCAGCGCCGGTACCCGCTGGGATTCCACCGCCCGGCTGAACAGGAACCCCTGGCCAATATGGAAACCGGCTTCGCACAGCGTTTGCCGCTGCTGCTCGGTTTCCACGCCCTCGGCGATGATATCGATCGACAGTTTTTGTCCGAGGATGCCGATGCTTTCCACGATGGCCAGGATCGCCGGTTCGCTGTTCATACGCTGAATGAAGTCGCAGTCCAGCTTAATGCAGTCCAGCGGGTAGTCCATGATGTGGCTGAACGAGGAGTGGCCGGTGCCGAAGTCGTCCAGCGCGATGCGGATGCCCATCTCTTTGAGCATTTGCAGCGCGCGCAGCACGTATTTCGACCCGTGCTTGTTGAACGCGTGTTCGGTTACCTCCAGCTCGATCAGGTGGTGGGGAATGTGGAATTTCAGCAGGCGCTGCAGGAAGGTTTCGGCGTAGTTGTCGCGTAAAAACTCGATCGGCGACACGTTCAGCGAGATGGGCCGCACCGCCACGCCGGCCGCGCGCCAGCGGGCGATATCGGCGAAGACCTTCAACTGCATGGCTTCGCTGATTTTGGTCGCCAGTTCGTAGTCGTTAAACGCCTCGCACACCGTCGCCGGCAACTGCACGCCGTTGATTGGGCAATGCCAGCGCAGCAGCGCTTCGAAGCCGACGATGCTGCCGTCGGTCAGGCTGACCTTCGGCTGGTAGCTGGGGCGAATGCGATTGTCGCGCACGATCTGGCGCGCGTAGTTCAGTTGACTGGCGCGGGCGCGGGCCTTGTCCATCATCTTGCGATCGAACATGTACACCCCGCCGCGGCCGCCGTCTTTCAGCTCATACAGCGCGGTATCGGCGCATTTCATCAACTCGGAGGCGTCGCGGGCGTCTTTGGGGTAAATGGCGCCACCGATGCTCATGCCGCAATGCAGCGTCTTGCCGCCGTGGGTGATCGGCGTCTCCAACTGCAGCAGAAACTTGTTGGCGATGCGGAAAATATCTTGCTCGTTTTCGACGTCGCTGATGACCACCGCGAATTCGTCGCCGCCGAGGCGAGAGACGAACGAATGCGCATTCATGCAGGCGCTAAGCCTTTTGCCCAGAACCCGCAGTAGGTGATCGCCCGCTGCGTGGCCCAGCGTGTCGTTCACCAGTTTGAAATGGTCGAGATCCAGCAGCACCAGTCCGAGCGACTTGTTGCCGTGCAGGGCGCGCTTCATCTCTTGCTTCAGCTTTTTCTTGAACAAGCGCCGGTTGGGCAGGCCGGTCAATTCATCATACTCGCTGGCGAGCAGCAGGCGCTGTTCCATTACGCGCTGTGAAGTCACGTCGCGCGAGACGCACAAGATCTCGGCCACCGCGCCGTGTTCATCGCTGACCGGCGTGAGAATGTTGTCC
Organism: Serratia marcescens; assembly: GCF_001902635.1. Taxonomy (GTDB): domain Bacteria; phylum Pseudomonadota; class Gammaproteobacteria; order Enterobacterales; family Enterobacteriaceae; genus Serratia; species Serratia marcescens_F. Next base: position 247,338 of record NZ_MJAO01000002.1, on the reverse strand, counting down.
CAGTGCTGTTTCTTGCCCTGCGGCGTGACGCTTAACCCCGTGAAGCGCGCGTTCTTACCGGCCCTGACGTTGCGCAGCGCCTTGCTGCCGCGGCGGCGGACCTCGGGCGACAACAGCCCCAGCCAGGGCATGCCGAACTCCTTTTGCGCCGGATCGAGGCCGAGCGCCAGGCTGCCGGAGCGGTTCATGTGGCGCAGCGTGCCGTCGTTATTGATCACTTTGATGCAGTCGACGCTGGCGTCCAACATGTCTTGCTGGATGGAGAGCGCCTGCGCGTTTTGCTGGCGTTGCAGTATTTGCGGGTGGATGTCGGTGGCGGTGAGGTACCAGCTTGGCTCCAGCGCCACGCCATCCTGGCGGGCATTGAACGCCAGCATAAACCAACGGAATTCGCCGCTGCGATCGCACAGGCGAGCTTCGCCGGCGAACGAGGAGAGGGCGACCATCGCCTGGCGCCATTGCGTGGCCAGCCGCTCGCGATCGTCGGGATGCAGGGCGTCGAGCCAGTCGGCGGCGCCGTGTTCACCGGCGATTGCACCGGTATAGTCGCGCCACAGTTTATTAAAGTAACCGCCAAGGCGGTTGCCGAAGCAAATCAGACCGGGTAAGTCGTCGACGATTTCACCATAGATATCAATCGGATTTTTGTTATTGGTCTGCTCGGGCAACAGGGTCATGCGGTATTTCCTCGGAAAATTACCCATATTCTCGCTCTATAGCAGAGCCTCTATCAATATAGTCTTGCCAACGAAAATTGGAATAGCCAGGGGACGCGACTAAAAATCAGCCCGGTAGCATGGAATACATCTTGCGTGAACGCATTAGGAATATTCCTGTTATTTATAAGCGGATCTTATATTGCGAAGAAAAATAAGTGCTCCGACCACATCGCGTGATTGCCCTGAAAATTAATGACTATTGATGTTTCTATTTGGCGAAATGAACAGCCGGCATGATGTTACTCTGGCCGGCATGGGGTACGGCTTATGCGCGTTCACTGAAGAAATCCTCACTCAAAGCGGCAATAAACGCCATTTTATGCACTCTTCGTCGGCCGGCGGAGGGGCATTTGTGGGCGCTTGCCAGAAAAGTCATGATGCAAATCAAGAAATGTTTTGTTTCATCTGTTGACACTTTGCTTACGTATAAGATAGCCTCGCGAATGAAAATCATTAATAAAACTGGATAATTAAGCGAGATGCAACCACAGCCAGATGCTCGCGCCCAAGCCAGACGGCCGGGCGCAGACGGCGTAACGAAACCGGGATCCTCCCCGGCCAACGTCCATTCGCCTCCTGTTCAGGCACCCACGCTTTAAGTGCGTGGCGCGGCGGCATGCCGTCGCTGGATGCCCGCACCCGTTTGTACCGACTCAATTTCTCATGCAGCCCACATCGGGCCGGCATGCGCCATCTATCGTTTCGCTGTTACGGGAGGTCGCAGGGCGGTTAAAACGTAAGTTTTCTTCTGGGTATAAATAAACATGGAGCGTAAAATGATACTTAATAAAAAATTGAAGTTAGCGTACTGCGTTTTTCTTGGCTGTTATGGCTTATCCATACATTCTTCTCTCGCCGCTTATAATGATCCCGGCTTGCTCGGTTCGCCCGGCAGTTGGAAAACCGCTGAATTTAATCGTCAATGGGGGCTTGGGGCTATTTCTGCCGAATTCGCCTACGCCCGGGGGTATACCGGAAAAGGCGTGACAATCGGCATTATCGATAATGCCGTTCTTTCCCATTCTGAATTCGCCGGCAAACTGACGCGGCTGGATAACGGCAGCTATAATTTCTCGTACGATAGACAAGATAATATGTCTTTTGGCGATCACGGCACCCACGTAGCCGGTATTGCAGCGGCGAAAAGAGACGGTTCCGGCATGCACGGCGTGGCTTTCGACGCGGATATTATCGGCACCAAGTTGAATGACTACGGTAACCGCAACGGCCGTGAAGAGCTGATTCAGAGCGCTGCTCGCGTCATCAACAACAGTTGGGGGATTGCGCCGGACATTCGGCGAGACGCGAAAGGCGATATCATTTGGTTGCCGAATGGCAGACCGGACTATGTGGCGTTCGTTAAAAGCGACGTGATCGGCGAAATGATGCGCAGCAAGGCCAGCGTGGAATGGGGCAGCGAACAGCCGGTACCAACCGGCGCACATAACTCCATGTCGGCGCTGCTGCGGGCGGCCAGACACGGTAAGCTGATCGTCTTCTCGGCGGGCAATTACAACAACTACAATATTCCTGAGGCGCAAAAGTCACTGCCTTACGCCTTCCCGGACGTGTTGAATAATTACCTGATCGTGACCAACCTGAGCGACGAAAACACGTTAAGCGTCTCTTCGACCAGCTGTGGGCAAACGGCCAGTTACTGCGTTTCCGCACCGGGTTCCGATATCTACAGCACCGTCGGCCGACTGGAATCGAATACCGGCGGCGCCGTTAATCGTGAAGCCTATAATAAAGGCGAGCTGTCGCTTAATCCCGGCTACGGCAATAAATCCGGCACCTCAATGGCGGCACCGCATGTTACCGGCGTCGCTGCCGTATTGATGCAACGCTTCCCTTATATGAGCGCCGATCAAATATCCGCGGTAATTAAAACCACTGCCACCGATTTGGGCGTTGCCGGTATTGACAATCTGTTCGGCTGGGGGCGCGTCAATTTACGGGATGCGATCAACGGGCCGAAAATGTTTATCACCAAAGAGGATATTCCGCAGGAATTTTATGTGCCTGGCTCTTATAGCGAAAAACAGTTCGTGGTGAATATTCCCGGTCTGGGAAATATCGTCGAACCTGGCACCACGGTTGAACGGCGCTGCACGTCGATCGAATGCGACTTCGATTCGTGGAGCAATGACATCACCGGCCACGGGGGATTGACCAAAACGGGTGCCGGCACGTTGGCGCTGTTGGGCAACAATACCTACAGCGGCGATACCTGGGTGAAACAGGGGGCGCTGGCGATCAATGGTTCGGTGGTTTCCAACGTCTATATCGAAAATAGCGGCACCTTGGCCGGCAGCGGCACCGTGAATGCCTTCAGGGCCGGCCGGGGCGGCAGCGTTGCGCCGGGTAACGGCATCGGCACGCTGCACGTGTTGAATGACGCCATATTCGAACGCGGCTCGCAGTATAACGTCGAAGTGGCGGGAAATGGCCGCAGCGATAAAATCGAGGCGCGCCGCGCCTTGTTGAACGGCGGTAGCGTGAATGTCAGCCTGGAGCACAGCACTAACCTGCTGTCGCAGAGTGAAGCGCAAAGCCTGCTGGGCAACAAATACACTATCCTGACGACGACGAGCGGCGTCACCGGCCGTTTCGAAAACGCCAACCCTGCGTACCCGTTTGTCAACGTGGCGCTGGATTATCAGGGCAATGAGGTCGGTCTTGGCATCACGCGCACCGCCGCCCGCTTCGACAGCTTGGCCGGTACGGAGAACGAGAAAGCGGTGGCTCGCGCGGTGGAAACGCTCAACGCGACGGAACCGGTAACGGAAACGGTCAAGCGCAGCGTGGCGGCCCCAACCGCTGCAGCGGCGAACCTGCTGCAAGGCGATGAAGGCGAGGCGCAAGCCGTTACCGAAGACGTGAATCCGGTTGCCGGTCATCCGGTTTATGAAAGCTTCCTCGGTTTCACCTCGGCCAGAGAGCTGCAACAGGCAACCCGCCAGCTGTCCGGCCAGATCCACGCGGATATGGCTGCCGCCCAGCTCAACGAAAGCCGCTATCTGCGCGACACGGCTACCGAGCGTCTGCGCCAGGCGGAAGGCCGCCGCATTGCTACCGACATCAAAGCGGATGATAACGGCGCCTGGGCGAAACTGCTGGGCAGCTGGGGACATGCTTCCGGCAACGACAACGCCACCGGTTACCAGACATCCACCTACGGCGTGTTATTGGGGCTGGACAGTGAGCTGTTTGACGACGGTCGGCTTGGGGTGATGACCGGGTACACCCGCACCTCGCTGGATGGCGGTTATCAGTCAGACGCTCACAGCGACAACTACCATCTGGGGCTGTACGGCGGCAAACGCTTCGGCGCGTTGGCGCTGCGGGCGGGGAGCGCCTATACCTGGCACCGTATCGACACCTCGCGCTCGGTGAACTACGGTGCGCAGTCGGATCGCGAAAAAGCCAGCTATAACGCGCGCACCGGCCAGCTGTTTATCGAAAGCGGTTACGACTGGAGCAACGACACGCTCAATCTTGAGCCGTTCGTTAACCTGGCGTACACCCACTATCGTAACGAAGGGATCAACGAGCACGGCGGCGCGGCGGCGCTGCGGGGGGACAAGCAAAACCAGTCCGCCACCGCTTCGACGCTGGGTCTGCGCGCCGATACGCAGTGGCAGGCCGATAGCGTGGCGATCGCGCTGCGCGGTGAGTTGGGCTGGCAGCACCAGTATGGCAAGCTGGAGCGCAAAACGCAGTTGATGTTCAAACGCACCGATGCGGCGTTTGACGTGAACAGCGTGCCGGTTTCTCGCGATGGCGCGGTTCTGAAGGCAGGCGTGGACGTTTCGGTTAACAAGAACGCCGTCTTGTCCCTCGGCTACGGCGGGCAATTGTCGTCAAACCACCAGGACAACAGCGTCAACGCCGGTCTGACCTGGCGCTTCTGATCGCTTTATCCCGTTTGACCTTACTCAGCCTCCATCGCAACGATGGGGGCTTTTTATTGGGTGAGCGGCAAGCCGTCGACGATGGTAATCATGGCCTCCGCCACGTGGCACCGCTGTTGTTTGGCCAATTGAATAGCCGCTGCTGCCAGCGCCGCAGCTGCTCCGCCGGCATTGCGGCCACCTGTGCCACAGCGGGGCGATTTTCCAGGACGATTTCACAGGCGCGCTGCAACGGCTCCGCGCTGAGGTGTTGCAAACGTTGCCGCAACGTCTGTTGCGCCTGTTCCCACTCTTCACCGCCGAGGTGTGCCAGTTCATGGCGCATTTGCCGTAAAAAGTCGTCGGTAAACTGCCGTAGCTGCTCAACGGCGAATGCCGGGGATTGCAGGGCGAACAGCAGGCCTTCGGTATCGGCGCTGCGGTGGAAGGCGCATTGCACTACATAGCCGACGTTGCGCTGTACGCGCAGCCGCTGGAAATAACGCGGTGCATAAAGCTGGGCCAGCACGCGCAGCGCCCAGCGCCCTTCGGCTTCGTTGTGTGGCAGCGGGTAAAACTGCAGCAGGGCGTGCTCAGTGCCGCTTTCCGTCAGCGTGACGGGGCGATGATACTGATGGGGCGGCACCTGCGGCTCCGTAGTTACGGAATAGGGGAAGTCGTACAGTAAATGCGACAGCTGCTGTGGTAGCGCATCACCGCCGCCGATCAAGGTGGCATGCCACTGCGCCGGTGACGTCGCCACGCTTAACGTCGCCGGCAGCTGGGCTAACAGACGGCGAATGGCAATATCGTTTTGCTCTTTCAACTGGGCATGGCGCAGGTTTCTCGCCGCCTCGTTGATGATGGCCGGTGAGAACGCCGCCAGCGCGCGGTTAACGATGCTCAGCCCGTGGCAGATCAGCGCTTCGCTGCCCGTCAGTTGCAGCAACCAGACGCCCTGATGGCGTTCGAAGCTTAAATGTCCCTCCCGGTGCGCCAATTCTGCCGAGCCGGCGCGTAACGCCGCCTGTATGCGGTAGGCCTGTTCATCGCTGAATGCGCTGAACGGCGCCGGTCGCAGCATCAACACCGGCTGCGCTGCGCCAGGGAGCCGATGCCGCAGTGGCGCCAGGCCCGCAGGCAGTGTCGGGTTCGGCAGCGCCGCCGAGGAAGAGAAAAAGTGGAAAGGCTCCACTGCGGGCGTGAGTGCGGCGCCGGCGAAGGTGCCGAGCGCCAGCGGCAACCCCTGAATTTCACGCGTTTCGCCGCCGCCATCGGGCCGCACGACCAGGCGACGGTGCCGTGCCGCAATCAGCGCGGCGATATGCCGTGCCCAGTCGTCATTCGGTTCCGTCGGCGGTAACCCAAGCGCTCTGGCCCGCAGCTGATCGAGCGGCGCCAAACGGTGGAAGTCGCGATTTGCCAGTTGCCCGTAATGCGCAAGCTGAGCCGGCGTCAGCGAGAGCAATGCCTGCAGCCACGCCCGCAGGGCGCTTTCGATATGGGCGGCTTCAGCGGCAGAACCGTGATTGACGGTGAATATAACGCTCAGTAGCGCGCTGTTCTCGCTGCAGCGCGCATAATCCAGCCGAATGCCGTCGCACCACGCCTGAGCGCGCAGCCGGGCCAGCAGCCCGCCGGGCGCTGCGTCCAGCAACAAACGCTCCAGCCGCCGCAGCCAGCCGCGCGACCGGGAGTGCGGCAGGGCGAACACCAGCCGCAGCTGCGGCGCGCCGGGGAGATCAAGGGTGTAATCTTCGGCGGCGCTCAGCGGCGGCAACGTCACGTGCGGCGCGACGCGGCCCTGGGGCAAAAGGCTGCCGTAGCGCTGTGCCAGCACATGCAATTGCTCCAGCGACTGGGGGCCTTGCAGCCACAGCGTCATGTTCGGCGCGCGGAAATAGCGGCGGTGAAATTGCCGCAGCGCGTGTTGCAACGCCGGAATATCGTTGCCGAAAACTGCGCGGCTGCCGATATGAAAACGGTGCAACGCGTCAAGGCCGCGGAACATCTGCCGCTGCGCGGCTTCGCAGCGGGTTTCAGTATCGGCGCGCAGCAGGCGATATTCGGCGTCGATGACTTCGATCTCCTGCGCTATCGCTTCCGCCGCCAGCTGCGGGGCGGCAAGCATATCGCAAAGCCGCGCCAACCCCTGCTCGACATGGTCGGCGCCCACCTCGAAGAAAAAAGCGGTTTGCGTGGCTTGGGTGGTGGCGTTCAGCCGGCCGCCGGTCGCCGGTGTCCAGCTCATCAGGCCATCCTGCGCGGTGAAATTCGCACTGCCGCGAAACAGCATATGTTCCAGCAGATGCGCCAGGCCCGGCCAGGCGACGGGCGCCTGAAAACTGCCCGCTTCGATGCGCACCAGTGCGGCGGCGCCGGTGGCCGTGGGGGCGGTTATCGCTTTGACGGCCAAACCGTTTTCGAGCTGCCACGAGGCGGCGGTGAGTGTCATGGTCAACCCTTGAAGATCAGCCGGGAGTTGGCCTGATTGCGAAAACGCAGCTGTTCGATACCGATCTGCGTGCGGTTCGCCGCTTCGCGTGCCGCCAGAATAGCGCCGTGGTGTGGCGATTTGCCGCATACCGGGTCGGCGTTGTCGGCGTTGCCGGTCAGCATGAACGCCTGGCAGCGGCAGCCGCCGTAGTCTTTCTCTTTCTCCGAGCAGGAACGGCAGGGCTCCGGCATCCAGTCATCGCCGCGATAGCGGTTAAAACCGAACGAGTGGTACCAGATATGCTGCAGATCGTGCTCCAGCACCGACGGGAAGGCGATCGGTAGCTGACGAGCACTGTGACAGGGTAACGCCATGCCTTCCGGCGTCACGCTCATGAAGATCGCTCCCCAGCCGCCCATACAGCCTTTGGGCCGTTCTTCGTAGTAGTCCGGGGTGACGAACAGCAGGTTGGCCAGCTTGCCGTCGGCGGCCATGCGTTCGCGATAGCGTTTCACCACCGCTTCCGCTGCGACGATCTGTTCGCGGGTCGGTAACAGGCCTTCGCGGTTCAGGTGCGCCCAGCCGTAGAACTGGCAGGTCGCCAGCTCGACGTCGTCGGCGTCCAGCTGGATCGCCAGTTCGATGATGCGGTCGATCTGGTCGATATTATGGCGATGCAGCACGAAGTTGAGCACCATCGGATAGCCGAGCGCCTTGACCGCTTTGGCCATCGCCAGCTTCTGCTGAAACGCCTTGGCGGAACCCGCCAGCGCGGCATTCAGCGTTTCGTCGCTGGCCTGAAAACTGATCTGGATATGGTCCAGCCCGGCGTCGGCGAAGGTCTGCAACTTTTTCTCGGTCAGGCCGATGCCGGAGGTGATCAGGTTGGTGTAAAACCCGAGATCGCGCGCGGCGGCGATCAGCTCGGGCAGGTCTTTACGCACCAACGGTTCGCCGCCGGAGAAACCGAGCTGCACGCTGCCCATCGCCCGCGCCTGGCGAAACACCTCGATCCACTGCGCGGTGGTCAGCTCCTTTTCCTGCGCGGCGAAATCGAGCGGGTTGGAGCAGTACGGGCACTGCAGCGGGCAGCGGTAGGTCAGCTCCGCGAGCAGCCAAAGTGGCGGATTCACCGCCGGCGCGCGTGGTTCAGTCACGGAAGGTCACCCATTTCTGTTCGTAGGCGCGCTGGAAAAACTCCAGCACGTCGTCCGCCAGCCCTTCGGCACCGGGGAAGCGGGCGTTTAGCTGCGCGATGATGCCGTGCAGCGTGGTTTGGCCGTCGACCAGCTGCAAAATGGCGGCGGCGCTGTCGTTCAGCTTGGCCATGCCCTCCGGGTAGAGGATCACGTGGCTGTTTTGCACCTGCTCCCATTGCAGGCGGTAACCGCGGCGGAAGACGGGGGTGTGTTCAGGGTTCAGCGTCATTACACCAGCCTCTGGTTGTGCCATACCCGCGCGGTGGTCACGCTGTGGTACGGGGGACGGTTCAGGGTATAGGCCATGCTCATGGCGTCCAGCATGCTCCACAGAATATCCAGCTTGAACTGCAGGATCTCCAGCATGCGCTGTTGCTTCTCTACGGTGTCGCAATAGTCCAGCGCCAATGACAGGCCGTGCTCCACGTCGCGGTTGGCCTGGCCGAGGCGGCTGCGGAAATAGTCGTAGCCGGCGGCGTCGATCCACGGGTAATGCTGCGGCCAGCTGTCAAGGCGCGACTGGTGGATCTGCGGCGCGAACAGTTCGGTCAGCGAGCTGCAGGCCGCTTCCTGCCAGCAGGCGCGGCGTGCGAAATTGACGTAAGCATCCACCGCGAAGCGCACGCCCGGCAGCACCAGCTCTTCAGAGAGCAGGGCGTCGCGCTGCAGCCCGACGGCTTCGCCCAGGCGCAGCCACGCTTCGATGCCGCCTTCGCTGTCACCGTAGCCGTCGTGATCCAGGATGCGCTGCACCCATTTACGACGGGTTTCCGGCTGCGGGCAGTTGGCCATGATCGCCGCGTCCTTGATCGGAATGCTGGTCTGGTAGTAGAAGCGGTTGGCCACCCAGCCCTGAATCTGCGCGCGGGTCGCTTCGCCGTTATGCATCGCGATGTGGTACGGGTGGTGAATATGATAATAAGCGCCTTTGGCGCGCAGCGCCGCTTCAAACGCCTGCGGAGAAAGGGGAAGTGGTTGCGTCATGGCGGTTCCCTACAGTTCGATGTGCATGCCGTCCCAGCTCACCTCGATGCCGGTGGCGGTCAGGCTTTGCCGCTCTACCGAGTCTTCATTGAGGATTGGGTTGGTATTGTTAATGTGGATCAGGATTTTGCGCCTGGCGGGCAAGGTAGCGAGCAGGGCCGCCAGCCCGTGTTCTTCCGCCAGCGCCAAATGCCCCATGTCTTTGCCGGTATTGCGGCCCACGCCGACGTTGGCCAGCTCGTTGTCGCGCCACAGCGTGCCGTCGATCAGCAGGCAATCGGCGCGGCGCAGCCACGGCATCAGCGCCGCGTCCGGCTCACCCAGGCCCGGCGCATACAGTAGGCCGACCCCGCGCGCGGTATCTTCGATAAACAGCGCCACGTTGTGGCCTGGCAGCGGGCGATCGCGGTACGGCGAATAAGGCGGCGCGTTGCTGAGTAGCGGAATGGCGGTGAAGCGCACGTTCGGGCAGACCGCCGTGTGGAACGGTTCACCGGGCGTTACCGGGTGGTGAATCAACCCGCCGTTCCAGTGGGAGAGCATGGGAAACACCGGGAAACCGGTGCTGAGATCGTCATGCACCTCAGGGGTGCACCAGACGTGGTGCGGGCAGCCCTCACGCAAATTGAGTAAGCCCGCGCTGTGATCGATCTGGCTGTCGGTCAGCACGATCGCGCCAATGCCGGTGCCGCGCAGCACGTCGGGATTATTCAATTCGGGTGCGGCCAGCAGCTGATGGCAAATGTCCGGGGAAACGTTGCACAGCACCCAGTTTTTACCGTCGTCGCTGACGGCGATAGAGGATTGCGTGCGGCGCGTGGCGTTGATGCTGTGGTCGCGCACGCCGCGGCAGTTTTCGCAGTTGCAATTCCACTGGGGAAAGCCGCCGCCCGCCGCCGAGCCGAGAACTTTTATCTGCATGTCTGAACCAGAAGAAAAAGGAAAGAAATGCCCGCGCGAGAGGCGGGCAGACAGGCGATTAACGGTTGGAAATGTACAGCGTCACTTCCAGCCCCAGACGCAGGTCAACAAACTCAGGTTTAGTCCAGGTAGTCATAGCGGTGCTCCTTTGCATGCAGCGTGATGTGTCAAACCCAATGAGAAACGTTCGCATTAGGCTGGCCCAGTGTTGACGAAATGTGACGGAGATCGCAACTTTTAAAGCGTAACCGGTTTATTCACCCCAGGTGGCGGCGAGCACGTTCAGCCAGTTGCGCCAGGTCAGCTTTTCCAGCAGCCGGTTATCGAACCCGGCCTGCGCCAGCGCTTGCGTCAGGCGCGGCAGCCCACCGACATCCTCCAACGGTTGCGGTACGTTGACCCCGTCAAAATCAGAGCCAAATCCCACGCGATCTTCTCCAAGTTTAGCGATCAAATACTCAACGTGTTTAACAATTTCGGTTACGTCAGTCGTTGCACTGTCACGTTTGCCGTCCGCCCGCAGGAAGGCGGTGCCGAAATTGACGCCGACCATTCCGTCGCTCTGGGCGATGGCGTCCAGCTGCGCGTCGGTCAGGTTGCGCGGCTGCGCGCAGAGGGCGTGGGCGTTGGAGTGGGTGGCGACCAGCGGCGCGCGGCTCAGCGCGGCGGTTTGCCAGAAGGTTTTCTCGTTCATGTGCGAGACGTCGATCAGGATGCGGCGCCGGTTGCAGGCGTGAATCAACGCTTCCCCGGCCGGCGTCAGGCCGGGACCGGTATCGGGTGAGCCGGGGAACGGCCCGCTGACGCCGGTGCCGAAGGCGTTCGGCAGATTCCAGAACGGCCCGATGCTGCGCACGCCCAGCTGATAGAAGGCATCCAGCTGCGTCAGCTCCGCGTCGATCATACCGGCGCCTTCGATATGCAACACCGCGGCGATTTGCCGGTTGAGACGGCACTGTTCTATTTCTTTGGCCGTACGGCAGATACGCAACTGCCCTTGGGAGGCCTGTTCCAGCTGCTGCATGATGGCTACCTGCCGTTCGGCGATCGCCAACGGATCGAAGGCCGCCTGCGCCTCATCCTGCGTTTGGTTGCGCACCTGAGCGATATAGCTGACCGGCGGAATAAACACCGCGAACAGCCCGCCGCAGAATCCGCCGCGCCGCATGCGAGAAAAATCGAGGTGGCCTGGCGCGACGCGCGAATAGAAGGCGGTGACCGGATCGTCGTCGTGCTGCAGCCACAGGTTGAGCAGCAGGTCGTTATGGCCGTCGAATACCGGCCAGAGAGGGGGAAGCGTCATGGGCGTTTCACTGAGTCAGGCATCATGAGCGCTATGTTGTATTATTGCGCAATACCTGGCAAGTTTTCACATTATTCAATTCGGCAGGATATTTAAAAAATAATAGATAATAGTGGTGAGCACTTGACGTCAAATTTACTTTTGGCAAAATAAATTTTAGCCTAAAGAGATTATTATAAGCGGAGATCTTTGCACGCATTCCATTTTCATTGGAATAATTTCTTATTGTTATTTTATCTACTACAGCTTATTTGGAGTGAATTGTGAGCGATTCTGGGATTGAGAAATATAAGGACATGGATGCTTTGATGGCGGATTGGTACACAAGGTTATGCAATGCTCAAACGGGGCACTATGTGTGTTCGGAAAGGTTGTATCGGTGGGCTGATTATACAGGCTATTTATTGATTTTTAGCTCAACGATTGTGACGTCGTGCTTTTTTCTACAGGCCGATGGTGGATTAAAACTCATGCTGTTTTTCATCAGCGTTCTGTCAGCGGCATTGTCGGGCATCGTGTCGTTCGGCCGCTTTGCTGAGAAAGCCGAGTTGCATCGTTCTGCCGCCAGCAGTTATGGGAAATTAAGACGGCAACTAGAGAACCTCCGTTCAAAAAAATCAGGACTACAAGATGATGACATGATTTCAAAATTGAAAGTATTGCGTATTGAGTGGGAGTATATATCTGAAAACTCACCACTGACACCTAAGTCAGCATTAGTGCGCAACTGATTAAGGTTTTATTGTTCGGAATGCATTTTATTTATCTGATCTCTGGCGGCAGACAGTCAGCACCAGCTGCCGCAGCCAGCGGTGATCTGCCTCGGCGTCCAGGCGCGGATGCCACATTTGCGACACGGTGATGGGCGGCGTTTTCACCGGCAGTTCGAAAACGCGCAGCGGGCCGTCGGCCGGTTGCGCGTGCAGGAAGGAGGCGGGCAGCAACGCCAGCAGGTTCGAGGCTTGCGCGACCGCCAGCGCAGCCGGAAAGCTCGGCACCACGGCGGCGATATGGCGCGCCAGCCCCAGCTCTGCCAGCGCGGCGTCAACCGGCCCGAGGATGCGTCCGCTGCGCGAGGCCACCACGTGGCCGCAGGCGGCATAGGCGGCGGCGCCGATCTCCGGTTGCCGCGCCAGTGGATGTGCGGTTCTCATCACGCCGACGAAACGATCGCGGAACAGCGCCTGCAGGCGGATTTCCGGCCCCATATCGCCCAGCACGCCAATCTCCAGGTCGACCAGCCCTTCACGCAGGGGGCGGTCGCTTTTCTCCGGTTTGGGCGCAAAGCGCAGCCGTACTCGCGGCGCCTGTTCGGCAGCGGCGGCGATCAGCGCCGGGCCGAAGGCCTCGACGAAACCGTCGTTGGCGCGCAGCGTAAAGGTGCGATCCAGCCTGGCCGGATCCAGCTCACCCTGTGCCGGTCGCAGCACCGCGCGGGCTTCGAACGTCGCGTTTCGCGCCCGCTCACGCAGCGTTTCGGCATAAGGTGTCAGTACCATATGGCGGCCGGCGCGCACCAGCAGGGGATCGCCGGTGGCGGCGCGCAGCCGGCTGAGCGTGCGGCTCATCGCCGAGGCGCTTAAACCGAGACGCCGTGCCGCGCCGGCGACGCTGCCCGCCGTCAGCAGCGCGTCGAGCGCGATCAGCAGGTTGAAATCGGGGTCAGTCATGCGTGCGTATCCTGTGGCGCTGAAGATAAGAGAAGGCGTCTGATGCAGGTGAACGTCACCTATGCTGCATCCGCCGCTTGCCATTATGCATGGTTATCTTTTTCGCACGCTATGACTTATCTGTTTGAGAGTGTGAAGAGTGCCGCCCGGCGTCGGGCGGCAAAGGCCTTAACGACCGGCGAGGATCATGTCGGCGGCCTTTTCACCGATCATGATGCTGGGCGCATTGGTGTTGCCGCTGGGAATGACCGGCATCACCGAGGCGTCGATCACCCGCAGCCCCGACAAACCGCGCACCTGCAGCTGCGGATTGACCACCGCCATGTCGTCGACGCCCATGCGCGCGGTGCCCACCTGATGGTGGTAGGAACCGGTGGCACGGCGGATATAGTCGCGCATTTGCGCGCGACTGTTCACGCCATCCAGGCCTTGTTCCCGGCCGCGCCACGGTGCCATCGCGCTCTGGTGCATCACGTCGCGCATTAACAGTGCCTTGTCGGTCATGATCTCCAGATCTTCGTTCTCGGCATACACCTGCGGATCCATCAACGGGGGACGCAGGGGATCGCGTGAACCGAGCCACAGCCGGCCGCGACTTTTCGGCCGTACCAGACCCGGCGTGACGGTATACCCCTGGCTAACGCCGGGCAGGAACGGCATGGTGAACAGCAGCGACTGCGTATCCGGGCCACTCAGCTGCGGCGCTGATTTATGGAAAATCTGTGCTTCGATGCCGGAAGCCTGGCCGACCGCGACCGGCTGCGGGGAAGACCACACCATCGGGCAGACCAGGTGATCGTGCAGGTTCTCACCGACACCGGGCAGGTTGACCAGCGCCGTCATGCCCAGTTTTTCCAGCTGCTGCGCCGGGCCGATGCCGGAGTGCAGCAAAATGGAAGGACTCATCAGCGACCCGGCGCACAGCAGCACCTCATGTTTAGCTTCAATACGATAGTCGATGCCGCGATGCAGGAAGTGTACCCCAGTAATGCGATCGCCCTGGTTCAACAGCTTCAACACCCGCGCTTCCGTCATGACCGACAGGTTCGGTGCCTGGCGAATGGCGTCGCCGTAGCACACCCAGGCGCTGGCCCGTTTGCCGTCCGGCGTCATGGTGTATTGCGGGAAGCTGACTCCGCTGGGATCGTTGCCGTCGTTGTAATCCTCAACCCAGCGCAAGCCCGCCTGTTGGCCCGCTTCGACAAACGCGTGGGCCAGCGGCGTCATCGCCGGGCGTGAAACCTGCAATAGGCCACCGGTGGCATGCTGCGCGGAAAGCCCGGCGATATTGCAGTTTTCCGCCTTGCGGAAATAGGGCAGCACATCTCGCCAGGCCCAGCCGGCGGCGCCCAGCGCGGCCCAGTTGTCATAATCTGCCGGCAGGCCGCGCACGTACATCATGCCGTTGATGGCGCTGGATCCGCCCAGCGTTTTTCCGCGCGGCCAATAGATATCCTGTTTGCCGGCGAAGGTCTGCGGCTGAGTCGAAAACCCCCAGTCAACGGCGGAGTGCCACAGCGCCATCGCTTCCGGCGGGTTATGGATCGCCGGCATGTCATCGCGCGGCCCCGCCTCAAGCAACAGCACGCGCAGGCCGGCGTCCACCAGTCGCCGAGTCACGACCGAACCGGCGGAACCGGCGCCGATGACGATAAAATCGTATTTGGGATCGTTGGTGCGGGCGGTAGTGCGCGCATAGCCGGAAAACGGCAGCGCCGCCGCCGCCCCCATCGCCAGGCTGGCGGCAATGAATTTGCGGCGTCCGGCGTTAGCGGTGATTTTGTCTTGCTTCATGGTGTTTCCTCTCGACCGATCAATGGGCATCGACATCTTGCAGCGCGATCCAGGTGGCCTTCATTTCGCCGTACTGCGGCAGGGCGTGCAGCGACAGATCGCGGCCGATGCCGGACTGTTTGAAACCGCCGAACGGCGAAAGGATGTCGCGCGTCAGGAAATGGTTGACCCACACGGTGCCGGCCTCCAACTGTCTAGCGACGCGGTGCACCTTGGCGATGTCCGGCGTCCAGAATCCGACGGTCAGACCGTATTCGCTGTCGTTCGCCAACCGAATGGCCTGCTCCTCGTCTTCGAAGGTCATCAACGAGGCGACCGGCCCGAAGATTTCGTTTTGCGAAGCGGTCATGTCCGGCGTGGCGTTGTCGATCAGCGTGGGCGGCAGCACATACCCGCCCGGCAGCAGGGCGTTGTCGGCCTGGCCGCCGCTGACGATGCCGGCACCTTCAGCGCGCGCCGATTCGATATAGCGCAACACGTTGGCCTGATGTTGAGCATCGATTAAGGGGCCCATTGCCGTGGCCGGATCCAGCGGATGGCCCGGCTGCCATTTCTTCAACTCTTCCAGCAGCAGCGTCAGGAACCGGTCTTTGATGGAGGATTGCACCAGCAGTCGGGTGCCGGAAGCGCACACCGCGCCCTGATTGGCACAGAATCCCAGCGCGGCGAAGCGCGCCGCGCGCGCCAGATCCGGCGTGTCGGCAAAAATGATGTGCGCATTTTTACCGCCGCCTTCAAGGAAGGTGCGTTTCATGTTCGACTGCCCGGCGTAGATCAGCAGTTGTTTGGCCACCTGAGTGGAGCCGGTGAACGCCATTGCGCGCACCCGCGGGTGCAACGCCAGCGTTTTCCCCACCTGTGCGCCACCGGTGACCACGTTGAACACGCCGTCGGGGATACCGGCCAGACGGGTCAGCTCGGCCAGGCGAATACCGGTCAGCGGCGCTTTCTCCGACGGCTTGAACACCACCGAGTTGCCCATCGCCAGCGCCGGAGCGATCTTCCAACAGGCGATCATCAGCGGGTTGTTCCACGGCGTCATCACCGCCACCACGCCGAGCGGCGCCAGGGTAATCATGCCGTGAAAGGCATCACCTGTCGGGGCGATCTCGCCGGCGACCTTGTCGATCGCCTCGGCGTAATAGCGGATGGCGGTCTGCACATCCTGCATGTCCATATCCAGCGATTCGCGGATGGTTTTGCCGGTGTCCAGGCTTTCCAGCAGCGCCAGCTCCTCCTGGTGTTGCGCCACCAGGTCGGCGAGCCGCAGCAGCGCCGCCTTGCGTTGCGCCGGCGTGCGCCGCGCCCAGTCGCCGGCTTTGAACGCCTGTTCGGCGGCCGCCACGGCGCGGTTGACCGTGGCTTCATCACAGTCGGCGATGTTGGCCAGCGGTCGCCCGTCGATCGGGCTGGCGTCGACGAAGGTCGCGCCATCGGCTGAATCCTGATACCGGCCGGCGATATAGGCGCGGCCTTCAATTTGCAGCCCGGCGGCTTGCTGCCGCCATTGGGCGAAGGTTTTGCTTTGGCTACTCATTTCGGATCCCTTAGTGGACACCGCTTAGCGGGTGAATAACTAAACTAGCGGGACGACGTTACCGCGACGAGTAGACAAACGGCACCATACTGGTAACACACAGGCACCAATAGATGGCCTATAGTGTGCTAATAACGCGCTGGGGAAACGGGAAGAAAACATGGATATGATCAACGCATTGCGCGTATTTAACGCGGTGGTGGCCAGCGGCAGTTTCACCGCCGCCGCTGAGGCGCTCGATCTCTCACGCCCGCGGGTTAGCAAACACATCGCCGAGCTGGAGCAGCATTTCGGCGTGCGTTTGCTGCAGCGTACGACGCGCTCGATGACGCTGACGGAAGCGGGGCGGGAATGCCACGCGTTCAGCCAGCGCATCACCGCTGAATGTCAGGCGCTGGAGGAGTATATGGGTAACCAGGGGCAGCCGGGCGGCACGTTGCGCATCAGCGCGCCGCACCCTTATTGCCGCGCCGAACTGGCGGCTATCGTCGCCGCCTATCAGCGCCGCTATCCGCGCGTAGCGGTGGAGTTTTGCCTCAGCGATCAGCTGGTCAACCTGATCGAACAGGGCATCGACGTGGCGATCCGCGTAGCCAACCTGTCTGACTCCACTCTGGTGGCACGCCGGCTGTGCGACATTCCGCGCATTCTCTGCGCTTCGCCCGAGTATTTGGCGCGGCACGGCGTTCCCGCCACGCCGCAGGCGCTGCGGGACCACAACTGCCTGATGTATTCATTGTTGCCGCGTACGGAACAATGGGAATATCTGGATGCGCAGGGCCGGGCGATTGAAGTGCCGGTGTTCGGCACGCTGCGCGCCAACAGCGGCGATGCGCTGCTCGCCAGCGCGCTTGAAGGCCGGGGCATTATCCTGGAGCCGGAGTTCGTGGTCAGGGAAGCGCTGGCCGCCGGTGCGTTGGTCAGGGTGATGGCGGAATACGTGTGGACCAGCCGTTCGCTGTACGTGCTGTACGTTAACCGGCGCTACCTGCCGGTTAACATACGCAGCTTCGTGGACTTCCTGGCGGAGTATTATCAGCGTGCCGCTTTTTCCGCCGGGGGTTGAACGCTTTCTGGCGGTAGCTCAGCAGCCTCGGTAATCAACGCCCGGGCCGTTTGTTCATCCGCCAGTGCCTCCAGCAGCAACAGGTTCAGCCGCGCCAAAAACAGCGCCAGGTCTTCACCGCTGAAGCGGCCGGCGGCCTGCTCGAAATGACGATAGATCTCATCGCGTTGACGGTCGTTCAGCTCAGCGTTCATCGGTTGTCTCCTCGTCGCCGCTCAGGTGAGCGCAGGCGCGCAGCAGGGCCTGCTCGATTTGTTGGGCCGTGGCCGGTTGCGCCCGCTCCCAGCGCCAGCACACGTGGCCATCGGGCCTAACCAGATACAGCGCGCCTTGTGCGGTGCCGTAAGCGGCATGCAGCCGCCCGTGCGGATCCTCAATCATGCCGGCATCGCCGGGCTGCGGCTGCCCCGGCAGACCGACGGTGACGACGCGCAGCGGATAACGCGTTTGCCGTTCCCGTACCGTGTCGCCATGTTCTTCTCGCGCCGGGAAACGCAGCAGGGTGAAGCTGCGCGCGTCGATCAACCCGGTCAGCGCGTGAGGGCGGCCGTCCCGCAACAGCGGGTACTCGGCCAACACCGCGCCTACCGCCGGGCCGGGCAGATCGTCGCCCGTCGTCAGGGTATTCAGCGGCGAGTCCGCATAGCGGATGCTGTGGGTCTGACGTGGGTTGATCAGCGACGAAAACTGCGGATGACGGGCCGCCAGCGACAGCACCGCGTTGCGCAGCGTGGTGCCGCCGGGCGTAGCGGGGCACATGAATTCCGCGCTGCGGCTCGCTTGATCGGCATTATCGCGCCAGGCGCCGCGCCGTTCGTGGGAGTAGCTGTCCAGCAGGCGCTCCGGCGCGCGCCCTTGCAGAACATAGGCCAGTTTCCACCCCAGATTGTAGGCGTCGTCCAGGCCACCGTTGAGGCCGCGCACGCCGAAGATCGGCACTACGTGCGCTGCATCGCCGACGAACAGCACCCGGCCGTGGCGGTAACGCTCCAGCGACAGTGCCTTGGCGTTGTACATGCTGATCCAGATCGGTCGCCATTGTCCCGTTTCGCCGACCATCTGCAGAAAATCTTCCACCACCGGCAGCACGTTTTCCGGTTTCAGACCCTCTTCGTCACTGACATGATCCTCCAGCAGGTAATCGATGCGCCAGATATTGTCAGGCTGGCGGTGCATCCACATCGGACCGGGCCGCAGCGGCGTTTCGAACCAAACCCGGCGCTCAGCCGGCGTATCGCTTTCCAATTCGATATCGATGATGGCGAAACGCCCTTTATGCACCTGGCCCTGCAGATGCAAGCCCAGCTGCTCCCGCATGCGGCTGCGGCCGCCGTCGCAGGCGAGCAGCCAATCGGCTTCGAGCTGATAATCGACGCCCGCCGCCTGCACCGACACGCTGACGCCCTCGTCTGACGGCACGATGCGCTGCGCCTCAGAACCCCAGCGGATTTCGATCAGATCGTCGCAATGCATCGCTGCGTCCAACAGGAACTGCTCGATGTAGTACTGCTGCAAGTTGATCATCGCCGGAAACTGCTGGTTGTCATCCAGCAGCATGTCGAATTGCATCACCTGTTCGCCGTGATAAAAGCTGCGGCCGCGCGTCCAGGCCAGCCCTTTGTCGACAAAGGCGGCGGCGACGCCCAGCTTATCGAGGATTTCCAGGCTGCGGCGCGAGATGCAGGCCGCTCGGCTGCCGGTGCACACCTGGGTGTTGTTCTCCAGAACCAGCGAGGCGACGCCCTGTCGCGCCAGCGCCAGCGCGGTGGCCAAACCGACCGGCCCGCCGCCGACGATAACCACCTGATGGCGGCGCGTTTCGCGGCCGCTCTCCAGCGGTGGCAGCCTAACCGGGTATTGTTGATAGTGAAACTCGCCAATCACGTTATCGGGTTGCATAACCTGTCTCCTTATCGCGCTGTTACTCGGTTGCCGGCGCCACCAGGGCGGCGAAGGGATGGCGTGCCACGCCGGCCTGGATCGGCATCACCCAGTCGGGCAGTTGCTGGGTAATTTCCACATCCCGCAGCACCAACCGATCGAGAAAATCGCCGAGATGTTCCATCGCCTCCGGGCGCGCGTCGTGCAACACCATCACCGTCCAGGGCTGGGCGGCGACATCTTCCAGCGCACGCGTCACCCAACCGTGGGTCGGCAGTTCCCAGTCGCGCGGCACCGAATTCCACAGCACCAGGGTAAAACCCTGCTGCTGCAAAACCTCGACCGCTTCCTGGTTCAGCACGTGCGGGCCAAGAATGCCTTTGCCGGCATAGGGGCGAAACAGCGGGGGCGATTCGCTGTAGACGCCGAGCCGGGCTTGCCCTTCGGCGATCTCATGGCGAGCGAAGCCCGGCGCCCCGAGCCCCAAAGGCAACGAGTGGGTCAGGGTATGGATGCCGACGCGGTGTCCGGCCTGTTTGACGGCGGCGACCAGCGCTTCGCCGCCTTTTGCGGCGATTTTCTCGCCGATGGGAAAGAAGTTGGCCAGAATTCGACGTTCCGCCAGCGTTTGCAGCACCAGCGGCGTGCCTACCGGGTGGGGGCCGTTGTCAAACGTCAGCGTCAGTTTTTTATGCATCGTCTTGCTCCTCGAGGCTTGTCAGCATCATATCGACCGCGCGTTCCGCCACCATGATGGTTGGCGCGTTGGTGTTGCCTGCCGGAATGCGGGGAAACACCGAGGCATCCGCGATGCGGACGCCGCTTATGCCGTGCAAGCGCAGCTGTAAATCCACCACCGAATCCGCCGGCGCGGCGCCCATGCGGCAAGTGCCGACGGGGTGGTACTCGGTTTTACCGTGCTGGCGCACGAACTCCGCCAGCTGTTCATCGCTGCGCTGATCCGGCGTCGGCAACAGCACGCGTTCGATCACGTCGGCCAAGGCCGGCGCCTGAAACAGCCGCAAACCCAGACGTACCGCCCTGATTTGCGCGGCGACGTCCGCTTCCTCGGCCAGATAATTCAGCCGAATGCGGGGCAGCGAACGTGGGTTGCTGTCCCGCAAGCGTACTTCGCCGCGGGCCTGCGGCCGCAGGTGGGCCAGCTTCAGCGAGACCGCGTGCAGCTTCTGCGCCTGCCGGCCTTTGTCGTCCACGTTGTCCGCCGCCGCCAGCCCCATCAGCTGCACGTCAGGCCGCTCATCGTCGCCGGTGGCGAAAAATCCGCCGCACTCCAGCAGGTTGGAGGCGCAAATGCCGCGTTTGAACAGCAGCCATTCCAGGCCGTTCGCCAGCGCTTTAACGCCCTTGTCCTGCCCGAGCAGGCTGATGGGGTGCTTCAAGGCGGCGATAACGGAGAAGTGCAGGTGATCCTGCAGGCGTTGGCCAACCAGCGGGCTGTCGAGAGTGAGTTTGATGCCGACCTCACGCAGATGATCTGCCGGGCCGATACCGGACAGCATCAGTAGCTTCGGCGTGCCGATGGCGCCGGCGCACAGCACGATCTCGCGGTCGGCCATCGCCTGCTGGCGTTTGCCGTCGGTATCGATGTAGGCGACGCCGACGGCGCGATCGTGTTCGAACAACAGGCGTTCCACCAGTACGCCGCTCATCACGCGCAGATGGGGTTGGCGGCGCATCGGCGTCAGGTAGGCTGCGGCGGTGCTGCAGCGCCGCCCCTGAAAGGTAGTCGTTTGATAGAAACCGATGCCCTGTTGCTGTTGGCCGTTGAAATCCAGGGAGTAGGGATAACCCAGCTCTTGCCCGGCTTTGACGATGGCGTAGCTCAGCGGGTGGCGGTAGCCGGAGTCGCTGACCTTGAGATGGCCGCGGTCGCCGTGGTAGGCATCATGCAGGCTCTGGTTGCACTCCGCTTTGATAAAATAGGGCAGCACATCGCGGTAGCCCCAACCGGTACAGCCGTCGAGCTGCTCCCAGTCATCGTAGTCCTGTGCATGGCCGCGCACATACAGCTGCCCGTTTACCGAGCTGCCGCCGCCCAACACGCGCCCTTGCGGTATGCCCATAGCACGATGGCGCATATGCGGCTCATCGTCGCTTTGGTAGGGCCAAACCAGCTTGCCGACGATCTCCGGAAAGCCGGCCGGCATCCGGATGAACAGGCTTTTGTCCTCCCGCCCGGCTTCCAGCAGCAAAATGCGCGCGGCGGTTCTTTCCGCCAACAAGCCCGCCACCACGCAACCGGCGGAACCGCCGCCCACCACAATATAGTCATACCGTTCGTTCTCTTGCATGCGCTCTCCCTGAAGGGTGATAGTGGAAATGCCAGAAACGCAAAAAATATATTTTTTATAGTAAAGAATATTTTTTATTGATGTCTATATTTTTTATCGTTAGCATGACATTTAAGCAACATCACCATGCTCAGCGATGGGCTTATCTGGCGACAGGAGAGACCGGTTATGGATATGAAGCTTGCGGATAAACGCGCCTTGGTCTGCGCTTCCAGCAGCGGGTTGGGGTATGCTTGCGCCGCCGCGCTGTTGAAAGAGGGGGCAAGCGTCTGGATCAACGGGCGCAATGCGCAGCGGTTGGAAGCGGCTCGGCGGCGCCTGTTGGCGGAAATCGGCGGCCGCGTGCAGGCGGTGGCCGCCGACATCACCACGCAGGAAGGGCGTGCGGCCCTGCTGGCGGCCTGTCCGGACGCCGATATTCTGGTCAATAACAATGCCGGCCCGGAGCCGGGCAACTTCTTCGGCTTCGATGAGCAAGCGTGGTTGACGGCGCTGCAGGGGAATCTGCTCGCGCCGCTGATGTTGATCCGCGCGCTGACGCCGGGGATGCGGGCGCGTAAATTCGGCCGCATCATCAATATTACCTCGGCGATGGTCAGCACGCCGCGTGGCCACATGACGCTGTCCGCCGCCTCACGCGCGGGTCTGACGGCGGCTTGCAAGGGGCTGTCGCGCGAGTTTGTCGCCGACAACGTCACGATCAATAACCTGTTGCCCGAACGTTTCGATACGCCGCGCCAGCAACAGATGGCGCATATTGCCATGGAACAGCGCGGCATCACCTTCCAGCAGGCGCGGCAGAGCCAGATCGACTCCATTCCCGCCGGGCGAATGGGGTTGCCGGAAGAGTTCGGCGCCGCCTGCGCCTACCTGTGCAGCGAGATGAGCGGATATATGACGGGACAAAACATGCATCTGGATGGCGGCGCCTATCCCGCCTTGTTATAGCAAAGCAACGATAAGAGAGCGCAATGAACAATAAACCTACGGAAAACCCGCTGCAGCAGCAGGGGGAGTTCAAAAGCCTGAGCGGCGCCGCGGTGGCGTTGATCCGTCGCCGCATTATCGATG
This sequence comes from Serratia marcescens, assembly GCF_001902635.1. Classification (GTDB taxonomy): domain Bacteria; phylum Pseudomonadota; class Gammaproteobacteria; order Enterobacterales; family Enterobacteriaceae; genus Serratia; species Serratia marcescens_F. The sequence continues at coordinate 224,551 of NZ_MJAO01000002.1, read as the reverse complement.
GGCAATATCAACCCGGCAGTAAACTGGTGATCGGCAATATCTCCGCCGAACTGGACATCAGCCCCGGCCTGGTGCGTGAAGCGTTGTCGCGGCTGGTGACCGAAGGCCTGGTCACCGCCCATGAACAGCGCGGTTTCCGCGCCAGCGAGGTATCGCTGAAGGAATTGCAGGACATTACCGCCAACCGGCAAATGATCGAAACCCACGCGCTGCGGCTGTCCATAGCCAACGGCGATGCCGAATGGGAGGCGGGGATCATCGCCGCGTTTCACCGCCTCAAACGCAGCCCGCGTCTGGAGGATGAGAGCCAAACGCACGCCTGGAGCCAGCTTCACTACGCCTTTCACCGCAGCCTGCTGATGGCCTGCGGCTCGCCGTGGATGTTGCGCTTCTCCGATCTGTTGTTCGATCAGTCCGAGCGCTATCGCCGGCTGCGTTTCGGTTATGAACTGGCCGGTGCAGAGCCGGCGCGTGACGTGGACGGCGAGCACCAGGCGATCATGGACGCCGCGTTGGCACGGGATGCGGATCGTGCGGCCGCGTTGCTGGCCCAGCACTATCAGCACACCGCGCAGCGGATTATCGAACAGACGGACAATCCCGCTTTCAATGGCGGCTCCACGCGATAGGAGATCCCATGCGAATCGTCAGTTTTATTGCCAGCGGGCGCAGCGGTTACGGCCTGCTGCGTGGAGAAGATGAGATTGTCGATGGCAGCGCGCTGCTGCCTTATCCCGATGTCCGCAGCGCGTTGGCCGCCGGCGGCATGGCGGCTTTTGCCCCGCTGCGCGACGCGCCGGCCACGCTGAAGGCCGCAGAGGTCAGTTGGTTGCCGCCGATCGTCAACCCGGAGAAAATCCTCTGCGTCGGCCTCAATTATCGGCCGCATCTGCTGGAAACGGGCCGTGAAGCGCCCGACCATCCGACGCTGTTTCTGCGGTTGCCCGCCTCGCAGGTAGGCCACTGCCAGCCACTGCTGATCCCGGCGGAATCGACGAAGCTTGATTATGAAGGCGAGCTGGCGGTGGTGATTGGCTTGGGCGGGCGGCGCATTGCCGAACACGATGCCCTGCGGCACGTCGCCGGCTATGCCTGTTACAACGACGGCAGCGTGCGCGACTGGCAGCGCCACAGCTCGCAGTTCACGGCCGGTAAGAACTTCAGCGGCACCGGCGCCTTCGGCCCGTGGTTGCTGAGTGCGGATCGCGTGCCCGAGCCGAGCGCATTGCAGCTGGAAACTCGCGTCAACGGCGCGGTCATGCAGCAGGCTTCGCTGGCGGAACTGATCTTTTCCATCCCGGCGTTGATCGCCTACTGTTCAACCTTTACCGCGCTGGCGCCGGGCGACGTGCTGGTGACCGGCACGCCCGGTGGCGTGGGTGCCTTCCGCCAGCCGCCGCTCTGGCTGCAGGCCGGCGATCGGGTTGAGGTGGCGATCGCCGGGCTCGGTACGCTCAGCAATCCCGTTATTCACGATACCGACGCCTGACGGCGCTCGCTCATACCCACCCGACGAAGCAGGAGGAGTACGATGGCTGATATTCACATTCTGCCGCAGGTTTCCGCCTTTTTGGCGCAGGATCACGGGCAATTTATCGATGGACAGTATCGCACGACGGCCAACGGCGAGCGCTTGCCGGTGATCAATCCGGCCAACGGCAGGACGATAGCCGATGTGGCGTCGGCCTCTGCCGACGACGTAGACCGGGCGCTGGAGAGTGCCGGGCGCGCGTTGCAGGGGGAATGGGGCCGCTGTTTGCCCGCGCAACGCCAGCAGATATTGCTGCGTTTTGCCGATCTGCTCGAGGCGCATCGCGAGGAGTTTGCTCAACTGGAGTCGTTGACCAATGGCAAACTGATCGGCGACGCGCGTCGCTTCGAGGTTGACCATACTTGCGTTTTCATCCGGTATTACGCGGGCTGGGCCACTAAACTGCACGGCGAAACGCTGATGCCGTCCATCCCTTCGTTCGCCGGCGAACAGTACACCGCCATGACCTACCGGGAGCCGGTGGGGGTGGTGGCGGCGATCGTTCCCTGGAACTTTCCGGTGATGATCGCCATCTGGAAAGTCGCCGCCGCGCTTTGCACCGGCTGCTGCATCGTGCTGAAACCGAGTGAGTTCGCGCCGTTGACGCTGCTGCGTCTGGCCGAGTTGGCCCATCAGGCCGGCGTGCCCGCCGGGGTGTTCAATGTGGTCAACGGCGGGCGCCAGGTCGGGCAGTGGTTGATCGAACATCCGCGCGTCAATAAAGTCAGTTTCACCGGTTCCGTGCCCGCCGGCATCGCTATCGGCCAGGCGGCGCTCAAAGCCGATCTGACCCGCGTGACGTTGGAGCTGGGCGGCAAAAACCCGGCGGCGTTTCTCGCCGACGTCGATGCCGATCGGGCGGTGGACGGCATCATGCTCGCCGGTCTGGTGCATCAGGGGCAGGTTTGCTCATCCGCAGAGCGCTTTTATATCCACGCTTCGCGCTTCGACGAAATCGTCGAACGGGTGATCGCGCGCGTTGAAGCGCTGCGCATCGGTTCGCCGCTGGATGAGGCGACGCAATACGGGCCGTTGGCCAACCAACCGCACTTTGCCCGTATGCAGGCGCTGTTCGAACGGGCGCGGCAGGGCGGCCAGGTGCTGAGCGGCGGGCGGGCGCTATCGGGGGACGGTTTTTACGTGACGCCGACGGTGATCCGTGCCCGCGGGCATGACGATCCGCTGATGCGCGAAGAGGCGTTTGCCGGCGTGCTGAGCTTTATGCCGTTTGACGACGAAGAAAAGCTGCTGCATTGGATGAACGACAGCGCCTACGGCTTGTCCGCCAGTATTTGGACCAATGACTTCAGCAAAGCGCTGCGCCTGATGCGGCGTATCGAGGCGGGCATGGTGTGGATCAATTCGCATACCATCATGGATCCGGCCGTGCCGTTCGGCGGCTGGAAAGCCTCCGGCATCGGCCGCGAGTTCGGCAGTGCGTTTATCGAATCCTACACCGAGCTGAAATCCGTCATCATGTGTTACTGAGCCCTACTGAAGCGGGGCCGGGCGCCCCATAAGGAGCGGTAATGAGCCGAATACCGGTTACCCAGTACGATCCGCCTTTCGCCATCACCCGCGCCAGCCACCTGGTGCTGACCTCGCAAGACCTGGCCGCCAGCGAGCGGTTTTATACCCAGGTGGCCGGTATGGTACTGACGCACAAGGACGATCGACGGCTGTATCTGCGCGGTTTGGAAGAGGCCTGCCATCACAGTCTGGTGATCACCTACAGCAAGGCGGAACCCCACTGCGAGCGCATCGGCCTGCGGGTGTTTCAGGAAAAAGATCTGGCAGCGGCCAAGCAGTTTCTGGATCTGCAGGGCCTTGAGAATCGCTGGGCGGAGGTGCCTTTTCAGGGGCGTACCCTACATTTCACCGACCCAGTAGGCACGCCGATCGAACTGTGCGCCACCATGCCGGTCGTACCGCGTCTGCACCATCAGGTGCATCTGTACCGCGGCGGCAGCGCGCAGCGGCTTGACCATTTTCAACTGCATACCCCCTATGTGCAGCGGGCGGCAGAATTCTACATGACGCAGTTGGGGTTTCGTGCCTCGGACATCTATTTGAACGAGCAGGGGTTGGGCGCCGCCTTTTTGCAGCGCAAGGGCAATACGCAGGATTTGGTGTATTTGCATGGGCCGGGGCCGCGCCTGCACCACTTCGGCTATACCATTCCGGATTCTCAGGAGATCCTGCGCGCCTGCGATACCGCCGGCAACATGGGGTTTGGTGACGCGGTGGAGAGAGGGCCGGGCCGGCACGGCATGGGGCACGTGCTGTTCGTTTATCTGCGCGATCCCGACGGGCATCGTCTTGAGTTGCATAACACGCCGTATCAAATGATCGATATTGAGCTGGAGACCAATCTGCTGGAGGCGGATCAACGCCAGCAACTGCTGCCCTGGGGGTTGCCGCCGCAGCGCAAATGGGTGGCGGAAGCCAGCACTTTCGCCGGCGTGGCGATCGAGCATCCTTCCGGCGGTGGCTATCCGCTGGTGTTGGAAGAGTATCTGTCGCGTATTTGAGGCAATAAAAAGCCGATAACGGGCGTTATCGGCTTGAACGAGCAGGCTGCGCGACGTTACGCCGGCAGCTGCTGCGCGGTTTTCTCGACCAGCGCCAGCAACAGCTTGATGTCTTCCAGCGTCACTGTCGGGTTCAGCAGCGTCATCTTCAGGCAGGTCACGCCATCGAACTCGGTCACGCCGACGTTGGCGCGGCCCGATTCCAGCAGGGCGTCGCCGATGCGCTGGTTGAACAGGGCGACGGCCGCGTCGCCGTTGGCCGCCAGCGGCGCCGGACGGTAGCGGAACAGCACGCTGGCCAACTGCGGCTGCATCACCAGTTCCAGCGATTCCTGATCGGCGATGTAGCGCGCCACCTGTTGCGCCAGCGTCACGCCATGATCGATGATCTCGGCATATTGCTTCTGCCCCAGCGCTTCCAGCCCCATCCACAGCTTCAACGCATCGAAGCGGCGGGTGGTCTGCAGCGACTTGGACACCAGGTTCGGCACGCCTTGCGCTTCGTCGAACTCGGAGTTCAGGTAAGCCGCCTGGTAGCGCATCAGCTCATAGTGGTGCGCGTCTTTCAGCAGGAAGGCGCCGCAGCTGATGGTCTGGAAGAACTGCTTGTGGAAGTCCAGCGTGATGGAGTCCACCAGTTCCAGGCCGTCCAGGTAGTCGCGGTACTGCTCGGAGAGCAGCAGTGCGCCGCCCCAGGCCGCATCCACGTGCACCCAGATCTGCTGCTCCGCCGCCAGCCGCGCGATGTCGCGCAGCGGGTCGATCGCCCCGGCGTCGGTGGTGCCGGCGGTCGCGACAATCGCCATGACCTGCTCGCCGTTGGCCTTGGCCTGCGCCAGTTTTTCCGCCAGATCGTTCACGTCCATGCGGGCGAAGCGATCGGTTTTCACCAGGGTGACGGACTGATAGCCGAGGCCCATCAGCGCCATGTTCTTCTGCACCGAGAAGTGGGCGTTTTCAGAACAGAACACCTTCAGTTTGCGCAGATCGCCCACTAGGCCGTCCTGCTGCACGGAGTGGCCCTGACGCGCGAAGAACGCATCGCGCGCCAGCATCAGCCCCATCAGGTTGCTCTGGGTGCCGCCGCTGGTAAACACCCCGGCGTCGCCGGGTTGGTAACCGACCTGGGCGCGCAGCCACTCGATCAGCTTCATTTCGATCAGCGTGGCCGACGGGCTTTGATCCCAGGAGTCCATGCTCTGGTTGGTGGCGTTGATCAGCACTTCGGCAGCCTGGCTAATCACCAGGCTCGGGCAGTGCAGGTGCGCCACGCACTGTGGGTGGTGCACCGACAGGCTGTCTTTCAAAAAATATTCGATGGCGCGTTCGATCGCCGCCTGGTTGCCCAGGCCCTGCGGGTTGAAGTCGAGCTTGATGCGCTCGCGCAGTTCGGCAACGGTTTTGCCCTGATACATCTCAGGTTGTTGCAGCCACTGCACGACGGCTTCGCTGCTCTGCGCGATCGCCTGGCGGTAAGCCTCGGCGCTGTGCGCCGAGGAAGCCAGAATCGGGTTTAACTTGGACATCGCGGTCATTCGCTCCAATCAGACTGGCTTGACGCCGGCGGCCAACAGCGCCTGCTCAAATTTATCCAGGAAAATGCCCAGCTCATCATTGGTGATCAGCAGGGAAGGCAGCAGACGCAGCACGCAGCCGTTGCGCCCGCCGCGCTCCAGGATCAGACCGGATTCGAAGCATTTTTTCTGCAGCAGCGCGGACAGCTCACCATCGGCCGGGTAGCAGCCCATGTGATCCTGCGCTTCGTTCGGCTTGACGATCTCGATGCCGATCATCAGGCCCAGACCGCGGACGTGACCGATCACCGGATAACGTTTCTGCAGATCGGCTAGTTTGCCTTTCAGCCATTCGCCCTGCGCGGCCACTTTGTCGGCGACCTTGTGCTCTTTCAGGTATTGCAGGGTAGTCAGGCCGGTGGCCATCGCCAGCTGGTTGCCGCGGAATGTGCCGGTGTGGTGACCCGGTTCCCAGGCGTCGAACTGTTTCTTGATGCCCAGTACCGCGAGCGGCAAGCCGCCGCCGACCGCTTTCGACATCACGATGATGTCCGGTTCGATACCCGCGTGTTCGAAGGCAAACAGCTTGCCTGTGCGGGCGAAGCCGGCCTGAACTTCGTCGATGATCAGCAGAATGCCATGCTCTTGCGTCACTTTGCGGATGCGCTGCAGCCACTCGGCCGGTGCCGGGTTAACGCCGCCTTCGCCCTGAACGGCTTCCAGGATCACCGCGGCCGGCTTACGCACGCCGCTTTCCACGTCGTTGATCAGGTTGTCGAAGTAGTAGGTCAGCGCCTTGACGCCGGCTTCGCCGCCGATGCCCAGCGGGCAGCGGTATTCATGCGGATAAGGCATGAACTGCACTTCCGGCATCATGCCGTTGATTGCCGCCTTCGGCGACAGGTTGCCGGTGACCGACAGCGCGCCGTGGGTCATGCCGTGATAACCGCCGGAGAAGCTGATCACGCCGGAACGGCCGGTGTGTTTTTTCGCCAGCTTCAGCGCGGCTTCCACCGCATCGGCGCCGGAAGGGCCGCAGAACTGCAGGCAATACTCTTTGCCTTCACCCGGCAACAGAGAGAGCAGGTAGTCGGAGAAACGATCTTTTAACGGGGTCGTGAGATCGAGGGTATGTAACGGCAAGCCGCTGGTAATGACATTTTGGATGCTTTGCAGGACGTCGGGGTGATTATGTCCAAGAGCCAACGTTCCCGCCCCAGCCAGGCAATCAAGATATTGATTATTCTCAACATCAGTGATCCAAACGCCCTGGGCTTTCGCAATTGCCAGCGGCAATTTACGCGGATAACTCCTAACATTCGACTCAAATTCGGCTTGACGCGCCAAATAGGTTTCATTGTTTCCGTTTAATGAGTTTGCAACTAAAGTATCAATACGGACTTTATCCGTCATCATATCTCTCCTACAACCGAAGGTCTCAACACGCTCCGATTGAATTAATGAATTAGAAAAGTAACTGCCTTGTGAAAAGCGCGTCCAATATATGGCTTTTTCGCCTGGGACTCAATAGCCGATTTTGTTTTGAATTGTTTAGTTTTTTCTTAGGTTCATCAATATGTTGTTGATTTATTGACCGTTGGTTTTTGCGGCAAAAAACAACATATTGTTAACATAATGCAAAAGCCCTTTCCGGCGCCAACCCGGAGGCGCCTTTAATGCGTTTATTAATAAGGTGAATTTCCGGTTAATAACATAAATAGAAAATAACGGCTTATTTTCATCTATTCACCACATTAAGTCCTATAGCGTTTATATACACAAAGTTTGTGATGAATATAAACGGTTGAGCGTTAAAAGCGCCGTGTCCAGGGCGGTGATTTTTCTCAGATTTCACGTAGCGCGATCAAAATAGCGTGATTTTTATGCAGTGCCGGCCTGTTCGCCGGCGTTGCTGTTGTTAACGTTGCCGTAACCATGCGTGGTAGCGCCGCAGGATGCGGCGGGTGCGCCACCGATCGACGATCAGCGTGAACAGTGGAGAATAGCGCACGCTGCGCGACCGGTCGTCGCTCAGCGCCCGCATTCGGCGCTTGACCAACGCCATGCGGGCGAGCGACGCCATTGCTTTGCTGCGCCAGGCGACCGGGGCGGGCAACGCATGGGGCGCCGCGCCGGTTTGCCAACGCTGCGGCAGATCGGGCACTTCCGCCATGGCGGTGGCGATACCGGCAACGGCGACGCCGCTGTCGAGCACCCGCTGCGCCACCGACGGGCGGGCGATGCCGCCGGTGGTCATCACCGGCATGCGGGCTACCGCGGCGAGATCGCGGGCGAAGGTCAGAAAATAGGCTTCACGCGCCAGGGTGCGGCCATCCGCCGTTTCCCCTTGCATCGCCGGGCTTTCATAACTGCCGCCGGACAGTTCGATCAGATCGACCGGCAGTTCGTTCAGCATCAGCACCACCTGGCGGGCATCGTCTGATGAAAAACCGCCGCGCTGAAAATCGGCGGAGTTAAGCTTGACCGCCACGCAAAAGCCCGGCGAGACACGCTCGCGCACCGCGCGCACCACTTCAAGCAACAGGCGGGCGCGATTCGCCAACTCGCCGCCCCAACGGTCGCTGCGCTGGTTGGTCAGCGGCGACAAAAACTGGGAAATGAGGTAGCCGTGCGCCGCGTGGATCTCCACGCCGGTAAAGCCGGCCTGTTCGGCGGCGTGCGCGCTGGCGGCGAAGCGGGCGATAACCTCGGCGATCTGCGCTTCATCCATAGCCTGCGGCTGGGCGAACAGCTTGCTGTGTTTGCCCATCGCCAGCGGAATGGCGGAGGGGGCCCACGCGTTGCCGCCCATGTTTGCCATCACCTGGCGGCCCGGATGGTTGAGCTGCATCCACACCTGTGCGTTGCCCTGGCGTGCGGCCTTGGCCCAGGTTTTGAAGGGGGCGAGCGGCGTGTCTTGTTCCAATACCACGCCACCGGGGCCGGTCATGGCGCGGCCGTCGATCATCACGTTGCCGGTGATGATCAAACCGGCGCCGCCTTCAGCCCAGTAGCGATACAAACGCCACAGTGCGGGGCCGGGCAGTTGGCCCTGGTCGGCCAGATTTTCCTCCATCGCCGCCTTGGCCAGACGGTTGGTCAAGCGGCTGCCGTTGGGCAGAATCAGTGGGGTAAACATCGGATGTGCGCTCCTGTCGTGAGGTGAATACCGCTATACTAGGTTTAAAGTTAACTTTAAGGTCAATAGGGTATGAGAGCGGAGAATTGACGGATCGCACCGGCGATACGCTACTACGCACAGCAGGGGCTGATGCAGGGCGGCGATGCCCGGCTGGTGGAAAACGGAGCGGCGTGAATCATTGCCCGGCTGTTATTTAATTTTTTCTATCTTAATATAATTAACAATCTCACCATTTCATTTTGAACGGAAAATAAATTCCGTGAAAAAAAGACATTACAGGAAAAGGCGCTAAAATTTATCTGATAACTTATTGCCGTTTAACGAATATAACGTTGAACATCATTCCCGAAAGGAAGTGCAATGAAACCAGAACAGCCTGTAGCCAATGTGCCGAGCGTTAGCGATCTGAGCGCACAGATTGAAAATAACCTTAAATATCAACTTTGTGTCCCTTTGAAAGCGGCAACTGACAGGGATATTTTCAATGCTGTTGCGCTGACCATTCGCCATTATCAATACGATGACTTCCTGAATACGCACCAAAGACAGCGGGCGGAAAAAAAGAAACGTCTTTATTATTTGTCGATGGAGTTCTTACTGGGCCAGTCGTTGCGCAATAACCTGATCAATACCGGCTTGTTGACGAATATGCGGCGAGCGGTCGCCGCGTTAGGCTTCGACTTCGACAGTATCGTGGATGAAGAACCCGATGCGGCGTTAGGCAATGGCGGGTTGGGGCGTTTGGCCGCCTGTTTCATCGATTCGATGGCCACCCTGGATATTGCCGCCTCCGGGCACGGCATCAAGTACGAGTATGGGCTGTTCAAACAGGCGCTCCACGACGGCAGGCAGGTCGAACAGCCGGATGACTGGCACTCCACGCACTCGCCGTGGTTGGTGGAACACCATGCCCAACAGATGTTGATCCCCATCGGCGGCCGCGTGGAGCACGGGGAAGACACCGAAGGCAACTACAACCCGATGTGGATGGACTGGCGGATTATCGTCGGTGTCCCGCACGACTATTTCGTTTCCGGCTATCAAGGCTCGGCGACCAATAAACTGCGCCTTTACAGCGCGTTGGCTTCCGACTCCTTCAATATTCACATCTTCAACCGGGGCGACTACATCAAGGCGGTGAGCGAGAAAATCGCCTCCGAGAATATCTCGAAAATACTCTACCCGGCGGATGAGGCGTTGACCGGCAAGGAACTGCGCCTTACGCAGGAATATTTCCTGGTCGCCTGCACGCTGCGGGATGTGCTGGCCGATTACGCCGCTGAAGAGGCGCCTATCACGGCGTTGCCTGAGCGGGTGGCGATCCAGCTTAACGACACCCATCCCGCCCTGGCGGTGGCAGAACTGATGCGTCTGTTGGTCGATGAGCATCAACTGCCGTGGGAGCAAGCCTGGGACATCACGCAGCGAACCTGCGCTTTCACCAACCACACGCTGATGCCTGAAGCGCTGGAAACCTGGTCGGTGAGCCTGTTCGAAAAGCTGCTGCCGCGCCATCTGCAGATCATTTATGAGATTAACCGGCGTTTTCTGGCGGAGGTCGCCGAACGTTGGCCCGATCAACCGCAGCTGTTGCCGTCGCTTTCGCTGTTTGCAGGCGAGAACGATAAGAAGATGCGCATGGCCAACCTGGCGATCGTCGGCAGCCATCGGGTTAACGGCGTGGCGAAGCTGCATTCGGAATTGATCAAGAAAAATCTGGTGCCGGATTTTTATTTTATCTCACCGGAAAAGTTCATTAACCAGACTAACGGCGTGACGCCGCGCCGCTGGGTACAGCAGGCCAACCCGCCGTTGGCGGCGTTTTTACATCAACACCTGGGGGATGAATGGCCGACTGATCTGCAACAGCTGGCCGGCCTGGAAAAATTGGCCGACGACATCGGCGCGATCGACGAGATACGCACGATAAAACGCGCCAACAAGGTTGCGTTGTGCCAGCTGATCGCCCAGCGGCACGGTATCCATCTCGATCCGATGGCGATGTTCGACTGCCAGGTGAAGCGGATCCATGAATATAAACGGCAATTGCTGAACATCCTCCACGTGATAGACCTTTATCTGGAGATCAAGGAGGGCGGTAAAACCATCGCGCCCAAAGTGCATCTGTTCGCCGGTAAGGCCGCACCCAGTTATGCGGTGGCCAAGCTGATCATTCAACTGATCGGCGCTGTGGCGCAGCGCATCAACCAAGACTCGCGCGTCGGCGGCCAACTGAAGGTGGTGTTCCTGGAGGACTATAAGGTCTCGCTGGCCGAACGCATTATTCCCGCGACCGACCTGTCCGAGCAGATCTCAACCGCCGGCACCGAAGCCTCGGGCACCAGCAACATGAAGTTCGCGCTCAATGGCGCGCTGACCATCGGCACGCTGGATGGGGCGAACATCGAGATCCGCGATGCGGTTGGGGAGAGCAATTTTTACCTGTTCGGCGCCACCGCCGAGGAAATCGACGCCATCAGGCACAACGGTTACCACGGCGGCGATCATTATCGCAACAACCCGCGTATCGCCCGCGTGGTGGACTCGCTGACGTCGGGGCTATTCGCGGCCGATACCGAGCTGTTTGCCCCGCTGCGTCACATTCTGACCACCAGTGACTATTTCTGCCACCTGCAAGATTTCGAGAGCTATCGGCTGGCCCAGCAGCGGGCGGCGACCGATTTCGACGAGCCGGAACAGTGGCATCGTCGCGCGCTGTTGACGATCGCGCGCATGGGCGGTTTTTCCAGCGATCGCACCATTCGTGGCTATGCCAGGGATATTTGGGGGATGAATTACTGATATGACCACCCGTTTTTTGCGGCGCCTGTCCCCGCTTGCCGGCTGTCTGTTCAGCGTTTGCGGCTGGGCGGCGGACACCGCGCCTAACCAGCCGGCGGTGCGGGTGTTCACCAGCCCCTGGGCGCGTCTGTTTTCCGGCAGCGAGTCGTCTTTTTCCACGGCGTTAACCTATAACTCCGATTTGGCGCGGCATGAGGTTTATGTGCCTACGGGGCGCGATTCTTCCGAGATCCGTGATAAGTACAATCAGCGTCTGTTGCTGAGTATGCAGTATTCGCCACTGAGCTATTTCTTCGTCAACATGACGGTGCGCGTGCCGCTGCAGGATACCAACAAATACAGCACCGACTTCGTCTACAGCTTCGGCTACGATGACTGGCATCCGGGCACTTTCAGCCTGGTATACGGCAACTATAACGAAAATAACCATTTTTATACCACCAGCGGCGCCAGACACACCTATTTTGAACAAGGCGCCTGGACCTTCGCCTATAAGTTCGCTCTGCCGGACAGCCTCGAAAAGCACCTGTTGATCAACAAAGAAGACGCGCTGATCTGCCAGGTGGGGTACAGCTATGTCCCGCGCTACTTTTCCCTGGCCGACGGCGACATCAAACGTAACAAAAGTTCGCTGTTGGCCAGCTGCGGCTACACGCTGCTGCAACACTACTTTCTGCGCGTGTCGTCGTTCTATTACCCCGACAACCAGCAACAGCAACCCTGGGATTACGATTACACCTACAGCATCGGCTATGTTTCCAGTTATTTGCCGGGCGCGGTTTCCATACATTATGACAACTACACCGGCACGCGCTACCCGTGGCGCAGAGACGCCAATGCCAATTTTCGTAGCGGGACGATCAACCTGAGCTGGACGCTCCCGTTTTAAGCGAGTGTGACTGTGGAATCGACGGATAAAGACAGTGCGTCCTCTCTGACCATCCTGATTGTCGATGACTCGAGGAGTTACCGGCATCTGCTCGGCAGCATGCTGAGCAAATGGGGCTACCGGGTGCTGGAGGCGCAGGACGGCGTGCATGCGCTGGCGCTGTTGGAAACGCAAACCATCAATGCCGTCATCAGCGACTGGGAAATGCCGCAAATGGACGGCGTGGCGCTGTGCCGCCAAATTCGCCAGCGTGATTTCGGCCATTACATCTATGCCATTTTGGTGACGGCACGCCAGTCGATCGACGATCTGGTGCAGGGCTTGGAGTCCGGCGCTGACGATTTCCTCTCCAAACCGGTCAATCAAAGCCAGCTGCGCGCCCGGCTGCATGCCGCCGAACGCATCCTGACGCTGGAAAGCACGTTGGCGGTGCGCAACCAACGGCTGAGCAGCGCCTACCGGCAGATTGAGCAAGATCTGCAGGCCGCCGCGCGGCTGCAGCGCAGCGTGTTGCCTGCGGCCGCGCTGGCGTTCAGCGGCTATCAGGCGGACTGGATGTTTTTGCCTTCCGCGTACGTTTCCGGCGATCTGCTGAACTATTTCGCGCTCGATAACCGTCATCTGGCGTTTTACTGCATCGACGTCGCCGGTCATGGGGTCAGCGCCGCCATGCTCTCCCTGGCGGTTGCCAGGGAGTTTCTCACCGGGCGGGTCGATGAACGGCTGCTGATCGTTGAAGGGAACGTGGTCGCGCCGCATCAGGTGGTGGCGGCGCTCAACCGGCGTTTTTGCCTGGATAACGAAGAGATCACCAGCTATTTCACCCTCATCTACGGGTTTATCGACACTCAAACCGGGCAGGGCGCGCTATGCCAGGCCGGGCATCCCACGCCTTTCATTATTCGCCGGGACGGAGAACTGTGCACCGTCGGCCTCGGTGGTGTCCCCGTCGGGTTGTTTCCGCAGTCGGACTACCAGAGCTGCGAATTTTCGCTGGCGCCGGGCGACAGGCTCTATCTGTACAGCGACGGCGTCAGTGAATGCGAAAACCGGGCGGGCGAGCTCTATGGCGAAACGCGGTTGCAGCAACTGTTGATTGAGCAGCGGCTGCGGGCGCGGTCGGAAATTTTTCAATGCGTTGAGCGCGAACTGGTGAATTGGAGCCGGCCGGAAGCCGACGCGCTCACGGAGTATGGCCGTTTCTTTAATGACGATATCTCGCTGGTGGCGATCGAACGCACCGAATGATTCCAGACAACATCGATGAGGAATACCATGAATTTTGAAATGTACACCGAAAATGACATTGAGATCGTGGTGCCGCTGGTGCGCCGTCTCGACGCCTCTGTCGCGCTGGCGTTCAAGCAGCAGGTGCTGGAGGTGATCGCGCGCAACGGCAATCATGTGCTGCTCGACTTCAGCCGGGTCGATTTTATCGACAGTAGCTGCCTGGGCGCGTTGGTTTCGATACTCAAAACGTTGAACGGTAAAGGGGAGCTGGTGCTGTGTTCGCTGAACGGCAATATCCAGCACCTGTTCAAGCTGACCCGAATGGATCGTATCTTTACCATCGGCGCTACGCGTCAGGACGCGTTGGATATCCTTGCCCACGAATAGCGCGGCGCATTGCCGGGAGGCCCTGATGGAGACTGCCACCACCGCGTTGCGCCTGGGCGCGACGCTTGAAAACCTGGATGCGCTGAGCAGCGCCCTCCAACGGTTCGTGGCGCCGTTCGCGCTCGATCCGGCGGCGATATACCAGATGGATCTGGCGGCCAGTGAGGCATTCAGCAACATCGTCAGGCATGGTGTCAATCACGATGGCCGGCAAGCGGTTGATGTGACTATGTCACTTTCTGCCGGCGCGCTCAGCCTCACGCTGGTCGACGGCGGGCGTCCGATACCGCCGGAGATTCTGCAGGCTTTGGCGGAGAAACAGCGGACATTCCCCGAATCCGGCACCCTGGAAAGTTGGCCAGAAAGCGGAATCGGATTGATACTGATTTATTCCATGATGGACGATGTTCGTTACCGTTCCACCGCCGGACGCAACGAGCTGATTCTGATTAAAAACGCGACGGTCGAGCAGGCCTGAAAGGCGGCGAACGGCCCGTTGGAGACGTAACAGGAGTCAACATGCTCGAGCCATGCTTCCCCGAAAACGAAGCCGAACGCCTCTCGGTATTGAATTCGCTGAATGTGCTGGATTCGACCTCAGTGGAAAAGCTGGACCGCATCACGCGTCTGGCCGCGAAATATTTCGGCGTGACCATTGCGCTGGTGTCACTGATCGATCGGGATCGCCAATGGTTTCTATCGCGCTACGGGCTGGACGCCCGGGAAACGCCGCGCAATATCTCGTTTTGCGGCCATGCGATTTTGCAACGCGAAACCCTGGTGGTACCCGACACCGCCAAAGACCCGCGCTTTTTCGATAACCCGCTGGTGGTCGGGGGCCCGAGGATCGGTTTTTACGTCGGGCAACCGCTGCTGTCGCTCGACGGCTTGCCGCTTGGCACGCTGTGTATTATCGACAGCCACCCGCAGCCGTTTCCTCAGGATAAGTTAGCCGACCTGCATGACTTCGCCGCCGTGGTGGAGGAGTATCTGCAGAGCATTGAGCGCCACGTCTACACCGAAAATCTGAAATCCGACCTGCAGCGCACGGAGGCGTTGTTCGAACAGACCTTCTCCCAGGCGGCGGTGGGGATGGCGCTGGTCTCGCTGCAGGGGTATTGGCTGCGGGTCAATCCGCGCATCTGCGAAATGCTGCATTACTCCGAACGCGAGCTGATGGATCGTACCTTTCAGGACATCACTTATCCGCTCGATCTCAATTCCGATCTGGAGTATCTGCAACAGCTGCTGAAAAACGAGATCAGCACCTATTCGATGGAAAAACGCTATTTCCGCGCCGACGGTTCGATCGTCTGGGTGCAACTGACGGTGGCGCTCAATCGGCTGCCAAACGGCAAGCCTGATCATTTCATTTCCGTCATCGTCGATATCAGCGAGCGCAAGGTGGCGGAGGCCGATCTGTTCTCGTTGCAGCATGAGCTGGAGGAACGCGTCGAAATTCGCACGCATGAGCTGAGTGTGGCCGTCAAAAAGCTCAATGAAGAGATAGAAACCCGGGTGCTGGCCGAATATCAGCTCAGCACGGAGAAAGAGCGCCTGCGCGCCATTACCGACAACATGCCGGCGTTGATCAGCCAGATCGACGCCAATGAACGCTATCTGTTTGCCAACAGCGCCTATAAGACCTGGTTCGGTCTGGAAGAGACCAGCCTGCAGGGTATGACGGTACGTGAGTTTATGGGCGAAAGTGTGTACCAGATGGCCAAGCCGATGATCGAGCGGGCTCTGGCGGGTGAAATGGTCAGCTTCGAGAACGAATTGCAGACCCAGCAGGGGCTGCTGATGATCCACACCACGCTGGTGCCGTGCGAGGCGCAGGGTTTTTACATTCTTGCCATGGACATCACCGAATTGAAGCGTCTGCAGCAGCGCTTGGAATATGACGCCACGCACGACATGCTGACCGGGTTGACCAACCGCCGCGCATTTCTGCGGCGGTTGTCGGGTACGCTGCAGTCCTGCTGCCACCAGCGGCAGATGGCGCTACTGTTCATCGATCTCGATGGTTTCAAGACCCTGAACGACAGCTATGGCCACGACTTCGGCGATCTGATCCTGAAAACGTTCGCCAAATTGCTCAGCGCCTGCGCCGGCGAGCGCCACAGCGTATCGCGCCTGGCCGGCGACGAGTTCACGGTGATCCTGTGGCCGTTGACAGAGCCGCGGCGCGAGGTCAACGAATTTTGCGAAAACGTGTTGGCGCGGCTGGCCGATATCTCGCAGATTGGCCAGCAGAAAGTCAGCCTGTCCGCCAGTATTGGCGCGGCGATCTCTTCGAACGGAGAGGTCACGGCGGAAATGTTGTTGGCCAGCGCCGACGGCGCGATGTACCAGGCGAAATCCGCCGGTAAAGGCACTTATGCCATCTGCGAACTGTGAGCGAATGTTACGATATCCCAGTAAAAATGAAGATGAGCGCCTGGCGGCCATCGATAGGTTGGCGGGCCTGGGGGCGCACCGCGATGACGCGATTCACCAGGTGCTGGGCATCACCCGCAAGCTGCTGCAGGCTTCGGGATGTCTCATTTGCCTGTACGGTTCGCGCAAGATCTGGCTCCGGGCGCAGATTGACATCGGCTTTGAAGAGATAGATTTCACCAGCCCTTTGTTCAATTTCGTTCGCCTGCACGGCGAGGCGCTGTTTTGTCCGGATACTTTCGCGGATGAACGCTTTGCATCGGACCCCATGGTCAGGGGGGCGGCGGCGATCCGCCACTGTACCGCCATCCCGCTGTCCACCCGCGAAGGTGACACGATCGGCGCATTCTGCCTCGTTGGCCCACGACCAAAGCACTTAACGCATCGCCAGGTCGAGCTGCTGCGCAGTATGGCCACTATCGTTGGCGAGCTCATCGAAGCACAGAACGAAATCGGCCTGGTCGATGCCATTACGCGTTTGCCCAACCGCCAACGGCTGATGGGTGAACTCGGCAATTTACCGGATGCGGGTAAATACGCGTTATTGCTGGTCGATACGATAGATATCAAATACGCCTACGAGATGGCACGTTCTTTCGGCCTGTCTACGGTAGAACTGCTGCTGGGGGATATCGGCCATTTTTTGAAAGAGACTTTTCTCAGCGATCGGATGTTGTACAGCATCGCGCCCGGACGTTTTGCCGTCATTATCGAAGCGCAGCAAATGCCGCAGGCCAAGCACGATCTGTTGCGCTGCGCCGATCGTCTGTACCGCGAAGTGAGGGGAGACGTGCCGTTGCGTCTGGAGCTTTATGCAGGTTATGCGTTATTTTCCGCGCCGCATGCCGATCCTTCCGAAATTTTGCGCCAGGCGACCAGCGCGCTGCATGATTCGATAGACGAAGGCAGGATCGTTTCCCTTTACAGCGAGCCGAAAGATGCGGCACGTAAACATAAATTCAATCTGTTCAATGAACTAGCACAAAGCCTGAAGCAGAAACGCGGGCTATTTTTGGAATACCAGCCTCAGATTGATTTGGCGAGCGGCAGGATCGTCGGCGCGGAAGCGCTGCTGCGCTGGCGGCACGAGACGCTGGGCGCGATCCCGACAGAGGAGTTCATTCCGCTGGTAGAGAACACCTCGCTGATAAAACCGCTGACCGAGTTCGTCATCGCGCAGGTGCTGGCACAGCTGGTGTTGCTGCGTAAGGCGGGGATGGCATTTCCAATTTCAATCAACGTGACGGCCGGCAACCTGGCTGAACGACACTTTGCCGAACGGTTGAACGATGCCATCGCCCGGCGCGGGCTGCAGCCGGGGGATATTGAGATAGAGTGTCTGGAGTCGCAACGCATTCAGGAAAGCAGCGCGGCGCTGGCCTGTCTGCACACGCTCAAGGCCAACGGGCACCGCATCGCGCTGGATGACTTCGGCGCCGGTTACAGCAATTTAAACTATTTGCGCCATATCCCCGCCGACGTAGTCAAACTGGACGCCTCGCTGATCAAACAGCTAAAGAGCGATGCGGAAAGCCGCATTATTGTGGAAAACATCATCGACATGCTGCATAAGCTCAACTATGAAGTGCTGGCGGAAGGCGTAGAAGACCCGGAGTCGCTCCGTTACCTGACGCAGTATCAGTGTGACGTCGCGCAGGGCTTCTTCTTTTCACCGGCGGTGGCGCCGGAAAAGCTCTGCGCGTTGGTCGATGTCCACGGACAGCTGCGGCGGGGCTCGTAGCGCAACGCCGTTTTATGGGGCGCTCACCGAAAACCGCCGATGATTCTCACCTAGCCGAAGGCCGTCGCTGTCCGTCAGTTCCGTCACCACCTGCAGGGGCAGCGCCGAACGCGGCGTGACGGTGAGCTCCTTGAGTTTGCGGCCGCTGTCCGCCGGCAGATCGAGCGCCATCTCGCCGCGCGCCAGCTCGTGCTCTCCTTGCGTTACTCGCCAACGCAACGTGGCGGCGGGGTAATCTTTCCAGCGATCGTTGATCGCCCACAGGCCGATGTTGCCGCTTTCACCCGGCCGCCAGTTGAGCGTGATCGGCTCGATGGAGGGCAATACGGGTTGATAGGCCTGTTGCAAGGCGTAATAACCCGCTTTAGGCAGGCGCTGATAATCGATGACCGCCCAGTTGATCGAAGGCCAGGTCTCGCTGAACATAAACTGGAACAGGGCGGCGACCGGCTGATAGCGCTGGCGCCGATAACTCTCCGCCGCCAGCTGGATGCCTTCCGCCTGATAAGCCTGGGTGTTGGCGATAAAACTCTCGATCGTGGCGCCGCGTGACAGTTTGGCCAGGCCGAACGCCTGCTCGGGCTGGAAATTATGATATTGCCAGATCTTCCAGCCCGGATCGTCGGGGGACGCGCTGGCGGGCCACAGTTTCGCCGCCGGAATGATGGTGCGCAACGTGGCGAGACGGGGCAGTGCCTGCGCGCCAAACTCGCTGATGATCGGGCTGGTCGCCGGTTTGAGGAAGTCGTTGATCGTGCCGAAATACCAGCCCTGCCAGTAATGTTCGGACACCGTCGACCAGCGGTGGACGATACGGGTGTTGTCTTCGCTCAGCGCCTCCGCCACGCGCTGCGCCAGCCGCCGGTTGAGCGTGGGCGTCCAGTCGGCAAACCGCTGTTTCATCCAGGGCGAGTCGAAAGGCGGCTCATTTTGCCCAGCCCACACGATCACCGAAGGGTGGTTGCCCCGTTGCCGCAGCAGATCGCCGGCCTGACGCGCCGCTTCGGCGGCGAAGGCCTCGCTGTCGTCATAACCCCATTGCAGCGGCATGTCCTGCCACAACAACATGCCCAGCTCATCGGCCTCGCGATACAGCGCCTGACCGGCGATGTGCCCATGCACCCGCACGGCGTTGATGTTCGCCGCACGCATCAACAACAAATCGCGCCGATAAAGCGGTGCGGTCATGGTGCCGAGCCACGGCGAGCCGATGTAGTTGGTACCGCGAATAAACAGACGACGGCCGTTGATCGTCCAGCCGTGGCCTGTCGCCACCTCACGGACCTCTCTCAAGCCGGTCTGTGACGTGCGCCGATCCAGCACCCCTTCGGCGTCGGACAACGTCGCCTCAATGCGATAAAGATTTTGCTCACCGTAGCCATACGGCCACCACAGTGCGGCGCCCGGCATCGGCAGCGAAACGGAGAGCGGCGCGTCACCGGTCAACGCCACGCGGCGGGTAAGGCGATAGCTTTTGCCGGTGAAGTTCAGCGGCGTCAGGTGCAGGGTCAGGCGTGCCTTTTTCGGTCGGTTCACCCGATAATCGAGGCGCACGTTAAGCGCCGGGTTGTCCAACCCGTTGCGCCAATCGGGCAGCGCCGTGACGGTATCGATCGCCGCACCGCGGCTGATACGTAGCGTGACAGGTTGCCAGATACCGCCCGAATTGGCGTCCTGCCCCTGTGGCGACCAGGCGCCGCCGGGGCGGGTATCGTGTTGCGACAGCACGCCTTTAATCACGCGCTTGTGCAGCGGCCAGACGGTGCCGGGAGTTTCGAACGGGCTGTCCACCTTAACCAGCAGATGATTCTCGCGCCGCGCCGCCTGAGTGACGTCGAATTGAAAACGCTGAAAGTAACCCTGATGTTGGCCGAGAAAGCGGTGGTTGAGCCAGGCGTCCGCGCGGTAATCGACGCCGTCGAAAGTGAGCGTGGCCAACTGATCGCGGGTGAGGCGCGGCAGGTTGAAGGTCGTGCGGTACCACAGTGCGCCCTGATGGTCGACGCCGGCGCTGTACCAGTTCGCCGGCACCCGCAGGGGGTGCCAGTTCAGCGGCAGATGTTGTCGGTCGTCATGGGGCGGGTTGGCGTCGCTGTATTGCCATACGCCGTCGAGAGAATAGTCGCGCGGCGCCTGCGCAACGGCGTATGGCGCGCAGGCCAGCAGCGACAGCGAGAGCCAGAGTGTTGTCTTCATGTTGCCTCCATGATGGCGACCAGTGCGTCGCGCAACTGATGACTCAGCGGCGTCAACTGCGGCTGCAGACGGCTTATCGACGCGAACTCTTGGGCGCCGGCGGCCAGCTCAATGGTTTGCAGGCAGGGTGCCAGCGCCGAACCGGCAAAGTGCAGCGTTTCGCCCTTGAGGCGGTGCGCGCAGCGTTTGATCTCATCGAATGCCTGGGCGGCGATCGCCGCCTGCAACGCGTTCAACAATCTGGGCAGTTCGTCGATGAACATCGCCGCCAGTTCGTTGAACAGCGCCGGATCGTTGTCCAACTGCGCGAGTGCCTGTGGGTAGTCGAACGCGGGCGCCGGGGCAGGCGCGGCGGCGATCACACGTGCAATTTCTTCGGCCAGCTTGTCCAGCAGGATCGGTTTGGCGATATAACCGTCAAAGCCGAGCTGCAGGCATTTTTCTCTGTCGCCTTTCATGGCGTGCGCGGTCATGGCGATGATCCGCTGCGGCGGCTCGCCCGTCGGCTGCTGTCGCTCCGCCAGGCGAATCGCCTGCACCGCTTCGACGCCGTCCATTTCCGGCATCTGCAGATCCATTAAGATGACGTCGTAGCGCGCCGTTTGCAGCAGGCTCAGCGCTTCGGCGCCGTTGCCGGCCAGGTCGGCGCTGTGCCCCAGTTTGCCGATGAAGCTGAGCGCCAGCTTTTGGTTGACCGGGTTGTCTTCGGCGATCAGCAAATGGTAATGAGGAGCGGCGGCGGCGGTCGGCGGCGCCTCCGTTGCCGCCACAGCGGCGGGCACGCTCGGCAGCATCGGCACCAGCGCCTGTTCCATCGCGGCAAACAGCTCTCCGGCATCGATGGGTTTCGTCAGGAAAAAGGAGACGCCCACTTTTTTCAGCACGGCCTTATCGATGCGGCTTCCCGTCGAGCTCAGCATGATCAGCGTGCAGTGCCGTAACGACGGGGTGGACATGATCTCCAGCGCCAGCGCCATGCCGTCCATTTCCGGCATTTGCGCGTCCAGCAGCACCAACGGGAAGGGGGCGCGGTTGTTCATCAGTGCCAGCGCCTCTTTCCCCGAACCGACGGTGACCGGTTTCAACCCCATATTGCGCAGCAGGTCGGACAACAGGCGCAAATTGGTGGCGTTGTCGTCCACCACCAGAACCTCGATGCCCGCCAACGTTTGCGGCCAGCTGACGCTTTTTCTGCGCGCGCCTGACAACACCGGCAGCGAGAAATAGAAACAGCTGCCGCGCCCCACATCGCTGTCGACCTGCAATTCGCCGCCCATCATCTCGACCAGCCTGGCGGAGATCGTCAGCCCCAGCCCGGTACCGCCGTACTTTCGCGTCGTCGAATTGTCCGCCTGGCTGAATGATTCGAAAATGACCTTCTGCTTGTCGGCGGCGATGCCGATACCGCTGTCGCGGATGCTGAACAACAGACGGCTCGGATCGTTGGCGACCGGCGCAATCCGCAGTATCACTTCGCCCGCGGGCGTAAACTTGAGCGCGTTGCCGATCAGGTTGGTCAATATCTGGCGCAGGCGCAGCGGATCGCCGTATATCTCGTCGGCGACGTCGGGGTGGATATCCACCAGCAGCTCGACGTTTTTCTCGGAGAACTTGGGCATCAGCGGGCGGGTGATCTCCTGCACCAGCGGCCGTAGGGCGAAATCTTCCGGATCCAGGCTGATCTTGCCCGCTTCGATTTTGGAGAAGTCCAGGATATCATCGATGATCTTCAACAGAGCGCGCGCGGAGCTGTACGCCATCGTGATGTAGTCGCGCTGTTCCTGATTCAACTCGGTCTCCAGGCAGAGCTGAGTCATACCGAGAATGCCGTTCATCGGCGTGCGGATTTCATGGCTCATATTGGCGAGAAACTCGCTTTTCGCCTGGTTGGCCGCTTTGGCTATTTCCACCGACTGCCGAGACGAGGCCTCCGCCTCCTTGTGTTCCGTGATGTCTTGCAGCGTGCCGATCACTCGCTGCACTTCACCTTGCATGCCTTGTTGCACGATCTGGCCCTGCAGCGATACCCAGCCGTAATGCTCGTCCGCGCGCTGGACTTTCGCTTCGCAGGCGAACACCGGCAGGGTCGCCCGGCTCGCCTGATGGATGCTCTGATTGAAGTACGCCAGGTCGTCGGCGGGGAAGGCCTGCGCCCACAGGGCGCCGGAAAGCGTCGGTTGCGTGCGCGGAATATCCAGCAACAGCAGCAGCGCGTCGTTGACCTGCAGCTCGTCCGTCGCCAAATCCCACTCCCAGATGCCGATGCGCGACGTTTCCGCCGCCAGAATAAAATCGCTGTGCAACCGCTGCTCGGCTTTGATGACGTCGGCATAGCGGCTGATGTCGGTGTGGGTGCTGATCACGCCGCCTTCCGGGGTGCGATGGTGTTGGATGTACAACGTCCGATCGGTGATGCGTCGGACTTCGTAATGGTCGTGTTGACGATAGCTGGCCAGCAGAGAGGCCACCATGCGCTTTTGGGCGTCGTCATGCAGCGAGGGGTAACTGATGTCGATCATCATGTGCAAGACGTCGGCGAGCGTCACCCCGACGCGCAGCCAGCTTTCCAGGCCGGGGTAATAATCGAGCACGCGCTGATTCCAGTAGCTCAGTTTTTCTTCGGCATCATAGATGGCCAGCGCGATCGGCGGCGCGTCGAGCGCGGAGAGCAGCGGCATCTTGTTCATCCTGGCAGCCCCGATTGCGCGGCGGGATTGTGATGCAGTTCGGCCTGGCGCCGCATGAACTCCAGGCCCGGTGCCAGCACGATGGCCCATGCGGTCAGGATCTCCTCATCGCATTCGGGATCGAGATCGCGCACGGTTTGCAGCACGGCTCTGCGCCACAGCGCATAAATCGACGGCGGCAGATTGAGGCTTTGCGGGCTGCCTTCCTGCGTCACCTGCACCAAATAATCCGCCACGATGTGGGTGTTGGCGACCGAAAGCATATAGAAAAAGGTTTTATAGATGATTTTTTGTTTTTCCAGCCGCTGGGCGATGCTGCCCGGCGTGTTGATATCTTCGGTGCTGCCGATGAACAACGCATAAAAATGGGCGAAAAACCGATCGCCTTTGTCTCCCTGCGTGATTCGGCTGTAGCTGTTATTGAACAATTCCTCGTAATTAATCCCCATGTCATCCTCCTTTTGCGCTGGGGAGCGGATGACGCTCCTGCGGCAAACAGTGGCGAGGCCAATTGAAAATGTCTTTCATGCGCGCATCGAGATAACCGTCCTGGAGCGCCGCCTGCAGCAGCGGGCCGCGGTTCTGTTTGAACAGCAAGGCTTCCAGCACGACGGTGTTGGTCGTCAGGGTGAAGGTGGTGTTATAGCCGCCGTTCGCTTCGTAACGGCCTTCGAACCACCCGCGTTTGTCATCCTGATGCAGCCGCCCCAGCTGCATCAGGGCGTCGGTGTAGCGGGTATCCCACAGCGCCCACAGGCCGAAAATGGCGCGGGTCGAGAGCAGCGCCAGCTCGGGCGCGTAACGGCCGTCGTCCGCCAGGGTATTCCAGGGATAGCCGTTGGCGAACAGACTGTCATATACCTCCCACGGTGCACTGCTGCGTGAATATTGCGCCCGGGCGGTGAGGATTTTCTCTTGGCGCCAGCGCATTTCCTGCACCTGGTAAAGACGCTGCGCACGCTGCATCACGCCGGCGTCGCTGTCACTGCCGGAATGAGGCGCTGCCCATCCCATCTCGAGGCCGGTGAGCAAGTAGGGGGTGCTTTCGATGCCGGCGGGCGCGCCGGTCAGGCGCGGATCGCGCGCCGTCACCTCGACAGGCACGCCATAGATAATCGCCGTTTTGTGCGGCGTTGCCCCCGTTGACGAATGCGGAAACCCCCACAAGCCAAAAGCGGCGCGGCTGTAGTCGGCGTAACCGACATCGACGGCCGCCGTACTGCGCCAATCGCCGTTTTGCGCCCGGCCGTCAAGCGGCTGCCCGTCTTGGTTCAGCAGTTCACAGAAGTTCCAGCGCAGCGCGATGCGTTCAAGAAAGGTGCGGTATTCGGGAAAGCTTTGCGCCGTGAGACGCATGCCGCCGAGCAAGCGCGCCATCCCTTGCGCTTCGCTGGTGGTGGCGCCGTTCTGGCTGAATGTGCCATTGGCGGCGTCGTACAGCGCGCCCGGCGCTCCGATGCGGGTTAAAGGCAAACGATCGAGCGTCGTCAGCAGCGCCGCCAGGCGGGCGTCGAACTCTTGTTGCGGGATCAGGTTCAAACGCCGCGCGGCAGTCACTGCAATCAGGCTGTCGCCGATGTTCCACAGCGAGACGACCGGGTAGCGATCTTTGCCGTTCACCAACCCGGTTCCCGGCTGCGTGTTGTTTTGCACATAGCGCCAGGCGACCTCGGCCCATTGCCGCTGTTCTTCGGTCAGTGCGCCGCGACGAGACTGATGCTGCCAGCGTTCCCACATCGGGCCGGCGCCGTCAGGGCGTGCCATGACGCCCAGCAGTACGACCAGCGCGAGCGCAACGACGATGGAGACGATCAGCGTTAGGGTTTTAAGCATGATGTCGCTACCGGAGGCAGTTTCATGGGGGCGTCATTCTGACACTGCGGACATTTGCAGGCTTTGCAGGACGGCGCGTTGCGCAGCGCGACCCCCGTTTGCTGGCACCAGGTTTTCAGGTTGGCGTCCGGCGTGATGAAAGGCCGGTTAAACGGCGTGTTTTTGTCGTCAAACACGTTCACCAGCGTTTTATCCCACAGCGCCGGCGCGTACTTGCTGTTGCTTTGGTCATTGGTATTGAACTTCAACAGGCGGCCCTGCTTTTTGAACAGCAGGGCTTCAAGCATGATGCCGTTGTTGTTGGCGGTGAACTCACGGATCGGCCCGGCGCCGTTTTCATACAGGCCTTCGTAGAAGCCTTTGTCTTTTTCATTGGCATTCTCAATCACGTCGAGCAGCCGATCGGTATACGGGGATTGCCACAGGCTCCACATCCCGAGCGCCGCCTTGAGGGAGATAGCGGCGGTGTCCGGCACGTACTCCCCCTTATCCGTGATGGTGTTCCAGTCGAAACCGTCGGAATAGACCGTGTCGTACACGAAGTACGGCGCGCGGTCGAGCTGGTGTTCGGAACGCGCCGTCAGGCGGCCGGTAATCTGGTAGCGGTTTTCCTGAACCTGATAGACCCGATTGGCGAAGTCTTGCATCCAGGGATGGCTGTGTTTGCCGAGATCGGCGCTGCGATCGTCGCTGGTGTCCCAGCCCATCTCCAGCCCGTGCAGCACATAGGGTTCGGTGGCCACGTAGTTATGCTGACTGGTGGTGCGCGGATCGCGCGAGTCATAGGGCACCAGAACACAGTAGATTTCCGCCAGTTGATAAGGCTCCGCGCGGGAAGCCTGGCAGGTGGAGAATCCCCACAGTTGGAAACCGCTGGCGGCATACTCTTCATAACCCAACCGGCCTTCCTGCACATAGACCGGCTGTTTGTTGGCGTCCAGGTTCGCGCCATACAGCGTGCCGCAATCGTCGATGATATGACTGAAATCCCAACGCAGCACGACGTTGTCGATGTCATTGGCGAATTCGGGATAGCGCTCTTTGATGATTTTCAACCACAGCAGCATTCTGCCGATATCAATGGATGAAAAACCGATCTCGCCGGGCTTGTTGAGGTAGTCGACCTTTTGCGCGGTGATGGTGTTATACGCCTTGTTGGGCATCTGATTTTGGAACAGCGGCACGGTGTTCAGCGTGGCGAGAAACTTGATCAGACGTTGATCGAACTGCTCCTTGTCGATAAGGCCGAGTTCGCGGGCGGCCGTCAGCGCGGCCAGATAGGAGGCGCTGTCCCACATGGTGGTCGACGGGTAGTTGTTGACGGCGTTGACCAGCCCGGTAGCCGGCTGGTAGTTGGTGACGAAGTATTGCCAGGCCTTGGCCGCCATGGCTTGCTCGCGCGGCGTCAGGTCGCCGTGGCGCTGCGGATAGGCGGCGGCGGGCAACTGGGTATCGCCTACGGCCGCGGGTGCCATCAGCAACAACAACAAGCAGCCGCACAGCACGCGCCGGATTAATGCGGCGAGCGTGACAAACGGCCTGATGAGATAATGGTGAGGCATAATGGCTCCTTATGACTGGTTACGGCCGTTGACCGTCGGCGAGATTCAAAGGGGAAGCGGGGGCGCAGTTTTGGCAGAACAGCGGACCTTGCGCGATATAGACCAGGCTTTCCAATATCAGGGCGTTGGTATTGGCACCGATCATCCGGCTCTGCTGCCCGTTGGCGGCGATGATGCCGTCATACCAGCCGCGCCCCGGCTCGAACAAGACGCCGGCGCGGCGGCGCATCTCGTCGCTCCACGGCGTGCGAAACAGGGCGTACCAACCGAACACCGATTTGGTTGACAGCTGTAGCGCCGCTTCTTTGATCTCCGCACGCGATTTGTCGATCAGCGCCGGGAAACGGCTGATGACTGTCTCGTCGATAAAGCGGGGCAATTGCTCTTCATAATCGGCGTTCACATAGGCGTAATCGCCGTGGCTGCGATAGCGGCTTTCCTGCACTTTCATCACCCGCCAGCTGATTTCCGCCGAGTTGATGTCGAACCCAGCCTCCAGGCCGGTCAGCAAATAGGGCATGGTGGTGACGACCGGATGATCGACCTTGCCGATTTTAACCAGGCTGTCGTAGGGTATACGGATGCCGTCAATGCTGATGGCGTGCGGCGACGGCTGTTGCGAACTGAGTACGATGCCGGCCAGGGGGCTCACGCGGCGCAATCCGTTGGCGGCGTAAAGCTGGTAACCGTAACTGCCGCGGTTGCTTTGGGTGACGAGCAGCCATTTTTTGGCCACGCGGAAATTCAACGGTTGTTGCGGCTCTTGTTGCATGAACAAGGCGTCGAACTGCCAGGGCGCGGTCAGGCGGGTGATCGCCTCGGTCTGCTCCGGGTACAGCCAGGCGGCGATATCCAACGCCATCAACAAACGGCTGATATCGACGGCCGACCAATCGGGTTGGTTTTCATTTTGGCTGAGGCTGTTCAGCCTGACTGAACGCTGGGTATGGTAATACAGCGCCGGCAGTTGCCCGTCGGCCAGGGGCAACGACGACAGCGTTGTCAGAACGGCATTCACCCGCGCATTCAGCTCGTCGCGCGTAATGATCCCAAGACGTTGCGCGCTGATCGCCGCCATCAGATAACTGCCGGTATCCCACATGGTGGTATAGGGCTGGTTGTCGATGGCGTTCACCAGTCCATTAGGCTGAGTATTGTTGATGAAATATTGCCAGGCGATGCGCGCCCAGACCGCTTCATCGAAGGTCAGCGCCCGTGGCGCGGGCAGCGTGGGGAAATCGGCGCTCAGCGCCAGCTCGGTGCTTTCCGCCGGCGCGGGCGGCATGTGGGTCTCGACATACACCACGACGCCGAACGCCAGCAGGAAGCCGATGATCACCGCAATATAGCTGCGCGCCTGCAGCAATGAGTGCTTCCACGCCATGTTTATCCGGCCTCCTGCTGCTCGGAAGGGGTTTCCGGCGCGGGGCGCCACAGGGCCGCGAGCACCATCGGCAGCATGGCGATGATGTTAACGCCCCCCCAAAAAATGTTGATCACGTAGCCGGACGGGTCGTTAACCCTGCCGAGATACAGCTGTATGCCCCCCCACAACAGCCCAAGCAACGTCAAAGCGATGATGGCCAGCTGCGGTTTGACCAACGTCAGGAAGTTGCCCTGCTGGCGCTCTTTGGGGGTGACGTGGAATTTGATCTTCTCACCGCGCAGCACCGTATCCAGCGCCCGCAGATTCATGGAGAACAGTGAAAGGTAGGAGGCTTTGCCGTCCCAGGCGGAGATCCCCCAGGTGCCGAACATGAAAGCCAGCTCCGACAGCAGGAAGAACGGCAAGAAGTGCAGGTAGAAGGGCAGCGAGTAAGCAGAAACCGGCGGAATGCCGGTAAACAGATAGATCAACGGCGAGATCAGGAACACCGTATTCCACATGCAGGCCAGATAGGACCAGAACGTGGTGCCGTACATCAGTTTTTGCGCCAGGCTCAGTTTGAAGTTCTTCGCGCTGAACAGCGCATCGTGCAACAGGATGTCCAACGAGCCCGCCGCATATTTGAAGCGCTGGATCATCCAGGTCAACAAGTCTTGCGGCGACAGCATGCGCGACTCCACCTCAGGATGCATGACGGAACGCCAGCGCCGCTCGGGATCGCCGTGCAGCACGATCGAGGTGTAAATATCTTCCGACACGTGGAATTTATAGGGGGTCAATTCCGTATCGAACGCAACCTGGGGCTTCATCGCCCGGCCCAGCTCGTCGCGCAGCCCGACATCCGTCACGTCGCGGGTATAGCGATCGATTTCCGTTTCGACGGCGTGCGCATAGCTGCGCAGCGCGCTCTGCATGATCGCCTCGCGCCGATGGAGCGACGCCGCGCCGCAACAGAAGGCGGCGTTGGCCCAGTTGCGGCGGCGCAGTATCACGTCGTAAAACATTTTGGGATCGTTGAAAAAGGGATCGTGGCCGACGGTGAGAGGGCCGACGAGCCCTTCCAGCGCGCGTCCGGCGATATGGCCGGGTCGTCCGAACCTGTCCTTCAGCAACTGCGGCACACGTTTACCGGCGGGCAGATCGTAAAACCATTGCGGCGTTTGCACCCAGGCCACCAGAGGATCGCGGAAATACCCCAGGGTATCGGTCAGAATGGACGGGAAGACACGGGTATCGGCGTCGCAGATGACGATAAAATCCCCGTCCGTATGCTCCAGCCCGTTGCGCAGATTGCCGGCCTTAAAGCCGATATTGTTCTCGCGCGACAGATAATTTACGCCTTCCTGTTCAGCGACGCGCCGCATCTCAGGACGCTTGCCGTCGTCCAGCACATGTATGCGGTAATCCAGCGGGAAGGGGTAGGTCACTCGCTTGGCGTCCTGAATCGACAACCTGACCAGTTCGGTATCTTCGGAGTAAGTGGCGATAAACAGATCGACTTTTACCGGACGGGGGGCTACCTCGTCATCGGGTTCAAGGCATTGCCGAATGTCGCTCGGCGGCGGCCGGCGTTTGACGTCGCGCACTTGCCACAGATTGATGGTAAACAGGATCGTACCGCAATAGGCCAGGGTTTCCGCAATCACCAACGGAACGGCATACCATAAGGCATCATAATTGAGCGACGCCATCCAACGCCAGCGAATGTAGTTGGCGCCGACCACCAGGGCGGCAACGGCAAGAATTTGCCAAAGGAACTCTATTGCCCGCGAGGTTTTTAGCGGTGCAGGGGGGCTCCTTTTTTCAAAAGATGAAAAATAAAAATGCGCCATGCATTTCATTCCCGGCAAGGAGGTTGTGATATAGATAGAGAGTTTAGTTAAGGGTGAAGGATTAGCAAGCCAGCGCCCTTAAAATTAAAAGCGCATCTCTTTCTTTTTTATATGATTGCCAGATTCATAATAGCATCGTAAAAAACGCGGTTCGGGCGGATAAATTTAATTTTTCATCTAAAATTCCTAGGTGCCGTGGCGGCAATAAAAGATTAGTGAGTTATAGATTTAAATCTTAATTAATAACACACGCAATCAAAAGGCGCTTCGATGTCTTTCAGTCTGAATTATCATGGGATAACTGCATGAATTTACAGCAAGTTGACCACTATCCAGCGACGGCGATTCACTATGTCGCCACCGGAAAGCGCGATTTACGCATCGACATGTTGCGCGGCGTCGCGCTGGTGATGATGGTGGTGGCGCATGTAGAGATCATGTCGATTTTGAATATTTTCACCTGGGAACGGTTCGGGTTAACCACCGGGGCGGAAGGTTTTGTTATTTTGTCCGGATTTATTCTCGGTAATATGAAACGGCGGCAGTTACAAACCGAACCCATGTTGACGGTGGCCTATTCCTTGGTGCGGCGGGCGGTGAAGCTTTATTTCGTTAATATCGTTATTATTATAAGTATTCTACTGCTAAAAACGCTGGACTTTATCGATACCTTTGAGGTGACGCACTTCGTTGACCGCTTTTCTGGCGCGGTGTATTCGATGTACCCAATTAATGAGCAGGTCAAAGAGGCCTGGTTAAACGAGATTATTTTCTTGCAGATCGGGCCGCATCAAACGCAAATCCTGGGGCTCTATTTTTATCTGCTGTTGCTCAGCCCGCTGTTTCTCTGGCTATTGAATTCGGGCCGAGTGGCCTGGCTTTTGGCGCTGTCGCTCATTGCTTACGGTTATTACCAGATCAGCGGCATGCCAATGACTTCGGCGGAGTTCGAGTTCGCATTTCCGTTCCTGGCCTGGCAGTTAATCTACGTATTGGGCCTGTGCTGCGGGTGGTATAAAGAGGAGATCGCGTCACTGGCCAAAACGCGTATGGGCAAGGTCACCGCCTGCGCTATGGCGGCGGTGGCTTTGGTCATGCTGTTCGTCGCACAGAACCATACCAATCCCTTTATGCCGCCGGCGCTGATGATGCACGTGATCCCGGCGGGGGAATTCAACTGGTTTTATCAGCACCTTGCCGCCAAGAATGCGCTGGGGCCCGTACGCATCCTGAATGATTTTTGCCTGATCGCCAGCGCCTATTGGCTGCTCACCGTCTGCTGGCAGCCTATCAATAGGGTCGCCGGCTGGTTCTTGATCGTGCTGGGGCAAAATTCGCTGTATACCTTCATCATCCATGTCTATCTGGTGCTGTTCATCAGCCAGTTCGTGACTTTTGATCTCTGGACACAGCATTGGCTTTTTAACACGGCGGTACATGTGTCCGGGTTGATGGCGCTGTGGGTGATAGCGCGTTACGGTTTGTTGCGCAAGATCGTCCCCAATTAGCCGCCGAAAGTCTGCAGCCAGGCGGCGAATTTTCTCACTACCTCATCGTCCCGATCGCGCAGCAGCAGGGAATAGACGCCGGTTCGGATAGTCAACGCCGGGAAAGGCGACACCAGCCGGCCGGACGACAAATGTTTGGCGCAGAACAGGTAGGGCACGACGGCCAGCCCCAGGCCGTCCTCGGCCGCCTGGATAGCGGCGAAGGTATGATCGAGCGTGAGCGGCGGCGGCGAGTCGTCCAGCGCCATCGGGTAGGCATTCAACCAGCTGTGCCACAAATCCTCACGGGCGCGGATGCGGATGGCGGTGTGTCCGGCAAGCAGGCCCGGTGCGTTGACCGGCATGGCGCGCAAATAACTCTGGCTGCAGACCAGCAGGCTGTCTTCCTGCAGGAAGGGGATCGCTTTCAGCCCGGAGAAATGCGCGGGATCGCGCCTGATCGCTACGTCAAACGGCGTGTTGCGATCGACGGCACCGATGCCGGTGGTGATATCAATCGCCACCCCCGGATAGATTTCATTGAACGCCGCCAGCTTCGGCATCAGCCAGTGCATGGTGAATGTCGGCAGGCTGTGTACCACCAGCCGCTGCTGGCCGGCGCTCTCTTTCAGCGCGCTTTCTGCGGCAAACAGTTCGCTTATCACCCGGGAGGCGGTGCGGGAAAAGTTTTCACCGGCCTGCGTCAAACGTACCGACTTGTGCCCGCGATAAAACAGTGTGATCCCCAGCTGTTCTTCCAGGCTGCGAATGTGGCGGCTGACCGCGCCGGTGGTGAGAAACAGCTCATCTGCAGCGGCGCTGAAGCTGCCGAGACGCGCGGCGGCTTCGAAAGCGGGCAAGTGAGGCAGGGAGTGAACTTTCTTCATAGGTTGAGTCTAGCTCAACCAAATGAGGGAGGAAAGATCGTTTGTCAGCCTTTGATTTTGCTCACTATTATGATGCACTTCTCTCTGATTGCTGAGTTTGCCATGCGATGCTCCTGGTCATCGGCCGTTTATGTTAGTGGCGTTATCCTCACCCTGTGGTTGGCGGGGGGACGGCGCTGAAATGCGGGCTTTTTATTTGCTTTGCGCGAGCCGGGCGGGCCTCTGTCTGGGCACCATGATGTTCGCCGGCGCGCTGCCAACCATCAGAAACGAATGGCAACTCGACGCCGCCTCCGCCGGCACGGTGCAGACGGTGTTCAGCCTGACCAATGCGGTGGCTTTGCTGGTGGCTTCCTGGTGGTGTGATTCGTTGGGCGCGCGTCGGGTTTATCTGCTGTTTTCCTGGCTGGGTGCCATCGCGTTGGTGCTGTTCGCCGTGTTTGCCCACTCTTATGTCGGGGCGCTGGCGTTGATGGCCTTCGTCGGTCTGACGCAGGGGGGCGCCTATACGCCGGCGCTGCTGTTGGCGATGGGGATGAACGGCCCGGCCCGGCGTGGTTATGCCATCGGTATGATACTGGCGGCCAGCTCTTTGGGGTATTTTCTGTCGGTCTTCATTGCCGGCTGGAGTGCCATGCGCTGGGGAGCCGGCGTGGCGTTCTCTCTGTGCGCCGTCGGCGCGTTGCTGGGGGCGCTGGCCGGTTCGTTGGCATTGGTCGGTTATCAGGAGCCGCAGCCGCGCACGCTGGGGAGGCAGACGAAACGTGAAAGCTATGCTATCACCTATGCGACGCTGCTGTTGCTGGTCGGGTATATCGCCCACAGCTGGGAACTGCTCGGCAACTGGGCCTGGGCACCCAGCCTGGTCAGCGAGGCGTTGAGCGGTTTCTCTCTGGATCCGCTCAGCACCGGATTGATCGTTGCGGCGGTGATCCACCTGGCCGGCATGTTTGCTACGCTGATCGTCGGCACCGTTTCCGACTATTTCAATCGCGCATCGGTGCTGATGTTTATGGGCGCCGCCGGCGCGTTGGGATCGCTGATGATGGGGTGGTCGGCCGATTGGGGAACGGGTTGGACGTTGCTGGCGGTCAGCGTAGGCTGCTTCTTTATCCTCGGTGACTCCGGCGTACTCTCTGCCGCAATGGCGGATAACGTGCCGCCGCAACAGCTTGGCAGCGTGATGGGCTGGCGATCGTTACTGGGGTTCGGCATCGGTTCGTTTTCCCCCTTATCTTTTGGCGTCGTGATGGATGCCACCCAGAGCTGGAGCACGTCTTATGCCGTATTGGCCTGCGGCGGTGGAGTAGCCTGTCTGGCGGCCTGCCTGCTTTGGCGGCAGCACTTGAAATGAGGTACGGACATCATTAAATGAATGGAACATCATCACGCATGGTTATCGTGGGCGCCGGGATTGTCGGGGCATCGGTCGCCTATCATCTCGCGCGCCAGGGGCAGCACGTTGTCGTCGTTGAGCAGGCGCATCCCGCGGCGGGGGCCACAGGCAGCTCGTTTGGCTGGATCAGCGAAGGCGTGCCTGAGGGCGCTCCCGACGCGTTTCTGCGGCGCGAGATCGTCGCTGACTGGATGCGCCTGGCGCAGGAGATCCCGGATCTCTGGGTGAATTGGTCCGGCGCGCTCAGCTATGGCCAGGCGCCGGCGACGCAAAACCCCGACAATCGGCTTTTGCCCTCCGCCGAGGTGAACGCGCTGGAACCGGGGCTCAGGCAGCCCGATAGCCAAGCCTATTTTGCGGCGCGTGACGGCGCCGTCGATCCGCAAGAAGTGACACAGCGGTTGCTCGAGTGCGTTAGCGCGTGGGGCGGGGAGTTGCTCCTGGGGCGAACCGTCACCGGATTTTTGCGTGAAGAGGGGCAGATAATCGGCATCGTTACCGAGGAAGGCGCGATTGCCGCCGATCGGGTGGTGCTCGCCTGCGGCACGGGAATCTCCGCACTGCTGGATGGCAGTGGGTTCTCGCTGCCGATCGAGGCGTCGCCGGCGATTCTGTTACGCTATCGTGCAGCGGCACTGGCAGTGAACACGCTGATTGCGGGCGATGACGTTGAAGTGCGCCATACGCAAAACGGCGATCTGCTGGCGGCGGAGGATTACCTGCCGGAGGGGGAGGTTAAACGGGTGGAAAACGACGCGCAATCGGCGATTAAAAACCGCCTGCCGGATACGGCACCCTTGCAACTGCAGGCGTGTTCGGTGGGGATGCGGCCCCGGCCGCGCGACGGTTATCCCATCATCGGGCCACTGGGCGCTACCCGGCTCTATGTGGCGGTGATGCACCCGGCAGTGATGTGCGCGCCGACGCTTGGCCGGTTGATCAGCGACGAGCTGCTGTATGGCGTCAATCCTGCCATTCCGCACGCTTATCGCCCCGAGCGATTTGACGACGGGAAATGAATATACGCTCAACGTTGCAGCGGAATTTTGCGCCGTCGGCGAGGCTCTTATATATTTATTAGCATGCCTGAGGCAGGTTAGGCATGAAACGGCGGCGGGTTCAGCCGCTGCAAGTACGACAGTAAATCCGTTCGCCAAGAGGCTGCGGGCCTGTGCTTTCGGTAAGGATATCCGCCAATACGTTGATCGGGCGCCCGAAAGCGAAGCAGCTGCTCACCGGTTACGAGGACACTTAGCATGCATAAGAGAACACTGGCGTCACTGCATTACGAAAACATGCCTTACGATGGGGTGCACTATCACATTTTGAAACGGGAGACGCCTGGTCATACGGCGTTATTGAAACTGGATGCGGGCAGCCGGCAGCCGGCGCGCTTCCATCCGGGATGGGTGAAACTGATGGTCCTGAGCGGCGAACTGAAAGTCGACGATCAGACGTTGCAGCCTCATGAGATGTTAATTATCCCTGCCAATACCGCCTATACGGTTCAGGCGATAACGGAAGTGATTTGTCTGGCGATTTCCGAGCTGGATGGTGCCGAGTTGGCGCGCTGATAGCGGAGTGATAATGGATAGCGGAGAGACTAGGCGCTCTCCATATCCATTCAGCATCGAGCCGCCCCCCCAGGCTGAGCTTCCTGCCGATAAATGCGACCACCTCCTGATAATACCGCCGCGCTTTCCCTTTCCATCACTAACGGCAACCGTCGCCCCCGCAACATGCCGCCATTGCGCCGCGCATGCGCAATGTCACCGCCTTCGATAGAGCGCAGAACGATGAAATTATGGCTTAAACAATGACTTTCTTCGCATAGGACCCTGGTGTGGCTTGCGAGAACGTCACTATATGGAGGATGATGCGGCCCCTCTATCAAATAAAAGACATTCGCTTTATCAAAAGGGACAAACGGGCATGGGATACGAGGTAGACAACGCCGAGACGAAAAGCATCGATCTGAGCGGTTACGAGAATTCGCCGTTCGAGGTGACGGGGCTGGTGAAACACTATCCGGCGGGTTTCGTTATTCCTTCCCATACGCACAGACGCTGTCATTTGCTCTATGCGCAGCAGGGCGTCATGGCCGTCGAGGCGGGCAGCGGGCGCTGGATCGTGCCGCCGACCACCGCGGTCTGGCTGCGGCCGATGGTGGAGCATCAGATCGTCATGCAGAGCAACACCTGCGTTTACGGCGTCTTCGTCGATGAGCTCACCGCCACGCGCTTGCCGCTGCGCGACGGCGTGTTGCAGGTGTCGCCGCTGCTGCGGGAACTGATCGCGCAGGTGACGACGATGGCCCCGGAGGACGCCGAGAGCCAACGCAATACGCTGCTCAGAGCGCTGTTCCTGGAAGAGCTGTGCCTGCAGCAGCAGTTGGCGCTGCACCTTCCCTGGCCGGCCGAGGCGAGAATGGCCGACATTTGCCGGCAGCTGGTCATCACACCGGCCGACGATCGCAGCATTGATGCCTGGGCGGAGTCATTGTCGATCAGCGCGAAAACCTTCCAACGCCATTTCAGCCAGCAGACCGGGATCACCTTCGGCCAGTGGAAACAGCGCCTGCGGCTGCTGTCATCCATTCCGCTGTTGCTGGCCGGCAACTCGATCATTCATGCGGCCTTCGAAAGCGGTTACGAAAGCCACAGCGCCTACTCGGTGGCGTTTAAAAAACTGTTTGGCGTTTCGCCTTCGCGCTTTACGCTATAACCGCATGAGATGACGCGCTTCTCTTATAGATTGAAGCAACCTAATGACGTATAAAGCAAAGCAGTCAACTTCGAGGCCGCTTTCCGTGATAAAAATTGTCGTGTATCTGATTATCGCCGTGACGATCGCCATTATTGCGGCAAGAGTCATCTTTCGTTTGCCGGATATTTCTCAGCGTTTGCCGCAAATGGCGTTGCCGGCAGATCCCAGCGCCCAATTGCCGGCCAGGGCCGCCGAACTGATGGCGGCGCATCCGGGCCTGAGCGGCGTGCTGCCTTTGGTCAGCGGGCACGATGCGTTCGCCAGCCGCCTGGCGCTGGCGCGGATGGCGGAAAGGTCGATCGACGCCCAGTACTACATCTGGCATAACGATACCTCCGGGCAGATCCTGCTGAAAACCCTGTATGACGCCGCCCAGCGCGGCGTGCGCGTGCGACTGCTGCTGGACGATAACGGCGTCGCGATGGACGATACCCTGGCGGCGCTGAACGCCCAGAACAACGTCGAGATCCGTCTGTTCAACCCGTCGACCGTGCGCACGCCTAAGCTGGCCGGTTACGCCTTTGATTTTATGCGCATGAACCGGCGCATGCACAACAAGTCTTACATCGTCGACGGCGCCGTGGCGATCATCGGTGGCCGCAACATCGGCGATGAATATTTCCAGGTCGGTGACGAAAACTATTTCCTCGATCTCGACGTGCTGAGCGTCGGCAAGGTGGTGGCGGAGACCGCCGATGTCTTCGATCGTTACTGGAACAGCGCCTCGGTGTACGGGGTTGAGCAAATTATCGGGCGCGACGGCAACCTTTCGGCATTCCTGACGCAGGCCGCCGACACCGAAGCCGGCGAGCGCGCGCGCAAACTGGCGGTGCAGCTGGAAACCAGCGCGGTGCGTTTTCGCGATGGCGCCGCGCAGCCGGAATTCACCACGGTGCAGCTGGTGGCCGACGATCCGGTGAAGGGGCTGGGCAAGGCGTCGCACGATCATTTGATGGTGACGCAGCTGGGCAAGATCATCGGCGGCGTCGGCCGGCAATTGGATCTGGTGTCCGCCTATTTCGTGCCGGGCCGGGAGGGGGCGACATACTTTGAATCGCTCGCCAGGCAGGGTAAATCCATTCGCGTATTGACTAACGCGATGAATACGACCGATGTGCTGGTGGTGCATGCGGGCTACGCCAAATATCGGCGGGCGCTGCTGCAGGCGGGCGTTGAGCTGTTCGAACTGAAGCTGCGCGCCGGCCAACCGACGGGGCGGCAGGAGCTCAAGCCGCTGGGGCTGTCCGGTGCGGCGCTGCATGCGAAGACTTTCGCCATCGACGATAAGCGGGTGTTTATCGGCTCGTTTAACTTCGATCCACGCTCGGCGCACCTGAACTGCGAAATGGGGTTTCTGATCGACAGTCCGGCGCTGGCGGCCGACACCCGACAGCTGTTTGATGGCCCGCTCAAGTTTGCCGCCTACCGGCCGACATTGACGCCCGAGGGCAAAATGGTGTGGAACGAAGCCTTCGAAGACGGCCACACCGAAGTGCATCAGCAAGAGCCCGGCGCCGGCTGGGTAAAACGCATTGTTCTTACCGTGGCCGGTTGGCTGCCGATCGAATGGATGCTGTAACGGCGCAGCGGCAGGGAGCAGAAAAGGTTCGCCGGGTTTTCCAGGCGAACCTTGCGCGGCTCAGTAGGCCAGACTGTCACGGTGTTTGCGGATAAACGCCCTGAGCCGCATCGGCTCTCTTCCGGCGATCTGCGGGAAATTATCGAAAACGTCTTCGACGCCAGGGATATCGCGAGCCGCTATGCGGCGAAAATTGTCGTAGACGCAGCGCATATAGGCCATCTCGGCCCCCATCGCCCGCATCTCTTCCAGGAAAATCTGCGGATCCTGCGCTTCATAGCGGAACGGCTGTCCCAGCTCTTCCGTCATTATGGCGGCGATCTCGCCATAGGATTTGACGTCATAGCCCATACGGTAGGTTTTGCCGCCGTGCAGCTCGGGGTGCAGCAGCGCCAGCGCTGCCGCCTGCGCCACATCGTCGCCGTCCACCCAGCTGAATGGGGCGTCGCCGGTATATTGCCGGATCACGCCATTTTTCACCGCCGGCACGCCGTCGTAGTTGAGCAAGTTCTGCATGAAACACTCCGGCCGCAGGTGGGTGAAAGAAAAACCCGCTCCTTCGATGTAACATTCGATGAGCTGGTGCCAGGCCCAGTGCGCCACGGTGGTGTCGTCGCGCCCGCAGGCGCCGAGATGCACGACATGCCGCACCCCCGCCTGGCGCGCTTGGTCGAGGAACACCTTGCTTTGCCGCAGCATGTCCACCGTGTAACCGGTGGCCAGGAATACGCGGTCGATGCCGGCCAGCGCCGGCGCCAGCGTTTCTTCCCGATCAAAATCGAGCAACACGGTGCGGATGCCCCGCTGGGCGAAGGGCGCCGCCTTGGCGGCAGAGCGCACGGCGGCGACCGGTTCGATCGCCGTCTCCGATTGCAAAAGACGCAGGGTGGCGCCGCCTATCTGGCCGGTGGCGCCGGTGATCAGGATCTTGGGTTTATTGCTTTTCATAACACACCTCTTGCGGTTTCTATCGCTTCGAGGGAAAGTCTATCGGAATAAAAATCACGATTTGCGCTATAAATTATCAAGTTGGCGGAAATTAATTCATCAATAAGGTGAAGGCATGTTTTCTTCCGAACGTCTAAAAGGGATCAGTCTGTTTGTCTGCGTGGCCGATATGGGCAGCTTTACGCTGGCGGCGGAGCGCATGAACCTGACCGGCTCCGCCGTCAGCAAAGGGATCGCCCGGCTGGAGAGCCGCTTGCAGACCAGGCTGTTCCACCGCACCACACGGCGGCTGTCGCTGACCGACGCCGGCGCCCATTTTTATCGCACCTGCACCGGCGTGCTGGCCGAGCTGGAAGAGGCGGAGCTGGCGATACAGGCGGAAAGCGCGGAGCCACGCGGCAGGGTGCGCATCGATCTTCCCGCCTCCTTCGGCCGTTTACATGCGCTGCCGGCGATCCTGCGATTTATTGCGGACCATCCGTTGCTGGTGCCGCATATCACGTTTTCGGACCGTTTTGCCGATCCGGTCAGCGAGGGCATCGATATTCTGGTGCGCATCGGCGGCTCGGACGTCTGGCCGAACGCGGTGGGGCATCATTACCTCGGCGCGCAGCGGCATATCTTCTGCGCGGCGCCCGGTTACCTGAAAAAGCATGGCGAGCCCACTACCGCCGACGAATTGGCGCATCATCACTGCGTGTTGTACCAGGAAAACGACGGTGTGCAGACACCCTGGCATTTCTCGGGCACAGGCACGCAGCCGGTAGAGAAAAGAATGCTGGCGGCGCGGGTGGCTATCGGGGATGCGGAGGGGCAGTTGACGGCGGTGCTGGCGGGGCACGGCATCGCTCAATTGCCGACCTGGCTGGTCAAACGGCAGGTAGAAGCGGGGACGTTGGTCGAGGTGTTACCGCATCTGGCGACCGACGGCCTGCCAATCAATGTGGTCTGGCTGAAAAGCCGCCGTGCTCAGCCGAAGGTCAGCGCCTTATTGCAGGCGCTGATCGCCGGTTTAACCCCGGCGGGGTTCGCCGGGTAAGCCGTCACAACACGTTCATTTGCACTCTGTTGGCTAGCGAACGTCGCGCGTTGCGGCCAACAAGGCATGCAAGGACGGCGCTTCGACCAGATTCTCGATGCAGGCCATCAGTTCTTGCGCATTATGCCGCAATCCATGATTAGGCGATTGCGCGCAGCAGCGAAGAAATTTCTCCCGGATATCCTGCAGGTCCGCCGGGTTCTCCGGCCAACCGCGGCCGAACTCCGCTTCAAGCCGCAGCGTATCGCCTTGTTCCGGCGTGATATGCAGTTCGAAGCGGTCAAACCGTTCGAAAGCGTTTTGTTCATGAACTTCGATACGTTGCGCCAGTGCAACGACCGTCGGTTCCATCGCGAAGTCGGCGCTGAATTCGCGAGCGCTGGCCTGGCCGCGCAGCAACGCATTGGCGATGATATAACGCGCGCTGAATTGCGCGTCGATTTCGGCCGTTTTCTGCGGCTCATAGGGCGCGCCGCACACCATACGCATGGTCGGTGACGCATGCAGCGTGATTTTCGCCCGTTCGGGAGCGGACAACTGCCGGTGCGGCCCGTCGTTCAAGAGCGTTTCGGTCAACGCCAGCAGAATGCTGCAATGCGGGTACAGTTTGAAGCAGGTGGCTTCTTCACCCAGAAAGGCGATGCCCAGTTGGCGAGTTAATGACCCCAGGTCGGGTTCACCCGGCGCATAAAGATTAAAAAAGCCGTTCTCTCCGCTCAGGACGCGTTTGGGGCCGCTTATGCCGGCCTGCGCCATCATGACCGCTTCCAGCGCATGGCGCGCCACCAACCCCTGGCTGATGCGTACCGCCAACGTTTTGTCCTGGTAGTGTTGGAAGGTGCCGATGCCGAAATCGAACGCCAGGCCGATAGCGTCGGCAAAGGCCTGCTGATCCAGGCGCAGCAAGCGGGCGGCGATCACCGCACCGGAAAACAGACCGAGGATATTCGAATCGAATCCGCGATAGAAAAAGCCGTTCGCCTGTGCGGCGAGATTGATGCGTTGGGCAAAATCTTGCCCAACGGCCAATGCAGCCAGCATGTCCAGGCCGGAAGCGCCCGACAGTTCCGCCGCCGCCAACGCCACCGGAATATCCGAGGAGCTGGGGTGCCAACCGGGGGAAAGGACGTCGCAATAGTCGAGCGCACGGGCGCGCACGGCGTTGACGAATGCCGCCTGCGGTGCGGCGAGGCGCTCCTCGCTGCCGATAATGCTGGCCTCGGCGTTGCCGCTCCAGCGCCGGGCCAACGACAGCGCCGCGTCAACGCCGCTTTGATCGTACCCGGCGGCGAGGCAGCCAAGATTATCCATCAGCCGTTTGCATTGGAATGCCAAGACGGCGGGGGGAATCATGCAAGCATCGACCTGCGAAGCGAAAGCGATCAATTCTTCGATCGGGTCGACCGGTAATTTCGTCATGTTTATTCCTCGTTCAGTCGTTCAGGTGACTTGCTCAGTGCGGCGTTCTCGGCCTGTGTATGCAGACGAAAACGCGGGTGAAGCATGATCAGCAGCCAGACGGTCATCGCAATACTGAGCAACCCGGCCCAAAGCATGGCGATCCCGAAACCGCCGGCGAAGGCGCTATGCGTCAGATCTTGCAGGCGGCTCGCGCTCAACGCGTCGGCGGCCGTCTGCTGTTGTTCGATCACTGCGGCCCGGGCGATTGCGGCTGCCTGTTCCACCCCTTGCGTTTGCAAAGCCGCGGTCAAGGTCGTGACCGCTTTCATGCTCATCAGCGTGCCCAGCAAGGCGATGCCCAGCGTCATGCCGGTTTGTCGCAGCGCGTTCATCGTGGCTGACGCCATTCCAGAGCGTTGCGGCTCGACGGTGCGCATCACCAATGCGCTGGTCGCCGGCATCGACAAGCCCATGCCGAAACCGAGCAAGGCCAAATACAGCGCCACCAGGGCGTAAGGCGAATCGGCATGCAGCTGCGTCAGCAACAGCAGGGCAATGCCCATCGAGCCGTAGCCGGCGATCATCAGAGAGTTCACGCTCAGCTTGGCGGACAGGCGGCCGAAACCGGAAGCGGCCAGCGCCATGGCGAGGAATTCGGGCGCCATGCGCCAGCCGGTGTCGGCGGGGCTCCAGCCTTGCGCCTGTTGCAGAAACAGCGACACGAAGAAGACGCTGCTGTAAGCGGAGAAGCCGAGCACGAAAGAGGCGAGGTTATAGCCGGTAAAGTCGGCGTGACGAAACAGACTTAACTGCAGCAAAGGGCGTTTGACCTGCGTTTCCACCCAGAGAAACAGCGCAAACAGCACCAGGGCGGCGTACAGCGGAAAGCGTGACTGTGCGCTGTGCCAGCCGAATTCGCCGGCGGCAATCAACCCATAGGTCAGCGCGCCGAGCCACAAGATGCTCAACCCCTGGCCAAGCGGATCGAGCGCGGCCTGCTCCGGATGCGAGCTTTCCCGCAGCCCCCAGCCCCCCAACACCAGTGCGATGATCCCAACCGGAATATTGATCCAAAAGATGCCCGGCCAACCGGTGGTGTGCACCAGCAGCCCCCCCAGAACCGGCCCAATCACCAAAGAGAGGGCATTGACCGAGGACCAGATACCGATCGCCCGGGTGCGCAATTGCTCTTCCGGAAAAGCATGGGTCAAGAGAGACAGCGCGCCGGGGATCACGGCGGCGCCGGCGATGCCCTGGATCACTCGGCCCGTCAACAGCATGCCGAGACTGGTGGCGAATGCGCACACGATCGAACCGAGGGTAAATAACGCCACGCCGCAGAGCCAAATGCGCTTGCGGCCAAATCGGTCACCCAGCGGGCCGGAAGAAAGAATCAACGCAGAGAGGCAAAGGGCGTAGGCGTCAACAACCCACTGCAGGCCCGACATGTCGGTTTGCAGTGATTCCAGCATGGTGGGCAGTGCCACATTGACAATGCTGATATCGAGCGACGCCATAAATGTACCCAGACAGATGGCGGCAACGAGCGAAATCCTGCGCATACCGGACATAAAGGGGCTCCTTATTCAGAGGGTAGTGATAGTGAAAACTATTCTCACCTTATATTATGACTGACCGTCGGTCAATGGAGTGTGAATATTGATTTCACTGCGCCAGGCCGGCTGGTCAATGGCAACAACATTGGTTACGATGGCCGCTGGGCTCCCAGTGGACGTTGATATGAAGACAAAAGAAAAGATGAAAGAAACACAGCCTCGTACCAAACCGGCGGAAGTGCGCCTGGACGAACTGATGGATGCGGCGCAGAAGTTGTTTATCGAAAAGGGTTTTGAAGCGACCACCATCAGCGATATCGTCCGCGACGCCAACGTTGCCAAAGGGACGTTCTACCACTATTTCCCGTCCAAGAACGAAATGTTGTCTGCATTACGTATACGTTTCACCAATCACTTCATCGAGAAAATTCAGCTGGCTATCGATGAGTGTGCGCCGGATGACTGGTTGGCGCGTCTGAGAGCCTGGTGTGACGCCGGCGTGGCGACCTATTTCGAAGGCATGGAACTGCACGACGCGTTGTATCACGATCATCATTATCATACCCGAGGCAATCAGGATCGTGATGCCGTGCTGGAACAGATCCTGACGATTTTAAACGACGGCGCGGCGGCGGGGGCCTGGCGGCTGGATAACCCGCATCTGACCGCCATCCTGATGTATCACGGCATGCACGGCGCCGTGGATGACGTCATGGTCAATCCCAACGCCGACCGTCAAAGGCTGGGGGCGGCGCTGGCGCAGGAATTCATGCGTTTGCTGGGGTGTCGCTGATCGTTCATGCCCCCGCCTCCAGCGATAGCCAATAACCGGGTTGATACGGAATGGAAAGAAAGCGGGCGAAGAGCTCCGCAAACGTCGCCTCGGGATCAACGTCGGCGAACAGCGCCGGATGGAACCAGGTGGCCAGCCGCTCGATGGCGACAAAATTAAAAGGATGATCGTAAAACGGGTGCCAGATGGCATACGCTTTTCCGCTTTTTGCCGCGGCCAGAGTGCGGTAAGCCGGGCGGCGCATCAATTTTTCCAGCCGCGTT
Source organism: Serratia marcescens (assembly GCF_001902635.1). Lineage (GTDB taxonomy): Bacteria > Pseudomonadota > Gammaproteobacteria > Enterobacterales > Enterobacteriaceae > Serratia > Serratia marcescens_F. The sequence continues at coordinate 180,733 of NZ_MJAO01000002.1, read as the reverse complement.
TTTGCCAGAGCTAAGTCTGCGCCCGGGCCGAGGTTGACCCAGTCGCCATGAGGCGAGTAATTACGCCAGTTGCTGCCGGTCACGACAATTTTATCGGGTCGGGAAGCGATCACCGTTTCCTGACTCAGCGAGCCATAGACGCCGCGGATATGCGTCTGAGCCAAATTGAACCCGCCTGCGATATCCACCATCTCACCGTAGTTGCCATTTCCCCAAGACAGGCAGCAATCGTCGTACAACCCGGCGGCGCGCTCCATCATGACCCGTGGGCGCGGCGGGGTCCGTTTCGCCAACGTGGCGAGGATCTTATCCAGATGTCGCTGGCGAAAGCGAATCAGACTGTCTGCACTTTGTGGATTATCAAACAATTGTCCCATGATGGCGATGCTTCTGGCGCTATTGTTCATCAGGCCGATGCTCATATCGACAAAAACCACGGGGATGTTCGCCGCCGTGAGTTTCGCCATCAGGCCGCTCGCTTCCAACGCCGAGCGAGTATTGGCATTGAGCAGCATGGCTTCGGGCCGCAAGGCGATCAGCCTTTCCAGATCGAATTGTATCTGCTGCACCCCGGCAAAAGTCGGCAGCTGCGCCAGCTCGGGAAAATGACGCAGGTACAGCTGATAGCTGTCCAGATCGGCGGTGCGGAAGTTGTCTCGCCAACCCACCAGTTTTTCCATCGGTGAACGCGGATTGAGCGCCGCGACGGTATAAAACAGATTGCCTTCCGCCAGGAAAATACGCCGCAGCGGATAGCGCAAGATCACCGTGCGCCCGACGATATCGGTAACGCTCTGCGTATCGGCCTGAGCGCGCAGAGATCGCAAGGGCGCAGAAAGCGCCAGTAAGGTGGCCGCCTGAAGAAAACGCCGTCTGCGCATCAGAAATACCAACTTATCGAACCGATGACGCTGCGTTCGACCCCGATGCTGCAGTAAGGCGCGCTGGTACAACTGGCGACATAAGATTTGTTGGTCAGATTGTTGACGGTCAACCCCAGCTCCAGATTATACAAGCGAGCATCCCAGGCGCCCGGCGTATAACGAACGGACATATCACCGAGCCAAACGGCGGGCACTTTGAAGGTGTTGGCGCCATCTCCCCAACTCGATCCCAGGTAGCGGGCACCGCCGCCGATCAGCAGCCCCTGCAAAAAACCTTGAGTAAAGCGATAGTCCAGCCACATTGAGCCGGTTTGCGCCGGAACGCCGACGGGGTGCCGCCCTTGGGTATTATCGTTGGCCTGAGTCACGACGTTGTTGACCCAGGCATAGGACAGCATCAGGTTGAGGTTTTCGGTCAGCGCCGCCCGCGATTCCAGCTCCACGCCCCGGGAACGCACCTCGCCAGTTTGCGTGTAATAACTGGGATTGAGGGGATCGACGGTGTTCACATCGCGTTGCGTCAGTTGGTAGACCGCCAGGCTGGTCATTGTTGCACTGCCGGGTGGCTGAAGTTTCAGGCCCATTTCATACTGCGTGGAATGGGTGGGCTTGAACGGTGCGCCCCGAGCGTCGGTGCCGGTCAGCGGATCGAAGGCGGTAGAGACGCTGGTCCAAGGTGCCAAACCGCTGTCGAACGGGTAACTCAACCCGGCGCGATAGCTCCAGGCGGCGTCATTGGTTTGCGTTTGGGTATGGGCCAGATTGTCACTGGTGCGCATTCGCGACCAGTCATGGCGGCCGCCCAACAGCAAATGCCATCCCCGCCAACGTGCTTCATCCTGTCCGTATACGCCTACACGGTGAAAACGTTGCGTTGTCGACGTGCGTGAAACCGGCACGGGATCGAATGAGGGCCGGTATTGGCTGGACCAGGGATCGAACGTCACGGTTTGCGAACCCCACCAGTTTTTATCAAGTTTACCGGTCTGATAGTCGATTCCGCTCAGCCACCGATGGCCGATGGGGCCGGTGACGAATGTCGCTGCGGCCTGGTTATCCATTACGACGCTATCCGCCTGGCTGGGGGAGTCTTGATAGACCGCCGTCAAAAGGCGATTGTCCGGGGTGACAGCACGCGTAAAATCGCGTCGCACCGCAGAGTCTACGTGGGAATAGCGCAGATTCTGCTTAAAGCGCCAGCGATCGTTTAACTCGAACTCAAACAGCGAGGTTACGTCATACTGCGTGCGGCTCGAACGCTCGTGCGCCGGATCGCTGTAATTTCTGTCGGTGTCGATCTTGCCGCGCGGATTGGGCAGTAGGCCCAATACCTGGGCGGGCAACGTGTTGTAATAGCCCGATTGGGGTTCACGCAAATAGTGGGTCAGCACGGTCCAGCGCGTGCGTTCGTTCGGCTGCCAGGTTATTGCGGGCGCCAGATAGAGGCGCTTCTGCTTGGTGTCTTCGATTTGCGAGCCGCGGGTCGCCGCCAGGCCATCGACGCGGTACAGCCACTGTTCATCGTCAGTTAGCGCGCCGGTGGCATCGAGGCTGAGGGAACGCGTGCGGTAATTGCCAACATCCAGCTTGAGTTGATTCGACTCGGTAGCGGAGGGGCGTCGGGAAACCATATTGATCACGCCGCCGGCGCCGCCTTGGCCGTATAACGAGGAGGAGGGGCCATGCAGGACTTCGACGCTTTGCAATCCCCAGGCTTCAATCTGTGGCCCCCAAATGCCGGTATTGCCGATGACGCGTAAGCCATCCAAATAGTAGTCGGCGTCAAAACCGCGAATTCTGGCGAAGTCTACGCCGCTGGAAAATGCGCCGAAGCGCTCCACGGCGACGCCGGCGCTGTAACGCAGCGCCTGGCTGACGGTGTCGGCTGATTGCACGTCCATTTGCTGGCGGTTGACCACCGAGACGAATTGCGGCACTTCGACCAGCGGCGAACGGGTCTTGGTCGCCACTTCCGCTTGTTGGGCCGCGTAGCCACGTAGAGCGTTGTTTGTGGATGAACTGTCGGCCACCACCCATATCGACTCTTCGTCGGCGGCCTGCGTAAAGCAGGCCGCCATGCCCAACAGCAGCGGACAAAGATAAGCGCGTCTTAGGTGAAGTCCGTTGAATTTGTTCAAAAATAATCCCTTTTCAAGTAACAGCCCCGCAGCGATGGCAGGTGCCTGGTCATCTCGGACAAGCGTTAAAATACTCATTGACCGACTGACGGTCAATATGAATAATTATCAATACCATTTAACGGTTGGATAACATTATGAAGACTCTGGATGATTTGTTGGCGCTGTTGGCAGAGGTCGGGGTGCCTGAAGACGTGCTGCAAGAGGCGGATGGCAGCTGGCAGTTACGGCAAGACTTAGCGCTCAGTTCGGCGGAAACCGTGGCGTTGCAGGCCCTGCTGAAAGCGCGCTGCGGCACTGCGCCATCACTTTGGGGAGGACGCGATTATTCATTAGAGCAGCTTATTTCCGAAATGTCATAAGCAAGCGTGAAAAAAATGTTTTTCATAACGTGCTGTTTATAAAAAGATTTAAAACATCATTCCGGGCATGAAACATAAGAAACATAAATAATTAACTTCAAGACAATTGACTGACGGTCGGTCGTGGTGTTTGATGTCGGCCAAGAAAATGAAGTGTTTTTGAGTCCGTTTTGCTTTTCATTGTGAGCCAGTACAGAAATGATGGTGCCGCCTGACAGAGGCGCCGAAAGCTGTTTGTTTAACGAATTGTGATTGAGAAATAAAGCAGTCAAACAGTGAGTTAACTCATTATGGAGTCGCTATGGTCAGTGTTGAGGATTCAATCAATCAACGTTTATTGCGGGCCCTTCAGCAGTATGGACAACGCCCGGCGCTTTTTGAAAACGAGGAGGTTTACAGCTACGACTGGCTGAACGGCGCGGTCGCTTCGACAGCCCACAGGTTGCGTCAACTGGGTGTGGAGAAGGGCGACCGGATCGCATATCAATTGCGTAATACCCGCGAAGCGGTCATCGTGATGCTGTCGTCGCTGATGCTCGGCGCGATACCGGTGCCGATCTTGCCCTCTTACCGGGAGAAAGAGCTGCGGCACATTCTGCATCTGACAGCGCCGAAAGTGTTTGCTCTGCAGCGCGGCTCCCGTCGCTATAATCCGTTGGCCGCCTTGCAGACGCTGTTGGCGGAAGGTCTCAACATCGACGTGATACTGGTCGAAGACTACGATGACGCCGGGCACGATACGCGCTATTTAAACCTGCAACATTTCTGTGCACCATTGACGCCCGCGCCGGAACTCTGCGCCGTCACCATGACGCCGTCAGATACCGCCGTCATGCTGCTCTCGAGCGGCACCACCGGTTTGCCTAAAGCGATCGCCCGTAAAAATGGCGGCTACAGCTATATGATCGAATGCGGCTGTGACGTGTTCGTTTTGGCGAGTCATTCGGTCTATTTCGCCGCTATGCCGGTTTCACACGGATTCGTCATCAATTGCCCCGGCATACTCGGCACGCTTTCTCGCGGCGGCGCCGTGGCGCTCGCCGATGCGCCATCGGCGGAAACGGCGTTGGACGTGATCGAACGGTGCGGCGTGACGCACACCACGCTGGTGCCCGCGTTGCTGTCACAATGGAGCGAACTTCAGCGCCAAACGCCGCGCAACCTGACGTCGTTATGGCATGTCCAGGTGGGGGGCGCCAGGGTGACGCCTGAGCTGGCGGCCTCCTCATCCCGCGACCTCGGCATCACCCTGCAGCAATGTTATGGCATGAGCGAAGGGCTGCTGTGTTTTAACGCGGTCGACGACGATGACGCGCTGCGCTTCAGCTCACAGGGGCGGCCGCTGAGTCCGCATGATGAAGTGCTGATCGTCGATGAAAACGATCGCCCGTTGCCCGTCGGCAAGTCAGGTGAACTGATCACCCGCGGCCCTTATACGCTCACCGAGTACTACCAAAACCCCAAGGCTAATCTCACTGCCTTTACGGCGGACGGCTTTTACCGTACCGGCGATCTGGCGCACGTCGACGCCGCTGGCAATATTTTCATCGATGGACGCGTCAACGATTCTATCAACCGCGGAGGGGAAAAGTTCAGCCCGAACGAGATAGAGGAGTTGGCTGAACAGCATCCCGCCGTGGTGCGCGCCGCCTGCGTCGGCATGGAGGACGATCTGTACGGTGAAGTGCCGTGCCTGTTTGTCACCACCGCAGATGACACCCTGACTCTCAGCGCATTGCGCCGTTTCTTTGAGAAAGAAGGGTTGGCGGCGTTCAAGGCGCCGGAAAAATTGATCGTCATCGACGCCATTCCCATGAAGGGCATCGGCAAGATAGATCGTCTGACGCTGCGCGACCTGCTGCGTCAACAACGGCCAGCCAAAAATACGGCGGGGTTGAACTCATGACGGGGTTGCGCACGTCTCTCGGCTGCGTGGTCAGGCTCAGCCGCCTGAGCAGTTCGCCGGTCAGCAAGCAACTGGTCGTTTTTCCGCACGCCGGCGGCGGCGCCGCTTTCTACCAACACTGGCGCGACCTGCTGCCGGACGAGGTGGATCTGTTCATCGTGCAATATCCCGGCCGTGAAGAAGCGCAAGACGTGCCGGCCTGGGAAACGGCGCAGCGCGCGATCGCGAGCTGCGTCAATGCGCTGCAATCCTCACTGGGTATCGCGCCGGTGGTGATTTTCGGTCACAGCATGGGCACGTTGCTCGCGCTGCAGGTTGCCGCAGCGCTGCAAACGTCGCGCTTTAGCATCGACACCGTGTTGTCGGCACAGCGCGCCCCCTCTGAGCTGAAAATACTCCGGCAGGAAAGCCAACGGCAGGAAGTGTTGGACAGCATCCTGACGTTCAGTGAACGCAGCGGCGCGCTGTCGCTTGATGAGATCACGCGGCCTCTTGTCACCCGCTTGATACAGCAAGATTTACAGCTGCTGGGTGCGCTCTGCGCCGAACCGCTGCCCGACCTGCAGCCACGGATTTGGGGGGGCGACAACGATCCGTTGGTGAGCCGCGCCGCGCTGTTGCAGTGGGAAACGGAACTTCCCGGCAGCCGGACTCGCTTCCTGGCTGGCGACCACTTTTATTTCACGCAGGACACCGCTGCGTTTCTCCGCCAGCTGCTTCAGTAACGCTGGTTTATTTGTCAACGTATGGCTTTAAAGGAACCTCTGATGAATTTTGAGCTGTTTAACCCACAGGATGGCGCGCCGGATACGGAGAAAGCCTTTACTCTGTTCCCCCAATTGAAAAAATTCTATGCGGCGTTAGGCAATACCCCGCTGGTTGAAGTGCCGTCGCCAAAGGGGAAAGCGTCGATTTACGCCAAGTTCGAGTTTGAAAATCCGTTTGGTTCGGTGAAGGATCGTACCGCGTTCGGCCTGTTCTGCGATGCCATCAATCAACACGACTTCGCCACCGGTGAATTGAAGTTGCTCGATTCCTCGGGGGGCAATATGGCGAAAGCGCTGGCTAAACTCGGCAACATGTGCGGGATAGCGGTGCAAGTGGTGATCCCGGATTCGTCTCCGCAACCGCTGATCGATACGCTGAAGGGGGACAATGCCGTCGTTACCCTGGTCGATCGCAATCAATTCCTGCTCGGCGTGATTGCGCGCAGCCAGCAGATTGCGCATGAAGATGCGAGTTGGACGCTGCTTTCCCAGCATCTCAACCTGGTCAATACTGCCGTACATCAGCATGAGACGGGCGGAGAGATCCGTCGGCAGCTGAACGGCGAACGCGTCGACGGCTGGGTCTCGGCGGTAGGAACCGGCGGTACGCTGTCGGGCGTCGCCGCGGCGTTGCGGCAGGATAACCCGCAGCTGATCGTGTGGGGCAGCACGCCGCGCGAACTGCCTTACGGTACGCTGTCCGCGCCTAACGGCGAGCCGAAATTCGCCGGTGCCGGTGGATTGGGCTTCGGTTTCCGTCAACCCTTCATCAGTAAACTGATGCCGCAAGAGCCGCCTTTCAATCCGGTCTCCTATCGGGAAGCCCTCAGCGCGATGTACGAGTTCCATCAACTGACCGGCGTAAAAATCGGCGCCTCATCAGCCGCTAACTGGAAAACGGCTTGTAAGCTGGCCGAAACGCTGGGCCCGGATCAACGCGTTGTCACGCTCTTCGCCGACGCCGGTTCCGATATCGATCGTGAAAAAGGGCGTGACTGGTTCAAACAGTCTGAAGCATTGACCGCATAACAACACCTACAAGGATTATTTTATGGAAATTATACAAGGCAATAACAATGTATTGTCTGAGCTGATCACGCTTGGGGATTATGTTCGTCAGTTAATGAACGCCAGCAAAGATGCCACGGAAGTTGAACGTATTCTCGAATCGAATGACGGTTATAAAAATGTCACGGTGTTTTCCGTTATCGAAATGGCGAATATTACCTTTAAAGCGAAAACGGATAATGCCCCTAACGTTGGCGATGCCAATTCACACACTGACCTGTTGGTGGATAAGCAAGGGCGTGATGTTGGCACGATGAAGGGGCAGGGATGGAAGATCGCCTCATTGCCGGATGACAGCGTGGTTTCCTGGTATCACGAAACCGCCGAAACGCCGCTGGGCCGGATCGAAACCGCCGGTATCTGGAATTCCAGCGCCATTTGGGCGGGGCAATGGCAATCGCTGTTCGCCGCCGGCGTCAGCGGGGATGTCATGGGGAAAATTGGCGTGCGTCAGCTTTATCAGGATATTCCGCGAGAAAAATATTTGACGCTGATCGTCCTGGTGCCGTTGGATCAGATTAAAAGCTTAATTAAAAAATAATTTTATCAAACACACAGAATATCCGTTGCGAGGGATAGGTATGCACACGTCAGTACACTGGGATGTCATTATTATCGGCGCCGGCCCCATCGGGCTGGCCGCCGCGTGGAATTATGCGCGAGAACATCAGGACCATAAAGTATTGGTGCTGGAACAACACACGTTATTTACGCAATTGGCTGGCACCAGCGGCGAAGAACGCCACTGGCGTTTGCAATATTCCGAATTGGAAATATTTCGCCTGACCCTGGAAGCCGACAAGTTATGGCGGCAGTTGGAGCAGCAGGCGGATAGAAAATTGATCCACCGAATCGGCAGCCTGTGGTTCGGCGATGCGGATGTCTGGACCAATGAGGGGCAGATCCGCCAAACCATGCTGTCGATGGATGAGATGCGGTTGCCCTATGAGCGTCTGGCGATGCGCGAAATCGAACGACGCTACGGTTTTACCGGGCTGGACAGCAACTATGAAGGCTTCTTGCAGCAAGACGGCGGGGTGATCGACGTTAAAGGCACGCTGGCGTCGCTTTACTCGCTGGCGAGCGAGGCCGGTGTGGAGTTCCAGTTCCAGCAATGCGTGAAGGCCGTGGAACCCGATGCCCGGGGCGCAACGGTGCTGACGACGCAAAATCGTTATCGCGCCCGTAAAGTTCTGGTCGCCGGCGGGCCGGGCAGCAAGAAGCTGCTGCGCCAGCTGGATATCGATCTGGCGCTGTCCACCTATGAGATGGCCTGTATCAGCATGCTGCGCAGCCAGCGTCTTGGGGCCAACGATCCCTTCTGGTTTGCCTTCCAGCCGCCGGTGGAGAGCGACAGCAACCTGTTCTACGGTTTCCCGCCCAACCCTTGGTCAGTCAATGGCTTTGATCGTCTGGGAACCGACTTTGAAGTGGATCCGATCACCGAGGCCAATGCGCCAAGTTACCAGGCCAACCCGCAGCACGTGGAGCGGGCGTTGGAGTTTGCCCGCCGGCACATGCCTTTCCTCGCGCCGGATAAACAGCATTCCGCGTCAAGCTGTCTGGCGGTGCTGCCTACCGATCCGGCGCGCCAATTCTATCTCGACAGCGCCAAGGGCCGCTGCCACGGCGGTGAACATCTGGTGGTCTCGGCAGGGGGCTGGGCGTTCAAATTCACCCCTCTGATGGGGCAAATTTGCGCCGACCTGCTGGCGGAACGAGAGCCGCGTTGGGACATCAGCGCATTGCGTTTCTGATCGGAGAACCTTTATGCAGCAGGTGAACAGCAATGAACGGGATATCGCCTTGGTGGGTATGGCCTGCCGCTTCCCGGGCGCCGAGGACACCGAAAGCTGGTGGCATAACTTGATCAACGGCGTCGAATCGCTGGTTCGCGTCGATAACGATCGGGGGAATGCCGTCGACAGTGGATATATCCCGGTTGCGGCGCCGATAGCCGGCGATATATCCCGTTTCGATGCGGGGTTCTTCGGCCTGAGCGCGCGCGAAGCGCTGCTGATGGATCCCCAGCAAAGGCTCTTTCTGGAGTGCGCCTGGCACGCTCTGGAAAGCGCCGGGGTGACGCCGGGCGAGCTCGAAGAGACCGGATTGTTCGCCGGCTGCAGCGGTTCTGACTATTTGCGCCAGGCGGAGGGGTCTGAGTTGCTCGGCAAACTCAACCCGTCGCCGTTTGAGCGGCAAATCGCGAGCGATAAAGATTACCTCACCAGCAGAGTGGCCTGGCACCTGGGCATCGGGGGGCCGGTGTGCAATGTGCAGGCCGCCTGCGCCACTTCGTTGGTGGCGGTTTACGAAGCGGTTCACGCGTTGCGCAGCGGCCGCTGCAACATGGCGCTGGCCGGCGCGTGCACCCTGCGGATCCCGCAAGATGACGGATATTTCGCGCAGCAGGGCATGGTGTTTTCCACCGATGGACACTGCCGGCCATTTTCCGCGGATGCCAGCGGCACGGTTTTCGGCAGCGGCGTCGGCGTCGTGGTGATGAAACGCCTGACTGACGCGCTGGCGGCCGGCGATGACGTCATCGCCGTGATCAAAGGCGTGGCGATGAATAATGACGGCGCGCGCAAAGTCAGCTTTACCACGACCAGCTTGCATGGCCAGCAACGCCTGTTGCGTCAGGCGATGGACGATGCCCGACTGGCGCCGGAGGCCTTCCGCGCCATCGAAGCGCACGGCACCGGCACGTTGGCCGGCGATCCCATCGAATTCGACGCGCTAAACAGCGTTTTCCGCGAACGATCGACGCAGCGTGCTTTCTGCGCCATCGGCGCAGTCAAGGCCAATGTCGGGCACCTGGAAACCTGCGCCGGCATGGCGGGATTGATCAAAGCCGCGCTGCAGATCCGGCACGGCTGGATTGCGCCGCAGATCAACTTTGCCTCGCCAAATCCGGAGATGGCATTGGCGGATAGCCCGTTTGAGTTCATCTGTTCCGCACAACGTTGGGAGCGCGACGATCCGCGCCAGGCGATCGGCGTCAGCGCATTTGGCATCGGCGGAACGAATGCGCATGTGGTGCTGGCGAGACCGCCGCAAACACCACCTGCGCAGACAACGGCCGCGTTGGCGGCCACGGTCGTGCCGATCAGCGCACAGTCCGAGCAGGCCTGGCACCGATTGGCAAAACGTTATCTGCAGCGTCCATGCGGCGAGAACGACGGGCGTCTGGCCTGGAGCGCGCAAAGCGGGAGAAAACCGCTGCGTTATCGCGGCACGTTGCATATCGATGAACAGGGCGTATTGAGCGTGAAAGAAAACATGGTAGATACGGGCAAGGGGCGTTTGTCCGTGGTGTTCCAATTCCCAGGTCAGGGAAGCCAGTTTATCGGTATGGCCAGCGATTTGATGGCGCAGGATGCGACCTTCAGAAAACTGATGGACGACAAACTGCAGATTTTGCAAACGCATGCCGCCCTGGATCTTTCTCCCTTGTTTACCGGACAGGCCGCGCCCGAGACGATCAACGACACCGCCTTGACGCAGCCTGCGCTGATCGCCGTCGAAATCGCGGTGGCCGAACTGCTGAAGCATTACGGCGTCGAGCCGGATTGGGTCGTTGGGCACAGCCTGGGCGAGATCGCTGCGGCCTGGGCCGCCGGCGTGTTCTCAACGCACGAGGCGTTGCTCTTCGCCGCCCGCCGCGGACGCCTGATGGCCGGGCTGCAATCCGGGATGATGTTGGCGGTAGAGCTGAGCGCGCAGCAGGTTCAGCCCTGGTTGGGCGATCGCCTGTCTCTGGCGGCGGAGAACAGTGAGAACGGCTGCGTGCTATCCGGCGCGGCTGAGGCTATTCGCGCTTGCGAACGACAGATGCGCGACAGAGGCGTGCGCTGCAAGGCATTGAATGTGTCGCATGCGTTCCATTCGGCCCTGATGGACCCCATTCTTGACGAACTGGCCGCCCTCGCGCCGCCGCCGGGTGAACCGACGACGGGGGTACGCTACGTTTCTGCCTTGCTGGCGACCGAAATTGCGCCTGCGGCGCTTGACGGCCGCTATTGGTCGCGCCATGCCCGTGAACCCGTCAATTACCATCGCGCCTTGCAGCATATCCCGCGGCGCGGCAAGACGCTGTTCGTCGAAGTGGGCCCAGGCTCGACGCTCACGGCGTTGGTCGCACAGCTGAAATCCACCGGCACCGTGACGGCGGTGCGAACGTTGCCGCGCCGCGACGAAGCGCAGAGCGAAAGCGCCGTGTGGATCCAGGCGCTGCAAAAGATCTGGCGCGCCAGCGTTAACGTTAACTGGCGCCGCCTGTGGCAGATCCCGCCTTCGCGCATCGCGTTGCCGATGTATCCCTTCGATCCGGCGCAATGGTGGTTGGGTGAACGAGACCGACAGGGGCCGGAAGCCGGACGCACGCCGGCGGCAACGGATAAGCCCGATCCGGAGATGGCGCGCATCTGGCGCGTTTGGGGCGATGTGACCGGCGTGAACCCCGATTCCAACCACTGTGATTTTTTTGACGCCGGCGGTCAGTCGCTGATGGCGCTGCGCCTGATGGCGATGTTGGAGCAAGAGTTTGGCCAGGCGATAAGCATGGCCGGTTTTCTACAGCGGCCTACGCCGTGGGGCATAAAACAACAGTTAGACCAGGCTGGAGCATTCGAGCAAGAATCCCATTAAAACAGGATGGCAAATTATGTCAGTTAACAACGAATTGCTGAATACGCATAACCAATATCAGGTAGAAACGGTGGTGATCGATGACGAAACGTCATTCACCCTGGCTTATTCTTCGCAGATCAAGCTGTTGCCGGCCAATGGCGGCATCCGGTGGCGCAATTATGCGTCCCGCCAACAGCAGGAGGAGGAGGCGATCATGCTGGCGCAGCGCATGTCGCTGAAACACGGGCTGTACAACACCGGTTTCAGCGGCGGCAAGATTGTGGTGAACTGCAAACGTTCCCCCCAAGAGCAACCTGCGGTGCTTGAAGCGATCGGCGAACTGCTCAATCGCTATGGCGGCACCATGTTTACGGGGTGCGATATCAATACCGGCAATCAAGAGATGAACTACCTGCGGCAGTTCACGCCGTGGATCCTGAACGCCATGGACAGCCCGCAAGTCGATACCTCGGTGGCGACGGGCTACGGCGTCTGGAGTTCGATGAAGAAGGTGTTGACGCTGCGGCTCAACCATTTGCCTCGCGCCCGCATCGCTATCCACGGCATGGGAAAAGTGGGGGCTGAAGTGGCGAAACAGAGCCTGCTGTTCGGTTGCGACGTGATGGCGTACGACATCAACCCTGCGGCGCAGTTCCCGCCTGGGGTGCGCCGCGTCAGCGAAGAAGAGCTTTGGGCGCAACCCAGCGAGGTGCTGTGCATCGCTTCATTGTCCAACATCTTGAATGCACAGAACGTCGAACTGCTGAATACCCGTTGGGTGATCAGCAGCGCCAACTCGCCGTTCAATACGCCGCAGGCCGAACAGCGGTTGCTGGCACGCGGCATCCATTATCTGCCGGACTACGTCAGTAACGCCGGTGCGGTGATCTGCGACAGTATCGAAATGGCATTCGCCGACCGCTACAACCAAATGAATCAGGAGCAGGTCAACGCCTACGTTCATTCCGTGATTGGCGCCAAGACTGAGGAATTGCTGCAACGTGCGCAACTGCTCAATTGCGATGTCGGCCAATTGTTGCAACCGATCAAATCCGCCGCCATGGTGGCGTAAAAATGGGCCGGGGAGTTTAAGTCTCCCCGGCCTTGGCTTTATCAATGGACGTGTAAATTAATGATCATCGTAAAAGACGCTTTGCGCAGCAAGGTGGAAGCTGAGTCGCAAGGGCGTCGCACCGTACTTTACACCGCCAGCGGCCAACCCAGTTACATGTATGTGATCCCGCGTTTTACGCTGCAAGATGTCACATCCGGGTTAGGTGAGGCGGTTCACCCCGCGTTTATCATCAACGGTCAGCAGAAAGACGCCTTCTTCTACGGCTGCTATCCCGGCGCCCTGATCGATGGCGAGCTGATCAGCCAACCTGAGAGGGCCCCGGCCAGTTGGCACAACCTGAGCGCGTTTCGCCAGGCGGCGGCACGCAACGGCGTCGGTTGGCATATTGGTACCAACGCGGAGTGGGCCGCGCTGATGTTCTGGTGTCGTCATCATGGGTGGTCGGAATTCGGCAATACCGCGAGTGGCCGGTCGCATCACGACCATCGCCAGTATGGCAAGAGAAGTGATGGCGGTGTCGTTGGCGATGAACAGGGCGATCCGACGACGCTTACCGCGTCCGGCCCGGCCACCTGGTATCACGACGGTACGCCGTTCGGCATCGGCGATCTCTGCGGTAACCTGTGGGAGTGGCAGCACGGGTTGAAATTGGTCGCGGGGGAAATTCAAATGTTGCCGGATAACGACGCCGCGATGCCGATAGCCGCCGATGAGGGAGAACGCTGGCGTGCGGTCGATCTGGCTACTGGCGCGTGGGTGCTCCCCGGCAGCGACGGCACAGCCAAATTCGACGCCGCATCGTCACTGCTTACCGGCAATGCCGGCGCGCCGCTGATTGCCGACCGCATCCGGCATTTCAACGGCGATCCGCAGGACAACGGGTATCCGCCAGGTTTGATGGACGATGCGTTCGATCGTATTGGTACGACGGGGGGGCAGCCGGTGCCGGATAGGTTGAAAATCCTCGGCGTTGCGCCCCAGCACCGCTGTGCGGACGGCGACCAGGTTTATCTGCGCAACTACGGCGAGCGCATTCTGATGCGTGGCGGTGCCTGGTATTCCGGTGCCGCTGCCGGCTTAAGAACGCTGTGTCTGAGCCACGGCGCCGGACATGCCAGCGCCACGGTGGGCGCCCGGCCGGTGTGGTGTTTGTAGCGCATCGCCAACCAGGCCTGGGCGTGAAAAAGGCGCAGTGGCCGCGACCGCTGCGCCCGGTTTTACCGGCTGATGGTCTGCTGCAGCGCCTGAACGGATGAGGCGATGCCGGCGTCGGCCGACATGGTCAGGTCTTCCATCTCCAGCGACACCCAGTCGTTGTAGCCCATCATGCGAACGACGGAGAAGAACTCCTTCCACCACTGCAAATCCCGCCCGCAGCCGACGGCGACGTAGTTCCAGGCGCGGCCGGCCACGTCGTCTATCGGTTTGGTTTCCAGCAGCCCGTTAACCTCGACGACGCCGCGCTCCAGGCGCACGTCTTTGCCGTGCACATGATGAATGGCGGGGCCGAGGGCGCGGGCCACCGCAATGGGATCTGCCCCCATCCAGATCAAATGGCTGGGATCGAGGTTCAGCCCTACCATCGGGCCGACGGCCTCGCGCAGCCGGAACAGCGTCTCCGGGTTCCACACCAGCATGGCGCTGAAGTTCTCCAGCGCAAACCGCTTGACGCCGCACGCTTTGGCTCGGGCGACCAGCGCCTGCCAATAGGGGATCGCCACCTCATTCCATTGATAGTCCAAACAATTTTTTACCGTCGGCGGCCAGCTGACGGTATAGGTGATCCAGTTGGGGATGGTGTCATGTGGGCTGGCCGGCGGCAGGCCGCTCATCATGACGATCTTTTTTACCCCCAACAGGCCGGCCAGTTCGAGCGTGTTGTCGGTTTGGCGCTGATGACGTTGCCCCAATTCGCCGGGATCGAGCGGATTGCCGGAGACATTGAGCGCGGCGATCTCCATGCCGCGACTGGCCAGCGCCTGCTGCAGTTGCCGGCGTTTGGCAGGATTGGCCAACAGTTCGTCGGTATTCAGATGGGGCGCCGGGGACCAGCCGCCGGTGGTCATTTCCACGCCGCGCACCCCCAGCTCCAGCAACCGGTCCAGCATCTGCTCGAAGGGTAAATGGCCCAGGCTGTCGGTACAGAATGAGAGTCTCATGAGGCTTTCCTTATTGGTAGTGAACCCAGGTGGCGCCGTTGTCGGCGGAGCGAACGCAGTTTTCAATCCAGCGCACGCCTTCCAATCCGGCGTCGATATCCGGGTAGATCAGCGTAGCCAGCGTCTGCCGATCGCCGCGCTGGCGGGCGCTGATGGCAATGGCAAACTTGAGGTAGATATTGGCCCAGGATTCGGCCAGGCCTTCGGTATGCAGCGCGCCGAGCCGTTCTTCGGCCAGGGCGCTGTCGTCCAGATAGGGCATACCGTGGTGCAGGGTTTGATTGGGTTGCCCTTGGATCTCATAGCGCAATTCGCCGGGCGTGGAATCGCTCCATTGCAGACTGGCGAGTGAGCCCACCACGCGGATGCTTTGGCTGTCCATGGCACCGGCATTGATGGACGATGCCCACATGCGGCCAACGGCGCCGTTTTCGTAGTGCATCAGTACCATGGCGTTGTCTTCCAGCGGCGCACGGGAAGGGATAAAGCTCTGGCGATCGCACAGCAGGGCGGCAATTTTCATGTCGGGCATCACCAGCTGCGAGATGTAGAAGGTGTGAGTGGAGATGTCGCCCAGCACAAAAGAGGGGCCGGCGATTTTCGGGTCAACGCGCCACTTTTGTGCCTCAAACGTGTCCGCGCTTTCGTTGGCGTTGAAACCGTGGGTGTACTGCAATTCGACCATGCGTATTTCTCCGATGTCGCCGTTCGCGATCATGGCGCGCATCTGCATCAGCAGCGGATGGCCGGAGAAGCCGTAGGTTACGCCGACGATCAGGCCTTTCTCCGCCGCCAGCGCCTTGATTTCTCTCGCCTCCGCCGTGGTGAAGAACAGCGGCTTTTCGCAGATGACATGTAGGCCGGCATTCAGCGCGGCGCGGGTGATTTCATAGTGGGTGCCGTTGGGGGTGGCGATGGTAACCACCTCAACGCCATCTTCACGTTTGGCTTCTTGCTCCAGCAGCTGTTGATAGTTGTCATAGCAGCGTTCGGCGGGCACGCCGAGATTGACGCCAAACTCACGCCCGCGCACCGCGTCGATATCAAAGGCGCCGGCAACCAGCCGATAGGCGGTGTTGTCGCGCAATGCGCCGGAACGGTGCTTGTAACCCACCTGGCTGAGGCGGCCGCCGCCGATCATCGCCCAACGCAGCGGGCGAGGGATGCTTCTTTCACCATTTAACATGCTGACTCCTGAGGTTAGGGGATTTGCACTCGGGTGCAAACCGGGTTGAAAAAGAGAGTGACAACGGCTTATTTCTGGTTCATTTGCGCAAATTGCGGGTAGTTTTCTTGCGTCACGGTGGCGTAGGGTATCCAGTTATAGGGTTCGGTTTTGGCGTGATCCAACATGGCGCGAGTCACCTGTACCGCGCCGATCGCCTGAGCTTTGGCATCCTGGAAAATGGTGACTGCCAGATCGCCGTTTTTGATAAATTGCAGGCCGTCGGGCGTGCCATCGATACCGGCAACCAGCACGCCGTTCTTTTTGGCCTGTTTCAGTGCGATGATCGCGCCGATGGCCATCTCATCATTGTTGGCGGCGATCGCATCGATCGGCGCGCCGTTCAGCAACCAGCCAGAAACCACGTCGACCGCTTCATTGCGTTGCCATTTGGCGGTCTGTTTCTCTACCACTTTCAGGTCGTTGTATTTAGCGATCACCGCTTCTACCGCGCGGGTGCGCTCGCGGGTTTCTTCGTTGGAGAGAGCGCCCATCAGGATTGCCACGTTGCCGCGATAATTCATTTTTTTCGCCAGGGCTTCCATCTGCATATGGCCGCTGAGGGCTGAGTCTGAACCGACGTAGGCCGTCGCACCGGTCAGTGGCACTTCGGGTTTGCGGTTGACGAAGATAAGGGGGATCGCGGCGCGTTTGGCGGCCGCTATCATCGGCTGAACGCCTTGCGTATCGACCGGGTTGAGGATAATGGCATCCACGCCCTGATTAATCAGATCGTCTACCTGTTGCACCTGCAGGGCGACATCGCCCTTGGCATCGACGAACTGACCTTGCAGCTGCTGGGCAGCCAGTTCGCGGGCCATCTGGCTGCGCAGGATGGAGACGAAGTTGAGATCGAAATTGGCCAGCGCCACGCCGACCTGGTAGGTCTTGGCCTGGGCGGTCACGACAAACAGCGAGCATGCTAACATCAACAGCAGTCTGGTTTTTTTCATTACAGTATCCTGTTGAGAAGAGTGGTGTTGTGTAAAAATAGCGTTTTTGCAACCGGGTGCAAAATAGGAGGCAAAATGGCAATGAGTCTCTGAATGCCACCGTGAATGTCGGCTATGGATAAAATTTGGTCAACCGGGAAAAGGTGAAAACAGCGCGGACGATCACAAACTCTTTACACTTTGCACCCGGTTGCATAACGAATTGCAATCGGGTGCAAAAAAGGCACATAATTGCAGCAGGAGTATCAAGCAGGCGCTTAGGGGCGCTGAGCGAACAGGGTATAGTTTGATTTCAACGAAACAGGGATCGACGCACATCATGACGAAACACCATAAAGCCACCGCCAGCGACGTCGCCGAAAAGGCCGGCGTCTCCAAATGGACGGTATCGCGCGCCTTTACGCCCGGCGCGTCGATCTCGGACAGCGCGCGTGAAAGCGTACTGGCGGCGGCGGCCGAGTTGGGCTATCGGCCAAACCTGCTGGCGCGCAGCCTGTCGCAAAAGCGCACGCACATCATCGGCGTGGCCATCGACGAGATGAAGAACCCACATTCGATGATGATGCTCGATATGGTGACCAAACAGCTGCAAACCCGCGGCTATATGGCGCTGTTGCTGAACATCACCGCCGGGGAAAACTACCGGGCGGTGATGGCGATGGCCGATCAGCTGCAGGTGGATGGCATTCTGTTCCTGGCGACGGTGTTAACCAAGGAGTGGGTGGCGATCGCGCAGGATCTGCATCAAATTCCGCTGGTGCAGGTGTGCCGCAATACGGAAAGCGAGCATATTGATGTGGTCAATATCGACGGCTACCGCGCCGGCGAAGAGATCGCCACGTTGCTGATAGAGCAAGGCCACCGGCGCTTTGGCTATATGAAAGGGCCGGACACGCAAAGCAGCCATTTGCTGCGCATGGAAGGCTACCGCGACAAACTGAGCGCCGCCGGCTTTCAGCTGGATCGCGTGCTCACCGCCGGCCACTACGATCGCCAACGCGCTTTCCAGCTGATGAGCGAATACCTGCAGGCAACGCCGGAAAGCGAGCGGGTTGAGGCGCTGTTCTGCGAGAACGACGTGCTGGCGCTGGGGGCGCTCGAAGCGCTCAGGCAAACGGCGCCGTCGTCCGCGATGGCCGTGGTAGGCTTCGATGATATCGACGAGGCCGGTTCAGCCAACTGGGCGCTGACCAGCTACAGTCAACGCATCGACCGGTTGGTCGCAGAGGCCTTGAATCGCCTGATCGACAATCGCGCCACGGCGGACGGCGCCTGGCGGCACGGAGAATTGCGGGTTCGGCGGTCGCATTTGGGTGGGAAACAGGCGTGAGGGTTTTCTTTTTGGTGACAATGTCACTACGGAAGTTTGATGAGAGCGTATTGAGATAAAAAGAAAAAACTCTATAGAAGATAAAGTGTTACATCCAGAGGCTCCACGTTTAACGGAGAACTGATGCCCGTCACGGAAAAGAACTGGCAAAAAACCTATGAGAAGGGATCCTGGAAATAGTCAGGTTTCACGCGTGTTTTTCTGGTGCAGATTGGCTGCCGAAGTTTGCCAGATTTCACGTAGCGCGATCAAAAAGGAGGGCATTTTGGCCCATAAGGGCCACGCCGTCCGTTGCACAGATCGCTTGTCGATTTGGCTTATGACCGCTACGGCGGGTTGGCGGATGCGGTTTCATCAAGGCACGCCGACAGAGGATTGAGCAGAGTTTAAACGCTGTTCGAATGGCATCATCTAAATCACGCTATAAGTTTTTCTATAGGCTACTAAAAATTATCATCATTTGTTAACCATACAAAAGAAAATATAATCATGATTAAAAATAAAACCCTGCATAAATTAGACTCTCTATTTATGCTGAAATAACCTCATTATATAAGCATTGACTATCAAAGGTTGACTATGAATTTACGATTTAAAGCATTTGCCACATTGGTGTTAAGCATGCCTATTGTATCCTCTGCTTTTGCTTCGACTTTACAAGATCAAGTTAAACAGTACGAGAAAGAGGGCTGGAAGGTGGGTTTGTCAATTCTATCTTCAGATGGCAAAACGATTTCTATAAATGGGAATCAGCGCTTTCCTTTAGATAGCACAGTTAAATCAATTGCTTGCGCTAATGTTCTGGCAAAGGTTGATGCAAAAAAGCTTTCACTAAATCATTCTATGATAGTGACTGAAAAAAACATTGTGACATATTCGCCAGTTGCTAAAGACTATATGAATAAGCCATTTACGCTTGAGCAAGCTTGTAAAGCTGCCAATGAATACAGTGATAATACGGCAGCTAATTTTGCTATTTCTTCGGGTGGAGGACCAGAAGCTCTGACGGCATTTATGAGAGCTATAGGAGATACTGTTACTCGTTCTGACCGATATGAGCCAGAATTGACTGTCAATCCCGTGAATGATTTGCGAGATACAACGACTCCTGATGCGATGAGCAAGAGTATCAAGAAAATTTTGACTGGCGAAGTTCTCAGTGATTCATCAAAAGCGCAATTGAAAGAATGGATGGTCAATAACAAAGTCGCTGATAATATGCTTAGAGCGTCTCTTCCTAAAGGATGGAAAATCGCCGATAGGTCAGGTGCAAGTGATTATGGTGTCAGAGGGATAACGTCGATGGTCTGGTCAAATAATCATGATCCTGTATTCATCAGCATCTATGTGAGGAAAGCGGATACTTCTTTGGATGAACGCTCAGAAGTGATTCGTACTTTAGGTTCGCATATATTTGACGAATACCTCAGCCACTAAGAGGATAGTAGTAAAAGGTTAGGGGTTCTATGGAAGAACCCCGATAAGCAGCAGAGAGTTACGTGCTTAGGAAGGCTCCACACGATGAGGTTAGTATTTACCACGCTCAATTTAACATAATATACATTATGCGCACCATTATAGAATCAGACAGAATCCGGCGTTTTGTGGGCATCGTTGGCCTGGTTGCTGATGGCCTCTGAAAGCTCTTTCTCCAGCGCAGATACCATCACGCTTGCCATCTGATAGTTAGACTGCCCACCACGATTGGTTTTCCATGCATCACGTTCGCGGCGTGCTCGCTCCAGATCGTACTCAATTTTTTCAACTGTTCGTGCCATCCTGCTTTCCTCGATTATCGTCGCTCATCAGATTTTGTCGTTCGGTTATGCCCACCGTTTATCCCGATTCTTCAAATATACGATAAAAGCAATATTACTGGTTTTTTACCTTTGCAAGTTCGTCACTGGTGTCTGACTAATGATGACCGAGCATCTTTTGTGTGATGCATGCACAGAGATTCTTGGTGAAAATACCCTGCTTTTCTGATCGCGCTACGTGAAATCTGAGCATGTTTGGCACCTATGTGACTGCAGATTCACTCAAATCTCACCTCAAAAACGGCCGATATTGCGCATAAAATACGCATTGGCGACAGCGTCGCGTGAACGCTACCGCCATTTTCTCTTGTTGAAATCTAAATTGGCTTTAGCTCATCGAGTTCGAAGTAACCGTTGTAGCCCTTCAGGTAGACAGCCGCACGGTGCTGAAATAACAGTAACGCCTCAGTTCGGGTTTCCGCCTCTGCGTTCAATATTGTGGAATGAACCTTTTGCCCGATCGGGAACCGGCTGTTCCATTGCGCAATTTTCTCGGCCGGCGCCAGCGCCATTGAGTCTGCCGTGCTGTCAGCCGCTGTCGCTGCCCCCGTGGCCATGGTATTTTCGTGACGTTGTAACCTGATGCTTTGCAGCTCATCCTCCGTCGTTTCTGCTTTGATCTTGTCGACCAGGCCGCTGACCACTTCGCTGTGGCCCAACTCGGTAAAGTCTGGTGCGCCCAGGCTCAGCAGATATTGAATGCTTGCGGTCCAACGCACCGGGCTGGCAATCTGTTGCGCCAGGCCGGTTAACAGTTTGTCGTCCTCATAGGGTCGCGCCGTGGTATTGGCAATCACCGGGATCTTCGGCGCAGAAAACGGAAAGTCTTGCAGGTAATGTTCGAATTTCTCCTTGGCGCCCTGCATCAATCTGGAGTGAAATGCGCCGCTGGTATTCAAGGGCACGCACCTAATCCCGCTTTGTGCGAATGCATCCAACGCCTTTGTTACGGTGTCACTAGGGCCAGAGATAACGATTTGCGAAGGGGTATTAAAGTTCGCCAAATCAATGTCATCGAGTTTTCTCTCCGTTAAAAACGCCCGCAGTTTCGCTTCGCTCAACCCCAGCACCGCCGCCATGCCGCCGCCTGCGGCTTGCGCCATCAATTCGCCGCGTTTTTTTACCAGTTTCAGACCGGTAGCGAAGTCAAAACATTCGGCGGCCAGCAACGCGTTGAACTCACCGAGGCTATGCCCTAAAACAAAATCCGGTTGAATGCCGGTCTCTTGCCGTTTCTTCAAGTAAGACAAGGCATTAACAACATAAATGGCCGGTTGAGTGTATTGCGTCTTGTTTAACTCGCCGTCTGGGTCATCAAGGCAGAGCCGCTCGATGGAATAGCCTAAAATATCGTCGGCAATACGGGTTAAATCAGGGAACTGGCTGAACAGTTCGCGCCCCATTCCGGGTTGCTGAGATCCCTGTCCCGGGAACATATAAACTCGAATTGGCATAGCCTGCACTCCTTCACATTGGATCTATTAACTACCGGTCCCGCTACGCCTTCAATTGCGATAACAGGGTTTCAAGCGATTTCATCCCGTCACTGAACGGGTTTAAGACATAACCGTGCCGACCAGCAAAATCCTGAGAATACTTCAAGAAGTTGGCGAGGCTGCCGGTGGCGGATGCATCAACAAAAAAGTGGTCTTCCATGGCGGGAAATACCGAATCGACCAGGGTGGAGAAATCGACCTTGTCGCGGATAACTTGCCATAAATAGCTTTGCGCATCAGCCTGTTGCATTGCGCCAACTGAGCGCCCCAGCACCGACGAATAAACGGGCATCGTTGGCGAGAAGCACGGCGTCTTATCCAGTAATTTTTGATACGACGGTTTGATCGCTTCAATTGAGGAAGAATGAAAACCGTATCTGACCGGCAGCGCCAGCGACAGAATGCCTTGATCCGTCAGCTTCTGCCTCGCGTTGGCGATAGCGCTCTGTTCGCCCGAGATAAAGAAGTTATTGTCGAAATTCACGCCGGCCAGCGTACAACCTGAAAAGCTGTCTGCTGAGCGGTGAAAAATGTCCGGCGAAGCCAGCACCACCGCCAATCCCCCCGGCGGCGCATGTTGCGCCAGCAGATGTGCTTGTTCAACGACTAACCGAAGCGCGTCGTCGAGTGTAAGCATGCCGGCGACCACGGCGGCCACATACTCCCCCAGGCTGTGGCCGACCACGGCGGCGGGTTGAACGCCCCGGGCTATCAACATCTGGGTCAGGCTGTAGCCAAAACAAAACAGTGCCGGATGGGTATAGCGAATATCGTCGAACTCCGTACCGGGATCGCGGTCGCCGTACAGTTGTTCCAGCAGATTCACACCGCTGAGCATATACACCTTGTGGCAAAGGCGGTCCATCGTCTGGCGGAAATGGCCGTCGGCATGATAGAAGGCCCTCCCCATCTGATAGTACTGACTCCCCTGGCCCGCATACATAAAAACGTATTTGGTCGCTGCTGCCGGCGTGGGAGCGCTGGGCGGCGCCGGTGGCGTCTTGGCCTCGTGGGTAGTGTTCGAGGGCGCAGCGCGCTCTGGTGCCATCGGCATTGGCGTTTCGGCGATCCGCCGGTGCAGCTTGGTGAGCACATCACCTGGGCCAACCTCGATAAAGTCATCGCAACCTTGTGCCAGTAACCAGGAGATCGATTCGTACCAGCGAACCGGGCTTGATATTTGCCGGGTTAACAAACTCTGATAGTCCGTAGTGGGATAAACCCTGGCGGTCACATTCGACACAACGGGGATCGATAAAGGGTGGAAAGTGAACGCCGTCAGGTAGTCGGCAAACGCGTTCTCTGTATCCGACATAAAGCGGGAATGGAACGCCGCACTGACATTCAATTGCACAAAGCGGGCGCCGGCATCGAGAAAGCGAGTTTCCAACGCCACCACTTCATCATACGCGCCAGAAATAATGCATTGCTGGAGGGCATTGATATTGGCGATCTCCACATGCTGAAAACCGCTCTCGGCCAGGATGCGTTCAATATCGGCGAGATTGATTTCCAATACGGCGGCCATGGCTCCCCTGGAGGCGAGGCTCATCAGTTGCCCGCGTTTTTGCACCAACTTAAGCCCGGTAATAAAGTCAAAAGCCCCGGCGGCGAACAACGCGCTATATTCCCCCAGGCTGTGCCCGGCCAAGATGTCCGGCGGCGTGGCGCCACGGGCCATGCGTTCCAGGTAGGTGAGCACATTCACGGTATATAGCGCCGGTTGCGTGTATTGCGTCTGGTTTAACACGCGCAGCGGATCCTTGAGGCAAAGTTCGGCAATGTCATACCCAAGAACCTGGTTGGCTTGCGCGACCTGCTCAGGAAATTGATCGAAGAGGCCATAACCCATCGTGCGATATTGCGATCCCTGGCCTGGAAAGGTATAGACTGTTTTCATAAACGCCCCGCTATCCGATTAAGAATATGAGTAAGAAGATAAAGCACGGCCTTTGAGCAAACCGAGTTTTTCCGACAGCATCGAGGCGGCTTCCCGCATTAGCATTTCCCCGATTTCATCGACGTGGCGGTTGCGCCAGTTTTCATAAGCGGAACCTTTTACCCATTGATTGAAGGCGCCCAAGGCCGGCCCGCAATGTACCTGATAATCAACCTTGTTTTCCCGATCGCCGGATAACGCCAGCCGCGAGCTGTAAGCAAAATACCAGCGAAATACCGCCGCCATTTTACGTCGCGGTTGCCCCTCTATTTTTTCCAGCATTTCTGGACGGTGCGTTTGATAATATTGCTTCACGTCTTCCCAAACGGCGGATAGCGGCCGCTTGAAATATTTATCTTCAAGCTGGTTTTTTACCGCCTGCGGCAGCTCATCCAATGAGCTATATTGCTGATAAAGCTGGTAGAGTTTATTGGCGCGCGTGGGGAAAAACACGCCTCGCTTCAATACCTGTACCTTGGCGCCCTGCTCAAACATATCGCCGGCAGGCGCATAGTCGGTATCCTGAATATTGATGTGTTGCAGCATGTCCTTCACCTCATCGCTGGTCGCCGCCTCTACCGAACACTGATTCACCGACCCCGTGACGATAAAATCAGCCCCCAGCATAAACGCCGCCATCACGGCCTCCGGCGTTCCGATACCGCCGGCGGCCCCCACTCTGAGCGGCTTCCGGTAGTGTTGCCGGGCCGAAATGTCCCGACAAAGCCGGGCAATGGCCGGAAAAAGGACGTATGCGTTGCCCTGATCGGTGTGGCCGGCGGAGTCCGACTCGACACAAATGTCCTGCGCCATGGGGACCTGGGGAGCCAGCTCCGCCTCTTGCTGCGTAAGCAAACCTTGCGCGTACAGTTGGGCAACTAAATCCGGCGGCGCCGGGTTGGCAAACACCTCGGCAACTTCAGGGCGTGAAACTTTCGCCATCAGCGTATGCGGGATCACAATGTGTCGATCTTCACCCAGATGAATGCCGCGTAGCCGGTAAAGCACCAGCGCGGGCGTAATCGCGATATAAGCGGCGGCTTCAATAAAACGAATGTCATGGGCCAGGAACAATTCGATCCGGCGCATTTCCTTTTCCGGAAAATCATAGTCGGCGAGCATATTCATACCGAACGACTCTCCGTTCAGATCGGCTTGAATGCCGATGATGGCCTCTTGCAAAAGCGGCAGGCTCAGCCCACCCGAGCCGAAGAAGCTCATCATGTTCGCCCGAGCCATCGCCACCACCAATTTTCGGGATGCGATCCCCTGATACATAGAACCCGTGGAATAGGCATATTTAACGCCATAGTCCTGGCGGAACGCCGCGCTTCCCAACTGCTCTGCCTGAGCAAGCGGCCGTCCTTCGCCTTCCTCATGATGAGACGGGGTTTGGCGGCGCTCCGCCAGAGTTTGTTTCACATTGGTCATCATTGCCTCTCGTTCACTTACTCAGGCAGTCAGGAAAGCCTCAATGCGCGGAGGCATTACCTTTCATGGCAAAAGATGGATAGTCTGGAAAATCTCTGGTCAGGGGATACTTGGCAAACGTCATTACCTCCCGGCCATTGGTCAACACCGTTTGGTCACCCTTCAATTTAAATTCATAGCTTACATAGCTTTGCCCTTCTCCCCAGCGGTCATTGTAAGTGCGGGTATTAAACGTCGTTCGCAAGCCATCCGGGGATATCACCGCCATCTCGTTCGACTCATAGCGAATAATGATTTCTTTTAGCTGATGCGGTGGGACGGCCGCCAGAATGTTGTAATTTCCGTAATACATCTGATTCTTTGGCGTGGCCTTTTCACCGCGGTGGCGCCCGCCCAGAGGGATACCGCCGTTGTCGAGCACCGTAATATAAAAGCCGCCGTCACGCACAATCCATCCAGAGGGGGGCAAGTCCATCCCGGCAACCGAATATAAACGATACTCACCATCCGGATTGCCGGTATAGGGCTTCAATTCAATCCGCTTTTGTGCGAGCAGCGCGTTGACATCAATGCCGAACTCCTGGTTGAAATAAGCGATTGCGTCTTCCCTTTTTTGCGCTACCTGCTGTTTGTTAAGCCCCATAATTTGTGTGTAGAAATAATCGCTGGTGCATAAGGTACCCAGGCAACCGCTCACGCCGGGAAAGGGTTCGCTCTGGGTGATATTGATCACGCCGGATCCCATAAAGGTCAGCACCTGGCTAAATCCCATCGGTTTCGATAAATGGTTATCCGCATACGCGTTAAATGCCATCAATGGCAGAGCGAAAGCCGCGACGGCGGCGGCTTTACGTTTAAACAGGGACAATGACATCGATATCCTCATCAGTTGTTTTCAGTCCATGGCTAATCGGGTTAGCCTTTCGTTTTGACGCTAAACCTCCACGGTCGCCACCTCCTCGGGCGACAAACGATCAATCAGCATGTCGGGAATGGGAATGTCTTCAACTTTCAACTCCGGCTGCTCTACCATCAGCGCCAATAAGCAGCCTACGTGCTCGGCCAGCACTCGAATCAGGTCCGCCGAGAAATAACTGCGGTCGTAGATGAACGGCAGGCTCAGCTCACCGCGCGTCTTCAGCAACCCCATGAGCAAGGGCGCCGCGGGCTCCCTTTCGTCCAGTGACATCGGCAGCAATTTCTCGGCGAAAGCCGTTACGTCAACGAAGCTGTCCCGGTCATTGCTGTCAACCGACAGGCTGCCCAGTAGAGTGTGTTCGTGGAGTTGACCCCCTGCCGGGGCCAGCTGTTGATGCAAAGCAACAAAATCAAAGTGCTTATATTTCTGCACCTGCAGCAACGCGTCTTCATAAACGCGCCACACTTGCCGCAGGGTGAAGTGAGGTTTAAGCGTCAACACCAGGGGAACCGAAGATGAGAAATCGCCGTATACCGGCTCGAATTCATATCGGTCCCTGAGGTTATACGCCATCTGGATCGGCATATTGACGCCTGTGATGCGATACGCCAGCATCGCCAAGGCACAGGTCGCGAGCTGCGTAAGCGTGGTATTGTCGCGACGATTCGCCGCTTGCAGCCGGCCAAGCATCTCATCCGAGATTGACAGAGGGTACACCCCCGCTTTTTCGGCGTTTCCGGCTTTGTGATGTTGGCTTCCACGCGCGACGCGTTTGTCGCGCAGCTTAAATGACGTTCGTTTGTCATGCAGTGTGTTCAGCCAATATTCGGTGGCGCTATCCCGGTGTTCGCCGAACTGGCTCAAGGCGAAATGCGCATACTCAGCCGTGGGTATTACACCGGCAAACTCGGTGCCGTTGAGCAGCGCGGCATAGCGGAGATAAAGCTCCTGCAGAAGCATGAACAGGGTGAAACCATCGGCATGGAAGTGATGCGTAACAAAGTAAACCGCCCCCAGATCCGCGCCGTTATGAGCCACATACAGATCGAACATCGGCATCCGATCGGCGTGGAACAGTTCGTTGTTCACCGACTGTTGGAAACGCGCGAATGTCTGTTCGAACGCTGACCGGTCAATGATATGCGGCCAACAAACTTCCCGGCATTCCAGCGTCAACGCCTCATGAACGACTTGCGCCCACTGTTGCCCGAAAAGCTCGGCGCCGGTTCGCAAGATCGCGTGGCGGCTCACCATGTCGTTCAACGCCCGATTCAACAGCGACAGTTCGATGGGCGTATCCAGCCAAAAACCCTGGCCGATATTAAAGGTAGCGCGTTTTCTTACCTCGGTTTCATGCAGAACAAACGTCTGGATGTGGCTGGTCGGATAGTAACGCACCCCGTCTTCCAGGTACGACCCTAACATATCCGGTTGATTCGTTCGTTCCAGTGCACGCTGGGCGCATCGGGCATGGCGGTTAAATTCGGCGTGAAGCGCTGTCGCGCCTTTCCACACGCCAACGCCCTGCTGCAATAACCGGCTTAACTCAGTACGAGCCAACGCCGTTTCATCGGCAGTCAGTGCAGCCGTCCGCCGTATCGGCCATGAGACCGATTGAATAGAGGCCGGACGATGCGCCGGCGCCGCATCCTGATCGGCGTTGGGTGAGCGGCGGGCAATTTCTTCGGCAATCGCCCTCAGCGAGCCTCGGGTCAACAGGTCGGCGTCAAACGCCGTGACAAACGCGGAGTTGATCCGGTTTAGCAAACGCAGCCCCAGCAGTGAATCGATACCGTAGTGTGCGATCGGCTCGTCCGGATCAATTTCAGCATGAGAAAGACCGGCCAGTTCCGCCAGGATGCCGAGCAGCCGGTGCACTACCGGCTTAGAGGCCGACGGCGGGGTTGCCTGCACGGGCGTGAGGGTTGCCGATGCTTGGGCGAGCGCTTCCCCGGCCCAGCACGGGCGCAGGTCAAACGGATATGTCGGCAGCGATAGCGGGAACGTCTCGGCCGCAGAGAATGCCTGCGCGATACGCGCCTCGGGGTGGAAATCCTCAGTAAAGAAATCTACGCCCTCGACATAGAGCCGGGCTAGCTGCAACCAATTCCCGCTGTCGTTCCGATCCCGGATGGCTTGCTGCACGCCGGCAACCGCCTCCCCAGCCCCGCGTGGGCGGTTTGCATCCACCTTCCCCCGGTAGCCTTTATCCGCCGGGGTCAACGTCGCGCCCGCGATCGCCTGTGCCAGAAAATGGCGTAACTCTTCAATGTCCGCCACCACACAGGCGCACCGATAAGCGAAATGCGTGCGGCGCAACAGTAAGTTAGCCGCCAGTTGCTGCAGATCCAATTCTGGCCGGGCCTGGATGAAATCGTGCAACTCGCGGCAACGTTGCTGCAAAGCCCTTTCATTTTTTCCCGACAGCGCGATACACACCGGCCTGCGACGCGCCGAATCAGGGGCATCCGCCGCCCGCTCACGCGCGGCGGGTTCGGCGACCACAAGATGAACGTTGATTCCCGTCGCGCCGAATGAGCTGATGGCGGCTCGCCGCGCTACGCCTGCCGGCGGCTGCCAGGGAACCGTTTCCGCATTGATATAGAACGGGCCGTCTTCCAGCGCGGGCAATGCCCCCCGATCGTCGGTATTCGGCGTTCCGGGGATCGTCCGGTGTTTGATGGCCAGCAGCACCTTGAACAGGTGATTCATCCCCGAACTGTGGAAAGCATGGCCAATGTTGTTCTCAACGCTGCCCAACGCGCAGGATTGGCGCCCTCGCTCGCGATCGCCAAAGACGTTTGTCAGGGCTGCGAGCTCCGCCGCATCTGCGGCAGGCATCCCTGCCGCATGGGCTTCCACCAGCGTAATGCTCTCGGGGCGGATATCAAACCGTTGATAGGTTTCCGTCAGCAGCGCCTCCTGAGCGCCTGCGCTCGGCGCCATAATCCCATGGGTTTTGCCGTTGTGATTGCTGCCCCAGGCTTCGATCACGCCATAAATTCTGTCCCCCTCCGCTAAGGCCAATGCTAAGGGTTTCAAAATCACCACCCCCACCGATTCGCCTGGCACCATGCCGGCGGCGCGCGTCGAAAAGGCGCAACCGCGATCTGCCGGTGATAAAAGCCCGAAGCGAGAAGCGCTGATCAACATATTCGGCGTGGAGTAAATCTGCGCCCCGCCGGCAATGGCGACGTCACATTGCCCCCGCGTTAAATGGTCGCAAGCCTGAGCGATAGACAGCAGAGAGGACGCACACCCCGCCTCTACACAGAGGCAAGGCCCGTGCAGATCCAAGCTGTAAGAGACGCGCCCCGGGATCTGGGACAGCGTGATATTCGGCGCGAAATGCTCTCCGGCCGCAAAGCGCAGCGTATAATCGCCCCCGCTGCCGCAGAAGACCCCCCAGCGCTTGCCGGAGAGCGTGTCAGGCGCGATGCCCGCATCCTCAATCGCCTTCCAGCTTTCCTGTAGAAACAGACGTTCGCAAGGATCCAGCATCGAGGCTTCTTGCGGCGACATATTGAAAAACAGCGGGTCGAAGGATTTTATCTCCGAGAGAAAAGCGCCGTAGCCTTGATATTGGCCGGCTGGCCAGTCGCGATTATCCGGCGGCGGCGTAAACGAGGAGTGGCCCCGCTCAAGCAGTTGCCAGAGCTCATCCGCATTCCCGGCGCCGGGGAATTGCCCGGACATCCCGATGATCGCAATGCGCTCCCGCTCCGCCTGGCTTGGCCTGGCCGCGGCGTCTCCCACATGGGGCGCGGTTTTTTTGCCGGCTGACGCGCTCTGATAAATCGCCCGGCAGCGCTCGGAAATCATGGCGACGCTTTCGCGTTCAGATAACAGGTGAAAATGGTCTTTGGCCCGGGTGCGGAATACCTGTGCGCCGGGCAAATAGTCTAACCATCGCTGGCAATGGCTCTCATCATGGGTTAACGCTTCCCCCAGAACATGGCGATTGTTTGCCGCTAAGGCAGACTTATCCGATCGACTATCGTGACACGATGGCTCCACGGTCATGTAGTGCAAGTCGATCTCATGGGCATTCGGTAACGCTTTTACCGAATAGGCCGCCATGGCTTCGCGGTTATGTTTAAGGATCTGGGCCATATTCTCGATTTTTTCCTGCACCACCGATAACGGCTGCGCGACCCCTTTTTTGAGGCATCTTTCAGCCAGCCACGCCAGCGCGTTATCGGCGTCAATGCCCATCAGCTCCTGCTCCGTGCAGGCGAGCGTTTCAAACTCAACCTGCCCTGAGGCCAAAATGTCCTTCACACTATAGTGCAAGAAGAAATTCGCGCTCATCAGCAACGCGTCGCGATAATCAAAGGGGGACGAGTGACGCAGGTTCTCCGGCTGCGGGAACGGCGGTTCCAGCAGGATCAGGCTCGTCACCCGGAATCCCGCCAGTTGCAGCTGGCGGGCCATTTCATAGGCGATAATGCCGCCCATCGAATAGCCCGCAAGCTCATAAGGCCCGGTGGCGTTGCCGGCCTGGAGAATGTCGATATAGTAACGCGCCATGCTTTCAATGCTTTGCAACGGTTGATGCCGAGTCAGAAAGCCGCGCGAATGAATTCCCCATAGGGCGTATTCGTCCCCCAGGTTTTCAGCCACCTTCAGATATAAGCCGGTTGATCCCGTCAGCGGGTGGATCCAGAAGCGGGATCGCTCGGGTTCGCTTTCATCGCCGTCGTTGCGCCGAGCCCGCAATTGCCGGCTGAGCGGCATGCATTCCGGATAGTGTTTCAGCCAGTGTTTTTCCATTGGCGCGGTGCGGTCGTTCATCGCCGTCAGTTGCGGGGCTTCAACCGGGGCCTTCGTTGCCGGCGGAGTGACGCTATCCCCCTGGCGGTGCGCTGAGGCGTGTAGATGCAAAGACAAGGCGTCGATGCTGGGATGATCAAAGATGGCATTAATCGTGAGCCCGGCAGCTAATGACCGGTTAATCGCCTCAATAAAGCCCACCGCATTGATTGAATTGAGCCCCAGCTCGGTAAACGGCTGATGATTTTCAACCTCATTCTCTTCAAAATACAGCGCGCTTATCAGTAACGAGCGAACCTGACGGGTGGTGGCGTCAAGCGACGCGACTTCACTGTGGTTTATCGCTGCATTGCCGGCCGGCAATACGGCAACCGCCGGCTCGCGGGCCGGGCTGGGCGGTGCCGTAGGCGGGAGCGTGGCCCAGTAGCGCTTGCCCTGGAAAGGATAAACCGGTGCCCCAATGCGTTGCGGCGGCACGGTTTCCCGGTATAACTCAAACCAATCGATGTCGGCGCCGCGGCTCCATGCGCTGGCTAACGCCGTCAAATTTGTGACATTGTCACCACCTTGTGCGTCGGCAGAGTAAATGCCCGAGGACATGACGCCGGCCATGAACGACGCCAACTGCTCGCGCAGTTCCGTGATATCAGATGCGACGAAGGCTACGCGTTTCGCCATCGCATCTCGCCCGGTTTGCAGACTGTAGGCCAGCCGATCAAGCCGGGTAGCCGGATGGCATTGGAGATATTGCGCGCAGGACTGAACATAAGCATGCAGCGCTTCGGTGGTTTTTGCTGAGATCGGCACGATCGCGGCGTGCGGAGCGGCGCCGTCCCCCGTCGCCACCGGCGTTTTTGTTGTCAGCGAGGATTCGGGGTCTTCCGCACTGTATTCTTCAATGACCGCATGCGCATTGGTGCCGCTGATCCCCGTTGCGCTGATGGCCCCCATTCTGGGCTGCATGTCCCGGCGCAACCAGGGTTGGTTCTGGCGTTCAATCGTAAAGGGCGTCCGCTCCAGATTGATGTAGCGGTTGCATGTTTCAAAGCGATGGGTCGCCGGCATCGTCTGATGCGCCATCGCTTTAAGCATGGCGATGAGGCTGACGATGCCGGAGGCGGCAAACGTATGGCCGATAAGCGGTTTAATCGAGCCTAAAACGCAGCGCCGGGGATCGTCTTTCCCGCCGGCGAAGGCATCAGCCAGCGCCTGCACCTCAATCGGGTCTCCCAACTGCGAACCGGTGCTGTGGGAAATGACATATTGAATCTCGCGGGGGTCAATCTGATAGCGGTCATAGACATTTTTCAGCAATTCAGCCTGACGTAGCGGATTCGGCGCCGTAATGCCATTGGTTTTCCCGTCGTAGTTTACGCCGCTGGCTTTAATGCACCCATAGATGCGATCGCCATCGGCCTTGGCTTTTGACAACGGCTTGAGCAATACCACCGCGACCGCTTCTCCCGGCACCAACCCGTTGGCGCGTTGATCAAACACGCTGGCATTGCCGTCCGGCGACAACATCCCGCTCCGGTGCATGCTCTGATACACCCACGGTGTCATCAGCAGGTTGATCCCCCCGGCCAACGCCATTTCGCAATCCCCCTGGCGCAACGCCAGGCAGGCCTGATGAATGGCGACCAACCCCGACGCGCAGGCCGCGGTCAGGGCCATGTTCGGCCCTTTCAGATCCAGCGCATAAGAGATCCGCGCCGCCAGCGTGGCGTTCTGGTTGCCATTGATCGACCCCTGTTCACCAACCAGTGCGCCATAGTCGCTTTCTTCCGCCCCCACATACACACCGCAGGCCATGTCGCGGATGCGCTGTCCCATGTAACCCGCATCTTCAAACGTGCGCCAGGCCTCCTGCAGGAAGATCCGCTGTCTGGGATCCATCTCCATCGCCTCTTTCGGCGCAATATCGAAGAAAGCGGCATCGAAGCGCATGATGTCCTTCATGAATGCGCCCCATTGCGGAAGCGGCTGCCCTTCCTGCTCCCCGTTGCCGGTGACGGAGCGCCAGTCCCAACGCGGTTCAGACATCTCGCCGATGCAACTCTCCCCCCGAATCAACTTATCCCAGAACTCATCGATGTTATCCGCCTGCGGAAAGCGCCCGCTCATCCCGATGATGGCGATCGGTTCTTCGGCGGTGCCGGTCGGCGTTGCCGCAGCCTCCGCGTTGGCCGTGGCGAAAGTGGATGACGGCGCAGGCGTGGTGTGCGCCGCTGAGACGGCGGCGGTAGCGGTTTGTGCCGCCATTGGCGCTGACAGCATGGCATGCAGCGCCGGGGCGTGTTCACGACAGAAGTATTCCGTCAACCGTTTTACGGAGGAATGACCGAAGAGCACCGTCGGCGTGATGTCGAGATTAAAGTGCTGACTCAATTCACGGGAAAACGACGCCAGCGTGATCGAATCAAAACCGAAATCAGCAAAACCGCTGTCTAATCCGATGCGTTCCAACGGGGTACCTAGCAAGCGGTTGATCAACGTTTTCAGTCTGTTGCTGACCTCAGCGCGCAGATCTGCCGTTTCTCCAACGGGGAGTGCCGGTTGTTTCGGAGCGCGTTCGGCAGCCGTTGAAACTTCAGCGGCGCGCTGCGGGTGGCTCACCTGATGAGCTGCGCCCGAATCGGCCACCGCATGTTTCACCAGCCCCAGCAGCTGGGCGGCGCGCGCTGGTTTTCCGGCAAGCACCAGATATTGACCTTCACCTTGCTGCAAAAGCTGTTCGAAGAGCTGCAACCCTTCCGCACTGTTCAGCGCCCGTTGCCCGGTCGCGCTGAGATAAAAACCGGCGCTTTCCCGATCGTGAGCGCCCATGCGCCCTTCTTCCCAGAAAGGCCAGTTGATAATCAAGGTCTTACCGCGAAGATGCCCCTGTTTCACCTGCTCCATGCGATGTTTGCCGTAGCTCATCAGGAAACGGTTTCCCATCGCGTAATCGCAAGAGCCGAAATCGCCCAGGAATGCGGCGCTGGAAGAGAAATAGCAGACAAAGTCCAACGGCTCCGGCGTTAGCAATGCGTCTAATATTTGCGCTCCGTCCACCTTCGGCCGGAGAATCGCTTCGAAAGCCTGGCGAGACTTGGCAAAGACAGGTTCGCCGGCTTCAAGGCCGGCGGCGTGAATCACGCCAAGGATCTCGCCCATCGTGCGCTTTGCCTGCGCCAGATGAAAGCGCATGGCGCTGACATCGCACACATCCGCCTGGATGTAGTGCACCTGTCCCCCCAGCTGAACCAGCTCGTCAACCCGCGCTTTGCGCTCGGCATTCATGGCGGTACGGCCGGTCAGAATCAGTCTGGCTGAATAACGCTGCGCCAGATATCGGGCGAAAATCAAACCCAGCCCGCCGAATCCGCCGGTGATCAGGTAGGTTCCCCCCTGCTTGATCCCCGTCTCCTCCCGCGCTGTCAGGGCCGCGTGGCTTGGTTGAACCTGCAGGACATGCCGCTCTCCCTCGTCATAGCAGACGCTGTTAAAATCGTGTGCCGTAACCTGCTGATACAGCTGTGAGACATAAGGCTCTGTCACGACGGATTCGGCTGAATTCGCCACGCAGCTGGCGGCAATGGCGCATTGAGTGCCCGGCAAGGCGGCGGTCAGGGAGCGCTCGATGCCAACCCATGATTCCAGGTAAGCCCGTTCCAGCGAATGATGGCTTACCCCGGCCAACAAGAGACGCTGCGGCGCCATGTCGTTCTTCACCATTGCAGACAGGAGCTGATGCAGCGCGGCGTAATCAGATAGATGACCAGGCTCTTCCAACGGCCAGAGATACAAGATCGCACTGTGTTGCGGGAGGATCCGCGCGGCTTTCAGCTGGGTGAAGCAGCGGTGATAGTGTTCCGCCTGTGCCGTTTCGGTGTCCGCCGGCGGCAGCGGGAAAACACGTTCTCCGCGGTGTTCCGGGTGCCGGGAAACAAACACAATTTCGCTTTGCGGCGCCAACGCCCGCATTTGCAGCTGCAGCAAACGCTGATTCTCCGGCTGCGACAAGAAGCAGATCAGGGTGTTAAATTCACGGGGCGCTCGGGAGGCGGGCGGCGCCGGCATCTTATGCCACGCCTCGGTAAACAGCATCAGCGTCTCGGGCTCTTCCGCATCGACGGGAGCCGAAATCGGCGCCGACGGAGGCGTGGATGTCCCATGCGCGATCCGGCCCAGATCGTCCGGCGCGGGCAGCCAATGTTTCTCTCTGGCAAACGGATAGCCTGGCAGGCTAACGCGACAAGGTGTGGCGTGCGGGTATAGCTGACGCCAGTCCACCAGAAAACCGTCCACCCAGAAACGGGCGATCTTGTGCATGGCGCCTTGCGCTATCCAACGCTGAAGCAAAGCGGCGCTGTCATCTGCCGTTATAAAGCCGCCACTGCGGCCACCGTCTTTGCCGCCCGCGCTGCCCCGCCAGCATCCCTCAGGCAGCGTGGCCTCGTGGGCGAATGCCGTCAGTTTCTGCATTAACTCGCTGAGATCCTGCACGACAAACACCGCGCGCTCTTCCAAAGAACGCCGCCCCACCTGCAGCGTGAAGGCCAAATCCTCAGGCGGCAGGCCGTCCAGATTCGGGTGCTGCGCCAAAAATTGCGCCAGGTTTCCCGCCATCACCCGCAGTCTGTCTTCATTTTTTGCGGATAGGGGCACGATCAGCGGCTGATGTTGTTCCATTCTGCGGCGGGCCGGCGGCAGAAACTCTTCGGCGATCAGGTGCGCATTTGAACCGGTGGCGCCAAATGAACTGATCCCGGCGCGCCGGGGCGCGGCGATCGCATCGCCGTTGCGCGCCACCGTGGGCTGTTCCCAGGCCTGCGCTTCGCGTTGAATATAGAACGGCGAATGCTCCAGTTCCAGATACGGGTTTACCTGCTCTGAATGCAACAGTGAAGGCACCAGCGTCTTATGATGCAGCTGCAGGAGCACTTTGCTTAACCCACTGATGCCCGCCGCCGATTCCGCATGGCCAATGTTGGATTTCACGGAGCCGATCGCGCAAAACTGCTTATCCGGGGTATGTTGCCGGAAGGCCTTGACCAACCCCTGGATTTCGATGGGATCGCCCAGCGCCGTCCCGGTGCCGTGCGCTTCGATATAGCTGATGGTGCGCGGATCGATGCCGGTTTTTTCATAGCAGCGCAGCATCAAGTCGGCCTGCGACACCGGGCTGGGGACGGTAATGCCGCTGACTTGCCCAACGTGGTTGATGGCGCTGCCTTTGATCAGCCCATAGATATGGTCCCCGTCTGCCAGCGCTTGAGAAAGCGGTTTAAGCAGCACCGCGCCCACCCCTTCACCGGAGACGAAACCGTTCCCCCCGTCGCCAAAAGTCCGGCAACGCCCGTCGGTGGCATACATGTCCGCCAGCCCATAGGTCATGTACTTATAAGGATGCAAAGACAGATTTACCCCGCCGGCTATCGCGACCTTGCTTTCCCCCCGATGCAAGCTTTCCAGCGCCAGATGCAGCGCCGTCAGCGAAGAGGAACACACGGTATCGATGGCAAAAGAAGGGCCGTGAAAACCGCAAAAATAAGAGACCCGGTTAGCGATTGGCGCATGGTTCATCGACAGCGGCATGACCTGCCCGCGATTGACGATTTCCGCCGCGATCAGGGCGTAGTCGTTATGCATGACGCCCACAAAAACGCCGACGTCGCGCCGCTTATTGGGGCCCTGCTCGGGCACAAGCGTTTCCGGCGTGTACCCCGCATCCTCGATCGCCGTCCAGCACGTCTCCAGGAAGAGCCGCTCTTGAGGGTTGAGCCACTGTGCTTCTCTCGGGGACACGCGGAAGAACTGGGAGTCGAAACAGTCCACATCGTCGATAAATCCTCCCCATCGGGAAATCGGGCGGCCCGAGGGGGATACGATGCCTTCCAATATCCCGTTGCGCCATCTTTCCGCGGGGATCTCCGTTACGGAATCCTTGCCGGCTTTGAGATTAGCCCAAAACTCCGCCATATCTTTCGCGCCGGGGTATCGCCCCGCAATCCCGATCACCGCGATATCTTCATCACCACCGGCCGCTGTTTTCCGCAACTCAGGCGCTGCAGGGCGGATCGAGGCGGCATCCGTCTCGCCGGCGTGCGAGGCGACAGCGGTGTCCGGCGCCAAGGAGGGAGCCCTGTCCGCAGAGGCGAAAGACATCGGATAGTGTTTGACCAAATACGCGGCAAGTGCGCCGACGTTGGCATATTCAAACAGCACGGTCGGGTTCAGTTTCACCTTGAGCGACTGTTCCAGCAATCGCACCATGTGCAGCAGCCCGGCGGAATCCAGGCCCAACTCGTAATAACCAATATCGGTATCAATCTCTTCGATGTTTTTCGCCAATGTATCCGCAAGGATCTTCTTCACGCTCTGCTCGGCGCGTTCCAATGCCGAATCGCTCTGTTCGGATATGACGGATGGGGTCACAGACAGGGTTTCATTTTTCATAGGCTCAATGGGGTTAGCAGGCGTAACGGCAGACTCAGCCGGGGCGTGGGGACGCGATGCATGGATGGCTGCGGCGTCACGCACACGCTTGCAGGTGAAGTTTTTCAGCTCGCCAATCTTTTCGCCGCCGGGCGTAAAGAATTCCATCGTCAGATACGAGAGCTGCGGCGTTTGTTTCAGCGATTCGCGGCCGATCCGGGTAATGCAGTGTGCCGATAACGGCGCCGTCGCCCGGAAGGACTCGTAATAAAGCGGCAAGAAGATGTCCTGCCGTTCGTTCTGTTCCAGGAACAGACTCCCGGAACCGATGGCGCTGCCGTCGATCAACACCGGGTGGAACAAATAGCCTTCGGCGCCGGGCAACGGTTCGTCAGGTACGGCGATGTCGATCAAATTAGCCGAAGGCAGGTGATAAATCACGCCGTCGCCGACCATCGGCCCGCTGTGGCGAATATCGGCCCCGCCAAACGTTTCGTAGGCTTCCCGTAGCCCCAACTGCCCGTTGGTGCGTTGTTTCAACTGGATAAAGTCAAGCGTTTCATTGAACGGCGCGGCCTGCACCGGGTGCATTTCTGCACTCATGTAGACTTTCGGCTCCGTTCGCCGCCCATCGGATATCTCGCTGCCTTCTACGCTGAGCTGCCAGTACCCGTGCTCATGTTTTTGACAATGGATATGCGCCTCCACCGCGTAGTCGTCGGCAATGGTCAACGGGTGATGGATGACCAGGTTGCGCATTTCCAACTGCCGATAATCCATGCCCTGACGCTGGAAAAACTGGAACAGCAGATCGATATACGCCAGGCCGGGCATCAGCGATTGGCCAAATGCCTTGTGATGACGCAAAACGGGATGTTGGCGATCAAAAGGCCGGCTCCAGGGATGCCCCGCCGGGAATAGATCCGCTTTCCCGATGGCGTAACGGCCATCTTCAATGGCGACCTGCTCGGTGGCCCCGGCATCCGACGCGCGGAAAACCGTTTTCGCAAAGCGATAGCCCGGCAAATGAACTCGGTTGGGCGCCGCCGAATAGAAACTTTGCCAGTCGACGAGGCGCCCCTGCTGCCAGGCGTAGCCGACATCCTCCAGTTCTGCCTGGGAAAGCTGGTGTAAACGGCGGTATTGGTAGGTCTCTGCGGTTAACCGCGGCTGTTTTCTGGCGGCGGGCGTGGCCTGGCCTGCCGCCGTTTGCCGTTGACAAAATGCCTGCAGCTGCTGCAGGCAGTCATGAAGATCCCGCGCGATTATAAAGAAGCGTTCCGACATCGCTTCGCGCCCGACTTGCAATGTGTACGCCATTGATTGCATCAAGGCACGGGCATCGTCTTCGCTAGCGTCGCCCTGCCGCGCCAGCGTTTCCAGATAGGCGATCAGCGTCTCCGCCTGCGCGTACAGACTGTCCGTCGTTTTGGCCGACAAGGGCATCATCCAACCGGCGAGCGCCGGTTCGGTCGCCGCTGGCTTCGCGACATACTCTTCGATGACCAGATGGGCGTTGGTACCACTGTGGCCGAAAGAATTCAGGGCCGCCAACCGCGGGGTATCGCCGCGGCGATCCCACGATGAAGACGCACTCTGAATGTAAAATGCGGAGTCCTGCAATTCGAACAGCGGATTGATCTGTTGATAATCTCTCAAACCCGGCAGTTGGCGATGGCGCATCGACAGCACGATCTTGATCAGGCCAATCACGCCTGACGCAGCGGAAGTATGGCCGATATGCGATTTCACGCTGCCCAGTGCGCAGAAACGCGGTTTGGCGGTCAGCGCTTTAAAAGTACGCGCCAGCGCATTGACCTCAATGGTATCCCCTAACTTGCCGCCGGTGGCGTGCGCTTCAAAGTAGCTTATGTCCTCAGGGTTGATGCGGTACTTCCGATAGACCTGTTCCAACAATTGTTGCTGTGCGGCGCCACTCGGCGCCGTGATGCCATTGCTGGCGCCATCCTGATTGATGCCTGAGGCGCGGATGACGGCGTGGATGGGGTCGCCGTCCGCGATGGCCTGATCCAGATTTTTCAGCACGACCATGCCAATCCCTTCCGCGAGCAGCATGCCGTCGGCTGCCCGATCAAACACGGGGCATGTCGCGTTGCGGGACAGCAACCCAATGCCGGACAGGCTCGCCAGCGCGTCGGCATCCAGCGCTGCAAAGACGCCTCCGGCCAATGCGAGCGTCGTTTCACGGCGGCGCAGGCTTTCGCACGCCAGATGTATCGCCACGGCTGACGATGAACAGCCGGTATTGACCACCAGCGCCGGGCCCTTCATATCTAAAAAATAAGAGACGCGTGACGCGATAATCGCCTCGGACGAGCCAACAAACGAGCCGTGGCGGTAATTGGCGGGTTCTGCGCCAATGAACACGCCCGCCTCGGTCCCGGCCAGCGCTTTGGGGTTATAACCGGCATCCTCCAGCGCCTTCCAGCTTTCTTGCAGCACCAGACGCTGATGAGGGCTCATCGACAAGGCATCCTGCTCGGAGATGCGGAAGAACGTGGCATCGAAACAGTCCCGGTCTTTAACGATACCGCCCCACTGGCAATACGTTTTCCCGTCACGAACCGCCATTTCTTTATCCGTATCGGCGGAATATCTCGCCGGATCCAAATAATGACGAGGCAACGCTTCAATTCCGGTGTTATCTGCCGCAAGGTTCTGCCAGAAATCGTGGATATCGCCGGCGCCGGGGAACTGCCCCGCCATGCCGATCACCGCGATCGCATCCGGATCGGCGTGCCGTGGCCCGGAAGCGTTCGCTTTTGACGATGTGGCCACCGGTGCCGGATCCCGCTGCCGGTTTGGGGTGGAATCCGGCTGCGGTTCCGACGTCATGCTCAGCTCGGGGTAAGCCCGGCCGATATGCGCGCTTAACGCTTCGATCGTCGTATAGTCATAGAGCACCGCCGGGTTTAACGTGATCCCCAGTGATTGATTGATCTGATTGATAAAATTAACGCTGAGAATTGAGTCAATGCCGAAATCTGCCAATGCCGTCTGCTCATCGATGCGTTCTGGCCGCAGGTTGACCGTCTTAGCCAATCCGTCAATCACACTGTCCGTAATATATTTGCGCCTGTCTGCAGCGTGCGGCTCCGTCCGAGCGCCCGACGCATCGCCACCATCGGGCGCGGCGGCGATGGCCAGCGAGGAAAGCACCGCATCTCTGGCGGTGCGGTGGATATGGCCAGTCAGCGCGGTAACGGTTTGGTAATCGTAAAGCGCCGCCGGGTTCAGGTGAACGCCCATTAATTCGTTAATTTTATTGGTGAAATTAACGGTCAAAATAGAGTCGATACCGTATTCGGCAAAGGCGGTTTGCACATCGATTTGCTCAGGCGCAAGGCTGACCGCTTGCGCCAGCGCCGACGCGATCGCGTCGCTGATATGGGCGGTAAGGCGCTCTTCCGTGAGGTTGGTGTCGGCGGCCGGTGCCGACGCGCGTGCAAGGGGACGCGGCGTCACCGGTTGCTTGTCATGCTGCTTGTTTTTCTTCGGCCGGTGGGTTTGCTGCCGGATAACGCCGTTGCTGAGGGCGACAATAATGGTTTGCCCCAGCGCATGTGCTTTTTGCGCCGGAAACTCAACCGAGTGAAACCCCTCTTCTTCCAGTATCTCTCGCCAGGTGTCAGGCGCTATTGCCGGGCTGCCCGCTATGCGCAATGCGCTATCCTGATGCAACCACCAGCCTTTGAGCAGCCCGAACGTCAAATGCGTGAAAACGGACTTATCGCTCAGCTCATTGATCACTACCATACCGCCGTTGCGCAAGGCGGCTTTGCAATGGCGCAGCGTGCTCCGAATATCCCTGGTGGCATGGAGCACGTTTGTTGCGATCGCCACATCAAAGGAAGCCGGGAGAATCGGCTGCGTCGCCAAAGGCTGCTCAATGTCCCACAGCGCATAGTCAAGAAACGGGCAAGTGGGCCCATAGCTGCGCCTGGCATGCATCAAAAAGGCCTGGGAAAGATCCGTATACAGGTATTTTTGAATATTGTCTTGATGCGCCATCAACGCCGGCAGAACCATGGCCGTCGTGCCGCCGGTGCCGGCGCCGATCTCAACCAGACTCAATTGCGCCTGGCGATCGCCCCGCAGCACGTCGCTCACATAGTCGCTGACGGTTTTCGTCAGCACCCGGTTGAACAGATCTGAAACCGGATTATCTTTATAAATGCCTTCAACTTTTTCCATCGACGCATCGGGGAACAACACTTCCGTCGCCGGCAGTTCTCCGGTCAGGATCTGCGGCAGATGGCGCAAACAGGCATCGACAAGATTCATTTGCGTCATGCGTGCAGGGTCATGCCGATGGCCATCGCGAAACTCATCCCAGGCCTGCCATACCGCCTGCGCTTGCTCCGCGCCCGGCCCATGACAAATCAGCGCGCCGTCCCGCCAGGCTATCAGTCCGGCTTCCAGCAGCAGCCCGACCGATTCGCGCCACCAGGGCCGAAACTGCGGGTCAAGCCCCCAATGGTCGGTATGCTCCGTAAAATCATCGTGATGGGCAGGCGCTGAGAAAGCGCCAAGCCGATCGAGCTGGAGATACAGCAGTTGAGTCAGCCAGGCGTTGATGGCGTGAGGATGATGGGACTGCAACAGCAAGTCGGTCTCTTTATCCCATTGATTGTCAGAGATCTTAGGCATTGATCAGCCCCTGGTTAACGGTATCGGATGAAGGGTGGCGTTGATGGCTGACCAGCACGGACTCATGCGGATGCAGATTCATCAGTTGCTGGACAGGCGCGGAGGCATTCAGGCACACAAACTGCCCTTGGCGTCGCTGCTGTAGCAGCGTGACGAAACGTTCAAAACAGGCGAAGCCGTCCGCATCGCTCAGGGCGAAAATACTCTGGCTGGCCGGCAAACCGGCCAGGGAGGCTTGCCAGAATCCCCAGTTGATAATTCCCACGGGGAAATCGGCCTGCGCCTGCAGGCTGCGCACCAGCGTGTCGGAGAAAGTAATCCCGGCGGCATACGCCGACAGCGTCGCGGCGCCAGAGAACGAGAAGGCCTGGCAGGAAGAAAAATAGGCCAGGAAATCCAGTGATTCATGGCGGAGCGCCCGGTAGAAATTAAGGCTGCCTGACGCCTTGACCTGCAGTATTTGCCAGAAAGCCTCTTCGGTTGTCTGGCTGACGGTATTCTCGGCGTCAAAAACCAGGCCGGCGAATACCGCCCCGTCGATGCGGGGATAGCGGCGCTTGATTTGCGCCAGGGCCGCCTCCAGGGAGGCCAAGTCGGTCGCATCGGCCTGGAAATAATCCGGCCGTTCGCCCACGCTGGCCAACGCATCCAAGCGGCTTTGCACCGCCGGGCTGCTTTCAGATTGGCGCCCCAGCCAAATCACTTTCGCCTGGTATTGTTGCAACAGCTGGCGGGTGATGACGCCGCCCACCGTGCCGCTGCCTCCCAGGATCAGATAAACGCCGCCATGCTTGATGGCGTTTTCGTCGCCGTAACTTTGCGGATCCAGACGGAAGAAGGTCTGGCGGTAGCGCCGCCCGGAAGACAAGCGAATTTGCTCGCCCCGTTCGCTGGCCGCTTCGTTGATGATCTGCCACAGCAATTTTTCGCG
Organism: Serratia marcescens; assembly: GCF_001902635.1. Lineage (GTDB taxonomy): Bacteria > Pseudomonadota > Gammaproteobacteria > Enterobacterales > Enterobacteriaceae > Serratia > Serratia marcescens_F. The sequence continues at coordinate 137,837 of NZ_MJAO01000002.1, read as the reverse complement.
CCGCTCGGGCGACTGCAGGTCGCGCGAGGAAATATCCAAATTCCTGACCCGGAAACGGTGATCGCCCTGGGCGATGGCATAAGCCAGGCCGCTTATTCCGGCGCCGTGGTAGCGGATCTCATCGGGCGACCAGGCGTGGTTGTCCTGCGTCAGCACGGTAAGATCCACCTCGGTCTCTTTCGCCAGCCGCTGCTGCAGCGATTTCACCAAGCGCAGCAGTTGCAACTCGTTTTGTTCCAGGCTGGCCGTGATCGCTTCCGCATCGCCCCGTTGCGGGTCAATGGCGCTGTCAGCGATGAAAAAGACGCGCTGGATGCCGCCGGCGCCATCCAGGCACTGGCCGAGGGCTTTTTCATCCCGAATGTCACATGCCCAGCGATCGGGGCCGATTGGCTGATTGGCCGCAGAGCGCAGGGAGAAACGCAGCAGACGCGGGGTTTGGCCGGCCAGCCTGGCGACCAGCGCGCTTTCCAGTTCCGTTTCCTGTGCGCCCCCGACGATCAGAACCGCCCCCGTGCCAGGCATAACGGTAAGCGCCTGCTGGGAAGCGTCATCCGCTTCCCAGAGCACGACATGGCTGAAGTCATCACCGGGATCGGGCTGCATTTGCGCCGCGCTCGACGCGAGCTCACTGGGCACCCCGCCTGGCGTTTGATCTGTCGGTGCGCTCAACGCCGCGTGGCGGGCACCTTTGATCCAATATTGATCGGTGGCGAACGGATAAGTCGGTAAACTGAGCCGCTGCGGCCGCTGCTGCGGGTATAACCGATACCAGTCGATCACCATTCCTTTTACCCATAGCGCCAGGACCTTGGCGTATTTACGCTTCTGGAACCAAAGGTCGAGAGTGGCCGTCAGGTCTTCATCTGCGACGAACATAGCCAGCATCTCTTTATTCTGCCGGACATTACCGCGATAAAGGCCGTCGATAACCTCTTCCCCCGCCAGAAACTGGCTGAGTTTTTCGGCCAATTCATCGAGGGACGCGGTAAGGATCCCCAACCGGTGATCCATCGCCTCCCGCCCGACCTGCAGGGTATAGGCGAGTGCATCCAGCGGCGGTCGCGCTTTATTTTCAGCCGTAATCCGGGTTAGCAGATTCTGCGCCGCCGCCGTCAGGCGCTCGGCATTCTTTGCCGACAGGATGACCATAACGGGTTCCGCAGGGTCTTGGCGCCGGTCTTCCGCCGGCACCGCTCGTCCACCGGTGTATTCCTCCAGCACGATATGCGCGTTGGCGCCGCCAAAGCCGAATGAGCTGACGCCGGCCCGGCGAGGCAGCGCGTGGCCCTGCGGATCGCGCGGGGCAAGCCAGGGCTGGTTCTCCCGCACGACATAGAAAGGTGAGTTATCCAGTTGGATATAAGGATTGAGCTGTTCGGCATGCAAGCTTTTCACCAGCGTCTTGTGTTGCAGCTGCAATAACACTTTGATCACCCCGGCAATGCCGGCCGCCATTTCCAAATGGCCGATATTGGTCTTTATCGAGCCCAAACCGCAGTGCTGAGGCTTGTCGCCCAGTTCGGTCGTCGCCGGCGTCTTGCGATATAAATCTTGAAACGCGGTTTTCAGCCCGTCGATCTCTATCGGATCGCCCAATGGCGTTCCTGTCCCGTGAGCCTCGATGTATCCGACGCTGCGCGGATCGATCCCGGCCTTGGCGTAAGCTCGCTTCAACAAAGCCGTTTGCGCTTTCGGATTGGGGGCCGTTAATGAATTGGCCCGGCCACCGTGATTTTCAGCGCTGGAGCGAATCAAGCCATAGATATGATCGCCCGCCGCTTCCGCGTCGCTGAGTTTGCGCAGGAAAAGCATGCCGACGCCTTCCCCCCGCACATAACCGTTAGCCGTGCTGGAAAACGTTTTACAGCGCCCGTCCTGGCACAGCATGCCGGCCTTGCTGAAGCTGATATAGCCGTCAGGGGTCACCAGCGTATTCACGCCGCCAACAATCGCCTGTTCACATTCGCCGGCGTCGATGGCCTGAACGGCGCGGTGAATGGCGATCAGAGAGGAAGAGCACGCCGTTTCCACCGGTTCGCTGGGGCCGTGAACATTCAGGAAGAAGCTCATCCGATTCGGCCCGACGGAGGGAACAATCCCGGTCATCGAATACCCTTCGATGGGGAGCCTGGCCTCCGAGATAAGGCTGCCGTACCCGCTCATGCCGGTTCCTACGAAAATGCCGGTGTCGGTGCCGGAGAGTTCACCGGCGCTGTAGCCCGCGTCTTCAATGACGCTCCAGATGTACGTCATCAGCAATCGTTGCTGAGGATCCATCAACTCGGCTTCTTTCGGCGAAATGCCGAAAAACAGGGGATCAAATTCATCGATGCCATCAATGAACCCGCCCCATTTCACTTGGCATTTGTTTACCTCGCGCACCGGATCGCCATACAACGCGCGCCAGTCCCAGCGCTGCTCCGGGATCTCCCGAATACAATCCTTGCCGTTCACCAGATTGTCCCAAAAGGCATCCAGATCCTGGGCCATCGGGAAACGGCCCGTCATGCCGACAATGGCTATCGGCTCGTTTACCGGCGCGGTTGGTGGGCCGGCCACCGCAAGCCGCGCCGTCTCGTGCCGGGTCACCGTGCGCTGAGTGCGGGCTGCCGCGCTCTGGGGGGACGCCTCGTGAGAGGTATCCCCGTTTTCCCGCTCAGCCTGTGCGGCGGGTTGTGAGGTTGGTTTATGCTCGCCGAGCAACGTTGAGAAGGCGTTCGGGTGGGTCTGTGCCAGGTAGCCGACAAACTCTCCCAGGGTGGAATATTCAAAAAATACCGTGGGCGTCAGCGTCAGTGAGTACTGGCGATTCAACAGGTTGGTAAATTCCGTGAGCTGAATGGAGTCCAGGCCAAACCGAGACAGTTCCACCTTGGGATCGATTCGCCCCGGCTCCAGCTTTCGCAGCCTGGCCAGCGATTGTTGCATCAGAGGGAGCAGCCTGTCCTGCAATCCCTTGTTCTCCGCGTTCTGCGTGGCGGCCGGCGTGGCGGAATGCGGCACCTCGGGCAGCGCGGTGTCGGCGGGTACCGCCGAACTGACGCCGATCGGCGCACTGTCCACCGCCCGGGAAGAAAAACCGCACAGTCGTACCCAAACCTGGCCGGTCTCATCGCATAAGTCATAATCCATTTTTTTGACTTTGTCGGTTCTCGTGGCGCCGGCTTTAAACCGGGCCCAGACCCACAGGCGTACCGGCAGCGCGTTTGCCCCTGGCCGCGGGAATATCTCCAAACTCTCCAGGGCAAACGGCAACGCAAACTCAGGATGCTCAGCATCCACCAGCAGACCGGCAGCCATTTGTAATGCCGAATCCATCAGGCTGGGGTGTAAAAAGAGTTGGCTGTGACTTTGGGCCACGCAGGCCGGCAATTCGATGCGGGCAATGGCCTGCGCCTCGCCTTCATCAATCGCGACCACGCCCTGATAAGCCGGCCCGTGGAGGATATCCATCGCGCTGTAAGCGGCATAACATGCCTGGCTGTCCAGATGCCTGACGTCACACTGCTGCTGCAGCGCGGGGATGTCGATCGCGGGGGGCGGTGCCAACGCCGCGTCGGGCATTATTCTGGCTTGCCCCCGACAATGCGTTACCCTATCGCCTTCCTCTGCGGATGCACCGGCGCTGTATATCTCGAAGCCAAAGCGCGCCTCGCCTTCGGGGTACAGTTCAACGGCAACCTTCAACCCCGGTTCCTGCACGCGCATTGGCCGTATCCAGCTGATGTTCTCCAGCCGGATCGCCGTCGGTTGGCCTAAAGCATCGGCCAGCGCCGCCCGCGCCAATTCCAGGTAGGCGACCCCAGGCAACACTTTCTGGCCTTTAACAAGATGGTCGGCCAGAAAAAACTCCTGCCCGGTAAAGAAACTGCTGTAACGCTGCGTATAAAAATCCGACGTATTCTGCTGCACCAACGGATGCAGGTCGCGATGAGTATGATCGCCCTGCGGCTTTGACGCTGACACCGCCGCACTCCAGTAATGCTCGCGGTTAAACGGATAACGAGGCAGCGACAACTTGTGAAACGCCGGCACGCCGAGGGCCTGAACCAGCGGAAAATCGACCCCTTGAACCCACAGATCGATCAGAAAACGCTTGTCGTTTTCCCACTCCAGCGTTGTCAGCAACGTTGACAGGCGTTGATGGCGGTTAAACATGTCGAGCGCGTTATTCTCATCACGCGTTCCACTTTTCAGGTAGTAAGCTTTCTGCCCTTTGGCGGCAATGAACTGGGTCAGTTTTTCCTGTAACTGGCCCAAGCTGGTATAACGAAAGACCACCCGCTGCTCAAACTTGTTGCGCGCTGTCAGATAAAAATACTCCAGTGCGCCAGGCGTGATGTCCGGGGAGCGCTGCAGAAAGGCCAAGAGAGATTCCGCATAGTCGATCCACTGCCATTCATGCATCGTCGACAATGCCAGAAAGTATCCCGCGCCCGGTGCCGACGCATCGTCAACGCTGACGGCGGCGGGAGTGAATGCCTCCAGCAGCAAATGGGCGTTAACCCCGCCTGCGCCGAAGTTATTAATTGCTGCCCGGCGAGCAATCTCGTGGCCATGCGCATCCAAAAGCGGTGCCCACGCTTCTGTCGCGTCGTTGAGATAAAAACGCGAACCGGCGAGCTTGATATTGTCACTGCAGGCGGTGAAATCCTTGATCCCCGGTTTTTTCTGCATTTTAAACGCATGCAACACGCGGATCAGCGACACCATCCCGGAGGCCGAGTTGGCATGGCCCATATTCGGTTTGAGCGTACTGATTTTGCACGGCGTCCCCGTCGCGGGCGCCTGACGCGTTGCCAATTGCGCATCCGCACGTTTGAACGCTTTGATTTCTTCGGCATCAGCCAGCAGCGATGAAGCGCCATGCGCTTCGATATAACCCACGGTATCCGCATCGATGCCGGCTTGACGATAGGCACTGACCATGACCTCCGCCTGTGATTCGGCCGAAGGCATCGTCAGGCTGCCATAGCCCCCGGTATGGTTGACGGCGGAGCCCAGGATCACCCCATGAATGTTATCCCGATCGTCAATCGCCTGGGATAACCGCTTAAGCAACACGGTGACCGTCGCTTCCGCCGGCAGAAAGCCCTTGGCGTCGGCCTGAAACGGAGAACAGGTCGCCTCTCCCCCGAGAATGCCCAGTGACTCCTGCCCCAAATACGATCCGGCCAGTGCATCGCCGAATAACAGATTGGCGGCGCCGACCAGCGCATAATCCGTCTCTCCGCGCAGCAGCGCTTCCTTCGCCTGGTGCAACGCCACGCTGGCGCCGGAACAGGCCGTATCGATATACAGGCTTTTGCCGTTAAAACGAAAAGCGTGCGAGAGGTAATTCGGTAAAGACCAGGACATCATTCCCAAGATGGAATAGCTCGTCAGCTCAGCCTTGGCGAGAAACGGCGTATAAGCGGCGCCTTCCGAAGCGATATAAACATCGACTTTGGCCTCACGCAGCTGTTGCGGCAAATAACAGGCATCCTCCAACGTATGCCACGTGGACATCAAGAGCAAACGCGTTCTTGGATCCATGTATTCGGCTTCCATTGGGCCGATATTGAATACGTCAGGATCGAATCCGGATATGTCATGCAAAAACGCACCGTATCTGCCCTGCATTTCCGGCCCGGGAAAGTGATTGTCGGGCACCGGTGAAAACAGAGACGCTTGCTTATCCAGTTTGGCGCAAAACTCTTCGAGAGAGTCGGCGCCAGGAAAGAATCCGCCTATACCGATAATGGCAACCGCGTCTTTTCTTTCATCGGGGTTCAGGCTGGTGGCCATTTCCTTATCATGTATATTATTTAATATCGAGGCGTTTTCACTGTCGTTATTCTGCTTCGTCACTTGCATCTCCAATCACTTTCCCTGGCACAGTTTACAGGCTGCCGCACGCCCCCCTTGAGTCTAGTACAACAGGGAGAAATCAAAGGAAGGCGTGCTTCACTTTTCTTCAGGCGAATCGATTTAACGTGCAGACAATTTCAGTTTGTCGCGTTTAAATACCTTGACGCTCCCCGTTTGGGTGTCACGGACGGCAACCAGGCTGCCAAAGTTAAACGCCTTCAATACAAACCGATCGATCAGTTCCGCTTCGGAAAGCGATTCCCCCAATCGGTGCTCTTTTTTGTCGAGATCTTGCCAGGATTCATCGGGACGATATTTAAACCAAAGGGGCTTCAGCCGCTGGTACTGAACCTTATCGCCCTGCAAAAACTCCTGCAGCGTCTCCACCGAAGCGCGATCCTCATTAAGGATGTAGTACGCCTTGTCTGTCGGGCAAACAATCATGTTGAACTCGCCGGAATTGATCAGGTACTCGCTCATTGCTTATCCCCATTGGTCAGAACATCGCTGGTCGAAGTATAGGCCGAGAAATAGTTCTCATCGCCGATGGCTTTGGACTTTTTCCCTAAGTTATTAAAGATATCGAACTTGAATTTAATGAATGACGGATCGGAGTTCAGAATGTTGTCGTACACGGGCATCAGCGTCGGGACATCTTTGCCTTTGGTCATGGTATCCAGATTCACTTCCGTCATGCGCATATTGGCCATGATCTGCAGTGGCGTCGTGTTGATGACCGCATGCGGCCAGTACTTGGTGAAGAAGATGACATCGCCCGGTTCCAGATCGACATAAAACTTGGGCGCATAGGCATAAAGCGGGCTATGGATTTTATGGAAATTGATATCCAGGCGAGCATCCATCTTGGCTGACATGCCGTTGGCGCCATCAAAAAATGGGCGCAAAATATAGCCTAACCGGGGGTCGACGAAATACCAGCGTTTCACACCGCTGATCATCAGGGCGCAGGAAATATCATTCCCCTGATGCCAGTTGGTTCCCCAGGTGCGAAGATTACCGACAAATAACTGGCTGAAACTATTTGCAGAGTGACCATGAAACAGATCAAGTATTTTTTCCGCACCCACTTCATCGATTAAATCGGGGTAGTCATTAAATATTTCCGCGGAATTGTTGATGTAGTAGCTAACCTTGGATTCCTTGTCCAATTGAGACCGTAAAATCTTTTCCAGCTTGAGTTTTTTCAGGCTGGTTTCTTTTTCATCATAACCCACCGCGATAATTTCGGTGTCTTTGTAGTGTTCAATCAGGTACTCGTGAGTCCATTGCTGAACGGCTTTCGTGTCGTTGAGAAAACCCTTGGCAATAATCGGCGGGTTGCTCGCGTCATTGATCATTTGCTGGAATGTATTTCGGTCCATGTTTGAGAAATCGTAGGACTTCATTTTTATGAACGTATCAGCACAATCCATGTCGGCCAGATCCGGGCATTTCGCCTGGAGGTCAGCCAACTTCTTCTCAAACAGATCCCGCTCGAACGTCGCCATAAACTCAGGCGAGTTCAACAGCAAGCGCATATGCATCATAAAGTGGAAATTCGCCTGCTCTTCCTGATCGAGAAAGAAGTGTGGCATCAAATCAAATGCTTTGCGCTGCGTTTCACTTTGAATGTCATACTTTTCCATAGAAATTTCCTTTGGCTTCATGTTCATAATAAAGTCGTTTCAAGGCTATTGAAGTGATGCTTTTTCAGATACTCACTCAACCCTTGAAGGGAGTTGACCTCCAGGAATACCACCGGAGTCAGCTTGATAGAAAAAAACTTATTCAGATCGACGCAATATTGGTTGACCTCCATCGACTCAAATCCATATTCATCAACATCACTCTCCCACTCTATATTGTCCGGGCTGCACTTCAGTACTTTCGCCGCTAACGTGACGAGATAACCCGATAACGCTTCATCTAATTCATTCATGGCACACCCTTATTTGAATAAAAAAACGACAACGCAACTGCGTCCTTTACTCCACGACAGAACGCGGCTCCGCCTCTGTCGGCACTGCATTAACTGCATTATTTTCCTCGGCGATGTCGATATCGTGGAAACCCTCATGCCAGCAGAACACTTTTCGCAATGGGTTGACCGGCAAATGCAGTTTTTGGAGCCCGTCGCGCCATCCTTCCTCCCGACGCAACAGAGACCAATCCACGGCATGCCCCGCCAGCCAGGTCAGCAAGGCTTGCCGAACGCCGGCGCTGAACGAAGACAGCGTCTCCTCACTCGCCGGCGCCGGATCTCGGCTGTCGAAAACGTTGCCCTGATGACGGCCCGTCTGCGCCTGCCAGCGCTGCAGCCCTTCATGCAGCTGCGCCATGCTGGCGGCGCTGACCGCCAGCCTCACGTCCCGATGTTCTCGGCCCTGCTGCAGGGTATACTCGAGCCGTTCCAGATAGAGTGACTCTCGCGCCCGCTGTTTTTCTGCTGCCGCCCCATGCACAGCGTCGTGCGCAGAGAGGCTGGCCAACGCGCGCGGCAGAAAATCCAGATAATCGTTCACCAGCTGGTTTAACCCGGCCTCGTCCACGTCGGAAAACAGGAAAATGAACGGCCGTTCTCGTTGCGGTAACGCGGCCTGATGTTCCGCCTCATAGTCCTCAAGCAACAGATGGGCATTCACGCCGCCAATGCTCATGGAATGGATAGCGCCGCGCCGAGGATGGTGCCCCCGCTTGTGCCAGGGGCGATCTTCATCGAGCAACTCAAAACCCTCGGCCAGGCTGATCCCTTCGTTCAACGCGCCCAGCCCCTCGATTTTTGCCAACTGACGGTGGCGCATGGACAGCACCATTTTCACCAGTACAGGGAAAGTCGATGCCGTTTCAGCGTGCCCGGTCAGGGGCTTGAGGGAGCCAATGGCGGTCGGTGCTTGACCGGCCTGCAAGTGAGGGCCATATACCGCCTGGATGGCGACCAGCTCCGCGGCGTCCCCCAATTGGGAGCCATTAGCCTCGGGCTCGATATAAGAGATCGTCGCCGGATCGAGACCGGTCTCCGCGAAAACGGCGGCGATAGCCGCTTTCTGCCCTTCAATGTTGGGGCTATACCATTTCAGCGGCGCTTTGCCGCCGTGGCTGACACCGACGCCTTTAACGTTGGCGTAAATGGCGTCGCCCTGCGCCAACGCATCGTCCTCCGCCTTCAGGATAATGGCGCCGACCACTTCACTTTTCACATAACCGTCAGAATCACTGGCGAAGCTTTTCGTCACCGGATGCGAGCTATACAGCGCCTGATCGTCGGTACGGTTCTGAGCGAAGGGAGAAAGCCCCAGCTCCGCCGTGGCGACAATCGCCTGCTGGCAACGCCCCTCTCTGATGGCGCTCATGGCTTGCCTGATCGCAACCAAAAAGCTGGCGCATCCGGTTTCCACAATTTCGCTGAGCCCGTAAAGATTCAGAATGTTGGAGATGCGGTTGGCGTAAGCGGATATCTGCTCCGCCTGGAAACGCCACTGAGCCGCCTGCTGCGGATCCACTTTGGCCTGAATATCCTGATACCCTGAATGGCCGCGTGTCGCGACAAAGAGCCCGGTCCGTTTCTCGCGGAACTGACTCAGGGTATATCCGGCGTCGGTGATGGATTGCCAAATGACCTCAAGCAATTTTCGCATCTGGGGATCCAGCCGTTGCGCGTCTTTGTGGGGTACTTTGAACAGCTTGCGATCGAAATACTCAACCCCGTCCAGATAAGCGCCGATTCTGCTGCTGCCGATCTCGTCCTTCTCCAGAGCCATCAGCCGCCTGCGCTTGTCGCTCAGCGTGGAATGCGCCGCGCGGCCGGCGCGCAGGTTGTCCCAAAACGCCGCGATGTCCCCGGCCTGCGGGAAAATCCCCGCCATGCCGATAATGCTGATGTTTTGCCCGCGCTCCTTTTCCGGCGCGGCCCGTGCCTCATCCGCCGGCGCTTTGCTTTCCTCCGCTTCCGCACTCGACGGCCGGTCGCTCAGCATGGCCAGCCGTTCGCTGAAATGGTTGCTCAGGTATTGCTGAATTTCGCCTACGGTGTGGTATTCCATAAACAGCGAACGGGAGACCTGCGGGAATTTTTCCCGGATGTCATTTAACAGCGCGATGGACACGACCGAATCCATGCCCAGCTCCTCCAGGGCGACATCAGGGCGGATCGCCTCTTCGGCCACCTTGAGCTGCCGGCCAATCAGCGCGATCAGATAGGCTTCGAGGTTAAAACCTTCCCCGGCCGCCGGCGATGGCGACGGGGTATGGCCGCTGTTTTGCGGCGGGCGGCGCACCGCCGTCGGGGCGCTCGGCAGCCAGAATGACTGGCGGTTGAAAGGATAGGTCGGCAGACTCAGGCGCCGCGGCCGTTGCCCTTGATATAAGGCTGACCAATCAAACTCCCCCCCCTGACACCACAGATTCAGCAGCCTGGCGTATTTGCCCCGCGCCACCCATTTCGCGATGGCTTCGCGCAACTCTTCATCAGCGGAGAACTGCGCCAGTAGCGCGTTGTTAGCGCTGCGTTGGCCACGGTAAATCTCGCCGGGTTCATCGCCGCCCTGCAAAAAGCCGTCCAACTTCGCCAGCAGCTCGTCGAGAGATTGCACGATCCAGCCCAACCGCACCGCCATCGCATCTCGCCCGGCCTGCAGCGTATAGGCCAGATTCGTCAACGTCAGCGCAGGGTTGTTTCGCTGTTGTTCCAGATACAGCCTGAGATTTTGGGCTACCTCCCGCAAACGGTCATCATCCCTGGCCGACAACGGGATCACGTAACGCGGTTGCGTTGCCGGCAGCGCCGGACGGCTGTCGCGATATTCCTCTATCACGATATGCGCGTTAGCGCCGCCAAAGCCGAAAGAGCTGACACCGGCCCGGCGCGGCAAGGTTTCACCCTGCGCATTTTTCATTGCGCGCCAAGGGCGGTTCGCCGCCACGACATAGAATGGCGTGTGCGTAAGATCGATATAAGGATTCAGGTTTTCACAGTGCAGGCTCTTCACCAGGGTCTGGTGCTTCATCTGCAACAGCACTTTAATCACGCCGGCAATGCCCGCCGCCATCTCCAAATGCCCGATGTTGGTTTTCACCGAACCGATGCCGCAGCTGGCCTCAGGGTATTCCTCGCCCGGATAGCGGGCCTTCATGTCGTGAAACGCGGTTTTCAGGCTGTTGATTTCAATCGGATCGCCGAGTTTGGTTCCCGTCCCGTGCGCTTCGATGTAACCGACCGTGCGGGGATCGACGCCGGCATCGCGATAGGCGCTTGCCAACAAGGCCGCCTGCGCCTTTGGATTCGGCGCGGTCAACGAACTGGCGCGCCCGCCGTGATTCTGCGCACTGCCGCGGATCACGCCATAGATATGATCGCCGTCCGCTTCCGCCTGCGTTAAGCGCTTCAGCAACAGCATGCCTGCGCCCTCTCCCCGCACATAGCCGTCAGCCTGGCTGGAGAAGGTTTTACAACGGCCGTCGGCGGCGAGCATGCCCGCTTTGCAGAAGCTGACAAACGTATCCGGCGTCACCAACGTATTGATTCCGCCTACGATGACCATATCGCAGCCCTCATGACGCAGGGCGGAAACGCCGCGATGAATGGCAATCAGCGAAGAGGAACACGCCGTTTCAATCGGCTCGCTCGGCCCATGAACATTGAGGAAATAACTCATCCGATTCGGGCCGACCGAAGGCACGATCCCCGTGGCGGTAAAACCTTCCGCCGGCAGTTTCGCCTCCACGATCAGGCCGGCATAACCGGTGTTGCCTGTACCGACATAGATGCCCAGCGTACTGCCGGCCAACGCGCCGGCCGAGTAGCCCGCGTCTTCAATCACTTTCCAGGCATGGGTCATCAACAGCCGCTGTTGGGGATCCATCAGTTCAGCCTCGCGGGGGGAGATGCCGAAAAACAGCGGATCGAATTCCGCCATATCCTGAATGAACCCGCCCCAGCGAATACTGTCCCGGTTTTCAGCACCGTGCACATCCTGCAAGTAATCGCGCCAATTCCAGCGTTCCGGCGGCACTTCGCTGATGCAATCTTTCCCCTGCAGCAGATTTTCCCAGTAGGCATCCAGATCCGGGGCCATCGGGAAACTGCCGCTCATGCCCACAATGGCGATCGCTTCCGGCTCATCGTGCTTGTGGCTCACGGCCGGCGAGGATGACGGTGTCGTCTGGGACACGCGTTCGGCCAAAAGCGCGTCCGCCGGGGCATCATCGTCGCCCGATGATGGCACCATCACTTGCGCGGCAAACTGCCGGCTAAAACGGTCGCAATAGTTATCGGCCAGATAGTGCGTCAATCCGGCGACGGTCGGGTATTCGAAAAACACGGTCGGCAGCAGTTCCAACGCATATCGCCGGTTCAACGTGTTCGCGAAGCTGGTCGTCAGAATCGAGTCGAATCCCAGTTCGCTCAGCTCCATATCGCTCTCGATGTCGGCGACGCCGACGTGTAACAGCGCCGAGATCTCCTGCGTCAAAAGCGACTGAATCGCCTCCTGCAAAGCCGGCATATCCACGGTCGTGGCAGCCTGTGTCGGCGACGCCGCCAGCTCTGCATCGGCGGTGGTTTGCGCCCCCGGCTCCGCCGGCGTGAGCGCCGTAAACCGCGCAGCGAAGACGGCCTGGTAGGTTGCCGTCAGATAGCCGCTCAGCGCCGAGATCGTCGGGTATTCGAAAAACAGGGTCGGCAGCAGATCAAGCTGATACCGTTGATTGAGTTTGTTAGCGAACCCGGTCGTCAAAATGGAATCGAACCCCAGCTCGGTCAGTTCGAGATCCAGGTCTATCTCGCTTGCCGCCACATCAAGCAATGCGGAGACTTCACGAACCAGAAGTTGCTGCACCGCCTCTTCAAGCCCCGGCAGGTCGACCCGTGCCTCGGGCTGTGCAGCCGGCTCAACGCGGCTTGCCAATGTCTGACGCAACCTTTTAAGATCGCCGGCAATCGCCAGCACCTGGTTTTCTTCCCGCGCAAAAGCCTGATAGAAAGCCTGCAGGCCGGCGGCCGCAGACATCGCGACCATGCCCGTGTTTTGGCGCATCTGGGTCGCGAAGGCGTCATCAACCGTCATCCCGCCCTCTTTCCACAGCGGCCAGTTGATCGACAGACTTCTGCCCATCCGTACCTGAAGCCCCACCTGCCGCTGGCGATAGTGGGCGTACGCATCCATGAAGCTGTTCGCCGTCACATAATCCACCTGCCCCGGGTTGCCTAAGGCGGCCGCCGTTGAGGAAAAGAGCACCAAGAAATCCAGCGGGTGCGATGCCAAAGCCAGATCCAGGTTCACCGTTCCCTGCACTTTTGGCGCCAGTACGGCCAGGAAATCCGCCGGCGACTTTTTCAGCATGTAGCTATCGCGCAGCACGCCGGCGCAATGCAGCACGCCGTTGATGGCGCCGTACTTCGCGATGACGCTCGCGATCAGCGCCTCGACCCCTTGCCGATCGCAGACATCCAGCATGCGGTAGTCAACCTCGGCGCCCAGCGCCGCCAGTGGGTTGATCGCGTCTTGGATCCGATCGTTCATCGGCGTCCGGCCGGTCAGAATCAGCGTTGCACCGCGGGTTTGTCGGGCAATCTCTGCGGCAAAAATCAGCCCCAGCCCACCGGCACCGCCGGTGATCAGATAAACGCCGCGCTCTTTCCACGGCATACGGTGCGCCCCAGAGGACGCCGCTGCGGCGGATGGCCCGGTGAGTGCGCTCACCTCGCGCCAGGATGAAATCTGGCGGCCCTCCCGGCCGTAGCGAATATGAATGTCTTCCGGCACCAGGCTGCTCTCCCGCAGCCTGTCGTGGATCTCGTCCGCGTGGGCCGCCGTCTCCAGCTCAATCAGCTGGCCAATAAATCGCCCATTCTCTAAACGCGCCGTTTTTAACACCCCGCACAGCGCGGCGGAAAGCGGTGCGCAATGCGCACCGGCCACCACCACTTGCAGCAGCATGGGCTGCGCGGGCCGCCCGTTCAACAGGGTTTTTACCCGGTTAAACAGCGCCAACGCCTGTTGCTGGAAGCTCAGTGCGATCTGGTCATCACCCAGTGCGGATGGGAAAATCAGATCATCCGTCAGGCCCATGGCTTTGGCGACGGCGGGCTCTCCGCAGAAGAGGATTTGCCGGCTCGCATACGCGTGCGGAGCAACGGCATCGCCCCGCACCGGTTTGCCTGACCACGTCGGCACTAACAGCAGAGTCCCGTCGTCGGGCGGCAAAGCCGGCTCAGGCGTGCGCGCGCTGAATCCCTGCAGACGAACGCAAAGCCGACCGGCATCGTCATAGAGATCAACGGCCAGTTTTTGCACTTTCGTCCGGTGCGCCGTTTCGCCCGCGTTATCATAAGCAATACAGGCCCACATGCTGGCCGTGCAGCGCTGCAGAATTTCCATCGACGCCAGCTCAAACGGCAAGCCCAACCGATGATCCCGGGACAAGCCCAGCGTCGCCTGTAATGCCGAATCCAACAGGCTGGGATGCAGGACATACTCGCCGAGCGTCTCGCTGAGCGTCTCCGGCAAAGCCAGCCGCGCCAACACGCGGCCTTCGGCGATATGCAATCGCTCAATCCCCTGGTGTCCGGCGCCATAGTCGATCCCCAGCTGACGGAAAGCCCGGTAACATTCGGTCTTATCCATCACGCTTTCCTGATGTTCGGCCAGCGCGGCTGACAGATCGAGGCGTGGGGTGTCCGCGGCAGGCGCGTCCAGCACCAGCACTTTCCCCTGGCAATGCATCTGGGTTTCACCCTCCGGCGTCTGCGAACAGATTTCGAACCGAATCACCGCCGGCGATTGCGGCAGCAACTTGATCCGCACGGGGGAAAGCCCCTCCTCGCCGGCGGCAATGTAAGGGCGGATCCAAACGATCTGAGTCAACTGCAGAGGCCGCTCACGCCCCACCGCCTGTTCAACGGCGGCGCGCGCCATCTCCAGATAGGCGACGCCGGGCAGCAACCGTTTTCCCCTCACCACATGGTCTGACAGGAAGAACTCGCCGCCGTCAAAGCAAGAGGTAAAGCTGAGTTCGGTAACGTCAGAGGTATTGCGGTGCACCAGAGGATGCAGGCGATAAGGCTGCGGGATGGCGGACGGCAGCGTCTTCCCGCCCGCCGCAGGTTGTTCTTTCAACCAGAAACGGTCCCGGGCGAACGGGTAAGTCGGCAGGCCGACTCGGCGAGGCGCCATGGCCGCGGAATACCCCGCTTTCCAGTCCACGGCGGCCCCCGTCACCCAGGCCGCAAGCAATTTGCCGTAGTCGCCTTGTTGCAGCCAGGATCTGGCCGTCGCTTGCCAGGTGTCGTCATCCGCCGCCGATACAGCGCCGCTGCCTGCTTTCGCATTGCCTCGGTAGATCCCGTCCACACTTGCAGGGTCAGCAAGATAGCGGGACAAGGCGTCTTTCAGGGCCGACACGGAGTCGGCGACCAGGCCCAGGCGTTCGTCCATGGCTTCTCGCCCCACTTGCAGGGTGTAAGCGATATCAGCCAGGCTCGACGGCCGTTCGGTAAACTCCGCAGACGCCAGGTAGTCGGACAAACCTTGAACAACCGCCTCCAGACGAGCGGCTTTTTTTGCCGACAGAACAATCGCTACCGGCGCCGCGGCGCAAGCGCGCTCGTTCTCTGCCGGCGGCGCCACATATTCTTCAAGGACAATGTGCGCGTTCGCCCCGCCGATGCCGAAACTGCTGACGCCGGCCACTCTCGGCAGCGACCGGCCGTCGGCCGCTTTCATCGCCGGCCACGGCTGGGTTTCGCGCACCAGGTAGAACGGGCTCTCGGCCAGATCCAAATACGGGTTCGCCGTCTGCAGATGAACATTGCCGGGCATTTTTTGATGACGGAACATCAATAACACCTTCAGGACGCCAGAAATACCGGCTGCCGCTTCCAGATGTCCGATATTGGTTTTTACCGACCCGAGGCCGCACAACGCGTCGCGCGGCAGGGTTTTCTCCCGATCTTGATACAGGGCGGCGAACGCTTTTTTCAGCCCATTGATCTCGATCGGATCTCCCAGCCGGGTTCCCGTGCCGTGGGTCTCGATATAGCCCACCCGTGCCGGATCGATGCCGCTGCGGCGATAAGCCTGGGTCAGCAGCGCCTGCTGGGCAACCGGGTTCGGCGCGGTAGGCGACGTCGCTTTGCCGCCGTGATTCTCAGCGCTGCCGCGGATCAGGCCGTGAATGCGATCGCCATCGGCTATCGCCTGACGCAGAGGTTTCAGCATAATGGCGCCGACGCCCTCGCCGCGGCCATAGCCGTCTGCGCCGATATCAAAGGTTTTGCAGCGGCCATCTTCGCTGAGGATCCCCGCCTCGCCTGCGGTGATGGTGATCCCGGGATTAACGATAATGTTGGCGCCGCCAACGATCGCCTGCTCACAACTGCCTGCGCGCATCGCCTCGATTGCCCGATGAATGGCGACCAGCGAACTGGAACAGGCGGTGTCGATAGGCTCACTAGGGCCATGAAGGTTCAATATGTAAGACACGCGATTGGCCAGCGCGAAATGGGAAAGCCAGGGCGGATCGCCAATACCGAACTTATCGTGGGAATACTTCAGCCAGGCGTCTTTATACTCAGAGGTCGATACGCCGACAAACACACCGGTGTTGCTGCCTGACAGATCGCCGGCGCGATAGCCGGCATCCTCAATCGTCGCCCATACCGTTTCCAGGAAAATTCGGAACTGCGGATCCAATGACTGCGCTTCACGGGGCGAGATGCCGAAAAACAGCGGGTCGAAACAGTCGACATCCTGCATGAACCCACCGCAATTCACTTTGGTTTTTCCGGGCGTTTCATGCGGGTTGCCATAATATTCCCGCCAGTCCCAACGATCGGCCGGCACCGGGCCGATCAAGTCCCGGTTCGCTTCCAGCTGCCGCCAGAACTCATCCAGATTGCGTGATTGCGGGAAGCGACCGCTCATCCCGATAACCGCTATCGCTTCCGGCTCTTGCGGCCGCTCCGGCGCCGAAGAAACGGCAACGGCCGCGGGTGCCCGCTGAGGCATTGGCAGAGGAGACGCCGCCCGCCAGCCGAACGTTTTGACGTCGTCATCGCGCTGGGCAACATGGGGAGCGGCGATCGGCGATGGCCCGTTAGCCGCTGCAGCCGGCGGCGGCCCTGATAGCGGTGCGAAGGCATCGGGATAAGTGTCGATCAGGTGGCGGCCCATCGCTCTCAGGGTTGAATGTTCAAAGAACACCGTCGGCATCAGCGTCAGGCCATAGGCCTTATTGAGCCGGCCGGCAAACTCGGTAAAGTCGATGGAATTGAAGCCATATTTGGACAGTTCCATGTCCAGCTCAACCTTCTTCTCATCGAGTTTTTGCAGCTGGGCCACCATGCCGACCAGCATGGCGTTAACCTGCGCCGGCTGAACCGGGCTGTTTCCGCCTTCCTGCCGGCGGGAGGTCTCTTGGCTGTCCGCGGCGGGCGCATCCGAGAGTTTTCGCGCGATCTTCGCGGCTTCGCCATACATGACGGCAAGTTGCGATTCCGGGCTTTGCAGTCCCAGAATCAACGCCTCGATGCCCGCCGCGGCGGGCATCGGCACCAATCCCGTCTGGCGTTCGAGCTGTTCGGCCGCCTGCTCGGAAACGCCCATGCCGCCGTCACGCCAAAGCGGCCAGTTTATCGACAGGGTTTTCCCCCGCCGCAAGCCCGCCGCGACCTGCTGGTTGCGCTGCTCGGCAAAGCCATCCATAAAACCATTGGCGCAGGCATAGTCAGCCTGGCCGGTATTGCCGAACGCGCTGCTTAAAGAGGAGAACAGCACCATGAAATCCAGATCGCAATCTTGGGTCGCCTCGTCTATCGCCAGCGTTCCCGCGACTTTCGGCGCTAAAACGTCAAACACTTCGCGTTCAGTTTTATTGACGATGAACGCGTCGCGCGTGATCCCCGCACTGTGGATCACGCCATTCAACCGGCCCTCATTTTGCAGGATTTGCTGCACCAGGCGGCGAACTTGCGCCGGTTCGGTCACATCTCCCTGATAGTAAGCCACCTGCATTCCCTGCTGCCGTAACGCCGCGAGCCGTTGCTCAATGTGGTCACTCGGCGCAGAACGCCCGCTCAGGACGAAACGAACCGGATAACGCGCCCCCAGCTCGCGAACCAGCTGAGTGCCAATGCCGCCCAGCCCGCCGGTGATCCAGATGACAGAGCCAGAAGCCATCGGCGGCGCATCGGCGCTGCCCGTCAGCGTGATTGGCTGCCACTCCCGCACATGCCTGGCGCCCGTCGCATCGTAACGAATCTCTACACTCTCTTTTGCATCCTGCATTTCAGAACGCAGCAGAGCGATCGCGTCCGCTGACGTCGGATAACGCATCAATTTCACGTTGAGGCCCGGTTGCTCCTGGCGGGCGGTCTTGAGCAACCCTGCGGCGGCGGAAAGCCACGATGCATTAGCCGGCTCCGCGGCGAGTATGAACAGGGTCTGCCGCTGAGCGTGCTCCGTACAGGCGCGCGTTCTTTCTTTCAGGCGGGCAAACACCTGTTGCAGAGTCGACGTCAGTTGCGCCGGCGTCTGATTTGCGTCGGACGACAGACGCTCGACCTGGGCGGCCGGCCAGGCGCGTTGTAAAGCGGTTTGCAACGCATCACTGCCATCCGCCAGGATCAAACAAGGCGCCGAGCCTGAAGCCGGTTCCGTTTGCGCAAGGGCGGCAAGCGGCCGGACAAGCCACTGAGGTCGGGCGAAGACCAGAGACGGCGACTGGGCGGCGATCATTTTCAGTCCCTTCATTTCGACCAGAATGTGGCCGTGACGATCGGTAAACCCGATATCGCAGCTGACGATCCGCGGATCCGCGCCGCTTTCTGACGGGTGTTGCCGAATATAGGCCCACACCTCTGCCGGCAATGGCTGGTGGATCCGCAGTTCATCCAGACTAAAAGGCATCAGCGGACGGTCGCCTTGTCGTTCCCCGCCGCCGGCCAGCATGATCGCGGCCAACAGGGCGCCATTCATCAGGGCCGGATGCAGCATCGCCGCCGCGTCGTCGACATCAGCGGGTGCCGCCAGCGCGATCAGCGCTTCATGCTGCCCTTGTTCATAGCGGGTGATCCCGAGCAACCGTGGCCCGATCGCCGAACCGAAGAATTCAGCGCAGGCGTGACGTTCTTTACGCTGTCGGCAGCGTTGTGCGATTTCGTCAAGCGGCAGGGGCGCAGGCGCCTCTTCGCTGCCGGTCGCGGTCACCACTCTCGCCTGGGCGTGCGTTTCCCCCTGCGCGACGATCGCGCAGTAATAACCTTGACGATCCCGATTCAGGATCAGATCGATATCCGCCCCCTGCTCTCCCACCGCCACGGGTTGCCGCCAGACCACCTGCTTGAGCCCGATGACGGCGGAGGCTTGAAGGTGCGCCGCCGCCAATTCGCTCATCCACGCCAGCGAAAGCATGCCCGGCAGTAGCCCGCCGTGGTCTTGCAAAAAGTATTCACGCCCGGTTAACGTTTTGCGCTGTGCGCCCACGACGATCTCTGGCGCCGCCGCGCTTTGCGGTTCTGCATCGTGCTCTGAGCGGGGAGATGCCGACAGCATGCGGGTCGAAAAACCGCGCATGCTGACGCAAATGCGCCCCTGCTCATCGCACAGATCGACGTCCATTTTTTGCACTTGCGGATCCGCCGCGTTCTCCGTTGTCGCCAGCCGCAACCAAACCCAAAGCCGGCCGGCGATTTCGCCAAAGACCGCTAACTGCTCCAGCGCAAAAGGCACATAGGCGACATCGGGACGCGGCGCCGAGCCATACAGCCCCAGGCTGGTTTGCAATGCGGCGTCCATCAAACTCGGGTGCAGGCCGAAGGCCGGCATGGCCGCCGCATTCGGCAACGCAATCCTGGCCAACACCTGACCTTCCCCCGTCAGCAATTGCTCAATACATTGGAATGACTCGCCATACTCGAGCCCCATGCTGCGGAACGTCTGGTAGCACTGTGCCGGCAGGTAATCCTGCCCCGTCATCTGGCTTTTCAACCGTTCCAGATCCAGAGTCCGGCTTTCCGGGGTCGCGTCATTCAGACAGGGAACTATCACGCCCTGGCTATGGATCGTGCGCGGCTGGCCGTCGTTCTCCGAATAAACCCGGTAGTCAACCAGCCCTTCCTCCCGCTCGCTGAGCCCGAGGTAGAGGGTCGTCGTCCGTTGCGCGGCGATCGCCGGTTGCAACCAAAGGATCTGCTGCATGTTAAAGCGCAGCGGCTGGGGTGCTGAGGCGGTGCGGGCATAGGCCGCCCGCGCCATTTCCAGGTAGCTGACGCCCGGCAACACTTTCTGCCCGTAGACCCGGTGATCGCGGAGGAAGAACTCTTCGCCGCTGAACTCAGAGCGAAAACGCAGCTCGCCCAGCGTTGACGCATTCTCCTGCAACAGCGGGTGCAGAGCGCCGCGTTCGGCAATGGCATTCCGCGCTGGCGCTGACGCACCGTCCGCCACCCAACAGCGTTCCCGGGCGAACGGGTAAGCCGGCAGGACCACGCAACGGGATACGTCCGGCCACAGCTCGGCACCGTTCAGCGCGTATCCCTGGCAATAATAATCTGCCAGCGCGAACAGATTTTCCTGATACTCCTGCCCTTCGCTGTCTTGCGACTGGCGCAGCAAAGCATCGACGTGTTTTTGAATCGCCGGCTGCCCCGTGAATCCCAGAGGGATGCCGTTACCGCGAAACAGATTGGGCCGTTGCGACGGTTCGGCCTGCTGCAGGCTGACAATGGCGCTTTCTCGATCCTCGACCACGACCGCCAGGCGGTATCTAAAATGGCTGCGGCCGCGGAGCAGCGTATAGCCGATCGCCGCCAGACTCTGGCTTTCGCTTTCCGTCTGTTGCAAATGCGCTATCAGATCGTCGGCCTTGAGAGAGAGCGTTTCCTCGGTCTTGGCGGACAAACAGAGCAGATAGTGGCTGCGTTGCCGCGCTGGCGCTGCGGCCGGCTGCATATACTCCTGGATAACAAAATGCGCATTGGTGCCGCTCATGCCGAACGCGCTCACCGCCCCCATTCTTTGTTTGCCCACCGCCATCGGCCAAGCGCGGGCCGTTTTATTGACGTAGAAAGGACTCTCCGACCAGGTGATGTAGTCATTTTCCTGTTGGCAGTTCAGGCTTGCGGGAATGATTTGCCGATTCAAGGCCTGGATCAGGCTCACGGCGCTCAGGAGCCCGGAGGCAGCGAAGGTATGACCGAAATTCGTTTTGGTCGATGTCAGGGCGCAAAAAGCCTGCTTATCGGTGTGCGCCTTGAACGCCTCATTCAGCGCATTGACCTCCACCGGATCGCCCAGACGGGTGCCCGTGCCGTGCGTGACGACATACTCGATTTGCGCCGGATTAACGCCGGCGCGCTGATACACGGACTTGAGCAAGTCGGCCTGCGCCACGCCGTTCGGTGCCGTGATGCCATTCGTCTTGCCATCATAGTTAATGCCGCTGGCACGGATCACGCCATGGATCAGATCCCCATCGGCCTCGGCCTGCGACAACCGTTTCAATACCAGCACCACGGCGGCTTCACCCGGCACCATACCGTTGGCGCGCTGGTCGAAGGTATAACAGGTTCCGTCCTCCGACATCATGCCTGACCGCGCCATGATGTCGAAACCTTCCGTCGAGAGCTGCAGGCTGACGCCGGCGGCCAATGCGGTGTCACATTCCCGATTACGCAGGCTGGCGCATGCCAGATGCGCCGCGACCAGACCCGATGAACAGGCCGTATTGACCGCCAGCACGGGGCCGTGCAGATCGAGGAAATAGGCCAGTCGTGAAGCCAGAATGCCCGTATGATTGGCGGTGATTTCAACCTGCTCGGTATCGGTGAAACGGCCGTAGGTGCCTTCCTCCACGCCGACGAAGGTGCCGATACTGTGCCGGCGCAGCGGGTGTTCTCCGTAACCGGCATGTTCGAGCGCTTTCCAGGCTTCCTGTAACAGTTGGCGCTGGCCGGGATCCATGTTCTGCGCTTCTCGCGGAGAAATTTCAAAAAACAGCGGGTCAAATTCGGCGACGCCGGGCATGACGCCGCACCACCGCAGGCGCTCCGACGCGGTGTGGCGCTCGCGGCAAGATTCGTCGCGGCGGCGCAGATACGTCTCGCTCACCTGGCTGACGCACGACTTGCCTTCAGCCAGACAACGCCACATTTCATCAACGTCACGGGCGCCGGGGAAACGGCCGCTCATGCCGATCACCGCGATCGGCTCATCGTCCTGCGCAAACGACGATTGCCCCGCGGCATGGCGGGTTGATGGCGGAGTAACATGCGCGCTCGGATCGCGCGGCGTGCGCTCACTGGCCGAACCGCCGTAGCAGGTTTGCATCAGCGTTTCGTGAGCCGACATAAAATACTGGCTGAGCTTCGCCAGCGTGGCATGCCCGAAAAACAGCGCCGGTGATACAGCGATTTTCCAGCGTCGGCTGAGCACGGACGCAAACTCAGCCAGGCTGATTGAATCAAAGCCGAAATCCGCCAGGTTCACGTCATGATGCAGACTATGCCGCTCAATGCTTAAGATATCACTCACCGCTTGCTGCAAGTCCCACAGCACACGCTGTTCAACCGTCAGCCCTTTCATTTCAGGAGGGGCAACGATGGCGGTTGTCGGCCGAGGTTGCGCGTCCTGTTGACGATGCGCCCCCGCCAACAGACGTTGTATCGCATCGGGTCGGCCTGCCATGATCAGCGCCGCGCCCTCTTCACCGGCGAGCAACTGTTCGAACGCCCGCAATCCTTCGTCACTGCGCAAGGCACGCTGGCCGCTGGTTTTCAGGTACAAGGATGTCGCCTGTTCCCGTTCGGCCGATCCTTGCGTCATGCCGCCGTCCTCCCACACCGGCCACCCGATCGCGATGGTCTTGCGGGCGAACGTGGCACCGCGATGCCGGCTGTTGGCATAAGCCATTTGGAAGCGATTCGCCACGGCATAGTCACCGGCGCCAAAGTCGCCAAAAACGGCGGCACTGGACGAGAAATAAGCGATAAAGTCCAGTGTCTGCTCAGCGCCGAAGACGCTTTGCCAGGCCGTATCAATCGCCAGAGCGCCCTGAATTTTCGGTGCCAACACCTGATGAACCCCGGCGAGATCTTTCTGCGCCAGCGTTTGCTGCGTTTGCATCCCCGCGGCATGCACTATGCCGTCGATCCGGATCCCCTGGCGCCGGCAGTCCGCAAACAGAGATTCCATCTGCGACACCGCGCTCACATCGGCCTGGCAATACGTCATCTGGCCGCCATGTTGCTCGATGGCCCGCAGCTGCGCCTGTTGCTCCAACGCAAGCGCCGAGCGGCCAACCAAAATCACCTTCGCCGCCCGTTTTTCACACAGATAGCGGGCAAATATCATCCCCAGGCCACCGAGCCCCCCGGTGATCAGGTAGCATCCGCCTACTTTCAAACAGCTTTCCGCTTGCAGCGGGTGATCGTCGTTTGCCATCTGGGCCGATTCGAACGTCAGCACATGACGTTTTCCCTGAAGATACAGTGCGTTTTGTCCCGGTTCGCTGTGCAGTTCAGCCCAGACGGCGGGAAGCGATGCGGCGAGCGCCCACCACGGCTCAGCGTCGGCGGCGGCGTCGAACCCGGCAAACGTGACGCGCGTGTCCGGCAGCACAAGGCGCAGCGAGGCGCCGAAGGCGACCAACGCATCGGCGTAACAACGCGCCAACGCATCGCTAAAGACGCTGACAATCACCATACGGCGCAGCGACATCCCACTGGACAACAGCCCCTGGAACAGCGGCACCAGCTGATCCAGCGCGAATTCGGGCTCGACAAAGCACAACAACGCGTCTGCAGGCTGAGGCTCCCCCTCCGCTTGCGTGGCCATGTTCACCGACGCAAAGAAGCGGCTGCAGGCACCGGCGTCTGTCCCCGCCGCGTCCCAATTGAAAAACGTCGTTGAAGCCTCGCCCGCAAGCTGTGTAATGCCGGTCTCCAGCGCCGCCTGCGCGGCGGTTGGCATGACGCATAGGACGCGCCCGGCGACGCGGTTCAGGGCATCCGGCAGCGGTTGTTCACGCCAGCGCTCGCGGGCGATCCAAATCGCGTCGTGCCGTTCGGCGTCCTCTGAACGGCGTTTGGCGGCATTGAAATCATCGGTCGCGGCGATCCAATAACTCTCCTCCGCGAATGGATAGGTCGGCAGATGCATTCTGCGCGGTTTCGCCTCGGCATATAACGCCGCCCAATCCGCCGCCTCGCCGCGCAGCCAGCAGGCCAGCTGAATGTGTGCGGCCCCTTCGGCCGCCGCGCCGTCCTCATGCAGCAATGCCTGTGCGGCCGCGGAACAGGTTGAGCCCAAGAGGTCGGCATAATACAAATCGTGCGAGGCGCTTATCTCATCTCCGATGGCAAGATAACGTCTCAAGCTCTCCTGCAAGCTCTGCCAGCCGTCGCTGAACAGCGCCAGACGATGCGGCATCGGCGTTCGCCCGACTTGCAGGGTATAAGCGAAATCGCGCAGGCTTTCCGGCTCGGCAGCGGCGAGCAGATTGGCCGCCATCTGTTTCAGTTGCGCTGCGCTTTTTGCCGATAAGACAATCAGGTACGGCTCATTGGGATCTGAAGGCTCGTCCTGCGGCGTCTCCCGCACCTCTGCGCTCTGCAACACCAGGTGAGCATTGGTTCCCGTGTGGCCGAAGGAACTGACCGCCGCAAAGCGCCGCTCCCGCTCCCAGCGCTTGAGCTCGGTGTTCACATAAAAAGGGCCGGCGGTAAAATCAATATCCGCATTGGGTTGGGCATAGTTCAGCGACGGCGGGATTTCCCGCTGTTTCAGCGCCAACGCCGCCGTGATGACATTCACGATCCCGGCTGCCGCTTGCGTATGGCCAATATTGGTTTTCGGCGAGGTCAACGCGCAATACTGCTGCTTCTTCACCCCTTCGCGCTGGAAGGCATCAATCAGCGCATTGCACTCGACGGGATCGCCTAACAGGGTGCCGGTGCCGTGGCTGACCACATAGTCGATCTGCTCCGGAGAAATGCCGCTTTGCTGATAGACCTGCGCGTATAGCTCGCTTTGGCGGGCCCCGCTGGGCGCCGTCAGGCCATTGGTTTTGCCGTCATAGTTAATCGCGCTGCCTTTGATGATGGCATAAATGTCGTCGCCATCCCGCAAGGCGTCCTCATGGCGTTTTAACACCACCGTTGCACAGCCTTCGCCCACCACCATGCCGTTGGCTCGGCTATCAAAGGCGTAGCAGACGCCGTCTGGCGAGAGCATGTCGCCCATGCGAGACAGGCCATGCAACATGCGCTCCGGCTGGCAGATCACATTGCACCCGCCGGCCAGCGCCAATGTGCTGTCACCGTTTAAAATGCTCTGGCAGGCATAATGCAGGGCGACCAACGAAGAGGAACAGGCGGTGCCAATCGCCAGCAAAGGGCCTTTGGTGTCAAGGAGATAACCGATGCGCGCCGGCGCGGTCCCGGTATGCACGGAGGTAATCGCAGAGTGTTCGGTCAACGGATAATCCGACTCTTCCATGCCGATAAAAATGCCGTGCTGTTGTCCGTGCCATTCCTGCGGATCGTAGCCGGCATCTTCAATCGCTCGCCATGCGGACTGCAACAGCAAGCGATGATGAGGATCCATCAGTTGGGCTTCCCGAGGGGAAATCTTGAAAAACAGCGGATCAAAGCGATCGATATGCGCCATAAAACCGCCCCGGGTGGTTTTCATTGACAGATCTTCGCGCTGCCGCCGCCCTTGCGGCACTTGCCCGACACTGCTGCGGCCCTCGCGCAGCAATTGCCAAAACTCCGCTGCGTTATCAGCACCGGCCACGTTAATATCGAGGCCGATGATGGCGATATCGCCGCTGCCGCCCGGCAGCGGGCCCGGCGCGGCATTTTGGCGACCTTCTTTCGCCGGCGCGTCGGTTTGCATTCGTTCTGCTACCGCGCGCGCCAAGGCCGCCGGCGTGGTGTAACTGAACACATCGGAGCGCCGCAATTTAACCGGATACGCCGCCACCAGACGGCTGACGAAGGCGGCAACGGAGACGGAATCGAGTCCGAGATCGGTAAATGCCTGTTGGCAGGTTTCATCATCAGCGCCGTTAATGCCCAGCAGGCGCCCTATCGTCGCTCGCACGTCGGCTTCCGCCGCGGCCATCGCCCCTGCTGTCTGCGCGCTGCGCGCGGCAGGCTGAAACCAACAGTGTTCACGGGCGAAGGCATAATGGGGCGAAGCCGACGGATACGCGGCGCCCGCCGGGTGAGCGCCGCGATATTCTTCGATCAGGATGTGGGCATTATTGCCGCCGGAGCCGTAGCTATGAATCGCGGCGATTCTGGGCTGCTCGCCGGCCGGCCAATCCTGCGTTTCCCGGGCAAAATCACAGGGTGCATCTTGCGTGTCGCAGTAGGCATTCGGCTGAACAAAACCCGGTATTTTATGGATTTTATCGGTTTGAAGACTGCGGATAACCTTTAACAGCGCCCCGAGCGACGAGGCGGAATGCATATGCCCCAACAGCGGTTTCAGGCTGCTGACCCGGCAGTAACCCGGTTCGAACGCCACGCCGTTTTCATCGCACAGTTGGCTCAGCGCCCGGTTTATCGCCGTCCATTCGGCAATATCCGCTACCGGCAATCCCATTCCCTGGGCCTCAATGTAAGAAACGCGGCGCGGGTCGATGCCGGCTTCACGGTAACAGTCTTTGATCAGCTCACAGTGCGCGTCCGTATTCGGCGACGCCATCGAAACGCCACCTTGCCCATTGAAGTTGACCCGGGAATGCTTGACGATCGCATAGACCCGGCGGCCGGCCCGTTCGACATCCGCCAGGCGTTCCAGGAGAAGGGTTCCAACCCCTTCGGAACGAATGAATCCATCGCCATTTTCGCCGAAAGACAGCACCTGCCGGCGGTGGGTCAGTTGCCCGGCATCATTTAACCGATGGGTCACGTCCGGCACCAGAATAATATTGGCCGCACCGACAATCGCTCGATCAATGATGCCGGCTCTGAGCGCCAGTGTGGCTCTGTGAAGCGCCACGGCAAATCCGGCGCATGTCGCATTGACGATTTCACTGGGCCCGGCCAGGTCAAACTGGTAAGAAATCCGGTTGGCGATCATGCTGTCAGCCTGCGTCAGGCCGAACTCGGGGCGATAACCGTGGTGCGCCATCAGGGCGGCATACTCATTGGATTCGCAGCCGATAAATACGCCGGTCTGCGTTTTGCTCAGGGAAGCGGGATCGATGCCGGCATCTTCCAGCGTATGGTAGGTCGCCATCAGCAGCAGGCGCTGCCGCGGATCCATCTCTTCGGCTTCTATCGGTAAAATGCCGAACTTGTCCGCATCAAACGCAGCAATATCGGGAATAAACCCGCCCGCAAGCGGCGGCCACGGCGTTTCCCCCTCGCGTTCGCTTTGCCGATACCACGCTGCGCGTTGCGCCGGCAATGAGGTGATTAACGTGTCGTCGGCATCGAGATGCCGCCATAGCTCGGCAATGCTCATGCACTGCGGGAAATACCCCGCCAGACCTGTAATCGCCAGGGGGTCGAGATTACCTTGTGCAGCCAACAGCGTTGACGCCGAGTCTAATGAAGCGGTTTTATGATTTTTAATCCACTGTGCAATGACAGACAAGGGTGCTGATTGCTCACTCATAAAAAGACTTCTCCCGCTTGAGATTAAGGTCAACTAATTGCTGCAAATAACCAAGGGCGTTTTTGACGGCGGCGTAATCCATGCCGAAGTCCTGAAGAAAGGCAATTTCATTCACCCCGCACGCTACCGCCAAATTGATTTGTTTCTGGCATTCATCAAGCGGGCCAAATATGCCGCCGGTTTTGAAAAAGCGGGCATAGGCGTAATCAAGAATTTGATCTATCTGGCTGTTGTCGAAATGCTTATCTCTGGCCTTCATCTGGGGAATAATGCTGCTGCGAATATAGGCTTTGAACGGATCGCAGACCACCTGCTGTACCCATTCCATGTCCGGATGAACGAAGGTGTGCATCATCAGCGTTACCCGGCCGCCGAGCGGATCCAGCCCGGCTTCGGCGCGTGCGGCGCGATAGCTGTCCACGTATTTGCCGAACTCGTGGAGGTCTATTCCGTGCAACATGCCGAAAACGTTATAGCCTTGCCGCCCCGCATGGCGAAAACCCTGTTCTGAGATGCTGAAGTACCAAATGGCGATCTCTTTTTGAATCGGGCGCGGATACACGACCGTTGGGAATATCTCCCCGCCGGGGCCGGGAAAGTCTACGCTTTCCCCCCGCCAGAGTTTCTGTATTACCGGAATGCGCCGATCGCGGATTGCCGCCCGCTCCTCATACGTTTCCGGTGACAGGATGAAGTCCGCTTTGTTCCAGCCGCTGCCGACGCCCAAATCAACCCGTCCATCGGAGAGAATATCCACCATCGCCCAGTTCTCGACGATCTCAACGGGATGATGCAACGTGTTGGTCACGGCGGCCGAACGCAGACGCACGTTTTTCGTCAATGGCGCAAAGTAAGCCGCCGCAATGCCGTTATTGGCGTAGATCGAGCCAAACTCATAGAAATGGCGTTCAGGAAAGCAAACCGATTCAAACCCGGCCTGGTCGGCAAATTCGACCAACTCACGAGCAAAACGGTATTTATCCCGGTCAGAGACATCTTTGCGCACATCAGAAAAAAACAGATAGCTAAAAGAAACGTCTGCGCCAGGCCGGCGGATCGTCGCCTCGGCGTCTGCGGTGCGATAACCGGAGAAAAAATGCTCCAGCTTTTGATTTAGCGTATTCATAGCCGGTTCCCTCTTGCGCCAGCCTGCTCACGCAACTTTTTCATCAGCAAGTTGGGGGTTGGATGATCGATCAGCCAATTCGGCTGCACCGGGAATTTCATCTGTTTTTCCAGCGTGGTGCTCAACTGCATGGCGATAATCGAGTCCATTCCGTAGTCCTGCAGGGGTTTATCCCAATCCAGGTCGTCGCCCAGCTTCATGACTTTCTCGATCCCGAAGGCCAGCACGCTGCGCAGTTCGCTTTCTCTCGGCATAGCGCCGCCGGCGCCCTTGCCGGCCTCAATGGCGGTATTTTCGGCAACCGGCGCAGGCAGAGTGGTCGCAATCGCGGCCCCGACCTCATGTTGCAACTCGGCCGGCAACGCCGGTAAGGACAAGGCGGAGAGATAGTCCGCAAACGCCGCAGGCGTTAATTCCCCGACCCGATAGCGATGGATGTTTTGGCGAACCGCCTCTGCCATCGCGTGCGCCTGTACGGCGTTGGCGGCCGCCGGAGGCTCGTTAAGCCCCAGCAGCGTTCTCGCCTTTTCACGGTCGGTGACGGCGACCAACGCCGTGACGCCCTCTGTCAGCCCGGTTTGCAACTGCCGCAGCGCCGCCGGGGCGCTAATGCTGCCCATACCCTGATGCGCCAACTGCGCCAAACGCGCAGGCAACCGCTCAGGGGCAACGGCGCCGTCAACGTCCCATTGCCCCCAACAAACGGAAGCCGTGACCCCGCGTCTTTGTTTTAAGGCCACGCGCTGTTGCCGGTAGCGGGCAAACGCATTCTGGAACGCGGCAGAATAGGCGTAGTCAGAAGATCCCTGGATACCGAACGCGGCCACGGAAGAGAACATCAGGAAAAGCTCCAGCGGTTCATTGGCCGTCGCCGCGTCAATGTTCAGCGTGCCGGTGACTTTCGCCGCCAGGGTCTGCCGAAACGCATCCCAGGGCTTATTCACGATGGCGCCGTCGCTCACCTGCCGGGCCAGATGCACCACTCCGTGCAGGCTGATGCCTTCAGACGCCAGGGTTCGCATCGTCTGGTTGACCCGCTCCGCGTCCAGAATATCGACGGCATGGTAAATAACGCGGGCACCCGAGGCCCGGATGCGCGCCAGGATCGGCGCCACCTGGTTTTCCGGGCGGCGTGAAAAAATCACCAGCTGTGCCTGATAGTGCTGCCCTAAAGCCCGACAAAATTGCTCCCCCGTTTCACCCAGGGCACCGATCATTAAATAGGTCGCGCCCGTGCGAAAACGCGCGCCGGCCCCTTCATACCGGTCAGATTCGCTGACGCGCAGCGCGTACCGCCGGCCGCCGGAGAAGCGCACCGTCGATGCGTCGATCGCCTGCGCCTGTCTTCCCGTTTCAGGCGCAGGCCGCACGGCGCACAGCCAGGTTTGCATCAGTTGCAGCGCCGTCTCTTGCGGTGCCGACTGCGGGGAAAAGACGATGCTCCGATAGTCATGCCCCACGGTTTCCAGAATCGCAGAACGCAGCAACCCGGAGAGCGCTTCATATTGCACCGTCGCGGTTGTCAGGCCGTGTTCATAGTCCGCCCGGTGACAGCAATAGAACTGTAGCGGGTTGACTCGGGCGACCGCCTGGAGGGCTTGTATGCAAAGATAGGCGAGCCGCAACCCGGCATCCGGGTTATCGGGCAAGAACAGAAAAACGGTCAATGGCGTGTCGGGATGCGGAATGGCCGCCGAAAGCGCGCCGTTCAGGGCAGCGCGCTCCGCTTCAGCCGTTAAGGCTTCCTTCGGCAAGGCGATATACCGCACATCCCAGATCGGCTGTGGGTTATGCGTCAGGGTCTGGATATCAAGACAGACCTGCTCCACGGCCCGACAGTCTGCAGCGGTTTGGCCAAGCACCAAAATTCGCCTGTCGCGGTTAGCCTCGATGCGTTCAACCCACGGCGTGTTTTCACTGGACTCCACGTCAACCCAGTCTTCTGTCGCCCGCAGCCATGACGTTGATTCACCAGTCTGGTTTTCCTCTGCGGCATCCGGCAAGCTCACCGGCGAAACAACGGCGGCTTTCTCCTCAAACCAGCAGGACTGGGAGTAAAATGGATACGTCGGCAAGCTGATTTTTTGGGGGAAACGGCGCTCAGCGCCGTGCGCCGGTGAATAGAGCCGCTCCCAGGACAGCGTGCCACCCGCGGCCCACTCAGCCGCCAGCGCGTGCAAGTCTCGATCGCGCGCCTGCGGCGCAGACGCCGGCGGGTTGCTGCTCGCTTGTCCCCTGAAGAATGGCGGCGTAGCGCTATCTCCTGCGACAAACCGGCTCAGTTTCTCTTGCAATTCGTCGACCGAGCCGACGATGAACGCCAGCCGTTCCGTCATGGCCTGCCGCCCCTGCAGCAAGGTATAAGCCAGCCGACATAAATCAACAGCGCGGCCCGCCGCGCGTTCCCGCTGGATCCAGGCCAGCAGGTTATTCGCCATCAACGGCAAGCGATCGGCGCGCATCGCCGATAAAGCGATCATCCTCGGTTTTTCCACCGCCGCTTCCGCCGCCGATGACGGCAGGTACTCTTCAATGACCAAATGCGCGTTCGTGCCGCTGTAGCCAAAAGCGCTCACCGCCGCTCTGCGCGGTTGGCGTTCATCATGTCGCCAGGGCTTGAGTTGCGTATTGACGTAGAAAGGCGAGTCTTCGAAGTTAACGTGTTGGTTCGGTTTGGAAAAATGCAAAGACGGTGCGAGTTGCTTGTGTTTCATCGACAGCAGCGTTTTATGCACGCTGGCCATGCCGGACGCCGCTGACGCATGACCGATATTGCTTTTCACCGAGCCGAGGCCGCAGAAATGCTTGCGCGATGTCTGTTCTCTGAAGACGGCCGTCAGCGCCTCAAACTCGATAGGGTCGCCGAGCTTAGTCCCTGTGCCGTGCGTTTCCACATAGCTTATCGAATCAGGGGTAATTTGAGACTTGCGGTAGACTTCTCTCTCCAGTTCGATCTGGCTGTTGACGCTAGGCGCCGTGATACCGTTGGTTTTGCCGTCTTGGTTGATGCCCGAGCCGATGATGACGCCATGAATAGGATCGCCGTCCGCCTCGGCCTGAGACAGCCGTTTCAACACCAGGCATCCCGCCCCTTCGCCGGGCACGAACCCATCCGCCGCATCATCGAAAGCCTTGCACTGGCCTTCGGGGGACAACATGCCGGCAGCGCACATGCCCATGTAGGTTTCCGGCATCAGATAGAGGCTCACGCCGCCGACCAGCGCCAGGTCTATCTCCCCGTTCTGGAGCGCCGTGACGGCCAAATGGGTCGCGACCAGCGAGGACGAGCACGCGGTGTCAACAGGAATGGCCGGCCCTTTCAGGTTCAGGAAATACGGAATGCGCGCCGCCCCGATGGCAAAACTGTTACCGGTGCCGGACAGCGGGCGGGCCGAGTTCAGCATCAAGTGAGCATATTCATAGCTCATTATTCCCATATAAACGCCGCATTTCGTGTGGCTCAGCGCCTCGGGGCTGTAACCGGCATCTTCAAATGCTTTGTATCCCTCCTGCAGAAAGAGGCGGTGTTGGGGATCCATGCCCTCCGCTTCGGCGGGCGAAATCGAGAAAAATAGCGGGTCGAAACCGTCGATATCCGTTAATGCCCCTAACCATTTGCAATAGACCTTCCCGTCTTTGCTGCGGTCGGCATCGAAGTATTGATCGACGTTCCAGCGCTCCCTTGGGACTTCTCGCACAGAATTGCGGCCATTCGCCAGGTTATCCCAGTATTGATCCAGATTGTCCGCGTCGGGGTAGCGGCCGGCCATGCCGATGATGGCGATTTTTTCGTCCCGGCGATGAGACGCGGCGGTTGCTTCTGCCGGTGCGTCGGATGCGGCCGGTTTCAGATCCTGCGAACAGGGGGCCTCAGGCTCTGAAACGGCCGCGTTCGGTTTTGGGCGCGGCGTAGCTCCATGAGATTGCGTTGCAATATATTCCGCTAAAACCTGAATAGTGGGATAGTCGTACAATCGCGTGGCGGAAAGCTCGGTGCCAAGCGTCTTGTTGAGCTCATGGATCCATTCGGCGCCGATGATCGAATCCAGGCCTAACGCCGCAAAAGCCCGATCGTTCTGGATCTCGTCCACAGTGATGTAAAGCGCGTCGGCCAGGCTGGCTTTCAGTAATGACGCGATCGCCGCCGAGTCGCGCCGAGAGTCTGCGGATTGCCCCCCTGCGTCGCTGCGTATGTCATCCTGCGCAGACTCCTCGCTGGCGTGGCGTATTTGCGGCGCGCGTTCGTGCGCGGCGTTCCCCTGCTCGCTTTGCAGCACGATAAACTGCGCCAGTTGGCGAACGCTGGAATAATCGTATATCCGGGTGGCGGACAAGGCGCAACCGAGTTGTTGGTTGATGGCGTGCACCCATTCAGCGCCGACGATGGAATCCAACCCCATTTCAGCAAAGGATCGATCCACATGAATTTCCGCTTCGCCGGCACAGAGCGCGTGAGCCAAACTCGTTCGTAATGCGCCGATAACGCGCTCCAGCGACCTCTCGCCGCTGCGCGAGGCGCCGTTGCCATTCATCGCCTGATGCTCCTGCGGCGGCTCAACGCGTTTGGCCGCCGCGGGGGGCGTCTCGGTACCCTTGGCCACCTCCGGGTGGGCGTCTGTCTTCAGCTTCAGCGGCTGCAGCCGAATCTTTTCCGAGTGGCTGGCTTTTTTCACCGGCTCCATCGTCGGCTGTATGGCCGCGAGCACCACCGCCGGCGGCTGCTGCGTCTCTTTGATCCAGTAGCGACGGCGGTCAAACGGATAGGTTGGCAGCGCCAACCGCGCATAATGGCGGCCCGCGTATAGCTGCCGCCAGTCAACCAAACCGGTCTCGGCCCATGCTTGGGCGATCTCTGTATAGCGCTTGGTCTGCCACCATTGCGCAATATCCTGTGTATCGACACCGGCAACGCGAGCCGCCTCGTCGCTGACAAAAATAGTTGCCGCAGCGGCAGCATTCTGCGCCAGGTGAGTCAGCTGGCGCACCAGCGAAGCCACATCGTCGACAACGAACGCGGCCCGCGCGGGCATCACATCCCGCGCCGTTTGCAGCGTGTAGGCGAACTGTTTGAAATGCGTCGCGACATAAGCCGAGTGCTGAGTGACATACTGCAGCACGTGTTGTGCATAGGCCTGCAGCCTTTCGCTGTTTTTGGCGGACAGCACGATGATCTCCGGCTCATTGGTGTGGGGTGCCCTCTCTTCGGGCTCCCGACGGTACTCCTCAATGACCAGATGCGCGTTGGCACCGCCGGCGCCGAAAGAGCTCACGCCGGCCCGCAATGGCTGTGGCGCGTCACCGATCGTCGGCCGTTGCCATGTTTGCCCCTCCTGCAGAACATAAAACGGGCTTTCTTCCAGCTCCAGCAGCGGATTCAGCTGCTGGCAATGCAACGACTTGGGCAAATATTCATCCCGCATTGCCAGCAACACTTTGATGACGCCGGCCACGCCGGCGGCCGTTTCCGTATGGCCGATATTCGATTTAACCGACCCTAACGCGCAGTGTTTCGCCGGTGCGGAATAGAGCCCGTGATCCTGATAGAGATGGTTAAATGCCGTTTTCAGGCCGTTGACCTCGATAGGATCGCCCAGCGGCGTCCCGGTCCCGTGGCACTCGATATACGTAATGCTGCGCGGATCAACCCCGGATCGCCTGTGCGCATCGCGAATCAGCCGGGCCTGCGCATTCGGATTGGGCGCCATCAGAGAGGTGGCGGCGCCGCCGTGATTTTCCGCGGAGCCGATAATGACCCCGAGAATGTTGTCTTTATCCGCCTGCGCGTCGGCCAGCCTTTTCAGCATGACGACGCCAACCCCTTCCCCGCGGGCATAACCATTGGCCTGCTCAGAGAACGTCTTGCACCGGCCATCCTCGCAAATCATTTCCGCCTTGCTGTACAGAATGTGCATTTTCGGGCTGAGGATCAGGTTGGCGCCGCCGGCTATCGCCATATCGCAGTCGCCGTGCTGAATGCTCATCACTGCACGATGGATCGCTACTAAAGAACTGGAGCATGCGGTGTCGATAATTTCACTGGGGCCATGCACATCCAGCAAATAAGAGAGGCGATTCGGGCAAAACATATGGGGGATCGCCGTTAGCTCGACAATATCGCGAGATTGGGCATTCAGGACGGTTTCGGCATAGTCCTGCAAATTGATGCCGGCATACACGCCGACCTTTTTGCCGGATAACGATCCGGGCGCATAGCCTGACGATTCGATGAGTTGCCAGGCCGACTCGATAAACAGCCGATGCTGCGGATCCATCGTCTGAGCTTCACGAGGCGATATGCCAAAAAAACCCGGATCAAATTTGTCCACATCCTCAATAAAGCCGGCGTATTTCACGTTGGTGAACTCGCCGTCTTTGGGGTTGCCGTAGACAGCTTTCCAATCCCAGCGTGCGTTGGGGACTTCGCTGATGCAATCCCGGCCTTGATACAGGTGACGCTGCAACGCTTCCACCGAGGAAGACTGCGCAAACATGCCACTCATCCCGATGATGGCGATCGGTTCGTAGCGGCCGTTTGCCGGGGCGACGACGGGCCGCTGCCGTTTTTGCCTGATTTGATGACTTTTCGCCAGCAGCGCCTGGATGCTCCTGGCGGATTTTTCGCCGGCGGCCGGCCCGTTCTCTGGCTTCGTTGCCGACGCGGGCGGCTGACGGCCATCGCTGCGGTGGGACGGGCTATCGTATCGCGCCGCGACTTGCTGGCCGAAACGCGTAATGATGATATCGGTCAGCTCTTCAATGTTTCTGGCTTCAAAGAAAATGGCGGCGGAAAGAGACACCCCCAATGCGCCGGCAATACGCCCCATAATTTCCGTAATGACAATCGAATCAACGCCATAGGTTGATATCTTTTCCTCACTGTCGATTTTTTCCACCGGCAATTTGAGTATCACGGAAATAATCGCCAGTACCTCGTGCCGCAGCGCCTGGCGGCTCGAGGTGCCGGCAGCCGCGGCAAGCGCCGGCTCAACGGCGTTGGCAGAATGGGCAGTGACTGGCGCCTGCTTGCGGGCAGATTGCATCAGCTCAGCCTCTAGCGCATTTCGGGCTGACTCGTGTAAGTCGTGGGTTGGATTCTCTTTGCCTGTCATCGCCTCTACCTTCTATTGAGTACTTCACGGTACTGCGCTAATAACTTAAGAAATTTCCACAGATCGACTTCCCACTGATGCCGGAAAGATCCGATGTAATAGTGCTGTCCAAGGTCGGGATTCTGTTCTTTCTTCATGCGGGTGAAATCGTGCAGCCCGGCAGACTGTGTGAAATACGCCTTGAGGTAATCCACCACGAATAAACCGTGAGACCGGGCAGAAACGCCCAACCCCGTGGCTGAATTGATGTACCCGACAAAGAGTAGGTTATTAAAGTTCTTGGGGACGATATGTAAAAAGCAATCTGGAATGCCGTTCTTGAGCTCCAGATATTTGCTGTCCAGGAATGGGAAACGGCGGTTATATCCCGTCGCGTAAATAAGGGTATCGACCTCAACATGCGAACCGTCGTCGAAGATCACGGTATTATCGCGAAATTCACGCACATCGCCTTTAGGCTGGATATCGCCGTGGCCGATAAAATAGAGCAGTTGCGAGTTCATGATGGGATGGGAGGCATCCAACGGATAATCCGGTTTCTTTAAGCCGAAATCCGTACCGTCATAGCCGGCAAGCTTAAAAACCTGCTGTATATACGCCAACGTTTCTTCGCGGGTGTCGAATTTATTCCCTAACCCTTCCATCCATCTCGGGGTCGGCAGGCCATTGATAAATTTGGGCTGATAGTAGTAACCGCGGCGCGTGCTGTGGTAGACGGCCTGGCAATGATGAACCGCGTCAACCGCGATATCGCAGCCTGAATTGCCGGCGCCGATGATCAAGACCCGCTTGCCCTTGATCCGTTCCGGCGTTCGATAATCGATCGAATGCATGATGTCGCCGGTGAAATGGCCGCGATAGGCCGGTTCAGGATACCGGGCCTCTCGTTGCATACCGTTGCTGACCAAAACAAAAGAATAAAACTTTCTTTCCCCGGTCGATAATTCAACCTGCCAGCCATTATCCTGCGGTTCAATGCGGACGACGGCGACGTTAAAATGGGCTTTTTCATATACCCCAAACGTTCTCGCATAATGGCGAATATACTGCTGCATCAGTGTATGGTTGGGGTAATGGGGATAATCTTCCGGCATGGGAAAATCGGGATATTGGGTATTGACCTTCGGGGAGATCAGATGCAATGACGGATAGGTGCGGCCACAGCGGCTGTCAGCATTCCATACGCCGCCAAAGTCCGACTCAGCCTCATACAGGTCATAGTCAATCCCCCCCTGGTTCAACTCTTTACCGAGGCTGACCCCATAGGGGCCACCGCCGATAATGCATACTCGTTTTCCTTGTACATCCATCAATGACATCCCCTCTTTCAACGGGCCGGCATAGCCGTACCGGTTAGTCGGTCAGTAATCAATCGCTGTCTCAGTCATGGTTCGACGCTTCGAAGGTGAGCAAGGCGGCTTCCTTCACCATTTTCAGGTTACTGAGCCACATGCAGAGCGCCCCCGTCTCGTCGTACACGCTCAGGTCATATCCGGGCAGATCGCCGGCGATCACCAGGGACTCTTTTTCCGCCGACGCGGGAGAAATGCAGACCGTCGCTCGCGCGGGCACCGGCTTATAGGTCACGATCGCGTCCAACGAGAATGGGTGCCATTGCCCCTGCGCCGGTGTTTGCGAGTGACGATGGTGATTGAGCGCCGAGAGCAACTGCCAACAGGCCGTCAGCAGCGTCGGCCGCTCCGCCAGGCCGCCGAGCCGCACCAGCAGCTGCGCGCCGTCAAAACAAACGTTTTCGGCCACCGCCGGGCTGCGCAGCCCGCTGTCATCGATTGCCCGTTTGAATTGCTGGGTCACCTGATGGTGTTGAGGCGCGCTCAACCGCGCTTCCAACGCTTGTATGTCCTGCGCGTGGCCTCCGCCAGCGGCGGGGGCGATGAGGGCTACCTGACCAAAATGATGAATGACGGATTTATGCGCTTTCTCGGTCACGCATTGGAAATAGAGCCCGTCATCCTCGCGGGAGAAATAGGTCTGGATGTGGCCATCCAGGGCATCCTGCACGCAGGCCGGTTGTCCCCACAGCAGGTAATTCAACTCTGCCGCCGGGCCCTGGCCGGATGACGCCCAGGCGCTCAGCGCTTGCTCCAGCAACCATAATCCCGGCAGCCGGTCTTGTGCGGACATTGCGCCTGCCGCCAGCAGGTTGCCATAAGCGGAGAAATCGCCCAGCGCGGTAAACGTTTCCTGAAGTGATTTAGCGGGCGACGTTGTTGCGCCCGGGGCAGCATCCGCTGACGCGGTTGGCAACGCGACCCAATAGCGTTCACGAGCAAAGGGATAGGTCGGCAGAGAAACTCTTCTGGGGCTGGCGTTTAAATGGAGGACGGCCCAATCGATATTGACGCCTTTGACCCATATCTCCAAAAGTTTGGCCCACTTGCCCTTGGCGGCCCAGGACTGCACCAGACCCCGCATATCTTCATCGACGTTGAATATTGACGCCACATCGCTCTGCGACTTGCTTTTCCCCCGGAAGAACGGCTCGGCGGTTTGCTGCTCGTCGTCCA
This sequence comes from Serratia marcescens, assembly GCF_001902635.1. Taxonomy (GTDB): domain Bacteria; phylum Pseudomonadota; class Gammaproteobacteria; order Enterobacterales; family Enterobacteriaceae; genus Serratia; species Serratia marcescens_F. The sequence continues at coordinate 99,595 of NZ_MJAO01000002.1, read as the reverse complement.
ATGCGGCAGCAAGCCGGTGTTGCAGCTCATCGAGAGAGTGCGCGACAAAGGCTAAGCGCTCGTTCATCGCTTCACGGCCGGTTTGCAGCGTATAAGCCAGTGAATGAAGGTAGGTCTTCGCCCCTTCGCCATGCTCCCGCTCCCCCCGTTCGCGCACATGGGCCAACAGGTTGACGATGCTTTGCCGCAGTTGGGCTTCGCTTTTCGCCGACAAAACGATCAGCGCCGGATCGTGCACGGCAGGTTGTCCGGGCGCGGGCCGCTCGGTGGCGAGGGCGTCCTCCGTTGAGTACTGTTCAATAACCAGATGGGCGTTGGTTCCGCTAAAGCCGAACGAGCTGACGGCCGCCTGGCGGCGATGCCCTGGCGCCGCTGTCCAGTCGCGCAACTCCCGGTTGACGTAAAAAGGCGACCCCTCCAGCGCAATGTGTTCATTGAGCGTCTGATGATGCAACATGGGTGGTATCTGGCGATGTTTCATCGCCAATAGCACCTTCAGCACCGAGGCGACGCCGGCGGCTCTTAGGGTGTGACCGATATTGCTCTTCACCGAACCCAACGCGCAGTAATTCTCTTTGCGGGTAAATTGCGCGAAGCTCTGCTTCAAACCCGCGACTTCAACCGGATCGCCCAGTTTGGTTCCCGTGCCGTGCGTCTCGACATATTGGATGTGTTCAGGGTCAATGTCGAAGCGGGCGTAGACCTCCTGCTCCAGGCGCGACTGCGCGTTGCCATTCGGGGCCGTGATGCCATTGCTTTTGCCATCCTGATTCAGCCCCCATCCCCGGATCACGCCGTGGATCTCATCCTGATCCTCGAGCGCATCTTCCAGGCGTTTTAACAACACCACCCCCACGCCTTCGCCAGGGACAAAGCCATTGGCGCGCTGATCAAAGGTAAAGCAGCGTCCCTCTTCCGACAGCATGCCGGCTTTGCTGGTCATGATGTGCATGCTTGGGCCGGCCAACACCGAAACCCCGCCGGCCAAAGCCAGATCGCAATTGCCCAACGCCAGGCTGTCGCAGGCAGAGGCGATCGCCACCAACGATGATGAACAGGCGGTGTCGATTGCCAGGCTCGGCCCTTGCAAATCCAGGTGGTAGGCGATTCTTGCGGCGAGAATCGAGATGGCATTTCCCATAAAGGTTTGCGCATTGAGCGCCATGCCAAAACGCGCCTCATAATCCCCGTCACCGCACCCGACGAACACGCCGCATCGGCTGCCGGACAGCGCGGCGGGGTTTTGCCCTGAGTCTTCAATGCAGCTCCAACAGGCTTCAAGAAATACGCGCTGTTGCGGATCCATCAGCTCGGCTTCGCGAGGCGAGATATTAAAGAACAGCGGATCAAACTTATCGGCATCGTCCAACACCCCCATCCACTTGGAGTAGGTTTTGCCGGGCGTTTGGCGGTCAGGATCAAAGAAGGACGCGACCGGCCAGCGTTCAGCCGGGACTTCTGAAATGCAGTCGGCGCCGGCGCGCAGATTCTCCCAGAACTGCTGTAGATTCTTCGCTTTCGGGAACTGGCCGGACATACCGACGACGGCAATCGCCTGACATGAAGCGGGCTGCCGCGCCGGGGCGCGGGCGCTCTGGACGCGTTGCTCCTCCGACGGATGCCGGTGTGTGGCGGCCGGTATCGGCATCTCCAGTTCCGCGCGGTTATCCGCCGTTTCCGCCTGACTGAGCGGCGTTGCGGCAGCGAGGGCTGGCCCGACACCACGCTGAATCAGCGCGGCGAAGGATTGCAACGTCGGATGGCCGTATATTTCCGCCGCATTCAGCGCCAGACCGAAGTGTTGATTGATCTTTCTTATCCAGGTAACGCCGGTGATCGAATCCAGGCCCAGATCGACGAAAGCGATGTCGGGATCGATCGCCTGCGGTTTGATTTGCAGCTCTTGAGACAGCGTTTGGCTTAAAAATGCCAACACGCTTGCCGACGGCGTTACCCTGTCGTTGGCGCGATCGGCCATCGCGGCCTGCGGCGGCGAGACGTTCTCGGACGCATTCGCTGCAACGGCTGTAGGTTCAGGCGCGGCATTGAGGCCCGCTTTGTCAATCACCCACGCGGTGAAGAGTTTCAGATTGGGATAGCTGTAGATGTCGGCGGCATTGAGCGCCAGCCCGTATTCCGCATTGACCTTTCTCACCCAGGTGACGCCGGTGATCGAATCCAGACCCAGATCGACAAAAGGCTGCTCGCTTTCAACGTGTTCGACGTTGATTTGCAACTCTTCGCTCAGCATCCGCCGCAAGAGAATATAAACGCGATCAAACAACGCCTGAGGAGCGTCTTGCGTAGGCTGCCCAGACACCGCCGCATGCGGTTCATTCACCCTCAACGGCGCCGCGTCTTGCTGCCGGTTGGTTTGTTCCTGCGCCTGGTGACCGAGCGCACCCGGATTGAAATGTTGCTGGATGCGGGACAGCACCTCTTGATTGCCGACGAAAGTCCGTTCATGCATCTGCAGCTCCCGCTCGTAGTTCGCCTCGACTTGATCTCGAAGACGCTGCGAGCGTTGTGTCTTCGCCGCAACCAGCTCTGCCCGCGGCTGCAGGGCGAGCGCATTGGCGACGGCCAGCGCAAACGGCAACACCCGAGCGCGTTCAAGCACCGGGTTTTTTAGCCCGCGGGCATGAAGTTCATACCCTTTATACTCGTTGGCGGTAAACAGCACTTCCCGGGCGAGATCGAGCCCCAAACGGCTCGGAAGTATCAGCGTCGCCCCGGCGCCCGGAGTGAAGCCGTAACGCATATAAGGGCTGTAATAGACGCTTTCCAGGCTGAAGATCGCCTCATCGCAAAACATGCCGACGGCCCACCCCGGACCAATACCATGCCCTTGCATCGCGGCAATGACCGGAATGTCGCATTCGAGCGGCAGGGCAAAGATTTTCTCGTCGGTGAATTTCGCTTCACCTCTCTGGATCGCCTGCAGCGTCTCCATCGTGCCGCCGCTGGCAAAATAGTGGTCATAGCCGGTTAGCACCACCACCTTATAGCGTTGATTTTGGCGAATATGTGCAAAGATCTCTTCAAAACCGGCCACGAAGGCTTTCGAAAATTTATTACGGCTGTCACGTTCGCATAGCCGGACCAACAGCACGCCATTGTCATAAACCTCCGCCTCGATCGCTGCGGAAGTGAGCGCCACTTTGCGCGGCCGGCCTGACGGCGCCGGCAAGAGGCCATTTTCGAACGCCTGCACCCCGTTTTCCGGCAGCAACGTTGGCGCAGGCATCTCGACGCCGGCAAAGTCGACCGGGCGCTCTGCCAACGCAACAGATCGTTGAATCTGCGCGGCCGCCAAATGCCGCTTCAATTGAACAAGCGCCTCTCTGGGCGCGCGGGCCAACTCCCGCGCCAGTTTCAGGCTTTCCCCGGCGACGTCCGCCGCCGGGAAAACAGGCATCAGTATCCCCAACGCTTTCAACTGCCGCCCTTCCATCGGCTGCGGGTCGGTCAGCAATGCCTTGGCGGCGGCGGGCGTAAAACGCTCGCTCAGGAGGTGATACAACTGCTGCGAGACCTGCTGACCGCCGCCGGCATAGTGATAGCGAGCCGTCGCGCTTAAAACGGTAAAATCGCACAGGCAGGCGAGCAACCAGGCATAACCGTTGCAGCCGCCGGGCACGGCGGCGATCACCGGAAACGGCATCGTCAGCACGGTGCGATACAGCCCCTGCTGTAAAAACAGTGCTTCGTCCTGCGCAAGATCGGCGAGGAAGCCGTGCTCATCACCGCAGAGCAAGAGAACGTTGATGTCCGCGCGGTTTTTTAACGCCGTCAACACGCGGGCAAGATCGCGGGAGGAAACCCCGTCGGCGCCACGCAGGTGCAGCGAAAATATGCCCTGGCCTTCATCCGTCAACGGGAGGTCAGAGGCGCTTTGCGCCTGCACATCCGCAGGCTGGAAGGTTTGCAGGGCCGCCAGCACGCGTTTGCCCGGCGCGCTTTCAGGCGAGGGTAAGGGAGACGGCAGGACATCGGCGATCGGCGTCGCCCCGCCGTCCACGGCCTGTGGCATGATGTGAGCCGGGTGTTCCGGCAACCAGTACCGCTCTTGTTCAAAAGGATAACGCGGCAGATTGGCGACGCGTTGGCGCGCGCTCGGATACCATGAGGACCAGTCAACCTGCCGGCCTTCCAGCCATTGTCCGGCCAGCCCACGCAAATCCCGCTGCTGAATGGCGCCGTCGATTTCCGTCTGTTGCCGCGCGCTGTTGCCCTTATTCCGCTCACCTTGCGCCACGGCGGCGGTAAGGTAACGTTGAGCCAACGCATTCCGGTGGAGATAATCTTCCAGCCCCGAGATCATCTCAGACTCGCTTTTTCCGACGATCGCCAGGCGATGGCTGAGAGACTCCCGGCCCAGTTGCAAGGTATAAGCGATGTCCTTTATCTCGCCGAGCGTCAGAGGCGCATGTTGCTGAAGATAGGCTTTCAATTGTTGAGCCAGGATGCGCAATTGCGCGTCGCTTCGGGCAGAAAGCAGCAGTAAGGCGGGCTCGGCATCCCACGCATCAACCGGCTGTGCCGGCCCCCCTTCGCCGTTCGCCGCGCGGAACTCTTCAAGAACCATGTGCACATTGGTGCCACTAAAACCGAATGAGCTCACCGCGGCGATCCGTTTGCCCTGCACGTTCGGCCGCCAATCCTGCACCCGGGTATTGACGACAAAAGGCGTTTCTTCAAACGGGATCAGCGGATTCGGTTGGTCATAGTTGGCGCTGGGCGGCAATGTGCGATGTTTGAAAGACAGCAGCAGTTTGATCAACGCACTGACCCCGGACGCATGGACACAATGGCCGATGTTGCTTTTTACCGAGCCGATGGCGCAAAAACCGGTGCGCTGGGTCTGTCGGCGGAAGGCATCCGTCAAAGCGGTGATCTCAATCGGATCGCCCAACTTGGTGCCGGTGCCGTGGGCCTCAATATAGGTCAACTCATCGGCGCTGAGCTTCAGCTCATCATAAACCTGGCAAATCAACTCGGTCTGCGAACGGCTGCTCGGCGCCGTGATCCCGTTCGTTTTGCCATCCTGATTCATCGCGGAACCTTTGATGACGCTATAAATAGGATCTTTGTCCTTAATGGCGTCCTGCAGACGCTTCAGCACCACGACGCCGACCGCCTCTCCCGGGACAAAACCGTCGGCCCGATGATCGAAAGGCTTACAGCGCCCATCGGCCGACAACATGCCGGCTTTCGCGCACAAAATATGGAAGTTTACGGTGGTATGAATTGAAACGCCGCCGGCGATCGCCATGTCGACGGCGCCGCTTCTGAGGCTTTCACAAGCCAAATGCACCGCGGCCAGCGACGATGAAGACGCGGTATCTATCGCCATCGCCGGGCCTTTCATATCCATAAAGTAAGCAATGCGCGCCGCCAGAATCGACGCGTCGTTCCCCATGAACGAAGAGCCGTCGAGCGGAACGCCGTGGCGCAACAGATTGGCGTGATAATCGCCGGCATCCGCGCCGACATAAACGCCCCACCTCTTGTTTTTGATGTCCCGGTTGGCATACCCGGCATCCTCCAGCGCATGCCAACTTTCCTGCAGGAACAGGCGTTGCTGAGGATCCATTTGTTTGGCCTCTTTGCCGGAAATACCGAAGAACGAGGCATCAAACTTATCGATATGTTCGATAAAGCCGCCCCAGCGACCATAGGTTTTATTTGGCTTCGAGCGATCCTCGTCGTAATAGGCCGCAATGTCCCAACGGTCTGCCGGCACTTCGGAAATGCAGTCGCCGCTGGCCAATAGCATCGCCCAGAATTCGTCAACGTTCGCCATGCCGGGGAAACGCGCAGACATGCCGATGACGGCGATATCACCATCGTGTTCGCGCTTGTCGGCTTCCGCCGCCTGCTCACGGCGCGGGCTCGGCGGCGGCGTTTCGGCGCGAGGCGCCGCATTGCCGGCCGAGGCGGCATCTTGCCGTTGCGCCGGCTGCATACGCGCCGCAACCTCATGCCGATAGTTTGCCAGCAGATAGCGGCGCAAATCGCTGACACAGCCATAGTCGAAGAGCACGGTGCCGGGCAGCTTGATCGAAAACGCGGCGTTCAGCTTTACGGCCAGGTTAATGGCGGCAAAGGAGTCAATGCCATACTCGGAAAAGGCTTTCGTCTCGTCGATGTCCACCTTTGCCTTCAGGCATTCGTGCAAACTCTTCTCGATGGCAGCATCGATAAAATGCGAAATGGCATCGCTGTCGATATCATCTGGCCGGGCGAGGGCCGCCGGCGCCGTCGGGTGCGGCGTCATGGGTTCGGATCGCGGCGCCGCAAGCTGCCCGTGGTGCTCGGCGATCCGTTGCATCAGAAGCGTATCGTTTGACCGCCCGCGCGGTAACACGTCGGTATCCTGCGCGGCAGGCGTACTGTCGCGCGGTGAATCAATCGTTTGAGACGACGGCGCAAACGCCAGCTCGGCTAAGGTGCCGGCTGGCGCGGTGTATGCCCACGCTCCGGACGATTCCGGCGTCAATTGCGTAATACTGCACAGGAAGTTGTGCGCCGGTTGGTTTTTATCACTGGCCGCAAAGTGGATGGCGACGGTTTCTTTCTTCCGCTCCAGCGCGGTTCGCCCCAACGCATTCAACACCTGATATTCAACGCCGCGCCCCAGCACGCGGCAACTAAGCAATAGCCCATCGACGGATAACCGGTGTTCGTGCTCGGAAAACAAACACAGCCCGCAGAGGCCATAGTCACCAAAACGGTCGGAAACACGGATGCTCCAACACCCCTGTTCCGGCTGTTGAATGCGGGACAGAATATCGCCGACGGAGTGTGGTCTTTTGACGAAGTTGAACTGATTGGTGCGGTGCGTCAATTGAGACAGTCTTTCCGCCTGATCCGACGTCGCCGGCTGGAGGGTGACGGCAAGGTCAAGCCCGCGAATAAACGCCTCCATGCTGAATGCGCTCTGGCGGAACGCTTCACGCCGGACTTGCTCCTGATAGAGGTGGGTGCGTTTGGCATCTTCATCCGTCGTGCGACACACCTGGTCAAAGGCCCAGACATGCGCCATGAACCCAGGGATCGCATCGTGATTTTCCGGCAATCGCAGACTGAGCACCTGCGGGCAACGTGCAGCAACCTCGGCGCATTCCATCGGGCTGTCATCAAGAAAAATGAAGCTGTCCAACCCCAGATTCAGCGTTTTTGCCAGGCGTTGCAAATTGTCGGATTTTGCGTTCCAGTTGATTTGCACATCGACAAAATCATCCCACTGCAAAACCATATCGTCACGGCTGTCAAAGACCCGCTTTACATCCTCATGGTTATTCTTGCTCACCAGGCATAACAACATGCCCTGCTGTTTTTGGCGCAGCATGAACTGTTGCAATGCGCGGAAATTCGCATCAATAAGGACATCGCCAGCCCCCTGTTCACCCACGACGCCAGACCACAAGGTGTTGTCGCAGTCCAGAGCGATCACTTTATAAGGCGGGCGCCGGCTGGCATGAATATGGCGCACCAGCACTGAGGCGGCCATCTCGAAAAATGCAGGGGTATAAGGGATATGCCCCATTTCATCTCGAACGGCATCGTGATATTCGGTAACGGCATAAGCCTGCAGCTCGCGGCTCAGGTCAATGCAGCTCATATCCGCCCTATCGCCCAATATCTGCTGCATCATCTGAGCGGTTTGCGCTAACAAAGCGGCGGAAAATTGCGCGCTCATGGCGGGAGAAGGCGGACAAAGCACGAAGAGCGTCGGGGCATGACGGCGAGGCGGCTGTTGACCGATCAGGGTCAGCAGATCTTTAAAGTTGTTGCAGATCCCTTGTTCAAAGCGGGATAAGCGCGATTCATCGCCGGCCTGCACCGCCGGGCGTCTGGCGTAAAAATTGGCGAGCCCCGAAGATTTGAGCATGTCCTCTTCCACCACCGCCAGTTCATACCCTTTGTCGCGCAGCAGCCGGGCGATTTTTTCCGCCGTCACGCCTTCTTTATCATGAACCTCAACCACAATCTGACGGATATTCGGCCAAACCTCATCGGCAATGCTGCTTAAGATGTCCCATTCACATTTTTCCGCATCGACTTTCAGCAGATCGATAGTCTCGATGTGATGCTCTCGCATAATGCTGGCCAATGAGCGCATCTGCACCTGATAGGTTTGCTTTTGCAGACGTTCGCCGATCATGGCATCCAAATGCTCGCGAATGACCTCGCTATCCATCTCGCCGAGATGCTTGGCCACTTCATTTTCCATGGATTTTTTCAGCGCTTCGCCGTCTTCCGCTTCGTCGGTATGGAACCCTGACCAAACCGAGGAATTGGGATAAAACACGAATTCGGCCTCGCCGTCCTTGTCGGCAATGCCCACCTGCAGCGCTTTCGCCTCAGGCGCATAGAGTGCGAGGTTCTTTTGCAGAACGGCGTGAGAAATCGGTGAAGGTTCACAAGAAAAAATACGTAAATCAGGGCATTGGGTCGTAGCAAACAGAGAGAACATGCCGATGTTGCCACCAATATCGACGACCACATTCCCTGGGGCAAAGGAAATGCCGTGTTTCACGTATGTTTTCTCTACGAAAATTTCTTCGTACAGATAGCGGGTCTCATAAGGTTTCAGATGCGCGATCTCCATGCCGTTAGGCAGGACAAAACGCTCACAGTCGGTCAAATGCTGATTGATTTGCGCCAACGAAACCTGGGGACGTTCACTTTTCCCAGAGCCGGACGCTGCCGCATCGTTGGCGATCAGATCCTCTAATCGGCACATAATCGCGTTTACGCCTTCACCGTTTGCCGCCAGCAAACTCTGTGGGCTGAGTAGCTCCTGATAAACCTGTTTGTATGGCGCGAACTTGACGCGATCATTCCAGCCCAGTTGAGCGAACCAGGCCTGCAGCGGTTCAACGATCGGTTCCGCAGTGAAGGTAGCGGCAATGGCCCACGTTTGCCCCGCATCCGCTGCCTTGTCGCCAAGTCGTGTGCTTTTTTCCATCTTTGTGCCCCTCCCGGCATTATGGTATGGCCGTACATGCAAACCTTTCATTTCCACCACGATGTCCCCCGACTCACACACGACAAGCACGTCGAAAACCCCCTGTTCAGGCGCGGAGGATGACGTCTGCCTTGGAACGGCAAACACATCGCACTTTGATGCTAATGGCTTGTAAATCAATATATTGTCCAGCGAAAAAGGGACATAAACCTGTTCGGGATGGTCATGGCTTCGGGCCTTTCTGGCACCAAGCAAAACCGTTTGGATCGCGGCGTCGAGGATGTAGGGAGAAGGAAGGTCGGTCAGACTCTCTTCATCCGCCAAGATCTGCCCCCAAAACAGCGTCTGATTGCAGTGCAGCGCCTGCAGACACTGAAAATTCCCCCGGTAATCGATGCCGGTAGACAGAAATTGCCGGTAAATGTCATCGCGATCCAACCGGTGGGTGAAGGTCTGCGCGGCGACATCGGGGCGAGGAAATACGGTGTGGGTGCCGCCTGCGGCAACGTTATCATCGGATGAGACGATACCTGTCGCATGACGCTGGGTCGCCTTACCCGGCACCTTTGACGTGACCCAGTAAGTTTTCTCCCCCTCTTCATCGTCAAAAACAATATTGACCTCGCAGGAGTCATGACCCGCAACGATAGGTGAGAACCAGACGGCATTTTTTATCCGCACCGGATAAATTGATTCAACATTATTAGCGTTATTATTATTCAATAATGAGGCCGCAACAAAATGGACATATCCCATCGCGGGTAGAATAGGCTCATTCAACACCACATGCCCGGAAACAATAAGACTACGGTCACTTAATGTGTACGCCGACATCACGACCCCTTCACCAATATGGATGAATAACCTGGTTAACTGCCGATGGCTGCTTTACGTAAGATTCAATTTCAATATATTCAGAGTCAAACAACTATAACCAAAACTTTAAATGACACATTGAGCACTCAAGGAAAAACCATTTCAAAATATTTCTATTGATTTCACTATTAATATTTAATCAGTTTTTCTTAACAAAAACAGCAAGGTAACAGTTAAAGCAATTTTAACAATCATAAGCAAGCCTGTCGGATGCCGCAAAGGTGCAGGCGTCAGTGCCTCAGGCGGTAAAGTGAACAGGACGATGGCCTTGGCTGGGATAACCACGGTCTACTCCGGCCAGGCGAAGTGTGACACCCGCCGCGCCTAAAGTCGCCTGCAGAGAACAAAAAACGACAGGCTTCAGGTATATCCGCACGGCTCGGCGCAAGGTCAACCATCGCAATCATAAATCTTTTAATTTTATTGATATCAATGTGTTGAGATTATTTTCGTTCAATGGAGAAACAACCATTCAACCCCATACACCTGATTCGCACAGCATTTGATAAAGCGCCCACCAAGAAGTGCGCAGTGAAAATCGTGATAGCGGATGTTCTCGCTATCTGTACTTGCGGGCGCATTCCCTGGTGATTTGGTGAGCACAGTTAGCCCTCTTATGGCTGGAGGCGCAGCAACCTTGCGCTGCCTGGGCACAGACGACCGGATAAAAAACGTGCACATCTCGAGTGATGAAACTGTAAAAAAATTGATAAATACTGTTTGACACTGCTTTATTTGCCCTGCTATAAAATTGACCACAAAGTTGAAGGTTAAACGAATCTCATGATTGTCGATAGTCACCACCCTCTCGACCTTCATAGAAAACAACCGGATAACCGTTCAGGTTTAATTATCAAAGGATGATTAACCTGGGTGGTTTTATCCGGCATTCAAATTACAAAACTTTATTCAATGCCATTTGAAGCCTTGCTCACCCATACAAACAGGAGCAGCGTATGCGCCCAAAGAGTAAAGAAGAGATATTCAACGTTATCGTAAATAACTTATTGGAAACCTTACCGCACCTGGATGCCGGCGATATTACCCCAGAACATAGCATGAAAGATTTGGGGGCCAACTCGATTGACCGTGCGGATATTCTTCTCTCCAGCATGGAAGCCATTGATATCATATTCCCTCTTCATGAAGCCGCCTCTCTAAAAAACATCGGTGAGCTAGTCAGCTTCCTGCACGCCAAAACGCAGTAATGCTTTACCTATGCTGCTCTGTTGAAAAAACGTTCATTCAGTAAATTTATACAGGGGGCGTATGAAGAACCATGTCGTTGTGACCGGCTTAGGCGTTTCGGCCGCCAATGGAATTGGCGTACCCGCCTTTACCCAGTCCCTGAAAGCGGGGATCAGCGGCATCCAATGTCATGCCAATGCGTTTCCCGCCATCAAAGCCAGCCTGGCGGACTACAGTTACAAAACCGCACTGTCATCTTTACCGCTCACGCAGGAAACGCTTAAAAATGCGCTGCGCCTGGGGGCCAAAGCGCCGCTCAGCGCCTGTTTATCGCTCGCCACCGCGCTGGAAGCCTGGCATGATGCCTTTGCCGACGGATGTCCCTATCCTCCCGAACAAAGAGGCGTCATCATTGCCGGCCATAACATCGAGCAAAAATATCAATATCAAATCCGCCAGTCCTATGCCGAGCGCCCCGAGTTTGTTCCCGCCAGCCATGCGCTGTGCTTTATGGACACCCATCAACTGGGGCTGCTTAGCGAACTGTTAACCCTTCGTGCAGAAGGCTATACCGTCGGCGGAGCCTCCGCCAGCGGCAACGTCGGCCTGCTCCACGCCTACCGGCAAGTCGCTTCGGGAACCGTCCAGGCCTGTCTGGTGGTCGGCGCGATGGCGGATTTATCACCGCCAGAAATACAGGCGTTCAAAAGCAGCGGCGCCCTGCTGACTGACGGCGCCACTTCCGATCCGGCGCGGCTTTGCCGCCCTTTTGATCGCGATCGTCAGGGCTTTGTCTACGGTCAGGGCTGCGCCTGCTTGTTGCTGGAAAATGAGCAAAGCGCCAACGAACGCCATGCGCCTATTTGGGGACGCGTGCTTGGCGGCAGCCTCTGCCTGGATGCCAATCGCGGCAGCAACCCAAGCTGGGAAGGCGAATCACGCGTAATGAGACAAGCGCTGGAAGCGGCCAAACGGCCTTATGATTCCGTCAGCTATATCAATACCCATGGCACCAGTTCATTGCAGGGCGATGAAACTGAAATCGCCGCCATCAAGCACGCTTTTGGCCCCCATCATCGACAGATTTGGCTTAACGCCACCAAAAGTCTTACGGGACATTGCCTGTATGCCGCCGCGGCCGTGGAAGCGGCGGCCACGCTGATACAGATGAAAGCGCGTTTCCTGCATCCGAACGTGAATCTGGAAAACCCCATCGACAAGGAATGCCGTTTTGTCGGGCAACAGGCCCAAAGCCAGCCGATCACCGTCGCGTTGAACAACGCCTTCGGCTTCGGCGGTATTAATACCTGTGTTGTTTTGGAGCATGTCAGCCAATAGCGGCACACTTCCCATGTAATCTCGCGATAAGGGACATTATGATTTCCGTCGGAATTGAAGCGATTAACGCCTTTTGCGGCTCAAGCTATATCAATGTCAGGGATCTGGCTCAGCACCGTCAGCTGGATATATCACGCTTCGACAACCTGTTGATGAAGCAGAAAACGGTCAGTTTGCCTTGCGAAGATCCCGTCAGCTTTGCCGTCAATGCCGCCAAACCGATTCTGGATGCGCTGAGCGATGCAGAAAAAAATAGCATTGAGCTGCTGATCACCTGTACTGAGTCAGGCATCGACTTCGGCAAGTCGATCAGTACCTATGTGCATCATTATCTGGGATTGAAGCGAAATTGCCGCTTGTTCGAGCTGAAAACGGCCTGCTATTCCGGCGTCGCCGGCTTGCAAATGGCGATCAATACCATCCTTTCCCAGACATCTCCGGGCAGTAAGGCGCTCGTTATCGCGACCGATATGACACGTTTTATCCTGGAGGAGGAAAACGTTGAACACACCAGTCAGGACTGGTCTTTTGCCGAGCCGAGCGGCGGTTCTGGCGCTGTCGCCATGCTGGTTAGCGACAGCCCCCATGTTTTCCAAATCGACGTCGGGGCAAATGGTTATTACGGCTATGAGGTGATGGACACCTGCAGACCCCTTCCTGATAAGGAAACCGGGGACTCGGATCTGTCATTATTGGCCTACCTGGAATGCTGCGAAAAAGCCTATCAGGAGTACGAGAAACGCACCGCCGACATCGACTATGTCAACACTTTTGGCTATCTGGCATTCCACACGCCCTTCGGCGGAATGGTCAAAGGCGCTCATCGCAATATGATGCGCAAACGGGTTCGCGCCGCCCCGCAGGATATTGAAGCCGACTTTACCCGTCGGGTCACTCCTGGCTTAAATTATTGCCAGCGCGTCGGCAATATTATGGGGGCGACGCTAGCGCTTTCGCTACTCAGTACGTTGGCGAATGCCGATATTCAATCCCCGCAGCGCATCGGATGTTTCTCTTACGGTTCGGGGTGTTGCTCCGAGTTTTTCAGCGGCGTCGTGACGCCTGAAAGCGCGCGGCGCGTCAGACAAATGAACGTCGGCGCTCACCTTGATGGCCGCCGTGAACTGAGCATGGGTGAGTATGACGCCTTGCTTTACAGCAACCAACGCGTCAGCTTCGGCACCAAAGACGTCGAACTGGATCTGAACCTCTTCCCGCAAATCCTGTCAGGTTCGCGGGAGCCGCAGCGCCTGGTCCTGAAACGCATCAACAAGTTTCACCGTGAATATGAATGGGTTTAACCATGTCATCTTATCAAACGCTACGACTGCGGCAGGAAGGGTCGGTACTGTATCTGCAAATATACCGGCCTGAAGCCAGCAATACGATCAATGAGGCATTTGCCATCGAATGCCGGGCGGCCATCCGTGAGTTCCGCGATCGCATCAACATATTAGTCGTTGAGGGTTTGCCGGAGGTCTTTTGCTTTGGCGCAGATTTACAGGCCATCGAGCGAGGCAACATCGCCGGTAACGGCAGCGGCGGCCGCCCCCAGGATCCGGAGATCCTTTATTCTGTCTGGCAGGATATGATGAACGGGCCTTACATCAGCCTTGCCCATGTCAAAGGCAAAGCCAACGCGGGCGGATTAGGTTTCGTTGCCGCCAGCGATATCGTCATTGCCGATAGTCAGGCCCTGTTCAGCCTGTCTGAAATGCTGTTCGGCTTGCTGCCTGCCTGTGTGCTCCCCTTCTTAATCAACAAGATAGGAAAACAAAAAGCGCATTATATGACGTTAATGACCAAGCCGGTGTCGGCGGAACAGGCCCACCGCTGGGGATTGGTTGACGATTATGGCGACAACAGCGACCTGCTCCTTAAAAAACACATACAGCGGCTTAGCTGCTTATCAAAGCAGGCCATCGTACGTTACAAATCCTATCTGGCGGAACTTGATACGCGTGTTAGCGATCAGAAAGCCACGGCGCTGGCGATGAATGTGGAGATTTTTTCAGATCGGGACAACATCGATAAAATCACCCGTTATATCCAAACGGGCAAGTACCCTTGGGAGGCTTAGACATGTCGACAGACGTCATCGATTTTCAGGAAATAGAACCGGGGATCGCCCACATACGCATGCAGGATCGGGCCTATAAGAACACCTTTTCACGCGCCTTGGTCGACGCGTTGATCCTGGCATTCAAACAGATTGAATCGGCAGAGCGCTACAAAGCCGTCATTCTTACTGGCTACGATAACTACTTCGCCACCGGGGGAACGCAGGAAGACCTGTTCGCCTTACAGGCAGGGAAAGGAAAGTTCACGGATACCAACATCTACAGTCTGCCCCTCGAGTGCCCTATCCCGGTCATTTCCGCGATGCAGGGACATGCCGTGGGAGGTGGGCTGGTGATGGGGCTATTTGCCGACTTTGTGATTATGAGTAAGGAAAGTATTTATACCGCCAATTTTATGAAGTACGGCTTTACACCCGGCATGGGAGGAACCCTGATCGTGCCGGAGAAACTGGGGCTGGCGTTAGGGCATGAGATGTTGATGTTGGGCAATAACTATCGCGGCGAGGCGTTGAGGCAGCGCGGCGTCCCCTTCCCCGTTTATCCTCGGGCAGACGTCGCGGCGGCGGCCTTGTCCATCGCCAGGGATCTGGTAAAAAAGCCGCGGTTGTCACTGATCACTTTAAAAGCTCATCTTACCCAACACCTGCGTGCCCAGTTGTCGACCTATACCGCGCAAGAGGTGCTCATGCATGAGAAGACCTTTTTCCAACCGGAAGTCAGACAAAACATCGACAGGCTATTTGGCAATTAGCGCATGTGGCCCCTGTTTAATCCGGCCGAGCCAGCGCTATAACATCATTAATATCGATTTGTAAAACATCGATGCGGCAAAGAGCGAGATAACCAGCGAGGCGCTGCGATAAAACAGAACGGGTTTCAATTTGTAACTTGAGTTCTCACGGAAGTTAATCAGAGTACCTGAATAGGTCCACAGGAGAGAAACGGGCAGCAATGCCAATAACAAGCAGAGCATTGAATGAAAGTAACTGTCTTGATACAGAAAAGCCGATGGCGGAATGATGGAATCCGCAAATAAAAAGGCCTTTGGGTTAAGCATCGTGGTAATAAATACCGTAGCGAAAGTGACATTGCCTCTCACCTGATGGAGAGAAAATCGCCACACCTTCACCGCTAAATAAGCCGCGTAAAATTCTGACATTAACTTAATGATGGTTAATGCCGGGTTGCCATGCTGCGCCAGATAGGTAAAAAACATTCCCCACGCCGTCACCGCCAGGAAATACCCCAGCCATTCCGATAAGATCAGCCGCAAACTTTTTACAAAACCCTGCGTATAACCTGCACACAACAGTAATGTATTCGTTGGGCCAGGCACACTCAAAAGCAATGCGATGTATAATGTCACCTTTACATATTCATTTTCGCTGGGCATGCTTGAAACACCTCAATTAAAAATCAACAGAGATTCTCTGGACCACGACATTCACCCCGTATAGGTAACAGGTTCGCTTTTGGCTCCGAATGATGATTTTTACTGCAAATGATTTCATTGATTGACGCCCGACTGACGTCATCAAGCAGAGTAAACAGTATCCATTAGAAATTTGAATAAAACAACGGATGAGATAAAATAAAAATTAAGCGAAAATGCGAAGAAAACGCACTCACCAGAACATCTGGCCGCAGCCTAAGTCGGCCGTGAGCGCGCTGCAGTGCGCTTCACTCCATCAAGCCAACCGCTCGACACCGGGGATCATCTTCATGAAATCATAGAGCGCCATATTGAATCCGCTGTTGTTTTCAATCACCAAACCATGCCCTGAATTAGCCACGCTGTAATATTTCGAGAGTTTAATCTCGTGAAGATAGTCTTTTGCCTGCTGTTCACTAACAAACGAAGAGTAACGCCCCCTGATTATTGCAATAGGAATTGAAAACGTCTGCTCAGCTGTTTTCTTAGCGGGGTTGTAATTTGAGCTGTAATTTATAATGCGAGAGTCTGCATGAAAAAAATAGCTGCCGTTCATTTTAGTCAATAACTCACCCGCCAACCATTTAAGGTCTTCTCTCGGCATTAGCGGCCTGGTTTTGCTGATAAACTCAGCATATTCATCAATGGACCACGATCTTGCTACCGATCTTTCGAAGTTGTTCACAACGTGATTTAATGGTCTGCCCCCACGAGTATCGGGACAGAAATCCACCATAATCATTCCGCATACTCCAGGTACCTTTCTTTTCACTAATTCATTGGCAATTCGCCCACCCATCGAGTGCCCGATTAAAATAAAGGAGTTAATACTCAACTCATTTATAACAAATTCGACATCATCAGCATAGGTCACGGTATTATACAGGCCATCATCTCGCCAATCCGAGCGGCCGTGGCCACTGAGATCGATGGCAATAACATCACAGTTGAATTTTTGCGCCACCTCCTGCGCGGTTTTCTCCCAAATAAAAGAGGCTTCGGCAAATCCGTGAATCATCAACAAGGTAGTGACACTATTGCTCTTTTTATAATGATAATAAAAAATCCGTCTCATGGAGGTGTGTCGCAAAAAACCTCTCCTGGAATCAAACATTAATGCCACTCCTGATGTAAATCGGTGTTCAAAAAATAAGTCATGCGGTAATTCATTGAGCAAAATCCAGAGAAGTGTAATTCCAAAACGCAAAAATTACCAACTACCCCGTGAAAGAGCATACTCGACCGATCGCGCTACGTGAAATCTGGAAAGATCTGGCACCCATTTACCTGCAGATGTGTTCAAAGTGAACCCAAAAAACGGGCCTCATTGGCATATAAAACCCGATGAAGTTACCTCGTCACGTCAATCCACTCCCGTGATGCTGGCCAACCGTTGTGGTGTCATTCTCTCGCCCGATGCGCATTCCCTCTCCTCTCTCTCCCTAACCTATTGATAATACGGCTGCTACGCCTTCATTTTTAACATCGCATGCTAAATATGAGAATTAAAATTGTTAAATTCGGTGAAACTGAACAAAGCTTTTAAGGGAGCAACGCCCTTTACCTATCATTTTTCATGGAGATACCTGAATGACCACGCAAACGACAGCAAGGCCTTCAGCGGTCGCGGTGGCCGTCTATGAATGGCTCAACCCGATACCCTACGGATTTTTCACTGCGGCGCTGATTTTCGACATCATCTATGCCTGCACGGCGAATATTCCGTGGGTTAATGGCGCCAGCTGGCTGATTGCCATCGGCCTGATTTTTGCCATTATCCCCCGGCTGATTAACCTGGTGCAGGTATGGTTCGGCAGCGGCCGGCTGCTGGGCTCATTGGTCAAACTCCATTTCTGGCTGAATCTGTTGGCCATCGTTTTCGCCATCATCAACGCTTTCGTGCATAGCCGGGATGCATATGCCGTGGTGCCGCAAGGCCTGGCGCTGTCTGCGATCGTGGTCGCGCTGCTCAGCCTTGCCAACATTCTTCTGGCCGTGGGCGCCCGCGCAAAATAAGGAGGTTTTCATGAAGCTATCATCCATCGCGATTGCACTTTCGGTCGTGCTGGCGCTGGCCGGCTGCGATAACAGCGCCGTCATCTCGCCAGAACAACAAATGGGGCCGGATCCGACGTTGCCGGCGGCGCAAAACTTCCTGATGCCACCGATGCAGGTGCCAAAGGGCGTCGGCTGGCAGCAAAACCAGATGCCGAAAGTGGCCGAAGGCTTAAAAATCGACAAGGTGGCGGATGGTTTGCTGCATCCGCGCCAGTTGCTCACCCTGCCCAACGGCGATGTACTGGTGGTGGAAGCCAACGGGCCGGGCGCCGAGGCGGTGAGTACGCCCAAGCAGCTGATCGCCGGTCTGGTGAAGGGGCAGTCCGGTAAAGGCGGCAAAGGCGGTAACCGCATCACCCTGCTGCGCCCAACCACCGGCGGCAGCTGGGAAAAACATGTCTTCCTCGAGGGGCTCGATTCCCCGTTTGGCGTCCAGCTGATTGGCAACACCCTGTATGTGGCCAACACCGGCAACATCATGCAATACGCCTATCAACCGGGCGAAACGCGCATCAGCGATCCGGGTAAAGAGCTGGCCGATCTGCCGGACACCATCAACCATCATTGGACCAAGGCGCTGCTGGCCAGCCCGGACGGTAGAAAGCTGTATGTCGGCGTCGGTTCAAACAGCAACATCACCGAAAACGGCCTGGCCGTAGAGTACCGGCGCGCCGCCGTGCTGGAAGTGGATACCGCCTCCGGCGCCAGCCGTATCTTCGCCAGCGGTCTGCGTAACCCGACCGGGCTGCAGTGGGAACCGCACAGCGGCAAGCTGTGGGCCATCGTCAACGAGCGTGACGAGATCGGTGCCGATCTGGTGCCGGACTACCTGACCTCGGTGCAGGACGGCGGCTTCTACGGCTGGCCTTACAGCTATTTCGGCCAGCACGTCGATCGGCGGGTGCAGCCGGCGCGGCCGGATCGGGTGGCGAAAGCCATCAAGCCGGATTACGCCCTCAGCTCGCACGTCGCGCCGCTGGGGCTGTTGTTCTACACCGCGAGAGCTCTGCCGGCCGACTATCACGGCGGCGCCTTTGTCAGCGAACATGGCAGCTGGGATCGCTCGCCGCTGAACGGTTACCGGGTCAGCTACGTGGCGTTTGAGCAAGGTATGCCGGTCGGCAAACTCAAAGCGGTGGTGACCGGCTTTGTCTCCGACGACGGGAAGGCACTCTATGGCGCACCGGTGGGATTGGCGGTCGATAAGACCGGCGCCCTGCTGATAGCGGACGACGTGGGCAACACCGTTTGGCGCGTCAGCGCTAAATAACGTTAACGGGCAGGTTCCGATGAACTTGCCCGTGACATTGTCACTCGATAGCCTGCGCCAACCAGACCGTTCTCCCCCCGCAGGCAGGATCTTCCACCACATGGTCAATCACGCCGAAGCCGTTTTCCTGCAGCAAGTGCGTATACGCTTCCGGCGCCAGGCTAGCGTGAAACAGCGGCTGGCCTTCGAAGCTGCCGATCGCCACGCCATCGGCGGGGCCGCTGGTGAACATCAACGCGGCATGCGGCTTGGCATGCCGCCTGAACAACGGGAACATGCGGCGCTGATCGTCGCGCGCCAGATGAAAGAAACTGTCCCAGGCCAGCAGGCCATCAAACTTCGCCGCCAAATCCAGCTTGCGCATATCCATCTGCTGCCATTCCTGCTGAGGAAAATGTTGCCGGCAGCGTGCGATCATCGCCCGTGAACCGTCGATACCGGTCACCCGATAGCCCTGTGCGATAAAATAGGCGGCGATCGGCTTACCGTTGCCGCAACCGAGATCCAGCAGCCGCGCATTGGCCGGGGCAAGTTGCAAAAAACGGTCAAGCCACGGCCGTTCAAACAGCGTGGTGGATCTTAACCGTTCCCAGGCGGCGGCATGTTTGTCATACAGCGGGATAATGGTGTTCGCCAACGCTTCCGTCATTAATAGTGTCTCCGCGCCCATGTTGCGCCAAAAAATAGCGTTTGGTCATAATTAAAGCTATTGTCCGATAATATATTCACCAACAGTTCGTTGACCATAAATAAAAGGTTTTAACATTTCGACATAAACCAGTACAATTCCCTACCCTGTGTTAACCCTTTTTTTAGGTTGAATGTGTCGTTAATTCAGACCCATGCATCGCGAAGCCGGGCCGCTGCCTGGTTAGGGATGTTTGCCATTCTGATGTTGTTCATCGCCCCGGTGGTCTCGCGATCCCTGGAGCATGCGCGCGCCGGAAGTGCTGAAACGACCGTCATGGCGGATTGCGGCATGGACATGCCGATGCATCATGGGATGCACTCGCCGCCGGCAACGCCTGAACCTGAAAAAACGGCGATGCCGATGATGCAGCACGGCGGCGGCCATCACAATATGGCGATGATGATGGACGACAGCGCCTGCGGCTACTGCGTGCTGTTGCTGCACGCGCCGCTGCTGGACGTGAGCCACGCGCCGCTGTTCTGGTCCCAGTCGCTGGCCTCACGCCCGCCGCCGATTCACTATCTCGTTCCCCTGTTCGCCCACGTCGTTCACACCGAGTTACAGCCGCGCGCGCCCCCCGTCTCTTTCCTCTGATTTTAAAATAAGCCCATTGCCGTTCTCTGTATTGCCGTTGATCGCCTCAACCCGGCGGAATTATTTCGCCCAACGGTTATTCATTGAGACGACATTATTAGCCCGGTTATTTCCACGTTGGTGGAATTAACCCCCGTATTTTCCGATGGTGATTTTCGCCAGGCCACCCCACGCCTGAATAATCCCTCGGTTAAACATGGAAAAATAGTTAGCTTAAGGAAAGATGATGTTTAAACCGACTTATAAAAAGAACGCCGTCACCCGCGCGATAACCACCGCCATGCCGCTGTTCTTGCTGGCAGGCCACGCGGCGCAGGCGCATCAGCACCCTACCGACGCGCAGGTCAATGACGGCGACGTGATCACCGTCACCGCACCGCTCTACTCCCCGCTGACCATCGTCACATCGCCGAAAACCCCGCGCCAACCGGTACCAGCCAGCGACGGCTCGGATTACCTGAAAACCATCCCCGGTTTTTCACAGATCCGCAACGGCGGCACCAACGGCGATCCGGTGTTCCGCGGCATGTTCGGTTCGCGGCTGAAGATCCTCACCGACGGTTCGGAAATGCTGGGCGCCTGCCCATCGCGTATGGATGCGCCAACCTCGTACATCTCGCCGGAAAGCTTCGATCTGTTAACCATCACCAAAGGGCCGCAGACGGTGCTGTGGGGGCCGGGGTCGTCGGCGGGCACGGTGCGTTTCGAGCGTGAACGCCCGCGCTTCGACAAACCGGGCATTAAAGGCAACGCCAGCGTGCTGACCGGCTCCAACGGCCGTTGGGACGAGAATATCGACGCCAGCCTGGGCGCCGAACAAGGCTACCTGCGGGTGATGGCCAACAAGTCCCGTTCCAACGACTATCAGGACGGTACGAATACTCGCGTGCCATCGCGCTGGGACAAGTGGAACGGCGATCTGGCGCTCGGCTGGACACCGGACAACGACACGCTGCTGGAAGTGACCATGGGCCGCGGCAACGGCGAAGCGCGCTATGCCGGCCGCAGCATGGACGGTTCGCAGTTCAAACGTGAAAGCCTGGGCATGCGGGTGGAAAAATCCAACATCGGCGAGGTGCTGGATAAGCTGGAAGCGCAGGTTTACTACAACTACGCCAACCACGTGATGGACAACGTGACCCTGCGCTCACCGGGCAGCGGCGGCATGGGCGGCCACGGTGGCCACGGCGGCATGGGCATGGGGGGCCACGGCGGGCACATGATGTCCTCCGGCATGACGATGCAGCTCGATCGCCGCACCGTCGGCGGCCGCGTGATGGGCACCTGGCAGTGGCAAGACGTGAAGCTTGAAAGCGGCCTGGACACCCAAACCAACACCCACCGCAGCATGAGCCACGGCAGCTGGGAAAAAGACGCCCAGTTCAACAGCTACGGCGCCTTCGGTGAACTGACCTGGGCCACCAGCGATCAGGATAAGCTGATCGGCGGCGCGCGTCTCGATCGCACCCTGGTGGAGAACTTCCGCAACGGCGGCGACGTGGAGCGTTCAGACACCCTGCCGAGCGGCTTTATGCGCCTGGAGCATACGCTGGCCGATCTGCCGCTGATGCTGTATGCCGGCGTCGGTTATACCGAGCGCTTCCCGGATTACTGGGAGCTGTTCTCGCCGAAGCTCGGCCCGAACGGCAGCAAGGATCCGTTCTCCAGCGTCAAGAGCGAGAAAACCACGCAGCTCGATATCGGCGCGCAATACAACGGTAAGCGTTTCAACGGCTGGGTCTCCGCTTACGTCGGCCGGGTGGATGATTTCATTCTGTTCAAATACGATCCGCATAACGCGCGTCTCAGCCAGGCCGATAACGTCAATGCCAACATCATGGGCGGCGAAATGGGCATGGGCTACCCGTTGAGCGAGCACTGGAAAACCGACGCCAGCCTGGCCTACTCCTGGGGTAAAAACACCAGCGACGGCCGCCCACTGCCGCAGATCCCGCCGCTGGAAGCGCGTCTGGGGCTGACCTATGAGTACGGCGACTGGAGCGGCACCGGCCTGTGGCGCTTGGTCAGCAGCCAGCACCGCGTGGCGATCAACGAAGGCAACGTGGTGGGCAAAGACTTCGCCGAAAGCGCCGGCTTCGGCGTACTCTCCGCCAACGCCGCCTATAAGGTGAATAAAAACGTCAAGCTGAGCGCCGGTCTGGATAACATCCTGAACAAGACCTACAGCGAGCACCTCAACCTGGCAGGCAACAGCGCCTTCGGCTATTCGGCCAACAGCGCGGTGAATGAACCGGGCCGCACCCTGTGGGCCAAGGTTAACGTCACCTTCTAAGCCGTTCACCGGGCGATGGGCAACCGTCGCCCGGTCAAGCGATATGCGATCCGGTTCTTAGGATATGAGTTTTAAGTTTTTCCCATTCGGTTGAGCGGCGATTAGTATCACTCTCAATGTAATCAAGGATCCGGAGGGAATATGCAAAAGCTCACTCGTTTTCTGGCCCTGCTCGGCGAGCTGATGATCGAAAAAGCCGAAGACACCGCACCGCAGGCTACCCAAGCTGACGATCGCGACGACGCGCTGCCTCCGCGCCTCGAACGTGGGGTTCCGCTAGCCGACCGCTTCCTGTTCATGTAATTCCCCTCACTGTTTTTTTGTCCGGCACGTTCCGATATTTCATTATCGGACGACTGCGTCTATCTTCTTTCGATGGTTTCACCGGATTCATCACGCCTGAAACGGGCACTGTCGAGGAGATGGGAACGCAATGAAGATCAGAACGGTAACCCCGCAAGATGCTGAAGCGCTGACGCAGTTATTGAATGAAGTGATCGCCGCCGGCGGCACCACGGCGATTGAAACGCCGTTGACCCCTACCGAATTCGCCGAGTGGTTCATCAGCGGCGAGCAGGCGCTGAGTTGCCAGGTTGCGGAACAGGATGGATTGTTGCTTGGTTTTCAGTCGCTGAGCGCCGATGAGACGCTGCCGTCGGATACCGCAGACATCGCCACCTTTTCCCGTTTGTCGCCCAAGGTTCGGGGCATAGGCAGCGCGCTGTTCCCGGCAACGTTGGCGGCGGCAAAAGCGCACGGTTTCCGGCACATCAACGCCACCATTCGGGCGGATAACGTGGGCGGCCTCGCCTATTACCAAAAAATGGGTTTTCGCGATTACGACCGTTTGCCGCAGGTGCCGCTCAACGATGGCACGCCGGTCGACAGAATTAAAAAGCGCTTCTCCGTTTAATTCGACACCCCGCTCACACCGAGCGCACGATATGTTCACGCAGCCACTGGTGAGCGGGATCCCGATGCGATCGTTCGTGCCACAGCATGGTCATTTCAAAGCCAGGCACCGCCAGCGGCGGTTCGATCTGTTGCAATAACGGCTGGTTACGCACCAGCCGTGCCGGCAACATCGCCACCAGGTCGGATTGCGTCAATACCGAGATCACGAACAGAAAATGCGGCACGGAGAGCACCACGCGCCGTGCCAACCCCACTTCCGCCAGCGCCCGATCGGTCATGCCGAAGAACCCGCCGCCGTCCGGCGAGACCATTACCTGCTCCAATTCGCAAAATTGCGCCGGCGTCAGCTTTTCATGCAATTTAGGGTGGCCGATTCGCCCCGCCAGCACGTAGCGTTCGCTAAACAACGTGCGCTGCCGCAGACCGGGCGGTGCGCCTTCACGGGTATGAAACGCCAGGTCTATCTCCCCTTGTTCCGCCAGCTTGGCGAGGCGCGCCGGTACGATTTCCAACACCGCCAGCCGGGTGCCGGGCGCGGCCGTGCGCAAACCGTTGAGCGCCGGCAGCACGATGGTGGATTCGCCGTAATCGAAGGCGGCGACGCGCCAGGTATCGCCCGCCACCGCGGGATCGAACGGCGTGGCCGGCGTCACCGCCAACTCGAGCGCCGCCAACGCCTGGCGCAGCGGTTCCCGCAGCTGTTCCGCTCTGGCGGTCGGCCGCATGCCGCGCGGGCCGGGCAACAGCAGCGGATCGCCAAAGATCGTCCGCAGTTTGGCAAGATGCACGCTGACCGCCGGTTGGGAGAAGTTGAGCCGCTGTGCCGCGCGCGTCACGTTATGCTCCGCCAGCAGCGCGTCGAGCGTCACCAACAGGTTGAGATCCAGTCGCCTTAAATTATTCATGGTTATACCTGGGATAATGGCAATTCATTTCTAATATACCTAGTAACAGCCTAACCTGCAGCTCTCACACCAAGGAGAGCTGTTATGAATGTGCTGATTGTTTACGCCCACCCGGAGCCGTTGTCGTTGACCGGCTCGCTGAAAAACTTCGCCGTTGAACGTTTGACGCAGGCCGGCCATCGGGTACAGGTGTCCGACCTGTACGCCATGAAGTGGAAAGCGGCGCTCGATGCCGACGACAGCCTGGAAGGCCCATTAGGCCCCCGTTTCGATCCCTCGCAGGATTCCCAACGTGCGTTCGCCAACGGCGCGCAGAGCGCTGATATCGAACGGGAACAGCAGAAGCTGCGCTGGGCGGACGCGGTGCTGCTGCAGTTTCCGCTGTGGTGGTTCTCGATGCCGGCGATCCTCAAAGGCTGGGTGGAGCGTGTGTATGCCTGTGGCTTCGGTTACGGCGTGGGGGAACATTCCGATACGCACTGGGGCGACCGTTACGGAGAAGGTTCGCTGGCGGGCAAACGGGCAATGCTGATCGTCACCGCCGGCGGCTGGGAATCTCATTACGCCCCGCGCGGCATCAACGGGCCGATCGACGATATTCTGTTCCCGATCCAGCACGGTATGCTGCACTATCCGGGGTTCGAGGTGTTGCCGCCGTTCGTCACCTACCGTGCCGGCAAAACCGATGAGGTGCGTTTCGCCGCCCTGTGCGAGCAGCTTGGGCAACGGCTGGATAATCTGTGGAACGCCGAGCCGATCCGCTTCCGGCGGCAGAACGCCGGCGACTACCTGATCCCGCAACTGACGCTGAAAGCGCATCTGGCACCGGGGCAAGGTGGTTTCGGCGTCCATATCGAGTGACCCGACGCGCACGCCCTTGCGCGCCGGAAGCGCCATTAATTCAGGGCGGCGATAAACGCTCGGTAGTCTTGCGCGCTGCGCTCCAACTCGTGGGGTTGCAGCGCTGCCACCGTCCCGTCCGAAGCGGCTTCCTTGCCGTAAAAGGCGAAGAATGGCGCATAGTTGGCCCGCACGTAATCGGCGGTCACTTCAAACGGCCGGAAAATTTCTTCCAGCGAGTAACGATAGCGCCCTTCACGCGCATAATCCTCGGCGCGTATCCCCGCCGTGACCGCCAGCGCCAGCGTTTTGTTTTGCATCTTGTAGCCGCTGCGGGAACCGTAGGCCCAGCCATAAGTCAGCACGTCGTCCAGCCATTTTTTCAACAGCGGCGGGCTGCTGAACCAGAATATCGGGAACTGCAGCACGATGTTGTCATGGGCTTCAATCAGCCGCTGCTCTTCGGCGACGTCAATCTGCCAGTCGGGATAGGCCTGGTGCAGTTCGTGCACGGTATACCGTTCCGGGTAGCGCCGCAGCTCCTCCAGCCAACGCTTATTGACCACCGAGTTCGCCATGTCGGGATGGGTCACCACCACCAGCGTTTTCATATCGATTTCTCCTGTCAGGTGTTTACCGGCGCATCATAGGGTATGCTTTAAAAATGTAAAATACGCACACTTACGACACATACTTACCCTGGAGAAAGTATCCAATGACCGCCGAATCCCGCTGCAGCCCAACGGGCATCAGCCTCGAAGACACCGGCTATGGCTATACGCTGTCGGTGATCAACGGCAAATATAAAATGATCATTCTGTACTGGCTGGCGCTGTATAAACCGGTGCTGCGGTTCAACGAGCTGCAGCGCTGTATCGGCACTATCTCGTACAAGACGCTGAGTTCAACGCTGAAGGAGCTGGAAAAAGATCGGTTGGTGGTGAGAAAGGAATACCCGCAGATCCCGCCCAAGGTGGAGTACAGCCTGTCCGAGCGCGGCCGCTCGCTGATCCCGGTGATCGACATGATGTGCCACTGGGGGGAACAGCATCGTTTGCCGGCCAACGTCTCTCTGGATTGAAGGCCATCGCTAACAGCAAGAGGGTTGAAAAATGTATGACGGAAGCTGTTTGTGCCAAAAAGTGAAGTATACGCTGCTGTCTGAACCGGGTGACTTTGGCTATTGCCACTGTATCAGTTGCCGCAAGGCCAGTGGTTCCGCACACGGGGCGAATGCCCCTGTCAACCGGCAACACTTCGTGTTGACCGCCGGCAAGGAGGTGCTGCGCGAGTTCGAATCCTCACCGGGGATGTTTCGGGCTTTCTGCAGCCATTGCGGTTCCCCGATTTACGCCTGGCGCACAGAGCATCCTGAAGTGTTGGGTATCCGATTGGGAACGTTGGATACGCCGCTGCATAAAACCGCCAGGGAACATCGATTCGTGGCGGAAAAAGCATCATGGGAATCGATCGAGGATCGCCTGCCGCAATATTCGCAAGCAAGTACGGCTAAGTGAGCGTGCGGCGTTACTCCCCTTGTTTCAGTTCTCGCAGGTGTTTGTACACCGTGGCGCGCCCCATCGACAGTACATTGGCGATGTAGTCCGCCGCGCTTTTGGCCTTGAACGCCCCCTGGTGATAGAGATCGCTGACCAGCCGCCGTTTCTGTTCGCGGCTCAACGCGCCGAGCGCGGCGTTCTCCCGCCGCAGCCAGTCGTGCAGAAAGGTGTTGATCTTCTCCTGCCAGTCGTCTTTGAACAGCTGTTGCGGCTGTGGCTGCAGCCGCGTGACCGACAGGAACATGTCCAGCGCGTTGCGGGCGTCCTCGAACATCGCGGTGCTCAGGTTGATGCACAGCAGGTAGCTGGGGTTGCCTTGCTCGTCGCGCGCGGCGATGCTCACCGAACGCATCTTTTTGCCGTCCCAGTTCAGCTTCTCATAAGGGCCGGTCACGCCGGCGCCATCATCGAGATCGAAATCCTCCAGCCCGGCGTCGTCGCCCGGTTTGCGCTTCGACAGGTTGTTCGCCAGATAGGCGACCTTGTTGGTGGCCAGATCGTGGATCACCACTTCCGCATTCGGGAAAAACAGGGCCGCGATGCCATCGGCGACCGAGCGTAAAAGTTCGAGTTGAGAAGAAGAGTTCGGCACGCTGGGGTGTCTCCGTATAGCCCGGTTTGGTTTGCTGTTCAGCCGCTTAGCATACCGCAGTTGCCGCCGCTTGCCGAGTGGACGGGCGGCAAGCGGCGCATCCTTCACCGGTTATTCCGCCTCGGCGCCGCGCTGATAAAACACGTAGCTTTCGCGCGCCAGGCTGTCGCGAACCCGATAACGCCAGATCAGACCGAGCGCGGTAAACCACAGCGGCATGCTGCACAACGCGATCAGCGTATCGCGATCGAACACCATCAGCACCAACGTAAAGGCGAAGAACGCCAGCGTCAGCCAGGCCATCAGTACCCCGCCCGGCATTTTGAAGTTGGAACCGGCGTGCAGATCCGGCCGCTTTTGGCGATACACCAGGTAGGCAACCAAAATCATGCCCCAGCTGTAAACCACCAGGATCGCCGCCACGGTGGAGACGATGGTGAACAGCGTCATCACGTTCGGCACCAGCACCAGCAGCAAGGTGCCAGCCACCATGCAGAAGCAGGAAAACAGCAGGCTGCGGATCGGGATGGCGGTGCTGCGCGACAGAATGCGGAACTGGCCGTGCGCGTGCTTTTCCATCGACAGGCTGTAAAGCATGCGGGTACTGGAGTAGACCCCGCTGTTGGCCGAGGACATCGCCGAGGTCAGCACCACGAAGTTGATCACCGCAGCCGCGGCCGGCAGCCCCGCCTGATCGAACAGCATCACGAACGGGCTGCTGTCCGGTGAGATATGGCTCCACGAGGTGACGGCGATGATGGTCAGCATCGAGCACACGTAGAAGACGATGATGCGCGCGGGGATCACGTTGATCGCCTTTGGCAGCACCTTCTCCGGGTTTTTGGTCTCCGCCGACATCGTGCCCAGCAGCTCGATGCCGGTGCAGGAGAAAATAGCGATCTGGAAACCGGCGAAGAAGCCGAAGATACCGTGCGGCATGAAAATGGCGGGATCGGTGACGTTATGCAGCGATGCGGTCACGCCGTCCGGCGAGGTCCAGCCACTGAACACCATCCAGGCACCGGTGGCGATCAGCGCGACGATCGCCACCACTTTGATCATGGCGAACCAGAATTCGGCTTCGCCGAACATCTTGACCGACAGCATGTTGAACAGACACAGGAACCCCAGCGTCAGCAGCGCCGGCAGCCAGGGCGAGACGTTCGGCAACCAATACTGCACGTAACCGCCGCACACCACCACGTCGGCGATGCAGGTCACCACCCAGCTCAGCCAGTAGGACCAGCCGAGAAAAAAGCTGGCGCGCGGCCCCAGGTATTCGGAGACGAAGTCGGCGAACGAACGGTAGTCAAGCCGGGTGAGCAGCAGCTCCCCCATCGCCCGCATCACCATGAACATGAAAAAGCCGACGATGGCGTAAGTCAGCACGATGGAGGTGCCCGACAGCGCGATGGTCTTCCCGGAGCCCATAAACAGCCCGGTGCCGATGGCGCCGCCGATCGAAATCAGTTGAATATGGCGCGCGCTCAGCCCGCGCTGCAGGGTTTGGGCACAGTTCGGCCCCTCGGCTGAACCTGGGTTCAGCCGATCGCAGTGATTTTTTGTCATGGTGTTACCTGTCCGTCATTAAGGCGATTAAGCAACCGATGTGCGGTTGCAGCAGGAGTGAAACGCCCGCAGGCGCTCTAACCGGCAAAAAAATTCAGACCAAACGCCGCCCGCCCCGTTGTGACGGGGAGGTAATAATAATGGGTACCAAGAAAAGCTCGCGTGAACAGCCGTATCGTCCACGTTTGGCGTGCAAGCCTGAGCGTGGTGAGTAAACACTACAATATCAAATGGTTAAACTTTCCCTTGTGCAACAAAAAAACGACGCCGGTGCCGTTTTAACATTAATTTAACTCTGGCGAGGGGAAATGCCATTGTCAACATGGCAGTTAAATAAAATGAAACTTTTTGATCACATTCAAGCTTCTGAAAAATAGATAAAAAGGTGTTTTATGCGCTTTATATGCATAAATTGTGCGTGTGTCCGCTCAGGGTCGACAAAAAGTAATTAACTATTCATTTATCGCCCCACAAGTGGCGAAAAAGCGGCCGCTGGCCCGATGAGAGGGGGGGTAACAACCGGCATAATTAATGGTAAATTTAGCGTCGCAAAGTGTTATGCGCTTGCTAATCCACGGTTAAACGAAATAAATACCTCTAATATATAAAGGTTGGTTATGGAAAAGCTATCCTACGCTTCAGACAGCAGCACCACCGCTTGGGCTACATATCTGCAACAAATCGATCGCGTCGCCCCTTACCTCGGCGAGCTGTCACGCTGGGTTGATACGCTGCGTCACCCTAAGCGCGCTTTGATTGTTGATATCCCGCTGCAGATGGACGATGGCACCATCCGCCACTTCGAAGGTTTCCGCGTACAGCACAACCTGTCGCGTGGGCCGGGCAAAGGCGGTATCCGCTTCCACCCTGACGTCGATCTGAACGAAGTGATGGCCCTGTCCGCCTGGATGACCATCAAGTGTGCCGCGGTCAACCTGCCGTACGGCGGCGCCAAGGGCGGCATCCGCGTCGACCCGTTCAAACTGTCTGAAGGTGAACTGGAGCGACTGACCCGCCGCTACACCAGCGAAATCGGCTTCATCATCGGGCCACAGAAAGACATTCCTGCGCCGGACGTCGGCACCAACGCCAAAGTGATGGCCTGGATGATGGACACCTACTCCATGAACCACGGCACCACCATCACCGGCGTGGTCACCGGCAAGCCAATCCACCTCGGCGGCTCCCTGGGCCGTGAGAAAGCCACCGGCCGCGGCGTGTTCGTCACCGGCAGCGAAGTGGCCAAGCGTCTGGGCGTGCAGATCGAAGGTGCCAAGGTTGCGGTACAAGGCTTCGGTAACGTGGGCAGCGAAGCGGCGCGTCTGTTCGTTGGCGTCGGCGCTCGCGTCGTCACCATCCAGGACCACTCCGCCACCCTGTTCAACGCCAACGGCATCGACCTGACCGCGCTGACCGAATACCAGGCCAAGCACAAGCAGATCGCCGGCTTCCCTGGCGCCAGCGAGATCGAGAGCGAAGCATTCTGGTCGGTTGACATGGACATCCTGATCCCAGCGGCGCTGGAAGGCCAAATCACCCGCCAGCGCGCCGAAATCCTCAGCGCCAAGCTGGTGCTGGAAGGCGCTAACGGCCCTACCTTCCCGGATGCGGACGACATTCTGCGTTCCCGTAACATCACCGTGGTCCCGGACGTTATCTGTAACGCCGGCGGCGTAACGGTCAGTTACTTCGAGTGGGTGCAGGACATGGCGAGCTACTTCTGGAGCGAGTCCGAGATCAACGAGCGTATGGACAAGATCATGACCGACGCGATGGTCCACGTCTGGAACAAAGCGGCTGAGAAAGAGTGCAGCCTGCGCACCGCCGCTTACATCGTGGCCTGTGAGCGCATCCTGACCGCACGTAAAGAGCGCGGCATCTACCCAGGCTGATGCTGGCTTATTTGGCCCGCGCGCGGGCCATTTTATCAGGGGGCGAAAGCCCCCTTTTTCGTTTTCACCTATTTTTGAAACAAGGCCACGATTTCTGGCGAATACAGGGTAGGATATTTTTCTGCCGACCCGAGTATATTCTGACGAACCGTTTTACCTTTTACGCTTGGATCTGCTGCCACATACTCTGCCGGGAAAGCCAACGCATCTTTATCAGCACCCGCCGCCAACAACGCCTTGACGCAGTCAGGATTATTGCTGGTCAAGCTTTCCAGCAGCGGTGTGCCAACAGGCCAGGCCTGTTGCTGGGGCGGTTGAGCATCGATAGACGTTCCGGGTTTATGCAACAAGGCGATACGCTGTGCCGCTTGCGGGTCCGGCTTACCGTCCTGGGTATAATCCCGCGTGCAAACAAAGTGCAAAGGCGTTGATCCTACCTTGCTGACGCCATACGGATCTGTGCCGGCGGCTACCAGCAGTTTGATGACCTCCAGATTTGCCGCCCCTTCCCCCATTATTGGTGAAAATCCTTGCGGGGTAACCTGCTTGGCATCCGCACCAAATTGCAGCAACAGTTTCACCAGCGCGGGCGCGGCTCCTTGGCTTTTGGTGGCGGCAATAAGTGGCGTATTCGTCCCCCCCTGTGCAATGACATTGGTATTGGCACCGGCTTTTAGCAAGCTCTGTAGAATGTGAAGATCATCATCGGATAATTCAGACTTGTCGGTATTTCCCAACGCTGACAACAATACTGTTTCTCCATTGTCACTAATGGCTTGATTCACATTCACCGACATATCAAGAAAACGATCGAGCAGCGCCGGCTGTTTGTAATAGGCGGCATACCATACCGTTTGAATCGTGGGGTGAGCGCCATTTTTTATCAGTTCATTAATGGTGTCCATATCGCTGCTACTCTTAGAGTAAGCATACGTCATTACCGACTCATCCAGTTTCTTGGTGAGTTCCTCTTGTTCCCCAGCGTGTGCTGCAACCGAGCTCCCCAACAGGCTCAGCGCCAATGCGCAGGCTGTGGCACAGCGATTTAAAATAGGCATTTTTTTGTTCCTTCAAAAATAATAAAAAACTAAACAAGTGCTTTCTACTATTACGCAATGGTAATAATCACAGAATTCTGGTGTATTTGTACGGAACGTGCTAACCGGTTTCCTTTCCATTTTAGTGAGGAGCCGTTTTTCTATCATAGGAAACAAACGAAAATCAAATCCATTACTGAACAGATCGCTAAGACAATTATTTTTTTATTCACACCAAGAAAGTCAACTCTATTTTTACGCTTATTTATCGTGTATTCCAAAGCACTTCGCGCTTCGCATTCCGCCGGCCGCTGGGCTATACCTTAGGCAACACCCATCCCGCAGGAGTTGTGATCATGAGCAAGAAAAAGATCCTGATGCTGGTCGGCGACTACGCCGAAGATTACGAAACCATGGTGCCGTTTCAGGCGTTGCAGATGATTGGCCACTGGGTGGATGCCGTGTGCCCCGGCAAAGCCATCGGCGATTACATCATGACGGCGATCCACGACTTTGACGGCGCGCAGACCTACAGCGAGAAACCCGGCCATCGCTTCCTCCTGAATGCCGACTTTGCCACCGCGAAAGAAGAGCACTACGACGCGCTGTTGATCCCCGGCGGCCGGGCACCGGAATACCTGCGCCTGAATCCTGAAGTGATCGCGCTGGTACGGGCGTTTGACGCCGCGAACAAACCGATCGCCGCCGTTTGTCACGGCCCGCAGCTCCTGGCGGCGGCCGGGGTGTTGAAAGGCCGCACCTGCAGCGCCTACCCGGCCTGTGCGCCGGAAGTGCGGCTCGGCGGCGGCCACTATGCGGAGATCGGCCTCGATCAGGCGCACGTCGACGGTAATCTGGTCACCGCACCGGCCTGGCCGGCGCACCCGCAATGGCTGGCGAAGTTCACCGAGCTGCTGGAGCAGTAAACGGCGGGGGCTGACGCAGAATAAGGCTCCCTTACTGCAGCCCCTCCCCCTTTTCATAGGCCAAAAATCGCTTGACCTTCCAAACGTTGGAAGTCGGATAACGCAGGATGAGCTGCCTCGACGCAGCCAATTCTACTGTCGACTTCGATAGGAATGGTCACATGATGAAAGCCAAAACGATTACCCTGATTGCAGCGGCGACAAGCGTCGCTTTCGCTGCCGTCGGGTGCAAAGAGAATCCTTCCCCGGCGGCCCCTGTGCCGCCGCCCAACGTTCCGGTAGCCGAGGTGCTGGTTCGCCCAATCACGCCCTTTGTCGAACTCACCGGTTCGCTGACCGCCATCAAGCGCGTTGAACTGCGTCCTCGCGTCGCCGGCTACGTGCAGGAAGTGCATGTGCCGGAAGGACGCGTCATAGAAAAAGGCTACCCGCTTTTTCTCATTGATCCGCGGCCATTCCAGGCCGCGCTCAACGCAGCCACGGCGCGCTTGCAAGAGGCGGAAGCCGCCTCAACCCTCGCCCAGGCCGACTATACGCGCGCCAAAACGCTGTTTATCCAAAACGTCATCGCCCGCGATCGCTTGGATGCGGCCACCGCCGCGATGAATGCGAGCAAAGCGCAGGTCAATGTGGCGAAGGCGGCGCGAGAGGCGGCGAAGTTGGACATGGACTTTACCCGCGTTACCGCACCGATTACCGGGCGCGTCGGCCAGACGCTCATCACCGAAGGCAACTACGTCGCCAGCGGCGTCACGCCACTCACCACTATTGTCTCGATCGACCCGCTCCACGTTTATTTCGATGTCGATGAACGCACCTATTTGCAATCGCTCGCCGCGTGGCGCGACAAGACGGTGACGCATGACATCAGGGTGACGGTGGCGTTGCTCGCCGACAAGACCTATTCCCGACGCGGCCGCGTTGACTTCCTCGCCAATGTCGCCGACCGCGCGACGGGAACGGTGAGACTGCGCGCGGCGATCGCTAATCCGGATGGACGACTGTCACCGGGGCTGTTCGCCAAGGTCAAGCTGGAAACCGGCGCGCCGCAAGCCAAGATCCTGATCTCCGATCAATCGATCGGCACCGATCAAAGCCGCCGCTACGTACTGGTCGTAGACAAAAACGATAAGACCGAATACCGCCCCGTCGAACTTGGCCCACTCGTTGAGGGCATGCGCGTAATAGAGCAAGGCCTGCAGCCGGGAGAACGTATCGTGGTGAAAGGGCTGGTGCGTCCCGGCATGCCAATCACGCCGCACCCCACCGCGATTGACGGCACCCCTATCGCGCCGCTGCACGTTTCGGGAGACGCGACATGAACTTCCCTCGCGTTTTCATCAAACGCCCGATCTTCGCCATCGTCCTTTCCATCTTGACGCTGATCGCCGGCATCGTGGCGCTGTTCCGATTGCCGCTCAGCGAGTATCCCGCGGTCACGCCGCCCACCGTACAAGTAACCACCTCTTATCCCGGCGCCAATCCGCAAGTGATTGCGGAAACGGTGGCGGCCCCGCTTGAACAAGCGATCACCGGCGTCGAAGGCATGCTGTATCTGTCATCGCAGGCGGCGACCGACGGCCGAATGACCTTGAGCATCACCTTTGCACAAGGGACGAATGCCGATATGGCGCAAATCCAGGTGCAAAACCGGGTCGCGCGCGTGCTACCACGCCTGCCTGAAGAAGTGCAGCATCAGGGGGTGGTGACGCAGAAAACATCACCGGATATCCTGATGGTGGTGCATCTCCTGTCTCCCGACAAACGCTATGACCCGCTTTATATCTCGAATTACGCCTACCTTCAGGTCCGTGACGAACTGTCCCGCATTCCGGGAGTCAGCGACGTTCAGGTCTGGGGGGCCGGCGAATACAGTATGCGTCTCTGGCTGGATCCGGACCTGATCGCCGCACGCGGGCTGACTGCCGGCGACGTGGTTACCGCAGTGCGCGAGCAAAACGTTCAGGTCGCGGCCGGTTCCGTCGGCCAGGCGCCCGATGCCAACGCCGCATTCCTGGTTACGGTAAACACCCTCGGGCGGCTGACCGACGAGAAGCAGTTTGGCGATATCATCATTCGCACCGGCGACGACGGTCAGGTGACCCGTTTGCGCGATGTCGCCCGCATCGAAATGGGCGCTGATGCTTACACACTGCGCAGCCTGCTCGACGGTGAGCCGGCCGTCGCATTGCAAATCATTCAGAGTCCCGGCGCCAACGCGCTTGACGTCGCACAAGCGGTCAGAACGACCGTCAAGCGCCTTGAAGGCAACTTCCCGGCCGGGCTCAGTTCCCGGATCGCCTATGATCCCACGGTCTTCGTGCGCGCGTCGCTCGAGTCGGTGGCGACGACCCTGTTGGAAGCTATCCTGCTGGTCGTCCTTGTGGTCGTGCTGTTCCTGCGCAGTTGGCGAGCCTCGCTGATCCCATTGATGGCAGTGCCGGTTTCACTGGTCGGGACCTTCGCCATCATGTATTTGCTGGGGTTCTCGCTCAATACGCTGTCCTTGTTCGGCCTGGTGTTGTCGATCGGCATCGTCGTCGATGATGCGATCGTGGTCGTGGAAAACGTGGAACGGCACCTCGAAAATGGCGAGAAACCGCAGCGAGCCGCGCAGCTGGCCATGGGCGAAGTCACCGGTCCGATCATCGCCATCACCTCGGTGCTTGCCGCCGTTTTCATTCCAACCGCTTTCTTGAGCGGCCTGCAGGGCGAATTTTATCGGCAGTTCGCCCTGACCATTGCTATTTCGACCCTCTTGTCGGCGCTCAATTCGCTCACGCTCAGTCCGGCGTTGGCCGGGCTGTTGCTCCGCCCGCACCCGGCCGGTGAACGCCTTCCCCGGCCGTGGCACACGATCGTTCGTCCCTTCCAACGCGTTCCGGACGCGTATAGCAATGCCGTGCGCAAGATCGTGCGCATCAGCGGCGTGGCGTTGCTGATTTACGGCGGGCTCCTCGTCCTGACCTTCTTTGGTTTCAAGGCCGTACCGCCGGGGTTCGTGCCTATGCAGGACAAGTACTACCTCGTCGGTATCGCCCAGTTGCCCAACTCAGCCTCGCTGGATCGCACCGATACGGTGGTGAAAAAGATGTCGCAGATCGCATTGGCGGAGCCCGGCGTTGAAAGCGTCGTGGCTTTCACGGGGCTTTCCATCAACGGTTTCGTCAACGTGCCCAATGCCGCCGTGATGTTCGTCATGCTCGATCCGTTTAAGGATCGCACAACGCCAGAACTCGCCGCGACGGCGATAGCCGGACGGCTGCAGGCAAAATTCGCCGACATCCCCGATGGCTTCCTCGGCGTCTTTCCGCCGCCGCCGGTGCCCGGTCTCGGCGCCACCGGCGGATTCAAGATGCAGGTAGAAGATCGCAGCGGCGCCGGGCTTGAAGCCTTGGTTCAGCACACCCAAATCCTGATGACGAAAGCCGCCGAGTCAGGACAGGTAGCCGGCCTGATGACCAGCCTGGACATCAATGCGCCGCAATTCGACGTCTCTATCGATCGCACTCAGGCCCAGAGCCAAGGGGTGCGTCTGGCAGAGGTGTTCGAGTCGCTGCAGATCTACCTCGGTTCACTCTACATCAATGATTTCAATCGGTTTGGCCGCACCTACAAGGTGACCGCCCAGGCCGATGCCGATCATCGCATGCAGGCTGAGGCCATCGGTCGGCTACAGGTGCGCAATGCCGCCGGAAACATGTTGCCGCTGTCTTCCTTTGTCACCGTGACGCCGAGCGCCGGCCCGGATCGCATCATCCGTTACAACGGCTATCCCTCGGCCGATATCACGGGCGGCGCGGCGGCGGGCGTCAGTTCCGGGCAGGTGGTTGCACTCATGGAGCGTTTGGCCAAAGAGACGCTGCCAGAAGGCATGGCCGTAGAATGGACAGACCTCACCTACCAGCAAAAACTCGCAGGGGATACGGCGTTGTTCATTTTCCCACTGTGCGTACTGCTCGCCTACCTGATCCTCGCCACGCAATACAACAGCTGGCTGCTGCCTTTGGCGGTGCTGCTCATCGTGCCCATGTGTTTGCTGAGCGCCATCCTGGGCGTCTGGCTGGTGGGCGGCGACAACAACGTCTTCGTCCAGATAGGCCTCATTGTGCTGGTCGGTTTGGCCGCCAAGAACGCCATTCTGATCGTGGAGTTCGCCCGCAGTCTGGAAGAGGAAGGCGCAAGCGCGCTCGATGCGGTCATCAAAGCCTGCCGGCTGCGGTTAAGGCCCATCGTAATGACATCGCTTGCTTTTATCGCCGGCGTCGTTCCGCTGATCTTCGCCAGCGGCGCGGGCGCGGAAATGCGTCAGGCCATGGGGGTTGCGGTTTTTGCCGGCATGCTGGGCGTGACCCTATTCGGCCTGTTCCTGACGCCGGTCTTTTATGTGGTGGTCCGCGGCCTGGCAACCTGGTTCGAGCACTATCGCTCACAAGCCAAACAACGCAGTAGCCAGGAGCGCACTTGATGAAACGCCTTTATAAAGCCTTTTTATTCCCGCTGAGCGCGCTCGCCCTGCTAAGCGGATGTGCGTCCGTCGGACCCGATTACTCGCCGCCCGCCGCGCGGCTTCCCGCCGACTTCGGGCAACCGCCCCAGGGGATAGGCACGGGAGACATCGAGGTTGAGTGGTGGCGCATCTTTGACGATCCGGCGCTCACCGCCTTGATTCAGCGCGCGTTGGCGGCCAACCATGACATTGGCATCGCCGTCGCCCGGCTTGACGAAGCGAAGGCCATGCTGCGTGAACAGCGGCAGGATGCCCTGCCGCACGGCGGCGCGGCACTGAGTTATGAGACTCGTCGCCTGGGCGAAATTGAAAGATCGCCCGGGCAACCGCGTCATGCGGAAATCTACCGCGGGGCTGTTGAAACCGCATGGGAAATCGACCTTTTTGGCCGTGTGCGGCGTTCGGTTGAGGCCGCTCAGGCGCAGGCGGGGAGCCGCGAGGCACTGCTGCGCGCCATTCAGGCGGGCGTCGCCGCAGAAGTGGCCGCCGCCTGGTTCGAACTACGCGGCATCGAGGCCGAGCTCAATGTGGTCGCCGACATCAGCCGGAGCCAGCGCCAGAGCCTGGCGTTGGTCGACAGGCAACTGCGCGCCGGCGCCGCCAGCGAATTCGATCGATTGCGCGCCGAGGCGCTATTGCGCGGCACCGAGGTGACGGCGCCGGAACTGGAACGCCGCCGCGCGGCCACCGCCAACGCGCTGGCCTCGCTGCTTGGCGAAATGCCCCAGACATTTCGTCTTCCGGCCGCCCCCGCCGAGAATCGGACACCGGCGCTGCGGACCGTCACCGTGGGCACCCCCGGCGCCCTGCTTTCACGGCGCGCCGACATTGCGGCGGCTGAACGGGATCTGGCGGCGGCTACCGCCCTGATTGGGGTGGAGACAGCGGCGCTTTACCCGCAAATCGAGGCTCGGGGGGCGATCGGGCTGGTCGCCGGCAACCTCGATGCGATGAGCGATGCCGGCGTGCTCTCCGGCTTCATCAGCCCGGTGATTCGCTGGTCTTTTCTCGATATCGGCCGTGTACGCGCCAGGATCGCCGCCAGCGAGGCGCGCACGCGACAGGCGCTGTTGATTTACGACCAGACGGTGCTGCGTGCGCTGCGTGAAACGGATGATGCTTTCAAAGCCTATGCCGGGGCGGCCAGCACGCTAGATCTGCGGCTGCTCGAAGCGGCGGCGAATCGTGAGGCGGCGCGGCTCTCACAGGTGCGATTCGCCGCAGGTGAAGGCGTTTATCTGGAGGTGCTCGAGGCCGAACGGGCCGATTTTGCCAGCCGACGCGCAGTGGCAATAGCTCGCGCTAATCAGCAACTTGCCGTGGTGAGCATCTACAAGGCGCTCGGCGGCGGCTGGGAAGCGTGCACGACGGCGCTCAAAGACTGCCGTGGCGCACGCGGTTCAACGCCGGCGATAAAGATCCTCAATGAACCTTGACCTTCCCCCGATGGGAAGCTCTAGCCTTCTTATACCAGCCACTCTTTAAGGGCCTATGACATGAATTCACTTAACGTCAACGTATCCCCACCCTCGGCCGTGCGTCTCAGCCTGCCGGTTGAAGGCATGACCTGCGCATCGTGCGTTGGCCGCGTCGAACGCGCGCTGAACGCAGTGCCTGGGGTGCAGGCGGCCACGGTTAATCTGGCAACCGAACGCGCCGACGTCACTTTCAGCCGCGATGCCGATCCGCAAGCGGCCGTCCGCGCCATCGCAGATGCCGGCTATGCCGTGCGGGAGGAAAGCGCCGAGTTTGCGATCGAAAATATGACCTGCGCTTCCTGTGTCGGCCGGGTGGAGAAAGCGCTGGCGCAAGTCAGCGGCGTGCTTGAAGCCACGGTTAATCTGGCGACAGAACGCGCCCGCGTACGTTACCTTGCCGGCGCGGTGTCCACAGAAGATCTTGAGGCCGCCGTCACGCGCGCAGGCTACACGCCTCGCCGCCTGTCAGCGGATATCGCCAACGCGGCCGAGCGGGATGCCGAACGTCGCGAGAACGAGGCGCGGGCATTACGACGCGCGTTGCTCGCCGCCACCCTCCTTACCTTGCCGGTATTTCTGCTGGAAATGGGTTCGCACCTCATCCCCGCCGTGCATGATTGGGTTATGCATACGTTGGGCGAGCAAACGAGTTGGCACATACAGTTCGCACTCACCACCCTTGTGCTGCTCGGCCCGGGGCTGCGCTTTTTCCGCAAAGGCATTCCGGCGCTCCTGCGCGGCGCCCCTGACATGAACTCACTGGTTTCGGTCGGCACGGCGGCGGCTTACGGCTATTCGCTGGTCGCCACCTTCGCTCCTGCGGTGTTGCCGCAGGGGACCGCCAACGTCTATTTCGAGGCCGCCGCCGTGATAGTCACACTGATCCTGCTTGGGCGCATGCTGGAAGCGCGCGCCAAGGGGCGAACCTCGCAGGCAATCAAACGGCTCGTGAACCTTCAACCCAAGACCGCGCGCGTCGAACGCGGCGGTGAAACCGTTGAAATCCCCCTCGCCCAGGTGGTCGCCGGCGATGTGGTATTCGTTCGGCCAGGTGAGAAAATCGCCGTGGATGGCGACGTCGTTGCAGGCGCATCTTATGTCGATGAAAGCATGATCACCGGCGAACCGCTGCCGGTTTCGAAAAACGTAGGGGCTGAAGTGGTCGGCGGAACGATCAACAAAAACGGCGCGTTCAGTTTCCGGGCGACAAAAGTCGGTGCGAATACCGTGCTGGCGCAAATCATTCGTCTGGTGGAAGAGGCGCAAGGTTCCAAACTGCCGATCCAGGCGCTGGTCGATAAAGTCACCATGTGGTTTGTTCCGGCCGTGATGGCGGCGGCCGTGCTGACCTTCCTGGTCTGGTTATTATTCGGGCCGACCCCCGCATTGACTTTCGCATTGGTAAATGCGGTGGCGGTGCTGATTATCGCCTGCCCTTGCGCCATGGGGCTGGCTACGCCGACCTCGATCATGGTCGGCACCGGGCGTGCCGCCGAGCTGGGCGTATTGTTCCGCAAAGGAGAGGCTTTGCAAGCGCTGCGCGATGTGAGCGTTATCGCCCTCGATAAAACCGGCACGCTGACCAAAGGCCGCCCGGAGTTGACCGATCTCGTTCCCGCAGACGGTTTCGCATACGATGACGTGCTGGCTTTGGTCGCAGCAGTCGAAACGCGCTCCGAGCATCCTATCGCCGAAGCGCTCGTGACGGCGGCAAAACAGCGAAATCTCACGCTTGCCGCTATCGACAGCTTTACCGCCACGCCAGGCTTCGGCGTTTCGGCTACGATCGGCGGCCGGACGGTGTCCGTTGGCGCAGATCGCTTCATGACCCGGCTCGGCCTTGATGCGACAAGTTTCCAATCCGTCGCCGAACGCCTCGGCGCGCAGGGCAAAAGCCCACTTTATGCCGCCGTTGACGGCCGTCTGGCGGCGGTGATCGCCGTCGCCGATCCGATCAAGGAGACAACGCCGGAGGCGATCCAGGCACTGCACGCGCTTGGGCTCAAGGTCGCGATGATCACCGGCGACAATGCGGCGACGGCAGCGGCGATCGCCCGGCAACTGGGCATTGATGACGTCGCCGCTGAGGTTCTCCCCGACGGCAAGGTGGCGGCGCTGAAGTCGTTCCGCAGCCAGGGCGCCCACGTCGCCTTTGTCGGAGATGGCATCAACGATGCACCGGCGCTGGCGGAAGCGGACGTCGGACTGGCCATCGGCACGGGTACCGATGTGGCGATAGAGGCCGCTGACGTGGTGTTGATGTCGGGCGATTTGCGCGGCGTGCCGAATGCCATCGCGCTCAGCCAGGCGACGATACGCAACATCAAGCAAAACCTGTTTTGGGCCTTCGCTTATAACGCCGTCCTGATCCCGGTCGCAGCAGGTGCGCTTTATCCGCTGAATGGCACGTTGCTTTCACCCATTTTCGCCGCGGCCGCGATGGCGCTTTCCAGCATCTTCGTGCTCGGCAACGCGCTGCGGCTCAAACGTTTTCCAGCGCCGATGGCCGTGGCGTCTCCCCCTGAAACGACGGGGGTGGCAGCCCGTTCCACCGGGGCATCGGCATCATTATAAGAGGAGAGCAGGATGAACATCGGACAAGCCGCCAGATTATCCGGCGTTTCGGCGAAAATGATTCGCTATTACGAACAAATCGGCCTGATCCCGCGAGCGGCGCGCTCCGATGCAGGTTATCGCCATTACGGCTCGCCGGACGTGCATAGCCTGCGTTTTATTCGGCGCTCACGCGACCTGGGTTTTTCTGTTGAGCAAATATCGGCATTGCTGACCCTGTGGCACGACCGTGAACGCGCAAGCGCCGATGTTAAGGCGGTGGCGCTCTCACACATTGCAGGTCTGAAGGCGAAGATCGCTGAACTACAGACGATGGCGCAAACCCTGGAACACCTTGCGGGCCATTGCCACGGCAATACGCGCCCCGACTGCCCTATCCTGGCAGATCTGGCCGAGCCGACGGCGGCGGCTATGCCGCGCCGCTCGCCTCGGTTTGGCCTGATGCGCGAGCTGAAGTGACGACGGCCGCATGAATCGCAATGAAAAAAGTTGACCTTGCCACGCTGGCAAACTTTATCGTTATCAAGCACCTTAATCGACCAGGAGAGTGAAATGATTCGTTTTTATATTCCAGCCATGACCTGCGGCGGCTGCGCCGGCTCCGTCACCCGGACGCTGCTGAACGTTGACCCGCAGGCACACATTCAAACCGATCCGGCCAAACGGGAAGTACGAATCGAGAGCGCACTGCACGGCGAGGCGTTCCTCACCGCGCTTGGCGAAGCCGGCTACCCGCCGGCCGAGCCAGACGGCTCGGCGCGTTAAACCTATCGCAGCTGCTCGATCAGAAAGTGGATGTCATACAGCCAGCGTTTGGCGCGCGCCGAGCGCACCAGCATATACACGCACAGCGGCCGGGTGTGCACTGTGCAAGCGGAAGGAGAGAACCAGCGCCCGGTGCTGCTCGGCGGCTGAAAATAGAGTTCGTGGTTATAGTTGCCGCTGTCGACGCCGAAGGTATCGAAGTAGCGGCGCATCAGCGTATTGGAGTCGCTGAACGACAGGTTGAGCGCGGTATTGATCTCGGTTTCCGGGGTGATGGCCACGCCCTTCTTCAGCCGCCCTGGCGCGTTGAATGCGGCGATAAGCGCGATGACCTGTTGCTGAATGTCTTCTGCCATGACGACCTCGAGCCGGTATGAATGAAAGATGAATACGGTTCTCTGTCTGACTCTGCTCTCCGCGGCGAGTTCGGGCCCGCGGCCGGGTTTTCCCTTTCTTTACACTTCCCATAAAAAAACCGCGCGCAGCCAAACACCTGGCACGCGCGGTTGCCGTTAACGGCTGAGCAGTGCCTTATAGCCCCCCTGCGTCTTTACCCTCCCAAGCGGCCAGCGACAACCCGAGTACCACGATCTTTATCCTCTGCATTGCCATATGTTCCTGTTGAGAATAATGCCTCTCAATATCTCGAATACCGGTATCCCTTTCTGAAAGCAGCTGCGTAACAGCTTGTCGCGTAGGAAAAAACACGACCGCGATGTTACGAACGGGAAACGTCGAGAGTCATCAAAAATGTTTTTGTATATCAACATGAACCCGATTTTTACATTATTTTTATTCTGTACTTGAGAAAATTTACACCCCGTTTCCACATCGCACTTTATGCTTATTACATTCGACAGCACTCACGCCGCCAGCAATAACGGCGAAAGGAGTTTTTTATGTGGCTGACAGGGTTAATGCCGATACTCATTATCGCGGCCTATGTCTTTTTCATCTTGATGATTAATTTCGCAGAAAAGCTTATTAACACGTCTGTCGAAAAAAAAGATGAATAATGGTGACAATGACATAGCCTTATTGCAAGCACATGCAAATTGTCAACAACGCATTCATACCTCGCCCTTTTTTGGAGCATTTTTATGGCTATTTCATTGTTATTGATCGTGCTTTTTCTCGTGGTGTTTTATCTGCTTTATGCCGTGGTTCATCCTGATAAATTCTGAGTCAACGGGCATAACACGCTGTATCGTCGTAGAGGAGTCATGAAATGTTGCATTTATGGCTGCAAATCGGTCTGGTCCTGCTGGCGACATTTCTGCTGAGCATAGTCGCTGGACGGTACCTCTTTTATGTCGTCAGCGATCGTAAAAACATTTCGGATGTTTTCTTCGATCCCATTGACAATGCGCTTTATTTTTTGATTGGTGAAAAGGCTTGCCGTCAGCCGATGAACTGGAAAAGTTATACGCTAAACATGTTGTTAACCAATTTATTCATGGCGTTATTGATTTATTTCATTCTGATATTCCAGGCGCACCTTCCCCTTAATCCAACAAAGCTCAGCGGAATGGAGCCACTGCAAGCGTTTAATACCGCGATCAGTTTTATTACCAACACCAATTGGCAAAGCTATGCTGGAGAAAATACCCTGTCTAACTTCAGCCAAATGGCGGCCATCACCTTTCCCATGTTCACATCGGCAGCAACCGGTTTTGTCGTCGCTGTCGCCTTCATCCGCGCCTTTTTAACGCCGCGGCAAAACGGCGATTTGGGTAATTTCTATCGTGACATGACGCGCTTTATCACTCGGGTCTTGTTGCCAGTAGCCATCATGGCGGCTCTGTTTCTGGTATGGCAAGGCGTCCCGCAAACGCTGAGCGCCGGCATCGACACGTCCCCCCTGCAAGGGGGACATCAGACACTGTTCCTCGGGCCGGTCGCCGCGCAAGAATCGATTGAAAACTTTGGCACCAACGGCGGCGGGTTCTTCAACGTCAATGCGGCGCACCCTTACCAAAACCCGAACCCGCTGACCAACATCGTGCTGTTATTGCTGATGGCGAGTTTACCTGCGGCGTTGGTCGTCATGTTCGGTTGTATGATTAACAACCGCCGACAAGGCTGGATAATCTATGGCGTGATGGCCGCCATGTTGCTGGTTTTTTTAGCCCTTGTCGTGTTACCAGAACAGGCGGGCACCCCATTGCTGCAACATGTCGGCCTCGCGCTGCACGGCGGCGCCGGTCAGCCTGGCGGCAATATGGAAGGGAAAGAAGTCCGCTTCGGCATCGCGCTCAGCGGACTGTATGCGGCGTACACGACGGCTTTTACCACGGGCAGCGTGAATGCCATGCATGATAGTTTCACCCCGTTGGGCAGCCTGCCTACGCTGATGCAAATGATGCTGCAATGCGTATTCGGCGGGAAAGGCGTCGGTTTCCTCGGTTTTTTAATCTACGGTTTTATCGGCATCTTTGTCGCCGGCCTGATGGTGGGCCGCACGCCGGAATTTCTGGGCAAGAAAATAGAAAAGCGCGAGATCATCCTGGTCTCGCTGGCGCTGCTGATCCACCCTATCGTGATACTCATTCCATCGTCCCTGTCCATGATTTTGCCCTATG
The DNA here is from genome assembly GCF_001902635.1 of Serratia marcescens. Classification (GTDB taxonomy): domain Bacteria; phylum Pseudomonadota; class Gammaproteobacteria; order Enterobacterales; family Enterobacteriaceae; genus Serratia; species Serratia marcescens_F. Next base: position 54,653 of record NZ_MJAO01000002.1, on the reverse strand, counting down.
GCGTTTCAGCCTTGAATAACGCCGGCATGCATGGCTACACCGAAGTGCTGTACGCCTTCACCTCTGCGGCGGCGAACAATGGCTCAGCCTTCGCCGGGCTCAATGCCAATACGCCTTGGTATAACCTGTCGATCGCCCTGGTCATCCTGTTGGGGCGCTATCCGCCGATCATTTTTTTGATGGCGGTCGCCGGTTCTTTGGCCGCCAAACCGACACTGGCCCCGAGCGTCGGCACGCTGCGTACCGATACGCTGCTATTTGGCGTCTGGTGGTTGACGATGATTTTAACCGTGGGGGCGCTGACCTTCTTGCCGGCGCTGCTGTTGGGCCCTGTCGCAGAACATTTTGCAATGATCCATAACGCCTTGTTTTAGACGTTAACCGATAGCTCGGGAGTCACGTAAATGAACATGAAAGAGGTCCTGCCGATACCGTCAAGCGCGCCTAAAGCCGGCGGCTATAGCGCGGCGCTGTTCTATCGCGCCTGGGTAGACTCGCTGAAAAAATTCGATCCGCGGTTGCAAATTCGCAATCCGGTGATGTTCGTGGTTTGGATCGGCACCTGGATAACCGCGGCGCTGACGGTAGACCCTTCGCTTTTCGGCCCGTCTCACGGCGGCGTCGTTTATAACGGCACGGTAACGCTGATCCTGCTCGTCACCCTCTGGTTCGCCAATTTTGCCGAAGCCCTGGCCGAAGGTCGGGGCAAAGCCAAGGCGTCATCGTTGCGTCATACCACGGTCGAGCTTGGCGCCCGCCGGCTCTTGGCAAACGGCACCTTTGAGAACGTCTCAGCGCTCGAATTGCAGCTGGGCGACCGAATTCAGGTGGAAAAAGAGGAGCTGATCCCTATTGATGGCGAAGTGGTTTCCGGCGCCGCTTACGTCGACGAATCAATGATCACCGGTGAGTCGGCGCCGGTGATCAAAGAACCCGGCTCCGATGTCGCCTCCACGGTCACAGGAGGAACCCGGGTGCTGTCGAACGCCTTGGTGATCAAAGTTACGGTGTTGCCCGGCAACACCTTTCTCGACCGCATGATACATCTGGTTGAAGGCGCCCGACGCCAGAAAACGCCCAATGAAATTGCGCTGACGGTGCTGTTGTCGGTACTCACGCTGATCTTTGTCATCGTCGTCGCCGCCATCGCTCCCGTGGCCGTTTATCTGCACGCGCAGATTAACGTCGCCGACCTGGTGGCGCTGACCGTCGCGCTGATCCCGACAACGATAGGCGCCCTGCTGTCTACCATCGGTATTGCCGGCATCGACAGAACAATGCGTTTTAATATGTTGGCAACGTCAGGAAAAGCGGTTGAGGCCGCCGGAGATGTCAATACGCTGATACTGGACAAAACCGGCACCATCACCATCGGCAATCGCCAAGCCACCGCCTGTGTGGCCGTTGAAAAGCACGAACAACGGCAACTGCTGCAGGCAGCCTACCTGGCCTCTCTGTTTGACTCCACGCCGGAAGGGCAATCGACCGTCGCCTTTGCACTGCAGGGCGGCGCGCATCCTGAGCCGCAGCAGGAAGACGCCGCAGGCACAGACTTCTCGGCACAAACTCGCATGAGCGGAACCGACATGCCCGACGGCCGTGTGATACGTAAAGGCGCCGTCGATGCGGTCATCAAATACGTGCAAAGCACCTACAATACGGCGCCGCCACCTGACCTCCACAGGCTGGCCGAAAGTATCGCCCTGCGTGGGGCAACGCCGCTGGCAGTCGCGGTAAATGGCGAAATATTGGGGATTATCGCCTTATCGGACGTGCTCAAACCCGGCATTCGCCAACGCGCCATACAATTACGGGCGATGGGCATTCGCACCGTCATGGTCACCGGGGACAACCCGACCACCGCCAGCGTGATCGCCGCCGAGGCGGGATTGGATAATTATATCGCCGAAGCCAAGCCCGAAGACAAACTCACCCTGATCCGTCATGAGCAGGCTCTGGGGCACCTGGTGGCGATGAGCGGAGACGGCACCAATGACGCGCCGGCCTTGGCGCAAGCGGACGTCGGCGTCGCGATGTATACCGGCACCATGCCCGCCAAAGAAGCTTCAAACGTCATCGATCTGGATTCCGATCCCACCAAATTGCTCGAACTGGTGGCTATCGGCAAACAGATGCTGATTACGCGCGGCGCGCTGACGACCTTCTCCATTGCCAATGACGTCGCTAAATATTTTGCCATTTTACCGGCTCTGTTTATCACGGCATTGCCGGGACTGGCTTCGCTCAACATCATGCACTTGGCGACGCCGCAAAGCGCCATTCTCTCTGCGCTGATTTTTAACGCGCTGATCATCCCTGCGCTGATCCCACTGGCGCTGCGCGGCGTGCGTTTCATACCAAAAAACGCTGAGGCGATGTTTTATCGCAACCTATTAATCTATGGCGGCGGCGGGCTGATCGCTCCCTTTATCGGCATCAAACTTATCGATTTCTGCTTGTCTCTTGCGATGTAAGAGGGCCTGAACATGTTGAGAATAATCGGTAGCGCTTTGCGCATTACTACGGTGACCTGGTTACTGTGCGGTATCGCTTATCCCCTGGTGATAAACGGTTTAGCTCAAACCCTATTCCCCGTACAGGCTAATGGCAGCATGATTTTCGCTGCCGGCGGACATCCGCTGGGTTCACGTCTGATCGGACAAAACTGGCAAGGAGATCAATGGTTTCATGGTCGTCCTTCCGCGACGACCGACGCTGACCCTAACGATGCGTCCAAGACGGTAGCGGCACCTTATAACGCCGGTAACTCCAGCGGATCTAACCTGGGCCCCGCCAGCGCCGCTCTGCGCACCCGTATGTTGACCGACCGCGCGGCGCTGGAAACGGCCCAGCCCAACCTGCGAGGAAAATTATTGCCGGCGGATATGCTGACGACGTCGGCATCCGGATTGGATCCCGACATCAGCCCGGATAATGCACGGTTGCAAGCCACGAGAGTAGCGCAAGCGCACGCGATCCCGGAGCAAGAGATCGAATCGCTTATCAACGCACATATTCAACCACCCGCTTGGGGGATATTTGGCGAACCCCGCGTCAACGTGCTTGAACTGAATATGGCGCTGCAAGCAGCGCTTGGCTCGCAGACGCGCACGCGGTGAATGCCTTACACCGGCAGTTGGTGGGTTGCGCAGTGAATACCGCCGCCGCCGGCGGCGATGGCGTCGATCTCCAGCTGCACCACCTTGCGCTGCGGATAGAGCGCCGTCAGCAGTTCAAGTGCCGCCTGATCCGCCTGCGGGTCGCCAAACTCCGGGGCGATCACCGCGCCGTTGATGACGAAATAATTGATGTAGCCCGCCGCAAAATCCGGGTTGTTGCGGCTGAATCGGCTGTCGCGCGGCGCCAGCGGCGGCGAAAGCGTATGCACCTGCAGTTGGCGGCCATCGGCGTCGGTCGCCGCCTTGAGGATCGCCAGATGTTGCTGGGTAACCGCATGGTCATAAGAGGCCGGATCGGTGTCCAGGTTGGCCACCACCACGCCAGGCCGCACGAAGCGGGCGTAAAAATCGACGTGGGCGTCGGTGATGTCCCGGCCTTTAATGCCCGGCAGCCAGATAATTTTGCGCAGGCCGAGCATCGCTTTCAGCTCCTGCTCCACCCGGTCCCGGCTCCAGCCCGGATTACGGTTCGCATTCACCCAACTGCTCTCGGTCATGATGCCGGTGCCGTGCCCGTCCACTTCGATACCGCCGCCTTCGCCGACCAGTGCGCTGCGGCGCAGTTGAACGGCACCGTAACGGTTGGCGGCAAACGCCGCCAGGCGCGCATCCTTGGCATGCCGCTGTTTATTGCCCCAGCCGTTGAAGTTGAAATCCACCGCCCCGAGTTCGCCGGCGCCGTTGACGACGAAATTGGCGCCGAAGTCGCGCACCCAGATGTCATCCAGCTCGGTGACGACATAGCTGACGTTGTGGCTGCCGCAGGTGGCCTCGGCCAATTGCCGTTCACGCTCGCGGCAAAATACCGTCACCGGCTGAAACTCGGCGATGGCGCGGGCGATACGCCCCTGCGCCGCCTGCACGTCCGCCGTGAATTCGCCCCAGATGGCCCGCTGTGCGCCAAAGGCAAGAAACGCCCGCTGTTGCGGTTCCCCTTCGTCGGGCATGCGCCATCCTGAATTAAGCGCCTCTTTTGCGTAAACGCCCTGGGGAAAACTCAGCGACGACGTCAGGCTGACGCCGGCCACCGCAGAGAGTTGCTTGATAAATGTACGTCGCGTTGACATGATTACCTCAATTAATAATTATCAATTCAACACGTTATCAGCAAAGATAACGTTTTTTATTCAAGTCTTATGCTAGGCTTACCCAATGACCGCGACAAACGATATATTTAGTGGATATCTGATTAGACAGGCTTATCGATTATGTTAAAACACTGGCCGCCATTGAACGCGCTGCGGGGGTTTGAAGCGGCGGCGCGATTGGGCAGTTTTCATCAGGCCGCCGAAGAGCTGCACCTCACCCAGTCGGCGATCAGCCAACAGATCCGCAGCCTCGAAGCGTTTCTGGAGCAACCGTTGTTCTTCCGCACCGGACGCAGCGTGACCCTGACCGATGCCGGTCACGATCTGTTCAGCACCGCGCAGGTGATGTTGCAGCAGTTAGCCGTCGGTATCCGCCGTCTGGATCAATACCGCAAGCCCAATCAGCTGATCGTCAACACCACCCCGGCATTTGCCCGCCACTGGTTGGTGCCGCGGCTGAGCGAATTCAATCGCCTGCATCCGCAGATCGACCTGTGGCTGTTCACCAGCTTCGACCCGCCGGATATGACGACGGAAAGCATCGATCTGGCTATTCGCGACGATCTCAGCGCGCAGGCCGACTGCACCTTTAAGATCGTGTATACCGATCGACTTTACCCCGCCTGTCATCCCGGCGTGCTGGCGTTGTCGGAGGAACAGCGCGTCACCCTGCACGGTGAACGGGAGATGGACTGGAGCCACTGGACGGTGGCGGGTGGCGCGCACGTCGGCCAACGCAGCAGCGGGCTGAATTTTTCCGATCCCGGCCTGCTGTTAGACGCCGCCTGCAACGGTCTGGGCATCGCGCTGGTCAGCCGGCTGCTGGCGCAGCAAGCGTGTAGCACAGGCCTGCTGCAACCGTTAACCAAACAACGGGTGCGCGGCGCCAACTGGGCGTGGCTGCTGCACCGCGACAGCGAACACAACCCGCTCGCCCGGCAGTTTTGCCAGTGGCTACTGTCGGCGCTGCCCGCCGACGCATAACGCGCCACGTCACGATTCTCCATTCTGGTCAGGCGACGCCGCCTGACCGCTGCTACCTTCAATGAAGCGCCGCAACATTTCAAAAAAAACGCGCTAACTCGCTGTTTCAAAAATAATTAGTTGAATTCACCTGATAACTGAAAATCGCTAAAAGGATCTTCTATGTCTGCCGGTTTATTGAAAACGATAGCTCTGAGCGTGGCCATTGCCTGCACCGTTCCCGCCGCCTTCGCCGCCGATCTGACCGCCGGGGCGGTCGCCGCGCCGGATCAATATGGCGCTAAAGTCGCCGCGCAAATTCTGCAGGCCGGCGGCAACGCGGTCGATGCGGCGGTCGCCACCGCCTTTACTCTGGCGGTGACCTACCCTGAAGCCGGCAATATCGGCGGCGGCGGATTCATGACGCTGTACGTCGACGGCAAGCCCTATTTTCTCGACTACCGCGAAGTGGCGCCGAAGGCCGCCAGCAAAACCATGTACCTGAACGAGAAAGGTGAAGTGATCGAGAATCTCAGCCTGGTGGGCAGCCGCGCCGCCGGCGTGCCGGGCACCGTGCTGGGGCTGTGGGAAGCCCATAAACGCTTCGGCAAGCTGCCGTGGGCCGAGCTGCTGACGCCGGCCATCGGCTATGCGCGGCAAGGCTTCAAGGTGGCGGATCAGCAGTACCAGTACCGCGAAGATGCCAACAAGCTGTTCGCCGGCAAGACCAACTTCGGCGACTATTTCGGCGCCATGAAGCCCGGCACGGTGTTCAAACAGCCGGAGCTGGCCGCCACCCTCGAGCGCATCGCCAAGTTGGGCGCCGACGATTTTTATCACGGTGAAACCGCGCGCCTGCTGGTGGCGCAAATGCAGCGCGACAACGGGCTGATCGGCGCGGCGGATTTGGCCGACTATCGGGTGAAATGGCGTGAACCGATGCGCATCAGCTGGCGCGGCAACACCGTATATACCGCCCCGCTGCCCAGCTCCGGTGGCATTGCGCTGGCGCAGCTGCTGGGGATAAAAGAGGATCGCGCCGCCGACTTCAAGGGGGTGCAGCTAAACTCGGCTCGCTATATCCACCTGTTGGCGGAAATCGAGAAGCGCGTGTTCGCCGATCGCGCCGACTACCTCGGCGACCCGGATTTCACCAAGGTGCCGGAAGCACAGCTGATCGCCCCTGACTACCTGCAAAAACGCGCCGCCGAGATCAACCCGACGGCGATCTCGCCGACCGAGCAGGTGCGGCCGGGGCTGGAAACCCACCAAACCACCCACTTCTCGATCGTCGACGCCGCCGGCAACGCGGTCAGCAACACCTACACCCTCAACTGGGACTTCGGCAGCGGCGTGGTGGTCAAAGGCGCCGGTTTCCTGTTGAACGACGAGATGGACGACTTCAGCGCCAAGCCCGGCGTCGCCAATGCCTTCGGCGTAGTGGGCAGTGACGCCAACGCCATCGAACCGGGGAAGCGCATGCTTTCCTCGATGAGCCCGACCATCATCACCCGCGACGGCGACGTCAGCCTGGTGATCGGCACCCCTGGCGGATCGCGCATCTTTACCTCGATCTTCCAGGTGATCAACAACCTCTACGATTACCACCTGCCGCTGAGTCAGGCGGTGGCCGCCCAGCGCGTGCACCACCAGCTGCTGCCCAAAGACACTCTCTACTACGACAGCTTCGCGCCGCTGACCGGTAAACCGGCGGACGAGTTGAAAGCCATGGGTTACACCCTGGAAGATCAGGGTTGGAACATGGGGGATATTCAGGTCATTCGCATCGATGGCCGCACGCCGGAAACCGCGTCCGATCCGCGCGGCCGCGGCGTGGGCCTGGTGGTGAAAAAATAACAATCCCGGCGGCCCGCCGTATGCGGAACGGGCCGTCACTTACACCTGCGCCACCAACACATTGACGTTGGCGGGGAAAACCAACCCTTCCAATGCGTGGCCGCTGTCGGAGGTCACCAGATAATCGACCTCGGGCCATTTGGCCACCAGCGTCATCGCATGCCCGCGCAGCTTGTTTTCGTCCGCCAACACGATGCATTTTCGGCTCTGCGCGATCATTTTGCGCGCGATGGCCGCCTCGTTGACATTTTGATCCATCACCCCGGTCAGCACGTTGACCGCGCCGGCGCCGATGATGGCATAATCGGCGAAAAACGCCTCGATGTTACTCAGCGCGATCGCCCCCAGGCACGCCATTTTGGAGCCGATGAACTGCCCGCCGATCAGCACCACGTCGATGGAGTCATTTTCCAGACAGACGTTGGCGATCAGCGGCGAATTGGTGATGACCGTCAGCTGATCGACGGTCGCCAACTGCCGGGCGAACTCCAGCGTGGTGGAGCCGAAATCCACGAATACCGTATCGCCCGGCTGGATCAGCGTCACCGCTTTCTCCGCGATGGCGCGCTTCTCGGCCTCGGCGATTTTGGCCCGCTCGTTGAATTCATGCTCGAATTTGAACTGGCTGCTGACCGCGCCGCCGTGGATCTTCTTGATCAGCCGATAGTCTTCCAGTTTGTTCAGGTCGCGCCGAATGGTTTCCTGCGAAACCTGGAATTTATCCGCCAGCTCATTCACGTAAACCCGGCCGTTGGCTTGGATCAACGCCAGTATTTCATTGCGCCTTTCCACGGAATTAGAGATATCCATTCACATTACACTCGCTGCCTTTAGTAAGAGTGACTGCCTCCGCCGAGACTCGCGGCGTTAACTGACGGAATACTACGGGTTTCAGGGCGTTAGACGCAAGCCGTTGCCGCGCTTCATCCGGCGGATTCGATGCTGATGTGCAGCGCGTCACGCTCGCCGTCGGCCGGCAAGGCGATATTACGCAGCAGGATCCGCCGTTCGGGCAGGCAGCGATGCATTTTGCGATACAGCACTTTCTCCCCCAACCGCACCACCACCGAACCGGACACCGCCCGCTCCACGCGCATATTGATCGTGACCGTGGTAGGTTTGCCGATCAGCGCCACGTTGGCAGGCGCGGTCAGGCGTATCCGCTCGTCGTGCCGCACCGGGAGGGTTTGCCGCGCCGGCGGCAGCGTGCGCTGCAGCGAACGGGCAACGGCTTCGCCAACGCGCAGCCCTTCCTGATAACACTGGTCGCCCATGTCCGCCGGGTGCAGCATGTTGCCGACGGCGAAATAGGCGGCGTCAGAACAGCGGCCGAACTGATCGGTCAGCGGGCAGCCGCTGTCCGGCCGCTGCGCCAGATGGCTCTGGCGAACCAGCGTATACTCCCCGGTGAAGCGGCCAGTGAAGATCAGGCTGTCGCAGGCGATGCGCCGTTTCTCCCCCTGGCGATTCTCCACCTCGATGGATTCGACCCGATCGCGGCCGGCAATATCGGTCACCCGCGAAGCATAGTGGATCGGCACCCCCATCAGGCGCGCATAGAGCGCGCTCAGACGCCAGGCGACGGGCCGGTCGCCACTTTCAATCATGGCGACGGCGCGCACCCCGGCGTTGCGCAGCGTCCACAACGCGGAGAAACTGACCAGCTCGGTGCCGACCACCACCGGTGCCTTGCCCGGCTGCAACCCGCGCAGATAGACGAACTGCTGCAGCGCACCGGCGGTCAGCACGCCCTGCGGCCGCAGGCCACTCACCAGGCGCGGATGGCGCGGCGTCTCGCGCACGCCGGTCGCCAGGATCACCCGCTGCGCCTTCAGCGCGCTGACGCCACGCTGATCCGTGATGGTCAGTTCGCCGTCCGGCTTGATGGCGGTCACCGTCACGCCGGTGCGGATCTCCACTTGCCCGGCGCGCGCCAGTATCTTATCGACATAGGTGGAGCCGAGCATCGGCCGGTAAAAGGTTTGCAGCCCGAAGGTGGGATGCCGACAGTGCCTGGGCACGCCGCCCGCCTGCTGTTCCCGCTCCAGGATCACCACATCCTCGATCCCCGCCCGCCGCAGTGCGGTCGCCGCCGCGATCCCCGCCGGCCCAGAGCCGACAATCGCCACCTGATACTCAGTTTTCATCAATGCTCCCTACGGCCAGCGCCTGGCCAAAACGATCGCCCACCATTTCTGCCACCCGGCTGCTGCAATAAAAACCGTTGCAGCGCCCCATCATCACACGCGTGCGGCGCCGTAGCCCGCCGATGCACTCCGGCGGCACGGCGGAATCGAACGCCGCTTCGATCTCCCGCTGGGTCACCAGTTCGCAATGGCACACGATGCCGCCGTTGTCCGGGCGCGCGTAATCGCGCAGCGCGTAGTCGGCGAGCATCGGCATCTGCGGCCAGTGCACGGTTTCCGGCGTTGTCGGCGTGAAGCACGGCGTAAAATGGTCGCGGTAAAGCTGTTCCACGTATTGCGCGATGCCGAGCGCCGCCGTCAGGCCGGTGGAGCGAATGCCCGCCACGCAGATCCACTGCCGGTCGGGATAGTGCTGAATGCGATAATGTTTCTGTTCGGTCGCCGGGCGCAATCCGGCATAGCTGGCAGTCACGCTGTAATTGGCCAGCGTGGGCAACAGCCGGGTGCCCTGTTCGATCAGCTCGCGCATCTTGCTTTCGTCCACCGTCGCCGCCTCGCGATCCTGCTGTTCTTCGGCGGTTGGCCCCAGCAGCAGATTGCCGAAGATGGTTTTCGACAGCAGGACCCCTTTGGTGATCGCCGTCGGCACCGGCAAGATGATGGCGTTGACCTGCCCGGCGGCGGCCTTGTCGAACACCAGGAATTGCCCTTTGCGCGGACGGATTTCAAACTCGGGCTGATGGCAGAAACTTTCTACCCGGTCGCCCTGATTGCCGGCGCAGTTGATGACGATTTTGCCGTGAAACTCGCCCCGGTTGCTGGTTAGCCGCCAGCCGGTCGGCAAGCGTTCGGCGCCGGTCACCTCGGTATTGAAGCGATAATCGCCGCCGTGTTTGACGCCCTGCGTCAGGTAAGCCAGCGGCGTGCTCCAGGGATCGATCACGCTCTCCCCCGGCACCTCTACCGCCGCCAACGCGCCGGGTGCCAGCTGCGGCTCACGGCGATACAGTTCAGCGGCGTCGATCTGCGCCACGTCCGGCACGCCGTTGTCATGCGCTTGCTGCACGATCGCAGGCAGCGCCGCCAACTGCTGCTCGTCCCAGGCCACCACCAGTGCGCCGGTGGGCAGCAGCGGCAGATTCATTCGTTCGCGGATAGCGATGAATTCCCGGTAACCGGCCTGCATGCAGCGCAGCTCCAGGCTGCCGCTGGGCGCATCGAAGCCGGTATGCAGCAGCGCGCTGTTGGCTTTGCTGGCGCCGGACAGGATATCGCCCCCCTTTTCCAACAGCAGTGTACGGGCGCCCATCAGGCAGAATTTGCGGAATACCGCACACCCGACCACACCGCCGCCAATCACGACAATGTCCCAATCCGTTTGTTCTTCCATCATGCTGATGTCCCGTTTTGATGTGATAACCACAATAAAACCACACAATAACCCCATTTGAAATGGCAAAAACAACACAACTCCCAAAAAAAAGCCGCAGAACGCGGCGATAAGCAAAAAGTATGAGGTCGATCACGCGGGGTTATTTTATCTTGTGATTTATGTTGCTTTAATGTGTGAAATTGAAGATAGATTATTAAAACGGTCACACAACCAACACCAGGCACAATAAAAAAACAAAACCTATAAGAGAGCGAAGCAATGATGAATCAACGTTATGCCGCGATTGATCAGGGAACCACCGGCACCCGGGTCGTGGTGTTCGGCGAAGATGGCAGGCACCATTCGCCGGCCAGCATGCCGCACAAGCAGATCACCCCCAATCCGGGCTGGGTGGAACACGACGCCCTGGAGATTTTGGCGAATATCCGCCGCTGTCTCAGCCAGTGCGACATGGTGGACGCCATCGGTTTAGGGCATCAGGGCGAAAGCCTGCTGGCCTGGGACGCCGACAGCGGCCTGCCGCTGTACAACGCCATCGTTTGGCAAGATCAGCGTACCGAGCCGGAGATCCAGCGCCTGAAACGCGAAGGCGCCGAGCCGCTGGTGATGGCGAAAACCGGCCTGCCGCTCGATACCTACTTCTCCGCCAGCAAGATGGGCTGGCTGATGAACAACGCACCGGGCGCCAGGCAACTGGCGCAACGCGGCCGCCTGCGGCTCGGCACCATGGACGCCTTCTTCCTGTTCCACCTGTGCGGCCGGCATCTCACTGACTATAACTCGGCGTCGCGCACCTCGTTGTTCAACATTCATACCCTGCAGTGGGATGAAGAGCTGTGCCGTTTGTTCGGCGTGCCGATCGACAGCCTGCCTGAGGTCAGAGACAACATCGGCCACTTCGGCGACGTCGCGCTCAACGGCAAACCGGTGCCGTTGACGGCCTGCATCGTCGACCAGTTTGCCGGCACTTACGGCCACGGCTGCCATCAGCCGGGGCAGATGAAGATCACCTTCGGCACCGGCGCCTTTTTACAGGCGATCACCGGGCCGCGCCCGATCGACGCCGGCGACTCCGGCCTGCTGCCCACGCTGTGCTGGAAACTGCCCGGCGCCGGGCCGGTGTATGGCCTGGACGGCGGCGTTTATAACGCGGCCTCCGCCATTAACTGGGCGAGAAAGATCGGCCTGTTCAATGACTTCGATGAATTCGGCGATTTCCCGGCCCAGCCGGCCATCGCGCGTGGCCTGGCCTTCGTGCCGGCGCTCTCCGGGCTGGCCTGCCCGTACTGGGACCGCTCCGCCGCCGGGGTGTGGGCCGGCCTGTCGCTGGAAACCGAACGCAAGGATCTGCTGCAGTCGATCCTCGAAGGCATCGCCATGCGTTCCGCCGAGGTGATCAACGCCATGGATAAGCTGAAACCGATCGGCGACAGCATTTCGGTGGACGGCGGTCTGTCCGCCAACCGCTATTTCACACAGTTTCTCGCCAACCTGATCCAAAAACGCATCGTCTCTCCCGCCAATAAGGAGATCACCGCCCAGGGCGTGGCGCAGTTGGCGCGCAAAGGGTTGGGGGTAGAACAGCCGCTCAAGGTGCTCAACCGCTATGAAGTGACGGAACCCGCCGAGGTCGATATGGCGGTCTGGTTCGCCCGCTATCAGGAAATCATCGCGCGCTCGCGCGGCTTACGTTCATCGCAGGAGGAACACCATGGCTGAGTTCGGTAATTTCATCATCTATATCATCATGGCCGGCACCCTGATCGGCGCGCTGGCGTCGATCGTCAAACCGGAAGGCGAACTGGGGCGCGAGTTCGTCAACGGCATCCACGCCATCGGCCCGGTGTTTCTCGCCCAGGCGGGCATCATGGCGGCGATCCCGATCATCTCTTACCTGATCATGTACAGCATCGGCCCCTTCTTCTCGGCGCTCGGCTCCGACGCCTCGATCGCGGCGCTGGCGGTGATCGCCGTGGACATGGGCGGCTATCAGCTGGCCGACGCCATCGCTGCCAACCGCGACATGTGGATCGTCGCCATGCTGGTGGGCTATACCTCCGGCGCCAGCATCGTGTACCTGATCCCGGTCGGGCTTATCATGCTGAACCGCGACGACCATAAATATCTGGCGCTGGGCGCAATGGCGGGCCTGATCAGCATTCCGTTCGCCGTGCTGATCGCCCTGGTGACCATCACCTTCAACAACCTGCCGGTCAGGGAGATCATTTCCACCACCTCGCCCGCCGCGCACTATCTGCAGCTGGACTTCCTGCAGGCGCTGCGGCTGCTGTCGCCGCTGTTCGCCCTGTGTTTCCTGCTGGCGCTGGGGTTGAAGTTGCGGCCGGCGGCCATGGTGAAAGGGTTCCTGATCTTCGGCAAGGCGGCGGACGCCTTTATCAAACTGGTGCTGGCGCTGTGCATCATCGAGCATTTCACCGGCGTGTTTAAAAAGGTCTTCGGCGGCTGGGTATTCGATCCGTTATTCGCCGACAAAGACGAATTATTCCGCGCCATCGAGATTGCCGGTTATATCGGCATTATGTTGGCAGGTACATTCCCTATTTGTTATTTGTTCCAGCGCTATTGCCGCAAGCCGATGCATTTCATCGGCAAAAAACTCGGCCTGTCGGATACCGGCGCACTGGGCTTTATTATGGTGTTGGCCAATATCATCGCGGTTTATCACCTGTTTAAAGGCATGCGGGCGCGCGATAAGGTGCTGTGCGTGGCCTTCGGCATCTGTGCGCAGGCCACGTTGGGCGACCACCTGGCGTTTACCGCCAACTTCCAACCTTCGCTGGTGCTGCCGATCATGATGGGCAAATTCCTTGGCGGCATGATCGCCGTACTGATCGCCATCAAGATCTCGGTGCCGGAAGCCGAATTGCTGGAAAAAGCACAGACGCAAAGGCAGTCGACGGTGATTGCCGCCGCCACTCGCTGAATTTATCCCTGAGCCATAAAAAATAAACGGGGCGCAGCCTCACGGGAAAGCTGCGCCCTTTTTTCACCCACGACCTATTTATTGAGAGAGAAAACGGTAATGAGAAAGATATTTTTGGCCTGCCCCTACAGCCACGCCGACGCCAACGTCGTGCAGCAACGCTTTATCGCCTGCAACGACGTCGCCGCCACTATCGTGCGCGCCGGCAGCGCCGTTTTTAGCCAGGTCAGCATGTCGCATCCGATCAACCTGTGTTTGCAAGAGCTCGACAAAACCGCCATCGGCAAGCTGTGGGCGCCGATCGACGCGCTGTTCATGGCGGCGATGGATGAGTTGATCGTGCTCGATTTGCCGGGTTGGCAAGAGAGCGGCGGCATCAAACGCGAGATGGACTCTTTCGCCGCGCGCGGCTGCCGCGTCAGCCTGTGGTCCGAGGTCGCGGGCGAGTTCAACTGAGGCCTGCGCCCCGCCGCCGAACGCGGCGGGGCATCGGTTTATTTGCCGTTGGCCAATTCGCCGTACACCACCTGGCCGCGGAAACCGCGCCGCACCTGCTGGAACAGCTCGCGGAACGCCGGGTAATCCTGCGCCTGGCACAGCGCTTCCTTGCCGCGAATGGCGTTCACCTGCAGCCGGTGGTTGACGATCACCTGCTGCCCGTCGCGCCGCCACGCCACGCGATAGTCGCCCGCCGCATTGCGGAACTGCCTGTCTTGCGGAATGGCGATGATCGGCACGTTGGCCGGCAGCTGCAGACGGTAAGTTTCGTCGTAGCGCTGTGCGCTACAGTAGAACGGCGTTTCGTTGCCCGGCGCCGCCGTGGTGGTATACAGCGTGCGGAACGATTTGCCGCCGGGCGGATTGGGCAGCGTCATGCCGCCTACCACGCCGAAATCGACGTAGTCGTCCGCCTTGAAGCGGAAGCGGTAACCGAACTGTTTTTTGAGATCCAGCGGATCGCTGTTCATCGCCACCTCACCGCTGCCGTCGATGCCGGAAGCGGACATGATCGACGCTTCGGCCTGCGCCCGGTTCTGCCGGTTAAGCTGCGAGAAGTACCCCCGCAGATCAATTTCTTCTACTTCACTTAACCGACGCTCGGTCTGCCCTTGCAGATTGCCCGCGTTGTCGAACACGAAATCGACGCTCAGCGCGCTCTTGACCGGCTGCTCGTCACTGCCCGGCGTGCGCGCCAGTTTGGCGTCGCGCGTCAGCAGCACCGGCGCCCCCAAATCACCTTCCGGCAGTTGCCCGAACCGCGCCCAGGGGTTGGTGGAATCCAGGTACAGATTGAACTCCGGCACGTAGGTGATGGCGTGGTTAAAGCGGCTGAGCAGCGGCACTTTAGGCAGTATTGGGCCTTCGTTCATGCCGATCAGCACCGGCGAGCTTGCAATGCCCTTGGCGGCGAGCAGCGCCTCCAGGATCACCACGTGATCCTTACAGTCGCCGTAGTGGTTGTCGAGAATGCTCTGCGCCGAGTTCGGCTCCAGCCCGCCGTTGCCCAGGTACACCGCCACGTAGCGAATGTTCTGCGCCACCCAGCGATAGAGCGCCTCCGCCTGCTCGCGCCGATCGCTGATGCCGGCGGTGATGTTGTCCGCCAGCGCCTGAATGCCCGGCGTCACCTTCGCCGCCGCGCCGGCCTTCAGCTGGTAGGCCTTGGCCAACTGCGGCCACTCGCGGTAGGTGCCGGCCATGATGGTCGGGCTGAAGGTCCAGCTGTCCGCCGCCCAGTTTTGCGATTTCATCGGCGCGCTGCGCGAATAATGCCAGCGCCAGTGCGCCTGCCCGTCGCGGATCTGCGGCTTGTCCCCGCCCGTCACGCCGCGCGTGAAAATATGCATCGGCAGCTTGGCCGGCGCCTGCAGGGTCACTTCGGCGTCGTCGAACTGATCGAAAACGCTGAACGTCTCCCACAGGCCGAAATAGTCGGGGAAATACGGCGTGTTTTGCGTGCGACGCAGCTCATACACCACGCGCGAGCCCGGCGCCAGGTTGGAGAACACGATAACGCGCACTTTGCGATCGGCGTACAGCGGTGCCGTGGCGCTGGAGTAGCTCTCCTGGGTGTAGATGCGATCGGGCGCCACGTCGTGGCGTTGGCCGTCGGCGGTCAGCGTATAGGCGGCAACCACCTCCAGCGTCTCCATTTTCTCGCTGTAACTCAGGCGGATTTGGCTGAATTTCTCGACCGCCGCCTTGGTCTTCAGCAGCACTTCGTAGCTTTCCGTCTTCACGTTGGTGGCGTTGGCGTTGACCCGGTAATCCGCGCGATAGCGCACGAAGCTGAAATCGTTGTTGGCCGTGTCGCTCTGGCCCTGATCCGCCGCGGCAGGCGGTGCAGCGGCCAACACGGTGGCCGGGTGCGTCGCCGTCAAACCGGCGAGCAACAGTATGGATGGAATAGCGATTTTCATCTTCGGTCCTTGAAGGGCGTTAAACGGCGACGCCGGGTGACACGCCCGTCCCGGCGTCAAAACAGGCGGGCACACTAATACAAGTGAGAATCGTTTTCAATAAACAGACCCTCAACGCCCAGGCTAGCCCTGCTCGATCAGCATCACCGCAGTGGTCTCCGGTTCCAGGGCTTCGAAAATATGCTCGCGATCGGCGGAGTAGCTGATGTAATCCCCGGCGCTCAGCTCCAACGGCTGATCCGCCGGCCCAAGACGCGCCCGGCCGCTGCTGATGATCACATGCTCGACGGTGCCGGGGGAATGCGGCCGGGAAAGCTTCGCTTCACCAGGCTGCACCCGCAGGCGATAAATATCGCGCTGTGCCCCCGGCGGGCAGGTCGCCAACAGCGTGGCAGCGTAGTTGCCCTGCTCTGACAGCGCGGGCGTTCCCTCGTGGGCACGGATCACTTGCACCTGCCTGCTCGGCTGTGAAATCAACCGGCTGACCGGCACGTCCAGCGCCATCGCCAGTGCCCACAGCGTTTCCAGGCTGGGATTGCCGCTGCCGGCTTCCAGCTGCGACAGCGTGGATTTGGCGACGCCCGCGCGTTTCGCCAGTTCGGTCACTGACAGGTTCAACCGCTCCCGCTCACGGCGGATCGCCGCCGACAACAGGCCGATTGGCGTGATGTTCTGCATCCGATAGTCACTCACTGTTCGCTATACCATCCAATTGTTCGACTTGACGAACAACCGTTGCCGTGTTCATCATATTGTCCGATTGTTCATTTTAATGATTAAGTCGCCTCGCCGCAAGCACGGTCAGGCAACGAGGAGGACGATATGAAAACGAAAACGCGCGGCGTACTGCAAATGATCCTGGCCATGACCATCTCCGGCACCGTGGGTTGGCCGGTGATCGCTTTAGGGCAACCGCCCGCCACGGTGGTGTTTTGGCGCTGCGCGTTCGGCGCGCTGGCGATGCTGGCGACCTGCGCCGCACTCGGCCAGTTGAAGCGAGGTACCATCAACCGGCACCAGCTGGCTTTCGCCATTCTGGGGGGCGTGGCGTTGGTGCTCAACTGGACGCTGCTGTTTGCCGCTTATAAGCATGCCTCGATCGCAGTCGCCACGGTCACCTATCACGTTCAGCCGTTCATGTTGGTGGCGCTGGGGGCGCTGCTGTTCGGCGAAAAGCTGACGGCCAATCGGCTGGGCTGGCTTCTGGTGGCGTTCGCCGGGATGGTGTTGATCGTCACCGGCCGACAAAGCGGCGGCGGCGGCGATGACTACCTGCTCGGCGTCGCGCTGGCGCTGGGCGCGGCCCTGATGTACGCCATTGCGGCGGCGATCGTCAAACAGCTGGCCGCGTTGCCGCCGCAGCTGATCGTATTGATTCAGCTGACCGTCGGCGCGTTGGCGTTGGTGCCGTTCGCCGGCCTGGCCCAACTGCCTGCGGCGCCCGTCGATTGGCTGCTGCTGGCGACACTCGGCCTGGTGCATACCGGGCTGATGTCCACGCTGCTGTACGGTGCCATTCAACAGATCCCCACCCCGCTGGTCGGCGCCCTGTCGTTCATTTATCCGGCGGTGGCGATCGTGGTGGACTGGGCGGCGTTCGGCCACCGCCTCAGCCTGTTGCAGCTGCTCGGCACGCTGGCGATCCTGGGCGCCGCGGCGGGCATGAACTTCGGCTGGCGGCTGGCGCCGGTCACCCGTCGGGCCGATAGAACCGGTTAATCCCGCCCAGCGGGCAAGCTATGCACGATAAAGCATTCGTCTTGCGCCCGGCCCGGTGCTATTTATTTAAACCGTGTCGGGTAGAAGGAGTTTGCTATGTGGTATCACCGCCTGCAACGGCGCATCCGTTTCAGCTACTGGAACGAACTGTGCGTCGCAAAAAATAAGGGAAGGCGCAAGCCTCCCCTTTTGTCATTCACCGCTCAGATCAGAAACGGTCGGTTTTCACTACGTCGTCGAACGGCAGTTTGCCGATGCGTGGATAAGGTTGCCCCGCCGCCTTACCGATGGCGACCATCAGCGCAATTTGATAATGCGCCGGTTTGTTGATGATCTCACCCACCGCGTCGAAATCAAAACCGTCCATTGGGCAAGAGTCGTAGCCCTGCGCCTTGGCCGCCAGCATCAGCGTCTGGGCGAAGATGCCGCTGCTGCGCATCACTTCGTCGCGCTGCACCTGCGGCTTACCGCGATAATACTGATCGACGGCCGGGATCATGAACTGCTGCACCGGCTCCGCCGCCTCGGCCCAGACATTTCTTACCTGTGACTCCCAGCTCGACAGATCGCCGCACAGCACGACCAGCATCGATGCGTCGGTCACCTGCGCCTGTCCCCACGCCGCCTCACGAATTTTCTCGCGCTGGGCGCGGTCTTCGATCAGCAGCGGGCGCCAGTGTTGCAGGTTGAAGGCGCTGGGCGCGCCCTGCAGCGCGATGGTCAGCAACGCTTGTTTCTCTTCGAGCGTCATCCTGTGCTGCGTATCGAACTGTTTGGTGGCGCGGCGCTGGCGGATTGCCTCTAACGTATTCATTTTACTGCCTCTGTCCATGTGAAAGGCCCTATTGTCACCAACGCGGCGCGGCTGTCCAGCCCCCGGCGGCTCTTTCTGCGCTGACTCCGAGCTGATTGCCGTCACCATCATCAATCCGGCCTGAGGCATCGCCTTTGCCCTCCTTTAGCTTTAGAAAGCAAAAACCGGCATTTTGCCGCCGGCCTAAGCTGACCTATGCTAACCCGGTGTGATGAAATGCGTTTTCATGACACGTCTTCCGGAACGTTTTGCTTTATTTGTTCGTCGTGAACTCTGGGCCGCCCCTGACTGGTGCGGCTTTTCTTTTGCTCCGGCAGTGCCGGCGGCGGTGAATTTTGCTATGTTAACCCGCAGATAAGCTTCTCGTTTTCAGCCGCCGGACCGACTCATGTTTACCCATAAAGCAATCGCCGAACTCAACGCCCTGGAGCTGATGGTTTATAACTACGTCAGCAAACACAAGAATCAAGTGATGTACATGACCATTCGCGAGTTGGCCGAGGCCGCCGGCGTGTCCACCACCACCGTGCTGCGGTTTTGCAAGAAAATGGGCTGCGACGGCTATTCGGAATTTCGCATCCGTTTCAAGCTGTATCTCGAACAGAGCGACGCGCCGCCGGTCGATGCCGGCATCGGCGAAATCCTCAGCTTTTTTAAAAGCGTCAGCAACGAAGAGTTTAATCAGTTGATCGATCAGGCGGTGCAACATATCGCCGCCGCCGAGCGGATTATTTTCGTCGGCATCAGCACCTCCGGTGCACTGGGGAAATATGGCGCGCGTTTCTTTTCCAACGTGGGGAAATTCAGCACCCATATCGACGATCCTTATTATCCCATCAACAGCGACATGTATAAAAACGCGGTGGCGATCATGCTGTCGGTCTCCGGCGAAACCGAAGAGATCCTGCGCCTGGCCAGCCAGTTCAGCCTGCACCACTGCAAGATCATCAGCATCACCAACAACGAAACCTCTTCGCTGGCGCGGCTGGCGGACTTCAACCTCTCCTATCACGTTCCGCAGCATTTGATCGGCGGGCATCATAATATTACCACTCAGATCCCCGTGCTTTACATTATTGAAACCATCGGTAAACGGCTCGGGCAGATTAATTCGGCAAAATAAAACAGGCTGTTTTTTTACTGTGACAAATCACTTTATGCGGTGATTTGTTATATCGTGACATTCCTTTCCATCTTGCTACTCTATTCTCAACGCAGCGTTATTACCCTTCATTAAATAAACCGATGAGACATTGACGATGAAACAGTTGCCGAAGGATTTTCTGTGGGGGGGCGCGGTGGCCGCGCACCAGGTTGAAGGCGGTTGGGATCGGGGCGGCAAAGGGCCAAGCATCGCCGACGTGCTGTCCGGCGGTTCGCACGGTGTGGATCGCGTGATGACCGACGGCGTGCTCGACGGCTATCGCTACCCCAACCACGAAGCGGTGGACTTCTACGGCCGCTACAAGCAGGACGTGGCGCTGTTCGCCGAGATGGGCTTCAAATGCTTCCGCACTTCGATCGCCTGGACGCGCATCTTCCCCAACGGTGACGAAACGACGCCGAACGAGGCCGGCCTGCAGTTTTACGACGATCTGTTCGACGAACTGCTGAAATACGGCATCCAGCCGGTGATCACCCTGTCCCACTTCGAAATGCCTTACCATCTGGTGAAAACCTACGGCGGCTGGAAAAATCGCCGGGTGGTGGAGTTCTTCGTGCGCTTCAGCGAGGTGGTGATGCGCCGCTACCGCGAAAAGGTGAAGTACTGGATGACCTTCAACGAGATCAATAACCAGAGCAATTACCGCTACCCGCTGTTCGGCTACTGTTGTTCCGGCGTGGACTACACCCAGGAAGACAACCCGGAGCAGGCGTTGTATCAGGTGTTGCACCACCAGTTCGTCGCCAGCGCGCAGGTGGTCAAGCTCGGCCACCAGATCAACCCCGAATTCAAGATTGGCTGTATGCTGGCCTGCGTGCCGTTCTACCCGTATTCCTGCAAGCCGGACGACGTGATGTACGCCGTCGAGGCGATGCACCAGCGCTATCTGTACACCGACGTGCAGATGCGCGGCTACTACCCCAGCTACCTGTTGCGCGATTGGGAACGCAAAGGGCTGAAGATCGAGATGCAGCCGCAGGACGCGCAGATCCTGCGCGAAGGTTGCACCGACTACATCGGTTTCAGCTATTACATGAGCAACGCGCTGCAGGCCAACGCGGTGGACGGCAGCGACGGCATGTTCGGCTTCCCGGGCAACGTGCCGAACCCGCACGTCAAAGCCTCCGACTGGGGCTGGCAGATCGATCCGGTCGGGCTGCGCTATTCGCTGAACGTGCTGTATGAACGCTACCAGAAGCCGCTGTTTATTGTGGAAAACGGCTTCGGCGCCTTCGACAAGGTGGACGCGGACGGCCAGATCAACGATGACTACCGCATCGACTATCTGCGCGCCCATATCGAAGAGATGAAGAAAGCGGTGATTGAAGATGGCGTTGACCTGATCGGCTACACCCCCTGGGGCTGCATCGACTGCGTGTCGTTCACCACCGGCGAGTACAGCAAACGCTACGGTTTCATCTATGTCGACAAGCACGACGACGGCACCGGCACGCTCGAACGTTCACGCAAGAAGAGCTTCGACTGGTACCGCCGGGTGATCGCCAGCAACGGCGAACAGCTGTAACCGCGCAGCAGGTTATCAGGGGCGATCTTCGCCCCTTTTATTGCGCCTTACTCCGCCGCCTGCCCGGCGGCGAGGTACTTCGCCATTTCCGCCGGCGGTACCATGCCACCGCCGGTCGCCCACACCAGATGCGTCGCCTGCGCCAGGCTCTCGGCGCTCACCCCTTGCTCGCTGAGCTGCCGCACCTGGGCCGCAATGCGCCACGGCCCGGCCATGCCGGCCAACGCGGAAGGCTCCAGCTGAATATGCTCGTGCCTGTCCAGCAACCCGAGCAGCGCAAACATCTCTTCGTCGCTGAGGGTGTAAAACGCGCTCAGCAGGCGCTCCATCGCCCGGCCGACAAAGCCGGAGGCGCGCCCCACCGCCAGCCCGTCCGCCGCCGTGCGGTTGTCGATACCGAGATCTTGCACCGCAATGCCGTCATGCAGCCCGCTGTAGACGCCGAGCAGCATGCAGGGCGAATGGGTCGGCTCGGCGAAGACGCAGTGAACGTTGTCGCCGAACGCCAGCTTGAGGCCAAACGCCACGCCGCCCGGCCCGCCGCCGACGCCGCACGGCAGATAAACGAACAGCGGATGTTGCGCGTCCACCACGATGCCCTGCTCGGCGAACTGCCGCTTCAGGCGGCCGCCGGCCACCGCATAACCGAGGAACAGGGTTTGCGAGTTTTCATCGTCGATAAAGAAACAACGCGGGTCGTTCGCCGCCTGTTTGCGCCCCTGCTCGACCGCCACGCCGTAATCTTCGGCGTATTCCACCACCGTCACGCCGTTGTCGCGCAGCTTCTGCTTCTTCCACGCCCGCGCATCTGCCGACATGTGCACGCTGACGTCAAACCCCAGCCGCGCGCTGATGATGCCGATCGAGAGCCCCAGGTTACCGGTCGAGCCGACGGCGATACGGTACTGGCTGAAGAATTGGCGGAACTCGTCGGAAAACAGCCGGGCGTAGTCGTCGCCCGTCTGCAGCAGCCCCGCCTCCAGCGCCAGCTTCTCCGCGTGCGTCAACACCTCGTAGATGCCGCCGCGCGCCTTGATCGAACCGGAGATCGGCAGATGGCTGTCCTTTTTCAACAACAGTTTCCCGCCAAGCCGCAGCCCGTAACGCCGATCCAACGCCTGCTGCATGGCGGGGATCGCCACCAGCTCGGATTCGATGATCCCGCCGGCGGGCCGGGTTTCGGGGAAGGCCGCGCTGAGATAAGGCGCGAAACGCGCCAGGCGCTGCTCTGCCGCGGCGACGTCGGCGGCGGTCAGCCCGACATGGGGCAAGCCTTCGGCCAGCGTTGTGGTGCATGGATTGAACCAGGTGATCGGTTCGAGGGCGACCATGTGTTGCAACAGCGGATGCTGTGCGACCCACGGTTGAATCTGTGATTTTTGCATAAGTGTCCCTGACTGGTTACGCGTTGCCGTCACCTTGCCGCGAACGCCGGCGGCTGACAAATGATAAATTCTGCGCTTGAGGTGCAATAGATTGATGCAAGCGCGATGCTACCCGGCCGCGACGCCAAACAGCATGCCGACGCCGGAGGAGACCGCCATCGCCAGGGCGCTCCAGATCAGGATGCGCGCCACGCCCGGCAAGATAGGCGCACCGCCGGTTTTCGCGGCAATGCCGCCGAGAATGCCGAGGGAACAAAGCGCCGACGCCACCAGCGCTGGCCGCGTCCAGTCGAGCGGCACCCACAGCGCCACCAGCAGCGGCAACAAGGCGCCGAGGGAGAAACTTAAGGCCGACGCCAGCGCGGCCTGCAACGGCCGGGCGCGCGTGGCGGCGGAAATGCCCAGCTCGTCGCGCGCGTGGGCCTCCAGCGCGTCATGCGCCATCAGCTTTTCCGCTACCTGTCGGGCCAGCGCCGGATCCAGGCCACGATGCACATAGATCGACGTCAGCTCGCGGAATTCTCCCGGATAGTCTTCGAGCAGTTCAGCCTGTTCCTCCGCCAGCGCGGCCTTTTCGGTATCCGCCTGTGACGAAACCGATACGTATTCGCCGGTAGCCATCGACATCGCGCCCGCCACCCACCCGGCGACGCCGGCGAGCATCAGCGCCGAATGCGAAGCGCTGGCCGCCGCCACGCCCAACAGCAGGCTGGCCGTCGAAACGATGCCGTCGTTGGCACCCAGCACCGCGGCCCGCAGCCAGCCGATACGTTCAATACTGTGTTGCTCTCGGTGCATCCGTTCTCTCCTCGTCTCTCATCGACTACTCGCGCGCCGCCGCTTCCAGGCCGGCGATGTCGATTTTACCCATCAACAGCATCGCTTCCGTCACCCGCCGCACCCGGGCGGCGTCGGGATCGTTCATCAATTCCGTCAGGCGCCGCGGTACAATCTGCCAACACAGCCCCCAGCGATCGCGCAGCCAGCCGCACTGCTCCGCCTCGCCGCCCTCGCTCAGCGCGTCCCACAGTCTATCCACCTCAGCCTGATCGTCACATTCCACCATGATGGAGAAGCTGTGGTTGAACGGATCCAGCGGCCCGGCTTCAATCGCCGCATAGCGCTGATCGCCCAGGGTGAAAGAAGCCAGCTTCACGCTGCCGGCGGGGCCGCTCGGCGTATCCGCCGGCAGGTCGGAAAACCAGTTCACGGATGAACCGGGGAGCAGTGCGACATAGCAGTTCAACGCCGCTTCCATGTCTTTTTCAAACCACAGATGTTGCGTAATTCTGGCCATCGGCGCCTCCTTCACTCATCGAGGATCGGCGCGAATCCGCCAAAGATCATGCGCTTGCCGTCAAACGGCATGTCGCCCAGCGCTTTCATGCGCGGATCGTTCATCATTTTCTCATTGGCGGCGTCGCGCACCGTCTTGGAGGGATACTCTATCCAGCTGAACACCACCACTTCGCCTTCTTGCGCCTTCACCGCGCCGCGAAAGTCGGTGAGTTTGCCGTCGGGCACGTCATCCCCCCAACACTCTACGATGCGCGTGGCGCCAAACTCTTTGAACAGCGGCGCCGCGGCCGCTGCCAACCGATGATACGCCTCCTTATTGGCGGCCGGCACCGCCACCACAAACCCGTCTACATATTTCATCCCGGCATCCTCTTGTCTGATAAAGACAGTCGGTTCAGCGCAGGCGAAGGTGCCCGCGCCCCCCTACCAGTTTAGACGGCAGGCAGGCGCTCAGGATCGAAAGTTCAGCGTCGGTGGATAAGTTTCCGGCGTGGCGACCTGATTGCGGCCGGCGTTTTTCGCCTTGTAAACCGCCAGATCCGCCAGCTTAAGCAGATCGGCCAGGCTTTGGCCGGAACCGCCTGGACAGGTGACCATGCCGATGCTGACGGTGATCTGCAGCGGATAACCGGCCGGCATGGGGATCGATTCCGTTTCAATGCGCTGGCGAAGACGTTCGGCCAGCTGCAATCCCTGCTGCGGCTGACCGAGCGTCGACACGATGGCAAACTCTTCGCCGCCCATGCGGCCGAACAGATCGTCGACGCTCAGATCGTCGGCGATCGCACGGGTAAAGGCCATCAACGCCTGATCGCCGCCGGCGTGGCCGAAACGGTCATTAATCGATTTGAAATAGTCGATATCGAGCATCATGACGCAAACCAGCTCGCCTTTTTGGTCGATCAACCGTTCGCCGCGCTGCATAAACGCGTTGCGCGTCAGCACGTGCGTCAGCGCATCGTGATTCGCCACATGCTCCAGCGTGCGCAACAGCGCGTTGCGTGCATAGTTCATGCTGGCGACGGCGATCGGCCCCAGCGCCAGCAATGCGATGCCCAGGCGCATCGACACCGCGTTTTGCAACACCTTCATGTCGAGCGTACTGCTCAACAGCCCGAAATCGATCGCCAAATGGCACCACAAGACATAGGCCAGTACCGCGATCATGGTGCTGAACAGCGAAAAGGACATCGCCAGCCACAGCAGCACCGGCATCGGAAAGATCACCGCGCCGGGGCCGCCGATCAACACGCTGCAGGTAGCCGCCAGCAACAGCAGCGCCAATACGGCGAGTTTCCGGCCTGCACGCGGCCATTGGCTACGCTGCGCCAGCATGGTGCCGGCCGCACGCAGGCGGTGTCGCCAATCGGCGGGAAACACCAGAATAAACGGCATCAGCGTGACGTAGTTGGTGAATTCGGATGAGAACCACAGCGCCAGCGAAGTCGAATAGGGCCTGCCGAACAGCCACTGCGAGGCAACGGCGCCCGCCACGCCGGTGGTGGCGGCGGCGGCCAGACAGATGCCGAACAGGTACATGCTGGAAGCGCCGCGCTGCAGCATACGTGCCGGCGGTGACAGCCGCATGAACAACAGGTATCCCACCACTACGCCGGCCAGATTGGCGGCGTTCAGCAGCAGCGCCTTTTCCAGTGAACTGCCGGTCAGCAGATCCGCGCTCAGATAGCCCAGCACCGCCATACACCAACCGGCGCGCGTGGCCCACTGCGGGCGGCGCACCAATACCGCCAGCAGCACGGCGTTCGCCGGCCAGAATATCGCCAGAAAACTGCCGGGGCGGCTCTCGATGCCCAGCAGGCACAGCGTGCACACCAGCAAGAAAACGGTGAGCGCGGGCCAGATTTTTCGGGCATCGGACAACGAGGTGGTTTGCATCTTGGATCCAGAGACTTCCGCTAGCGTAAGGTGACAGTCTGTTCGCGTCACAACCGTCGGCGGTGAGGAGAATATAAACGGCCGCCCCGGCTATTATTGCCAGTTTTGTCGGCTCGAACACCTGTTTATTCATCAAGGAAAAATATATTTGTGTATCAATATATTGACGGCGAGCGCCACCGTTGGCATACAAGCTGCCGGGGGGAAGCCGTCGCCTTGACCGTTCTGAACACCCTGTCGCCAGATGGCTGGTAAAATCCGCCGTATTTTTCCTTAATGACAAAATAAAATCGGGCAATGCGCCGATACGTCAATTCCCGCTATCCAAAATCAATAAATAATAATTATAATGATAATCGTTATTATTTATAATTCACCATGGAATGATATGCACCAGTCAGTTCTTCGCCAGCCTAATAAAAGCAAAAAAAATCACGCCCTTCGCACGCTTCCCTTGTTTGCCGGCCTGTTTCCCGCCCTGGCGTTCGCCGCCGCGCCCGATGCAAAAAAGGAAGACGCCATCACGGTGACCGCCACCGCCCTGCCTGCCGGCAGCTATAGCGCCGATACCGCCTCAACCGGCAGCAAAACCGCCACGCCGATCGGTGAACTGCCGCAATCGGTCAGCGTCGTTACCTCGCAGGTGATTGACGACTTCCAGGTCAAAAGCGTCAATGACGCGATGAAATTCGTCAGCGGCGTCACCCAGGGCAACACGCTCGGCGGCACCGAGGATGGCTTCGTCAAACGCGGCTTTGGGGTTAACTCCGACGGTTCGGTATTCATCGACGGCGTGCGCAGCAACCAGGGGCTGAGCATGGACGCCACCACCGATCGCGTCGAGGTCCTGAAAGGTTCCGCTTCGCTGCTGTATGGCATCCTCAGCCCCGGCGGTGTCATCAACCTGATCAGCAAAAAACCGCAGTATGACTGGAACACCCGCATTAGCGGCGCCACCAACAGCTTCGGCGGCGGCAGCGGCAGCGTCGATGTGACCGGCCCGCTGGGCGGCGGCTTCGCCTTTCGCCTGATCGCCGAGCGCCAGCACGAGGATTACTGGCGCAACTTCGGCAGCGACGAACACACGCTGATCGCTCCTTCACTCAGCTGGTTCGGCGACCAGGCTTCCTTTAACATCGCCTACAGCGAGTACAAATACGACATTCCTTACGATCGCGGCACCGCGTTTATCGGCGGTAAACCGGTCGACGTGCCCTACAACCGCCGGCTGGACGACTACGCCAACCGCGCCTGGGGCAAGAACAAACGCCTGAACGCCCATTATGAATATGCGCTGGATCCGATCTGGACCACCCGCCTCAACTACGCCTGGCTGCAGCGCCGTTACGACAGCAACGAAGTGCGCGCCACCGCGATCGACACCGCGACCGGCATCGTTTCGCGCCGCGCCGACGCCAACCGCGGCTTCAATCACCAGACCGATTATTATTCCTGGGATGTGACCGGTTCGCCGGAAGTGTTCGGCATGCAGCACGACCTGCTGCTGGGCGTGGACTACGAGAAGAACCAGACTTACAAGGCCTACTCCTATCGCGGCAAGGTGTCGAAAACCTTCAACATGTACGACCCGGTTTACGGCGAAGCCCCTGTCACCGACAACACCACCTACAACGACTCGCTGAGCAACCTGCGCGCCACGCTGTTCAGCCGCTCGCTGTACGCCAAGGACAGCATTCATCTCACCGACCAGTGGATCGCAGTGCTGGGCGCACGCTATCAGTCGTATTACCAGAACAACAGCAACGGTTTCCAGAAGCCGAAAAATACGCTCAATGACAAAGACGATCAGTTTTTGCCGCAGGCGGGGCTGGTGTATAAGCTGACGCCGAATCTGTCTCTGTACGGTAACTACAGCCGTTCCTTCACGCCGTCCACCGCCATCGACGATAACGGCAACGTCGCCACGCCGGAAACCGGCACCACCTATGAGGTGGGCGGCAAATGGCAGATCACCCCGGCGTTCGACGCCACGCTGGCGCTCTACCGCATCGATGAAAGCAATATGTCGATCTTTATCAACGGCGTAACCCGCAGCATTCCCAAAGCGCGTTCCACCGGCGTTGAACTGGAGTTGAACGGCGAAGTGGCGCGCAACTGGGATCTCACCGCCAACTACAGCTACGACAAAACCGAGATCGTCGAGGACAACCTCAACCCGGCCAACGTCGGCAACCGGCTGGTCAACGCCCCGACCAACATGGGCGGGCTGTATCTCAGCCACCGCATGACGCTGCCGGTGGTGCCCGGCGACGTGCGCGTCGGTGGCGGCGCGCGCTATGTCGGCCGCCGTGCCGGCGATCCGGAGAACAGCTTCACCATGCCGGCCTATACCGTGGCGGATGCTTTTGTCGCCTGGGACAGCAAGCTGCTGGGGAAACATACCCAGTTGAAACTGAACGTGAAAAACCTGTTCAACCGCGAGTACTATGCTTCCAGCGCCGGCAACCTGCGCGTGATTGAAGGGGAACCGCGTAGCCTCAGCCTACAGGCGACGGTCGATTTCTAATCCGCTATTCTCGGGCGCCGTTCGGCGCCCGTTTTCTTTCCGCCAACCGTCAAAGCGCCTTGCGGTACATCACAAAGCCGGGGCGCTCCGCCACCCGGTCGTACAACCGCATAGCGGTCTGGTTGGTTTCATGGGTATTCCAGTAAACGCGCGGCAGCCCCAGCTGCTGGGCGCGGTCGTAGACCGCCGCGATCAGCGCCCTCGCCACCCCCTTGCCGCGCACCGCTTCGGCAGTAAACAGATCCTGCAGATAACAGTTGGGCTGCAGCTGAATGGTGCTGCGATGCAAGAGATAATGCGTCAATCCGACCACCTCTCCCCGATGCTCGGCGACCAGCGCGTACATCGGCTCGTAGGCGTCGAAAAAACGTCGCCAGGTGGTCTGCGTCACCTCATCCGGCAGCGCCGTTGTTCCCTGACGACCGTAAAATGCGTTATACCCTTGCCACAACGCCAGCCAGGCGGCGTAATCTCGCGCTTCCAACGCCCTGACCACGATGCTTTCGTTCATGATGTCCTCTTCGATGATGTAGGGATGACCCGCATCCAGCATAGAACAACGAACGTTAACGTGCAGGCTGCGGCATCACCTCGGCGAGAAAATCCAGCAGCGCACGATTGAACAACGCCGGCCGCTGCAGCGGCGCGAAGTGGCTGACGCCCGGCAGCGTCACCAGACGGGCACCGGGAATGCTGCCGCTCAGGTAGGCGGCATGCTCGGCGCGGATAAACTCATCGTGTTCGCTGTGGACGACCGTCACCGGCACACGAATGGCCGCCAACTCCTGTGCGGTGTAGTTCGGCTGGCTGCTCATCATCAGGCTCACGGCAGCGACGAACGCGTCGAATGCCTCCGGCGTCGGCGACAAGGCGGCATAGTCCTGCACGTGGCGCGCGAAGCAGCGCTCGACGATCGGGCTGACGGCCGGCGGTTTAACGCCGCTGGCGTCCATATTGCAACCGAAGAAAAAGACGCCGTCCACCCGCTGTGGCGCCCGATGGGCGGCGATAAGCGCCACGCAGGCGCCGTCGCTCCAGCCCGCCAGCACGGCGTGTGGGAGCGGCAACGCGTCCATCACCGCCAACAGGTCATCGGCCATCCGATCGTAACGGTAAGGCCGGGCGTCGCGCGTGCTACGCCCGTGCCCGCGGCTGTCGATGACCAGCACGCCATACCCGGCAGCCAACAGCGCCGGCAGCTGATACCCCCAGTTGCCGCTGTGGCCCAGGCCGCCGTGCAGCAGGATCACCGTCGGAGCCGCGCCATAGGCGGCATACCAGATACGCGCACCGTCATGTTCGACAAAGCCCTGTCTGGAAGCGGGCGGCAACGGCGGCGCGCCCTGCGCGGCAAAGTGGGTCAAGTCGTCGTCGGTTTGCATCTTGCTCTCCTCACTATTCGCCGACGTTGTGCGCCGAAACGCCATCAACGGAGTATAGATCGCACCGGCAGGCGGTGCCGTTCGCTTTCCCGACATATACTTAAGGGAGGAATCGCAATGGAGGACGGTGAGATGAAGAAGATAATTCTCGTGTTTTTGATGCTGATGCTGAGCGGTTGTATCGGCGGTGGCGGCGGCCCGTCGAATGCGCCTTCGGCGTCGCCGAATGAGCCTTATACCTGCACCAAATCCAGCGCCAACAGCGACTGCTCGCAATCGGTAGAGCCGTCGATGTACTAACCGCGTTCGGCGGGCCGTCGGTTAACGGCCCGCCGCCTCAGGGCTGAACTAGGAGGAGTGTTCCTCTTCGTTGGCCTGATATCGCGTCGCCTGCTGCTTCATGAACACCACTTCCTGCGGGCTGGACAGGCTCACTTCCTGCGCACGCAGCAGTTTGAGGATGTTGAACAGCAATTCGCTCTTGGTAGCGCCGACCATACGCGGGCTCTGCACGTAGCCGGTCACGCTCAGGATAATGCCGTCCGGCCCCAGTTGGCTAAAGCGCACGTAAGGCGCCGGCGTCTCCAGAATGGTTTCGTACTCGTTGTAAGCGCTGAGCAAGATATTGCGCACCTGTTCCGGATCGATGGAGGTCGGGAACGTCAGCGCGATGGTCACTACCCCTTGCGCGTTGCCCATGGTGGCGTTGCGCACGTTCTGCGAGATCAGCTGCGAGTTCGGCACGATCATGGTCGAACGGTCGCTGAGCTGGATCTCGGTGGCGCGCACGTTGATGCGCCGCACGTCGCCTTCCACGCCGCCGATGCCGATCATATCCCCCACCTTCACCGGGCGTTCGGTCAGCAGGATCAGGCCGGAAATGAAGTTCTTCACGATTTCCTGCAAACCGAAACCGATACCGACCGACAGGGCGCTGACGATCCACGCCAGGTTGTTCCACTGGATACCCAGCGCCGCCAGGGTGATCAGAATCACCAGCACATAGCCGATATTGCTGAACAGCGTCACCAGCGAGGCGCGAATCCCGACGTCCGAGATGGTTTTCGGCAGCAGTTCCGCCCCCAGCCAACGCCGCACCGCGCGTAGAATGTAAATGCCGATCGCCAGGCAGATCACCGCGTTGAGCAGGTTGCCGGGCACGATGTTGAAACGCTGCAACCCTTCGCCGGTCAGAATGGAGACAATTTTGTCCATCAACGAGCCCGGCGTGGTGCTGCCGAACGAACCGTTGAACAGTGCGACGATCATCAACAGCAGCAGCGAACATTTGGCCAGTGCGGTGGTGATGATCGACAGCTGCTCCAGATGGCGATCCTTGAAGCTGAGCGTTTTCTTCAGCGTCTTGCCGCTGGCGGTCTGCGGCGAAAACAGCGCGGCGCACAGGTCGGTGGTGAACAGCACCATAAAGTAGAACGCCATCAGCACCAGCACCACCCAAATCAGCTGATAGGTCAGGAAGCGGGCGAAGGCGATATAGCCGATCAGCAGCGACAGCAGGATCACCATCGAGCACACCAGGGTGACGATGTGTACCAATCCGCCGACCAACGTGCGTTTCTCCAGGTGCGCGCCCTGTATTTCCAGACGGCGGCGGATGCGTTGGCCGCGCAGCGGCATCGCCAGCAGCACCATGCCGATCAGCCCCGCCACCAGGCCGTTGCCGAAGATGGTGGTGGCCAACGAGGCGCTCACCACATTGTTGATCAGCTCCACGGTGCCAAACGCCAGCGCCAGGCCGGCCAACAGCGGCGAGAAGTAACGCAGCCCGGCGGCCACTTCGTTATCCAGCGAGGCCAGGCGCCACGACGGACGATTCAGCGACAGCGCCGCACGCCCCAGGCCGGCGATCAGCGCGCAGAAAATCCCCAGGCGGTTGAAGCCTTCGGCGAAATCTTCCAGCATCACCGGCAGCGGCTGCACGCGAATAAAGACGTAATACAGCAGGTTCAGCGCGATCGAGGTGGTGATCACCGTCACCGCCACGGTAATGATGGCCATAAAGCTGCGGCGCAGTCGCCCGTCCGGCAGGAAGCGAATGCTGACCCAGGCCAGGAAACGCTCGGAGAAATAACGCCCCCAAGACCAGACAAACACCGCCAGCACCAGCAACGCCAGGGTGCCGTAACGCCACTCCTCCTGCCAGCCGGCATCCCAGGCCGCTTTCATCTCGGCGTTAAACTGATCCAGCCGCTGCACGTCATCCTCGGACGGTTGCACCACCGGCGCCCAGAATTTGGTGCCCAAAATACTGCCGGTATTCAGCGCCAGCTGGGTTTTAAACGCCACCCGACGCAGGTCGCTGATCTGTTGCCCCAGATCGAAGGCGCTGCTCTTGATGGCCTGCGCACGTTTTACCGCATCGTCCAGCTGTTTTTTGCTGTTGTTCAGCGCATTGCGCTGTTGGGCCACCGCCGGGGTTTCCGGCAGCGCGCCGGCAGCCGGGGCCGGCCCCAATACGTCCAGCTGCGCCTGCAGCTTTTCCTGCACCGGCTGCAGGTCGGTAGACAGTTTTTCCATGCCGGCGACCAGGTCGTCGGTCGCCAGCCGCAGCTTGCTGAGCTGGGTATCGGTAGTGGCTTTGGAAACCAGCTGCTTCATGCTGTCCAGCTGCTTCTGCGCAGCTTTCAGCTGCGTGACGGGATCGGGCGCGCTTTCGGCGGCGGGATCATCCTGGGTGGCGGCGACGGCGGCGAGCGGCGTCAGCGGCAAACCCAACAGCAATAACAACAACAGCAGGAACGGGCGAGGCTTTAACATAAATTCAGTGCTCAGCATCATTATCTGATAGACAAACGAACAGGCGGCGGATGTACCGTCGCTTAACCATAAACGCTAATTATAATAGCTGCTTAATGTCGGCCGAAATACAGTAATTATTCCCATTGTGCGCCACTCGCCCCCGCGGCGCTTAGCCTGCTGATTATTCAGGCGCTTTCTCGCTGGCGGCACCGCGTAAATCGCTCTATACTCCTGCCACCGATTAACCTGCAACCAATAAAAGGAGGATTACTATGCTGTCGTGTGAATTGTTTATTTTCTCACACTTCTTTGGTAATCGCCGCCGCTCAAGCATTACCGGTATCGTGCTGCGATAACCCAGCTTGAGCGAAGCTTACTAAAATCCGAGATCTTCCCTCCGGCTTACCGGGTTGTCGTCAGCGATGTTTGACGATAGGCATTGTCATGCCTGTAACTCTTGAGTAAGCAATGAGCACACTACTGTCTGCACAATCTGTCGGTTACGACAACGCGTTCGGCACCCTGCTGAGCGAGATTTCCTTCAGCCTGAAAAAAGGCGATCGCATCGGTTTGATCGGCGACAACGGCTGCGGCAAAAGCACCCTGCTGCAAATCCTCAGCGGCGCCCTGCCCGCGCACACCGGAACAGTGACATTGTCACACCAATGCCTGATGGCGCGCATTGAACAGCACTTGCCGCCTGAGTTGCACGCCAGCACCCTGCTGGAAGCCGTGTCGGCATGCCTGCCGACGGGACAACACCTCAGCGAACGCTGGCGCTGTGAAGCGCTGCTCGCCGAGCTGGGGTTTGAACCGGCGGACTGGGCATTGACCGCCGGCACCCTCAGCGGCGGCCAGCATACCCGCTTGCTGTTGGCGCGCGCGCTGATCCGCCGGCCCGATCTGCTGCTGCTGGACGAGCCCAGCAACCATCTGGATCTGCCCACGCTGCTGTGGCTGGAGCAGTTCTTGCGCAGCTGGAGCGGTAGCTTCGTGCTGGTATCACACGATCGCTATCTGCTCGATCAGGTGACCAACTGCACCTGGATCCTGCGCGACAAAACGCTGCAGTTCTTCCGTTTACCCTGTTCTGCAGCGCGCAGCGCGTTGGCTGAGCAGGACGCCGCGGACGAGCATCGGCGCCAGGCCGAGCAGAAAGAGATCGACCGGGTGGAAAAAAGCGCCAAACGGCTGGCAACCTGGGGCAAGGTGTACGACAACGAAGACCTGGCGCGCAAGGCCAAGCAAATGGAGAAGCGCGTCGATCGGTTGAAAGAGGAGCAAACCACCCTGACCGCCGGCAGCCCGTGGCGGCTGCGGCTGCGGGGAGAGGCGCTGGACGCCGATCGGCTGCTGGCTCTGCCGCAATGGGATGTTCGTCCTGCGCCGGATGCGCCGGTGCTGTTCAGCCTGGAACATTTGCGTGTTAAAAGCGGCGATCGCATCGCCATCGTCGGGCGCAACGGCTGCGGAAAATCGTCGCTGCTGCGCCGCCTGTGGCAGGCGTATCAGCAACAAACGGAACGCTCGGCGCTCTTCCATCCGCGCGTGCGCATCGGTTATTACGATCAAAGCCTGCAACAGTTGCGCGATGAAGATACGTTAAGCGAAGCGCTGGCGCAGTTTGCGCCGCTGACCGAGGAACAGCGTAAAATGGCGCTGATCGGCGCCGGTTTCCCTTACCTGCGCCACCATCAGCAGATCCGTTCGCTAAGCGGCGGTGAACGTTCGCGGCTGCTGTTTGTCGGCCTGACGCTGGCCAACCATTCGCTGCTGCTGCTGGACGAACCCACCAACCACCTGGACATGGCGGGCAAAGAAGAGCTGGCGGAAACGCTGCGCCAGTTCGCCGGCGCCGTCATGTTGGTCACCCACGACCGGATGCTGATCGAACAGAGCTGCAACCGCTTTTGGCTGATCGACCAGCAAAAACTGGAGGAATGGCACGATCTGGCGCCGGTGTATCAGCGCTTGGCGGGCGAAACGCCGGCGCTGCCGACGGTGAACAAGGCCAACACGGACGGCTCGACGCCAGAGGCGCGGCTGGAAGGCGAAGAAGCGCTGTTGACCGCCCTGTTCGCCCTAGAAAGCAAACTGGAGGACGACCTGGCGCGTAAGCCGAAACACCAGAAACCGGAGCTTCAGGCGCGCTGGCGCCGCGAGATTGCCGACATCACCGCCCGGTTGAATCTGGGCTAACCCCGACGGGCCGCCGCCCGGCGGCCCATTTTTTGACGGAGGGCGACATGTCCTTTTCCCTTGAACAGGCCTCGCGCGCGCAACGGCCGTTGTTGGCGGCCATGCTGTCCGACTGCCTTCGCGAGCTGGGCGCCGATCAGGCTTACCCCTATCTGCCGCTCTACTGGCGCGAAGCCGGCCGCTACCCTTATTTGATCTTGAACGATCGGCAAACGGCCGGTTTCGCGCTGGTCAGGCGCCTGGACAGCGCCAGCGTCGAAATGGCGGAGTTCTACATCAAGCCCGAGTGGCGACGCACCGGAATGGGGCAACAGGCCGCCCGTGCCTTGTTTGCGCAGCATCCCGGCGGCTGGTCGCTGTCGGTCAGCCAGGATAATTCGCACGGGCTGGCATTTTGGCGGTCGGTCATCCCGGCCGGGGCCACGACCGAACCGCTTTCCGCCGCCGATGCCATGATGCGGCTGCAGTTTTCATACCCGCCGCGCTGAGCGACACATTACCTTCATCCTTTTATGGCAGGGTAAACCGATTCGTTCTTCGCTATCGAGCCTGCCATGACTTCCCTTTCCCCACAGGACATCGAAGCGCGTTACCGCTTCGCCCGTGAAATTGCCCGCGCTGCCGCCGATCTCGCCTTCAGCTTTTATCAACGCCGGCAAACCCTGGCGATCGATTTTAAACAGGGGTTGCAGGACGTGGTCAGCGAGGCCGACCGCCGCGTCGAGGCGCTGATCCGCCGCATGATCAACCGCCGCTTTCCCCAGGACGGCTTTCTCGGTGAAGAAAGCGGCAGCAGCGGCGATAACGCCGCCTGCATTTGGGTCGTTGATCCGATCGACGGCACCGCCTGTTTCCTGAACGGGCTGCATACCTGGTGTATCGCGATAGGTGTGGTGATCGACGGCGAACCGACGATCGGCGTGGTGTACGATCCCAATCACCGCGAAATGTTCCGCGCCTGCCGCGGCGGCGGCGCCTTTCTCAACGGGGCACCGATCGGCGTGCATGCCGGACGCAGCGTCGCAGATGGCGTGATGGGCGTCGGGATTTCACCGCGTGCCTCGGCGCAGGAATTCAGCGGCTTTATCTGCCGCTTGTTACAGGCGGGCGGCATGTTTGTGCGCAGCGGCTCCGGCGCGTTGATGACCGCTCAGGTGGCCGCCGGCCGGCTGCTGGGCTATTACGAACCGCACATGAACGCCTGGGACAGCCTGCCTGGGCTAGTGTTGACGCGCGAAGCCGGCGGCGTGGCAAATGATTTTATGTGCAACAACGGGTTGCGGCGTGGCAACCCGCTGCTGTTGGCCAACGCGGTGGTTTATCCGCAATTGGCCGAGCTGGCTCAAACGCCCGGTTTGATCGGTTCTACGTGCCCGATCGCGCGCGAAATGGCCGGATAACGCGCACGCAGCCGCCGTTCGATCAGATCGACCGCATCGTGCGCGGCGGCGATGCTCACCGCCGGCGACACCCGGCAGTGGAAGTTGACGATAATACCGCTGTCGGTCTTGCGCGCGCGGATGTTGTGCACATCTTGCACCATTTCACCCTGCTCCAGCGCCGACTGCAGGATCAAACGGATATCGGCCAGCTCCCCGGCACAGACGTCTTCGCTGGCCAGCCAATGCGGCGTCTGCGGCTCCAGATGTGTCTCGATCTCGGTGTCTTCGCCGATCGCCTGGCGCAGGATCCCTTCTATCTCCGTGGCGATGTCGTGCGCCTGCGCCACGCTGGCGTTGGCCGGCACCGCCAGGTCCATACTGATCGCCATGCGCGTCGGCAGTTGTTGCAAGGCCACATTCTGCACCAGCGCGCCGTGGTTGGCAGCAATCGCCCGAATGCGCGTCGCCATGTCTTCATCGCTGCGGGTCTGCGGCACCGCAATCACGGTGAACTCCGCCTTGGCGTACTGCTCGCGCAGCCGCTCGACGATCGCCCGCTTCAACGCGTCGATGCGTTCCAGCGGCAAGGTGCGGCACACCGCCAGCGTAATCTCGACAAACAGCACCGCACCGGCGTTGCGAATGCGCACGCTGTCGCAGGCCAGCACTGCCGGAAAGCTGTCCAGCGTGGCGCGGATCGCTTCGGTGGCCCCGGCCGGCGCGGCGTCCATCAGTGAGTCGAAGGAGCGTTTGCCCAGTTTGATCGCGGCGACAAAGATAAAGCCGGCGACGATCAGTGCGGCGATGGCGTCCGCGCGGCCAAAGCCCAGCAGCACAAACACCATGCCCAGCAGCACCACGCCAGACGAAAGCATGTCGGAGAAGAAATGCAGCGCATCCGCCTCCAGCGCCGCGCTGTCGGTGGCCTTGGCGACGCGGTTGAGCGCCCGCACGCGGAAAAAATCGACGCAGATGGAAATCAGCAACACGGCGATCACCACCGGCGCTGCGACGATCTCATGCGGCTGCCCCAACAGGCTGCTGCCCGCCTCATAGACAATCCAACCGGCGGCGCCGAGCAACAGCAGCACCTCGAACAGCGCCGCCAAATTCTCCACCTTGCCGTGGCCGAAGTGGTGATCGTCGTCGGCGGGCTTATCGCTGATGCGCACCGCCAGCCAGGTGATGCTGGTAGCGATGAAGTCGGTAAAAGAGTGGATCCCTTCGGATATCAGGCCAATACTGCCGGTAAAAATACCGGCGACGAATTTGCCCGTGGCCAGCAACCCGCTGGCGATCATCGAGTTTCTGGCCACGGCCTGTTTTTCATTTTGCATTATGCTGCTCACATTCGGACGGTGATTTATTTTTTTACTTTAGAGGATAATTGCCAGACAAAGGCGATCAGCAGCATACTGCCAGAAAATGTCAGCATAAGGCTAGTGAGAAAATCGGATTTTCCGGTGGAATAAAAATAAATCTCATTAACACCCACCGAGATCATTAAAATAGCGTAGAGCAATCCCAGAATAAGAATAGTCATTATTATCAACTCCAATGTCAGGCCGCACATTCAGCGCGCCGCTAAAAATCCTCCCCATAATAAATAACGGTTACAGGGAGGATGCATCTAGGCGGATCTTTAGCGTTCATCAATCATCCCATTTGGTGCTCATATAGGCCGCCAACAGGCCCAGTGAGCTGATCATTGCCAGGAATCCCATAAAAATAGTCATGTTTCCCATTTTCTTGTCCTCAGATTAAATGTTATCGATAAAAGCCCCTTGCGTTAAATATCGGGGTTGGTCGGTATCCATGCTGTTTAACGCCCTCCTCATGTTGGTGATTCACCGCCCGTTTTATCGGGCGGATTACGGTTAAATACCCAATACCTGCTGGGCAATTTTGAAATAAATAATCAGGCCGGTGCCATCGATAAAGGTGGCGATAAACGGCGCCGATACCACCGCCGGATCGATGCCGAGCCGTTTCAACAGCATCGGAATGATCGACGAGACAATCGCACTCCATACGGTGATTACCACCAGCGACAGGCTGACCACCAACGTCACCTCCATGCCGACGCCCATGATCCAGGCGCGTACCCAGGCCGCCAGGCCGATGGTGACGGCGATCAGCAGCGAGGTCGTCACTTCCTTGCGGATCACCGCGCCCAGGTTGCGCAGGCTGACCTCGCCCAGCGCCATGGCGCGCACCAGCGTCGAGGTGATCTGGGTGCCGCTGTTGCCGCCGGTGCCGATCAGCAGCGGGATGAAGAACGCCAACGCAATCGCCGCTTCGAGCTGCTCTTCAAACGCTTTCAGCACGTTGCCGGTATAGGCTTCGGCGACGAACAGCATCAGCAGCCACACCGAACGTTTACGCCACAGCGCCCACGGGCTGGTCTCCAGATAAGGCTTGTCCAGCGGCAGGCTCGCGCCCTGGCGCTGCGCGTCTTCGGTGTTTTCGTCTTCGACCAACCGGGCGATCTCTCGCTCCCCCAGCACCCCGACCAGCGTGTTGTTCGCCACCACCGGCACCACGTCCAGGCCGCCCTTGCCGAGCAGATGCGCGACGTCGTTGCGGTCGTCGTCGGGTGAAACCTGGAAATAGCTGTGATCCATCATCACGCCGACGGTTTTATCCTGCTCTTCGCACTGCAGCAGTTTTTTCACCGACAGCGTGCCGCGCAGATGATAATCATCCGCGGTGATAAACACCCGGGTGGGAATTTCGTCCGTTTTGAGCTGTGAAAGTAAATATTCCCGGGCATGATTGACCGTCATC
Source organism: Serratia marcescens (assembly GCF_001902635.1). Classification (GTDB taxonomy): domain Bacteria; phylum Pseudomonadota; class Gammaproteobacteria; order Enterobacterales; family Enterobacteriaceae; genus Serratia; species Serratia marcescens_F. The sequence goes on along the minus strand of NZ_MJAO01000002.1, from coordinate 15,822 downwards.
GTCGCGGGAACAGTAATAAAATCGGCGTTCATATAGCCGGCGACCGACGTCTCGTCGAGAGTTTCAGTCGCGTTCAGCGCCGGAGAAGAATAATGGTGATGTGACTTGATCATTGTCAGTCCCTATTTCTGTTTGAACTTCAACAGCGAATCGCATAGGGGCGTAACCACAGAGGGAGTGCAGACTGCCTATCTCCGCGTCCAGGTTTTAGCACTATACAACGTATCCGAATTGTTGCTCGGAAGTTACTTTGGGCTGAACCTTAATCCGATAAAGCCTGTCTTAACCTTGGGCATCTCTCGATGTCGTCAGATCAGTAACCTGTGTTTGTATAGGAGCCTCGCCAAACGAGATACTGCATATAAACTACCGGCGCAGTATAGGCATTGTTTTAACCAGCGGAAAGAAAAGATTGCCCGTCGTTTATGGAGTATTTAGGATAATGTTATTAAACACGAATCTATAAAAACGGCTGATATAAATCAGCCGTTTTTTTATTTCTCAGTGTTCGAGAATGTAGACGTTTTTATCGTACAAGGCGCCCTGGCGGGTAAAATCGATGCCCTTCACGTAAGGTTTGACCAAGGTGGCGTTGGCCTCGTAGTACACCGACGCCACCGGCGTATCGACGGCCAGCAGATCCTCGGCCCGCTGGAAGTATTGCTGCACCTGTTGCGGCGTCTGCGCCGCCGTGGCCTGATGCAGAATGCGGTCATAATCCGGGTTACGGTATTTGGGGCTGTTCTCGCTGCTGTCAGAACGGAACACGTTCAAAAACGTAGAAGGATCGTTGTAATCCGCCAGCCAACGGGTAAAGGCCACGCTGTACTGCCCGCGGTTGATATTATCCAGCGTCACTTTACGCTCCTGGCTTTGCAAGGTGGCCTCTACCCCAAGGTTCTTTTTCCACATGGCGGCGGCGGCGATGACGATCTTCTTGATGGTGGCGTCGTTGCTGTACAGCACGGTAAAGCGCAGCGGATTCGCGGCGTTGAAACCGGCCTCTTCCAACCACTTTTTAGCCTGAGCGTGCCGTTGTTCCGGCGTCCAGCCTGCCGTTTCACCGGCCTGCAGGCTGTAGCCGCCCGCGCCGATCGGGGTAAAGGTCCAGGCCGGCTGCTGGCCGTATCCCAACACCTTGCCGGCGATAATCTCTTTGTCCAGCGCCAGATTCAACGCCTGGCGCACCCGCACGTCGTTAAACGGCGCCTGCTGATTATTGAAGGCGAAGTAACTGGTGGAGAGCAGCGGATAGGTCACCAGCTGTTGCTCCCCGAGCGTTTTTTTCAGCTGCTGATACAGCTCCGGCGGCGTGGTATACCCCAATTCAACCTCACCGGCGCGGAAACGCGCCACTTCCGGGAAGCCTTGTATCGGCAAGAACGTCACCTTGTTGAGCACGGTGTTGGCGTTATCCCAATATTGCGGATTGCGTTCCACCACCACCTTTTCGTTCACCACCCATTGGCTGAGGCGGAACGCCCCGTTGCCGACAAAATGGGCCGGCTGAGTCCAGTTCTTGCCGTATTGCTCCACCACCTTGCGGTTAACCGGCAAGACCGGGAAATGCACCAGCTGCTTGAGCAGGTAAGAGTTGGGCTCCGCCAGCGTCACCTGCAAGGTGTGCGCGTCCAGCGCCTTGACACCCAACTCGCTCGGCGGTTTGCTGCCGGCGTTGATCGCTGCCGCATTCAACACGTAGGCCGAGGCCAGATAGCTGCCGTACGGCGACGCCGTGTTCGGATCGGTGAGACGCCGCCAGCTGTAGACGAAATCGTCGGCGGTCACCGGATCGCCGTTCGACCATTTGGCCTGCGGCCGCAAATGGAAGGTCCAGACGTTGCCCTGATGCTCCCACTTGTGCGCCAGCGCCGGGATCACCTCCCCGTCTTTGCCGACCCGCAGCAAACCTTCGAACAGATCGTTGAAAATGTAGAACTCCACGTTGCTCTCGGCCAGATTCGGATCCAGCGTCGCCGGCTCATACCCGTTGGCGCGCACCAGTTCCTGTGCCGCCGCCAGTTTGGCGCCCGCCGGTACCTCGGCGGCATGGGCAGGCGTGGCGGCGAAAGACCAGAGGATTAAACCAGCCAGTTTTTTGGTATTGAATGAATATTTCACGTCGATATCCCTTATTAGCGTTTTATCGCGTTCAATATTCAATGAGGCAGTGAAATAAATTAAATCATTAATCGCTATGAGTCATAACCAAAAGCGGTGTTGAATTTCTTTCATTATCAAAGGAATATTCCTCACCGCCCTGTCGACGCCCAGCGCAAATGCGCGCTGCCGACGTCTACTTGATGTTCACGGTCGTGATACCGAACAGCGGCAGGCCTTTAGCCGGTTCCGGGCCGGGTTCCCCCCACACCATCAACGGTTTGCCGCTCGCCTGTGCCTGGATCGCCAGGCTCACCAGCAGTTTCGGATAGGCCTCATTGGCCGCCACCGACAGTGGGAACACGTTTTCGTATAACCCCCCATCGATCGCCATCTCCACATGTACGCAGTCATTAACCACATCGATGACTACGATCGGATTGGTATAAAATGGTCCATTAGACATAGGCACCTCTCTCGATATTTTTCTGAGAATGAGTCTTAATTCTCGCCGGCGGTCATTAACGTGAACGCATGTTATTAACGCCTTAGCGAAATTCAGACAGAAAAATGAAACGATTGGAGAAAAACACCCCCAGCCGATAACAAAACATCAACATTGCAACAGATAAATTGCCATTACAGGTTTGCCAAAGAACCGATATAAGTCAAATATAAACTCAATATTAATCGTCACACTTATGAATACATTGAAAATATTCCAGAAAGTAAGTGCAGTAATGAATGGCGCTGAAAAACAAACACTAAAACCTCAACCACTTACGGAGCAATAAAAGATTTAAATCATATAAATCATGGCATTGAAAAACAAACGGAAGATTAACAGCAAAATAATAGACTGAAGAAATCAATAGCATTTCAATTTAAAAATAACATTAAAAAACCCGCTTGATATTTCCATAACGCCTAACTACCTTTAAATGGCTTCTGAGCCTGTATGAAGCCATTGCCGGTTATAAAAGCCAATAACTGGCGAATGATTGAATAAATAATGATTATCAATAAAGCAAAGCGGAAATAAGATTCATTGGCGTGAAAACATGACGTTAACGGTCTGTTTGCCATAACGTTTCTCTGCCGATGACAAATGACTATTTCCATTCGGATGCAATTACCCTGTCTGGCTGACAACCGGATTCAGCGTGATATGCATTTCAGACTGACTCAGCAAAAAAATCATAGGAGTTTACACATGCCTTCACTGCAAGATATTACGCCTGCTCAGGCTAACGCATTGAATAAACAATCACGTGACGCTTATAACGCGGAAGTGCAGAGCCGCCAGGCGCTGCTCAACCAGAACCCGCAGCTGAAACCGGTATTCAACCAACAGGTGCACCCGGAATCCTTGTGCGGCTGCGGATGCCAGCAGAATATCTGCGGCTACTTCGATTTCCAGGGCTGCGGCTGCGCCTGCGCCTGTGCGCCGCACGCCGAAACCGTGCAAATTTCCGCACAGTTGGCCAATATCGGCCCTAACGCCCCGCAGAACGGCACCCTGGTTCGCTTTATCGGTCAAGCGACCGGCACCGGTTCCGACGGCAATATTTACCTCCCTTCGCTCTATCTGCAAGGCACCGCACCCGATACGGCGAACCTGATCGGCATTCCGCTGACGCTGACGTTGTCGATCCAACCCGGCTCACTCGTCATGCCTCTGAGTGATATGTACGGCCGCGTATTGACCACGCTGGTTCATCCGTCGCAGTATGGCCCGAATATCACCGGGCAGTTCTTCGGCACCGGCACCGGGCACTTTGAGCGAGCCTGACGGCGCGCTTGCCTAAAGAGCGACCGTCTGCTGCGGAAGGCGGTCGCTCATCGCGGTAACATCGCCGGCTCATCCCGTCTCCCCGCCTCTCGCCATCACGTCGCACTCTATTCCATTCAGGCAATCAATACAGATTATCCCAGCCGAAACTTAACTTATCCTTAGGGCCATTCATTTTGTGAGCGATCGTTAAAAATAATTTAATACGAATCGTTTTCACTATCATTATTGATGTTCTTGGCTAAAATCGGGCTGCTTGCGCTTGCCAGGCGAAATTCGTTTTCCTCATTCGAACGCTAAAAAGGATAACTGCATGAAGCTGCGTATTTCATCTCTCGGCCCCGTCGCCCTGCTCGCCTCCTCGATGATGCTGGCCTTCGGCGCTCAGGCGGCCCCCGCCGACCAGGGCATCGTCATTTACAACGCCCAGCATGAAAATCTGGTGAAATCCTGGGTCGATGGCTTTACCAAAGACACCGGCATCAAAGTCACGCTGCGCAACGGCGGCGACAGCGAGTTGGGCAACCAACTGGTGCAAGAAGGCAGTGCCTCGCCTGCCGACGTCTTCCTGACGGAAAACTCCCCGGCGATGGTGCTGGTGGATAACGCCAAACTGTTCGCCCCGCTGGACACCGCGACGCTGGCCCAGGTGGAACCGCAATATCGCCCAAGCCACGGCCGCTGGACCGGCATCGCCGCCCGCTCCACCGTGTTCGTCTACAACCCGGCCAAGCTGACCGAAGCCCAACTGCCGAAGTCGCTGCTGGATCTGGCCAAGCCGGAATGGAAAGGCCGCTGGGCCGCCTCGCCGTCGGGTGCCGATTTCCAGGCGATCGTCAGCGCCCTGCTGGAACTGAAAGGCGAAAAAGCGACGCTGGACTGGCTGAAAGCGATGAAAACCAACTTCACCGCCTATAAGGGCAACAGCACGGTGATGAAGGCGGTCAATGCCGGCCAGGTCGACAGCGGCGTGATCTATCATTACTATCCGTTCGTCGACGGCGCCAAAACTGGCGAAAACAGCAAGAACATCAAGCTGTACTACTTCAAACACCAGGATCCGGGCGCGTTCGTCAGCATCTCCGGCGGCGGCGTGCTGGCTTCCAGCAAGCATCAGCAGCAGGCGCAGGCGTTCATCAAGTGGATCACCGGCAAACAGGGGCAAGAGATCCTGCGCACCAACAACGCCTTTGAATATGCCGTCGGCGTCGGTGCGGCCTCTAACCCGAAACTGGTACCGCTGAAAGAGCTGGACGCGCCGAAGGTTGACGCCGCGCAGCTGAACAGTAAGAAAGTTGTCGAACTGATGACCGAGGCAGGCCTGCTGTAAGGCCCGCCGGCAAACCGAGAGTTTTTGATCGTTATGTCTAACCTGAGTACCCACGCCGCGCAGACCGCGCGGCGTTATTCTGTTGTCCCTCGCCACCAGCGGCCGGGGGCGATCGTCGTGGCCAGCGCCGTGCTGCTGTCGCTGCTGGCGCTGCTGCCGTTGGGATTCGTCATCGGCGTGGCGTTTGAAACCGGCTGGCAAACGGTCAAAACTCTGGTTTTCCGCCCGCGCGTGGCGGAACTGTTGTTGAATACCCTGCTGTTGGTCGTGCTGACTCTGCCGATCTGCGCCGTGCTGGGGGTGGCCCTGGCCTGGTTGACCGAGCGCACTACGCTGCCGGGGCGCCGCCTTTGGGCGATATTGGCCACCGCGCCACTGGCGGTGCCGGCCTTTGTGCAAAGCTATGCCTGGATCAGCCTGGTGCCGTCGATGCACGGCCTGGGCGCCGGGGTCTTCATTTCGGTGCTCGCCTATTTCCCGTTTATCTATCTGCCGGCCGCCGCCGTGCTGCGCCGTTTGGATCCCGGTATCGAAGACGTCGCCACGTCCCTGGGTTCCCGGCCGCTGGCGGTCTTTTTCCGCGTGGTGTTGCCGCAGCTGAAGCTGGCGGTCTGGGGCGGCTCGCTGCTGATCGCGCTGCACCTGCTGGCGGAGTATGGCCTGTACGCCATGATCCGTTTCGATACCTTCACCACCGCCATCTTCGATCAGTTCCAGTCGACCTTTAACGGCCCGGCGGCCAACATGCTGGCCGGCGTGTTGGTGCTGTGTTGCCTGGGGCTGCTGTTGCTTGAGGCGTTAAGCCGCGGCCGCGCGCGCTATGCCCGCGTCGGTTCCGGCAGCGCCCGCAGCCAAACGCCGCGCCGCCTTTCGCCCCCGCTCGCCGCGCTGGCGCTGCTGTTGCCGTTCTCTCTGACCGCGCTGGCGCTGGGCGTGCCTTTCATCACCCTGGCCCGCTGGCTGTGGCTGGGCGGATTCGAGGTGTGGCGCAACGCCGAGCTGTGGCCCGCGCTGTGGCAAACGCTGTCGCTGTCCGCCGCCGGCGCGCTGCTGATCACGCTGTGCGCCATTCCGATGGCCTGGTTGTCGGTGCGCTATCCGGCCCGGCTGTACCGGGTGCTGGAGGGCTGCAACTACGTGACCAGCTCGCTGCCCGGCATCGTGGTAGCGCTGGCGCTGGTGACCATCACCATTCATAGCTTCCGGCCGATTTACCAAACCGAAATCACCCTGCTGCTGGCGTATCTGCTGATGTTTATGCCGCGGGCGCTGATCAACCTGCGCGCCGGCATCGCGCAGGCACCGGTGGAATTGGAAAACGTGGCGCGCAGCCTGGGCAAATCGCCGGCGCAGGCGCTGTGGAGCACCACGCTGCGCCTGGCGGCACCGGGTGCAGCGGCGGGCGCCGCGCTGGTCTTTCTGGCGATCGCCAATGAACTGACCGCCACGCTGCTGCTGGCGCCGAACGGCACCCGCACGTTAGCCACCGGCTTTTGGGCGCTGACCAGCGAGATCGACTACGTCGCCGCCGCGCCTTATGCGCTGATTATGGTGGCGCTGTCATTGCCGTTAACCTGGCTTCTTTATTCTCAATCTAAACGCACGGCGGGATTATGAGTACGCTCGAACTGCACGGTATCGGAAAATCTTACAACGCCATCAGAGTGCTGGAACACATCGACCTGCAGGTCGCCGCCGGCAGCCGCACGGCGATCGTCGGTCCCTCCGGCTCCGGCAAAACCACCCTGCTGCGCATCATCGCCGGCTTTGAAATTCCCGACGGCGGCCAAATTCTGCTGCAGGGACAATCCATGAGCCACGGCGGCGGCTGGGTGCCGGCGCATCTGCGCGGCATCGGCTTTGTCCCGCAGGATGGCGCGCTATTTCCGCACTTTACCGTCGCGGGCAATATCGGCTTTGGTCTTAAAGGCAGCAAGCGTGAGAAACAGCGGCGCATCGAGGCGCTGATGGAGATGGTGGCGCTGGATCGCCGCCTGGCGGCCCTGTGGCCGCACGAACTGTCCGGCGGGCAACAGCAGCGGGTCGCGCTGGCGCGTGCCTTGTCGCAGCAACCCCGCCTGATGCTGTTGGACGAGCCGTTCTCGGCGCTGGATACCGGCCTGCGCGCCGCCACCCGCAAAGCGGTCGCCGAGCTGCTCACGGAAGCCAAGGTGGCGTCGATTCTGGTCACGCACGATCAAAGCGAAGCGCTGTCGTTCGCCGATCAAGTGGCGGTCATGCGCAACGGCCGGCTGGCGCAGGTGGGCGCGCCGCAAGATCTCTATCTGCGCCCGGTCGATGAACCGACCGCCAGCTTCCTTGGCGAAACGCTGGTGTTGACCGCCGAACTGGCGCACGGTTGGGCCGACTGCGCCTTAGGCCGCATCGCCGTCGACGATCGCCAACGCAGCGGCTCGGCGCGCATCATGCTGCGCCCGGAGCAGATTCAAATCGGTTTGTCAGATCCGGCGCAACGCGGCCAGGCGGTGATCACCGGCATCGATTTCGCCGGTTTCGTCTCTACGCTCAACCTGCGAATGGCCGCCGGCGGCGCACAGATCGAGATCAAAACCGTCAGCCGCGAAGGCCTGCAGCCCGGTTCTCAGGTCAATCTCAACGTGATGGGCCAGGCACACATTTTCGCCGGCTGATCATCTTAAGGCCGGGCCTCCGCCCGGCCTCCTCAGCGGCAAATCTTGTCGCGGCGCGGTTTTTTCGGTGCCAGCAGATAATCCACCACGCTTTCGTCGACGCAGCTGTCGATGCCGTTCAACGCCAGCGTATGCCCGTCGCGTTCACGGGTGATCAGCGGGCTTTTGAACGCATTGGCCATCACCTGCGCGTTGCGGTACGGCGTGGTCGGATCGTAGCGCTGCGCGACGAACAGCAGCGGCGGCAGCACCGAGGAAACCACCGGGGTGTGCGGCCGATCTTTACCGCGGTACGGCCACAGATCGCACATTTCCAGCGGGTACTCGTGCAGCGGCAGGTAGTGCGCATACAGAGCGGCGGTATTGATCTCCTGCCGCTGCCTGCGCAACAGTTGCGGATCGGCCGTCGGGTTGGCGACGTCGGCGCAGGTGATGACACTCAGGGCGTCATCGGCATCCGGTGAGTAGCTTTCGTCGATCAGATCGGAAACCTGTTGCCCGGCGATCCCGGCGTCGAGCTGGCGCAGCACGGTCGCCAGTTCATGCCAGCGTTCCGGCCACAGCAACAGCGAACGCGTGACGGTCAGCACATCGTCGGCGGAGATTTCATACCCCGCCGCGGTGACGAACGGCTGGTCATGCAGCTTGCGAAGCAAGGCGTGATAGCGCTGCAGCGCCTGATTGGCGCCGCCGCCCAGCTGGCAGCTGTCGGTTTTGCCACAGTAGGCGGCGAAGCGCAGGAAACTTTGCTGGAAACTTCGCTCCTGGTTCATCCGCTGGGTGAAATCGTCTTCCGCCAAGTCCACCACGCCATCCAGCACCAGCGCGCGCGTTTTTTTCGGAAAACGCTCGGCGTACAGCGCCGCCACCTTGGTGCCATAAGAATACGCCACCGCGGTCAGCCCCGGCTCACCCAGCGCGTGGCGGATCGCGTTCAGATCGTTGACCGCCTCTTCAGTACCGATGTGTTGCAGCACGTCCGCGCCGGTTTGTTTGATGCAGGCGGAAATCAGGGTATGCGTCTGGTTCTCCACACCGGCGATGTCGTTGTCGTCCGGCGATGGCGCTTCGTCGCCTTCGGCCACCTGGCAGGAGATCTTCGGCGTCGACTGGCCGACGCCGCGCGGATCGTAACCGATAATGTCGTAGGATTTGCGCAGTCTGGCCACGTTGACGTCGTTCCCCAGTTCGGGATTGATGCCGGGCAGGCCCGGCCCGCCGCTGATCATCACCACGCTGCCTTTTTTCGGCCCGGTGGCCGGCAACAGGGTCAGCGCCAAACGCACGGTTTGTTCCCCCTCTTGCGCCGCATGGGCGGGAGGCGTGGTGTATATCAGCGGCGCTTCGAGATAGCCGCAGCGCAACCCCGGCGGCGGCGCCTCATCGAACCAGCGCTGAAATCCGCTGTTGAGGCAAGATTGCCAACGAATGCCGCTCTCGGCCGCCGCGCCGTGGGGCGAAGGCTTGGCCTGGGCGGGCAATGCGGCGGCGGTCGCGGCGAGCAGCGCCACAATACGCAGTACTGACATGGGGAGTCCTTTCAACTCAACGAATCGGTCAAAGGTTAACGATACCCGGTTAAACAGCTAGCCAATAAAACACAAAAAGCCGCCCGGGTGAAGCCATCGCCGCGCGTGCGGCGAGACTTTTCTCTGCTCGGATTGCTCTTATAACGCACGGAATGCTGCAAAAACCGCCAATCGCCTGCTAGGCTTAAGGTTCATTGTCACCACAAGGCACAGGAGAAAGCATGTTTGGAAAAGCGGAAGACAAGGCCAATGAAGCGGCGGGCGCGGTAGAAGAAGCGTTTGGCAAAGCCGTCGATTCGCCGGAGCATCAGGTGCGCGGCGCGGCGCGAAAATATGCCTCCCGGGCCAGCTATGCCGCCCGAGACGCAGCGGACAGCGTCAAAAACCAGGTCGAAGCCAACCCGCTGGCCGGCGTGGCCGTTGCGGCGGCGATCGGCATCGTTTTCGGCTTCTTGCTGGGACGCAAATAAGCGGCGAACGCAACAGGCCCATAGCGGGCCTTTTTTCTCGCCCGTTCCCGCCTGCGCCTTTTGCTGCGCGCAAACTTTCATCTATCACAACCATCGCTTAAAAAAACCAACGCCTTCAACTACGATTAGTTTGTGACCAGAGCGAGACTCTGCGATGCGGCGGATAACCCTATGAGGATTATCACCATTATCCATGCTGTTTAAGCCGCTCTCCTTCATGCGGCTAAGAAAGGTTGATTATGGCTCGCACTACCCCTATCGAACGTTACCGCAATATCGGCATCTCCGCGCATATCGATGCCGGCAAGACCACCACTACCGAGCGGATTCTGTTTTACACCGGGGTCAGCCACAAGCTGGGTGAAGTGCATGACGGCGCGGCGACCATGGACTGGATGGCGCAGGAGCAAGAGCGCGGCATCACCATCACCTCGGCGGCCACCACCTGCTTCTGGAACGGCATGCATCACAATTATCCGCAGCACCGCATCAATATCATCGACACCCCCGGGCACGTCGACTTCACCATTGAAGTGGAGCGCTCGATGCGCGTGTTGGACGGCGCGGTGATGGTCTACGACTCGGTGGGCGGCGTGCAACCACAGTCGGAAACCGTCTGGCGCCAGGCCAACAAATACAAGGTGCCGCGGCTGGCGTTCGTCAACAAGATGGACCGCATCGGCGCAGACTTTTTCCGCGTACGCAAAATGATGATCGAGCGCCTGAAAGCCAACCCGGTGCCGATCGTCATCCCGATCGGCGCCGAAGACCACTTCAGCGGCGTGGTGGATCTGGTGCGGATGAAAGCCATTCTGTGGGACGAAGCCTCGCAGGGCATGAACTTCAGCTTCGAAGAGATCCCGGCCGACCTGCGCGATTCGGCGCAGGAGTGGCGTGAAAACATGATCGAAGCCGCCGCCGAGGCCTCGGAAGAGCTGATGGAGAAGTACCTCAATCAGGTGCCGCTGAGCGAAGAAGAGATCGTCCACGGGCTGCGGGTGCGCACCGTCGCCGGCGAAATCCAGCCGATGCTGTGCGGGTCGGCGTTCCGCAACAAAGGGGTGCAGCGCATGCTGGACGCGGTGATCGAACTGATGCCCTCGCCGCTCGACGTACCGCCGATGGAGGGACACGGCGAGCACGATGAAATCATCACCCGCAAAGCCGACGATAACGAAAAGTTCTCGGCGCTGGCCTTCAAGCTGATGACCGACCCGTTCGTCGGCCAGCTGACCTTCGTGCGCGTCTACTCCGGGGTGCTGGCCAAAGGCAGCGGCGTCTATAACCCGACCAAAGGCAAAAAAGAGCGTATCGGCCGCATCGTACAAATGCACGCCAACGATCGTAAGGACATCGACGAACTGCACGCCGGCGACATCGCCGCCTGCGTCGGGCTGAAGGACGTCACCACCGGCGATACGCTGTGCGATCCCAGCGCCATCATCACGCTGGAGCGCATGACCTTCCCCGAACCGGTGATCGCCCAGGCGATCGAACCGAAAACCAAGGGCGATCAGGAGAAGATGGGCATCGCGCTGCAGCGCCTCTCCTCGGAAGATCCGTCGTTCCGCGTGCGCACCGATGAAGAATCCGGCCAAACCATTATCTACGGCATGGGCGAGCTGCATCTGGAGATTATCGTCGATCGCATGCGCCGCGAGTTCGGGGTGGAAACCACCACCGGCAAACCGCAGGTGTCTTACCGCGAAACCATCCGCAAACGGGTGGCCGACGTGGAAGGCAAATTTGTGCGCCAGTCCGGTGGCAAGGGGCAATACGGCCATGTGGTGCTCACCGTCGAACCGAACGAGCCCGGCAAAGGCTTCGAATTCTTCGATGAGATCAAGGGCGGCGTCATTCCGGGCGAGTTCATCCCGGCGGTGAAAAAAGGCGTGCTCGAGGCGCTGAACAACGGCGTGCTGGCCGGTTATCAGGTGGTGGACGTCAAGGTGCATCTGACCTTCGGCTCTTACCACGACGTCGACTCGTCGGAACAGGCGTTCCGCATGGCGGCGATCTTCGGTTTCAAGGAAGCCTGCCGCCAGGCGGACCCGGTGATCCTCGAACCGATCATGTCGGTGGAGGTGGAAACGCCGGAGGAGTACGCCGGCAACGTGATGGGCGACCTCTCCTCACGCCGCGGCCTGGTGCAGGGCATGGAAGAGATCCCGGGCGGCGGCGGCAAGGAGATCCGCGCCAAGGTGCCGCTGTCAGAGATGTTCGGCTACTCGACCACCCTGCGCTCGATGTCGCAGGGGCGCGCCACCTACACCATGGAGTTCAGCCACTACGCCGAAGCGCCGCGCAACGTGGCCGAAGAGATCATTCACCACAGCAAGCGTTAACTCTCGCGCCCGCCTTCGCGGCGGGCGTCACCCCTGTTTTTCCTCCAGCGCCACCACCGGCTGCGGTTTGATGCGCATGGCGTACACCACGCCGGCCATCAGGCAGACGATGCCGGCCAGCGTCAGCAACGGCGGCCAGGCCTGGCGCAGCAGGAAGGTGTAAGCCAGACCCGCCAGAATTTCGAACACGATGAGCGGCCCCACCAACACCGTCGGCAGCCGCTGGCTGGCTTCGTTCCAGCACAGCGCCCCCAGCCAGGAACAGAACACGCCAATAATCAGCATCAGCGGGATAAAGACCTCCGGGCGCGGGCCGAACGGTAAGGCGAACGCCGGCTCGCTTAGCGCCAGCTGGCCGCAGACCACCAGATAGCCCAGCAGCGCCAGCGGCAACGTCACCAGCCCTTGCGCCGTGGCCCAGGTGGCCGGCCGCTGCGTCGGGTTCTCCCGCAGCCAGCGCGAGTTGCGCAGCGGGAACCAGGTCCAGCACGCCACCGCCAACACGGCCAGCCCCAGGCCGCTGAGATAGCGCCAACCGTCGACCGGCAGTGCGTTGCTGCGCAGTTCGGCGACGTTGACGCACGCCAGCCCGCAGACGATCAGCAGCAATGCAGGCGCCAGTTTCCCCCAGGCCAACCGCCCGTCGTGCCGGCCATAAAACAGATTGGCGCAGATGGCGATCACCACCGGCAAGGTGCCGATGATCATGGTCGAAACCGGCGCGCCGGTGCGTTGAATGGCACTGGCCAGGCACAGGTAGTACAGCAGGTTGCCGATGGCCGTCAGCTTGAGCGCCTCCTGCCAATCCTGGCGCCGCAGCTTGCGCAGGCGGCGGCGATCGAACCAGGCCAGCGGCAAGGTGATCAGCCCGAAGGCCAGATAACGCCCGGTGGACTGCAGCGCGGCGGGATAATCCGGCACCAGCAGCGGGCCGACGAAGATCAATCCCCACATCAGCCCGGCGGCCAGGGCAAACACAACGCCAATGAACATAACGACTCCGACAAACGGCCGGTGCGGCCAACCCGCCCGACAAGACAGCGGCAGAGTAGCGAAAACGCGGGGAGGAATTATTGTAGCAGGTTGCTGTTTTAGCCCAATTTCACCTGTTTCTGGAAACGCACCGGTGTGACACCGTAACGATTGGCGAAGGCACGCGTCAGGTGCGCCTGATCGGTCAGCCCCGCCGCCGCCGCCACCTGTGCGGCGGGCATGCCGCGCTCCAGCATGCGTTTAGCCTGCGACAGCCGGATCGCCATCAGCATCTGCTGCGGCGAGACGTGGTATTCGGCCTTGAACTTGCGCAGGAAATGGTACGGGCTGAGCGACACCAGTTCGGCCAGCTGATTGAGGGTCACGGCCTCGGCGAAGTTATCGTGCAGATAGCTTTTCACCACCTCGAAACGGTGCGCCGCCTCGGCTTTTTCCCGCTGCCCTGCGCGGATGTGCGGCTGCAGCAGCTCGACCGCTTCCAACAGCAGGCCGTCGAGCGTGAGCGGATCGTCGGTTTGCCACAGCGTGGCGAGAATGGCGGACAGGCGCTGCGCCGCCCGCGGATCGTGTCGCACCGCATCGGTAAACCACTGGCTCCGATCGCCGGACAGCTGCTCCAGCGCCTCGGGCGCCAGATAGAGCATGCGATAACACCAACCGCCGGGGGTTTCGGCTTCGCCGGTGTGCAGCTCGTCCGGGTTCATCAGCACCAGCGCGCCCGGCGCCGCCAGGTGCTGCGCGCCGCGATAACGGAAACGCTCCGCCCCGGTGTCCACGGTGCCGATAGCGAAGGCGTCGTGGGTGTGCGGCTCGAAGGCATAGCGCTCGATGTGTGCCTGATAGAGTTCGACGCCCGGCAAATGCGACAAATGCCGGAACTGCGCGCAATCCTTCTCGAACGGAAACTGTTGTGGTACCCCTTGCACCCGACCTCCTCGTCCGTGCTGACAATCTGCTCAGCATAGCCAAAACATCGCCGGTTGAGTAGCCACCCTGGCGCTTTCGTGCCCCTCGCCTGGACGATCGCCGCCATTCGGCGTAGGGTTAAGGTCCCTGTCCCTTTCAGGCGCGCCGCATCGCGAAGCTCATCGGCCCCTGACACTCCGCAAACAAGAGGCAACAATGTATCCGGATACTCAACTGTATATCGATGGACAATGGCGCAACGCACTGGCCGGGAAAACCCTGCCGGTCACCAACCCCGCCACCGACGAGGTAATCGGTCAAGTGGCACATGCCGCCACGGAGGATCTCGATCTGGCGCTGGCCGCCACCGAGCGCGGATTTAACCTCTGGCGCGACACCGCCGCGCACCAGCGCGCCAACCTGATGCGCAAAGCGGCGGCGCTGCTGCGCGAACGCGCCAATGCCATCGCCGCCATCATGACGCAGGAACAGGGCAAACCGGTGGCGCAAGCCAAAATCGAAATTCTCAACGCCGCCGACGTCATCGACTGGTTCGCCGGCGAAGCCACCCGCACCTACGGGCAGATCATTCCGTCTCGCGCCCGCGACGTGCAGCAGCAAACCCTGAAACTGCCGGTCGGCCCGGTGGCGGCGTTCACGCCGTGGAACTTCCCGATCAACCAGATCGTGCGCAAGCTGTCTGCCGCACTGGCGGCGGGTTGCTCGATCATCGTCAAAGGCCCGGAAGAAACGCCGGCTTCTCCGGCTGAGCTGATCAAAGCCTTCGCCGACGCCGGTATCCCGGCCGGGGTGATCGCGCTGGTGTACGGCACCCCGGCGGAAATCTCGGAATACCTGATCCCGCATCCGACCATCCGCAAGATCTCCTTCACCGGCTCTACCCGCGTGGGCAAGCATCTGGCGGCGCTGGCCGGCCAGCATATGAAAAAGGCCACCATGGAGCTGGGCGGCCACGCGCCGGTGCTGATCTTCGACGACGCCGATCTCGACGCGGCGGCCAAAGAGCTGGCGCAGTCCAAATTCCGCAACGCCGGCCAGGTCTGTATCGCCCCGACCCGCTTCCTGATCCAGCAAGGCGTTTATGAAGCCTTCGTGGAGAAATTCACCGCGGCGGTGCGTGAGCTCAAGCTCGGCAACGGGTTGGAAGACGGCGTGACGATGGGGCCGATGGTACTGGGCCGCAGCGTCGACAATATCGAAGCGCTGGTGCAGGATGCCGTCGCTCACGGGGCGAAAGCCTGCACCGGCGGCAAGCGCGTGGCGGGCAAAGGCAACTTCTTCGAGCCAACGGTGCTGCGCGATGTGCCGCTGAACGCGCGTGCCATGTCGGAAGAGCCGTTTGGCCCGGTCGCCCTGCTGCGCCCGTTCGCCACCTATGACGAGGCGATCGCCGAAGCCAACCGCCTGCCGTACGGGCTGGCCGCCTACGCTTACAGCCGCAATATCGCCACCGTCAATGCGCTGGGGCGCGACGTGGAGAGCGGCATGCTGAGCATCAACCACATCGGTTTCGGCCTGCCGGAAACGCCGTTTGGTGGCGTGAAAGACTCCGGCCACGGCACCGAAGGCGGCAGCGAAGCGATCGAGTCCTACCTGGAAACCCGCTTTGTCACCGTCGCCGGCCGTTAATCGCGTGTCGGATGAATAGCCAAAAGCCCCGCACTGCGGGGCTTTTTTTTACTCGC
>NZ_MJAO01000001.1 GCF_001902635.1 Serratia marcescens | reverse complement strand
TCGCGAGACGGTGTACTACTTCAACCTGCGGGAAATTCCGCCGAAGAGCAACAAGCCGAACACCTTGCAGATTGCGCTGCAGACGCGCATCAAGCTGTTCTACCGCCCGGCGGCGATCGCCATCGATACCAACGCGCCGCCGCCGCAGGAGCAGCTGACGCTGAGCAAGCAGGGTGACAAGTATGTGGTGAATAACCCGACGCCCTATTACGTCACCCTGGTGGACGCGGGCAGCAAAAAGGGCGCCGGCGTAAAAGGCTTCGAGCCGATGATGGTGCCACCGAAGGGCACGATGCCGCTGACGGTGAGCGTGGCGGCGGTGGGTAACAGCCCGGTGTTGACCTACGTGAACGACTACGGCGGCCGGCCGCAGCTGAGCTTTAGCTGCGCGGGCAGCACTTGCAACGTGGTGCCGGAGAAAAAAGGCGCGTAACCCCCATCGGACAAGCTGGATGGCATGCCGGCGGTATAGGAGAACACAATGGCAAGGAACAGGCACAAGGTATCCCCTCACGGGGGATGGGGGAGCGAACTGCGTTATTACGGCGTGCTGGGGGCGCTGGCGCTGATGGTGCCGCTGAGCTTGGGGATGACCCTGATGCTGTTGCCGCCCGCCCAGGCGGCGGTGGACAACTGGAACGTGGACGGCGCCAACGGCACGCTGTATGTGCATGGCGCCCTGACGGAAAGCGCCTGTCGGCTGGAGATGGCCAGTGCCTGGCAGGATATCGCGTTGGGCGAGACAGGCACCGGGCGTTTGCAGACGGTGGGCGGCCGGGGGGAGCCGGTCCGTTTCGAACTGCGGCTGGCGGACTGCCTGCGCAGCCCGGCGGGCAGCCGCGATCTGCGCACTGGCGGTCTGATCTGGGCCAACGACCAGCCGGCGGTCACGGTGAGCTTCAATGCGGTGCGCGATGCGGACAATCCGCAACTGGTCAAAGCGCAAGGGGTTACCGGCCTGGGTTTGCGGCTGCAAGACGGGCTGGGGCGCGATGCGCGGCTCGGCAGCCGTGGGGCACCGCTGCTGCTGACGCCGGGGCAAGACACCCTGAGCTATACCGTGACGCCGGAACGCACCCCGGCTGGACTGGCGGCGGGCAGCTATTGGGCGCGGGTGAACTTCCACCTGAGTTACGACTGAGGTGATGATGATGATGAAACTGCACGTGACTCTACGGCAACATGCACTACGCCTCAGTCTGTTTATCTTATGCGCCACCTCATCAATGATGGCCGGCGCTGTAAGTACCACAGTAACGGTAAAAGTGACGGTGGTAGCCCCGCCGCCGTGCGTGATCAATAACGATCGGGTGATTGACGTGGAGTTTGGTGAGGTCATGACCACCCGAATAGATGGCAATAATTACCGTGTACCGGTGAATTACACCCTCTCTTGTGTCGGTGCCTCATCCAACCTGATGAAAATGAAACTGGAGGGATACGGTGCCGGCTTTAATAGCACGCTATTGGCGACGTCCATCGCAGGATTGGGGATCCAGCTACAGCAAGGTGACCAGAAGTTGGCACCGAATACCTGGCTGAATTTCACCTACCCGAACAAACCCGAATTATGGGCAGTACCGGTGAAACAGAGCGGCGTTGCATTATCGGGGGGAGAGTTCTACTCGGGGGCCGTGATTCAGGTCGCTTATCAGTAAACGGGGGCAACAATGAAAAGACGAATAAACGGATGGCTTCTGTTGCTGGTTGGAGTATTGGGTTTGAATGCAGAAGCAGAGGGGGCATTAGAGGTAAATACCCTTTTTCACGGCACGTTAATAGAGCCGCCGCCGTGCACCATCAATGACGGCAGCCGGGTCGATGTGGATTTTGGCGAGCGGGTAGGCATCAACAAGGTGGACGGGGTGAACTACCGCCAGGTGCTGAACTACCAAATCAGTTGCGAAAGCGCCGACAGCGGCAACTGGGCGTTGACTCTGAGCCTGAGCGGTGTGGCGGCAGGGTTTGATAAAGACGCGGTACTGACGAGCAAAAGTAATCTCGGTATTCGGGTGTATCAAAATGACCGGCCGTTTACTCCGGGCAGCACGGTGGCGATCGATCTGCATAACCCACCCCGGCTGGAAGCGGTGCCGGTGAAAAGCACCGGCGCTACGTTGACCGAGGGCGCTTTCGAGGCCTGGGCCACGCTGCGTGCCGATTATCAATAAGGGGTTTGCCATGAAATATAAATTGGGAAAACGCGCTTTAGCTGTGGCGTTACTGTGGGCACCCATGCTGTTGGCGGCACCCTTAGCCGCCAGGGCCGCTGAAAATAACGTGCATTTATACGGCGCTCTGGTCGCGGAACCCTGCGTTATTTTACCCGGCGATGAAGAGGTGCAGCTGGACTTTGGCACTGTGATAGACAAATACCTGTACCTGAATACGCGCACGTTGGGGCAAACGTTCAAGATTCATCTGGCCGAATGCGACCTAAGCCTGGGGAAAACGGTGAAGGTGACTTTCCTGGGGACGGAGAACGCGGCCTTGCCGGGGTTGATAGCGATAGACGGCAGTGGCGGTGCCAGCGGCATTGCGATCGGGCTGGAAACGTCAAAATCCGCGCCGTTGCCGCTCAATAAACAAAGCGGTATTTATCCGCTGCAGGCCGGTGACACGCTGATTGCATTAAAAGCCTATGTACAGGGTGAGCCAGAGGCAATAGCACAACGGCGCATCGGGCGCGGCCCGTTCAGCGCGGTGGCGACGTTTAGCCTGGAGTATGAATAAGCCCCCCGGCTGCCGCTGGGCATAGAGCAAGAAGCAACGGCCTGCCGGGATTGGGAGAGGTCTGTCACTGGTTATGTCAGCGGTGCCAACATGCCCCAACCCATGCGGATGTATGGGGCTTGCGGTTCTGGTGGTTCAGGGAAAAGAGGCACGACTGCATCGGGTGTCGCCTGGTGGTTATCGACTGTCGCCGATGCAGGCTTATCATTGGCACAGCGGAATCTGGCGTTATGTATATCGAACGGATATTCACAGTTATTACCGTCATACAGTAAAACACCAGGTTGAGGGGCAGCGTTGCAGACTTATAGAGGATGATGTTTACACACCGAAAAAGCTATAGGTTGCGGCAGTACGCGTAGCCCATTAATTGGAGGCACCTTGTCATGCCATATCGACGGCTATTTTAAATAGCATGAGGCGTTATTTATACCGGATATATGGACGACTTTATTCCCTTTACCCAGATACGCTGGCATTTACGCAAGGCGATTTAATCGCCGCATGAATTTTTGATTTGGGTGGGGTTGGCACTCACCCGGAAAAAACGCAACTCGGCAATATTGAAAGGGGTTTTGACTGGCTGGGGGTAGCTGGGGCCCAAAATAGCGACGAGAGCATTAGAGAACCATCGGGAACGTTGCGCGCGGCTTTATGAGCAAGCCAGGCATCGGCGGCTGTCGAAAGCAGAAACCGAAGCGGTGGTGCGTGCCTATGAGGCCCGATGGAGTGTGTAGGCAAACCGTCAATTAGAACTTGTCGGCGGATATTTGCCTTTATTTGAACAAAGAGATTCTATATGAGAACATGTATCCTGATAGCAATGCTCGTATTCCCCCCTGTCTGCCTCGGTGCACCTTATCCTGTGCAGCGTGACCCCGTCATTACCGACTGCGTTGATTATCCGAAGGGGCAGGCATGCAGCGGTATGGTCTTTTACGGTAATTCCGGTGTCATGTTTGTCGACGCGCCCAATATTATCAAACCCACGCGCATCGAAATAGCTCCGGTGGGCATTCATTGCGACACTGGTGGGACACCTCCGTTCTCTAAATGTCATTGGTCTGCCTATGAGTCCCATCGTCCTAAACTCTTAGGAAAATGCCAGCTTAAGAGCACTCAATCGTGGGAGTTGACGGCCGATTCCACGTGCGAGGTCAAATCCTCGTATGGACCGCATTCCGGGTCTGGTCCTGGGTCAGAATGCGTTGTATTTGCGAACGGTGATTTCCTTGCGGGTACGTTCGGAACGGTCCTCACCCCTTGGGGACAACTCGATCCCACTGCCATCGCGAACTCGCGGCCCCATTATTGTATAAAGCCGACCGCGCCCGGGGGCGGAGGGGGCGGAGGGGGCGGAGGGGGCGGGGTTCAGTGCCGCGCAAGTATACCTGCAGTGATCGAGCATGGGTCCGTGCAGGCCGGTGCTTTGAGTACCGTAACTGAGTATGGAGAGATCGACTGTGGGGCAACGCCCAACGTAAGCGTGTCCAGCGGGAGAGTGGTATACGACCGGGGGGTACGCTTTGAGCTCACGCCTACGTTTGAGAATAAATCAGCGCTGCGCCTGAAATCCGTCGTTGATGTGCCTGCTGCCGCGGACGCCGGGGGGCATCGTGCCTCATTCATCGTCGTTGTATCGCCGAATTAGCGCCAAACGACGGTTGCAGTGGGGCCGTGGCCAATTTGTGGGCACATCATGATTTATGAATTACGTAATCGACGGTGGCATACCCAAGGTGGAAGGTTAGGTATGAGACCCCGGGTTATCAACACGATATGAGTTCTGTAATTAAAGTTGCGTTTATCGAGAGTGACCAATATTTCAAAAAGGGAATGCTGGCGGCGTTAACGGCCTATTTCTATATACATGGGTTAAAAGTTTACCTGGTCGATAATGACAGGGCTCATCAGGCCGACTTAATTTTTCATTATTTCCAGGCAGGCCAGGCGAGTTGTTTCTGTCGGTATGATTCATTGTATTTAAAACATCGGCCATTCTACTTTTCATTACGGGAAGAATGCGTTCGAGGTCGTTTTGACGCTGGGCGCTGCCCGCTGGAGGCAGGTGTTATTTATCATGGTATGGCCGTTCAATCAGCGCTGGGTTCCGTGGTATCGGCGCTGATGCAGCGTGGGGCAGAGGACGAGGGCCGTATTCGCTGTACCGTTCAGCTTGATGGGCTGACTCCTCGGCAGCGTGAGGTGGCGAAGTGCATACAAAAGGGAATGGCGTTAGCGGCAGTCGCCAGAACATTGGGTATCAGTACGAAAACGGTCAGCAGCCATAAAACAGCGATCATGCGAAAAATGGGACTCACACGGAATAGTGAGCTCTATAGCTGGCTGCGTCATGGCGTTATTTCTGCTGTATTAAAAGGTTATTATATTTCGCGTGACTGATGCTTGTGCTGGGTGTTTTATTTTTATTCTCCGTGAGGTGTAGATGGTTAGTTTTTCCATAAAGGACGAAAATGCATTTTTTTCCGTTGGGATGCATAGTTATCTGGAACAGGTATTATCGAATGACGCGCTCAAAGAAACTCTCTATAGAAAGGATAATACTATCCATCAAGCGGATATTTTATTTCGGGCCGTGGAACCTTCGATAGATTGTTTACTGGCCTCATCATGTATCGGCAAGAGGCGCTGTGGCATCGTTTTTTTTATTATGAACCGCCAGGAGAAGCTATCACTACCCAGCCGGTGTTTGAAATATTTCCCGATTATTTATCGTGATGATTCGCTTGGCACGGTGCAAGAAAAAGTCTTGCGGCAACTGAACTTATGGCAACGGGTTGGCTATGACAGCCTTGCCGCCAGCGCTTGCTCGGCGTGCGGCCGGGCTAAATTAACCGAAAATGAGATCAAGGTGCTCAGCCTGCTGGCCAAAGAGCTTTCACTGACCGAGGCCGCCTGGGTATTGGGTAAAAATATAAAAACCGTCTTCACGCAAAAGAAGTCGGCGATGAATAAGTTGAGATTGAAAAACAGCTACGAGTTAAATTTGTTTATCATCAACCATCAACAGGCGCTGAGTGTGCTTTAGTGGAACCCCGTGCCATCGCCAGCCGGCGTGAACCGGGCGCTCAATTTGTCACCAAAACTTCCCGCGATCTCTGCACCCCGTTGTGGCATAATGCGCGCCAAATCACATTCCCTATGCATATAAAGAGCGAGCGCTGTGTTAAGCACCAATAACATCACCATGCAGTTCGGCAGCAAGCCGTTGTTTGAAAACATCTCTGTTAAATTCGGCGGCGGCAACCGTTATGGCCTGATCGGCGCCAACGGCTGCGGCAAGTCCACCTTTATGAAAATCCTCGGCGGCGACCTGGCACCGACCGGCGGCAACGTGTTCCTCGATCCGAACGAGCGCCTGGGTAAACTGCGCCAGGATCAGTTCGCCTTCGAACAATACAGCGTGCTGGACACCGTGATCATGGGCCACACCGAGCTGTGGGCGGTGAAGGAAGAGCGTGACCGCATCTACGCCATGGCGGAGATGAGCGAAGAAGACGGCTATAAAGTGGCCGATCTGGAAGTCGCCTACGGCGAGATGGACGGTTACACCGCCGAAGCGCGCGCCGGCGAACTGCTGCTCGGCGTCGGCATTCCGGTGGAACAGCACTACGGCCCGATGAGCGAAATCGCGCCGGGCTGGAAGCTGCGTGTGTTGCTGGCGCAGGCGCTGTTCTCCGATCCGGAAATCCTGCTGCTCGACGAACCGACGAACAACCTGGACATCGATACCATTCGCTGGCTGGAGCAGGTGCTGAACGAACGCAACAGCACCATGATCATCATCTCGCACGACCGTCACTTCCTGAACATGGTTTGCACCCACATGGCGGATCTGGACTACGGCGAACTGCGCGTTTATCCGGGCAACTATGACGAATACATGACTGCCGCCACCCAGGCACGTGAACGTCTGCTGGCCGACAACGCCAAGAAGAAGGCGCAGATCAACGAGCTGCAATCGTTCGTCAGCCGCTTCAGCGCCAACGCCTCCAAATCCAAGCAGGCCACCTCGCGCGCCCGCCAGATCGACAAGATCCAACTGGAAGAAGTGAAGGCCTCCAGCCGCCAGAACCCGTTCATCCGTTTCGATCAGGACAAGAAGCTGTTCCGTAACGCGCTGGAAGTGGAAGCGCTCACCAAGGGCTTCGACAACGGCCCGCTGTTCAGCAAGCTGAACCTGATGGTGGAAGTGGGTGAGAAGGTTGCGGTGCTGGGCGCCAACGGCATCGGTAAAACCACCCTGCTGAAAACGCTGGTGGGCGACGCACAGCCGGACAGCGGCACCGTGAAGTGGTCGGAAAATGCCCGCATTGGTTACTACGCGCAGGATCACGAATACGAGTTCGACGATACCCTGACCGTGTTCGACTGGATGAGCCAGTGGAAGCAGGAAAAAGACGACGAGCAGGCGGTGCGCAGCGTGCTGGGCCGTTTGCTGTTCAGCCAGGACGACATCAAGAAGAAAGTGAAGGTGCTGTCCGGTGGTGAGAAGGGCCGCATGCTGTTCGGCAAGCTGATGATGCAGCGCCCGAATATTCTGGTGATGGACGAACCGACCAACCACCTGGATATGGAATCCATCGAATCGCTGAACATGGCGCTGGAGATGTACGAAGGCACGCTGATCTTCGTCTCCCACGACCGTGAGTTCGTCAGCTCGCTGGCAACGCGCATTCTGGAAATCACCCCGAACAAGGTGATCGACTTTACCGGCAACTACGAAGACTATCTGCGCAGCCAGGGCATCGTGTAACCCTCGCGGCAACGCATCAGGGCGGGAATTATCCCGCCCTTTTTTTATCCGTCACTCCCCGCCGCACACCTCGCAGTGCGGATCCTTCGGCAGTTTCATCTCGCGGAACTGCATGCTCATCGCATCGAACATCAACAGCTTGCCGCGCAGCGGCTGACCATAGTCGGCCAGCAGCTTGATGGCTTCCATCGCCTGCAGGGTGCCGATGGTGCCGACCAGCGGCGCCATCACGCCCGCTTCGACGCAGGTGAGGGCGCTGTCGCCGAACAGCCGGCTCAGGCAGCGGTAGCAGGGCTCGCCCGGCTGATAGGTGAACACGCTGAGTTGGCCCTCCATGCGGATCGCCGCGCCGGAAACCAGCGGCTTGCGCTGCGCGTGGCACAGGCGGTTCAGGGCGTCGCGCGCCGCCACGTTGTCGGTGCAGTCCAGCACCAGATCGCAGGCGGCGATCTCTGCCGCGATCGCGTCATCTTCCAGACGGCCGTCGATCGCGTCGATGCGGATATGCGGGTTGATGGCGCTCAGTTCCTGTCTGGCGGAGGCGACCTTGCTCTGGCCGATGCGATCGTCGCGGTGCAGGATCTGGCGCTGCAGATTGGAGAGCGAGACGGTGTCGAAATCCACCAGCACCAGATGGCCGACGCCGGCCGCCGCCAGGTAAGGCGCGGCGGCGCAGCCCAGCCCGCCCAGCCCGGCGATCAGCACGCGGGCGGCCTTCAGCTTCTCCTGGCCGTCGAAGTCAAAGCCGCGCAGCACGATCTGGCGGTTGTAGCGCAGCGCTTCGGCGTCGGTCAATTCCGGCAGCATACTCAGCTCCTCAGCAGGGCGTTGAACGGCTCGATCTCCACCGTTTCCCCCACCGCCACCGAACCGCGTTCGCGCTCCAGCACGATGAAACAGTTGCCCTGGCTGTAGGAGCTGAATACGTGCGAGCCCTGGTGGCCGGTGGTGCTGACCTCCAGTTCGCCCGCGGCGTTACTGCTGAACACGCCGCGCTGGAAATCGAGGCGGCCCGGCGATTTTTTCAGCGGCGTCAATGCGCGCGCGCGCAGGCGCGGCGGCAGGAGCCAGTCGCTATGGCCGGCCAGCTTCGCCAGCAGCGGTTGCACCAGTTGGTAGAAGGTCAGAGCGGCGGAAACCGGGTTGCCCGGCAGGCCGCAGAACCAGGCCTGGCCCAGCTTGCCGAAGGCGAACGGTTTGCCGGGTTTGATCGCCAGCTTCCAGAAGCTGACCTGGCCCAGCTCGTCGAGCATCTGTTTGGTGTAGTCGGCCTCGCCGACCGAGACGCCGCCGCTGCTGATCACCACGTCGGCCTGGCTGTCCGCCCGTTCGAACGCAGCGCGCAGCGCGTCACGATCGTCGCGGATAATGCCGAGATCGAGCACCTCGCAGCCCAGCTGCTCCAGCATCAGGCGTACCGCGAAACGGTTGGTGTCGTAAATTTGGCCCGCCTGCAGCGGTTGGCCGACCGGCTGCAGCTCGTCGCCGGTGGAGAACACCGCGACTTTCAGCTTACGCATTACCTGCACCTCGGCGACGCCGAGCGAAGCCAGCAGCGGCAGCTGCGCGGCGCCCAGCTTCACGCCGGCCGGCAACACGCTCGCGCCCCGGCGAATGTCTTCACCCGCCAGACGGATATTTTGCCCGGCCTGTACCGGCGCGGTGAAACGCACGCCCAGGTCGCTCACCTCGGCCTGCTCCTGCATGACCACCGCATCGGCCCCGGCCGGGATCGGCGCACCGGTCATGATGCGCACGCAGCTGTTGGCCGGCCATTCGCCGTCGAACGGCGCCCCGGCGAAGGCTTTCCCGGTGACCGACAGCGGCGCGCCGGCCTGTAAATCGGCAAGGCGCACCGCATAGCCGTCCATCGCCGAGTTGGCGAACGGCGGCACATCGAGCGGCGAGATCACCGGTGCGGCGGTAATGCGGCCGGCGGCGGTGGTCAGGGCGATGGATTCGGTCTGCTGCAGCGGGGCGATCTGCCCGAGCATTTTTTCCAGCGCTTGCTCCAGGGAGATAAGATCGGAAGTATGGCAGTGATCCATAAGGGGAACTCCGTAATCAGGGGGCGCAAAAATAGCGACAAAGTGGGGGTATTATGGCAGAGAACGCCGGGGGGGAGAACGGGTTATGCCCGCCATCTTTCGCACTGCGGCGTCACGGCGATCGGGTATAAACTGAGTAAAACACAGGAGAATCATGATGCATAGACAGGTTATCGACTTTTGGTTCGACGAGATCGAACCGATCATGTGGTTCAAAAAGGACGACGATTTCGATCGTCTGCTGCACAGCCGGTTCGGCGAGATCTGGCAGGCGGCGGCAGCGGGGGAGCTGGCGCACTGGCGCGACACCATCGAAGGGCGGCTGGCGGAGGTGATCGTGCTCGATCAGTTCAGCCGCAACCTGTTTCGCGGCACGCCGCAGTCATTCGCCAGCGACGGCATGGCGTTGATCCTGGCGCAGGAGGCGATCCGCAGCGGCGAGTGCGAACGGCTGAGCCGCGAGCAGCGCGGCTTCCTCTATCTGCCGTTCATGCATTCGGAATCGCCGCTGATTCACCAGCAGGCGCTGGTGCTGTACACCGAGCTTAATAACGGCGATCAGCTGGAATTCGAGCTGCGTCATAAGGCGATCATCGATCGTTTCGGCCGCTACCCGCATCGCAATGCAATATTGGGGCGCATCAGCACGCCGGAAGAAGAGGCTTTTTTACAACAGCCCGGATCGGGTTTTTAATCGTCGGATCATCTGCGCCCGGCCGGGGAAAAATCAGCAGGCTGGGCGCCACAATAAGTGCTACCCAGCGCGAACGTTTATTTCATTACGCCATGCCGCTATTTCCACACGCGAAATTACCAATAATCTCAGCCGCAGGATCGGCGGTTTGCCGTTTTTTATAACCCGCTGTTTTTATTCCAATAAGCTATTTCAAGGTGCGAAATGGTCTAAGCGCGCTACGCTAAAAGCGGGGCGTGGACGTTATGCTGTACTTCCACTGTCGGGCTAAATATATACCCGTCATACTTGACGTTGCCTCTGTGTTGGCTGCAAGCGCTCACCCCAGTCACTTACCTGAGTAAGCTCCTGGGGACTCCCGCTCTTGCCGTCGGGAGGCAACGCCAATTATTTAGGGTATAGTCAAAAAAAGACTGAATAATAATGATACCGCGCTCAGCTTATTCGCTGTGCAACGGCGGGATTAACACAGGGTGTCAGGCAAATGAGCAAACCAGTAATTGCCATTCATGGCGGCGCGGGCGCAATTACCCGAGCGGCGCTGAGTGCGGAAAAAGAACGGCTGTATATCCAGGCACTGTCCGAGATCGTGGCCGCCGGGCAGGCGATACTGGCGCAGGGCGGCAGCGCGCTGGACGCGGTGACCGAAGCGGTGCGGCTGCTCGAGGAGTGCCCGCTGTTCAACGCCGGTAAAGGATCGGTGTTCACCCATCAGGGCACCCACGAGCTGGATGCCTGCGTGATGGACGGCCGCACCTGCGATGCCGGCGCCGTCGCCGGCGTCAGCCGCATCCGCAACCCGGTGCTGGCGGCGCGCGCGGTGCTGGAAAACAGCGAACACGTGCTGTTTGCCGCCGAAGGCGCCGAGAAGTTTGCCGCGGCTCACGGCCTGGAAATGGTCGCCCCCGATTTCTTCTTTACCCAGGAACGTTTCGATCAGCTGCACCGGGCCCAGGCGGAGCAGGGCCGGGTATTGCTCGATCACGACGGCGCGGCGCAGGCCGGCGATCCGCTCGATCCCGATCGCAAATTCGGCACTGTCGGCGCGGTGGCGCTGGATGTGCTGGGCAACCTCGCCGCCGCCACTTCCACCGGCGGCATGACCAACAAGCAGGCCGGGCGGGTGGGCGACACGCCGATTATCGGCGCCGGTTGTTATGCCAACAACGCCACGGTGGCGGTCTCCAGCACCGGCACCGGCGAAATCTTCATGCGCGGCGTGGCGGCCTACGACGTCTCCGCCCTGATCGAATACGCCGGCCTCAGCCTGCAGGCGGCCGGCGATCGGGTGGTGATGGAGAAGCTGCCGGCGCTGGGCGGCAGCGGCGGCATGATCGCCGTCGATCGCCACGGCAATATCGCGCTGCCGTTCAACTGCGAGGGGATGTATCGCGGTTTTGGTTATGTCGGCGATGCGCCGTCCGTCGGGATTTACCGCTAAGCGTTCACCAGGAGGGTGCATGACCGACGTTTCACTTCGGCCCGCCGCCAGCGGCGGGCTGTCATTGCCGCCGCAGCGGGTGCTGGCGGTGCGCGATCTGAGCATCAGCTTTCCTCAACCGGGCGGTGCCGTGGAAGCGGTGCGCAACCTGTCGTTCGAGCTTGATCGCGGCGAAACGCTGGCGATCGTCGGTGAGTCCGGCTCCGGCAAATCGGTGACCTCGCTGGGGCTGATGCGGCTGGTGGAGCAGGGCGGCGGGCGCATCGTCGGCGGCGCCATGACGCTGCGCCGGCGCGATGGCGCGCTGCTCGATCTGGTGCAGGCTTCACAGGGCACGCTGCGCACGGTGCGTGGCGCCGACATGGCGATGATCTTCCAGGAGCCGATGACTTCGCTCAACCCGGTATTTCCGGTCGGCGAACAGATCGCCGAATCGCTGCGCCTGCATCAGGGCATGGACCACCGCAGTGCGCGTCAGGAGGCACTGCACATGCTCGATCTGGTGCGTATTCCGGAGGCCAAAGAGGTGTTGGGGCGCTATCCGCACCAGCTTTCCGGCGGCATGCGCCAGCGGGTGATGATCGCCATGGCGCTCTCCTGCAAGCCGGCGTTGCTGATTGCCGATGAACCCACCACCGCGCTCGACGTCACCATTCAGGCGCAGATCCTGCAGCTGATCCGCGTGCTGCAGCAGGAGATGCAGATGGGTGTGATCTTCATTACTCACGACATGGGCGTGGTGGCGGAGATTGCCGATCGGGTGCTGGTGATGCGCCGCGGTGAGCAGGTGGAACAAAATCGGGTGTGCGAGCTGTTCGCCGCGCCGCAGCAGGCCTATACCCGGGCGCTGCTGGCGGCGGTGCCGAAGCTGGGGGCGATGGCCGATCGGCCGCTGCCGGCGAAGTTTCCGCTGCCGGACGGCGAGGGCGATGAAGCGCCGCAGGATACCGTGCCGCCAGGCGCCGCGCCGATCCTGCGGGTGGCGCATCTGGTCACGCGTTTTGATCTGCGTGGCGGGCTGTTCAATCGGGTCACCCGCCGGGTGCACGCGGTGGAAAACGTCAGTTTCGATCTTTACCCCGGCGAGACGCTGGGGCTGGTGGGCGAGTCCGGCTGCGGCAAGTCCACCACCGGGCGCTCGTTGCTGAAGCTGGTGGACAGCCAGAGCGGTACCATCACCTTCGCCGGGCGGCGGATAGACCAATTGAAGGGGCCGGCGCTGCAGCACCTGCGGCGCGATATTCAGTTCATCTTTCAAGATCCCTACGCCTCGCTCGATCCGCGTCTGACGGTCGGTTTTTCCATCATGGAGCCGCTGCTGGTGCACAACGTGATGCGTGGCCGGGAGGCGGAGCAACGGGTGGCCTGGCTATTGGAACGCGTCGGCCTGTTGCCGGAGCATGCGCGCCGCTACCCGCACGAGTTTTCCGGCGGCCAGCGCCAGCGCATCTGCATTGCGCGCGCGCTGGCGCTGAACCCGAAAGTGGTGATCGCCGACGAGGCGGTGTCGGCGCTGGACGTATCAATTCAGGCGCAGATCGTCAATCTGTTGCTCGATCTGCAGCGCGAGTTCGGCATCGCTTTTCTTTTTATTTCACACGACATGGCGGTGGTGGAGCGCATCAGCCACCGGGTGGCGGTGATGTACCTCGGGCAAATTGTCGAGATCGGCCCGCGGCAGGCGGTGTTCGACAACCCGCAGCACCCCTACACCCGCAAGCTGATGGCGGCGGTGCCGGTGGCCGATCCCGCTCACGCCCACAAACGGCAGCCGCTGCCGGTCGATGAGATCCCCAGCCCGGTGCGCGCGCTGGGCGATGAACCCGTTACCGCACCGTTGGTGCAGGTTGGCGCCGGGCACTTTGTTGCCCGCCACCCGATCGCCGGTGCTTTTTAAAGACCTCAGGAGAGACAAGCGACATGAAGCACACATTCAAACGCAATGCGCTGTTGGCCGCCGTACTGCTGGCGGCGGGAACCGGCCCGGTCTGGGCGGCGAAGGACGCGGTGATCGCCGTGGCGTCCAACTTCACCACCCTCGATCCTTACGACGCCAACGACACGCTGTCGCAGGCGGTGGCCAAGTCTTTCTATCAGGGGCTGTTCGGCTTCGACAAGGACATGAAGCTGGTGAACGTGCTGGCGGACAGCTATGAGGTCAGCAAAGACGGCCTGACCTACACCGTCAAACTGCGCCAGGGGATTAAATTCCACGACGGCACGGCGTTCAACGCCGACGCGGTGAAGGTAAACCTCGATCGCGCCAGCAACCCGGACAGCCACCTCAAGCGTTATAACCTGTTCAAGATGATCGACAAAACCGAGGCGGTGGACGCCAATACGGTGAAGATCGTGCTGAAGGCGCCGTTCTCGGCGTTCGTCAACAACCTGGCGCACCCGGCGGCGGCGATCATCTCCCCGGCGGCGCTGAAGCAATACGGCAAGGAGATCGGTTTCCACCCGGTCGGCACCGGCCCATACCAGTTCGTCACCTGGAATCAGACCGATTTCGTCAAGGTGAAGAAGTTCGACGGCTACTGGCAGCCGGGGCTGCCGAAGCTCGATAGCATCACCTGGCGCCCGGTGGTGGATAACAACACCCGGGCGGCGATGCTGCAGACCGGCGAGGCGACCTTCGCCTTCCCGATCCCTTACGAGCAGGCCAAGGTGCTGGAAGGCAACGCCAAGCTGGACGTGGTGGCAGCACCGTCGATCCTGCAGCGTTACATCAGCATGAACGTCACCCAAAAGCCGTTCGATAACCCGAAGGTGCGCCAGGCGCTGAACTACGCCATCAACAAGGACGCGCTGATCAAGGTGGCGTTCGCCGGCTACGCGGTGCCGGCGGAAGGGCCGGTGCCGCCGGCGATCGACTTCGCCGCCCGCTATAAGCCGTGGCCATACGATCCGGCCAAGGCGCGCGAGCTGCTCAAAGAGGCCGGCTACCCGAACGGTTTCACCACCACGCTGTGGTCTTCCCACAACCACAGCACCGCGCAGAAGGTGCTGCAGTTCACCCAGCAGCAGCTGGCGCAGGTGGGGGTAAAAGTGACGGTGACGGCGATGGATGCCGGGCAGCGTGCGGCGCAGGTGGAGAGCGTCGGGGTGAAAGACACCGGCGTGCGGATGTTCTACACCGGCTGGTCGGCCTCGACCGGGGAAGCGGACTGGGCGCTGTCGCCGCTGTTCTCTACCCAGGCGGCGCCGCCGAAGCAGTTCAACACCGCGTTCTACAGCAACCCGCAGGTGGACAGGGATCTGACCGACGCGCTGGCGACCACCGATCGCGCCGAGAAGCAGAAACTGTATCAGGACGCGCAGGATCGCATCTGGGCTGACGCGCCCTGGATCTTCCTGGCGACCGAACGCTTGCTGTCGGCCAACAGCAAACAGCTGAGCGGCTTCTACGTGATGCCGGATACCTCGTTCAACTTTGATAACGCCGATCTGAAATAAGGCGCCCATCCCCGCCTGTGGCCAAGCGGCGGCGGGCGGGGGAAGGAATGAGATGCTCAATTATTTTCTGAAACGGCTGCTGGGCCTGATCCCGACGCTGCTGATCGTGGCGGTGCTGGTGTTCCTGTTTGTTCACCTGCTGCCGGGCGATCCGGCGCGGCTGGCGGCGGGGCCGGAGGCCGACGAGGCGGTGGTGCAGCTGGTGCGCAAGGATTTGGGGCTGGATAAGCCGCTGCCGCAGCAGTTCGCGCACTTCTTCGTCAACGCGCTGCGGGGCGACTTCGGCATCTCGATGGTGTCCAAACGCCCGGTGAGCGAAGAGATCGCCTCGCGCTTTATGCCGACCTTCTGGCTGACCGTCACCAGCATGCTGTGGGCGGTGGCGTTCGGCCTGGCGATCGGCGTGGTGTCGGCGGTGTGGCGCAACCGCTGGCCGGATCGCCTCGGCATGACGCTGGCGGTGTCGGGGATCTCGTTCCCGGCCTTTGCGCTCGGCATGCTGCTGATGCAGGTGTTCTCGGTCGAGCTGGGGTGGCTGCCGACGGTGGGCGCCGACAGCTGGCGGCACTACATTCTGCCTTCGATCACCCTGGGGGCGGCGGTGGCGGCGGTGATGGCGCGCTTCACCCGCGCTTCGTTCGTCGAGGTGTTGCAGGAGGACTACATGCGCACCGCGCGCGCCAAGGGCGTGCGGGAAAGCGTGGTGGTGATGAAACACGGCCTGCGCAACGCGATGCTCCCGGTGGTGACCATGATGGGGCTGCAGTTCGGCTTCCTGCTCGGCGGTTCGATCGTGGTGGAGAAGGTGTTCAACTGGCCGGGGCTGGGGCGGTTGCTGGTGGACTCGGTGGAGATGCGCGATTACCCGGTGATCCAGGCCGAGGTGCTGCTGTTCTCGCTGGAGTTCATTCTGATCAACCTGCTGGTGGATATGCTGTACGCGGCGATCAACCCGGCGATTCGTTACCAATGAGGATGCGGCATGATTAAGCATTGGCGGCGCAACGCCGCACTGAAGGCGATGCCGCTTATCGACCCCAACGCGGTGCGCACGCCGTGGGGCGAGTTTTGGCGGCGTTTTCGCCGCCAGCGGGCGGCGCTGGTCGCCGGCCTGTTGGTGCTGCTGCTGATTGCGGCGGCGCTGTTGGCGCCTTATCTGGCACCGTTCGATGCGGAAAACTACTTCGATTACGACCGGCTGAACGAAGGGCCTTCGCTAATGCACTGGCTGGGCGTGGATTCCCTCGGGCGCGATATCTTCAGCCGTATCTTGATGGGTACGCGCATTTCGCTGGCGGCCGGGGTGTTCTCGGTGCTGGCGGGCGGGGCGATCGGCACCCTGCTGGGGCTGCTGGCCGGCTACTATGAGGGCTGGTGGGATCGCCTCACCATGCGCGTCTGCGACGTGCTGTTCGCGTTTCCCGGCATTCTGCTGGCGATCGGCGTGGTGGCGATCATGGGCAGCGGCATGGCCAACGTGATCGTCGCGGTGGCGATCTTCAGCATTCCGGCCTTCGCCCGCCTGGTGCGCGGCAATACGCTGGTGCTGAAGCACCTGACCTATATCGAATCGGCGCGCAGCATCGGCGCCTCGGACTGGACCATCATCCTGCGGCACATTCTGCCGGGCACCCTGTCTTCGATCGTGGTCTATTTCACCCTGCGCATCGGCACCTCGATCATCACCGCCGCCAGCCTGTCGTTTCTGGGCCTGGGCGCCCAGCCGCCGATGCCGGAGTGGGGGGCGATGCTCAACGAGGCGCGCGCCGATATGGTGATCGCGCCGCACGTGGCGATCTTCCCCAGCCTGGCGATATTTATTACCGTGCTGGCCTTCAACCTGTTGGGCGACGGGCTGCGCGACGCGCTGGATCCGAAACTGAAGGGGTGATGGCATCGCTGAATTGGCATACCCCTGTTTTACGAGTATAATTGGTGAAAATTTGACCCGTGTATATTACAGGGATGAGGAATGGATATGGCAAATAACAATGTGACGAAAAAGACAGTCAACGTAACCATCGATCGCGATCTTTTCCAGCGCGCAAAATCCCTGGGCGTCAATGTGTCATCCGTATTGACAGACGCATTGAGCGTTCGTGTCAGGGACATTGAGATTCAACAGTGGCGCGAGCAAAATCGCGCGGCGTTAGAAGAACTTAATCGTATCACTGAAGAAAATGGTTTGTTGTCTGATGAATATCGGACATTTTGAATATGCAGTTTACCGTATATGACAATACGTATCCGGCATCAGCCTATCCCTACTTACTGGACGTTCAAAGCGATCTTATTGATGCCCTCTCGACCCGGTTAATGATCCCTCTTTATGCTTTGGATAACGTCAGGGTTAAAATTTCTGCACGTTTATGCCCGGAGATTGAGGTAAACGGCGAAAAGTTTCTTGTTATGACGCATGAGA
Source organism: Serratia marcescens (assembly GCF_001902635.1). Classification (GTDB taxonomy): domain Bacteria; phylum Pseudomonadota; class Gammaproteobacteria; order Enterobacterales; family Enterobacteriaceae; genus Serratia; species Serratia marcescens_F. The sequence continues at coordinate 401,078 of NZ_MJAO01000001.1, read as the reverse complement.
TGGCTGCTGTACGTATTTCACAGATCGGCAAGGCCGTTGGTAATGCCAATGAGCACAGGAATCAAATTAAAGCTGCCATCGATTTTCTGATTGATGGTTTTTAAAGAAATCCGGGCGCTTTAATAACCGCCCGGATTTTTTTATCAGCGGAACAGGTGCTCGGCGTGGAAGCGCAGGTGATCTTCCACGAAGGTGGCGATGGTGAAGTAGCTGTGATCGTACCCCGGCTGAATGCGCAGCGTCAGCGGCCAGTCGCGCTGGCGCGCCAGCTCGGCCAACCGCGCCGGCTGTAGCTGGTCGGCCAGGAACTGGTCGTCGTCGCCCTGGTCGATCAGCACCGGCATTTTCTCCGCGCCGCTGGCCAGCAGATGGCAGCTGTCGTACTGCAGCCACTGGCTTTCGTCGCTGCCCAGATAGGCGGTGAACGCCTTGCGGCCCCACGGCACCTGGCACGGGTTGACGATCGGCGCGAACGCCGACACCGAGCGGAAGCGCTGCGGGTTGCGAAACGCCATCATCAGCGCGCCGTGGCCGCCCATCGAGTGGCCGAAGATAGACTGACGATCGCTGACGCTGAAGTGCTGTGCGATCAGCGCCGGCAGTTCTGCGCTGATGTAGTCGTACATGCGGAAATGGCGATCCCACGGCGCTTGGGTGGCGTTCAGGTAGAAACCGGCACCCTGGCCCAGATCGTAGCCTTCGTCGTTCGGCACTTCGTCGCCGCGCGGGCTGGTGTCCGGCATTACCAGCACCAGGCCCAGCTCGGCGGCGATGCGCTGCGCGCCGGCTTTCAACGTGAAGTTCTCGTCGTTGCAGGTCAGCCCCGACAGCCAGTACAACACCGGCGGCGGGTTGTCATCGCGCGGCGGCGGCAGGTAGATGCTGAATGTCATGTTGCAATTCAGGCTCTGCGCCGCGTGACGATAGCGCTGTTGCCAGCCGCCGAACATGCGGTGCTCTTCGAGAAGTTCCAATGACAACGTCATCTCTGCCTCCTGGCTTATTTGTCGAAGTGGATGACGGAACGGATCGATTTGCCTTCGTGCATCAAATCGAACGCTTCGTTGATCTGCTCCAGCCCCATGGTGTGGGTGATAAAGTCGTTCAGCGCGAATTCGCCGTCCAGATAGCGCTCGACGATGCCCGGCAGCTGCGAACGGCCTTTGACGCCGCCGAATGCCGAACCGCGCCAGACGCGGCCGGTGACCAGCTGGAACGGACGGGTCGAGATCTCTTCGCCGGCGCCCGCGACACCGATGATCACTGATTCGCCCCAGCCCTTGTGGCAGCACTCCAGCGCGGAACGCATCACGTTAACGTTGCCGATGCACTCGAAGGAGAAATCGACGCCGCCGTCGGTCAGCTCGACGATCACCTCTTGAATCGGCTTGTCATAGTCTTTCGGGTTGATCAGATCGGTAGCGCCCAGTTTGCGCGCCAGATCGAACTTGCTGGTGTTGATGTCGATGCCGATGATGCGGCCCGCGCCGGCCATTTGCGCGCCGATGATCGCCGACAGGCCGATGCCGCCCAGGCCGAAGATCGCCACGGTATCGCCCGGCTGCACCTTGGCGGTGTTCATCACCGCGCCCATGCCGGTGGTGACGCCGCAGCCCAGTAGGCACACTTCTTCCAGCGGCGCTTCCTTGTTGATTTTCGCCAGTGAGATTTCCGGCACCACGGTGTATTCGGAGAAGGTGGACGTGCCCATGTAGTGGAAGATCGGCTGGCCGTCCTTGAAGAAGCGGGTGGTGCCGTCCGGCATCAGCCCTTTGCCCTGGGTGGCGCGGATCGCCTCGCACAGGTTGGTCTTGCCGGATTTACAGAATTTGCACTCGCCGCACTCCGGGGTGTAGAGCGGGATCACGTGGTCGCCGACGGCCACACTGGTGACGCCTTCACCGACCGCTTCTACCACGCCGCCGCCCTCGTGGCCGAGGATCGCCGGGAACACGCCTTCCGGATCTTTGCCGGACAGGGTGTAGGCGTCGGTGTGGCAAACGCCGGTGGCGACGATCCGCACCAGCACTTCGCCTTTTTGCGGTGGCATCAGCTCGACTTCTTCAATCTTCAGCGGCTGGTTCGGGCCCCAGGCAACGGCGGCGCGGGTTTTGATCATCTCCATCATAGTCTCCTCAGTGGTTTCTTTTTAAATCAGGCGATATCGACAACGTCTGATAAGCCGTCGGGGGTGCTTTCATCAACAGCGGCGGTTTCCGTCTGTTCAATAATCAATTCTTTCAGCGCGCGCACGTTCGGCCCGAACGCGTCACGGCGCCACAGCAGCCAGGTGGCGGTGTCGGCCACTTCCGGCGGCAGGGGGTGAACCCGCACCCGCTCATGGCCCGGCAGCAGGCTGAGCACCGAGTGCGGGATCATCGCCAGCCCGGCGCCGCTGGCCACGCAGGCCAGCATGGCATGATAGGACTGGATCTCCATGATCTGCCCCGGCCGCGCGCCTTCGTGCCTGAACCAGGCCTCCAGCCGCAGGCGGTAGGAGCAGCTGGCGCGAAAGGCGAACAGCGTTTCGCCATTCGCGTCTTTGGCGCTGTGGATCGGCGCGTGATCGAGACAGGAGATCACCACCATATGTTCAGGATAGGCGATGCAGCCGTTCAGCTCGTCATAGGGCACCGGGCCGTCGACCAGCGCCGCCGCCAGCGTGCCGGCGCGCACCCGATCGGCGATTTCACCGGAGGTGCCGGTGGTCAGCGACAGCGAAACCTGAGAGAAGCGCTGGTGGTAAGCCGCCAGCAGCGAGGGCAGGCGGGTGGCGGCGGTGCTCTCCATCGAGCCGAGGGCGAAGCTGCCCGCCGGTTCGCCGGCGTGGGTGATGCTCATTGCCTCATCGCTCAGCGCCAGGATGCGGTTGGCGTAGCACAGAAAGTTATGGCCCATCGGCGACAGGCGCAGGCGCTGCTTTTCACGGATAAACAGATCGGCGCCCAGCTCCTGCTCGAGCTGGCGCAGCCGGGTGGTCAGATTCGACGGCACGCGGTGCAGCTGCTCGGCGGCGCGGGCGACCGAGCCGGTTTCCGCCACGCAGCAGAACATGCGAAGCTGGGTCAGATCCATAATATTCTCGTTTCGTGAGTAACTTGGTAACTATTATTCAGTTTTTGTGAGTTTAATGCTGCGGCATGATACTGGCAACTTTCTTTTAACTTTTTGGATACCGGTATGGCTTTACGCATTGCCTTGAGCGGTTTTGCCGCGCTGATCGTCGCGATGGGCATCGGCCGTTTCGCTTTCACCCCCCAGGTGCCGCTGATGATCGCGGAACACCAGTTCAGCCTGACCGGCGCCGGGCTGGTGGCGGCGATCAACTATTTGGGTTATCTGTGCGGCGCTTACGATGCGATGCGCGGCACGCGCCACGTCGAACGGCGCCTGTGGCTTGGCGTGTGGGGCGCGGTGGCGCTGACGTTGCTGTCGGCGCTGGGGCAGAATGCGTGGACGCACGGTGCGTTGCGCTTCGTCATCGGCTGGGCCAGCGGCTGGGCGATGGTGCTGGTGGCGGCCTGGACCAACGAGCGGTTGGCACATTATGGCCGGCCGGCGCTGAGCGCGGCGGTGTTCGCCGGGCCGGGCGCCGGTATCTTCCTCAGCGGTATGCTGGCGGTGGGCATCAGCACGCTGGGGCTGACGGCGGCGCAGGCCTGGCTGGTGTATGGTGTGTTGGCCCTGGCGCTGGTAGGGGCGATTAGCGCCTATCTGCCGCGCGTTGGCGAACTGCATCGCCCGAACGTAGCCACCGAGCCGCTGCTGCTGACGCCGGCGCTCAAGCGCCTGGTGTGGAGCTACAGTCTGGCCGGCTTCGGCTACATCCTGCCGGCGACCTTCCTGTCGCAGATGGCGGCGGCACGTTTTCCCGGCAGCCTGTTCGCGCAGTTCGTCTGGCCGGTGTTCGGTGGCGCGGCGGTGCTGGGGATTGTCATTGGCATTCTGACCCGCCATCGGTTGACTACCCAGTCCCGGCTGGCGATCACGCTGTGGATACAGGCGCTGGGTGTGCTGAGCGCCGAAGTGGTACCGGGCGTGGCCGGCTTGGCGTTGGGTGCGTTGCTGACCGGCGGCGGTTTCCTCTGCGTGGTGCAGCTCGCCCTTCAGCACGGCCGTGAACTGGCGCCGCGCCATGCGCGCTACATGGCCGGGCTGCTGACCACCGGCTATGCGATCGGCCAATTGGTCGGGCCGATGCTGTCGGCGTTGTCGACTGCCATGACCCATCGGCTGGAGCCGGCGCTGTACGTGGCGGTGGCGGCATTGTTGGCGGCCGGAATGCTGGTGGTGAATACCCCGGCGCGGCGGCTGGCGCAAAAAACGGCGATGAGGTGATTAAAATCCATACAAAAAGCGCGGGATCCCGCAGCCGGCCTGATTGTGCTAAATGCGAATATTTCACCTGCGGATGAAGCACAATCGCTGGATAATCGCCGCGCTCTCATCTACAGTGGGGGCAAAATCTTGACCGGGTTCACGTTATCCATCACGAAAACTCTGCCGTCACGAGAGCAAGCAATTCGCCGGCCGCACGCCATTCCTGGCCGCCGGCGGATTCCGTCCGCAGGAGAACAAGTACATGACATCATTAAGTAAAGAAGCCGCGCTGGTGCATGCGGCGCTGGAAGAGCGTGGTCTGGAGACGCCGCTGCGCGGTGAAGTGCTGGATCGCGAAACGCGCAAGCGCCGCATCAAAGAGCACATGACCGAAATCATGCAGCTGTTGAATCTCGATCTGTCCGACGACAGCCTGGCGGAAACGCCGCATCGCATCGCCAAAATGTATGTCGACGAGATCTTCTCCGGCCTGGACTACGCCAACTTCCCGAAAATCACCGTCATCGAAAACAAGATGAAGGTGGATGAAATGGTGACGGTACGCGACATCACGCTGACCAGCACCTGCGAACACCATTTCGTGACCATCGACGGCAAGGCCACCGTGGCCTATATCCCGAAAGACTCGGTGATCGGCCTGTCGAAGATCAACCGCATCGTGCAGTTCTTCTCTCAGCGGCCGCAGGTGCAAGAGCGCCTGACCCAGCAGATCCTGGTCGCGCTGCAGACCCTGCTCGGCACCAATAACGTGGCGGTATCGATCGATGCGGTCCATTATTGTGTCAAGGCGCGCGGCATCCGCGACGCGACCAGCGCGACCACCACCACCTCGTTGGGCGGCCTGTTCAAGTCCAGCCAGAATACCCGCCAGGAGTTCCTGCGCGCGGTGCGTCATCACCAGGGGTGATGGCGTTGCGGGGCGGCCCGCAATACGACAACAGGCGCCTGCGGGCGCCTTTTTCATGAGCGGAAGACAGCGATAAAAAATGAACAGTCATCCTCTGCCGCGTATCGCCACGCTGGACTGCGTGCGCGGCATCGCCATCCTCGGCATTTTATTGCTGAACATCAGCGCCTTCGGTTTGCCGAAGGCCGCCTACCTTAACCCGGCCTATCTGGGCATGCCGTCATCGCGCGACGCCTGGACCTGGGCGTTGCTCGATCTCTTCGCCCAGGCCAAGTTTTTGGCGATGTTCGCGCTGCTGTTCGGCGCCGGGCTGCAAATGCTGCTGCGGCGCGGCAAAAGCTGGATCCGCGCGCGGCTGTCGTGGCTGGTGCTGTTCGGCCTTGCGCACGCCATCTTCCTGTGGGACGGCGATATCCTGCTGGCCTACGGGCTGATCGGCCTGGTGTGCTGGCGTATGATCCGCGAAGCCAAAGAAACCTTCCAGCTGCTGAAAACCGGTGTAGTGCTGTACCTGATCGGCGTGGCGGTGCTGCTGCTGTTGGGTTTTGTCTCACATGGAGAACCGGGCAGCTTCTGGCAGCCGGGCGTGGCGGAATTGCAGTATGAGAAATTCTGGAAGCTGCAGGGCGGTTTCGAAGCCTGGCGCAGCCGCGCCGATCTGCTCTCTTCCAGCCTGCTGGCCATCGGCGCGCAATATGGTTGGGAGCTGGCGGGGCTGATGCTGTTCGGCGCCGGGCTGATGCGCAGTGGCTGGCTGCGCGGCAGTTATTCCTCCGGCTATTACCTGCGGCAGGCCGCGTGGCTGCTGCCGCTGTCGATGCTGATCCAATTGCCGGCGGTGGCGCTGCAATGGCAGGTGCACTGGGACTATCGCTGGAGCGGCTTCCTGCTGCAGGTACCGCGCGAGCTGGGCGCGCCGCTGCAGGCGATGGGCTACCTGGCGCTGTGTTACGGTTTCTGGCCTGCGCTGTCGCGTATGCGCATTGCCCACTGGCTGACCCTGGTGGGGCGCATGGCGCTGAGCAACTACCTGCTGCAAACGCTGATCTGCACCACGCTGTTTTATCGCTTCGGCCTCTATGAGCAGTTCGACCGGCTGCAGCTGTTGGCGTTCGTGCCGCTGGTCTGGCTGGCCAATCTGGCATTCTCCGCGCTGTGGCTGCGTTATTTCGAGCAGGGGCCGATGGAATGGCTGTGGCGCAAGCTGACGCAGATGGCCGCCGGCGAAGGGGAAGCCAAGGTGCTGAAGTGACTCCCGCCGGCAGGTTAAAAAAATGTATGTAAACGTTTTCTTTCCTGTGACGTAATTCACGCAGAGCAGCGGGCCAATCGGGGTAGGATAGCGCCACCGGCCACTACCCCGATTTCAGGATCCCGCATGCCTCCAGTTCATCCCATCACCATTCGCGACGTGGCGAAACGCGCCGGCGTCTCCGTGGCGACCGTCTCCCGCGTGCTGAACCACAGCGCGCTGACCAGCAAGGAGACGCGCGAGCAGGTGTTGCAGGCAGTGGCGGAGCTGGGCTATCGGCCCAACGCCAATGCGCAGGCGCTGGCGACCCAAAGCAGCGATACTCTGGGCGTGGTGGTGATGGATGTGTCCGACCCGTTCTTCGGCGCACTGGTGAAAGCGGTAGACACGGTGGCGCAGAAACATCACAAATATCTGCTGATCGGCAACAGCTATCACCAGGCGGACAAAGAGCGCCACGCGATCGAAGTGCTGATCCGCCAGCGCTGTAATGCCCTGATTGTCCATGCCAAAGCCCTGAGCGACGCCGAGCTGATCGGCTTTCTGGAGCAGGTGCCGGGCATGGTGCTGATCAACCGGATTATCCCCGGCTATGAGCCGCGCTGCGTCGGGCTGGATAACGTCTGCGGCGCGGAAATGGCGATGCGTCTTTTGCTGTCGCAGGGCCATCGGCGCATCGGCTATCTGGGCTCCAATCACCCGATCGAAGACGGGCCGCTGCGCCAGCAAGGCTATGCGCAGGCGATGGCCGCCGCCGGGTTGGCGACGCCCGACAACTGGCGCGCCTACGGTTCGCCGGATCTGCAGGGCGGCGAGGCGGCGATGGTGGAGCTATTGGGGCGCAATCTGCAGTTGAGCGCGGTGTTCGCTTACAACGACGCTATGGCCGCCGGCGCCATGGCGGTGCTGAAAGAAAACGGTATCACGGTGCCGCAGCATTTCTCGCTGATCGGCTTCGACGACATTCCCATCGCGCGTTACACCAGCCCCAAACTCACCACGGTGCGCTACCCGATCGTCTCGATGGCCACGCTGGCAACCGAGCTGGCATTGCAGGGCGCAGCGGGCCTGGCGGAGCCCCAGGCCGGTCATTTGTTCATGCCGACGCTGGTGCGCCGCCATTCTGTCGCCCCCTGGCAAAGTGAGGCGACGGTCACTCTCTGACAATTTAATCTTGTGTAACCGTTTTCAATCTGTGAGAAAATTCACAGAATATTAACATCGCGCCGTCTATGCTCTAGGCGTTTTCCGGCGCAAAGGCCCTTGCCGCTGCAACCTTTACCTCGCGCTGACACTGCATTTCTCGGAAATAACAAGATCCACGGACGACAGGTTTTTAGTGGAAATCGCCTGGCCTGGGGTGTGCGCACTGCCGGTGACCATTGGCTCAAAGACGAGTAATACCCTACACAGAACCGGAGACTGACAATGAATAAAAAGGTTTTCACCCTGGCCGCCATGGCCGCAGCCATGATGTTTGGCGCCGCAGCCCATGCTGATACCCGTATTGGCGTCACGATTTACAAATACGACGACAACTTCATGTCGGTGGTGCGCAAGGCGATCGAGAAGGACGCCAAGGCTTCACCGGACGTCACCCTGCTGATGAATGACTCGCAGAACGACCAGTCCAAGCAGAACGATCAGATCGACGTGCTGCTGGCCAAGGGCGTGAAAGCGCTGGCGATCAACCTGGTCGACCCGGCCGCGGCGCCGGTGGTTATCGATAAGGCTCGCGCAAACGATATCCCGGTGGTGTTCTACAACAAAGAACCTTCCCGTAAGGCGCTGGACAGCTACGACAAGGCGTATTACGTCGGCACCGACTCCAAAGAATCCGGCGTGATCCAGGGCGAGCTGATCGCCAAACACTGGAAAGCCAACCCAGCCTGGGATCTGAACAAAGACGGTCAGGTCCAGTACGTGCTGCTGAAGGGCGAGCCGGGCCACCCGGATGCCGAAGCACGCACTACCTACGTGGTGAAAACGCTGAACGACCAGGGCATCAAGACCCAGCAGCTGCAGATGGATACCGCGATGTGGGATACCGCGCAGGCGAAAGACAAGATGGACGCCTGGCTCTCCGGCCCGAACGCCAACAAGATTGAAGTGGTGATCGCCAACAACGACGCCATGGCGATGGGCGCGGTGGAAGCGCTGAAAGCGCACAACAAGACCAGTATCCCGGTGTTTGGCGTCGATGCGTTGCCTGAAGCGTTGGCGCTGGTGAAATCCGGCGCGATGGCGGGCACGGTGTTGAACGACGCCGACAACCAGGCGAAAGCCACCTTCGAGCTGGCGAAGAACCTGGCGGCAGGCAAACCGGCCACCGAAGGCACCCAATATAAAATCGAAAATAAAGTCGTGCGTATTCCTTACGTCGGCGTAGATAAAGACAATCTGTCTCAGTTCATTAAATAAGAATTGAGATCCCGCTAAGACCCCGCCTGCGGCGCCAACACCAGGAATACCGCAGGCGGGGATGTTTACGACTGCACGATCGTTAAGCCAGGTGTATTTATGGCCGATAGCTCACGCGAATTTTTGCTGGAAATGACGGATATCTGTAAGTCGTTTCCCGGCGTCAAAGCCTTGGACAATGTCAATTTACGCGTCCGTCCGCACTCGATTCACGCCCTGATGGGGGAGAACGGCGCGGGGAAATCGACCTTGTTGAAATGTCTGTTCGGCATTTATAAAAAAGACAGCGGCAGCATTGTTTTTCAAGGCCGGGAAGTCGATTTCAAGAGTTCGAAAGAAGCGCTGGAACACGGCGTTTCCATGGTGCACCAGGAGTTGAACCTGGTGCTGCAACGTACCGTGATGGACAACATGTGGCTGGGGCGCTACCCGACCAAAGGCCTGTTCGTCGATCAGGACAAGATGTTCAAAGACACCCAGGCGATCTTCAACGAGCTGGATATCGACATCAACCCACGCGAAAAGGTGGGCAACCTGTCGGTGTCGCAGATGCAGATGATCGAGATCGCCAAGGCGTTCTCCTACGACGCCAAGATCGTCATCATGGATGAACCGACCTCGTCGCTGACGGAGAAAGAGGTCAATCACCTGTTCACCATCATCCGTAAGCTGAAAGAGCGCGGCTGCGGCATCGTTTATATTTCGCACAAGATGGAAGAGATCTTCCAGCTGTGCGACGAGATCACGGTGCTGCGCGACGGCCAGTGGATCGCCACCCAGCCGCTGGAAGGGCTGGATATGGACAAGATCATCGCCATGATGGTCGGCCGCTCGCTCAGCCAGCGCTTCCCCGACAGGCAAAACACGCCGGGTGAGGTGATCCTTGAGGTGAAGAACCTGACGTCGCTGCGTCAGCCTTCGATCCGCGACGTTTCCTTCGATCTGCACCAAGGCGAGATCCTCGGCATCGCCGGGCTGGTGGGGGCCAAGCGCACCGATATCGTCGAGACGCTGTTCGGCATTCGCGAGAAGGTGGCGGGCACCATCAAGCTGCACGGCAAGGCGATCGACAACCACAGCGCCAATGAAGCGATCAACCACGGTTTTGCGTTGGTGACCGAAGAGCGCCGATCCACCGGGATTTACGCCTATCTCGACGTGGGCTTCAACTCGCTGATCTCCAATATCCGCAATTATAAAAACAAGCTCGGCCTGCTGGATAACGCGCGGATGAAGAGCGACACCCAGTGGGTGATCGACGCCATGCGGGTGAAAACGCCTGGGCATCACACCCATATCGGTTCGCTGTCCGGCGGCAACCAGCAGAAGGTGATCATCGGCCGCTGGCTGTTGACGCAGCCGGAGATCCTGATGCTGGATGAACCGACGCGCGGCATCGACGTGGGCGCCAAGTTCGAGATTTACCAGTTGATGACTGAACTGGCGAAGAAGGGCAAGGGGATCATTATCGTCTCGTCCGAAATGCCGGAGCTTTTGGGGATCACCGATCGCATTTTGGTGATGAGCAATGGTCAGGTTGCGGGCATCGTTAACACCAAGCAGACCTCGCAAAATGAAATTTTACGTCTCGCCTCCCTGCACCTTTAAGGATTGGAATTATGAACGCGCTAAATAAAAAAACCTTATTTACCTATTTCAAGGAAGGCGGCATTTATGTGGTGTTGTTGGTACTGTTGGCCATCATCATCATTCAGGATCCCACTTTCCTCAGCCTGATGAACCTGAGCAACATCCTGACGCAGTCTTCGGTGCGCATCATCATCGCACTGGGCGTGGCGGGGCTGATCGTGACCCAGGGCACCGACCTGTCCGCCGGGCGCCAGGTGGGCCTGGCGGCGGTGGTGGCCGCTACGCTGCTGCAGTCGATGGATAACGTCAACAAGGTGTTCCCGCACATGGAAACCTGGTCGATTCCATTGGTGATCCTGCTGGTGTGCGCAGTCGGCGCGGTGATCGGCCTGGTTAACGGCCTGATTATCGCCTATCTCAACGTGACGCCGTTCATCACCACCTTGGGCACCATGATCATCGTCTACGGCATCAACTCGCTGTATTACGATTCGGTCGGCGCTTCACCGGTCGCGGGCTTCGATCCGAAGTTCTCCGCCTTTGCCCAGGGCTTCTTGCGCTTCGGCGACTTTAAGCTGTCGTACATTACTTTCTATGCGCTGATCGCCATCATATTCGTCTGGATCCTGTGGACCAAGACCCGCTTCGGCAAGAACATTTTCGCCATCGGCGGCAACCCGGAAGCGGCCAAGGTGTCCGGCGTCAACGTGCCGCTGAACCTGATCATGATCTATGCGCTGTCCGGCGTGTTCTACGCCTTCGGCGGCCTGCTGGAAGCGGGGCGCATCGGCAGCGCCACCAACAACCTCGGCTTCATGTATGAGCTGGACGCCATCGCCGCCTGCGTGGTGGGGGGCGTCTCCTTCGCCGGCGGGGTGGGTACGGTGTGGGGGGTGGTGACCGGGGTGATCATCTTCACCGTCATCAACTACGGCCTGACCTATATCGGCATTAACCCGTACTGGCAGTACATCATCAAGGGCAGCATCATCATCTTCGCCGTGGCGCTGGACTCGCTGAAATACGCCAAGAAGAAGTAGATTTACCGCATCGCAGACAGCAAGGCCGGCATATTGCCTAATGCCAGTCAGTTAAACCTGACTGGCATTTTTTTATCCCGTCTCTGTACGCGCGTGCAAGAGGAATTGCCGTCAATATCCCGCATTTCTCTGATGCCGTAGTGAACGGCAATTGTCGGGGCCGAAGGCGCGGCCCCGACACCCGCGCCTTCGCTTAACACTGTCTGCCCGCGATGCGGGTGCCCTCGCCGCGCCTGCGCTGTTGGGCGGGTCGGCTGCGACAAACGTCCCTGTTAGTCTCGCCTCAACCGGCCCTCCCTGGCCGGTTGCCCCTGACAGCGCCGTCTTGCTCGGCAGCCAGTGATGCGCGCCAGGGGCAACACCAGAATCGGCCGCCACCGGGCTATTCGTTATGAAAGACAGTGAAAAGAGTGGGATGAGCAGGGTGTTGGGTGCCCTTGAAGACGTCGAACGCAGGCGAGACAGGCAGGGACGCCTGTCGTAGCCGGCCTTTCTTGTTGGGCGTTTGCCGCATCAGGGTTGTTTGGCTTTCTGCTTCTCTTCTTTCAGCCTGTGTTCCAGCTCCACCAACTGCTCCGGCGAGACGGCGGGATAGCCCTGGGCGTCTTCCGGCACGGTGTGCATGGCGGAGATCGGGATCAGCGGGCCGAGGAAGCGCGGCTCGCGCTTGAGGATGTACAGATCGGTCAGCGCGCCCAGGCGGGCGAAGATCTCGCGGGCGCGCACTGTCATCATATCTTTCGGCGACGGCACCGCGTAGCACTGCGCCTGAATGCCCATGTGCAGGGCGATGAACAGCGCGCGCTCGCAGTGGAAGCGCTGGGTGATGATGATGAAGTCGTTGGTGTCGAACACTTTGCGGGTGCGCACGATGGAGTCCAGGGTGCGGAAGCCGGCGTAGTCCAGCACGATATCGCTCGGCGCCACGCCGGCGGCGATCAGATCGCGGCGCATGGTCATTGGTTCGTTATAGCTTTGCTGGGCGTTGTCGCCGCTCAGCAGCAGGTATTTCACCTTGCCGCTGTTATAGGCGTTGATCGCCCCTTGAATGCGGTAACGGTAGTACTGGTTGATCACCCCGGTGCGGTAATACTTGGCGGTGCCGAGCACCACGCCGACCTGGCGGTGCGGCAATTCCTGCAGTTCGTCGTAGACGTAAGGCGCGGTTTTCCAACTGATCCAGCGGTCGAGCGCAATAGCCGAACCCATCAACACCGCAATGATGATGAACAGGCTGATGATCAGGCGTTTCCACATGTTGTTGCCTTACGCGCGCCGGGTTGAAAAAGATGGATCAAGGCTACTTTACCTGACCGACCGACGCAAGACGCGAACCGCCTGAAGCACGCGCGCCGCCGCATTTTTCAGCGGTTTTGCCGCACAAAAAAGCCCGGCGGAGCCGGGCTGGGTCATTTCAGCGCGCCGATCAGAACGAGGTGCGCTTATAGCTGCGGTATTGCGGCCGCCAGAAGTTGTGCTCGATGGCTTTCGACAGCGCGTCTTCGGAGGTGACGATCGCCACGCCCTGCAGCTGCGCCGCTTTACCCACTTCCATGGCGATGCACTTCGACACGCCCTGAATATCGTCGATATTCGGCAACAGCGCACCGTGGCCGTCGGTGGCCAGCGGCGAACAGTCCGCCAGCGCGCGGCTGGCGGCCATCAGCATGGAATCGGTGACGCGGGTGGCGCCGGAGGCCAGCACGCCCAGGCCGATCCCCGGGAAGATGTAGGAGTTGTTGCACTGGGCGATCGGGTACAGCCGATCCTTGTAGTTCACCGGCGCGAACGGGCTGCCGGTCGCCACCAGGGCGGCGCCGTCGGTCCAGTTGATGATGTCTTCCGGACGGGCTTCCACGCGCGAGGTCGGGTTGGACAGCGGCATGACGATCGGGCGTTCGCAGTGCTTGTGCATCTCGCGGATCAGCTCTTCGGTAAACAGCCCCGGCTGGCCGGAAACGCCGATCAGAATGGTCGGCTTGGCGTTGCGCACCACGTCCAGCAGCGAGATGGCGTCGCTGGCGGTTTCCCAGCCGGCCAGGTTGTCGCTCTTCTGCACCAGCTTGCTCTGGAAATCGAGCAGGTTCGGCAGTTTGTCGGTCAGCAGGCCGAAACGGTCAACCATGAATACGCGGGCGCGCGCTTCGTCTTCGCTCAGCCCTTCAGACTTCATCTGCGCGATGATCTGCTCGGCGATGCCGCAACCGGCGGAGCCGGCGCCGAGGAAGGTGACGGTCTGATCGCGCAGCTGACTGCCGGCGGCGCGGCTGGCGGCGATCAGGCTGCCGAGGGTGACCGCGGCGGTGCCCTGGATGTCATCGTTGAAGCAGCAGATTTCGTCGCGGTAGCGGTTCAGCAGCGGGGTGGCGTTATTCTGCGCGAAGTCTTCGAACTGCAACAGCACGTTCGGCCAGCGGCGTTTGACCGCCTGAATAAACTCTTCGACGAAGGCATGGTACTCCTCGCCGGAGATGCGCGGATGGCGCCAGCCCATGTACAGCGGATCGTTGAGGCGCTGTGGGTTGTTGGTGCCGACGTCCAGCACCACCGGCAGGGTATAGGCCGGGCTGATGCCGCCGCAGGCGGTGTACAGCGACAGCTTGCCGATCGGGATGCCCATGCCGCCGATGCCCTGGTCGCCCAGGCCGAGGATGCGCTCGCCGTCGGTGACCACGATCACCTTGACGTTTTGCTTGGTGGCGTTTTGCAGCATGTCATCGATGCGATCGCGGTTCGGGTAGGAGATGAACAGCCCGCGCGCGCGGCGATAAATATCGGAGAAGTGCTCGCAGGCCTCGCCGACGGTCGGGGTGTAGATGATCGGCATCATCTCGCTCAGGTGCGAGTCCAGCAGGCGGTAGAACAGGGTTTCGTTGGTGTCCTGGATGTTGCGCAGGTAGATGTGCTTATCGTTATCGTTCTTGAAATCCTGATACTGACGGTAGGCGCGTTCCACCTGTTCTTCGATGGTTTCCACCGCTTCCGGCAGCAGGCCGTGCAGGTTGAAGTGGCTACGTTCTTCCTCGGTGAAAGCGCTGCCTTTGTTCAGCAGCGGAAATTCCAGCAGAATCGGGCCGGCGTAAGGGATGTAGAGCGGGCGTTTGCTTTCGTATTCTAGTTCCATCAGTTTTACTCTTCACGTATCAGATAACTTTATTGCCGACGATCCTAAAAGATAAGGAGAATATGTACAGCATTTGTTGCCAGATGATGAACCAGGTTGGCGTAATTATCGACAATCAAATGATTTTTTAACTAAAGAAAGTGTCTCTGGCGGTATCGGGGCATTGTATTTGGCGGGCGGGGCTGTTAGTGGCGGAACCGAGCGGCTCCGCCGTAGCGCATTCAGAAGGTGGCGCGGCTGACGTTCCGGCAGCCCAGTGCCGCCAGGGTGGCGTGCGTGGCGTCCCACTGGCTGAGGATCGCGTCCTGCGGTTCGACCAGCACGGCGCGGCGGATGTTCAGGCAGTCGCCGCCGGAGATGTTCAGCAGGATCAGCGCGGCCTGCAGCGGCGGCAGGCTCGGGTTGAAGGCAGCGTTTTCCGCATAGCGACCGGCGTAGAGGTTACCGTTTTCCGTTTCCAGCGCCACGCCGCTGTGGGCGTTGCTGTAAGGCGCGTGGCTCTGGTTGGCCGCCGCCAGCGCCGCCTGCGTCAGCGCATCGTCCAGCGCCAGCCGGTGGCCGTGATCGACCTTGTCCATCAGCAGCGAGGCGATATCCAGATCTTTCGGGCCGAAGGCGTCCGGCAGATAGTCTGCCAGCGTGGCCGGGGCGCGGCCCGGCAAGCGGATCTGCAGCTCGCCGCCACTGTTCAGCTCATTCATAAACTGACGGCAGTGGCCGCATGGCGTGTAGTTGACGGTGACCGAGGCCAGCGCCGCTTCGCCGCGCAGCCAAGCGTGGGTGACCGCGCACTGTTCCGCATGCACGGTTTGCTGCAGCGGCGCGCCGCTGAATTCCATGTTGGCGCCGAAATAGAGATTGCCGCTCTGCCCGCGCGCAATGGCACCGACGTGGAAGTGCGATATCGGGGTTAACGAGCAGGCCGCCGCCAACGGCAGCAGCGCGAATGCCAGCGCGTCATCGTCCAGCCCGCAGCCTGAGCGGATCGCCGCCGCTTGCTCGGCCGTGAACATCGCCGGAAAGTCGGGCGCGTCCAGATAGGGCTGGAGGGCGGATTGCAGTGTCGCGGGCAGTGCGCTGAACGCGGTGTGAAAACGCGGATGCATAGAAAGTCTCTCTACAGGTTAACGGGATAACATTCTAGGCAGGCCAGAGATATTAAAGTGTGATTAATGTCTCTTAATTGATGAAATCAATGCAATGAAACACATAAATGCGAGATGTATCGCAAGTTTCACCGTGCTCAACCGAACAGGTGCAGCAGCACCGGGAACAGGAACGGCGCCAGCAGCGAGGTGATGATGCCGCAGATCACCAGCGCCAGCGAACCGAACGCGCCTTCCTGGTAGTCCATCTCCGCGCAGCGTGCGGTGCCCAGCGCATGGGATGCGGTGCCCATCGCCAGGCCGCGCGCCGAGTGGGTGGTGATTTTCAGCAGGTTGAACAGCGTATGGCCGAACACGGCGCCGAGAATGCCGACGAAAATGACGCAGACTGCGCTGATCGCCGGAATGCCGCCGAGCGAGTCCGCGACGGCCATCGCGATCGGCGTGGTGACCGATTTCGGCAGGATAGAGGCGGCGATTTCCGGCGTGGCCCCTAGCCACAGGGCGATGGCACCGCCGCTGATCATGGCGGTCAGGCTGCCGATGAAACACACCGCGATGATCGACTTCCAGCGCGCGCGGATCTGGTGCAGCTGTTCATACAGCGGGAAGGCCAGCGCCACCACCGCCGGCTGCAGCAGATCGTTGAGGATTCTGCTGCCCTGGAAGTAGCGCTCATAGGGCATGCCGGTGAGCAGCAGCAGCGGGATGATCACCGCCATGGAAACCAACAGCGGGTTCAACAGCGGCATGTTCAGCTTGCGCGCCAGCCAGCGCGCGGCGAAATAGACCGCCAGCGTCAGCGGCAGCGACCACCAGATTTCATGGATCATTGGTTGCCCTCCGTGTCGTCGGGCTTACCGGCGATGCGGCGCTCGCGGTGAAAATAGTGTGAGGTATAGCCGACCACCACCAGCACCATCAGCGTGCTGATCAGGCAGGAGATGACCAGCGGGCCCAGGTGCGCGACGATCTGGTCGTAGTATTTCATCACCCCGACGCCGATCGGCACGAACAGCAGCACCATGTAGCGGATCAGCAAATGGCAGCCGGGTTTAACCCATTTGGCCGGCAGAATCTGGGTAGAGAGCAGGGCGAACAGCAGCAGCATGCCGATGATGCTGCCGGGAATGGCGAACGGCAGTAACGCCGACAGCGCATTGCCGACGAACAAACAAAGGTAGATGAGGAGCAGAGCCCTCAGGTATTTCCAGCACTGTGTAAGCACGTTGGCCATCGTCGTTTCCCGTTTAATCGATGAATTCATCATACAATTAAACTGTGAGCCATGCCACAGATCGCACCATGAATTCTCGCTATGGGTGCCATGCCCGATCGGCGGGTTGACAGCCTGGATCCCGTGGGGCGCGCCGGATCAGCTCGCTTCTTCAGCCGTTGCCGCAGAACGTTCCGCCAGCCGGTGGCCGAGGAAGAAAAACAGCAGACTGAGCAGCGCGGCGGCGATCAGCATCACGAACATCAACGGCGGCGCGGCGTAGCTGAGCAGCACCCCGCACAGCACCGGGTTGATAGCGCCACCCAGCGCGCTGAGGTTTTGCACGCCATAGTAGCTGCCTTTCAGGTGCGGCGGCGCGATAAAGTCAATGAACATGTATTCCACCGGGATAACGATGATCTCACCCAGGGTAAACACCGCCATCGCCGCCAGCCACAGCCAGACCGCCTGGCCGGCCACCATAAAGCCAAGCAGCCCGATGCTGAAAAACAGCGTGCCCAGCGCCAGCCAGCGCAGCATGTTTTCCTGCCGCATGCCGCGGCTGAGCAGGTACTGCAGAGCGATGACGATGCTGGCGTTGACGATCATCACCAGACCGACGATTTTGTAGGCGAATTCCGCGTTGGAGACGGTGATCAGGTACTGCGACAGATAGCCGGTGAACTGACCGAACACCACCGCGCCCATGGTGCTGCCAAGGGTGAAATAGATCAGGCGCCGGTCGTTGCGCAGAATGGTCAGCGTCTGGCGAAAGTTGGGCAGCGCGGCCGGTGCGGCGGCGGGCGTTGGCCGCTGCGCCTGACCGCGCAAGCGCAGGCTCAGCACTGCCACCGTCGCCAGGGCCAACCCGCCCGACAGATAAAACGGCAGCAGCGGGCTAAGCCCGGCCACCAGGACGCCGAGCGCAGAACCGATCGCCCAGCCGACGTTCACCAGCGTGTAGTTGATCGAAAACGCCTTGATGCGTTGCTCGACCGGCAGCCAGTCGGCGAAGCAAGCTTTAATGGTGATGCTCAGCACCGAATAACAGGTGTGCAGGATCGCCAACACCGCGATCACGCCGCCGGGGCGCGGGATCCAGGGAAGGGCGAAGAAGCTGAGTGCAAACAAGAGAATCGACAGCATGATCAGCCGATTCTTGCTGAACTTGTCCGCCAGATAGCCGCCGTACAGGCTGGCGATGATGCCGATAGTGAGGCTGATACCCAGAATAACGCCCACGCTCTTCGGCAACAGCTGGAAATGCTCGGTGAGATAGATGGTGATAAACGGCAGCGTGACGCCGCGGCCGATGGTCAGCACCAGCGAACTGGCCAGGAGTATGTTGATCAGCGAGGGGAATCCCTTCATTCGAAACCTGTTTATGCATACAGTTATTGGGCGATGCAGATAACATAGCGTATTTTGGCGGAGACGGAAGGGGGGAGCCGATAATTAGCTGAAAAAAAGAGGCTGCGTCGGCAGCCTCGTGAAATACAGCATTATTTACCGTGTTCGGCCTGCAGCGTGGCGAACCACGGCTGGACGAAATCGTCGCTGCTGCCCCAGCCGGGGATGATCTTCGCCAGCCCGGTGACGTTGACCGGCCCGGGTTGCGCCAGCAACAGCGCCTGCGGAATGACCGCCGCTTTGAACTGGTAACTGTCCGGCGTGGTTTCCCCGGCGATCTTGTTGGCCACTAGGCGCAGGTTGACCGCGCCGATAAGCTTCGGATCCACCGCTACGCTGACCTGCCACGGGCTGCCGGCTTCGCGCATCAACTGCAAATCCTGGTTGGAGATATCGATGCTGTACAGTTTGATTTCGGTGCGGCCGTTCTCTTTCAACGCTTTGTAAGCGCCCTGGGTAAAGGCGTCCCAGGTGCCCCAAATGGCGTCGATCTTGCCTTTCGGGTATTTTGCCAGCACTGCGCCCACCTTATTGGCGGTATCGCCCTGCACGTCGGACGAAACCGCGCCGATCGACTCCAGCTCATGAATGCCCGGATGCTGTTTCAGCAGCTGCTGATAAGCGGCCTGGCGGCGCTCCATCGGCGGGAAGCCGGCCACCCAGAGTTTGATGACATTGGCCTGGCCGTTGAAATCCTTCACCAGTTGGCCGAAGGAGGCATTGGCCAGCGAAGCGTCATCCTGCTGCGAAACGGTGACGCCGGGAACGCTGCCGCTGATGTCGGTATCGAAAGCCGCGACGGCGATGCCGGCCGCCGCAATGCGTTTGACCAGGTCGGTGGAATAGGGCGCTCGCCCCTGCGAGAGGATAATGCCGTCATACTTCTGGCTGATGGCCTGATTGACGAAGTCCTGGAAACGCGCGTCGTCGCCATTGCTAAGGAAGGTATCCACCTTGAAGCCTAACTGGCGCCCTTCCTGAATGGCGCCCGCCAAAAATTGCGTGGTGTTGTCGTCGGAACCGAGATTACGGATCACCGCGATGCGCACCGGCCCCTGATGTTGGGCGATGGCGGCCGGCACGGCGGCGTTTTCCGCCGCCTGCAGCGGCAGGGCGGCCAGCAGGCTGAGGGCGAGCAACGAAGTCTTGAGGTTATTCATTATTATGGGCTCCAAAAACAGGGGGAAACGATCCCGGTGAAGGTCTGTTATAGCAGTCTTTCTGTCTGGACGTCTATTTGTTGTGTTGGAGCATCATAGCCAGATGTGGCGGGCGAGGGAATCAGGGCCGTTATGATTTTTTCTTAATGCTTATAACGTTGCAGATGCGGAAATAAAAAAGGGCCGAGCAAGCTCGACCCCTGATACTGCGCGTTAGCGCGGTTATTTGACCTGCATGCCAGGCTGCGCGCCGCTGTCCGGGCTCAGCAGGAAGATTTCTTTCCCGCCTGGGCCCGCCGCCATCACCATGCCTTCCGAAATGCCGAAGCGCATTTTGCGCGGCGCCAGGTTGGCGACCATGATGGTCAGGCGGCCTTCCAGCGCTTTCGGATCCGGGTAAGCGGAACGGATGCCGGAGAAGATCTGGCGCGATTCGCCGCCCAGATCCAGCTGCAGCTTCAGCAGCTTGTCGGAGCCTTCGACAAAGTCGGCGCTCTTGATCAGGGCGATACGCATATCCACCTTGGCGAAGTCGTCGAAGGTGATGGTTTCCTGGATCGGATCGTCGGCCAATGGACCGGTCACCGGTTTGGCGGCGGCCATGTCTTCCTTCGAGGCGCTGACCATATCATTGACCTTGTCCAGATCGATGCGGTTGAACAGCGCTTTGAAAGCGTTGACCTGATGGCCCAGCAGCGGCTGCGGGATAGCATCCCAGCTCAGCTCGGCGTTGAGGAACGCTTCGGCACGTTCGGTCAGCGAAGGCAGCACCGGCTTCAGGTAAGTCATCAGCACGCGGAACAGGTTGATGCCCATCGAGCAGATGGCCTGCAGATCGGCGTCGCGGCCTTCTTCCTTCGCCACCACCCACGGTGCCTGCTCGTCCACGTAACGGTTGGCCAGATCGGCCAGCGCCATGATTTCGCGGATCGCGCGGCTGAACTCACGGCCGGCGTAGGCCTCGGCAATGCTCTGCGCCGCGTCGACGAAGGTCTGGTACAGCACCGGATCGGCCAGGCTGTCGGCCAGCTTGCCGCCGAAGCGCTTGTTGATAAAGCCGGCGTTGCGCGAAGCCAGGTTCACCACCTTGTTGACGATGTCGGCGTTTACGCGCTGCACGAAGTCTTCCAGATTGAGATCGATGTCATCAATGCGTGAAGAGAGCTTGGCGGCGTAGTAATAGCGCAGGCAGTCGGCGTCCAGATGCTGCAGGTAGGTACCGGCCTTGATGAACGTGCCGCGCGACTTGGACATCTTGGCGCCGTTCACCGTCACGTAACCGTGCACGAACAGGTTGGTCGGTTTGCGGAAGTTGCTGCCTTCCATCATCGCCGGCCAGAACAGGCTGTGGAAGTAGACGATGTCCTTGCCGATAAAGTGATACAGCTCGGTGGCGGAGTCTTTGCGCCAGAACTCGTCGAAGTCCAGATCGCCGCGCTTGTCGCACAGGTTTTTGAAGGAGCCCATGTAACCGATCGGCGCATCCAGCCAAACGTAGAAGTATTTGCCCGGCGCATCCGGGATCTCGAAGCCGAAGTAAGGCGCATCGCGGGAGATGTCCCACTGCTGCAGGCCGGACTCGAACCACTCTTGCATCTTGTTCGCCACCTGCTCTTGCAGCGCGCCGGAACGCGTCCACGCCTGCAGCATTTCGCTGAAGGCCGGCAGGTCGAAGAAGAAGTGCTCGGAGTCGCGCATCACCGGCGTCGCGCCGGAAACCACGGACTTCGGATCGATCAATTCCGTCGGGCTGTAGGTGGCGCCGCACACTTCGCAGTTGTCGCCGTACTGGTCCGGCGATTTGCATTTCGGGCAGGTGCCCTTCACGAAACGGTCCGGCAGGAACATGCCTTTCTCCGGATCGTACAGCTGAGAAATGGTGCGGTTCTTGATAAAACCGTTTTCTTTCAGGCGGCTGTAAATCAGGGTGGACAGTTCGCGGTTTTCATCGCTATGGGTCGAATGGTAGTTGTCATAGCTGATGCCAAAGCCGGCGAAATCCTGTTGGTGCTCCTGGCTCATCTCCGCGATCATTTCTTCCGGTTTCACGCCCAGTTGCTGCGCTTTCAGCATGATCGGCGTGCCGTGCGCGTCGTCCGCGCAGATGAAATGCACTTCGTGGCCGCGCATTCGTTGGTAACGCACCCAGATATCCGCCTGGATGTGCTCGAGCATGTGGCCGAGATGGATGGAACCATTTGCGTACGGTAGCGCGCACGTCACCAATAATTTTTTCGCGACTTGAGCCATAGTGAGAACTTGCTTTCTGTAATGAATAAAAGGGGCTTCGATGTTAACCGATCGCGCCCTTCGCTGCTAGGGCGGTTTCTTACAGGTTATACGCGCCAGCCGCCGGGCAGTTCTGATATGCTTAGCCGGAAGCTACTCATTCAAAATCAAGGAGCCGGGATGAACGCGAAATCCCCTGAGCAGACCAACCCCGAAGTTCTGCGCGCCCTGGTGACCGGTGTACTGGCCGCCTTTGAACACCCGACGTTGAAAAACAACCTGACCGCACTGAAGGCCATTCATCACTGCGCGTTGCTGGACGATGTGCTGCATATCGAACTGATCATGCCGTTTGCCTGGCAGAGCGGCTTTGACGCGCTGCAGGCGAGCGTCGGCCCCGAGCTGCTGCGCGTGACCGGTGCCACGGCCATCGACTGGAAGCTGAAACACGACATCACGACGCTGAAGCGTGCCAACGCTCAGGCCGGTATCAAAGGCGTGCGCAACATCATCGCTGTCAGTTCCGGCAAGGGCGGGGTGGGGAAATCCAGCACCGCCGTCAACCTGGCGCTGGCGCTGGCCGCCGAAGGCGCCAAGGTCGGCATTCTGGATGCCGACATTTACGGCCCGTCGATCCCCAACATGCTGGGCACCGAACATGAGCGGCCGACTTCGCCGGACGGTCAGCACATGGCGCCAATCATGGCACACGGCCTGGCGACCAACTCCATCGGCTATCTGGTGACCGATGACAACGCCATGGTATGGCGCGGTCCGATGGCCAGCAAGGCGCTGATGCAACTGCTGCAGGATACGCTGTGGCCGGATCTGGATTATCTGGTGCTGGACATGCCGCCGGGCACCGGCGACATTCAGCTGACGCTGTCGCAGAACATTCCGGTGACCGGTGCGCTGGTGGTCACCACGCCGCAGGACATCGCCTTGCTGGATGCCGCCAAGGGCATCGTGATGTTCGAGAAAGTGCATGTGCCGGTGCTGGGCATCGTGGAGAACATGAGCGTGCACATCTGCAGCAACTGCGGCCACCATGAGCCGATCTTCGGCACCGGCGGCGCCGAGAAGCTGGTGCAGAAATACAACAGCCGTCTGCTGGGGCAGATGCCGCTGCATATCTCGCTGCGCGAAGACCTGGATCGCGGTGCGCCGACGGTGATCAGCCGCCCGGACAGCGAGTTTGCCGAGATGTACCGCCAGCTGGCCGGCCGCGTGGCCGCGCAGATGTATTGGCAGGGTGAGGCGATCCCGACGGAGATTTCATTCCGCGCGCTGTGATTTGAGGTATGAGAGAACCCGTCCAATGCGCTCAATGCAGGTCAGTTAGCATTTTCTGAAGGAGTTGGTAAAGTTTTCGGCCGATAAAAGTGAGATGCGCCATGAGGCCCATAAGCCTCGACCGAGCAAGGGACCGTAGGCGCGGTCCCTTGCAACCCGCGCCTTTGCCCTATCAGACGGTTGGCTTTGCCAACGTTACTCGGTCCATCCCTGGGCCGCGCCTTCGGCCCTTCCCATTGCCGTTCATTGCAGCCGCAGAGAAATGCGGGGGGATTGACGGCAATGCCTTCTGCACGGAACGTACAGAGACCGGATAAAAAAATGCCAGTCGGGCTTAACTGACCGGCATTAGGCCAATGCGCCGAGTTTTTTATTGGATGCGGGTAGGGTGGTGCAAATCCGCTCGGGTATAGGGGCGTTCGATTTG
The DNA here is from genome assembly GCF_001902635.1 of Serratia marcescens. Lineage (GTDB taxonomy): Bacteria > Pseudomonadota > Gammaproteobacteria > Enterobacterales > Enterobacteriaceae > Serratia > Serratia marcescens_F. The sequence goes on along the minus strand of NZ_MJAO01000001.1, from coordinate 377,562 downwards.
CGCCAGCGTCTTGGCGATATGCTCCAGTAACCCCTGGGTTGGGGCGGGATGGCGTTGCCCCATCAGCGCCAGCGGCAAAGCCAGCGCGATGGCTAAATGCGGCCAGGAAAGGCGCGGGCGATCTTTTGCCCGTTGCAACCACAAGAACAGCGCGCTGGCCAGGTAGCCGAGTATCAAGCCACTGATCACCTCGGATGGCGAGTGCACGCGGATCTCCAGCCGCGAAATGCCGATGGTAAAGGGCAATATCCAGCCTGTCAGCATCGCGATGCTGCGCACCGGGAGCGAGAATCGGCCGGTCAACGCCCAGAGCAGCGGCGGCCAGATGCTGGCGGCGAGGGTTGAGTGGCCGCTGAATCCGGTAAAATCATAGTATTCGCTGCCGATGCCCCAGCCCATAAAGGCCAGTTTGGACAGGCAAACCACACCGCCGGTAAAACCGAAGATCAGCGCCCACTGCCAGCCTGCCGCTCGTGTGGCGGGTGAAACGATCAGCAGCAAAAACAGAATCAGCGCACAGGGCAGCAAGAGCATGCTGTCGCCGAAAAAAGTCAAAAAATACCAATCCAGCACATCAATCTCCGATGAAAGGCTGCGGGGAGCATAAGTCAGCGCCGGAGTGTAACCTGTTACGGCACATTGCCCTAGAGTGAGATTCTTAAAATGCCGCTGCCGCCGATACGGCGCAATAACCCGAATTCGCACCGCCGCCGCGCAATATCCAGTGGCGCAAACCCCGCCGACTCCCTATAATTGTCGCGTTTTAGTTCCCCCCTTCACATTACGAAATCAGGTCTTTAATTTTATGTCTGACAATCCGCATCAGTGCGTCATTATTGGTATAGCTGGCGCATCTGCCTCCGGAAAAAGCCTCATAGCCAGCACGTTGTACCGCGAACTTCGCGAGCAGGTCGGTGATGAGCACATCGGCGTTATTCCAGAAGACAGTTACTATAAAGACCAGACTCACCTGACCATGGAAGAACGGGTCAAAACCAATTATGACCACCCGAACGCCATGGATCATAACCTGCTGTTCCAGCATTTGCAGATGCTGAAGGCCGGCAAGGCGATCGAACTGCCACTGTACAGCTACACCGAACACACGCGCAAAAAAGAAACCGTCCATCTCAAACCTAAAAAAGTGATCATTCTGGAAGGGATCTTGCTACTGACGGATATTCGTCTGCGTCAGGAGATGAACTTCTCGATCTTTGTCGATACGCCGCTGGACATCTGCCTGATGCGCCGCATGAAGCGCGACGTGAACGAGCGCGGCCGCTCGATGGATTCGGTGATGGCGCAATATCAGAAGACCGTGCGCCCGATGTTCCTGCAGTTTATCGAACCTTCCAAACAATACGCCGATATCATCGTCCCGCGCGGGGGCAAAAACCGCATTGCGATCGATATTCTGAAAGCCAAAATCAGCCAATTCTTTGAATAATGCCGCTTAATGGCCGGAAATGTGCATTTCCGGCCGGCGGCCAACTATTTACACCCCGGCGTAGACCTTTCGCCCGTTGTGTGGCAATTTTTGTTTAGTTACGCGTTTTGATGGAGAAGAAAGACATGAGACTGTGCGACCGCGATATAGAAGCCTGGCTGGATAGCGAGAAACTGGTGATTTCACCGCGACCGCCGCTTGAGCGCATTAACGGGGCCACAGTGGATGTCCGTTTGGGCAATCAGTTCCGCGTGTTCCGCGGCCATACCGCACCCTTTATCGATCTCAGCGGCCCGAAGGATGAGGTCAGCGCTGCGTTGGATCGCGTGATGAGCGACGAGATTGTCCTGCCGGAAGGCGAAGCGTTCTTCCTCCATCCGGGTGAACTGGCGCTGGCGGTGACGTTCGAATCCGTGACGCTGCCGAATGACCTGGTGGGGTGGCTCGACGGCCGCTCCTCGCTGGCGCGTCTGGGCCTGATGGTGCACGTGACCGCGCACCGCATCGATCCGGGCTGGCACGGGCGCATCGTGCTGGAGTTTTACAACTCCGGCAAGCTGCCGCTGGCGCTGCGGCCGGGGATGCTGATCGGCGCTTTGAGTTTTGAACCTTTGTCCGGCCCGGCGGCCCGGCCGTACAACAGCCGACAGGACGCAAAATATCGCGATCAGCAGGGCGCAGTAGCCAGTCGAATCGACAAGGACTAACGGCGCGGGATGCACCGTCGGTGTGGCGCTGACAAGAGGGTGGCATGAGAAGATTACTGACGACATTGGCGATTTTACTGGTGGTGGTGGTAGCGGGGATGTCCGCGCTGGTGCTGCTGGTGAATCCGAATGATTTTCGCGGCTATATGGTCAAAAAGGTCGAGCAGAAGAGCGGTTACCAACTGACGCTCGATGGCGATCTGCGTTGGCATATCTGGCCGCAGCTCAGCATCCTGGCCGGGCGCATGACGCTGACCGCGCCGGGCGCCAAGACGCCGGTAGTGAGCGCGGAAAACATGCGCCTTGACGTCAAGCTGCTGCCGCTGTTGTCGCATCAGCTGTTTGTAAAGCAGGTGATGCTGAAAAACGCCGTCATTAGCCTCACGCCGGACAGCGAAGAGCACTCGCAGGCGGACGCCCCGATCGCGCCGGCCGGCAACGGCGCTGAAGCGGCGGACGCGCCCTGGAAGTTCGACATCGAGAACTTGCGGGTCGTGGACAGCCTGCTGATCTGGCAGCGCGCCGACAACGAGCAAATCAACGTCCGGGACATCAATCTCACCTTACAGCAAACGGAAAAACTGCAGGCGCAGTTGACGCTTTCCAGCCGGGTCAACCGCGATCAGCGCGATCTGTCCTTCAGCATGGCGGCCGATGTCGATCTGCAGCAGTTCCCGCGCCAGATCGGCGCCAAAGTCACCCAGTTCAATTATCAACTGGCTGGCGCGGATATTCTGAACGGTGGCATCCAGGGGGAAGGCAATGCGCAGGTAGTCTACCAGCAGACGCCGCCGCAGATTGCCGTCAGCCACCTGAGTTTCAGCGCCAACAGCAGCCAATTGACCGGCGATATCAGCGCCAGTTTGGGGGCGGTGCCCGGCTATGTGCTGAACCTGAATTCGGCTAACCTCGATCTCGATGCGCTTTCCGGTTGGCAATCCAGCAGCAATACCGCCGAGCAGCCTGCCGTAACCTCTGCGCCGGTGATCGCCAGCCAGGTCGACGATCGGCAGCAGAACCTGGCGGCGTTGCGCGACTTCAATGCGCAGTTGAATCTGCAGGCGGCACAGCTGACATACCGCGGCATGAACATCACCCAACTGTCGGTCGCGGCCGACAACCAGCGCGGCCTGTTGACGCTGCATAAACTGGCGGGGCAACTGGCCGGCGGTGATTTCTCGTTGCCGGGTTCGCTGGACGCGCGCGGCGATAAACCGATGATCCGCGTGCAGCCGGCGCTGAATCAGGTCGAGCTGGGCAGCGTGCTCAAGGCATTCGACATGCCGCAGATGATGACCGGTAAATTCAGCATGAAAGGGGATTTGACCGGCGATCGTCTCACCACGCAATCCTTTGAACGCCGCTGGCGCGGCACGGCGCAGCTGGCAATGCAGGATGCCCAGCTGCACGGCCTGAACATTCAGCAGCTGATCCAGCAGGCGGTGGCGCGCAACGATAACAGCGTGCGCGGGCAAGACAGCTATCAGCGCTATACCGAAGTCAAAAACGTCTCGGCGCAGGCCAGCCTGAATCAGGGCACGGTCAAACTCAGCGACCTGACGGCGGATTCGCCTCTGCTGGCGCTGACCGGCGCCGGCAGCATCGATATGCCGGGCAAACAGTGCGACATGGCGCTCAACGTGCGCGTCACCGGCGGCTGGCAAGGGCGCGGCGAGTTGATCGAACAGCTGCAGCAAACGCCGATCCCGCTGCGGGTCTATGGGCCGTGGCAACAGCTGAACTATCAGCTGCAGGTCGATCAGGTGCTGCGCAAAACGCTGCAGGATCGGGCCAAGGATGCGTTGAACAAGTGGGCCGAAAAGAACAAGGACTCACGTGAAGGCCAGGATCTGAAGAAGCTGCTCGACAAGCTGTAACCCTCCCGTCGCGGGCCGCGGTGCGGCCCGCGTCAACATTGACGTTTCCCGCAATAATTTCTCTCCGTTACCTTGATGAAGGTCATGAAGACCCACGCTCAGTTTGTGCAAAGTAAGGGCTTATTCCGCGATTGCGATGCGCCTGGGCGCGAAAACATGACGAGTTGAGGAAACATGATAGAGCTTATTATTGGCGCCGCAGTGGCGGCGGGCGTGGGCCGTTACATCATCAAGGGGTACTCCGCCACCGGTGTGCTGATGGTGGGCGGGTTGCTGCTGCTCGGCATCAGCGCCCTGATGGGAAAAACGCTGTTGCCGTCCGGCGCCGCGTCTACCGGCTGGCGCGCGACCGACATTATCGAGTACGTCAAGATCCTGCTGATGAGCCGCGGCGGCGATCTTGGCATGATGATCATGATGCTGTGCGGCTTTGCCGCCTACATGACGCACATCGGCGCCAACGATGTGGTGGTCAAGTTGGCTTCGCGTCCGCTGCAGATGATCAACTCGCCTTATCTGCTGATGGTGGCGGCGTATTTTGTCGCCTGCCTGATGTCTTTGGCGGTCTCTTCCGCCACCGGCCTCGGCGTATTGCTGATGGCGACGCTGTTCCCGTTGATGGTGAACGTCGGCATTAGCCGCGGTGCGGCGGCGGCTATCTGCGCCTCGCCGGCGGCGATTATCCTGGCGCCGACCTCTGGCGACGTGGTGCTGGCGGCCAAGGCGGCGGAGATGCCGCTGGTGGACTTCGCGTTCAAAACCACGCTGCCGATCTCGATTGCCGCTATTGTCTGCATGGCCGTGGCGCACTTTTTCTGGCAGCGCTATCTCGACAGAAAGAACAATGAACAGCATCACATCATGGACGTCAGCGAAATCCAAACCCACGCACCGGGGTTCTACGCGATATTGCCGTTTACGCCGATCCTCGGCGTGCTGATCTTCGACGGCAAGTGGGGGCCGGAGCTGCACATTATTACCGTGTTGGTAGGGTGCATACTGTTGGCGGCGTTGATCGAGTTTGTGCGCAGCTTCAGCGCCAAACAGGTGTTCAGCGGCCTGGAAGTGGCATATCGCGGCATGGCGGACGCCTTCGCCGGCGTAGTGATGCTATTGGTGGCTGCCGGCGTCTTCGCGCAAGGGCTGAGCACCGTCGGCTTTATCAGCGGGCTGATCGGGCTGGCGCAGTCGTTCGGCACCGGCGGTTTGATCATGATGCTGGTGTTGGTGGTCATCACCATGTTGGCGGCCATGACCACCGGTTCGGGCAATGCGCCGTTCTATGCGTTTGTTGAACTGATCCCGAAACTGGCGGCGCAGATGGGCGTGAATCCGGCCTATCTGGTGATCCCGATGCTGCAGGCGTCTAACCTGGGCCGCACGCTGTCACCGGTCTCCGGCGTGGTGGTGGCGGTGTCCGGCATGGCGAAAATCTCGCCGTTCGAAGTGGTGAAACGCACGTCTGTACCGGTGATCGTCGGTTTGGTGGTGGTGATCATCGCGACGGAGTTGCTGGTTCCCCAATAAAGAAAGGCCGGGCGATGCCCGGCCTCGTTATCACACCTCGTAGTCCTCCGGAGGGGGAGGCGGGGTGATCTTCACTTTCAGGATGCGGTGGCTGTTGACCTCCAGCGGTTCGAACAGATAGTCACCGATCTTGATTTGCTCGCCTTCTTGCGGCACGCGTTGACTGTGTTCCATCAGCAGGCCCGCCAGCGTGTGGTATTCGCGTTTGTCTTCCAGCGGCATCGGCAGGTACAACACCAGATCTTCCAGCGGCATATAACCGTTGGCGATCCAACTGCCGTCTTCGTTTTGCTGAATATCGTGGCGCGCATCCACCTCTTCACCGGCTTCCGGCAGGTTGCCGGCGATGGTTTCCATCACGTCCGTCAGGGTAACCACGCCTTCGACAGAGCCGAATTCGTCAACCACAAACGCAAAGTGCGTTTGCGCCTGGCGGAATTGCTCCAGCGCGCTGAGCAGCGTTAACTGCTCCGGGAAGATCAGCGGCTGGCGCACCAGCGCGCGCAGATCCAGCGGCGCCTGCGCCAACTGCTGCTTGAGGACGTCGATAGTGTGGATCACGCCCAGCGGTTCGTCGCTGGCGCTGCTTTCCACCACCACGATGCGCGTGTGCTGATTGCGCTCCAGCAATTGCGTCAGCTTTTCCTGCGGATCGTTCAGCTCAAGGTATTCGACGTCGTGACGAGAAGTCATGATGCTGCTGACTGTGCGCTGCGCCATGCCCAGCACGCGTTCGATCATGCGCCGCTCTTGCTGATTGAAGATCTCGCCGTTTTCACTGTCGCTGTCGGCCAATAGGCTGGCGGAATGGCTGTCGACCTCCGCTTCTTCATGTTTGCCGCTCAGCATGCGCAACACCGCCTCGGCGGTGCGTTCGCGCAGTGGCCGCACCTTCGACAGGAAGCGACGGCGATTGAACTGCGCCAGTTGGTTCAGCGCTTCTATCATCACCGAGAAGCCGATTGCTGCGTAGAGGTAGCCTTTCGGAATGTGATAACCGAAGCCCTCGGCCACCAGGCTAAAGCCGATCATCAGCAGGAAGCTCAGACACAGGATGACGATGGTCGGGTGAGCGTTGACGAAACGCGTCAGTGGTTTGCTGGCCAGCAGCATCAGGCCGATGGCGATACAGACCGCAATCATCATCACCGCCAGGTGATCGACCATGCCGACCGCGGTGATCACCGAGTCGAGCGAGAAGACGGCGTCCAGCACCACGATCTGCGCCACCACCGGCCAGAAACGCGCGCCTTTGCGTGCGCCGTGTTGCTCTTCATCCTTGCCTTCCAGCCGTTCGTTCAGCTCCATGGTGGCTTTGAACAGCAGGAATATCCCGCCGATCAGCATGATCAGATCGCGACCGCTGAAGGGATGCTCCGCGACGACGAACATCGGTTTGGTCAGCGTCGCCAGCCACGAGATGGAGGCGAGCAGCGCCAGACGCATCACCAGCGCCAGCATCAACCCGACGACGCGAGCCTTATCTCTTTGTTGTTTTGGTAGTTTGTCCGCCAGAATGGCGATGAAGACAAGGTTGTCTATACCCAGAACGATTTCCAGCACGACCAATGTGGCCAGGCCGGCCCAAATTGTTGGATCAGCGATCCATTCCATACGCCCAATTTCACCTGTAAGTTCTACGGCTTATGCCGCACGGGAATGATGGGCGTTGAGGCGGCAAAATTCAACTTAAACAGCAAGCGTGGGCGAAATGCGTGGCGTTTGGGTGGGTGAATATTACAGAAACGGTATAGTCACTTTTCTGAACTAAGCCGGCGGACGTGTCATTCGCCTTTCAATGCGGTTAACAGTCGTTCAGAAAAGAAACGACTTATAAAAAGCCGATTAATCAAAGCGTTAAAATCCATATCCCATGCTACTATTTAGTGACCTCCACAATATGAGTAGTCTTATTCTGAAAACAGCAAATCACGGGTATCTAAGACTTGTATCACTAAGTCAATAGTATAAGAATCTTGGTCATATAAATGGTAACAACTAACATTGTTTGGTTATAAAAACACAGGTTTTTGCATGGTTTTGTGATCGGAACATCATATGTTCTGGCGATGCAATAGCTGCCTTGCAAGAAAGCGTGACTGAAATTAATACAGCATTAACAGTACTTTGGTAGCTGCAAGCCAAGGGCGGTAGCATGTCTGACAGCCAAGCGCCCAATGGTTTGATTCAGCCACATAATCAGTGAGTTATTTGTGGAAAGAAAAATGCAAAGAAGACTTAAAGCTGTAGTCCCCGTCGCTGGTTTGGGAACCCGCATGTTGCCGGCAACCAAAGCCATTCCTAAAGAAATGCTGCCGGTAGTCGATAAACCTTTAATTCAATATATCGTCAGCGAATGCGTCGCGGCGGGTATCAAAGATATCGTGTTGGTTACCCATTCTTCAAAAAACGCGATCGAAAACCATTTTGACACCTCGTTTGAATTGGAGGCGGTGCTCGAAGCGCGCGTTAAGCGTCAATTGCTGGCTGAAGTGCAAAGCATTTGCCCGCCCGATGTGACGGTGATGCAGGTGCGGCAGGGGCAGGCGAAAGGGCTCGGACACGCCGTGCTGTGCGCGAAACCGATGGTGGGAGATTCACCGTTCGTGGTGCTGTTGCCGGATGTGTTGTTGGATGATTCGACGGCGGATTTGCATACGGAAAATCTGGCTAAAATGATCCAGCGTTTCAACGATACGGGCTACAGTCAGATTATGGTGGAGCCGGTACCGGAGCAGGACGTGTCCAAATACGGCGTCGTGGATTGCGGCGGGAAGGCGATCGGCGCGGGCGAAAGCACGCCGATGACCGCCATCGTGGAAAAACCGGCGCGCGAGGCGGCCCCCTCGAATCTGGCGGTGGTTGGGCGCTATGTGCTTTCTGCCAATATCTGGCCGTTGCTGGAAAAAACACCGCCGGGCGCCGGCGATGAGATTCAGTTGACCGACGCTATCGCCATGCTGATGGATGAAGAACGGGTTGAAGCGTTTCACATGAGCGGAAAATCACATGACTGCGGCGATAAATTGGGCTATATGAAAGCGTTCGTGCAGTATGGCTTGCGTCACGCCGCCGAGGGTGCCGGTTTCAGCCAATGGTTGAAACAGACCCTGGGCAAATAAAGCGTTGGCGGCTGAAAACGCTCACAAGATTGAATGAGGACTATCATGACGAAGTTGAAAGCGGTCATTCCTGTTGCCGGTTTGGGCATGCGTATGCTGCCGGCGACCAAGGCTATTCCGAAAGAAATGTTGCCGATCGTCGATAAGCCATTGATTCAATACATTGTCAATGAATGCGTCGCCGCGGGAATCAAAGAGATCATTCTGGTGACGCATTCTTCCAAAAATGCGATCGAAAACCATTTTGACACGTCGTTCGAGCTGGAGGCCATGCTCGAGGCGCGGGTCAAACGCCAGTTGCTGGATGAGGTGCAGTCGATTACGCCGAAAGGCGTGACGCTTATGCATATTCGCCAGGGGCAACCGAAAGGCCTGGGCCACGCGGTGCTTTGCGCCAAACCGCTGGTTGGAGACGCGCCTTTTGTGGTGCTGTTGCCGGACGTGTTGCTCGATGACGCCAAGGCCGATCTGAAAAGAGATAACCTGCCGCATCTCATCGCGCGCTTTGAACAAACGGGTTTGAGCCAGGTGCTGGTGCAGACCGCCCCTGAACATGTGTTGCACGATTACTCGGTGGTGGAGTGTGAAAACAATGCGCTGCGCCCTGGCGAAAGCTCGCACATCACCTCGATCATCGAGAAGCCGAGCCGCGATGTGCAACTGAAATCCAACCATACCGCCGTAGGGCGCTATGTGTTGTCCGCCGAGATCTGGCCTCTGCTCGAGAAAACCAAGCCGGGCGCCTGGGGGCGCATTCAACTGACGGATGCGATCGCCGAGTTGTTGAAACATCAGCGGGTCGAGGCCACGGAGCTGGTTGGCGAGTCGTTTAACTGCGGTGAGAAGTTGGGCTATTTGCAGGCGTTTGTGACTTATGGCCTGCGCCACCCGACGCAGGGGAAAGCGTTCCGCGAATGGATGGAACAGCTTTTGTAGTTGCCTATCAATATGGGGCCGGTGAGCGAGTCGCTTGACCGGCCTTTAGCAGTGCCTGAAAGAAGGGCAGTCAGACTAACATTGCTCTTTTCGTTGAGAATTATGCAATAATGCTCTGAAACATTTTTAGCCTAACATACCTGAACTCAACGCTTGCTCAATGACGGTGGTTTTCTCCGGGTTGTTGGGTAAAGATTGACGACTTATTTTGCTGAGTGCCGCGGTAGCGCCACGGTTGGCCTGGGGCTTGGCATTGCATACATTTTTACTTTGAAAGTGATGATACTCGATGGCAAAAAAACAATGGAAACTGATACCGCTCCTGGTATCTGTCAGTGTGATTAGCGGTTGTACTATCGTGCCCGGCTCTCACCTGCCAACCAGTGGGAAAGACGTGGTCAAGCAGCAGGACAGTGACTTTGACCTTAACAAGCTGGTGAATATTTACCCGATGACGCCAAGCCTGGTCGAGAAGATGCGGGCGAAGCCGGTCGTGGCGCAGCCGAACTCGTTGCTGGAGCGCGAGCTTCAGACTTACGAATACCGTATCGGCATTGGCGACGTATTGATGGTCACGGTATGGGATCACCCCGAGCTGACCACGCCGGCCGGTCAATATCGCAGCGCCAGCGACACGGGCAACTGGGTCAATTCTGACGGCACCATCTTCTACCCCTACATCGGCAAAGTGAAAGTTGCGGGCAAGACGATGGTTCAGGTTCGCGAAGAGATCACCAACCGCTTGGCGCAGTACATCGAGAGTCCACAAGTGGATGTGAGCATCGCGGCGTTCCGTTCGCAGAAAGTCTACGTGACGGGCGAAGTCGCGACGTCCGGTAAACAAGCGATCACTAACGTGCCGTTGACCGTGATGGACGCGATCAATGCCGCAGGCGGCCTGGCGGAGAATGCCGATTGGCGCAACGTGGTGTTGACGCATAATGGCAGAGAGCAACGCATCTCTCTGCAAGCTTTGATGCAGCGCGGCGATCTGACCCAGAACCGTTTACTTTATCCCGGCGACATTCTTTACGTTCCGCGCAATGACGATTTGAAAGTCTTCGTCATGGGCGAGGTCAAGAAGCAGACTACGCTGAAGATGGATCGCAGCGGCATGACCCTGACCGAGGCGTTGGGCAATGCAGACGGCATGGATCAATCTTATTCCGATGCGACCGGCGTATTTGTTATTCGTCCTTTGCACGGCAAGGGGAACAACAAGCTGGCCGATATCTATCAGCTGAACGCGTCTGATGCGGCCGCTATGGTCATGGGCACCGAATTCCAACTCCAGCCATATGATATTGTCTATGTAACCACTGCGCCGCTTGTTCGCTGGAACCGCGTCATCAGCCAATTGGTGCCGACGATCAACGGATTCAACAACTTGACCGAAGGTGCGCTGCGCGTGCGAAATTGGCCGTAGTAGGGTGGTGTGAAGCATGTTCGATTCTATTTTGGTGGTATGCGTAGGAAATATATGCCGCTCCCCGACCGGGGAGCGTTTATTGAAAAGAGATTTACCGAATAAAAAGATCAGTTCGGCTGGGCTGGGCGCTTTAGTGGGGAAACCGGCAGATGGCAGAGCGACAGAAGTTGCGAACCAACACGGCCTGTCGCTCGACGGGCACCAAGGAAAACAGCTAACTGCCTCTATGTGTCGTGAGTATGATCTGATCCTGGTAATGGAAAAAGATCACATCGATGCCGTATGCAGACTGGCGCCGGAGGTTAGAGGTAAGACCATGCTCTTTGGGCATTGGATGGGGAAACGGGAAATTGCCGATCCCTACCGCCAAAGCCGTGAAGCGTTTGAGTTTGTCTATCGCCTTCTTGAAGAATCCGCCCATAAATGGACGCAAGCCTTAAGCCGATAATCAGTCAGGACTATCAATGTCAGAGAAAAATAGAGTAAATAATTCAGGAAGTGAAAAGTCAGATGAGATCGATCTGGGTCGCCTGTTAGGCGAATTGATCGATAACCGCTGGCTGATCATTGGGGTAACGACATTATCCCTAACCCTAGGTATTCTGTATTGCTTGTTCGCTACGCCGATTTATCGTGCCGACGCTATGGTGCAGGTTGAGCAAAACGTAGGGAATGCGCTGCTTAATAACATCAACCAGATTTTGCCTAACGGGCAACCTGATTCGGGGCCGGAAATAGAATTATTGAAGTCCCGAATGATCTTAAATAAGACCGTAGAAGATCTTAATCTACGGACGATCGTTGAGCAGGAATATTTTCCTCTATTCGGCAAAGGGTTCGCACGCCTGACTAAACAGGAACCGGGGAAAATAGCGGTTTCCAAGTTCGACCTGCCAGAAGCCTGGGCTGAAGATCCTTCGGTGACGTTAGTCGTTAACGATGGCAAAAACTTCTCTCTCATGCGTGACGACGAAGAGATCGCCAAGGGCAGCGTTGGACGCTTGCTCGAGAACAACGGCGTGACCATCTTGGTGAGCGATATTGAAGCACCGCAGGGCACGAAGTTTAAAGTTTCCAAGATCAGCGAAATGCGGGCAACGAACAACCTGCTGGATAAGTTTGAAGTTGCCGATAAAGGCAAGAACACCGGCGTGTTGGGGCTGGGGCTGACCGGCGAGAACCCGGTTCTGATCAGAGAGATTCTGGACTCCATTTCAAGAAACTATCTTGAACAGAACATTGTGAGAAAGTCGGAAGAAGATGCGAAAAGCTTGGACTTCCTGAAGGATCAGCTGCCTAAGATCCGCAATTCACTCGATTCTGCAGAGAATAAACTCAATCAATATCGACAGCAGAAAGACTCGGTCGATTTATCCCTTGAAGCGAAATCTGTTTTGGATTCGATTGTCGCCGTCGACTCTCAGCTGAATGAGCTGACGTTCAAAGAAGCGGAGATTTCCAAGCTCTACACCAAACAGCATCCTTCGTATCGTGCTTTGCTCGAGAAACGTAAAACGCTGGAAAACGATCGCGACCGACTCAACAAACGCGTTAGCGCGATGCCAAAAACGCAGCAAGAGATTGTGCGTTTAAGCCGCGACGTGCAATCGGGTCAAGAAGTCTACATGCAGTTGTTGAATAAAGAGCAGGAGCTGGGTATTTCCAAGGCCAGCACCGTGGGGAACGTGCGGATTATCGATCGGGCCATCACGCAATCAAAACCGGTAGAGCCGAAGAGCATCATTGTTATTCTCTTCAGCATCGTGCTGGGTGGGTTGCTGTCCGTCGGTTATGTCTTGTTGCGTTCGTTCCTGCATCGCGGCATTGAAAACCCGGAGCAGCTGGAAGAGCTGGGTATCAATGTGTATGCGAGCGTGCCGCTTTCTGAGTGGCAGCAGAAGAAGGACCAGGAGTTCGTCCTGAAAAATAAAGGACGGAAGCTGAATAGCGATTCCAACTCTCTGCTTGCCGTTGGTAACCCGGCAGATCTGGCTATCGAGGCGATTCGCAGTCTGCGAACCAGCCTTCACTTTGCCATGATGGAAGCTAAAAACAACGTGTTAATGATCTCGGGGGCCAGTCCCGGCATCGGTAAAACCTTTATCAGTGCCAACCTGGCAGCCGTTGTGGCGCAGACGGGTCAGCGCGTGTTATTCATCGACAGTGACATGCGTAAAGGGTATATGCATGAAGTGCTGGGCCTGGAGGCTAAAGATGGCCTGTCAGATATTCTTTCCGGCCGGATCGCCGCTGCTTCTGCGGTGAGAAGCACGGTGCACGGCGGTTTCGATTTCATACCGCGCGGCCAGATCCCACCTAACCCGTCAGAATTGCTGATGCACAGCCGTTTCTCAGAGATTCTGGCGTGGGCGTCGGAAAATTATGACCTGGTGTTGGTCGATACCCCGCCGATTCTGGCCGTTACCGATGCTGCAATTATTGGTAAACACGCCGGTACGTCGCTGATGGTTGCCCGTTTTGAGCTGAACAGCCCTAAAGAGGTTGAGGTCAGTATCAGACGCTTCGAGCAAAACGGTATTGATATTAAAGGCGTTATTTTGAACGCCGTGATGAAGAAAGCCTCGAATTACTATAACTACGGTTATGATTATTACGAGTACAGCTATAAATCCAAAAGCTAAATGAAGCCATGCCAAAGGGGCTGTTATCAGCCTCTTTGGTTTTTACCTGCTTTAACGCTGATGTGGTTAATATAATATTAAAACCACGCTGATTCCTATTGTTCTCGATTGTATTTAATATGGTCGAATTTTCTCTTCTTGATTGTCAAAAATAAATGGACTTAGTGTTTTGTGGCGTAAGTAGGCTTTGGTTATTAAGTGTTACTTATAGAACAATATAACTGTTCTTGATGTAGTGAAAAATACCTGTACGTAGAATGTTTGTGTGGTGTACTGAGGTAAGATTCTACTAATAAAGGAAAAAAATATGAGTGCGCTTGCCTACTCAAAAAAAACTAATTTAATAAAGTTATCTCTCGCTTTTTCTGATTTCATATTCTTTACATTATCGTTGAGTATAGCGATTTATCTTATTGGTTTCTTTGGTTGGGATATTAACGAATTTATCCCGGAATCAGAAATGTCAGCACGTTTCTTGACGCATGTTATGCTGTCTTTAGTCTGCGTTGGCTGGTTCTGGGTTCGGTTGCGTCACTATACTTATCGCAAGCCGTTCTGGTTTGAACTGAAAGAAATATTTCGGACGTTGCTCATTTTCGCCGTATTGGATTTGGCATTGGTTGCCTTTTCTAAGTGGCAGTTCTCCCGTTATGTCTGGATACTCACTTGGGGAGTTGCATTGTTATTGGTACCGCTCGCGCGGGCAATGACCAAGCGGATCCTCAATAAGTTAAATCTGTGGAAAAAACATACGATCATTATCGGTTCGGGCAAGAATGCCTGTGATGCGTATGCGGCATTACAAAGTGAAGAGGTCCTGGGCTTTGCGATTTGCTCGTTCTTTTCCAGCGGTAAGTCGGGTGAGAAAACCCTGTTTGGCAAGCCGGTCATTGCGGATGAAGCGGAGCTCTGGAGCCAATGTGACCCTGAAACCACGCAATTCATTGTTGCATTAGAGTTTGAACAGAACGTACTGCGTGATGAATGGCTCAAAAAGTTGGCCAAGCACCACTGCCGTTCGGTTTCAGTGATACCTACGTTGCGTGGGGTTCCGCTGTATGGAACCGATATGTCATTTATTTTCAGCCATGAGGTTATGATCCTTCGGGTCAGTAACAATCTGGCGAAGCGAACATCGCGCTTTTTGAAGCGTGCATTCGACATCGTGGGATCGGCCAGCATCATTGTCCTGCTATCTCCAGTGCTGATCATGTTGAGTTATCTGGTGGGGAGAGACGGCGGGAATGCTATCTATGGTCACGAACGCATTGGGCGCGATGGCCATAAATTTAAATGCCTGAAATTCCGTTCTATGGTGACCAATTCGCAAGAGGTATTGCAGAACCTGTTGCAAAATGATCCCGAAGCCCGCAAAGAATGGGACAAAGACTTTAAATTGAAAAATGACCCGCGTATTACCCGCGTTGGTCAGTTCATCCGCAAAACGAGCCTGGATGAGTTACCGCAGCTTTTCAACGTACTGCGGGGAGAGATGAGCCTCGTCGGCCCGCGTCCGGTGATCGAGAAAGAGCTGGAGCGCTACGCTGGCGATGTCGACTATTATCTGATGGCGAAGCCGGGCATGACAGGGCTGTGGCAGGTGAGCGGTAGGAACGATGTCGACTACGACACGCGCGTTTACTTTGACGCATGGTATGTCAAGAACTGGTCGCTGTGGAATGATATTGCCATTCTCTTTAAAACCATCAACGTTGTTTTGAAAAGAGATGGGGCGTATTGATCACAAGCGATACGCTATCGCAGGGGCAGAACAATAACGTTCTGCTTTCCTACGGCTGCTGAAGTTGATGTTGTCATGCCGCTTGTGTTAATGCTTAAGAATATAACTCTTTGAGTTTATCTCTATAGTGTAATTCAATGAGGATGTATGTTGAAAAATAAAAACATTGCCATAATTTTTACCGCCTCTATTTTAGGTGGCCATGAGCTGATGAGCGTTGCTCATATAAAAAAGTTTGTTAAAAAGGGATTTTCCATTTCGTGTTATCTGCCGAGTGACAACGGCAAGCTTATTGCTTTATTAGATTCAGCCGGTATTAATTACGAATTGCATCATGTGCTGCATAAAAGAATGGAGATCATTCATTCTTTCTTTAATCCTCTTCATGTCATAAAGTCGAGTCTTCTGCTCAAGAAGCTAAGCCAAACCCATGATTATATGGTAATTATTCAGGGTGATATTGAGCTTGGCGCCGGTTTTTTAAACGGCGGCCGTTTACTGGGGTTGGGCAACAGAGTCGTTAGTTACATCCCGTATGCGCACAGTTTTGAGAAGATGGGGAGTCGCCTGGCAAAGGCGAAGGATTTCCTGGCGAAATTTGCGTATAGAAGCTGTGATAACTACGTAACTATCTGCAACCAATTTCGTCATGATTTGAAAGAAAAAAATAAATCGGCAAATGTGAGAGTGTTGAGGAATTTTGTTGCTAAGCCGGCACCAAAAGACATCCGAGGCGTTGGTTATGAGTTTCTCTCAAATCCAGAAAAAATAAAAATACTGATGGCGGGTAGGGTGTTCTTCCGCCAGAAGGGGCAGGATGTTTTGCTTGAGGCGCTGCGTGATATCAATAACCGTGTCGATCTGACAGTGATAGGCGATGGTCCCGATCTCGATGAAATGAAGCACACAGCCCGTCAGCTAGGAAATAATATAAACGTTGAGTTCTTAGGCTGGAAAGATAATGTCTGGGATTTCGCATACGATGCAGACTTAATTGCGATTCCGTCAAGCTATGAAGGCGTGCCGCTGATCATGCTGGAAGCGCTGAAAAGGAATGTACCGGTCATAGCGCCAGCCAGAGATGGCATGTTGGATTATCTAGGGAAAGACAGTTTGTATTTTGTTGGTGATAGCGAATCAGACGTTGATAAGTTAAGAGAAAAGATAGCGCTATTCATCGCTAAAAAAAATGGACTTGGTGCTAAAACCATTAATAACTCAAATGAAATTGTATAACGAGACTAAAATGAAGAAGATTCTTATTGATAATCGGTGGAGCGGTTCAGGAGGGATAGGGACATTTTCAGAACAAATAAATGCTATCAATAATTATTCTGATGCCGGATTTCAGGGCGAACCATATAGTCCGTTAGATTGTGTTAAAACAACCCTGAAGTTGTTTTCAAAGAAAGGGCGCGTAATATTTTTCCCTGGCTATATCCCCCCGCTGTTCTCGCGTGAACCCTATGTCTTTACCATACATGACCTTAATCATATTGACAGGTCGGAAAACTCCAGCTTTTTCAAAAGAATTTTTTATCGATTCGTCATATTAAACGGCTGTAAGAAAGCCCAACTTATCTTCACCGTTTCCGAGTTTTCCAAGAAAAGAATCGTCGAGTGGTCCGGCGTTGACGCCAACAAGGTCATCAACGTGGGTAATGGCGTATCGGAAGACTTCACCCCGGTGGGTGATACCTTGAATTTCCCTTTTGACTATTTTCTTTGCGTCAGCAATCGCAAGGCGCATAAGAATGAGTTTGGCACCCTGGCGGCCTTTAAGCAGGCGAATTTGCCGGAACATGTCAAATTGCTGTTTACCGGGAAAGCCACCGAGGAGATCGAACGTAAGATCGTTGAGTTGGGGCTCAGCGACCGGGTGGCTTTCACCGGCTATATCGAAAGCGAGGCCCTACCAAAACTCTATCGCGGGGCACGTGCGCTGATCTTCGTTTCGTTCTATGAAGGGTTTGGGCTGCCCGTTGTTGAGGCTATGGCGAGCGGTGTACCGGTGATAACCTCACACACAACTTCTCTGGGGGAAGTGGCGGGTGATGCAGCGCAGCTGGTTGATCCGGAGAATATCGGTGAGATCGCCGGCGTTATGGCCAAGGTCAACCACGATGAAGGGCTGCGTGCGCAAATGAGGCAGGCTGGCCTGCAACGGGCTAAGAAGTACTCATGGAATATGACGGCGAAACAGGTCGATGAGCAGTTGAATAAGATCCTATAAATGATTATATGAGAGAGCTTGTGTGGTCGATAAAAAGGTAATGGCAAAAAATACCTTCATGTTGTATGGCCGAATGTTACTCATCATGTTCGTGACATTCTATACATCAAGAATGGTTTTGAATACGCTAGGGGTTTATGATTTTGGCTTATATAGCGTTGTTGGCAGTATAATCGTTTTATTTTCATTTATACAAAACGTTTCTGCACTGGCTACTCAACGTTTTTTATCTGTCGGCCTTGGCAAGAACGACCATAAATGGACCAACAGCGTCTTTAATGTCAGCATTATTGTGCATCTCATTATTTGTGGACTGGTCTTAATTTTAGCTGAAACAGTCGGGCTGTGGTTTTTACTGCATAAGCTTAAAGTACCCGCTGAGCGTTTGGACGATATCTTCTGGGTCTACCAAGTCTCGATCGTTTCGTTGCTTTTCCAGATTATGCAAACGCCGTTTATGGCCTCGTTGATCGCCAGCGAAAAGATGGATCTCTTTGCCAAGATCGGCATCTTTGACGCATTTCAGCGCTGGTTAATGGTATTCCTGTTTACCCTGTTTTATTTCCAGAATAAAATAATCAGCTATGCCTTGTTCCTGCTCGTTGGTTATGTATTGGTATTTGCCGTTTACGTATTGATATGCACGAAGAAACTCAGCATATGCAGGATAAATATACGCGTTAAAGAAAATATCGGCTTGATTAAAGAGATCTTCTCTTTTTCAAGTTGGTCGATGATTGGCTCTTTAAGCGTGGTGGGGTTGTCCCAGGGGATCGCCCTGCTGACATATTATTTTGTCGGCGTTATTGCCAATGGATCCATTTGGCTGGCAGAGCAAATTCTGGTCGCTTTCAATCGCATCATTGGCACCTTACAGACCGCTATCAACCCGCAAATAATCAAGCAGCATTCCATCGGCAACAGCGATCATGTCACCTCGCTGATCTCACTGTCATGCAAACTCACGGGGTTTGTGGTGATGATCTCGGCAATCCCGGTGTTCATTGATGCGGACTACATCGTCAGCCTCTGGCTTGGCCAGGCACCGCCTTATCTGACGGGGCTGATAAAAATAGTCGCCATATATATTCTGATTGATTCGCTATCTGGCCCCTATGTTACCGCTATATATGCTGTTGGAAAGTTGAGAAACTACCAGTTCATCGTGTCGGCGATCATGATGCTTTCGCTGCTGTTGACGTTTATACTGTTTACCCTCGGGGCTTCTGTTTATGTAGCGGTATCCGCCAGGATCCTGTGCGCATTCTCTCTATTGATTTTTTAGAGTTATCTATGTGAATAGAATTGCAGGGGTAAGTGCCAATCAGTTTATTTTCATCGACCTGCCAAAGCTTGGTTTTGTTGCATGCGTTGCCGTTTTTGCTATGCAGTATATGAGCAATTATCTGCCTGGCGGATTTGTGGGGTTGGTTCTGTTAACTGCCATTAATTTACTCTTGGTTATGCTTGCTTTCTCTTTTGTTGTGTTGAAAACAGAAGAGAGAAAGCAAATTATACAATTGATTAAGAATCGATTTTAAATTATTTATAGGTATCTTTTTTAAGGTGGGAATAATGAGTTCTAAGTATAGTGTCTTAACCTATGAGAGTGACATTTACGTTAAGAGAAACTGGATTAATTTAGGGGACTACGTACAAAGTACGGCAGCGAAGCAATTTCTGCCCTCTGTCGATGCCTTTATCCCCCGCGATCATATGAACGCCTACCAGGGCGATCCGGTCAAGATGATCATGAATGCCTGGTACATGGACTTGCCGGAGAACTTTCCACCTGCCGAGAGCATCAATCCGCTGTATGTCTCAATTCATATCAACTCCACGATCGTTGATAAAATCTTTACCCCCGAATCCATCGCGCATTTCAAAAAATTCCAGCCGGTTGGATGTCGTGACTTCTATACGCGCGACCTGCTGATTTCGAAAGGCATCGATGCATATTACTCCGGTTGCATGACGCTGACTCTGGGGCAAACCTATAAACGCGATAATGTCACCGATGACGTTTACTTTATTGACGTTATGTACGATTCCATGACACTGCCGGAACTGATGCGTCAACCGTTAAGATTTGGGAAACGCCTGCTGAATGGTCGCGCTTTTGAGTTTGCTCATCGCAATAAAGTGTTGAAAAAACACTTCGAGGCGGACTTGCTTAAAAACGCCAAATTTGAAACGCAAATCATACCGTACATCTCCGCCGAAGAAGGCTTCAAGTTGGCCGATGACTTCCTGCGCCGTTTGGCGAATGCCAAGCTGGTCGTGACCTCGCGGATCCATACCGCGTTGCCTTGTCTGGCGATGGGTACCCCGGTGATCTTTGTTAACGGCGGCTTTAAAAACAAAATCGACAATTGCCGTTTCGACGGCCTGTTCGATTTCTTCAACCGCATCGATGTAGATAGCAACGCAAATTCAACCACCAACTTTGAGTTCAAAGGCGAGAAGATTGGTTTGCACAGCGAAATATCAAATAAAACCCTGCACCATGAGTACGCAGCACAGCTTATTGAAAAGTGCCGCTCCTTTGCCTGATTCGGTGCGCGCTTATCTTGGCTGTCAAAAGATAAGAGCGCATTAATTTTAAGCGGTTTCCGCTTCTTTTCGTTCTTCTCTGGGCTTGTGCATGCAACCGCGAAGCATGAGCACTTAACTTAATAATTGAGGATAACAATGATTCTTCCTGTAATCATGGCCGGTGGCACGGGCAGTCGTTTATGGCCAATGTCTCGCGAGCTTTATCCCAAGCAATTTTTACGCCTGCACGGCGAACAGTCGATGCTGCAGGAGACGGTATCCCGTCTGGAAGGTTTGAATGTTAGCGCGCCTTTGGTCATCTGCAACGAGCAGCACCGTTTTCTGGTCGCCGAACAGCTGCGGCAGATTGACCAATTGGCCAATAACATCATTCTCGAACCCGTCGGCCGCAATACGGCGCCGGCTATCGCCTTGGCAGCGTTAAGCGCGGTCGCCAAAGGTGAAGATCCTCTGCTGTTGGTGCTTGCCGCCGATCACGTTATCGAGAACGTCGATGCGTTTCATCGGGCGGTCGATTCCGCTATCCAATTTGCCGAGCAGGGAAAACTCGTGACTTTCGGTATTGTGGCGACCGGCCCGGAAACCGGCTACGGCTACATTCAGCGCGGAGCGCCGCAGGAAAATGCAACCCCGGCATTCGCCGTTCGGCGTTTCGTGGAGAAACCGGACCTGCACACTGCGCAAGCGTATCTGACCAGCGGTGAATATTATTGGAATAGCGGGATGTTCCTGTTCCGAGCGAAGCGCTATCTGGAAGAGTTGGAGGCTTTCCGCCCGGATATTTTGGACGCGTGCCGGCAGGCAATGGCAACCTTGCAGCCGGATGCATTGCAGGACTTCATTCGTGTCGATACCGCGGCGTTCACGGCTTGTCCGGATGAATCGGTAGACTATGCCGTGATGGAGAAAACCTCCTCCGCGGTGGTTGTTCCGCTGGATGCCGGCTGGAATGACGTGGGCTCCTGGTCCGCATTGTGGGAAGTGAACGAGAAAGACACCGACGGCAACTCGCTGAACGGCGACATCTTTACCCACAATGCCGCCAATTGCTACATCAACACCGATGAGATACTGGTTGCGGCCATCGGCGTAGAAAATCTGGTGATAGTCAGCACCAAAGACGCGGTGCTGGTGATTGATAAATCGCAGGTGCAAGACGTGAAAAAAGTCGTTGAACATCTGAAGAAAAGCGACCGGCGCGAGTATCGTCTGCATCGCGAGTCATATCGCCCGTGGGGGCGCAACGATAAGGTCGTCAATACGCCTCGCTATCATGTCAATCGGGTGACGGTGAAACCCGGCGGCAAGTTCTCTTTGCAGATGCACCATCACCGCGCTGAACACTGGGTGGTGTTATCGGGCACGGCACAGGTGACGCTCAATGAGAAGAGCTATTTGCTGACGGAAAATCAGTCCACGTTTATCCCTGCCGGCGCGTCCCACATGTTGGAGAATCCAGGGAAGATCCCGCTGGAAGTGCTTGAGATTCAATCAGGTTCGTACCTGGGTGAAGATGACATTATTCGTATCAAAGATCATTACGGCAGTTGCTGAACAGGAAGAGATCATGTCAGAAGCATTAACGTGTTTTAAAGCCTATGATATTCGCGGGAAGCTGGGAAGCGAATTGAATGAAGATATCGCCTACCGCATCGGGCGCGCATACGGAGAATATCTGCGTCCCAAGACCATGGTGCTCGGCGGCGATGTGCGCCTCACCAGCGAGTCGCTCAAATTGGCCCTGGCGCGTGGCCTGCAAGACTCCGGCACGGATGTGATTGATATCGGCCTTTCGGGTACCGAGGAAATCTATTTCGCGACGTCGCACCTGAAAGTGGATGGCGGGATTGAAGTGACCGCCAGCCATAATCCGATGGACTATAACGGCATGAAGCTGGTGCGTGAGGAGTCCAAACCGATCAGCGGTGATACCGGTCTGCGCGATATACAGCGGCTGGCGGAGAACAATAGCTTCCCTGCGGTGAATGACGCTGCGCGCGGCGGCTATCAGCAGCTTTCAATACTCGATGCGTACGTGCAGAAGTTACTGAGCTTTGTGACGCTGGATAACTTCACCCGTCCGCTGAAGCTGGTGATCAACTCCGGCAATGGCGCTGCCGGGCATGTCATTGATGCGATCGAGGCACGTTTCAAAAACGCCGGGCTGCCGGTCGAGTTCATCAAGGTTCACCACGCGCCGGACGGCAATTTCCCGAATGGCATTCCTAACCCTCTGCTGCCGGAATGCCGGCAAGACACCACCGATGCGGTGCTTAAGCACGGGGCAGACATGGGGATCGCCTTTGACGGCGATTTTGACCGTTGTTTCCTGTTCGATGAGCGCGGTAACTTTATCGAGGGGTACTACATCGTCGGCTTGCTGGCCGAGGCATTTCTTGAGAAAAGCCCGGGTTCGCGCATTATTCACGATCCTCGTTTGAGCTGGAATACCATCGATATCGTTGAAAAGGCCAACGGCATTCCCGTGATGTCGAAAACCGGCCATGCGTTCATTAAAGAACGTATGCGCAAGGAAGATGCCGTGTACGGCGGGGAAATGAGCGCCCATCACTATTTCCGCGATTTCTATTATTGCGATAGCGGCATGATCCCGTGGCTGTTGGTGGCCGAACTGCT
The DNA here is from genome assembly GCF_001902635.1 of Serratia marcescens. Classification (GTDB taxonomy): domain Bacteria; phylum Pseudomonadota; class Gammaproteobacteria; order Enterobacterales; family Enterobacteriaceae; genus Serratia; species Serratia marcescens_F. The sequence continues at coordinate 354,708 of NZ_MJAO01000001.1, read as the reverse complement.
TTGCATTAAAGGCAGAAGTTTGGGCGAGCTGGTGAACGACCGGGTGGCCGCCTATCCGGCATCGGGCGAGATCAACAGTTCTTTAAGCAATCCTAAAGAAGCGATCGGTCGGGTTTTGGGTAAATACGAAATGGAAGCCGATGCCGTCGATCACACAGACGGTATTAGCGTTGAGTATGACAACTGGCGCTTCAACCTGAGAAGCTCGAATACGGAGCCGGTGGTGCGGTTGAATGTGGAGTCACGCGCCAACGTTGAGCTAATGCAGGAAAAGACAGAAGAGATACTGCAGCTGCTGCGTAGCGAGTGATTTTCTTGGATGGGCAATAGGATGATATTGCCCATCTTTATATTTTTTTATTAATAGCTTCATGTGAAATAAAATTCTGATAATAAGGTGTAGACATGTCTCGGGATTTAAGCGTTGGATTGGTCGCCGATTGGTTAGTGACGTATGCGGGGGCTGAAAAGGTAATTGCTGAGTTTATTGACATTTTCCCAGATGCTGACTTGTATTCAGTGGTTGATTTCTTATCTGACGAGAATCGGCAGCTGTTCAAAAATAAAAAAGCAACGACCTCGTTCATTCAGCGTCTTCCGAAGGCCAGAAAAAAATACCAGACCTATCTGCCGTTAATGCCGTTGGCCATTGAGCAGCTGGACGTTTCAAAACACGACGTCATTTTATCCAGCAGCCATGCGGTGGCCAAAGGGGTTCTGACCGGGCCGGATCAGTTGCATATCAGCTATGTTCACTCACCGATCCGCTATGCCTGGGATTTGCAGCACCAATATTTGCGTGAGGCAGGGATGGATAAGGGGCTTAAGGGCAACCTGGCTCGTTGGTTACTGCATAAAATAAGAATGTGGGATTGCCGCACGGCGAACGGTGTCGATCACTTTATCGCCAACTCGCAATTTATTGCACGACGCATAAAGAAAGTCTACGGGCGGGATGCCGATGTGATTTATCCACCGGTCGACGTCGAGCGCTTCACCTTGAATGAAAATAAAGAAGATTATTACTTTACCGCATCACGCATGGTGCCTTACAAGCGAATCGATTTGATTGTTGAGGCCTTCAGCCAGATGCCGGATAAAAAACTGGTGGTGGTTGGCGACGGTTCCGAGATGACGAAGATCAAGTCAAAGGCGACCAAAAACATTGAGATCCTCGGTTATCAACCTAACAGCGTGATGCAAGAACATATGCGGAATGCCAAAGCCTTCGTGTTCGCCGCGGAGGAAGATTTCGGCATTACGCCGGTTGAGGCACAGGCTTGTGGAACGCCGGTCATCGCTTTTGGCAAGGGGGGAGCGTTAGAAACGGTCCGGCCGCATGGTGTTCAAGCTGCGACGGGGATCCTGTTTGGTCAACAGAACGTGGCGGATGTCATCAACGCGGTGAAGCAGTTTGACAACCTGGAAGGCAGCATCCTGCCTGCCGACTGCCGAGCCAATGCGCTGCGTTTCTCGCAGGAAAGATTCCAGCGCGAGATGAGGGACTATGTGCAAGAGAAGTGGAACCTCTTTGAAGAGAGTAAAAAGATAATTTATTGAAGTTCTTGACTGTATTTTTTTAGCTTATTTATATTCGTGCTGAATATCGCTCGATATATATTCATCATAAATTTTCTTCTCTATGTATGCAGACGGTGCAGCCATGAATAGTAATGTCGCTTATCAACCTAACCATATGCGCTGGCTAGAAGCTCTACGTGGCATAGCGTGCCTTTCTGTTGTGATTGAACACTATCTTGATCCTAGGGCGCTATACTTTTCTTTCGGGAATTTTGGCGTCATTGTTTTTTTCATTATCAGTGGATACATTGTTACAGCGACAACAATTAAGAAGAAAGACGAGACAGTCACGTCTTTCTTAATGCTACGTATAGGAAGATTATATCCTGCATATATCGTGTCTGTGCTTTTGTCATTTCTGGTATATTCGGCTACGTGGTATGAGTTACTCGGTAATTTTACAATGCTCCAGCGTTTCTTCGGCGTGAGGGATATTAATGGGGTTTATTGGACGCTACAAATTGAGTGGGTTTTCTATTTCGTAATCGCCGCGTGCTTAGCTTTTTCAGGTGTAACGAGGAATAAGCTAAAGGCGGCTTTTTTATCATTTGTTTTCATTTCCTTAGTTTTTGGTGTTATCCGCTATTATATGAACGTCAAGGCACCTTCTGCGGTACCAATAGGTATTAGTGTCATCCTGATCTCATCAATTTTTGTCACTGAGAAAGATAGTAAGCAGCGGTGCTTATACGGCTCTATTTTTGTCATTTTCACTATCATTGCATCGTCATTTTTGTCTTACAGCAAAGATTGGGGATATCACGAGAATCCATACAGATTTATTAGCTCAGACTTAATAGCAATAGCAATGTTTTTACTCTTTAAAAAATTCTCACTCCGCTCTTCTTTACTGGAATTTTTCGGTAAAATATCGTTTTCCCTTTACCTGTTTCATCAGCCTTGCGCGGTGTTGGTTAAGCGGTTTATTACTGAAGAACATGTGTATGCGGTTATTTTATCATTCGCTTTTTCAACCCTGCTCTCATTATTTATATTTAAGATATTAGAAGAGCCGGTGAATAAAAAGGTAAAAGCACTCGTAAAAAGACACATTTTAGGTAAGGCGAGCGTTAATTACACATAAAGTAAAAGATAAGACTGAATTAAAACTTTATTTTAACTTGTTTATTGCTCTATTTTAGTGTTCTATGGTAAAGTTTATGTATAATTTAATGACTAATGATTGATTGGTTTATCTTAAATGAAGATAAGAAAAGTAAGATTGATGGCGATTATTGCAACGTTACTTGTTAGCGTTGATGTAATTCAGTTCTCAGGTCTAAGGCTGACGCTTATTCCTTTGCTCTGTTATGGTGTTTATACTATATATAAAAAAAGGTCGATAGATAAATGGCTTATATACGTCATTCTATTTGCCGTCGCTTGCTTGCCCTCGGTTCTATATTCTCCGCTCCAGGGTAAGTCACTGGGTTATGTGCTATGGATAATGTTTAATTATCTTTCCGTTTCGATTGTTTATAAAAACCTTGTTGCTGCGGATGAATCACAAGCCATTCTTGGTGTCAGAGATGCCTATAGAATACAGATAATTATTGGTGCAATTCTCTACTTCACCGGTATTCAATGGCGAGCACAGGTCTTATATTATGAGCCATCTTATTTTGCGCTCTCTCTGACGCCATATATTGTTCTGGTCTTTAGCGCTTATCTTAAGAGCGGCAGGGCGGGGGCCACACAACAAAAATATACATCTCCTATGGATGTTGCCTTTTTGCTTGTTGCGCTGTATACAACCAAAAGTGCCAATATGCTTTTCGTTTTCCTTATTGCAGCGATAGTGCTCTCTCTGTATGGGAAAGGTAAGTTTAAAAAAATCATTGTCATGGTTGCAATGTGCTCTGTAGCTTGGCTTGGAATGTCGTGGTATTCGGAAAGTAATAACGACTTAATATCAGTGACTTTCCAGAACCTTTCTAATTCCGCTAATTTATTTGATGCTGCGATGGACCGAACAGGGAACAGGTGGCCTCGCGCACAGTTAACATTTGATACTGCTTTTAATACATTCTTTGGGGTTGGCATAGGGACCTTCCAAGAATATACTCTAACGACGTATTTGCCTAAATTCTCTGGAATGCCAGAATATATATCTCCATTGGGTAATGAGCCTATCAATATCTATTTTGAGATCGCGGCAACATGTGGGTGGATGGCATTGGCTGTGTGGTTAGTATGGCATTTTAAACTGCTTGCAGAAGCTAATCGTGATAAGTCTAGTGCGCCAATCATCGTTTGTTCATTGATAGTTGCTATGTTGGCATTATTTATCGAATCTAATTTCATGCGGCCATATTACTGGATGTTGATAGGTATGGTCATGGGGCAGATTTCTTATGCCAATCGTCATCGTGAAGAGGGGAGTTAATGGTATCTCGTAGAAAGTTGCTGAGCATTGCGTTACCTGCTGCGGTTGCATTACCGATTTCCGCTTCAGGGAGGAGTGAGGATAACGTCGCCAGGCCGGGCGGTGCTACTTCATACGACAGTGTCGCCAGCCTAAAGTCAGGCACCGCAGAAAACGGTGCCATCGCTTGCCTATTGTCTTATCATGAAGGAGGACGCATTGGCGGTGGTTTGCTTGTTCATTCGGTAGGCAACGACATCAAAATTAACATGATAACCACATACCCTTCTGCGAACGGCGTGTGGTCACGGGTTATGGATAGAACGGGCGCCATTGACGCTTCGTTTGCCGGCATGGTTCCCGATGGGAAATATGATAATACTGCCGATCATATAAATCTTATCAATTACGCCGATCAAGAAGGTATTGATATATCATATGGTTCTGGTGTCTATTATCATTCAGGTATTGTTGAGAAAAAAGCTTCATTCTCCTGCCCAAACCTTATCGGTTGTGGCGGACGTCGGGCTGACAAAGGAACAATCCTGAAGTTTTCAAGCAATAGCTTCATGAAAATTAAGGGCGGATCCGGTATTCTCTGTTCATCCAATATCTCCGGGATTCATTTCTCCGGTGATGGGGATAATAATGGCGTTCTTATTGTTGCTGACCAGTGTGGCCTCTCTATTGAACGCTGTATATTCTCAAACTGCCATATTGGCATTAGGATGATAAACGAAAGCAGTAAAGGATTCAGTGAGTTTAACGTTCTGGATAAATGTACTTTTTCTGCGTCGTGCAGCACGGGAATTTCTTATGAAAGAGACAAAGGCAATGAGTCTTTTCATGGCACGGGGTTGAGTGAGTGCATCTTTCAACAGCAGACCAAGGATGATAACTCACCGCATGTTTTAATCGGCAAAAACTGCCTGGTGTATAATGCACCGATGTCAATTCACGTTTTCAGGGGGCTATCTTCCTCACCGATTATTCAACACGACGGACTACCGCGTTCTAATTTTTATGGAATTATAACGGTTGAAAAGCATCCGAAAAACACTATCGATTTGGTTTCTGGTGGGGTGCTGTACATTGTAGGGAGTGTCGTTTGCCTGAGTGAAAATCTGGCTACAACCAAGACCGTGTTTTGCAGCCGATTCCAGGCTAACTCTGATGGTTCGGTTAACTACATTAGAAATCCGGCCTCTCTCTCCGGCACATTTGAACAAACGGATAGCGTTGATGTTATCAAGTTTAACTCTGGAGAAAGCGCCTTTATAGACGTTTCTATCATGTCGCCGGCGGGGATTGAGCGGAAACTGGTCTTTGCTGCTGTTGATCGGGATGGCAATGGTATGATATCTGACACGGCTCTTTCGCCGATGAAGTCGAAACTGGCGCATGATTCCATCATATCGTTCAACAAATCGATGTTAAGCATAACCAGGCCTAGCAGCGATGGGCGCCAGTGGATCGTGGATATTTCTTTTGTGGCAAGCCGGTTGCAATATTCGATGAAATAAACGCATTATTTAGCGATGTCTGTCCGGTTTGACAGCAATATGCGTTTTTTCTGAATGTTCAATATGTGCTGTTTATACTATAAATTTCTTTTTTATTATTGTTTTTATTGTATTAACCAATACCTCTTACTATCTGAATCAGTTTTTCCGCCGATAGCTCCCATGAGAATCGCTTAATGTTCTCATGCCCCTTCCTAATCAACTGCAACCGCAGTTCATTCTCTCGCAGAATATCCTCCATTGCGTGAATCATTTCATTCCCACTGAATGGGTTGAAATACAGGGCGCTCTCTCCCAAGATCTCGGGGATAGACGCCTGATTCGAGGCCAGTACGGGGCAGCCGCATGCCTGCGCCTCCAGTGGCGGAATACCAAAGCCCTCATAAAATGATGGGAATATGAAAGCGTAAGCGTTTTGATAAAGCCTGATTAACTCATCATCATCTACCCGCCCTAAAAATTCTATATCTTCCATTTCCTCGATGGCATTGTGGTTCTTATAAGATAATGCCTTGAACGAGTCACCAATAATTTTCAACTTGATATTCCGATTGCTCGAAGACTTACTTTTTAATGCCAGGAATGCGTCAATCATTCCGCGATGATTCTTGTGAAAGTTTCTTGATGCAACAGCAAGGAAGTAAGCGTTGGGCGTCTCCTGCTGTTTGGACTGGAACTTGTCCTCCACGGCATTATAGATCACAGACGTTTTATCTTGTGGGTATTGATAGGCGTTGGTTATTTCTCTCTTGGAGAATTCGCTCACGGTGAGAAGATGCTTGGATGTTTTAATCATCATCGGCACCAAGAGCTTGTAAAATAAAAGAAAATCCCTGGAATAGCTTTCAGGGTATCTTAGGTAGGTGATATCGTGATGAGTGATGACTTTATTTTTATAGGCGATAGGGCCTGTGCTTCCCAAGTTTATAAGCAGTGGAGAGCCTTTTCTTATCAAATAGGCGGGAAGCTCTACTTGTTCCCATAGATGCCCATGCGATAAACCTATCTGTTTTACACGCAGTTTTTGCGCGACATCGTTCCTTAATACACCTTTCGGACAGACAAAAATAATATCATCGTATTTCTTACATAGTTCCAATGAAATCATTTCTGCAAATCTTTGAACTCCAGTTATTTCCTGCGTCAAAAAACGAGCATTAATATATATCATCGTATTTGGCTATTATCGTTTTAAGAGATGCCGATCATGGCAACAATCGTGCGTCATCTGAGTATGTTAGTCAAGTGATATGGCGAGAGCATCGGCAGTGGCGTCCGGCGCTTCACTAATGATTATTTTGATAGTTATTGATTTAAAAACAAATAATTGTGGTGTTTTGTTCTGTGTTATTGCAAGTGTATGACATTAACTTTTGTGACGTTGACAATCTTAACCTTTTGAACTGTTCTTATCCTCGACATTGGCTACGTGATTTGTGATCGCATCTGGGTGATCCCTGCTATTTATGTGGTTAATGTCTCTTTGGAGTACGTTTAGGATTGAGTTTTCAATTTTGAATTTTTGAGGATATGATTATGGCTTCTCAAGTACTGTTTTACCAAAAAGAAGTGGCTGCTATACTTTATGCGGTTCTCGGCCAAAATACCTATACTGGTCCGACATCATTCGATAGCGCTGCGGGGCAAATCCGTACCGGACAAATAACGGCTCAGGATTATATTGGCGGGTTAATAACATCTGCGGCAGGACAGGCTTTATACGCATCGAAAACCCCGTTGGAAATTTTAAAAGCAATTTATACGCAAGCTTACGGGTCTTCACCGGCGGATGCGGCGCTGCAAACCATACTGAATACCACCTCTCTCAACGATGCCATTTTTAACGCTATCGACGGTTTGCTCAACTACAAAGGTTTTGACGGCGCGACACTTTCTTCGCAGTCTACGCTGGAAGGCCATCTGGATGCCATGCTCTTTAACAACTACGGTTCCGCCGCTTGGAACCAGTGGAGCGTGGCGCTCAGCGCACAAGAACAAGTCGCCTCGGTGTACCTTGCTGCGGCCTACCGGGCTGCAGACTCAAACGGCCTCGGGTATTGGACAAATTATGTGCTTCAACCAGGAAACACATTCCAGTCGTTAGTTAAGAGCCTCATCTATTCCTCTGAATTCCAGCAAAAGGGGACGAAATTAAACGGTGACGCTTTTATCCAATATGTCTATAAAGGCGTTTATGGCGTCGATCCGAGCGCCGGTGTTTTGGCGACCTACCGTGCGCTGGGAACGGACAAGTCCGTTATCACTCAGGCTATTATCAACGATTTGCGTAGCTCCGTGGCGACTGACACCGCGACCGTGACCAATCAGCATGCTTTTGAATACAACATTGGCACCAGCCTGGTCTACAAAACAGCCGCGGCGCTGACGGCCACCGCCGCCGGCGGCAACGCAACCGGCTCCATCAACTCGGGCATTTCTCATCAGATCAGCAACGCAGAGACGGCGGTGCTGACTGACGTGCAACTGAACGCCAACGTCGCCAGCGTGGTGAACTTGAAGTTTGCCGATCATCTGGCAAACCTGACCATCAACGGCGGCAGCGCGGCGACGGTCAACCTGTCTGACAACGGCGTCAACCCAGGCGTTGCTGTAACGGTCAACAACGGCAACGTTATTCTGAACGCCAGTTCGGGCTCGGATAATGTGGTTGTCACGTCGGCGGCAAATATTGCCGTTGGCACGGCGCAGTTTAACCTCGGTGCGGGTAATGACAGTCTGCACTGGGCGGGGAACGCGGCGCCTGGCGGCGCGAACATTGTCGCCAACACCATCAAGGCCGATGGCGGTACCGGCACGGACTCCATCTCCGCTAACTTTATCACCAAGACGGTGCTGACTAACCAGAACGCCCTGGGGATCCGCACCAGCACCATCACCAGCAATGCCAACAACTTCTCGAACTTCGAGCAGATCGACCTGACCGGTTATATCGGCAAGTCTGTCGGTACATTGGTGACGACGCCGCTGATTGGTGCACCAACCACCAGCAGCGTGACCACGCCAACCAACACCTTTGACTTTGGCCTGACCAACGGCACGGCCACGGTGGAAGGCACCGCGGGCGGTGCGGTCACTCAGGGGGCCGCGGCGACCAACCTGGGGGCGCAAGGGTTTGTGATCTCCGGCCTGGCTAACGTCAACGTCATCAACGCTGCCGGCGGCAACGCCGCACAGCTGGAAGTGAAAGGGGATGCGACCTCCGCCAGTACGCTGAACTTCACCTTCGTCCAGAACGCCACCGATCACTTCAACATCAACTTCGATGCGGTGAGTTCTGCCAACGTGAATGCCGGTGCCATCACGCTGAACAGCAGCAGCAGCGGCCTGGCGGGCACCGCGTTGACCACGGTTAACGTGGCTTCCGGCGGTACCGGTTCGTTTAACAACATCCTGTCGCTGGCAGGATCCAACGCGCAGGTTCAGACCGTCAACGTGACAGGCGATCATGCGTTGAACCTGACGCTGGGCAGCGGTTTCAGCAACGTACGCGATGTTAACGCTTCGACCAGTACCGGCGGTTTGAACCTGGATTCAAGCCATGCGGGTACCGGCGACGGTATTATCGTTCAGTTGTTGAATGCCTTGCCGTTGAGTGCTGTTACCACTGCGCTGCTGGCTCCGGTGCTGAGTGCGCTGGGTCTGAACGGTTACCAACTGACGGTAGAAGGGTCGTCGACGGCCGACAGCTTCAACGTGCTGGGCAACACCACGTTGGCCGGCGGCGCCGGGGCTAACACCTACGATCTGAAATCCAGTACTTCGCAGGCGGGGGTTACCATCACCGACTTCAGCACGGCGAAAGACAAGATCGTCGATGCCGCTTCCGGGTTGACCCTGTCCAATACCGGTACTGCGGTGGCGGACTACGGCACCCGTCCTGCGGATACGCTGGATGCGCTGTTGGGCTCGTTGGTTGGCGGTCTGACCACTGGCGTTGTCGGCCTGCTGGGCGGTATCTTGGGTCTGAGCAATCCAAACTCGCTGACGGCGAAGGTGGGGGTGGCCTCGGTCGTGTTCAGCGGTTCCGGCAATAACGCGGATTCTTATGTGATTATTGATAACAACAATAACCACACGCTGGACGCCAACGATACCGTAATTTACCTGACTGGCCAGAACCACCAGCAATTGGTGGATAGTCTGCACTACGCCTAAGGGTAAAGCTGCAATAATCAATAGTTTCCGGTGAAACTATTTTATGGTAAATAATGCGGGGGGATTCCCCCGCATTATTTAAATTTGTGAGCGGCATCATCCTCTCTAAGTTATTCCATTTCGTTATCACTACCCTCCGTTTTAATCTCTTCGTATCACTCTGTTTTATCATGCTTTTTAAGACCTTTTGTTCGGCTTTTTTTTATGAGTCACCTTGCCGGTTTTCACTTTCTCTACCTATAGTTAACCGAAGTATCTGCAGTCTCGGGCATTTTTTGGGGTGAGCCTTCACGGAGAAAAGTCCTTTTAGGAATTTCTTTAGGGAAGGGGTCAATGCGGATTGGACTGACAGTACACATGATGTAAGGGCAGAAAGTGAATCAATTTATACCGCGCAACGAAATTGCGGATGTTATACGGACACGGAGTAAAGTCTTCTGGACCGTTGGTATATTCACCGCGTTTATTAATCTGTTAATGCTGGTTCCTTCAATTTATATGCTCCAGGTTTACGACCGGGTGCTTCCTTCGCGTAACGAAATCACGTTGTTAATGTTGACGCTGATCATGCTAGGGTTGTTCGGCATGATGGCCTTGCTGGAATACGTGCGCAGCATGGTGGTGATACGTATCGGCAGTCAGTTGGATATGCGCCTCAATACGCGCATTTACACCGCGGCTTACGAGGCGAACTTAAAGAACGGCTCCTCTGACGCCGGCCAGATGCTGAGCGATCTGACCAACGTGCGTCAGTTTTTGACCGGCAGTGCGCTGTTCGCCTTCTTCGATGCACCCTGGTTCCCGATCTATCTGCTGGTGATTTTCCTGTTCAACCCCTGGCTGGGGTTGTTCGCGTTGGTGGGGTCTTTGTTGTTGATCGCTCTGGCGGTGATCAACGAAGTGGTGTCGAAGAAGCCACTGGCGGACGCCAGCCGGCTGTCGATCATGTCGGGCAGTTTGGCCAGCACCAATCTGCGTAATGCCGAAGTGATCGAAGCGCTGGGCATGTTGCCTAATCTGAAAGGGCGTTGGTTCGGTCTGCATCAGCGATTCCTGAACAGCCAGCGCATTGCCAGCGAGCGGGCATCGCGGGTCACGTCGATCACCAAGTTTGTGCGTCTGTCGCTGCAGTCGCTGGTTTTGGGCCTGGGGGGCTGGTTGGCGATCGATGGGCACATCACGCCGGGCATGATGATCGCCGGCTCCATCTTGATGGGGCGCACGCTGGCGCCAATCGAGCAGGTAATCAACGTTTGGAAAAGCTGGAGCTCCGCCAAGCTGGCTTATCAGCGCTTGGTGCGGTTGCTGGAGCAGCATCCTCCGCGTGGTACCGGTATGTCGCTGCCGCGCCCGGAAGGGGTGGTTTCCGTTGAAGGGGTGACCGCCACGCCGCCCGGCGCGAAGGGGAGCGCGGTGTTGCACAATGTCAGTTTCGCCATTCAGCCGGGAGACGTGTTGGGGATTATTGGGCCAAGCGCTTCCGGCAAATCGACCCTGGCGCGCCTGCTGGTTGGCATCTGGCCAGTCAGCGAAGGCATCGTGCGGCTGGACAACGCCGACATCTACCAGTGGAACAAGGACGAACTGGGGCCTTACATCGGTTATCTGCCGCAGGATATTGAACTGTTCGCCGGCAGCATTGCAGAGAACATCGCGCGCTTCAACGAGCTGGACTCGGAGAAGGTGATAGAGGCCGCCAAGCTGGCCGGCGTGCATGAGCTGATTCTGCGCTTCCCCAATGGTTACGATTCGGTGATCGGCAGCGGTGGCGCCGGGCTTTCCGGGGGGCAGAAACAGCGCATCGGTCTGGCCCGCGCGCTGTATGGCGATCCGTCGCTCATCGTGCTGGACGAACCCAACTCCAATCTGGACGATGCCGGTGAGCGGGCGCTGAACCAGGCCATTACGTTTCTTAAGCAGCGCAATAAGACGGTGATCCTGATTACCCACCGCACCAATCTGCTGTCGATGACCAGCAAACTGCTGCTGTTGGTTAACGGGAACGTCAATGCGTTTGGCCCAACGCAGCAGGTGCTGCAGGCGTTGGCGAATGCGCAAAAGGCGCCTGCGCCTGCGCAGGCGGTGCGTGCGGTGAACTCCGAGCCGGACGAAGGCGATATCCCTAAAACTCAAATTAATTAAGCCGTGAACTTGCCTGGCGGCGCTTTTGCGTCGCCGGCAGTCAAAGGAGTTGGTATGTCTACGCATATTGGCGAGCCGCATGACTCGTACTCAGAACAGATCCCGCTGGATGAGCGCCGTTATACCCGCATGGGATGGTTGGCGCTGGGGGTGGGGGTGTTCGGATTCCTGGCCTGGGCGGCTTTTGCTCCCCTGGACAAAGGGGTGGCGTCACCGGGATCGGTGATGGTTTCCGGCAACCGCAAAACGGTGCAGGCTCCGGCCAGCGGCATCATCAAAAATATCGCGGTTAAAGACGGCGATAAGGTGAAGGCCGGCGAAGTCCTGGTGCAACTGAGCCAGGTGCAGGCACAGGCGCAGGTCGATTCGCTGCGCGATCAGTACTACACCACGTTGGCCACCGAAGGGCGTTTGCTCGCCGAACGTGATGGTCTGAACAACGTCACTTTTTCTCCCCTCTTCGCCGAGGTCAAAGCTCAGCCGCGCGTCGCGGAGATCATTGCGTTGCAAACGCAGCTGTTCGCTTCTCGCCGCCAAGGGCTGCACAGTGAAATCGACGGTTATAAGCAGTCGATGGACGGGATCCGTTTTCAGTTGAAAGGGTTGCAGGATTCGCGCGCCAACAAGCAGATCCAACTCTCCAGCCTGCGTGAGCAGATGAACAGCATGAAACAGTTGGCGGCGGACGGGTACTTGCCGCGCAACCGTTATCTGGAAATTCAACGCCAGTTCGCCGAGGTGAACAGCAGCATCGATGAAACCATTGGGCGAATTGGCCAATTGCAAAAGCAGCTGCAGGAATCTCAGCAGCGTATCGATCAGCGCTTCGCCGACTATCAGCGCGAGGTCAGAACGCAGCTGGCGCAAACCCAAATGGACGCCAGCGAGTTTCGCAACAAGCTGCAAATGGCCGATTTTGATCTGGGCAACACCGCCATCACCTCACCGGTGGACGGCACCGTGGTCGGATTGAATATCTTCACTCAGGGGGGCGTCGTGGGAGCGGGTGACCACCTGATGGACGTTGTGCCCAGCCAGGCGACGCTGGTGGTGGATTCTCGCCTGAAAGTCGACCTGATCGACAAGGTGTACAACGGGTTGCCGGTGGATCTGATGTTTACCGCCTTCAACCAAAACAAAACCCCGAAAATTCCGGGAACGGTCACTTTGGTTTCCGCCGACCGTCTGGTCGATAAAACCAATGGTGAACCCTACTACCAGATGCAGGTCACGGTCTCGCCGGAGGGCATGAAGATGCTCAACGGCGAGGACATCAAGCCGGGGATGCCGGTGGAAGTGTTCGTGAAAACGGGGTCACGCTCGCTGCTGAGCTATCTGTTTAAACCTATTTTGGATCGCGCTCATACTTCATTAACCGAGGAATAATTTTGATTCAATCAAAACGACAGGCTGCCGGTCTGGTTATCGGCACCCTTTTGTTTGCGATGTCTGCGCCGGTTTATTCGATAGGGATTTTAGACGCATATTCGCTGGCATTAGAAAAGGACCCGACCTTCCGGGCGGCTATAAAAGAGAAAGAAGCGGGAGACGAGAACGAAAATATCGGCAGAGCGGGGCTGCTGCCGAAGGTATCGCTGAACTACCAGAATTCGCCGCGCAACTGGCAAACGCAGAAGTACCCGCAAAGCGACTTCTTTGGCAATATTTCGGAGGTGACGCGGCGCCAACAGTACCGTAGCTACTCCAGCTCGGTCACGTTGACGCAGCCGCTGTTCGATTACGAGGCTTACGCGCGTTATAAAGGCGGCGTGGCGCAGACGATGATGTCGGATGAACGCTACCGCGGCAAACTGCTCGATCTGGCGGTGAGGGTGATCAGTGCCTATGTCGAAGTGGCCTATTCCAAAGATCAAATCGCTTTGGCCGAGGCGCAAAAGACGGCCTATAAAGAGCAACTGGCGTTGAACGATCGCCTGATGAGTGCGGGCGAAGGCACCTTGACCGACGTTTCGGAAACGCAGGCGCGTTACAGCCTGGCTGAAGCGCAGGTCATCGAGGCGCGTGACGCGCTGGACGCCGCGCAGCGCGAGCTTGAGGTGATCATCGGTGTGCCGTTGAACCAACTGGATGAGCTGCAGGTCCTGCGGCCGGGCAAGTTCCAGGTAGCGCCGCTGATCCCGTCCAAATTCGACGAATGGCAAAAGATCGCCCTGGAGAATAACCCACTGCTGGCCGCGTCGCGTCACGGCGTCGATGCGGCGAAATACGAGGTGGAGAGAAACCGCGCCGGCTTTATGCCGAACGTGCAGCTCTATGCTTCGCATTCGGAAAATGATTCCAGCAGCGACAACACGGTTAACCAGAAATACCGCACCGACAGCATCGGGGTGCAGGTGAGCCTGCCGATTTACTCCGGCGGTGGCGTTGCGGCATCAACCCGGCAGGCGGCGGCGCGCTATGGCCAAGCGATGGCGGAAATGGACACGCAAGTCGGCACGACGCTGAACGATCTGCGCAAGCAGTTCAATCTGTGCATCAGCAGCCGCGCCAAACTGGCGGCCTACGAACTGGCGGTGACGTCGGCGACGACGCAGGTGACGGCGACCCGGCAGAGCGTGTTGGCGGGGCAGCGCGTCAACGTCGACGTGCTCAACGCCGAACAGCAGCTCTACAGCGCCCAGCGCGATCTGGCCTCCGCCAAGTACACTTACATCAAATCCTGGATTACCTTGTTGAGCGATTCCGGCACGTTGGACGAAAAAGATGTGCTGCGCGTGGCGCAGTATTTTACCCGTAGCCGTTAGTGGCCTTTTCACTATGGGCATTAATCTGAAAGAGCAGCGTTTAGCTGCTCTTTTTCAATTCTATACGTGCTTCCATTACGCAACGCCCCTCTGTTTTTAGTTGGCTGCTCAATATTCCCACTTTACCTGAGGATGCGGCCCGGAGAGGGCAACCGAACTCCGTATGGAACGGGTTGTACCACCCGAGTATCACATCGTACGCGGCGATGTTGCGTCCTGGGAGGTTGCATTTAACTCAATCGGTCAAGGAAGCGCGCTTGTCGTTTTCTCTTCATGCGTGAACCATTGAGCTGTATTATGCATTTTGAAACCAATGGATGGCCTGCTTAAACGTCCCATTAAACAAATGGCCTTCTTTTAGAACGAGCAACTATGCTTCGATGCAATCGAAGCGGAAGGGGTGGAAATGGCAATTTTAGTTACCGGAGGCGCCGGTTACATCGGATCTCACACCGTTTTATCTCTGTTGGAACGTGGCGAAGACGTGGTGGTGTTAGACAATCTGTCGAACGCATCCGCGGAGTCTTTACACCGTGTGGAAAAATTGGCAGGCAAAGCCGCCGTGTTCTATCAGGGTGACGTTCAGGATGCGCAATGCCTGCATCGTATTTTTGAGGCGCATACGATTACCTCAGTGATCCACTTCGCCGGTCTGAAGGCGGTAGGGGAATCTACGCGTAAACCGCTGGAGTACTACCAGAATAACGTCACCGGTACACTGGTGTTGCTGGATGCTATGCGTCGTGCCGGCGTGCATGCGTTCATCTTCAGTTCGTCCGCCACCGTTTATGGCGCCAACTCGCCGGTGCCGTATGTCGAGACCACGCCGATCGGCGGCACAACCAGCCCTTATGGAACGTCTAAGCTGATGGTGGAGCAGATCCTGCAGGATTTCGCCAAGGCTGAGCCGCAGTTTTCGATTATCGCTTTGCGTTATTTCAATCCTGTGGGGGCTCACGAGTCCGGCCTGATTGGCGAAGATCCCAACGGAATCCCCAACAACCTGCTGCCGTACATCTCTCAGGTGGCGATCGGCAAATTGGAGAAGCTGGGTATTTTTGGCGGGGATTATCCGACCAAAGATGGGACGGGAGAGCGCGATTACATCCATGTCATGGACCTGGCCGAAGGTCACTTGAAGGCGATGGATCATCTGGCGAAGATCAACGGTTTCAAGGCTTATAACCTGGGTGCGGGCGTAGGGCACTCGGTGTTGGCTATGGTCCAGGCGTTTGAGAAAGCCTCGAACGTCACGATCCCTTATCAAATATTGCCGCGCCGTGATGGCGATCTGCCGGCGTTTTGGGCGGATGCCAGCTTGGCTGAGCGCGAGCTAGGCTGGAAAGTACGGCGGGGTCTGGACGACATGATGCGTGACACCTGGAATTGGCAGAAGAAAAACCCTCAGGGTTACCGTTAAGCGTTGTTGATGATGTGAGCTATCAGACATCATTGCCGGCGTTCTGAGACGGGCCCCGATAACCATAATGTTATCGGGGCAAATTAAAAAGACGGCCTATCAGGAAGCGGCCTTTACCTCGTTTTATCGATGGCCTTTATCTGATAATAATCAGCACTTCCTTATGAAAAATTCGCGCTATCGGATTATACTGGTGCCATAGAAGTTACTTTGTTGGGATGATATGCCGTTATGGTATGTAACCGCAGGGTATTGCTGGTCACGGTGTTTGGTGTGTGAATATGAGATGTTCCCTCCTGGAAATGCCTTGTTGAAGGTTTGTTGAGAGAGACAAGAGCAGCGGTTATGTTAGCCTATCAAGCTTGTGAAGCTATAAATTCCACCATTTTTCTTGCTTTGCATCAGTAAGGTGCGCTGAAGATTTGCGCTAATGGTGGTGAGTATCAAACCGTTGAGGGAAAGACGCTGTGGTTGGTCACGGATTTTATCAATCGCTTACCGCAAAATGATGCTTCTTGGCTCTCTTGTTTGCCTCTGTTTTTGTGTTGCTAACAGGTGGCTACGAGGAGGATTAGGCTTTGTTTACGTTGTTCATCATCACGACAAAAAAGCTAAGATGTTTTAAGTGACTGTATTTTGCGAGAATTTTCTGAGCATAGATTCTCGCGTCTTATGAGGTACGCAGAATGCAGGTTATCGATACTAAAATCGATGGAGTCAAAGTCATCCAACCAACGGTATTTAGTGATACTCGCGGTTTTTTTATGGAAACGTTCGAGAAGCGTCGCTTTCAAGACATGCTGGATATTGATTTGGACTTCGTTCAAGACAACTATTCGCGCTCTTCTCGTGGGGTTTTGCGCGGACTGCATTATCAAGATATCAAGCCGCAGGGCAAGCTGGTTCGCGTGGTGCGAGGCGAAGTCTATGATGTTGCAGTAGATATTCGTCCAGACTCACCCACATTTGGCAAGTGGGAAGGCATTGTGCTATCGGAAGAGAACAAAACCCAGCTTTGGATCCCACCAGGTTTGGCTCATGGTTTTGTCGTACTCTCTGAGGTCGCGGATTTTGAATATAAGTGCACGGATTACTATTCGCCCGAACATGAAAGATGCTTGATGTGGAATGATCCTGATGTCGGCGTGACATGGCCCGTTCACCACCCTGTCTTGTCGGAAAAGGACAAGCAGGGCAAGTTTCTCAGGGAACTGATTTGATGAGAGTTCTTTTGACCGGAGCCAAAGGGCAGGTCGGGCGCTGTTTTATCGATCGGGCACCAGCCGAGTGGATCATTCTAGCGACCGATCGCAACATGTTGGACATTACCAACCTGGAGCAGGTCAAGGCCGCTGCTCGGGAGTTTCAACCGACGGCGATCATAAATGCTGCAGCCTATACCGCCGTCGATAAAGCGGAACAGGACTGCGATGCAGCATTGTTAGCCAACGTTGTCGGCCCGGCCAATTTGGCTCAGGTGGCAAAGACAATGGGATGCCGGTTGCTCCATATCTCGACAGATTATGTTTTCGATGGTCTGGGCAAGCTCCCCTACAATGAGTTGGATGGAACCAACCCGTTGTGTATTTACGGGAAAACGAAGCGTGACGGCGAAGTGGCGATTGTCGCAGAAATGCAGGATGCGATAATCATTCGCACTTCTTGGGTCTTCAGTGAGTATGGCGAAAATTTCGTTAAAACCATGCTCAGGCTGGCTAAGCAACGTGAATCTCTTGGCATCGTAGCCGATCAACGCGGTTGCCCGACATACGCAGGGGATATCGCGGATGCGATGATAAAAATGCTGCTTTGCGATGCTCAGGGGGGGGTTTACCACTTCTGCGGGAATGAAGAGGTCTGTTGGAGTGAGTTTGCCGAGCACATATTTAAAGTAGCCGTGAAATTGGGGGCGATTTCTCGCATGCCAAAGGTCAATAAAATAACATCAGAACAATATATGACCTTAGCTAAACGGCCTAAGTATTCGACCTTGAATTGCAATAAAATTAATGAGATCGGTATTCCGGCTTCACATTGGCAGCTTGCTCTGGAATACGTGATTTATCGGTTGCGGGAGGCGGGATACGCACGGGGAGAGTGATAATATCGCGCGAGGGTGAGCATGGTATCTTTAATTAATCTCATGTTCACCCAGCAGCGATCGATATTAAGTTTATTTGCTAGGGGCTTACCAAATTTTCCAGCCGTGAATATTAAAGAAAGTAATCATTGAGCGTGAAAATAGTTTGATATGAGCCCAGCCTTTACGTGCGGCATGGCCACCATAGTGCACCACTTTGACATCAGGGACATAGGCGATTCTGGTGATTTTCCCCGTACGGATGCTGAGATCGAAATCTTCGAAATAGAGAAAGAATTTAGGATTGAATCCGGATAATTCTTTCAGCACAGAGTGACGGAAAAACATAAAGCAACCACTCACAATCGGTGGGTCGAAATAAACATCGTGTGGCGTCAGCGTATCAGCCATTTCATAGCTTCGGAGATAGCTTTTGAAAAATCGCTTCCCCTTAACCGATGCAAAGAAACGTAATAAATATACAAATACAGAAGGGTATCGCTTACACAAATATTGTGTTTCGCCGTTTCCCCAAGTTGCATAAGGCGTAATTAAACCGCATTCAGGATGTGCATCCATAAAAGAAAATGCATTTTCTAATGCACTCTTATCCATTTCTAAATCTGGGTTTAATATAAGGGTGTACTTTGATTTTATAGCTAGGCTTAAATTATGTGATACTCCAAAACCAGGGTTGTCTGGTCGCGATGTGTAACTTCCGGGAATAACGTCAAGGAACTCTTTAATTAGCGAAGTGACTGCTGGTTCAGTGGTTGGTGAGTTGTCAACTACAAACAAATAACAGTCGTGTGCTTTAAAAACGTTTGTCTCAACAAGTGCGGCAAGGGTCTTTCTTAAATCTACAAGGTTTGGTTTGAATATTACCAATGAGATTGTAAGAAATTTTTCATCTTCAATAGCCGGTAAAGACATGAGAGAATCGTCCACTCCATCTTGGGATGTCGTTTGATTTTTTAGGTGAAGGAAAAACTAGCGTATTGTCAGGTATGGTTATTTCTACCATTTCGTCAGGACAGCAGGTTTCATCCTTATGATGCCATAGCATTTCGCCAAATGGCGTAGACAGAATGGTTTTTCCTGCCAATCTGTATTCGTAGAACTTAACTGGGTCGACATACTTAGTAATGTCATTCTGTAAAAACGGAATAATTACATAGTCAAACGTGGATATCTTTTCCATAACCCGGGGGTGTGGAATAGGGGGTTCCAGAATGATATTTTTGGGTAAGTTCTCTGGGATCCTGGTTTTTCTTGGCCCGACCAGGTTTATGATCGCTTCCGGGTTTTTAGTTGCCAGCTCGATCACCCAATTCCAATCAAACCAGCTTGCGATTGTGCCAATATAACCAAACTTGATTTTTTCATTCGATGGCGCTGGAAGATGAGGTTTTTGCATATCATCCGAGCAGGCATTCAATACCAGCATGGTTTTATCAGGCGCTATAGATGAAAATTTCTTGATCAACTCGTGGCTGGAGCAAAATATTCGGTCGACGAGCTGAGCTATTTCTTTTTCAAGATTGGCGGTGTTTCTCTTAGATACGCCGGAGTAAAAAGAGGGGAAGTCGTCCATGGCGTCATACCACACCTGTCGCCATTTAAATTGCTTGATAAGCATTGTGGCCAGTAGGCAGGGCTTACCGATAACCAAGATGGTATCTTCCGATATAAACTGGGTTATATCGTCAATTATTTTCTTGATTTTGCTCTGATTTAGCAGCTTAAACAGAGAAGGTATCGGCTCTACGGGCGCAACAAAACCCAGACGAGTCAGTTGCAGGCCTTCGATCAAATCCAATCCGGCGGGTTCAGGCGCATGGCGGCCGGGGGTCAGATCAGAAAGGCCGGGAAAACGGCTGGGGTAGGGCTCGATCCACAAGAGTTCCTTGGTGGCATGTGTCAGCGCATATTTGGCGAAAAAATGAGGGCGCTGGCTGATGCTCAACCATGGAACCGCTGAAAGATATACGATTTTCATTGGCATTGTTCAGTAAAGAAATTGCGGACGATATGGACAATACGTTGACTGGACTTACCATCGCCATAAGGAGAACTGCCTTTCGCCATCTTATGATAGGCCTGAGGGCTATCAAGCAGCAAAGACGCCTCTCTCACGATATCCGCTTGTTCCGTACCGATTAATTTCACCACGCCTTCCGAAGCGGCTTCTGGTCGTTCGGTATCGCGGCGTAAGACCAATACGGGTTTTCCCAGGGCTGGCGCCTCTTCCTGCACGCCGCCAGAGTCGGAAAGAATCAGGTAGGCATTTTTCATGGCTGCAACGAAGGGGCCATAGTCAAATGGGCTGACCAGTTTGATTCTTTCGTGGCCTTTCAACAGGCGGTCCGTGACTTCGCGCACGTTCGGGTTGGGGTGAACGGGGAAAAGAATATAGATATCGCTATATTTTTCAATCAGTTCAAGAACTGCGTTGCAGATATTGACAATAGGTTGGCCGAAGTTCTCTCTGCGATGAGAAGTGATAAGAAGCATCCGGGCGTCTTTGGGAATGTCGACGCCGATATTGAACGCCTTTTGTGCGGTCGCCAGTAAGGCATCAATCACGGTGTTTCCTGTAACGTGAATATGCTCCGTCGGAATGCCTTCTCGCAATAGATTGCCTTTAGATACTTCAGTCGGAGCAAAGTGCAAACGTGCTAAATGCCCGGCAAGAATGCGGTTTGCTTCTTCAGGGAAAGGTGAATACAGGTCGTGCGTGCGTAGCCCCGCTTCAAGATGAGCGAAAGGCACTTTCTTGTAGAAACAGGCCAGGGACGTCACGAAGACGGTTGTCGTATCACCTTGCGCGATAACCAAATCCGGCGCAGCTTCCTCGAGAGTGCGATCGATGCTGGTCATCAGACGCGCGGTTAACTCCGGCAATGTTTGCCCAGGCGTCATGACATTAAGGTCATAATCGGCTTCAATTTCAAAAAGTTGGAAAGCCTGATCCAAAAGGTCTCTGTGCTGGGCCGTCGCCAATACGCAAACAGCGAATTCGCCAGATGCCTGAAGCGCCTTGATCACCGGCGCCATTTTTATCGCTTCCGGCCGAGTGCCCACAACGCACATAATTTTCTTTAACATGGCTGTCTCAATAATTGATATCCCCATACTGGCGGTAAAAATCAGTATGGGGAGGTAGAAATCGAATGGCTATTCGGTTCTGCGGAGCAATTCATCCCAGTCGTTCATAAAAGCATGGGCGGAAAATTTTTCTTTTAGAGCGGAAAGTGACGCTTTGGACTGTGCATAATTGTCGGCAATAGACGCTATTTTTTCTGACAATTGGCGAGCATCATGCAAAGAGTAAGTAAACTCGTTTTCACGCGTGGCAACCAAATAGTTATGTGCTTCGATATTGGACAAAATAACGGGAACGTCTGCACAAATCGCTTCTGAAGCAGATAAGCCAAATGATTCTCCGGTTGATGGCGACACAAAAATCCCGTTGGCATGAGAGATTGCCAACAGCAGTTTGTCCACATTCAAGAATGGCACTGGCGGTAAAGATACGGTGTCGCCTACCAGATTCCTGCTCTCCAGCTCGGCGCTGAGGTTGATTTCAGAAGACTGCGGGCCGCACAGAACGAGCATGTATTTTTCCGCATAACGCTCTTTTAACATAACGAAAGCGTCCAGCAATTCGGTCAGGTTCTTTAGCTTATCCATCCGTCCCAAGAAGAGAACGGGCCTTCTCGACCATTTTGGCAGAGACGGGATCGTATGTGGCTCGAGGGTGACATGATCCCAGGGAACAAAATTGCGCAGTAACAACAGTGGACAGGCGTCTTTGTGCAATTCAGGCTCAAGCTGCTTCATAAAGAACGTGGATGGACACAGTATTGCCGAACAACTGTCTGGAATCTTATTCAAGTAAGCCCTGTTTTCTTTATAGGCCGTATGGCATTCCGCAACGTACTTTAATTTGTGCGTATGGCAAAATGTCAGCGCCGCAGGGAAATCAATGCAAAAAATGAGGCTGTAATCTTGCGTCAATAAATAATCGAAGTTGATGATTTTGACGTTTACATTTTTACAATCCGAGAGCGCGGTGGTGATCGCTTTCGCCGCACCGGAGTCATGAGTAAAAAGAAGGTCAACCTGATAAGTGCTTGCATCGTTTAACAGGCGGGCGCGGGTGAGCATGACCTTTTCAACACCGCCATGCGTCGCCCAAGGATAGATGAATGCTATTTTACGAAGCATATAATTCCCTAATCCCCTTTTTATTCAGGGTATTCAACTCCATCACTTCAAACCGGGCCGCCCAAGTGGTTTCTTGCAAGAAGGCTTCCAGCTCAGCAGAGTGGCGCTCGCTTTTGATTGTTTTCTCAAACAGTTCGACGACATCGCTGCCGTCAGAGAAATAGGTCATCGGATAGCGTTTAATATGCTCAATGCCAGTCACCAACGTTGGCAAGCCAAAGTAGAGATATTCATAAATTTTGATCGGATCTACCGCTTGAGCCAGATCGCCGCTTTTGAATGGAATGAGGCCGATCGACCATTCTTTGACGTATTGGTGAAGGTCTTTTGGCATCACTTTACCAACCAGCGTGATGTTAGCAATGCCTTTAGCTTTCTCGACCACCCACTCCGGCTCACCGTAACCGATGATCTCGAAGCAATACTGCGGGAATTTTTCAGCTAATTTAAATACGATATCCCAGTCGAACCACGAGTCCGTTAGGTGGCCGAAGTAGCCCACTTTATTACCGGAGTCTTTCGCTATATTACGTGTGTCGCCCAAGACTTTTTCGGAATAGCCGTTACCGACCACTTCAATATCACTGCGGAGAGAAGCAAACTTGTCACGCAGCGATGGCGCAACGCCACAGACGTAATCGCTTTGCAGAATGATGGTTTCTTCAATATCTTTCTGGTACCAAGGTGCCTGTCCAACCTTATTGAAACATTCCCATTCATCCATAATGTCATAGATGATGTTGCAGCCTTGCGCTCTAAACTCATAGAGCGGAGTGAGGAAGACTTTCGCCGGCATCGTGATGACAAAGAACGCGTTTTTGTCATGCAGGTTACATTTACGGGTATATTTCACAAAATCATACAGTGGTACCTGATAGACATTGTTCCACACTTGTGAACAACCTTTCGACAGTGTTTCCTGCGGCGTCCATTGCCAGGCGACAAAGATAACCTGATAACCTTTCTCAGAGAAATATTTCGCCGCATTGATTGGCCGCTGGTTCACCAACTCATCGAATTCGAAGCTGCATGGAATGAAGACGACTTTCTCTGATTGGTTCACTGATTCGACCCAGGCAGGTAGGTCTTCAGGCGTTGAGGTATCCGCCATCGCGCTGTTGCAAGCGTGCTCGAAGTGTTTTTGAACATAACGGTGCCGCTGGGTTTGCAGTTTTACCCTCAGCGACTCGGGCAGTCTCCAATAAATGGTTTTAGCCAGTTCATAGCGTTTGTCCGATCGGATCAGCGATTGAACGGCGACCTGAACCAAATATCGCAGCTTCTTCCCTGTGCTTGGTGCGGCTGCTTGAGGCAACGCTCTGAAATAGTTTTCTTGCTTCTCCGCTACCGACGTCAGGAGCTGCACTAACGATTTAACGTCATTCTGCAAAGAGAGATTCTGTTCTTCCAACGCAGTTAATTTTGCGATGACATCGTTTCCTGAACTCGCTGTGTTGTTCGGGCTGTCCTGGGGAACCTGACTCACTTTATCTTCCATTTTGACGGTCTCTTTCGCGCTATCATCATGAGCGTTGAGTTTGATACTGTTGGCAATCAGCTGGTTTGCTAGCGTTTTAAATATAGCGACAGTAAAGGCATCCGCAATCAAAAAACTTTCGTTTTCTTGTGATGGCGGGGCTTCACATAGCTGCTGGTAGAGTTGCAACGAGTCACTATTGTCGTATTGTTCTTTGTTCGGGAACTCGATGCTCTCGATGATCTGGCTCCAGCGGCCAGCGCTTTGGTATCCACTGAGCAAGTCGGAGGGCAGGGGACGGGCGGCGGCAAATTGTTCCTGCAGTACATCTTCTTCGACATTGGCCAGATTTCTGCCCGAGAAATTGCAGTAAGCGGCGTATTTAAAGGTTTCATCGTTCAGAATGCCCTTAATGCCGTCGTAGCCAACCAGGCACACCGGAAGCCGGCTAATGCCCGCTTCAAGCACTCCGCGCCCCATGCCGGCGAACCCTGCGTAATGCGGCATGACGGGGGGGATGTTACTGACAACGCCTTTGAAACCAACCCACTCGTTGAAGTTATTATCGCTAACGTAGCTCTTGATAGTGTCTTCATCACTACCGGTGCCGTAAATATCAATACCATGAATCATTTGGCAGCGGCTGGCGAAGTCAATGAACTTCATAATCCCTGCGGATTTATCCTCATCCAGCCTGCTGGCGATAAGCCATCTTTTCTCAACGGTATCATCTGTGACAGCGAGATGCGTCTGTGCGGTGTCTATCAGGTTAGGGACGATCATGACCGATGGGTGGTCTATGATCTCCGCCAATTGATCCGCCGTTTCCTGCGAAACACAGAATATGGTGTGCAGTGTTTTGAGGAAATAAATGGCTAACGCCTGGTTGTAAATGTTCCGGGTAAAATGCTGCAGCGACAAAGGGCCGTGCAACGTTAATAGCGCCGGTATTTTTTCGCAGTCTGCGGCGATAACGGCAGGGAAAATACAGTCAAAAGGATGGACATGAACGACATCGATGCCCTTTTCTTTGATAACCTGCCGTATCAGGTCTACGCCCTGAACGAGTTGCTCGATAGAGCCGTTGCTTAGATGAATATTTTCATGGCATGAGCTCAGCCCGTCAGGCAGCAGTGACGGGTCTGCGACAACGGCGTACATGAGATGAACTTGGTAGCCGTGGGCAACCAGATCCTTTACTTGGGTGCTGATGTAGGTTTCCAACCCACCGATTGAGTAATACTGGGTGATGATAAGTATTGATTTATTCATGCTCTCCTGACCACTTTTCGAGTGATAAAGAAACAGGTAAGGCGGCAATACCTGACATTGTCGTGCGAGGTTCGATGACCTTTAGGACGATCACGTCGGTTTTTTTATCAAGGTAGGCCATGTCGGCGTGGCTGATGGCGTTGGCGATAGCTAGTGAGACAAAATAGCTGCCCTCACACAGCGCCAGGTCAAGCTCAAACGTCGCCCTGAGAACATCCCCGCCTTTGGCATTATGGATATTTTTCTTATGGTATAAGGTGCTGGTGCCAAATACCGTTATGCCTTCAACGGTCTTAATGACGAGGCCGGCTTGCAGCTCTTCTATCGGCCCAAATACGCTGATATCAAAGCTGATGATGGCCTTTTCACGTACGCGGAATAGATCGCAAGGCTGATCGTGGACATCTTTGATGATCCAACTCTCAATGAGCGCACCGCTGGTCAATTCGTTTTGTGCTTGCGTCTCGGCTTGCTCCGCGATTAGGTCCCCATTGGCGGCGATGCCGTCCTGGTTTGCTTTCACGGCCGCGTCGGCGGATTTATTGGCGTGTTTAGCAACGTTGTTCAGATAGCGCAGGTAAGTCTTTTCATCCGAGTAAAGCAGGGCATGGTATTGATCAATGATTTCCTTGGCGCTGCCGATGGCTTCTACCCGACCTTTTCGCAACAAAATGGCTCGCTGGCAAAACTTCTCCACGGTTGAGGTGGAATGCGTCACCAGAATGATCGAACATCCCTGCGCGCGCAGCGATTCAATATAATCGAAACATTTACGTTGGAATTTCTCATCACCGACCGACAAGGCTTCGTCTACGATTAGCACTTCAGGCTTTATGCAGGCCTGAACGGCGAAGGCCAAACGCACATACATCCCGCTGGAGTAAGTTTTGACCGGCTGGTCGATATGTTCGCCGATGTCGGCAAAGGCTTCGATCTCAGGGAATTTCTGCTCCATCTCACTGTGCGTCATACCGAGAATGATGCCACTCAGATAAACATTTTCACGGCCGGTAAATTCAGGATTGAAACCGGCGCCGAGTTCCAGCAGCGCAGCCAGTTTGCCATTGACCTCAACGCTGCCCGACGTGGCCGTCAACGTGCCGGCAATAATTTGCAGCAGGGTGCTCTTGCCTTCGCCGTTACGGCCTAAGATGCCGAGCGTTTCACCGCGCTTAACGTCAAAAGAAACGCCGTTTAGCGCCCAGAACTCTTTGAAAAACGTACGGCGGCCGAGAGAAAGCATTTGATACAAACGATGCTTTGGGTTTGCATACATTTCAAAGCGTTTCGAAATATTTTTGACTGAAATTGCGAATTCAGATGACATCTGCAAACCCTTTACGCGTGAACATGAACCAACCATAACCTAACAGCATGATGACAAAAGATGTGAGGGTGTAAATCCCCCAGTTGCCCCAGGCGATATTTTTGCCTAGCATCATGCAATCCCTCGCTTGCTCAATGACATAAGTCAATGGACTGAGTTGCATGAAGATGTGATACGCGTCAGGCAACATGGAAATCGGATAAAAGATCGGCGAAAGGTACATCAGAATCATGGTGAGCACACCAATGACCTGAGCGATATCTTTCAAATAAACGCCAAGCGAAGAGAGGAACCAGGATACACCCAGAACCATCATGAGGAACGGTGCGATGATGACGGGTAGCCATAGAATGTGCCACGTAGGGATCCCTACGATTGCGACATAGAAAAGCAACCAAACGACGAAGTTAATCACCATTTGGAATAAGGCGGTGCAGAGTGAAACAATGGGGAGCGTTTCAACCGGGAATACAACCTTCTTGACGTAGTTAACGTTACTGACGATCAAATAGGGCGCTCGGTTAATACATTCAGAAAAAAGCCCGAAGAAAATCAAACCAATGAATAATGCTAACGCGAATTCTCCTTTGGAATCGACCCCGGCGCTCCAGCGTATTTTAAATACTACGCTGAAAACGAAGGTATAAATCACCATCATCAATACTGGGTTGATAAACGACCAAAGCAGCCCAATAAAGGACCCTTTGTATTTACTGCCAATTTCCCGTTTTGAAAGTGAAATAACAAGATTCTTATTGGTGGCAAGTGTATGAAGACACCGATAAAAAGTCTTAACAAGAATAGAGAAAATATTCATTTAACACCTAGGCTATTGATTAACTTTTTTGACGTCATGGTTTAACTTTCTTCGCAATATAATCACGTGGAACTGATGCGTTATCGATATGAAGGGAGAATGTGAAAATAGCTATAGCGCTAAAAATCTATCCCAGATGGCTTTCCAAGGAAAATACGTCAAACTTTCTCTCGGAGATTTTCATATCGTAAACTGAATCTGTTTTATCCCTGCGCAGTTTGCACGGCATTCCTACCGGTTATTGTCAAACGTGTTTCTGTCTTACTGTGGTGTCGCGGAACACCCAATGATACATAAGGTTTTCTTTTATTTTCGATGCAATCACTTCAGCAAAAAGGCATCGCATTTCTCGATGAAACGGAAGCGAACACTGAATTTCCTGCGTATCGGTCGCCTAATTTTTAGGCTAAACACTGCTCTGCGCAAGGGATTGTGGCCTAAAAAAGCACGCTACCGCCCTTGGTAAGCGAGAACCAATAGAGGGATCGTTGTTATCCGTTTTCATTTAGATGTTGAAACTATTTTCAGCAAAAATAGGCTAGAAAACCTTTATTATGCTACCACCAAATCACTTGTAATGCCTCTGGATTTTCAGGGTTTCAGTTTGTTCCTAGTAACCATTGATGACATATTCAAATGAGATATGTGCAATTGCTAGGAATTGTAGGGGAACAGGCTGAAATGCAAGCATGCTACGTAACGGGATGACCTGTTTTGAGGGTGTGGAATGTTCTTGCCAGCGACATTCCGCCTATCGTGGCAAACATGCTTTGTTGCATTTTTAGCCGTTGATGGCGAGTGCGGCAAACCGCACATCCGAACCTTTTCTTTTCTGTAATGTTACCGGTAATGTAGCAGCGAGCTCAGGGCGTATACAGAACCGTCAACTGCGCGTGATTTTGTAAAGATTGTTATGGCTGCGATAGGTACATGCTTAGGAATAATCATGTACAATAAAGCAATGCATCCCTACTATGTTGTATAACCATTTGATTACAATATAGTAATTATCTCAGACAGGAGTTCCTAAATGTCCAAGCAACAAATCGGCGTTGTCGGCATGGCGGTAATGGGCCGCAACCTCGCGCTGAACATCGAGAGCCGTGGTTACACCGTTTCCATTTTCAACCGTTCTGGCGACAAAACTGACGAAGTGATCGCTGAGAACCCGGGCAAAAACCTGGCGCCGTATTACACCGTTGAAGAGTTTGTTGAATCGCTGGAAAAACCGCGCCGCATCCTGCTGATGGTGAAAGCGGGCGAAGCGACGGATAAAACCATTGCCTCGCTGACTCCGCATCTGGACAAGGGCGATATCCTGATCGACGGCGGCAACACCTACTATCAGGACACCATCCGTCGTAACCGCGAGCTGTCCGACCAGGGCTTCAACTTCATCGGCACCGGCGTTTCCGGCGGTGAAGAGGGCGCGCTGAAAGGGCCTTCCATCATGCCTGGCGGCCAGAAAGAAGCTTACGAGCTGGTGGCACCAATCCTTGAGAAAATCGCTGCGGTTGCGGAAGGCGAGCCTTGCGTGACCTACATCGGCGCAGACGGTGCCGGCCACTATGTGAAAATGGTGCACAACGGCATCGAATACGGCGACATGCAGCTGATTGCCGAAGCCTACTCTCTGCTGAAGCAGGCGCTGAACCTGAGCAACGAACAGCTGGCCGAAACCTTCGCCGAGTGGAACAAGGGCGAACTGAACAGCTACCTGATCGACATCACCAAGGACATCTTCACCAAGAAAGACGAAGAGGGTAAATACCTGGTCGATGTGATCCTGGACGAAGCCGCCAACAAAGGCACCGGCAAGTGGACCAGCCAGAGCTCTTTGGATCTGGGCGAGCCGCTGTCGCTGATCACCGAGTCGGTGTTCGCACGCTACCTGTCCTCGCTGAAAGACCAGCGCGTTGCCGCGTCTAAAGTGCTGACCGGCCCGAAAGTGGCACCGTTCACCGGCGACAAAGCCGAGTTCATCGAGAAAGTGCGTCGCGCGCTGTATCTGGGCAAGATCGTGTCTTACGCGCAGGGCTTCTCTCAGCTGAAAGCCGCGTCTAAAGAAAACAACTGGGATCTGCACTACGGTGAAATCGCCAAGATCTTCCGCGCCGGCTGCATCATCCGCGCCCAGTTCCTGCAGAAGATCACCGACGCTTATGCGGCGGACGCCGATATCGCCAACCTGCTGCTGGCGCCATACTTCAAGCAAATCGCCGACGAGTACCAGCAGGCGCTGCGTGACGTGGTGGCCTATGCCGTGCAGAACGGTATCCCTACACCGACCTTCTCCGCCGCGATCGCCTACTACGACAGCTACCGCTCCGCAGTGCTGCCGGCTAACCTGATCCAGGCGCAGCGCGACTACTTCGGCGCGCACACCTACAAACGCATCGACAAGGAAGGCGTGTTCCATACCGAATGGATGGAATAAGCCCGCCCGTTGAGCGATAAAAAAAGCCGCCGAGGTTCACGCCCGGCGGCTTTTTTATTGCGCGCGAGTTAGCTTCACGCTTTTTTCTGATGCCGCTCGCGCAGCCGACCGATCACCGCGCTCAGATCCAGATCCTGATCCTGCAGCAGTACCAGCAGGTGATAGATCAGATCCGAGGCTTCGTTAGTCAGCTCTTCGCGATCGTTGACCGTAGCGGCCAGCGCGGTTTCCACGCCTTCCTCCCCGACCTTCTGCGCGATGCGTTTGGTGCCGCTGGCGTACAGGCTGGCGGTGTACGAGCTGTCCGGGCTGGCATGTTTGCGCTCCGCCAACAGCTGCTCCAACTGATAGAGGAACGTCCAGTCGCTGGCGGCCGGGTGGAAGCAGCTGCTGTTGCCCAGGTGGCAGGTTGGCCCGATTGGGTTGGCCAGCAGCAGCAGCGTGTCGTTATCGCAGTCCGGCGTGATGCTGACCACCTTGAGGAAGTGGCCGGAGCTTTCGCCCTTGGTCCACAGGCGTTGCTTGGTGCGCGAGAAGAAGGTGACGTTGCCGCTTTGTTCTGTGGTCGCCAGCGCTTCCGGCGTCATGTAACCTAGCATCAGCACTTCGCCGGAAACGGCGTGTTGCACGATGGCCGGCATCAGGCCGTCGGTTTTTTCCCAGTCCAGCTGGTTTCTCTGTTGTTCTGTCAGCACACGCGAATCTCCACGCCTTGTTCAACCAGGAACCTTTTCAGTTCGCCGATATTGATGATTTGTTTGTGGAACACCGACGCCGCCAGCGCGCCGTCGACGTCCGCATCGCGGAACGCTTCCAGGAAATGCTCCATCGTGCCCGCGCCGCCGGAGGCGATCAGCGGTACCTTGCAGATCTCGCGCACCAGGCGCAGCTGCTGCAGATCGTAACCGTTGCGCACGCCGTCCTGGTTCATCATGTTCAGCACGATCTCACCGGCGCCGCGGCGCTGCACTTCCTGCACCCAATCGAGGGTTTCCCACTGAGTAACGCGGGTGCGGCTCTCGTCGCCGGTATATTGGTTGACGTGATACTTGCCGGTATCGCTGTCGAACCAGGTATCGATGCCCACCACGATGCACTGTACGCCGAAGCGATCCGCCAGGCGGCTGATCAGCTCAGGGTCGGCCAGCGCCGGCGAGTTGATGGAGATCTTGTCGGCGCCAAAAGACAGGATCTGGCTGGCGTCCTCGGGGCTTTTGATGCCGCCGGCGACGCAGAACGGAATATCGATCACCTCCGCCACGCGTGACACCCAGCTTTTGTCCACCACTCGGCCGTCGCTCGAGGCGGTGATATCGTAAAACACCAGCTCGTCCGCGCCTTCTTGCGCATAGCGCTGCGCCAGCGGCACGATGTCGCCGATGATTTCGTGGTTGCGGAACTGCACGCCTTTCACCACTTGCCCGTCTTTAACATCCAGGCACGGGATTATCCGTTTTGCCAGCATGCGATCGCCTCCTCAACGCTAAATTTACCTTCCAGCAGGGCGCGCCCTACGATCACGCCGGCAACGCCGCTGCCGCGCAGCTGGGCGATGTCATCCAGATTGCCGATGCCGCCCGAGGCCTGGAAGGCCACCTGTGGATAGCGGCGGCTGATCTCCTGATACAGCGCCACGTTGGAGCCGGCCAGCGTGCCGTCGCGCGAAATGTCGGTGCACAACACGTGCTTCAGGCCGTAGGGCAGGAACTGTTCGACCACCTGTTCAAGTGTGGCGTCGGAGTCTTCCTGCCAGCCGCTGATGGCCACGCGTTTCACGCCCTGCGCGTCGATGCGCACGTCCAGCGCCAGTACCAGGGCATCGGCGCCGTAGCGTTCGAACCAGCTCTGCACCAACTGCGGCTGTTTCACCGCAGTAGAGCCGATCACCACGCGCGTGGCGCCGGCTTCCAACAGGGCGCTGACGTCGTGTTCGTTGCGGATGCCGCCGCCGACCTGCACCGGCACGTTAACCCCCGCCAACAGTTTGCGCAGCAGCGGGATCTGGCGTGCGGCCGGATCCTTGGCGCCGGTCAGATCGACCAGGTGCAGCACCTGCGCGCCCTGTTGTTGATAGTCCTGCAGGCGCGGCAGCGGATCGTTGCCGTAGTCGCGCTGTTGGCCGTAATCGCCCTGATGCAAACGCACCACGTTGCCGTCGATCAAATCCAAAGCCGGAATAATCATGCTGCCTACATCTCCAGAAAGTTTTTCAACAGTTGCGCGCCGGCCGCTCCAGAACGTTCTGGGTGAAACTGCACGCCGAAGAAGTTGTCTTTTTGCACGGCGGCGGTGAAGGGCTCGCCGTAGTTCGCCTGGGCGATGGTGCTGGGGCATATCGGCATCGCATAGCTGTGAACGAAATAGAAGTAGGCGCCGTCATCGATGCCGCGGAACAGATGGTGGCCCGCCTGCGCCGACACCTGGTTCCAGCCCATGTGCGGCAACGGCAGGCCGAAATCGGTCATCTGCTTGACCGGCGTATCAATGATGCCCAGCGTCTTCACGCCGCCGTTCTCTTCGCTGCCGGTCGCCAACAGCTGCATGCCGAGACAGATGCCCAGCACCGGCTGAGTGCAGGCCTTGATCAGCTCGATCAGATCGCGCTCCCGCAGCTGAGCCATCGCCGCCTGCGCGGTGCCGACGCCCGGCAGGAACAGCTTGTCGGCGCGCAGCACGATCTCCGGATCGCGGCTTACCTCCGGCTGGTAACCCAGGCGCCGCACCGCATAGGTGACGGAGGCCAGGTTGGCGCAGCCGGTATCCAAAATCACCACGTTCATCACAGCACTCCTTTCGAGCTCGGCAGAGTATTGCCCTCGACGCGGATCGCCTGGCGCAGCGTGCGGCCAAACACTTTGAACAGGCTCTCGACCCGGTGGTGGTCGTTTTTGCCCTTGGTCTTCAGGTGCAGCGTGCAGCCCATAGTGTAGGAGAGCGAGCGGAAGAAGTGCTCGACCATTTCGGTGCTGAGATCGCCGACGCGCTGATAGTTGAACTCGGCCTTGTACTCCAGGTGCGGGCGGCCGGAGATGTCCAGCGCGCAGCGGGCCAGACACTCGTCCATCGGCAGTACGAAGCCGAAGCGGGCGATGCCGCGCTTGTCGCCCAGCGCTTTATTCAGCGCCTCGCCCAGCGCCAGGCCGGTGTCCTCCACCGTGTGGTGATCGTCGATGTACAGGTCGCCTTTGACGTCGATCTCCATGCGGAAGCCGCCGTGGGTGGCGATCTGATCCAGCATGTGGTCGAAGAAGCCGACGCCGGTTTTGATCTTGCTGCCGCCTTCGCGATCCAGCCAGACGTTGACGTCGATCTGCGTCTCTTTGGTCACGCGGTTAACCCGCGCGTGACGGTCGCGCTGGGTCAGCTGGCGCACGATCTCTTTCCAGCCCAGCACGCCGCGCTGGTAACGCAGCCCCTGAATACCCATGTTTTCCGCCAACTGCACATCGGTCTGCCGATCGCCGATCACGTAGCTGTGGGTGTTATCCAGCGCGTCGGGTTCGAGGTAGTCCTTCACCAACGCGGTTTTCGGTTTGCGGCAGTCGCAGTTGTCCGCCGGCAGGTGCGGGCAGATCAACACATCGGCGAACTGAATGCCTTGCGAGCTGAGGATCTGCATCATCAGGTTGTGCGGCGGATCGAAGGTCTCCTGCGGGAAACTGGCGGTGCCGAGCCCATCCTGATTGGTGATCATTACCAGCTGATAGCCCGCCTGTTGCAGTGCCAGCAGGGAAGGGATCACATCCGGCTCAAGCGCCAGCTTGTCCAGGCGGTCGACCTGGAAATCTTCCGGTGGCTCGGCAATCAGCGTGCCGTCACGATCGATAAAGAGGATTTTTTGGCTCACATTGGCTCCTGGCGAGTCTGGTTGGCGCCGGGCAGGGGGGATAGTGCGTCCACCACGCGTTGGCATTCGTCACGGGTGCCTATGGTGATGCGCAGGCAACCGGACAGCCCGGGCTGTTTGTTTTGGTCTCGTAAGATAATGCCCTGATCCCACAAGCTTTTAAATACATTACTTGAAGCGGTGAAACGTGCCAGCAGGTAATTGCTGTCGCTGGCGAAAACGTGCTCAACGCAGGCGCATTTTTCCAGCTGTTGCTGCAGCCAGCTGCGGGTGGCGGCGATCTCGGCAACGCGCCGGCGCATGACGCGGATGCCGTCGGCGCTCAGCGCCTGCGCGGCGATATCCGCCACCGGCGTCGAGAGCGGATAAGGTGCGATCACCTTCAGCAGTAGGGCGATCAGATCTTCGTTGGCGAGCGTAAAACCGCAGCGCAGCCCGGCCAGCGCAAAGGCCTTCGACAGCGTGCGCAGGATCGCCAGGTGCGGATAGTCGCTCAGCCAGCCGGCCACCGTGGCCTGCGGGCAAAACTCGATATAGGCTTCGTCCACCGCGACGATTGCCTTGTCCTTGGCCAGTTCCAGCAAGCTGCGCAGATCGTCCGGGTCGATCAGGTTGCCGGTTGGGTTGTTCGGGCTGCAGACGTAGATCAGTTTCACGTTGTCCAGGCTGTCTGCGATAGCCGGCAGGTCCAGCTGCCAGTCTTCTTTGGCGGCCACGGTGCGGCGTTCCACGCCGAAGGTTTCGGCGCTGACGGCGTACATGCCGTAGGTTGGCGGGCAGAACAGAATGGCGTCTTTACCCGGCTCGCAGAAGGCGCGGATCAGCAGTTCGATGCCTTCATCGGCGCCGCGGCTGACCAGCACCTGCTCTTTCTTTACCCCGGCGTAGGCGGCGTAGCGTTCGATCACCGACGCCGGCTGGCATTCCGGATAGCGGTTGAAGGTTTGCGCGGTCAGCTGGAATTCCGGCGCGATCGGGTATTCGTTGGCGTTCAGCCACACGTCGCCCTTACCGCCGAGGCGGCGAGCCGATTGATAGGGGGTCAGCTCGCGAATGTTGACGCGCGCCAGTTTTTCGATGCTCATGCTTGCTCCTTCAAGGCGGCGACGCGCAGGGTCACGGCGTTCTTGTGGGCGATCAGCTGCTCGGCGGCAGCCAGCGTCTCGATGGTGGCGGCCAGGTTGCTGAAGCCCTGCGGCGTCAGCTCTTGCACCGTCATGCGTTTTTGGAAATCGGCCAGCCCCAGGCTGGAGCAGGTGGCGGTGTAGCCATAGGTCGGCAGCACGTGGTTGGTGCCGGAGGCGTAATCGCCGGCGGACTCCGGCGACCAGTCGCCGAGGAACACCGAGCCAGCGCTGGTGATGCCGTCCACCAGCTCGCGCGCATTGCGGGTCTGAATAATCAGGTGCTCCGGGCCGTAACGGTTGCTGATCGCCACGCACTCTGGCAGATCGCGCGCCACGATCAGGCGGCTGCCGGCCAGCGCCTGGCGGGCGGTGTCGGCGCGCGGCAGCTCGGCCAGCTGGTTTTCCACCGCTTCGGCCACCGCCTGTGCCATCGCCGCGTCCGGCGTCAGCAGGATCACCTGCGAATCCGGGCCGTGTTCGGCCTGCGACAGCAAATCGGAAGCCACGAACGCCGGGGTGGCGCCGGCGTCGGCGATCACCAGCACTTCCGAAGGGCCGGCCGGCATGTCGATGGCCGCGCCGTCGAGGCGCTGGCTGACCTGCCGCTTGGCTTCGGTCACGAAGGCGTTGCCCGGCCCGAAGATTTTCGCCACGCGCGGCACGCTCTCGGTGCCGAACGCCAGGGCGGCGATCGCCTGCGCGCCGCCGACCTGAAACACTTCCTGCACGCCGCACAGCTGCGCTGCATACAGGATCTCATCGGCGATCGGTGGCGGCGAGCACAGCACTACCCGGCGGCAGCCGGCGATGCGCGCCGGCGTCGCCAGCATCAGCACGGTGGAGAACAGCGGCGCCGAACCGCCGGGAATATACAGGCCGACCGACTCGATCGGGCGGGTCACCTGCTGGCAGCGCACGCCCGGTTGCGTTTCGACGTCCACCGGCGGCAGCCGTTGTGCGTTGTGGAAGGTTTCCACGTTGGCGACGGCTACTGCCATCGCCTGTTTGATGTCATCGCCCAGCCGCGCGCAGGCGGCGGCGATCTGCTCGGTGCTGACGCGCAGCGCGGCGACTTCCGCCTTGTCGAAGCGGGCGCTGTAGTCGCGCAGCGCCCGATCGCCGTTGGCCTTCACGTTGTCGAGGATCTCGCTCACCGTGCGGGTGATGCTGTCGGAGGCGGCCATTGCCGGGCGCATCAGCAGCTCGGTCTGGCGTTCGGCGCTGCACGTTGCCCAATCGATCGGCGTGTTGAAGGTCGACATGGCGTTACTCCATCATCTTTTCAATCGGCAGCACCAGAATCGAGCTGGCGCCGAGCGCTTTCAGTTTTTCCATGGTTTCCCAGAACAGGGTTTCGCTGCTGACCATGTGCATCGCCACACGGTTCTGCGCACCTGCCAGTGGCAGAATGGTCGGACGTTCGGCGCCCGGCAGCAGCGCGACGATTTCGTCCAGCTTCTCGCTCGGCGCGTGCAGCATGATGTATTTGGATTCACGCGCCTGGATCACGCCCTGAATGCGGGTCATCAGGCGGTCGATCAGCTGCTGTTTGGCTTCCGGCATCTCGCCGTCGCGCTGGATCAGGCAGGCCTTGGAACGGTAGATCACTTCCACTTCGCGCAGGCCGTTGGCCTCCAGCGTAGCGCCGGTGGAGACCAGATCGCAGATGGCGTCGGCCAGGCCGGCGCGCGGCGCCACTTCCACCGAGCCGTTCAGTAGGCAAGACTTGAAGCGCACGCCCTGCTTGTCGAGGTATTGCTTCAGCAAGTGCGGGTAAGAGGTGGCGATGCGGGCGTCCTGCAGGCTTTGCGGGCCGGTGTATTCGGCGTCGAGCGGGGTGGCCAGCGACAGGCGGCAACCGCCGAAATCGAGGCGGCGCAGGGTGAAGTAACGCGGATCTTCGCCCTGGGCGCGGCGGCTGAGCAGCTCTTCCTCCAGCACATTCTCGCCGATGATGCCCAAATCGACCACGCCGTCCATCACCAGGCCCGGAATATCGTCGTCGCGCACGCGCAGGATATCGATGGGCATGTTCTCCGCGAAGGCGATCAGACGCTGTTGTTGCAGGTTGATCTTGATGCCGCAGCGCGCCAGCAGTTCCTGGGATTCATCGCTCAGACGGCCCGATTTCTGCATTGCGATCCGTAAACGTGTCTTGTCCAGCATGGTAACCTCTGTTTAATCTGTAATTTTATGAATTTATTGTAAAAACTATTCTTTTCTGTCTGTCCGGAGCCAAAAAAAAACCCTCGGAAGAAATCTTCCGAGGGCTCTCTCTTGCGTTCTGCGCGCCACTGGAAGATTAACAAACCGTCTTCCAGCACACATCGCCTGAAAGACTAGTCAGGGTGATGGTGATGATGGTGGTTGAACTGAACGCGTGTCATGGTGTTTTTTCTCTAATCAAAAGCCGGTAAAAACCGTATGCCGATTAAGCTAAACTATCCGCTGTCCGCCGCGCAACCCTTTTTTATCGTCATAAATTTAATTTATTGAAACGGGTTGAGTTATTAGCTACAGACGACTTTACCTAACCTTAAGCGGGGCGGATTGTATCGCTGTGTGGAGTGGCGTAGCCTTACAGGCAGGGCGCTGCGATCTTCAGGAGAGGAAGAGGATGAAAAAGGTAGCCATTATTGGTCTGGGTTGGTTGGGCATGCCGTTGGCGTTGTCGCTGATGGGCCGAGGTTACGACGTGCTCGGCAGCAAAACCACGCCGGACGGCGTCGAGGCCGCACGCATGAGCGGCATCGAATGCTATCGGTTGGAGCTGACGCCGGAGCTGATCTGCGATCCCGACGATCTGGAATCGCTGCTGCGAGTGGATGCGCTGGTGGTGACGTTGCCCGCCCGCCGCACCGTCGAGGGCAGTGAAAACTATTTCAATGCGGTGCGCATGCTGGTGGACAGCGCGATGGCCTTCGGCGTGCCGCGGGTGATCTTTACCAGTTCCACCTCGGTGTACGGCGAAACTGCCGGCACGCTGCGCGAAGAGTCGCCGCTGCGGCCAGTCTCGCCGTCGGGCCGGGTGTTGGCCGAGCTGGAGCGCTGGCTGCATGAATTGCCGAATACCTCGGTGGACATTCTGCGGTTGGCGGGGCTGGTGGGCGCCGATCGCCATCCCGGCCGTTTCCTGGCGGGTAAACTCGACGTGAAGGGCGGCTCGCAGGGGGTGAATCTGGTGCATCAGGATGATGTGATCGCCGCCATCCAACTGCTGCTGAAGCTGCCGAAAGGCGGCCACGTCTATAACCTGTGCGCGCCGCACCACCCGGCCAAACGCGAGTTTTATCCGGCGCTGGCCGAGCAGCTGCACCTGGAGCCGCCGCAGTTCGCCGACGAAGCGGAGCAGGATGAGCGGCTGGTGGACGGCAACCGCATCTGCAACGAGCTGGGCTTCGAGTACCAGTATCCCGATCCGGCGCGCATGCCGGTCAGTTAAGTCTGCATGCGCCGCTCACAGCGGGAAAAGACGGCTCGTCACAAAGTCGACGAACAGCCTGATTTTGACTGACAGGTGGCGGCCCGACGGCCAAAGGACGTGAAAAACCATGTTCTCACGGTTGTACTCATCCAGAACCGTCACCAGGCTGCCCTGTTCCAGCTGCCTGCGCACGGCGATTTCCGGCAAGTAAGCGATGCCTAACCCTTGTTCCGCGAAACACACCTGCGGATCAAGGGTATTCGTCACCATGCTGGCCGGCCGTTCGGGGATCATCTCCGCCTTGTCTCCCAGCGGCCAGACATCCAGTTTGCCGGTGCTGGGAAAGCGATAGTGCAAACGGGCATGACTTGCCAGATCCTCTGGCTTGCGCGGCATACCCGCTTTGCTGAAATAGCCCGGCGCGCCAACGAAAACCTTGCGGCAGGCGCCCAGCCTGCGTGCTACCAGCCGCGAGTCGCTCGGGGTTCCGCTGCGGATAACGGCATCGAAGCCTTCCTCAATCACGTCAACCAACCGATCCGAATAGTCAATATCGAGCTCGATATCGGGGTAGAGACGCTTGAAGTCCCCCAGTTTGGGCATGAAAAGGGTGCCAAGCGACGGAAGACTGATGCGCAACTTGCCCTGAGGCGTTCCCCGCGTCTGCAAGAGCTCGGCTTCGGCCTCTTTCACTTCACCCAAAATGCGTCGACACCTTTCCAGGAACAGGGCCCCTTCCGGCGTCAGGTTGACCGTGCGGGTGGAGCGGTGAAACAGGCGCACGCTGAGCCGCTCCTCCAGCCGGGCGATGGTTTTGCTGACCGCCGACGCGGAGATGCCCAGTTGTTGCCCGGCCACCGTGAAACTGCGGGCTTCACTGACCCGGACGAAAACGTCGAGAGAACCCAGGCTTTCCATAGGCTTCCATCCTATTGATGACATTTTTGTCATGAGTATTGTGCACTGTAGCCCATTTTTCTTTTATCCGCGAGCGGGCAGCATTATGCCCGGTAAGCCGCAATGGGCGGCAATATTTTGGGATTGGGGAGTGACTGATGAATCAAACGACGATATCCGCACCTGCCGGGAGCATTGCGCGGTTGCCAATGGGGGGGCTGTTGGCCTTGGCAATGGCCGCTTTCATCACGCTGTTGACCGAAATCATGCCGGCAGGCGTGCTTTCTTCGATCGCGGACGATTTGAACGTGTCTGAAAGTCTGGCGGGGCAGTTCATCACCGCCTATGCGGTGGGCGCGTTGATCGCCGCCATTCCGTTGACCGCATTGACCCAGGGCATGCGACGCCGCCCCTTGCTCTTGAGCGCGATCCTCGGTTTTGCGGTCGTCAATCTCGTGACTGCGTTGTCGAATGATTACCACATCTCATTGGTGACACGTTTTTTCGCCGGCGTTTTCGGCGGTATTGTCTGGTCTCTGCTGGCCGGTTACGCGGTGCGTATGTCGCCGCCTCACCTCGGTGGCCGTGCCATCGCGATCTCCGGCGCCGGCGCTACCCTGGCGCTGGTGCTCGGCGTACCGCTCGGCGCACAGCTTGGCCGAGCCATCGGCTGGCAAGGTGCCTTTGGGTTGATGACGTTCCTGGCGCTGGCTCTCATCGTCTGGATCATCGCCGTCGTGCCGGATTTCCCCGGCCAAACTAAGGCGCATCGTCAATCTTTGGTCGACGTGTTCTTGAAACACGGGATCCGCGCCGTGCTGTTCGTGGTGTTCACCTTCGTTGTCGCCCACAACATCCTGTATATCTACATCGAACCTTTCCTCAAGCCGTCGGGCTTGTCCGGGCACGTCGATGTCGTTTTGTTTACCTTCGGGCTGGGGGCGATTGTCGGCTTAGGGGTTGCCGGAACCTTGGTCGATCGGAAATTGCGCGTGCTGGCAGTGACGAGCATTGTCGTCTTCGTCTTTGCCGCCGCGCTGCTGGGGAGTGGGAGAGGGATAGCCCCGATTGTCTATCCCTCCGTCGCGTTTTGGGGCGTGGCTTTCGGCGGTTTCGCCACCATCACGCAGACGGCGTTGTCGCGACTTTCCGGCAGCGCGGCCGACGTCGCGCAATCCATGTATACGACGGGCTGGAATACCGCCGTGGCGGCCGGTGGCGTGGCCGGCGGCGTATTGCTCGACACAGGGGGCGCCGCCTCTTTCGCCTGGGCCGTCATTGGGATCCTCATTCTGTCTTTAGCCGGGACGCTGCTTGCCATGAACCGGGCGCTGGCCTTTCCGCGATGAGGTTATTGGCGTGCGGCGCGCGCCAAATCTTCCAGCAGCGCATTCAACGCCTCGTCGGGTTGGACGGGGCGGCTGACCAGGCTGAGCGTGGCGCGATAAGAGAGCGCCGCGCCACCCAGCTGCCGCAGTAGCCCCTGTTCCACCCAGCGTGCCGCGTAGTGGGTGGGGAGATAGCCGAGGCAGGCGCCGCTCAGCACCAGATGGGCGACGCTCTCCATATGGTGAGCCACTGCGGCCAGGTGAGGCGGCGCGATCGGGCACAGTTCATGCGCCAGCAGGTAGCCGCGCTTGACCCAGCGGGCGTTTTCAATTTGCTCGCGGTCGGGGTTCCCCACCGTGAACAGCGGGTGATCCGCACTGCAATAGATCGCCTGCGTCTCTTCCAGCCACGGCTGATAATGCAACGCCTCCAACCGTTGGCCGAAGTAACCGATGCCCAGATCGAGCTGCCGGTTCAGCAGCCCTTGTTCAATCTCGTTTGGCGAACAGATACGGCACTGCAATTGCACGTCCTGATGTCGGCGTTGGAAGTGTTTGATGGCCTGACTGAACGGATTGCCCGGCAGCGAAACCAGATTATCCACCAGGCCGATCTGCAGATCGCCGGTCAGCAGGCCGTTCAGCGACTGGCTGACCCGAGTGAAGTCGCGGGCGGCGTTGAACAACGAACGGCAAGCGATCAGCATGCGTTCGCCCTTGGGCGTCAGCCGGAAGCCGGAGCGGCCGCGTTGGCACAGGCGAAAACCCAGCCGGGTTTCCAGCGAGGCCAGGTGGGTGCTGATGGTGGACTGGTTCATCAGCAGCGCTTCCTGCGCGGCGCTGACGCCCTGGGCTTCCGCCACCGCGACGAACACCCGCAGCAGTTTCAGATCGATATCACTGAGGTTGGTGAGCATCTTCCTCTCCGCAGAACGTTGGCCGGTTAACCCATTTTTAACATCGAAGAGATAGGAGCGGCGCTGAATATATGGCCTTCCTTATGGCATGAGTTTGAAATAAAAATCAATACTTCAATGAGTTACTTGCATCGCATTTTCCGATGTTTACATGCAAAAGCGGGAATGGTAGCCGGGGCGGCCAACGGGGTAGTCTGCGAATGTTGCTTAAATGTTTCATTTTATCGTAGGCCAAGACAAGGACACACCATGCTGAACCAACCCCAAAGCGGCAACGATATGCCGCGCTTTGCCGGCATCCCCACCATGATGCGCCTGCCCGCCGCCGAGCAGGCGCACGGTCTGGACGCCGCGTTTATCGGCATTCCGCTGGATATCGGTACTTCCAACCGCAGCGGCACCCGCTATGGCCCGCGCCAGATCCGCCAGGAGTCGGTGATGATCCGCCCCTACAACATGGGCACCGGCTCCGCCCCGTTCGAACGGCTGCAGGTGGCCGATCTGGGGGATGTCGCCATCAACCCTTACAGCCTGGCGGACAGCGTGCAGCGTATCGAAGCGGCTTACCACGAGATCCTGGCGCACGGCTGCATGCCGTTGACGCTCGGCGGCGACCACACGCTGACGCTGCCGGTACTGCGCGCCGTCGCCCGTCGGCATGGTCCGGTCGGGCTGATCCACGTCGATGCGCATTCCGATACCAACGAGGAGATGTTCGGCGAACAGCTGGCGCATGGCACCACTTTCCGCCGGGCGTTTGAGGAGGGGCTGCTGGCGCCGGAAAAGGTGGTGCAGATCGGCCTGCGCGGCAGCGGTTATGCGGCGGACGACTTCGACTGGTCACGCCGCCAGGGCTTTCGCGTGGTGCCGGCCGAGGCCTGCTGGCACCGGTCGCTGACGCCGCTGATGGCGGAGATCCGCGAACAGATAGGCGATGCGCCGGTTTACCT
The DNA here is from genome assembly GCF_001902635.1 of Serratia marcescens. Classification (GTDB taxonomy): domain Bacteria; phylum Pseudomonadota; class Gammaproteobacteria; order Enterobacterales; family Enterobacteriaceae; genus Serratia; species Serratia marcescens_F. The sequence continues at coordinate 312,606 of NZ_MJAO01000001.1, read as the reverse complement.
CAGCTTCGATATCGACGGGTTGGATCCGGCCTTCGCACCGGGTACCGGCACGCCGGAGGTCGGTGGGCTGTCGGTCTGGCAGGGGCTGGAGATCGTGCGCGGCTGCCGTGGGCTGAACCTGGTCGGCGGCGACGTGGTGGAAGTGTCGCCGCCTTACGATCGTTCCGGCAACACGGCGCTGCTGGCCGCCAACCTGCTGTTTGAAATGTTGTGCGTGCTGCCGGCCCGCTGAGGCCGGCGCACTGACCCTACCGGCGGAGCGGTTGCGTCGGGCCCCCTGATAACAATAACAACGGAGTGGAGGTACCCATGAATCTCGATCTGCTGGTCGTGGTGATTTACTTTCTGGTGATAGGCGCGGTGGGGTGGATGGGCATTCGCCGCGCCAATTCCAAAGAGGCGTACCTGGTCGCCGGGCGCAATCTGGGGCCGGGGCTGTATCTGGGCACGCTGTCGGCGGTGGTGCTCGGCGGCGCGTCGACCATCGGCAGCGTCAAGCTCGGCTACACCTACGGCATTTCCGGCGTCTGGCTGTGCGGCGCGCTCGGGCTGGGCATCGTGGTGCTGAGCCTGGTGCTGGCCAAGCCGCTGCTCAAGCTGAAGCTGTATACCGTCAGCCAGGTGCTGTCGCGGCGCTATCACCCGGCCGCGCGGGTGACCAGCGGCGCGATCATGCTGGCGTATGACCTGATGGTGGCGGTGACCTCGATCATCGCCATCGGCAGCGTGATGCAGGTGATGTTCGGCCTGTCGTTCAGCGCGTCTATCCTGCTCGGCGGCGGGCTGGTGGTGCTGTATTCGACGCTGGGGGGCATGTGGTCGCTGACGCTGACCGACATCATTCAGTTCATCATCATGACCGTCGGCATGATGCTGGTGCTGATGCCGATGAGCATCGTCAAGGCCGGCGGCTGGGAAGCATTCACCCGCTTGTTGCCTGCCGGATACTACCAGTTGTCGTCGATCGGGCTGGATACCATCCTGGTGTTCTTCCTGATCTACTTCTTCGGCATTCTGATCGGCCAGGACATCTGGCAGCGGGTGTTCACCGCCCGCAGCGCCAACGTGGCGCGCTTCGCCGGGTTGGGGGCGGGTGTCTATTGCGTGCTGTACGGCGTAACCGGCGCGCTGATCGGCATGGCCGGCAAGATCGTGCTGCCGTCGCTCAGCAACACCGACGGCGCCTTTGCCGCCATCGCGCAGGCGGTGTTGCCGGTCGGCGTCAGCGGGTTGGTGGCCGCCGCGGCGTTGGCGGCGCTGATGTCCACCGCCAGCGCCTGCCTGCTGGCCTCTTCCACCATCGCGCTGGAGGACGTATTGCCGGCCATCCGGCGCAAACCGTCCGGCGGATTGGCCGCCGGGCGCGTCACCACGCTTCTCATGGGCGTGGCCATGCTGGGGCTGGCATTTGTGGTACGCGACGTGCTGGCGGCGCTGACGCTGGCCTATAACCTGCTGGTGGGGGGCATGTTGATCCCGCTGGTGGGCGCGATCTTCTGGCCGCGTGCCACCAGCGCCGGCGCCATTGCCAGCATGCTGACCGGCAGCCTGTGCGTGGTGGGGTTGATGGCCTGGCACGGCATCGACGCCAACAGCCCGATCTACGGCGGCCTGCTGGGCGGCGGCATTGCCTTCGTGTTGGGTAGCCTGTTGAGCCGCCCGGCGCCGCAGCTGCAGCCCCAAACCGAGCGTTGAAACGACGAGGCTAATGACCGCGACGAGGTGGAACATGAACAATCGAAATGTGGCGTCACGCCCAAAAATTGAAGTGCGCTCGATAGACTATGTGCCCCGCCACGAGCGGCATGGCAAGGTTTGGCATCAGGCGCCGTTTTGGTTCACCGGTAATTTCGTTTTGACGACGATGGTGGTGGGTTTCACCGGCCCGGCGCTGGGGCTGGGTGCGCTTTATTCGATGTTGGCGATTGCCGTCGGTGTGGGGTTCGGCACGTTCTTCATGGCGTGTCATGCCAACCAGGGGCCGCGCATGGGGCTGCCGCAAATGATCCAGTCGCGGGCCCAATTCGGCCTGCGTGGCGCCATCGTTCCCTTTGCCGCCGTGGTATTTGTTTACATCGGCTTCAACGTGTTCAACGTCATTCTCGCGACCGATGCGATCAACACGGTGTTGCCGGGCCACCGTCTTCCCTGGTATGCGCTGCTGATCGCGGTGGCCGTGCTGTTGGCGATCGTCGGCCACGATATGCTGCATGCGGTGCAGCGCTGGCTGACCTATGTGATGATGGCGGTGTTCGGCGTGTTGACGATCGGCGCCGTTCTATCGCTGCGCATGGACGCCGTCGTCGGCGTCGGGCATTTCTCGTGGGCGGCCTTTTTGATTCAGCTGTCGGCGGCTGCCGGCTACCAGATCAGTTACGCGGTGTATGTTTCCGATTACTCGCGCTATTTGCCGCATGAAACGCCGTCTGCCAAAGTGATCGTTTGGACTTATCTGGGGGCGGCCGGATCGGCGCTTTGGCTGATGTCGCTGGGCGCGTTTCTGGCTTCAGCGCTACCGGCCCCCGATGCGATCGGCAGCGTACAGGCGGTGGGTAATGCCGTCTATCCGAGGTTTGGCACGCTGGCTGTGCTGATCGCCGTGCCCTCGCTGGTCGGCATCATGGCGGTCAACTGTTATGGCGCAATGCTGACCAGCCTCAGCGCGATTGACGCGTTTCGCAAAGTGACGCCGACGTTGAGATTACGCATGATCGGCATTGGCGTCGTCGCCCTGACGGTGTTCGCGGTTGCGCTGGCTATCCCGGCAAGCTATCTCGCCAGCTTCAATACCTTCGTGCTGCTGATGCTGTATTTCCTGGTGCCCTGGACGGCGGTGAATCTGATGGACTTTTACGTGGTGCGCGGCGGGCATTACGCGATCGGTGAAATCTTCAACCCGGCGGGGATCTACGGCCGCTGGGGGCGCCCTGGCCTGACGGCCTACGCGATCGGCCTGCTGGCGATGGTGCCGTTCATGACGTTGGGCTTTTACAACGGCCCCTTTGCTGTTTTACTGGGAGGCGCGGATATCGCTTTTCTGATCGGCCTGATGGTGGCCGGGAGCGTTTATGTCGTGATGTGCCGGAAGCTCGATCTTGAGGCCGAACGGCAGGTGGCGTTGCGCTGCGATCGTTTATTGGAAGGAGAACAGGAGTGAAGGAAAAAGTCAGCGTCGCATGCTGCCAGTTAGCGCTGCGGGTCGGGGAAGCAGAGCATAATCGGGCGCTGTCCGCCCAGGCGATCCGCCGGGCGGCGCAGTGCGGTGCCAACGTCATCGTGTTGCCGGAGCTGGTGAACAGCGGCTACGTGTTGCGCGATAAGGCGGAGGCGCGGGCGTTGGCTGAGGCCGAAGACGGGCCGAGCCTCAGCCTGTGGGGAGCCCTGGCGCGCGAGTGGGATGTGGCGATCGTCGCCGGTTTCTGCGAGCGGCTGCCCGATGGTGAGGTGGCCAACAGCGCGGCATTGATCGATGCACAGGGGATGAGGGCGATTTATCGCAAAGTGCACCTGTGGCACGAAGAGAGCACCATTTTTACCGCCGGCGATCGGCCGCCGCCGGTCGTCGAAACCCGCTTCGGCCGGTTGGCGGTGATGATCTGTTACGATCTCGAATTCCCGGAGTGGGTACGGCTACCGGCGCTGGCCGGCGCTCAGTTGCTGTGCGCGCCGGTCAACTGGCCGCTGGCGCCGCGCCCGCAGGGCGAACGGCCGGCGGAGATGGTGAAGGCGCAGGCCAACGCCGCCGTCAATCGGCTGTTCATCGCGGTGTGCGATCGTTGCGAAACGGAGCGCGGCGTTGCGTGGATCGGCGGATCGGTGATTGTCGACGCCGACGGTTATCCGTTGACGCAGAGTTTGGCTGGCGAAGGCATGGTGCTGGCATCGATGGATATCGGCGCGGCCGATGACAAGCACATCGGCCGCCACAATCACGTGCATCGCGATCGGCGGCCGATGCTGTATTGAAGCGGCGGGGCGGTCGATGGACCCGGCTGCCCCGCAGAGGTTTTTTGACGGCGGGAACAGCCGGCGTTTCGGCGCTTACAGCCAGCCCGATTTCTTCAGCTTCTGATACAGGAGAATGCAGCCGACGGCGGTTACCCCCAGCGTGGCGTGGTAGGCCCACGGGAACTTCAGTTCCGGCATGTCGGCGAAGTTCATGCCGTACAGGCTGAAGACCACCGTCGGGATGGCTAAAATCGCCCCCCAGCCCGCCAGCCGTTTCACCACTTCGTTCTGCTTGACCGTCACCAGCGCCAGGTTGACGTGCATGGCGTTGGTCAGCATTTCGCGCATGTCGTCGATGTTGCTGACCACCTGATGCGCGTGATCCTGCACGTCGCGCACATAGGCGCGCAGCTCTTTCGGGATCACCTCTTCGTGCAGGCGGATCAGCTGATTGCAGATTTCATCCATCGGCAGCGCCGCGTTGCGCAGCGCCAGCAGGTGGCGGCGCAGGGTATAGACGTTTTCAATCGCCGCCTGATCGAACTCCGATTGGAACATGTTGGCCTCGAGGTTCTCGATGGTGCTCTCGAATCGCGCCACCACGCTACGGTAGTTGTCCACCACGAAGTCCAATACCGAATAGAGGGCAAATCCCGGCCCGCGGCACATCTGCTTGTGGTTCTCTTCCGCCTTGGCGCGGATCGGCGCATAGCTGGGCGAAGCGCCGTGGCGCACCGTCACCAGGAAATTTTTGCCGACGAAGAAATGGGTCTCGCCGTATTCGATTTCGTCGTGCTCGCCCCACTGCGCGGTTTTCACCACGATGAACAGCGAGTCGCCGTAGGTCTCCAGCTTCGGCCGCTGGTGCGCACACAGCGCGTCTTCTATCGCCAGATCGTGCAGGCCGAACTCCTCCTGCACCTTGCGCATAAACGCCGGCTCCGGCTGCCGGAGCCCCAGCCAGACGAAGGTGTCCGGCTGTTTGACCACCTCGCTGATGTCGTCGATGGTCACTTCGCCCAGCCGTTGACCGGCCTTGTACGCCACACAGTTCACCACCATGCTTTTGCTGTCCATCCGTCCATCCATTAATCAGTCAGAGTTTTGGTGAGAAAATAGCACTCATGCTCCACCGGATAATCTTTCAGCGTCATTTGCAGCTGATAGCCGAGCTTTTCGTAGAACGGCCGCGCCTGGAAGCTGAAGGTATCCAGGCGAGCGTAGCGGCAGCCGCGCGCCTGCGCCTCGTGTTCGGCGGCGCGCATCAGCCGGCCGCCGAGGCCGCTGCCGCGTTGGGAATCCGCCACCCACAGCCACTCGACGCTCAGCCAGTTGCCCCAGGTTTCGGCGGTCAGCCCGCCGATCACCGTGCCGGCCTCGTCGCGCGCATAGACGCTGAGCGGCCGGCGGTGACGGGCGTCGATATGCGGCAGGTTATAAGCGCGCAGGCCTTGCCTGATCGCATCGAGGGTGGGTTCGTCAATCGCGTCGGTAACGGTAATGTCCATTTTTCCTCCTGGGTTATGCGTTAACTTAAGCATACTGCGGCCAAAAGGCAACCTGTTGAAATGTAATGTAAACGACCGTTCCGAATGCGTGGGCTACACTAAACGGGTCATTTCATCCTCAGGAGGACGCCATGCCCCGATTGACGCTACTGGCCGGTTTGTTGCTGTGCAGCGGCCTGTTGCAGGCCGCGCCGACGGTCAGCCAACTGCAGGACGGCCTGGAACACCCGTGGTCGCTGGCCTTTTTGCCGGCGGAACAAGGCTTGCTTATCACCGAACGGCCCGGCCGGCTGCGGCTATGGCAGCAGGACAAAGGCCTGTCGCCGCCGATCGCCGGCGTGCCGCCGGTTTACGCCGAGGGGCAGGGTGGCCTGCTGGAGGTGCTGCCGGCGCCCGACTTCGCCACCAGCCGCCGGGTGTACCTGAGCTTCGCCGAGCCGGGCGAGGGCGGCAAAGCCGGTACCGCGGTCGGCTACGGCCGTCTGAGTGACGACGGCGGGCGGCTGGAAAACTTTAAGGTGATCTTCCGCCAACTGCCCAAGCTGTCGGTCGGCAATCACTTCGGCGGCAAGCTGGCGTTCGATCGGCAGGGTTATCTGTTTATCGCGCTGGGCGAAAACAACCAGCGGCCGACGGCGCAGGAGACCGACAAGCTGCAGGGCAAGCTGGTGCGGCTGAACGCCGAAGGCGCAGTGCCGCCGGACAACCCCTGGGTTGGCCAGGCCGGTAAACGGCCGGAAGTCTGGTCCTACGGCCACCGCAATCCGCAAGGGTTGGCGCTGAACCCGTGGAGCGGCGCGATCTGGGAACACGAGCACGGCCCGCGCGGCGGCGATGAGCTCAACATCCCGCTGCCGGGTAAAAACTACGGTTGGCCGCTGGCCACCTATGGCATCAACTATTCCGGCCAGCCGATCCCGGAGGCCAAAGGGGAACGGGTGCCCGGCACCGAACAGCCGCTGCACTATTGGCGGGTCTCGCCCGGCCTCAGCGGCATGGCGTTCTATGACGGGCAGCGCTTCCCCGCCTGGCGGCACTCGCTGTTCATCGGCGCGCTGGCGCAAAAGGAGCTGATTCGCCTGACATTGGAAGGTGACAAGGTGGTGGCGGAAGAGCGGCTGCTGGGCGATCGCGGCGAGCGCATTCGCGAGGTGCGCAGCGGCCCGGATGGCTACCTGTATCTGCTGACGGACGAGCGGGACGGCAAGCTGCTGAAAGTCGGGGCGTCGTAACGCCCCGTACGGGTCAGGTGAGGGCGCTCATTACGCCGCGCTGATAGGCCGGGCGAGCGCGCAGCTGCTGATACCAGCGCTCCATGTTCGGCCGCGAGCGGCGGGCGATCGGCATTTCGAACCAAGCGTAGGCGAAACTGCCGAGCGGGATATCACCGAAACCGCACGCCTCACCGGAGAGGTAAGGTTGGTGCGCCAGCGTCTGTTCGATGACGTCAAAGTGTTTTTCCAGCGTGGCGATCGCCGCTTCGATTTTCGCCATATCGCGCAACTCCGGCGCGGTGCGCACCAGGCCCCAAAAGACGATGGTGAAGGCCGGGACGATGGTTGAGGTGGTCCAGTCCATCCATTTCTCGGCGGCGGCGCGCGCCTGCAGATCTGGCGGATAGAACGTCGCGTCGCCGAATTTCGCCGCCAGGTAGCGCACGATAGTGTTGGACTCCCACAGCACGAAGTCATCGTCCTGCAGCAGCGGCACCAGGCCGTTCGGATTCAGCGCGCGGTAGCTCTCTTCGTTTACCTTGCCGAACGCGCCGCCGGCGTTGATGTGGGTGTAGCTCAGCCCCAGTTCGGCGGCGCACCACAGCACCTTCCTGACGTTGTTCGAATTCTCACGGCCCCAAATGGTCAGCATTGCGTAACTCCGTTAGTGGATTAAGGACCCTCTATACCTACGCCACAACGCGCTTTTTGTCACACCGCAGGGCACTTTTTGCCTGCCGCTCAGCGCTCCCAGCGGCACACTTCCCAGCCGTGCTCCGCCGCCAGCGTGCTCAGTTCGCTGTCGGGATTAATCACCGTGGCGCTGTCGACGAACTGCAGCATCGCCTTGTCGTTGAGGGAGTCGCTGTAACCGTGGCTGTGTTCGAATTTCAGGTGCGGGTGCTGCGCCAGCCAGTGTTGCAGGCGGATCACCTTACCCTGTTGGTAGGTCATGGTGCCGTAAGTGTTGCCGGTGAAGCGGCCGTCGCTGATCTCCACGCCGATCGCCAGCGCATCGTCGGCACCGAGCTGTTCGGCGATCGGCGCCACCAGGTGCTCGCCGGTGGCGGAGATCACCAGGATGCAGTCACCGCGTTCGCGGTGCCACTGCAGGCGTTCACGGGCGGCAGGATAGACGCGCGGCAAGATGTCGCGGCGAATGTAGCGCTGCACCCAGCCGGCCACGGTTTGCACGCTCAGGCCGGTCAGCGGTGCCAGCGTGGCCTGCATGTAGTCTTCCATCGACAGCTTGCCCTGATAATAGAGCTGCATCAGCTGCTGCTCCTGCAGTTCCAGCTCCGCCGGCGCGAATCCCTGGCCGACCAGCCAGCGGATCCACAGGCTGGCGCTGTCATCGTCAATCAGGGTTTCATCCAGGTCGAATAAGGCTAAATCCATCAGTATTTCTCCGGCAGGCAGGGTATGAGGTCGTTTACAGGATAGCGGATAGCGCACGTCGCCAGCCAGCGGCGTCGGCGAAATTGCGCAGAGCATAAGAAACATTGATGACGGTTTTGCGACAGTTTGTTGAACGTTTGCATAACTTAGAACGCAACAATATTGGCCGCCCCGGCGGGCGCGGTGATAACTATGGGGCACACGCAGCCACTCGCTGGGGAGTGACAATGTTGATTATTCGCCTGTACGGCAGCCCGATCGTGATTGGAGAAGAAGAGGAACCGCATGATGACGCACCTGACGACGTTGAAGACGCTGCCGCTGCTGGATCTTTCGCAGCTTGACGGCGATGCGCGCCAGCGGCGCGCCTTTCTCGACGATTTGCGCGCGGCGGCCCGCGATGTCGGCTTTTTCTATCTGCGTGGGCACGGTGTGGACGGCGCGTTGAATGCGCGGCTGCAGCAGTGCGCGCGGCAATTTTTCGCGCTGCCGGAGGCCGACAAGCTGGCGGTGCAGATGGTGCACTCGCCGCATTTTCGCGGTTACAACCGGGCGGCGGCGGAACTCACGCGCGGCCAAGCGGACTGGCGCGAGCAGTTCGATATCGGCGCCGAACGCCCGGCGCTGACGCTGTCTGACGACACCCCGCGCTGGGCGCGCCTGCAGGGGCCAAACCAGTGGCCGGCGGCGCTGCCGACGCTGAAGCCGCTGCTGCTGCAGTGGCAGCAGGCGATGACCGCCATGTCGCTGCGGCTGCTGCGCGCTTTCGCGCTGACGCTGTCGCTGCCGGAGCAGGCTTTTGATCGCTTGTACGGCGACAAACCCAACGAGCACATCAAACTGATCCGCTACCCGGGGCGGGACGCCACCGCCAGTGAGCAGGGCGTCGGTGCGCACAAGGACTCCGGCTTTCTCAGCTTCCTGCTGCAGGACGCGCAAAAAGGGTTGCAGGTGGAGGTGAGCGAAGGGCGGTGGATCGACGCCCAGCCGCGCGAAGACACCTTCGTGGTGAACATCGGCGAGCTGCTGGAGCTGGCGACCGACGGCTATCTGCGCGCTACGGTGCACCGGGTAGAAACGCCGCCGGCGGGGCGCGACAGACTGTCGATCGCTTTCTTCCTCGGCGCGCGATTGGACGCGGTGGTGCCGCTGTATCGACTGCCGCCGCCGCTGGCGGCGCAGGCGCGCGGCCTGGCCAGCGATCCGCTCAACCCGCTGCTGCGCGACGTGGGTGACAACTACCTGAAAGGCCGCATCCGTTCCCATCCCGATGTGGCGCACCGTTTTTATCAGGACGTCATCGGCGTTTGACTGGCGGGCGTAAAAAAGCCCGGCGCAATGGCCGGGCCGATAGTGCATTTATGCGGCCGATTATTCCGCCAGCGCCTGTTGCAGATCGGCGATCAGATCTTCCACATCTTCAATCCCCACCGACAGGCGCACCAACTGCGGCGTGATGCCGGTTGCCAGGCGCTGTTCCAGCGGAATGGAGGCGTGCGTCATGCTGAACGGTTGGCTGATCAGGCTTTCTACGCCGCCCAGGCTTTCCGCCAGGGTGAACAGGCGTGAGCGCTTGATGACCCGGCGCGCATAGGCGTCGTCGCCTTTCAGCCGCACCGAGATCATGCCGCCGAAGCGCGTCATCTGGCGCGCCGCCAGCGCGTGCTGCGGATGGCTCGGCAGGCCGGGATAGTAGACGTTTTCTACCTGCGGTTGGCTCTCCAGCCACTGGGCGATGCGCAGCGCGCTGTCGCTGTGGCGCTGCATGCGCAGGGCCAGGGTGCGGATGCCGCGCAGCGTCAGGAAGCTGCTGAACGGATCGAGAATGCCGCCGACCGCGTTTTGCAGGAAACCGAGCTGTTCCGCCAGCGCCGGGTTATCCCCCACCGCCGCGACGCCGGCTACCACGTCGGAGTGGCCGTTGAGGTATTTGGTGGCGGAGTGCACTACCACGTCAAAGCCCAGATCCAGCGGACGCTGCAGATACGGCGAAGCGAAGGTATTGTCCGCCACGCTGATAAGCTGATGCTTTTTGGCGATCGCGGCGATGGCGCCCAGATCCGCCAGCTTCAGCAACGGGTTGGTCGGGGTTTCCACCCAGATCATTTTGGTGTCCGGCTCGATCGCCTGTTCCAGCCCGGCGAGATCCGCCGGCGACACGTAGGTGACGCGCAGGCCGGCGGTACGGCTGCGCACCTTTTCCAGCAGGCGATAGGTGCCGCCGTACAGGTCGTCCACCGCCACCAGGTGGCTGTCCTTATCGAGCAGCTCCAGCACCGTGGAGCAGGCCGCCAGACCGGAGGCGAAGGCGTAGCCGCGGCTGCCGCCCTCCAGTTCGGCGATGGCGCTTTCCAGCGCGGTGCGCGTCGGGTTGGCGCTGCGGGAGTATTCGTAGCCGGTATGCTCGCCCGGCGCCGGCTGGGCATAGGTGGAGGTGGCGTAAATCGCCGGCATCACTGCGCCGGTGGCGTCCGGGGTGTAACCGGCGTGAACGGTCAACGTATCAAACTTGGCCATAATGGGTCCTTATTAACGTAATTTTTGGCGCCAGGCGTTAAGCACGTCTGTGCGGGTAATCAGGCCGAGGAAACGCTCGCCGTCGAGCACTACCGCGACGTGGCCATGGTTGAAGGTGGCCTGTAATTCTTCGTAGCCGGCTTCTTTTTGCAGCGTGTTGACCCGCGTGGTCATGGCGCTGCTGGCCGGCAGGCTGAAGTGGGTGGCGTCGGCCTGCACGGCGTTCAGCAGATCCCACTCGTCGATCAAACCGACCACCCGATCGCCTTCCAACACCGGCAGCTGCGAGATGTCGTACAGCCGCATGCGGGCGTGCACGATCGCCAGCGTGTCGTCCGGCGCGGCGGAGACGGCGGCGCCTTCGTCGTGGCGGTAGGCGATCAGATCGCGCAGATCGCCGTGCTGTGGCTTGCTCAGCAGACCCTGCTCCAGCATCCAGTGGTCGTTATACATTTTAGACAGGTATTTGTTGCCGCTGTCGCAGACGAAGGTCACCACCCGCTTGGGTTCGGTCTGTGCGCGGCAGTAACGCAATGCGGCGGCCAGCAGGGTGCCGGTGGACGATCCCGCCAGCACGCCTTCCTTGCGCAGCAGATCGCGCGCGGTGGTGAAGGCTTCTGCGTCGCTGATGCGGTAAGCGTGGCGAACCTGATCAAAGTCGCTGAGCGGCGGGACGAAGTCTTCGCCGATGCCTTCTACCAGCCAGCTGCCCGCTTCGCCGATGTGGCCGTTGTCGAGATAGTCCGCCAGTATTGAACCGGCAGGATCGGCCAGCACGAATTCCGTCTGCGGCGAAACGTCGGCGAAATAACGGCTCAGCCCACCCAGCGTGCCGCCGGAGCCGACGCCGACCACGATAGCGTCCACGTCATGCTCCATCTGCTGCCACAGTTCGGGGGCGGTGGTGGTGGTATGGGCCGCCGGGTTGGCCGGGTTATTGAACTGGTCGATATAAAAAGCGCCGGGGATCTCCCCGGCCAGGCGTTTGGCGTAATCCTGATAGTAATCCGGATGCCCCTTGCCGACGTCCGAACGGGTCAGCAGCACTTCCACGCCCAGCGCGCGCAGGTGGAAGATCTTCTCGCGGCTCATCTTATCCGGCACCACCAGCAGCAGCTTATAGCCTTTCAGCGCCGCTACCAGCGCCAATCCCAGGCCGGTATTGCCGGCGGTGGCTTCGATGATGGTGCCGCCCGGCTGCAGCGTGCCGTCGCGCTCGGCCTGCTCGATCATCGACAGCGCCACGCGGTCTTTGATCGAACCGCCGGGGTTTTGGTTCTCCAGTTTAACGAACAGCCGGCACGGGCCGGTATCGAACTGGGTCAGTTCCAGCATCGGGGTGTTGCCAATCATCTCGATGACGGAATGGGGGATCGCCATGACTCATCTCCAGGATTATTCGGTATAAAAGTCGTTATGTGGATGATAGCGCTGAGGATAAGCGCTTTAAAAAGAACAAATAACGGTTCTATATGCCATTATGGAATATATTAATCCATTTTGGACGTATGGATGCGCAGATGTTTAGCGGTGCAGATGCTTGGCCGTATAGCCGTGGGTGGGTAAAAAAGCGCGCATTGCGGCGCTTTTTTGCGCGATAAGCGGGGGCCTGCGTACAGTTATGTAAAAATGCTGAAAATTCACGCTAAACCCTGCAAAAATAAGATAAATCACATAAACTCACAGCAAGGGCATTTTCGGTGCGTTGCGTTACCCGCTACGGGGCCGCAGGGGGTTGCGGCCGGCACGCGCGCACCGGGCCACTCTCGCTGGTTGGCTTAAAACGTGAACATGTTTGAAAGTTAACGCTATTTCAATGGTTTGAATGGACACTCTGGCGACGTCATGATGAAAAAAAACTTATCCACTTCCCTGAAAAAACTGACCTTCAGCGTAGGCATCCTGTTGCTGGCCGCACCGGCCGTGCACGCGGCTGAGCCGCCGGCGCCGCCGCAGATCGACGCCAAGGCCTTCATTCTGATGGATTACAACAGCGGCAAGGTGCTGACCGAAGGCAACTCCGACACCCGTCTCGATCCCGCCAGCCTGACCAAGATCATGTCCAGCTATGTCATTGGCCAGGCGATCAAGGCCGGCAAGATCAAGCCTGAAGACATGGTCACCGTCGGCAAAGACGCCTGGGCGCCCGGTAACCCGGCGCTGCGCGGTTCTTCGCTGATGTTCATCAAGCCGGGCGATCAGGTGCCGGTGCTGGAACTGAATAAGGGCATCGTGATCCAGTCGGGCAACGACGCCAGCATCGCACTGGCGGACTATGTGGCAGGCAGCCAGGATTCGTTCGTCGGCCTGATGAACAACTACGCCAAATCCCTGGGCCTGCAGAACACCCACTTCCTGACGGTGCACGGCCTGGACGCAGAAGGGCAGTACAGCACCGCGCGCGACATGGCGCTGCTGAGCCAGGCGCTGATCCGCGACGTGCCGGACGAATACGCGCTGCATAAAGAGAAAGAATTCACCTTCAACAAGATCCGCCAGATTAACCGCAACCGTCTGCTGTGGAGCAGCAACCTGAACGTCGACGGCATCAAAACCGGTTACACCAGCGGCGCCGGCCACAACCTGGTGGCGTCCGCCAGCGACGGCCCGATGCGCCTGATCTCGGTGGTGCTGGGCGCACCGAGCGATCGCGTGCGCTTTAGCGAAAGCGAAAAGCTGTTGACCTGGGGCTTCCGCTTCTATGAAACCGCGACGCCGATCAAGGCCGATAAACCGTTCGTCACCCAGAAAGTGTGGTTCGGCGACGTCAGCGAAGTGCCGCTCGGCGTGGCGAAAGACGCTTCTGTCACCATTCCGAAAGGGCAGATGAAAAACCTGAAGGCCAGCTACAAGCTGAACCAACCGACACTGGAGGCGCCGCTGGCTAAAAATCAGGTGGTCGGCACCATCGATTTCCAACTGGACGGCAAAACCATCGAACAGCACCCGCTGGTGGTGATGCAAGAGGTGAAAGAGGGCAACTTCTTCAGCCGCATCTGGGATATGGTGATGATGAAGCTGAGCCAGTGGTTCGGCGGCATCTTCGGTTGAATGCGGCATTCAGCCTCGTGAAATGACAAGGGCGCCATTCGGCGCCCTTGTAGTGAATGATAAACCTGATGCTGTTGCTGGCCTTACCGAAGGCAATGTTTAAAAAATAAGGAAAATCAATTTATTGATTTTCGGCTGATGACCACCGAGGAGGAAAAACCACGTTTTTTTCTCCTCGGTCAGCAATTCAAGGGCGCCATTCGGCGCCCTTGGTTTATCAGTTGCAGGCCACGACCTTGATAGCCAGCCCGCCCTGTGAGGTCTCGCGGTATTTGGCGTTCATGTCCTTGCCGGTTTCGTACATGGTTTCTATCACCTTATCCAGACAAACCCGCGGTTCGCTGGTGCGGCGCATCGCCATGCGCGCGGCGTTGACCGCCTTGACGGCGGAAATGGCGTTGCGCTCGATGCAAGGCACCTGAACCTGGCCGGCGAGCGGATCGCAGGTCAGCCCCAGATGGTGCTCCATGGCGATCTCCGCCGCGATGCACACCTGCGCCGGGCTGCCGCCCAGCAGCTCGGTCAACCCGGCTGCCGCCATCGAACAGGCCACGCCCACTTCCCCCTGGCAACCCACTTCGGCGCCGGAGATCGAAGCGTTCATCTTGTACAGTGCGCCAATCACGCCGGATGCCAGGAAGTAGCGGGTATACGAGTTGGCGTTCACCGGACGGATGAACTTGTCGTAGTAGGCCAACACCGCCGGAATGATGCCGCAAGCGCCGTTGGTCGGTGCGGTCACTACGCGGCCGCCGGCGGCGTTTTCTTCATTCACCGCCAGTGCGAACATGTTGATCCAATCGACTACGTTCATCGGGTCGGTGTTGTTCTTGTCTCCGGTCACCAGAATGCGGCGCAGCGCGGCGGCGCGGCGCGGCACTTTCATCGGGCCGGGCAGCAGACCTTCGGTGTTGATGCCGCGCTCGATACCGGCGCTCATCACTTGCCAGACATCGGCGAAGTGCGCGTCGATGTCCGCCTTGCTGCGCAGCGCCAGCTCGTTCTGCATCACCAGGCCGGACAACGACAGCCCGGTGTCCTTGCAATGCTGCTGCAGATCCTGTGCCGATTTGAACGGGTAGGGCACCGGCGTTGCGCCCTCGGCGGATTGGCCGAAGTGTTCTTCGTCGACGATAAATCCGCCGCCGATTGAGTAATAGGTTTTGCTGTGCAGCAGGCGTTCACCGGCGAAGGCGCGGATGCGCATGCCGTTTTCGTGCAGCGGCAGGTTGTCGCCGTGGAAATTCATGCCGCCGTGCTGCGGGAAATCCACCTCGTGGTGGCCGTTGGCCAGCGGCAGTCGGCCGCGTTGCTCAACGTCGCGGATAAAGCCCGGAATGCTGTCGATGTCCACGTCGTGCGGCAGGTTGCCGGCCAGGCCCATGATGATGGCGATATCGGTGTGGTGGCCTTTACCGGTCAACGACAGCGAACCGTATACGTCCACCACCACGCGCGTGGCGTCCTGCAACTGCTGGTGGGCGATCAGATCGTCGACGAACTGTTTGCCGGCTTTCATCGGGCCGACGGTGTGGGAGCTGGATGGGCCAATGCCAATTTTGAAAATATCGAAAACGCTGACCATGGTCTCGCCTCCTTCTTCAGGTTTCAGGCGGTTAATACGGGAAATGGGGGAGTGCGGGAAGGCCGGCGCGCAGCGGCGCCGGCCGGGCGTGATTAGCCGAGCAGGCTGAACACGATAGCAGAGATGGCAATCAGACCCATCACAACCACGAACACGTTGCTGATGTGGCCGCTGTACTTGCGCATGGCAGGCACTTTACGGATGGCATACATCGGCATCAGGAACAGCAGCATCGCGATGACCGGGCCGCCCAGGGTTTCGATCATGCCCAGGATGCTTGGGTTCAGCGTAGCGACGATCCAGGTGGTGACCAGCATGAAGATAGCGGTGATGCGGTTCAGCTTAGCGGTGCTGACGGTTTTGCCGCGGCTCTTCATTGACTTGGCGACCAGGCCGTTGAAGCCTTCACGGGCACCCAGGTAGTGGCCCAGGAACGATTTGGTGATGGCGACGAAGGCGATAACCGGCGCGATGTACGCGATCATCGGGTTGTTAAAGTGGTTAGCCAGGTAAGACAGAATCGAGATGTTCTGCGCTTTCGCTTCCGCCAGGTTTTCCGGCGTCAGGCTCAGCACGCAGCTGAACACGAAGAACATCACGGTCAGCACCATCATGATGTGTGCATAAGCCAGAATGCGCGAGCATTTCTTCTCGGCGTCAGCGCCGTATTCTTCGCGTTTGGCCACGGCGAAGGCGGAGATGATAGGCGAGTGGTTGAAGGAGAACACCATCACCGGGATCGCCAGCCACAGGGTCATGATCAGACCGTGGCCCATACCGGCGCCGCTGCCGGACAGCGAGACGTTTTCGAAGATGGCGCCGGTCCAGTTAGGGATCAGATACACCGCCAGCAGCATCAGCACCGCAACGAACGGGAACACCAGGATGCTCATGGTTTTGACGATGGCTTGCTCACCGAAGCGCACGATGGTCATCAGGCCGACGATCAGGATCAGCGACAGGATGGCGCGCGGTGGAGCCGTCATGCCCAGCTGGTGGGTGATGAAGCTGTCGACGGTGTTGGTGATCGCCACGCTGTAAACCAGCAGAATCGGGTAGATGGCGAAGAAGTACAACAGGGTAATCAGTTTACCGGCGGTGATGCCGAAGTGTTCTTCTACCACGGCGGTGATGTCTTCACCGGGATTTTTGCCGGACAGGACGAAGCGGCACAGGCCGCGGTGGGCGAAGAAGGTCATCGGGAAAGCGATGATGGCCATGATGATCAAAGGAATCAAACCGCCGATGCCGGCGTTGATGGGCAAGAACAGGACGCCTGCGCCGATGGCGGTGCCGTACAGGCCCAACATCCACATGGTATCCGTTTTACGCCAGGTACTGCTGGAGCCCGAGGCCGCAGAGGCAATTGTGCCGGTCTGTGTAGTGTCCATAAATATCTCCGAAGTGAACACGTTAATTTAAAATTAAAAGGCAAAACTTAAGGTTAAACCGTCAAACGCCGCGATCAGGCAACGCTTGCGGTAAGAATCAGGTGTTGCTTGCGGGGATGTTTTGGCGTCCCCCTGGTTGTTTATTGTGTTCATTACCGCAGGCACAGCGCCGGGTAATTCACTAAAGACCTTTCATCGTCACACGATGATAAAAGTCGTTACTGCTGCCGACAGGTCTTTGCCTGTCGATTTTTGTTGGCGGCAAGATAACGATTTACAGTAGAAACAACCGTGATCCTGCTCTCAAATGCGCAATATGTGCAGTTATCCGCTTTTTTATCGATTTTTCGCGCATTTGTTGCACATTTGTGTAAGATTTTGTGCTGAGAACGCTCTCATAAAAATTTCTGCGATTATGCGGTTTGTATAATAATTGGCCGAATAAAGCGCGGTGCTCAGCAACAAGCCGAGCAATATATTTTATGCGTGGTTTTGGATCTAGCGAAAAACCCGGATTAAGCAGTTTTAGTGACGTGGATCACATTGTATTTTTAAGTCAAATAGTGTCTATGTATTTGTTTTTAATGAATTTTCTATGAAAAACACCGCTAATAACGAAGGGAAATTAATTAAGTGTTTAGCAGATAAAAATGCGTAACCATTCATCATATAAATAACAGATAACTAACAGTTATTGTCGATATTTACCGCAATTGCTTAAACCGCCGTTTATTTAATCAACCAGGCTTCTTGCGCCATTTATCATATAAAAGCCATAAATAGTCGTTAATTCACCCAGCCGATCGTCGGTTTAGCCTGCGAGAAAATAATCACGCAGGTGAGCTGTTGCATTTCATTAACCTGATGTTGCGTGTGGATAAGCGAAAAACGCGAATCGATTGCGCATCATTTGTTCAATATTGCGCAGGGGAAAGAGGGAATTTCAGCGGCACGCCGCCGAAACCGGCGGCGTTGAAGGCGTATTAAAAGCGGATGGCGATGGCGTTGTCGTTGAAGAACGCCATGAAGTCGGTGTCCGGCTGGCGATCGGTAATGACGCGATCAAACTGCGTCAGCGGGCCGATGCAGGCCGGCTTGGTTTTACCGAACTTGCTGTGATCCGCGACCAGGATCTTTTGTTGCGCCATCGCGAGGGCGCGATGTTTCATCTCCAGCTCGTCGAAGTTGAAGCAGGTGGCGCCGTGCTGCAGGCTGAGGCCGGCTGCAGAGATAAAGGCGATGTTCGGGCAGATGTGATCGAGTTCGTTGCGGCCGCCAACGCCGGAAAAGATGTAGTTGTTCGGCTTGAATTCACCGCCGCACAGGATCACCTTACAGTGTGGCTTGTCCTGCAGCGCCAGGAAGGTGTTGAGCGAATGGCACACGGCGGTGAAGGCCAGTTCGTCGGCAATGGCGTCGATGATCGCCGGCGTGGTGGTGCCGCAGTCGAAAAATACCGTGTCGTTTTCATTGATCAACGGTGCCGCCAGCATGCCGATGCGACGTTTCTCCGTCACCTGTTTGGCTTTTTGATCGGACACGAAGTAGTTGGTCACGCCGTTGCTGCGCGGATCGGTCACCACGTAGCCGCCGAGCAGCACCACCGCCGCCGGCTCGGCGCTCAGATCGCGGCGAATGGTCATCTCCGAGACCCCCAGCAGCATGGCGGCTTCTTTCAGGTGGATCTTGTCAGCGCGTTTTAACGCCTGAACTAACCGGTTGATACGTTCTTCGCGCCGCGTTTCCATAGGTCCGTCTTCCCACAGGTGTTAGAGGTAAAAGGGCGTGCCGCCAGTTCCGGCGTTGAACACAACAATGCGGGGCAATATCGGGCCGCATCGGCCGCCCGTATTGTCCCGCATCGGATTGTGTTGGCTGCGCTCTTCAGAGCGCGCCGACTATCAGTAGCTGCCTGCTGCCGCCTGCGCGCCGGAAACAATGGCGACGCCGGAGCTGGTGCCGATACGCGTGGCGCCTGCTTTGATCATCTTCTCGGCGGTAGCGCGATCGCGCACGGCGCCGGAGGCCTTCACGCCCATTTCGCTGCCCACGGTCTCGCGCATCAGTTTGACGTGCTCTTCCCGAGCGCCGCCGGTGCTGAAGCCGGTGGAGGTTTTAACGAAGGCCACATCGAGTTCGCGACACATTTCACAAACCTGAACGATCTGCGCATCGCTGAGCAGGCAGGTTTCCAATATTACCTTCAACGGGATCGCCGCGCAAACCTCGCGCACGGCGGCGATGTCGGCTTTCACTTCGTCCAGCAGGCCGCTTTTCAGCCAGCCGACGTTGATCACCATATCGATCTCTTGCGCGCCGGCGGCGATCGCCGCTTTGGCTTCAAACGCTTTGGCGACGGTCAGGCCGGCACCCAGCGGGAAGCCGATCACCGAGCAGACTTTCACGGCGCTTTCCTGCAGCAGCTGGGCCGCCAACGGTACGTAACCCGAGTTGACGCACACCGCATAGAAGTTGTGCTGCTGCGCTTCTTCACACAGTTTGGCGATCTGCAGTTCGGTGGCGTCCATCGCCAGCAGGGTGTGGTCGACATAGCTGGCGTAATCGATGTTTTCGGTAGTCATCGCGATTCCTTAGTGAGGTTTAAATAAAACGGGCATGTGATGAATGTGAAAATAATAACATTCAGCTGCCAATAAACCTAGCGATGTTTAAAAAATGTCGGTGTGATCATGGTTATCAGGCGGTTGTCCGTATAACTTAAAGGTGGGTTTTGTTATTTAAATAACATTTTGGGGTGTGCTCGCGGCGTAGGCGGGCGAAACGTTGAGGGGAAAAAGATGAAGATCAACATCGATCTGGCTCCTGAAACTTTCGGGGTGCATCGACAGGAACTCTTCCGCAATGCGGACTTCGCGGTGAGCGCGCATTGTTGTACAGAGCGGGGGCCGATGCTGACGCTGGCGAACCGCCGCGGCGCACTGGCGGTATTGCCGCATCGCGGCCTGGCGATCTGGGATGCCGAGTTCGATGGCCACTCCCTGAAATCGGGGCGTCGCAGCGCGCGGCGTTCCCGAAAAAAGCACGATGACGACACCGCGTTCTATCCCGCCTGGCCGAATCAGGATGGCGCGCCGTTGCAGATGCGGCGCGTATGGCTGCAGTTGGCGGGTGACGAACTGGCGCTGTGCGGCGAAGGTGAGCGGCTGGGCCGGCGCGGCGGACGTTGGCGTATCAGCCCGGCGCTGCGTTTGGCGGCGCAGAGCGCACAATTCATCATTGAGATGAAGATCACCAATCTTGCCGAGGAGCCGCAGCCGCTGCGCTACGTGTGCGGCCTCAACTACGGTCGCATTCCTGAGGCGGTGTTCCGCCAGAACCTGCCGACGCCGGCTCTGCTGGGCGACACGCTCGGGCAGGAACTGCTGTGTTCAGACGATCTGTCGCGTTATGTGGATCAGGCCGAGTTCTTTATGTTGGCCTCTCAGGGGCGGCGATACGTAACCCGGTTCGCTACCGGGCAATTCAACTATGGCCATCGGCGCATCGCCGTGCAGG
Source organism: Serratia marcescens (assembly GCF_001902635.1). Classification (GTDB taxonomy): domain Bacteria; phylum Pseudomonadota; class Gammaproteobacteria; order Enterobacterales; family Enterobacteriaceae; genus Serratia; species Serratia marcescens_F. The sequence continues at coordinate 292,478 of NZ_MJAO01000001.1, read as the reverse complement.
GCAGCCGGCGCTCGTTGTCCTTCGTTCAACCGGCGAACTGTCGCCCGAATGCGCAAGAGGACGAAGCGGGAGTCATGCTGGGGGCGGGAAAAACGCGGGAATTTTGCGTGACCACCGGCGTGGTGTGAAAACAGGGGCGGTAACGCCCCTGTCATATTGCTCGGTTACTCTTTTACCCAGCCGCGGCGAATGGCGAAGGCGAACAGGAAACGATACAGGCGCGACAGCTTGTCGGCGATGACATCGCCAAACAGATTCCACACCAGCTGGGCGAACAGGCAGCCGACCATGCCGAGCAGGAAGCCGCCGACCATATCCAGCGGCCAGTGCACGCCGAGGTAGACGCGTGACCAGGCGATGCCGACGGCGACGATCATCAGCAGCACGCCGGACCAGACCCGGTGCCAGAACAGGAACGCCAGCGCGAAGGTGAAGATAGCGGTGCCGTGATCGCTGGGGAACGAGCTGTCCGGCGCGTGTGGCAGGAAGGTATAGCCGACGCCGGCGACGAACGGGCGCTCATGCGGCAGCAGCGCGCCGATGGCGGCGGCGGCGAGCATGGCGAACAGCAGTGCGATAGTGGTTTTCGCCACCACCTGGCGCTGTGAAACCAGCTGGCTTTGTGGCCCCCACAGCCACAGGCCGACGATCAACAGCGGCACGATGATGATCAGATCGCGCGCCAAAAAGGTGGCGACATCGATCATCCACTCGGGGGACGCCGGGGTCGCATTGATCCAGGCGAAAAGAAAATGGTTCAACTGTTCCATAACCGTTACCTCGTCTTGCGGCGCCAATAGCCGCTAACCGTCCAATAAATAGCCAACTGGCTCAACCAAACCCACCAACCTGCCCACAGGTTATGGGTAAGAAAATGTGCGCCGCGCATGATCTGACCAAAGCCCATCAACATGCCGAGCGCAATGCCGCCGCACCAGCACCACCAGGCCAGGCGCGGGCGCTGCGGATAAAACAGGAAGAACAACGCCATAACCGCGAAACCGCTTGAGGCGTGACCGCCGGGGAAACAGCGGCCGGGGCCCGGCAATGCCGGTACCGCGCCGAACAGCGGGAAGGACATCGCCTTGCCGCCGTACTCGATCAGATCCCACGGGCAGGAGTGCGCGCTGGTGGCCTTGAGAATACCCACCACCAACGGGCCGATGCCGATCAACAGCATGGTGACGATCAGGCGCGCGCTGCGGCGATAGATGCCCCAAAACAGCGCCAGCACCGCGCCAACGATCACCACTTGCTTCAGCAGGCGGTGGTTGATCAGGTCCAGCCAGACATTGTTTTGCCACGGGAAATGCCCGCTGGCGGCATCGTACCAATAGTTGCTGATCGCCCAGTCCAACTGTTCGTTGCGGGAGAGCCATAAGAACAGCAACCCGCTGATCAGCAGACCAAAAGCCTGCCAACGGTAAAAGGATGTCGGCAGGGAGTAAAGGGAGGTTGTCTTAATTTGCGGTGCCGTTGAGGATTGATTTAATGACGATTCTGGATTCACGCGCAGGCTCGGTGACAGGATTGAATGATGCCACTGTAATAATTCTGTCTTAAGAAAACCTTAGTCCGCCGGTAAGAAAAACCTATCCGCCGCTAGCGCCTTCGGCTAAGGTAATCGTTTGCTTTTTATCGGGATGATGGTGTGGTGATGAAGAATAAGGCGCTTGTTTTACTGTTGGCCGCCGCCGGCGCGGCATTTTCTCCGCTGAGCTTTGGTCAGCCTGTGGCCGCCGGGCCGATCGTGGTACAGGGCGCGATGCCGGTGGAAGCGGAGCGCTTCGCCCAGCGGCTGGAGAACCCGCGCGAGGAGCAGATCGGCGGTTGGCGCTTTTGGCACGGCACCGTAGACGGCTATCCGGTGGTAGTGTCGGAGACGTTGAAGGGCATGTCCAACGCGGCGGCGGCCACGGCGATCGCCGCCACGCAGTTCCACCCGGTGGCGATCATCAACCAAGGCACCGCCGGCGGCCACGATCCGGCGCTCAAGGTGTATGACATCGTGCTCGGAAAATATTCGGTCAATCTTGGGGCGTTCAAAACGCCGGCCAAGGCGTTGGGGGAAGGTAGCGACTCGCGGCAGTGGCAGCCGATGGATCTGTTGGCTTCCAAGGGCAGCGCCGGCGAGGACAACAAGGCGCACAGCCTGCGCCAGTTTCCCGCCGACCCCAAGCTGCTGGCGATTGCGCAAAGCGTTAAGAACGATTACCGACAGGGCAAGGTCGTGGAAGGGGTGATCGGCTCGGCCGACGTGTGGAACAGCGAACTGGACCGCATTCGCCATTTCCACGACAGCTACCGGACTTCGGTCGAAGAGATGGAAACCGCCTCCGCCGCGCAGATCGCCGCCGAGTTCAAGGTGCCGTTCGTCGGCATTCGCGTGTTGTCCAACAACATCACTAATCAGGGCAAATACGATCCGCAAACCGGGCTGGCGTGCCAGGATTACGTCTATCAGGTGGTGAAGGCCTATATCGCCAATATGCAGGCGCACTGAGCCATTGCTCCTGAGTAATCGACAATATCAGGTGATTGTCACTGACTATTTCCTATTGTAAAGAAGATTAAACCTGTGGCGAGCTTGGCAGTAGTGTATTAGTTTATAGGCGGATTATTTGACAAAGCGTAAGGATATAACATGAACAAGGCATCCGTTGTATTTTCCGGCCTGCTGATGGCCGTTTCCGCCAGCGCCATGGCGGCTACCTCTGGCGACGACGCGGATATCAGCAAACAGCCGCTGGAAAAGGTTGCGCCTTACCCGAAAGCCGAGAAAGGCATGAACCGCCAGGTGATCTACCTGCCGAAGCAAGAGCACGAAGAGAACTACAAGGTGGAGCTGCTGATCGGCAAAACGCTGGAAGTGGACTGCAATCGCCATATGATCGGCGGTACGCTGGAGAGCAAAACCCTGTCCGGGTGGGGTTACGACTACCTGGTGCTGGAGAAGCTGTCTGAACCGGCCTCGACCATGATGGCTTGCCCGGACAACACCAAGACCAAGAAATTCATCGCCGCCAACCTGGGCGACGCCGCGATGCAGCGCTACAACAGCCGCCTGCCGATCGTGGTGTATGCGCCGAAAGACGCGGAAGTGAAGTACCGCATCTGGAAAGCCGAAGACACCGTAAGCCAGGCTGAGCAGAAGTAATCACTGCTTGATGCCACTCCGCTTGCCCTGTGTGGCAGGCGGAGACCTCTCCCCGTTACGCCTTCGCCTCGCCTGCCAATACCGCCCGTTCGGTTTCTTCCCCCATGGCGATCAGCCAATCCAATACCGTTGAGAATATCGCATCCTCCTGGCCGTCGGCCTGGGTCATCAGCACGTAATCCGTCCCGTCCTGCGCAAAGCCGTAAGGCGCCACCAGCGCGCCGTTGACGATATCATCCGCCACCAGCGCCAACGGGCCGATGCCGATACCGGCGCCGGCGACCGCCGCCTGCAGGCTGAGATAGAAATGTTCGAAACGCAGCTCGTTGTCCGGCCGGATCGCCATGCCGCTATGGGCGCACCAGTCGCGCCAAGCGTGCGGGCGCGTCTCGGTATGGAGCAGGGTGCCGCGCAGTTCACGCCCCGCCGCGGCATGCTCCCGGCGGCATACCGGGCCGACGCGTTCTTTGAGGAACGGACGGGCGACGACGTCGTCGGCGATCGGGAAATCGTTGCGGCGAATCGCCAGGTCGATGCCTTCCCGCGAGAAGGCGACGGCGCCGCCGGCGGATACCAGCTGCAGATCGCGCTCTTTCCCCACCGCCTGCTGCAAGCCGGCCAGGCGCGGGATCAGCCAGCGGATTAGAAAGGTCGGCTCGCAGGAGATCACCAGCGGGCGATTCTGATGATGCCGACAGGCGCGGTCGAGCGCCGATTGCAGGTTGTCCAATCCTCGGCCGATCTCGCTCGCCAGCTCTTGCGCCTGCGGCGTTGGGTGCACCATGCGACTGGTGCGCTGAAACAACGCGAACCCCAGGTTCTGCTCGAATTCGCGCACCGCCCGGCTGACGGCGCCGTCGGTGACGTTGAGGGATTTGGCGGCTTTCGACACGCTGCCGTATCGCACCGTGGCTTCGAAAGCCCGCAATACCGCCAGATTAGGCAACCTTCTTTGACGCACTGCATCCCCCTTTGATTGAGTTTTTGTCAATCATCGATACTACGCAAATCGTTTTTTATTGCCAGTCAAATCCGCCAAAGTGTGCATCTCTTTCCACTTACGGGTAACTGCGATGATTGCCATTCTCGCCGATGATCTTACCAGCGCGCTCGACGGTGCGGCCCCGTTCGCCGCGCGCGGACTGACCGCCAGCGTCATGCTGCGCCTGCCCGACGCCGCGCTGCATGACAGTGAGATCGTCGCCTTCGATTTAGATTCTCGTTTCGTTTCGCCGGAACAGGCGGAGCAGCGTTTTCGTCATGCCGCCGCCTGCGTGAAGCCGGCGCGCCTCATATACAAAACGGTGGATTCCACGCTGCGCGGCAACCTGGGGCCGGAAACGCGCGGGGCGCTGGCGGGCAGCGGGCGCCGACTCGCCATCGTCGCGCCGGCCTTCCCGGACGCCGGCCGCACCACGGTAGAAGGGCGCCAATACGTCGATGGTGTGGCGTTGGAGCAGACCGCCTTTGCACAGGATCCGAAGACCCCGATCGTCACCGGCTATGTCATGGAACGTATGGCAGGGCTGGAACCGACGCGTTTTCAGGTGTTCGACGCTGTAGACAACGGCGAGTTGGATGGGATCGTTGGTCGGATCGGCATTGCCGAACCGGTGGTGTGGGTCGGGTCGCCGGGTATGGCGGCGGCGCTGTCGCGTGCGTTGTCCCTCGGTGATAACGCACCGCCGCCACGGCCGCCGCTGAAAGCCCGCAAGGTGCTGGTGGCAATCGGCAGCCTGCATCCGGCGAATGACGCCCAACTGGCAAGCCTGCGACAGGCGGGTGCTGCGCTTATCACGCTGCCTGAAGCGGCCGATCCCGAGACGGTGGCGCACGCGGTGCGGGCGGCGTTTACGCACGCCGATGTGGTTTGCCTGATGTCGCCCCGGGCGCGAGCGGGCGTGCCGGATCATGCCGCTACGTTGGGTGCGGTCGTCAGCCGCTGTATGGCGGTCTTCGACGGGCTGGTGGTGACCGGCGGGGATACCGCGCGGCGCATCGTCGACGCGATGGCGGCCGGTTCACTGACGCTGTTCGGCGAGGTGGAACCCGGCGTGCCTTTCGGCTTGTTGAACTTGCCCGCGCGCAGCCTGCCGTTCGCCACCAAGGCGGGTGGTTTCGGCCAGGCGGCTACATTGTTGAACTGCGTAACCCGGTTGCGCGCTGACCGAGAAGGAGACGATCAATGACCCTTTCCACCTTGCCGCTGGCGATAACCATGGGCGATCCCGCCGGTATCGGGCCGGAAATCATCGCCAAACTGGCAGCCAAAGAGCGGTTGAACACGCCTTATGTGGTGATTGGCGATGCCGGCGCCCTGGCGCGCGCGGCGGCCAGTCTTGGGCTGACGCTGCCCATCCGCGAACTGCCCGCCTCGCTGACGGGATGGGATGAAGCCTGGGCACGGGGTGAAACCGCCGTCTATTCCGCCGGCGTTGCGCTGCCTGCGGACTTGCCCCTCGGCAGGCTCGATAAGCGCGCGGGGGCGGCGTCTTACGCCTGGGTGGTGGCCGCCATCGATCTGGCGTTGGCGGGGCGTATCGCCGGTATCGTCACCGCACCGCTGAACAAGGAAGCGATGCGCCTGGCGGGGATCGATTATCCGGGGCACACCGAGATCCTGGCGGCGCGCTCAGGCACCCAGGACTTCGCCATGATGCTGGCCAATGACGAGCTGCGGGTGATCCTGGTTTCCATTCACGTTTCGCTGCGGGACGCCATCGGCGCGGCGACCGTGGAAAACGAACTGCGTGCGTTTCACCTGGCACAAACGGCCTGCCGGGCGCTGGGAATAGCGAAACCACGCATCGCGGTGGCCGGGTTGAACCCGCACGCCGGCGAGAACGGCCTGTTTGGCCGCGAAGATCTTGATGTCATCGTGCCAGCCATCACACAGGCGCGTGAACAGGGGCTGGACGTCAGCGGCCCCTGGCCCGGCGACACCGTCTTTATGCGCGCCCGGCGCGGGGAGTTCGACATCGTGGTCGCCCAATATCATGACCAGGGGTTGATCCCGGTGAAATACCTCGGGGTGGATCACGGCGTTAACGTCACCGTCGGCCTGCCGTTTATCCGCACCTCGGTCGATCACGGCACGGCGTTTGATATTGCGGGCACCGGGCGGGCGGAACACGCCAGCCTGCTGTACGCCTTCCGGCAGGCGGAAAAAATGCTGTATGCCCAATAACCCACATCACCTGAAGACAAAAAGGAAACACCATGCACACACCCGAGTTTATTTTTATGCTGACGCGCAACGACAGCACGGTGCCCGACGCGCCGCAGCGGCTGCAAGAGGTATTGGCCGCCGGCGTGAAGCATATCGGTTTTAAGGATATCGGCCTGCCGCTGGCGGCGCTCAAACAGTTGACGCAGGCGATCCACGCCGGCGGCGCCACCGCTTATCTGGAGGTGGTCAGCCTGGATGAGGAAAGCGAGATGAATTCGGCGCGCGCGGCGTTGGAATTGGGGGTTGATGTGCTGATGGGGGGAACGCGGCCGGAAAGCGTGCTGCCGATCATTCGTCAGTCGAGCCTGCACTATTATCCGTTCGCCGGCCGCATCAGCGGCCACCCCAGCGTGCTGGAAGGTGACATTGATGACATCGTCGCCAGTGCCCGCCAGCGCGCGGCTTTACCGGGCGTGACAGGGTTGGATCTGTTGGCTTACCGCTTCGCCGGTGACGTGCCGGCCTTGATCCGGCGGGTGTGCGATGCGGTCGATAAACCGGTTTATGTCGCCGGCTCCATCGATCGGGAAGCACGCATCGCCGCCGTGGTGACGGGCAACGCGGTCGGTTTCACCGTCGGTACCGCGGCGCTGGACGGCGTGTTTCAGGCCGACAAGCCGGGACTGATGGCGCAAATCAACGCCGTGAAATGCCTGATTGGCAATGTGATCCGCAAACTGTAACTCGTCTCAATTCGGTTTTTTCCATGGCGATGGGATGGTTATCTCATTCGTTGAATTACTAATTTGCATGGCTTCTCTTTTTTTAATGCTCTTGCGAGCAGGCACGCCCTTGTGCGCTCGCCGACGTTTACCCGGCAAAAAATAGTGTGATTGCCGCTATGTTCAATAATAGGGAGTGAAGAATGTTTAAAGGGTTAGGGCGTTCCGTGGTTGTAGCCAGCCTGGTGTTAACCGGCTGCGATACCTTCAGCCTGCTGCGCGATCAACAGATCGCGGATACCTTTCGCGTCGGCGCCGACAAACGCTCGGTAAGCCGGGACTTCGGCATGCCGAACGCCACCCTGCCGACGCTGAACGGCCAGGGCGTGTGCCATGATTACAACCACCGTTTGCCGAACGGCGCCGTCACGCCGTTCTACGTCGGTTTCAGAAACAGCGACGGCAAAGTGGTGGCCTTCGGCCCAACCACCTGCCGGGAGGCGCAGGCCAACGGCAACCTGAACAGCGACGAGCCTATCAAGCAACGGTTCTGAACGAGCGTTGACGCACTGGCCTGGGGCTGACAGAACGTCATTCTAGGGAAACCGAACGCTTCGGGTCATTGACGCGTTCGGCAATCGACAAGCAGGCGCCGATCCTGCATCAACCGCTGCATCTCATCAGTTTTGTGCAGGCGTTAATCATTGACTGGCTCAAATTCTTTCTTGTGACGTTTATTAAATTTGTCGGTCGACAAACGACCGAGGCGGTTGAGTCCGGCGTGGTGGACCTTTTTCTTGCGGCGTTATTCGCCTTGTTCGGGGTTGACGAGAGGGGAGAATTATTCGCTGCTTCGGCTGCGGCCCAGGTCGCCGGCTTTCTGGCGAGTTTGGCTATCGGCTGGCTTTGCACCAAGCGATAGCGGGCAGCAGGCGACTTTTTCCAGGCAACAAAAAACCCGATTTCCTCACTACAATAATAAAATCAATAAGTTATTTGTTTTATAAAGAGTTTCAATATCGATGAAAGGGGAGGAAATACGGGGATTGCCAGCCTATGCCGCCACTTTGTCGCCACTTGGCATAGTCGCCAGCGGATTGAATTGCAGGGCTGTTTCGAGGTGTTCCGGTGCAAGGTGAGCATAACGCATCGTCATTTTGATATCATGATGGCCGAGGATGCGTTGCAACACCAGAATGTTGCCGCCAGACATCATAAAATGCGCCGCAAAGGTATGGCGTAGCACATGCGTTAGTTGACCTTTAGGCAATTGAATGCTGGTGTTCTCGATCGCGGCCATAAAGCGAAAATAGCATTCGCTGAATAGACGATCATCGCCTCGCGTTATCAACTTCTTATACAGCGCTTTACTGATCGGAACGCTGCGGTTCTTTTTGCCTTTGGTTCGGATGAACGTGATCTTATGTGGTGTTATCTGTGACCGGGTGAGGTTTTCTGCTTCTCGCCAGCGAGCGCCAGTACTGAGGCATACCTCGACCACAAGCGGCAAATCAGAATCGCCTCTGCTGCAGGCTACTAACAGCTCTGTGATTTGCGTATGGGTAAGCCACGCCATTTCCTTTTCTGCGACGGTGAACTTGCGCATGTTCTCTAATGGATTGGGCTGCTTCCATTCGCCAAGCCGGCCCAGCTCGCTGAACATACCGCTTAGGTAGCTTTGTTCAAGATTGACGGTGACAGGTTCTGCGCCGTTCTTCCACTTCTCGGAAAAGTAGATTTCACCGGACAAACGCTTATCACGATAATGTGCGAAGTCTTTTGCGGTGAAGGTTATAGCAGGAGGATCGCCCAGAGCTTCAATGACAAGGCATAGTTTTTTGTAGGTACGTTCACCAGCGGTGAGGGATTGGCCGTGCAGGTTGTACCAAAGTTTAGCAACCTCACTCAGCTTGCGGCGATCGATCGCTTCGCCTAACCACGGCTTATTGTCAACCTGCTCCATAGTGAAGCGTTCAAACGCCAAGGCTTCACCTTTGGTTGCGAATTGCTTACGTACCCTGCGGCCTTCACGGCCAGCAGGGTAGCACTCACATAACCACTTACCGGATGATTGTTTGCGTACTGCCATTGTAGCCCTCCTTAGTTTGGGCTACATTAAACTGTATATAATAACAGTGGTCAATGTATGTATTATCTAACAGCCTACATCAATCAACGGTATTTGAGAGCCAGACTGATCACTAAGATTTAACGGCGGCTAGAATTTCTAGCGTTAGCGGGCCATTTTCATCAAGATATTTTTCAGCAGCCGTTTTAACAATTTCAGTTTCAGTCTCTGTCTTATATTGCTCTCGAGATAGGTCAATGCCAGACTTCATTACAATATCAATTGCTGTGCTAATTAGTAGGAAGCTTTCGTAGTCGGTAACGAGTATTTTTTTTAGTTTCTCGCACGCCCTTTCAAGAGCATTGCTATTCTGAGGGAGTCTGTCTTTCCCCATTACGATAATCTTTATTGCCATTAATGTCAGATATTTAAGTTTTTTATGGTCTTTCCTTAAATTGTCACCTCTGAATAGCTGGTCAATTCTATATAATGCTAGGGCACAAACATAATACGATACTAATTTGTGATCCAAATTAAACATTTTATCTTTGAATCTATTGAAAATGGTCCCATAATATCCACTTACCAAATGTGGAGAATAAAGGAACATGGACGCATAGCATTTTATTTGGGTGGCTATAGATACTATTTGTGTTTTTCTAATATCTAATGAGTTATATTGTTGAGAACGTCGCTCATAATATAGAGGTGCCACTCTTTCTGTAGTGTAATATAACTCGAGTTGTTTCTGGAATGTACTAAGTGATTCCAATTGTTCCGGCTTAACTTCGGTTTGGCTATTAGTTGCCAATGTTATATCTGTCTTAATATCTTCACTATCGGTTACGATAACTTTAATTGGCACAAATACATTTTCAATACCTGGTAAAGTCTGACATGAATGTAGAACATGGCTAGTTTGACAACCATTAACCACCTGGTAATCTCTCAAACTGAATCTGTTACCTGCAGCAGTCAAGGAAGATGCTACAACGGTAACACCATTATTTAGCACGCTAAATAGATCAAACTTGCCTTCCTCTAACGTTTTTTTTATATTGGTGTTAACTCTGTTCTCGCCTTGGAAATCCCTTACGTTATCGTAAAATATATTATATATGGTCTCATTTTCATCTTGAATTAACTTCAAATATTCTGGGAAAGGTATAACCCCTAAAAACGCCTCTTTTATGCCGATTATATCTGGCAGTGTAATTCTGTTAGGGAAGTTTATTGTTGTAGTCAGCTTGTTCTTTGTATCAAGATAAAGTCGCTGGATCTCTAGAGCGCCCAGTGCAGTTATTGTGACTTCTTCGAAGATAGCAAGGTTTTTTATTTCTTGTTTGATCCCTTCAATTATACCAACCAAATGACTATCGTCTGTCCAAACGCCAGTGCATACATAGAATAATCGTATAATAGGTCTACGGTTGTGCATCATATCGGAGCGGGAAAGGATTGCATCCCATAATTCTTTTGACTCTTTTATTTTACTACTTTGAACTAACTTAGGACTGTCAGAAAGGAAATCCTTTACTCCATGAGCAAAATTAAGTAACTGAGCACTATCAAAAGAAGATGACGTTTTTGCCTGGGTGAAAGAAATATCTATATCTAGGAAAGAGCACTGAGGAATAAAATCGAAGAAGGCATCTACTGACTCAATTAACCTACCGTTAATTGCAATTGCTAATCCATCAATTGCACAATCATTTCCAGAACCTGTGTGAACATCATCTAAATCAAATGTGCTTCTATTTAGCTTTGAAAATATGGAGAAGTTAGAAAAGTGTTCAAAACGCGTACTCTGGTCTAATTTTTTTAACTCATATTGCTCTGTGAATGTCTCAAGTAATGCACTGGTTATTTTGTCCACACTTTCACCTAATATTTTTATAAATAGACTTAACATATCCAATAGTTTCAATATCACCCGTTTCACATTCAAACGATGAATCTTTATTAGATACGACAATTTTGTTTTTTGGGAGCAAATTTATTCTTCTAAGACTATATTTTTTGTTGATACTAACTAGCCATTCACCTTCATTAAGTTCCGAGTAAGATGATTCTATCAAGTAAAGCTGCTCGTCATCTTCAAGTAAAAAAGGATCTATAAGATTATTAGGAATGAAAGCTTTATCTAACATGATGTAGCTAGCCTCATAAACTTTGCCGTTAATGATTTTTCTTTTGGCAACTTTAATTAAATCAGTTTGCAAGGTATCAAACATAGCACCTTCACCAGTAGCTAACCAATTTAAGGAAGCTCCAGTTTCAAGGGCACACTGAATCACATAGTCGGCAGGGAAAGTGTCCCTTAGATAACGATTTGACAACGTTCCTTTAGATATCCCCAAAAGCTCTGCTAGTGCTGTTTTAGTGCCGCACCCATATGCATCGATCATTCGTTCAATCGCTGCACGCCCACCTTTGTCTAGATCTAAATTCATGAAAATCCCGAAACGTTTACAAAAATCAATTGACGTAAACGTTTCGCGATCATAAAGTTCGACGCGTAAACGAAACGTTTACTCACAAGTAACCACTACTAACTACGGCTCGCCACAAGCCAATTAGAAGGAATGTTGCACCATGCGACCTAACATTTCAATCACTCTGATCACACCTCACGTCACGATAGAGCGCTACAGCGAACTTACTGGTTTGGCTGAGGATATACGGCGACCGAATGTTAAAAATGCGCAATGGACGCTTGGAGGAGTTGGCCAGCGATCCGGCGTGTGAGTTGTGGCCAGGCTGGAATGGGTAGTTACAGAATTATTCATTTTGCTAAATAATATGTATACTGTACGAATATACAGTATCAAATTGCTAAACCTAGAATAAGACGGAGGAAGCCGTGAGCGATTTTTTCTTTGAATCATTGGCTTTACAGCGTATAGAACTTGTGGCGCGCTTAGTCACTAACGGGCGTTGCAGCAGCGGCGATCGGGAGTTGGCTTTATCATGGATTTCTGAGATGACTACCACACTGGCCGCAGACGTTGACCGGCAGTTACAAAAACGCCCCCAGGACGGAGGCGTTAATTCAGGCGGAGGCGGCGGCACCTTGCAATAAATCGAGCATCATTTGCCGTTGTTGTTGGCTCATGCCTTCAACAACGGTTTTCAGCAGCTTATCCCCGGTCTTGGCGCTAGGGCTAAGCGTATGAGAAAAGGTTACATTCATCACAAAAGTGTGGCCACATTCCACGTCAGTGCAAGCGCAATACAGATCGGAAATCTGGCGGTGTTTACGGGCCGTTTTTCTGATAATCGCGTTAGCGCCGCATTCCGTGCATAAGACTTTCATCACGCGCATGTTTCTGGCTCCAAAAGTGGCAAACTTCTGGAATTTTAACGTTTTTTTGCTCATAACGCACCCGGTTGTGACGTTTCGACGCTGAAATTTAGGTGTAGGTGCGCTGGCACGTCCGGATCGCTATTGATGGCATCCATAATCATGCGTTGTACGGGGATCACCTCATCTTTTCGGTAGGTTTCGCGGGCTTTCTCCGGGTCGCCCAGGCCCGCCGTGTTGCCTGGAATAATGCCGGCCAGGCCCGCCGGGAAGCGATGCGCCGCCAGAACGTCTTGGGCGCTGATGTTTTTCACGTTGGCAAACTCATCCTTTGCGCTGATGTCGCCGATCGGGATGAATTTAATCCCGTCCGGGTCACCTTTCGGGATATTCACAAACAGCGTGCTGAAATTGCCGATCCCCTTGCTTTGCTCCAGGCTTTGCACGATTTCATCTTCAACCTCAGTGCTTAAATTGGGGTCGTTGGTGTAGATGATGCCGCCGGTGTGCGCGCCGTTGTGGTAGTAGCGGCGGCGAAAGATAGTGGCCTCACTGTTTAACAGCGCGGAGTGGATGCCGCCGATGTAGTCCGGCAGGCCGTAAACCTGTTGCTGCGGATCGTACTGGCGTAAAAAAATCACATCCTCCTCCAGGAACGGCAGCGGTTCCCCCTTTTGCAGAACAACAAAAGAGCCGTCTTTCCGGCGCCGGGTATAGAGCGACGGCAGCGGGGCCAGGGCGCACACCTCGCCCCAACCGTTGCGCACTTTCGCAATGGCCAGATCGCCGAAGGTGAAGTAATCAAAAATCCCTCCTTTCAGCGCCTGATGCGTCAGGCCGCCGCCCTGGTAATCCGCCGCCACCATGTTATGGCGCGCGTACAGCACGCCGCCGTGCTGGCCGTTCAGGTTGACCAGCTGCGCCAGCGCCAGGCGGTCAATCGGCAGCGTGTAATGGTCAAAGTCATTGTCATACCAGATCTCCCGGTAATCGGTGCCGGTGGTGAGTACCGGCTCCGGCTTGCCCAGGGTGGTGATGCTCATCTTGCGCGCCGGCGTCGTCTCGGCGGCGCGTTGGTGGTTTGCCGCTGCACGGCGCTGGCGTTGCTTGTTCTTTTTCATGCGGCCTTTCTCGTTTTCCATGTTGATTTGCGTTGGTTCTCAAAGTTGAGCGGTTCGTTATCCACGGCATGGGCGATGGCAAAAAACACATCCGCGTGTCCCGTTTCCTGGGTGCGATCCGCAACAAAGGTCATGCTGTTGCCTTTGGTCGTACTGGTGCGCCGGATGGCCAGGAAACTGGCCGGGATCTCTTTCTGCTCGCTGTCCCATTCGATGCGCTGGCTTTCCACCACATCCACCATTTTCAGCACCAGGCGCGTTTTACTCTCCAGTCCGTAATGGATGGCCACCGCCTGGCGCATGGCGAAGCCCTGCACCATTTCAAACACGCCGCTGCCGATGCCGGTAATGTCGATCCCGATGTGCGTCATGTTGTAGCGCTCAAACAGCGCCTTTATCTGGTTGGCCTGGTGCTTCCAGTTCATCCCCTGCCAATAGAACGTGGCCAGGACGCGGAAGCGTTCGCCGGCATAGAGCGGCGGCGCGATGATCACAAAGGTGGACGTGTCGCCGCTGCGCGCCGGGTCGAAGCCGGCCCACACTTCGCGATTGCCGAACGGGCGCGCGGCGGTGGGGTCGTGGTCTTGCCAGAGCGACACCTCAACCCCGCAACGCTCCAGCTCGTTGAAGCGAAAAACGCTGTCGCCGCTATCCACGAACACGCACATGTAAAGCATGTTGAACGTGTCGCGGTTGTACTTGTTGCGCAGCCTGTCGATGCTGGCCAGGTTGAACCCGCCGGCGATCGCATCTTCCATCGTGATGACGTAGCGCCATTGATCATCGGGACACAGCCGCCCGCCGTCGCGCAGCTCCTTGAGCGTCGGAAACTCCACCTTTTTGCGCTTGGCGTCGCCGCGTTTCCATTCTTCCCCCGTCCAAAACGGGTAAGCCTGGTGTGTTTGGCTGCTGGGCGTAGAAAAGTAGGTCGTGCGCCAGTGGTCATGCGTGGCCATTGCGCTGGCCACCTCGTTCAGGTGCGCAAAGTTCTGTATCCAAAAATACTCATCCGCATACAGGTGGCCGCTGTAGGATTGCGCTGTGTTTTTATTGGTTGAGAGGAAACGCAGCTCTGCGCCGTTGCTCAAGCGCATTGGGTTGCCGGTCAGCGTCACGCCGAAATACTGCTCCGCGATGTTGATGATGTACGAGCGGAACACCTCGGCCTGCGGGCGTGAGGCTGAAAGGAAAATTTGCGGATCGCCGGTCAGCACCGCGTTTTCGAACGCTTCAAACGCGAAATACCAGGTTGCGCCGATCTGCCGGCTTTTCAGGATATTGCGGATCTGCTGGGTGATATTCAGGCGCAGGTGTTTTTGGTAGCCGAAAAGGTGCTCATCGGCGAACGCGTCGAAATCCTCCTGAGTCAGCGCGGAAATATCATTTTTGCGGTATTTGCGCTTTTTCTTGCCTGTGTCCTGGTCACCGTCGCCGGCAGCGGAATATTCGCCATTTCCCTGGGAAGCGGCGGCGGCAAGTTTCTCTGCATGTTTGGCTTGCTGAATACGCAGTTTGCAATGATGCGCGATCAGGCTATCAAGTTCTTTGTGCTCCAGTTCTGTTTTACCGTCGCGGTGGGTTAATACCTGAATGCGACGGTTGATTGTCTCCTCAATGCTTTCATGGCTGAGCATATCCGCCCAGCTCCATTTTGTAGCCCAATAGTAAATAATTCGCGCATTCGGCAAATTAAGTTCGTTGGCGATCTCTTTAGGCGTCCAATGTTTTAAGTACAGCGAACGCGCAACGCCGATTAGTTCATCTGAATATTTAGCCATGTGCCAATTATGCAGGCTTTATTTTCGGTTAACTTCGGGTGTTAATCGGTACGGTTCGGTTAATAGCGCTTATCCGAATTCATAAGATATTAAGGCCGTGCGGGATGTGAATTAATTGGCGATACTGCACCTGTCGAAACAAACACGAAATTGAAAGTAGGGGTTATGTCAGATTCGCAATTAATGACGAACTGGATTTGTGTTTGCGCCGAAGGTGACACGGTTGATGGCCGTTATATTAAAAGGCAATGGATAACGGATGCCGCCGAGCTATACGACCCTAATTTGTATACCGCGCTTTTATGGCCGGAACATTCCCGAAATTACGGTAATCGGGGGCGGGTGTTAGAGCTAATGAGCCAGGAAGGTGATGATGGGGTTATGCGGCTTTATGCGAGGCTGTGCCCGAATCTATCACTCATGCAGGCAAATGCAGACGGGCAGCTACTCTTTTGCTCCGCAGAATTTACGCCTGATGGCAATTTTCGCGGAACGGGTAAGAGCTACCTGGAAGGGCTGGGCGTTACCGATGAACCGGCTAGCGTTTACACGGAGCGAATGCGTTTTAGCAAACGCCACAAAAATAAACGGTATGGCGCATTAAAGCCGCTGGCTTTTGATGAGGTCAAAGAAATTAAAGAGGAAGTTAAGATGTCAGGAAATAAAAAGAAAGGCTGGCGTAGCATGTTCTCCATTGAGGAGGAATTGCCAGAAACCCCAGCCGAAGGCGATAAGTTGCAGGCACTGGCGGAAGCCTTGGCCGATATTGAAACGCGCCTTTCAGCGTTGGAAGGTAAAGCCGAAGAAACCGCAACTGCCGTTGAGGAAGTCCAGGAAGATGTGGACACCGTAAAAGAAGTTGTGGATACCCAGGAATTTAAAACCCTGCGCGATAATATCGGCGGTATCGTGAAAAACTTCAGCAAGCTGGACAAACGCGTAACCCAATTGCCGAGCCGCAATCCGGGCAAAGGTCGCCAGCCGTTCAAATTCCTGTGATTCGCCAGGGTAATAGAAATTAAATCACTCTGAGGGTGAGGGGTAACTATGTTTTTAAATCAGCGTGCGCGTGAATTACTCCGCGCATATAGCATGGGGTTGGCGGCGGAATATGGGCAGGATTCTGCCGAGCGATATTTCTCGCTGACTGACCCAAAAGAAACGGACTTGCGCGCTGCGCTGCTGGAGTCCGTGGATTTCCTGTCCATGATCACCGTTGCCGATGTTGACCAGCTTACCGGTCAGGTGGTGAACGTGGGCAATCCGGGCATCTTCACCGGGCGAAAAGAGGGCGGCCGCTTTATCCGCCAAACCGGCGTCGATGGCCTGGAATACAAGCTCTCGGAAACCGACTCCGGCGCGGCGCTGACCTGGGCCATGTTGTCTGTATGGGCGAACTCTGGTGATGAAAACGAGTTTTTCCAGCGTATGCAGACTTTCACCAACCAATCTTTTGCCCTGGACATGCTGCGCATTGGCTTTAACGGTAAATCCGTGGCGAAAACGTCTGATCCAGAGAAAAACCCGAACGGCGAAGACGTCAATATTGGATGGCAGGAGTTTGTGCGGGCCTTCGACGACAACCAGATCATCACCGATGCGGTGACCCTGGGGGCCGGCGGTGATTATGTGTCGCTCGACGCGATGGCATCTGACCTTATCAACAGCAAGATCCCGGCGCAGTTCCGCAACGACCCGCGTTTAACCGTGCTGGTTGGTGCTGATCTGGTGGCAGCGGAGCAACACCGTTTGTACCAGGCCGCCGACCGTCCAACGGAAAAAATCGCGGCTCAAATGCTGGGAACGTCCCTCGCGGGCCGTCCGGCGATCGTGCCGCCGTTTATGCCGGGCAAGCGCATGGTTGTGACGCCGCTGAGCAACCTTCACATCTACACCCAGCGCGGCACCCGCCAGCGCGCGGCGGAGTTTGTGGAAGATCGTAAGCAGTACGAGAACAAGTATCTGCGCAACGAAGGTTACGCCGTGGAATACCCGGAAATGTACGCCGCCTTTGATGAATCCGCCGTGACCATTGGCAAGGTGGAAGCGCCGAAAGGGGAGTAAGCGCAATGTCACTTTCCCCCGCGCAGCGCCACACGGCCAGGGTTCAGGCCGAGCGCAAACTTGAACGCCAGCAGGCGCTGGCAGGTTGGGACAGTCTGCACCTCCAGGTGCAGGCAATGGAGCGGGATATTCGCCGGCTGCGTGAGCTGCCGCGCACCGCTGACCGCATCGCCATGAAACGCGATGAGCTGTTGCCGCGCTGGTTGCCGACCGTGGAAACCTACCTGGCGGAGGGCGAGGTTTACGCCAACCCCATTTTTGCCTGGTGCGTGATCTGGCTGTTTGACGTGGGGGATTTTGATAAGGCGTTGGATTGGGCCGACCTGGCGATCGCCCAGCGGCAGCAGACGCCGGACAGGCTAAAACGCAGCTTTGCCGCGTTTGTGGCGGATACGGTGTTGGCCTGGGCAGAGGAGGAGGCCAGCCGGGGCGAAAGCCTGGAGCCGTACTTCTCCCGCACCTTTGCCAACGTGCGGGACAACTGGCGGCTGCATGAGGAGATCAGCGCCAAGTGGTTCAAGTTTGCCGGGCTGATGCTGTTGCGTGATGACAACGGCCAGCCGCTGGCCAGCGCCGTGGAGGATGTGGCGACGCTGAAACAGGCGGATGCATTGTTGGCCCAGGCGCAGGCATTTAACCCCAGAGGGGCCGGCGTTAAGACGCAGCGGCAGCGAATTGCGGCCAGGCTGCGGGCGCTGGAAAAAGAATAAAAGACTACCGCAAGCCAAAGCGGGCGCGGTGGAGGCAAGGCACTTCGGTGCGATGTGCTATGGAAGCCGGTCTGCCCGCTTTTTTTCGGAGTAACGACGATGTTTAACGGCAAGGCCACGGATTACCAGGACGCCACGTTAACCAATAACGGATTTTGGCCGGATTTGAGCCTGGCGGATTTCCAGGAACGGCGCAGCATTCCGCCCGATATTGACGCGGACACCCTGGGCGCGGCCCTGGTGGCCAGCGTAGCAGAAATTAATCTCGACCTGGCAAAGCTGACGGGCCAGCTACAGGCGAAAGGTTATACCCAGGCCAGCGCCGTGCCAGGGGTGAAGATTGGCGACAAAACCGCGCTGATCGCGCAGTACGAAAAAGCGGTATTCGCCAGGGCAAAGGCGGATTTGTTGGGGGAGTATTCGACGCAGTTTAGCCGGGCACCGAATGCCGGCCAGGAAAACCCGGAAACCCGCAGCCGACTGTTAGCGGAAGCCGCCACGGTGCTGCGCAACATGAAGGGGGCGCGGCGATCGTCGGCGCGGCTGGTATGAGCAAGTTAGAGACGCTAACCGCGTTCATACAGGCCAATTTGCCGGCGCGCGTGGCCAACCTGGAATTTAACAGCGACATGGAAGAAGTGAGCTTTATCAACGCGCAGAGGGATTTGGGGCTGAACCAATACCAAATGGCGGTGATGGAGTACGAGGCGGTTTTGTCCTGGGGGCGCTTCCCGTATCGCCAATTTGACCCGCGCAACCTGTGCGCGCTGTTGCTGGCCTGGCTGATTGAGAACGCCGACCAGGGGCTAATTGAACAGGGGTTCGAACCGGTGTTGCCGGAGCTGGCGATCGTGGTCACGGACGATAAAACCGCGTTGGTGGAAATCGCGCTCAAGATGGCCGAGCCGCTGACGCTGACCCAGGACGAGGAAGGGCTAATCCCTTTCGACGGGAAGCGATGGCGATTGGCCGACCCGGAAATTTGGTGGGCCCTGGAAGGGCGCGTGTATGGCGTGGGCAGCACCGGCGCGCCGATCGGTGAAACGCCGTGATTATCAACGGTGAGCTGAGCCGCCCGCAGCTGCGGGCGCTGCGCAAAGAATTGGCCAAGCTGGAAATGCCCCAGGCCAAACGCCAGCGCCTGCTATGGCGCATGGCCAAATACGGGGTGATAGCCGCGGCTAAGCGCAACGTGCGCAACCAGCAGCAACCGGACGGCACGCCTTGGGAAGGGAGGAAGACCCGGCGACGCGGCAAGATGCTGCGCAATATGCCCAATTTGCTGCATATCCGCGACATGCCAGAGCGGGAGGCCGTAAGGCTTTACCTCCAGGGCGGTGGATACCGCAACGGCAATAAGGCCGTGCCGGCGGGCGTGGTGGGGTTTTCGCAATCGGCCGGTATGCGGGTTTCCATCAAGCGGGAACAGGTGGCCGGCAGGAAAGCCGACACCGAGCGGCAAGCCACGCTGCGCCAGGCTAAGAAGCTGCGCCAGCTGGGCTACCAGGTGAGGCGCGGGAAGCGCTGGCGAAAGCCGCCGCTCAAGGAAATTGTGGGAAATATGTCATTCGCGCAGGCCGGCTTGCTGATCCGCAAGTTGAGCGGCAAGGCGGCCAAAACGACCTGGACGGTCGATTTACCGTCCCGCCCGTTCCTGGGCATGAGTGACGCGGATTTTAACAAAGCGTTAGCGCGTCAACTCCAGGCAATTGGGTTTGGCTGGAATGTGAAAGCGCAAGACATTAAGGGGAAACAATGAGTTGGCCAACGATTCAGGTTAACCAGGTAAACCGGCACCAGGGCGAAACCAAAGAGATCGAGCGGGTATTGCTGTTTGTCGGGGCCGGTAAAACCAATATCGGCAAAACGCTGCCGGTGAACACGCAAACCGATCTGGATGTGCTGTTGGGCGTGGGGGGTTCAGTGCTGAAAAGCAACCTCCAGGCCGCAAAGCTGAACGCCGGGCAAAACTGGTTCGCGTATGTGCATGTGCTGGCGGAAGCCGACGCCGCCAAAAACTGGCCGGCGGCGGTACTGGCCGCGCAGCGTATGGCGAGTGTGGAGGGCATCGTTAACCTGGTGCCGGCAACGCTCGATGTTGTGAAGCAGGCGCAGAGCCTGCGGGCGGAGATTATCGCCAAGTTTGGCCGCTGGCAGTGGTTCATTCTGTCGGTGGAATCGCTGCAAAAGGGTGAAGGTTGGGCCGAGTATGTGGGCCGCATCAACGACCTGCAAAAAGGCGTTGCCGAGCCGGCGATCCAGTTGGTGCCGCGTCTGTGGGGCAATGAGCCGGGTGTTTTGGCTGGCCGACTGTGTAACCGCGCTGTGACGATCGCCGATAGCCCGGCCCGTGTGGCTACCGGGGCGCTGGTCGAAATGGGCAGCACGTCCACACCGGTGGACGGTTCCGGGGAAGTGTTGGAGCTGGCGACGCTCCAGGCGTTGGAGGCAAACCGCTTTAGCGTGCCGATGTGGTATCCCGATTACGACGGCCTTTACTGGTCTGACGGGCGCACCCTGGATGTGGAGGGCGGCGATTTCCAGGCAGTGGAAAGCCTGCGCGTGGTGGATAAAGCGGCGCGCCGTGTGCGACTGCTGGCAATTCCTAAGATTGCCGATCGGTCACTGAACAGTACGCCAACCAGCATTGCGGCGCACCAACAGTATTTTGCCAAGACGTTGCGAGAAATGGCGCGCAGTACGCAAATTAACGGCGTGACGTTCCCCGGCGAAGTTAAAGCGCCGCTGGAGGGGGATGTGCAAATTACCTGGCGCACCTCCACCAAGGTGGAAATTTACCTGGTGATCCGTACCTACGAATGCCCGAAAGGCATCACGGTTAGCCTGATGTTGGATAACTCGCTGGAGGGCGCGGCATGACAAAACGAATTTCTGGCCAGTCGGTTGATTTCAATATGGACGGTGATTTAGTCCATGCCGAAAAAGTAAGCCTGAGCATTACAGACAACACCGCCGCAGCCCAAACGGGTGGCGTGCCCGATGGCTGGGTTTCCGGCGACGTGGCCGCCGAGGGGGAAATGGAGCTAAGCACCAAATCCCTGGCGCAGGTGACCGCCAAAGCGCGGGCCGCCGGCAGCTGGCGCGGCATCCCGCCAATTGATCTGATGTGGTACGCCAAGGCCGGCGGGGAGGAGCTGAAAGTGGAGGCGTTCGGCTGCAAGCTGATTTTGAGTGACATTCTGGATGTTGATCCGAAGGGCGGCAGCATTATGACGCACAAGATTAAGTTTGTGGTGACGGATGCGGATTTTGTGCGCCTGGGCGGCATTCCTTACCTGGAAGCGGAAGTGACGCAGAACCTGATCGGGTAAGGGTGCCAGATGCAAGAGCATGAAAAAACGTTCTGGAGCCTGCTGTTATTGGGCGCGCTGATTGCTATCGGCAAGGTGTTAAGTAGCGATGAGCCGATCACCCCGCGATTGTTTATCGGTCGGGTGATCCTGGGAACGGGCACGGCAATGGTGGCAGGTGCGGCGTTGATTTGGGTGCCAGGTCTGCCCACCCTCGGCG
Source organism: Serratia marcescens (assembly GCF_001902635.1). Classification (GTDB taxonomy): domain Bacteria; phylum Pseudomonadota; class Gammaproteobacteria; order Enterobacterales; family Enterobacteriaceae; genus Serratia; species Serratia marcescens_F. The sequence continues at coordinate 270,854 of NZ_MJAO01000001.1, read as the reverse complement.
TGGTGGGGGTAGGGGCGGCCCTGGGTATCGCCGGCCACCAGGCTGTTGAACTGTGGCTTAAACGTAAGGGCAGCAATCTGTTAGCGGGGAAGATGAAAGATGACGTTAAGTGAAAAACAGCAGCTGTTTACCGCCTTGATCGGCCAGCTGATCACCTGGGCCGGCGATCATGGCTACCGGCTGACGTTTGGCGAAGCCTACCGCACGCCTGAGCAGGCCGCGCGCAACGCCGCGACCGGTGCAGGCATCGCCAATAGCCTGCATACGCAGCGCCTGGCGGTGGACTTCAACCTGTTTATTAACGGCGTGTACCAGACCCAAACCGAGGCATATAAACCGCTCGGCGAGAAGTGGGAAAGCCTGGGAGGTGCCTGGGGTGGACGCTTCAAAGACCGCCCGGACGGCAACCATTTTAGCCTGGCGCACGATGGGCGGCGCTGATGGCCAAGGGGGCATGGTTGGGCCTGCTGGCCCTGGTGGCCAGCTTTGCCGGCGGCTGGCAGGCCAATGGCTGGCATCGGGATAGCCTGGCGTTGGCCGTAGACCGGGCCGCGCAGCGGGCCGGGGAGGAATCCCGCCAGGCATCGGAGAACGTGGCCAGCCGTTCGGCCCGGCAGTTGGAAAGCAAGCTGGAGGCGTTGCGCGATGCTCAACCGAAAGAGATCCGCACCGAAGTGGTTAAGCCGGTATTTACCCGCGTTTGTGTGTCTGATGAGCTTGTCAGGATGTACAACGAGGCCGCAGATAAAGCCGAACGTGCCATTTCAGGAAAGTTTACTCGTTAAATGCCCGGAGCAATTACCCAGGATAAATGGGGTAACCGGTAAAGACGTTAGCGAGCCGTTATTAACCTATTTAGATGTTTATCCGCTGTGCGCCGCACGGCATAACCAATTAGTAGACGAAATAAATCAACGTAAGGAATTACAGCAATGAGCAAAGCAGAAAATAAAATCACTTTGACTATCCAGGGCAAAGACGTGGCTTTTGAGCCAAACACCACGGCCTATAACAGCTTGATTAACGATATGGCGATGGATAATAAAGTCGCCCCGCATGTGACCTATTTGCGCCGTATCGTTGCGGCAGAAAGTAAAACCGACCTGGATGATCTGCTTAAACTGCCGGGCGCACCATTGCAAATCGCGGAAGCGGTGAATGCGAAATATGCGCCAAAACTGGAAATTGAAGTAAAAAACTAACCAACCGGCTGCGGGCTATTGATAACAATTTCATTGAACAAGCGCTAACGCTGCGGCGTTATTACTTGCCGGCTGAAAATGATAGCTCTGAGAACTTAGCCCGCGCCATTTGGCTGGATAACCGGCATTGGGAAAATATGCGCGTGGCCACCGCAAACGGCATTTCTTTGGCATTTAAAGGCGAATAATGAAACAGCTAGATTTTACCCTGAGCCTGATCGACAAACTGACGCGGCCCCTGAAACAGGCCCAGGCATCGGTTACCGGTTTCGCGGAAAAATCGCAAGCGGCCTTTGGCAAGATTGCCGTGGGTGGGGCCGGGTTGGTCGGCGTTGGGTTGTCGATTAAGGGCGCGTTAGGCCCAGCTATCGAGATCACTGACGCGCTGAACGCGGCGGCCACGAAAGGGATTGATGACAGCACCTTACAGAAGGTGGCGGGCGATGCGCTGGCCTTTGCCGCCAAATATGGCAAGTCGTCGGTGGACTTTATCACGTCCACCGAAGCGATCCGCAGCCAGGTGGGATTGCTGACCAACCAGGAGTTGCCGGCGTTTGCCGTGGCGACCAATACCCTGGCAGCGGCCACGAAAGCCAGCGGCGCAGAGGCGGCGGAGTACATGGGCAGCATGTACAACAAATTCAGCAGCTACGCCGAGAAGATGGGCCGCGTGAATTTCGCCGAGCAACTCGCCGGCAAAACGGCCTACATGGTCAAAGCCTTTGGCACCAACATGGGGGCGATCTCTGACCTGATGGAGGGCGCCAGGGGCGTGGGGGCAAACTACGGCGTCGGCATCGATGAGCAGTTAGCCGTGATGGGGCAACTTGAGCGCACGTTAGGATCGGAAGCGAGCAGCGTTTACGAGTCGTTTTACCAAACGGCCCAGGACGGGGCCAAAAAGCTGGGGATGAGCTTTGTTAACGCGGCGGGCGGCATGGTCAGCTTGCCGGAAATGCTGGAGAAATTACAGGCGCGCTACGGCAAGAGCATCGAGGGGAACCTCAAGGCGCAAGCCGCGCTGGATGATGCTTTTGGCGATTCGTCGGTACTGATTAAACAGCTTTACGGCAATGTGGATTTGCTGAAACGGCACATTACCGAGCTGGGCAGCAATGACGGAATGAAGCGCGCCACGGAAATGGCGGAGCGCATGGCCAATCCGTGGGAACGGCTAACCGCTATCTGGTATTCCATCCGGGCGGCGATGGGGTTAACGCTGTTGCCGGTGCTCTATCCGCTGATTAACAAAATGGCGGACGCGGGGCAAACCCTGGTGCGCTGGTTGAAGCTGTTCCCCAACCTGGCGCGGGCCATTGGCCTGGCGGTGCTGGCGTTCCTGAGCCTGGCGGCGGCGGGGGCGATAGCCAACCTGGCGATCGGCGTCCACATGTTCCTGATGCTGGGGTTACGCAACCTGCTGGGGCCGGTGGCCAAATTGCTGGGCCTCAATCGCCTGGCCATGCTGGCCGGCGGCGCGGCTACGGCGGTGTTTAACCGTGGCCTGGTGATGCTGCGCGCGGGCCTGCTGGCGGCGTCGATTGCCGCCCGCACCGGTGCGGTGTCGTTCCTGCTGATGAGCTGGCCGATCGCGCTGTTGGTGGCCGCTATTGGTGCCGTGGTGGCGGCGGTGTGGATGTTCTGGAAGCCGATTAAGGCGTTTGTGTCCGGGTTTATTGCCGGCTTTAAAGAGGCCGCCGGCGCGCTGTCACCCTTTGCCGGCGCGTTTGACCTGGTGAAGCGGGCGGCGGCTGGGGTATGGGATGCTATTAAGACGCTGTTTGGCTGGTTCGTTAACCTGCTAACCCCTGTCCAGAGCACGGCGGCGGAGCTGCAAGCCGTCACCACTGCCGGCCAGCTGTGTGGCCAGATCGTTGCCGGCGCGATCGGCTTGTTGCTGTCGCCGATTGAGCTGGTGATCAAGACTATCGGCCACTTGTTCGATGCGTTCGGCATCGTTAAGCAAGGCTGGCTGGACGTGGTGGCCGCGTTTGATCCGTCCTCGCCGATTGAATCATTTATGACGATTGGCCGTGTGGTATCGGGCGTATTTACCAAACTGTGGGGCGTGTTCCGGTCTGCGTTTGCCGACACCTACAACTGGATCATCGACAAAATCAACATGCTGCCGGGCGTCAGTATTGACCCCATGAATGTGGATGTGGTGCCGACGGTGACCGAACCCCAGGGAATGGTAAACGTGCCGCCGGTGACGGTGCCGGCGATTGATGCAGGCGCGTTGCCCACGGGCCTGGCCACGTTGGAGGGTAGCAGCGCATTGCCGGCAGCGGCCCAGGCTGCGGCAGTGGCCCCGGTGGCGGTGCCACAACCAGCGCCGGCGCTGATGCCGGCGGCAGGGGCGCGCAAAACGCTGATTGAGGATGTGCGCGATCCTATCGTGGTGCCCAGGGCGATGCAGGGAACGGCAGCGACGCCCGCGCCGGCGGTGCCGGTGGTGAAGGTGCCGCAGCCACCGGCGCAGCAAGTGCAGGTGCTGGCCCAGGTGCAGACCGAGAAAAGCGCGCCGCCACCGCCCGCGCCGGATAAGTTGCTAAGCGGCGGCAGATTAAAAGGAATTGGCCCCGGTGGGATTAATAAGGAAATTAACAATAATTCCCGAACCATTACCGACAACCGCAAAAATATTGAGAACGTCCATATTAACGTTAAGCAGGGTATGACGCCCGAGCAGCTAATGGAATGGCAGGAATTAAGTTAATGAGCGAACCCCTTTATATCGACCTGCTAATTGAAAATGGCGATTTCTCGCTAAATACAGGCCGGGAGCCGGTGTTATGTGATAACCGGGTAAGTATTGGCCAGGATTGCGTCCATGCCATTTTAGAAAGTGGATTGGTCACGCAATTAGTGGCGGAAAGAAGTCCAACGCTTCGCGCTGATGTCATTATGCAAATGGTGTTGTTGCTGGAAGACGATACGCGAATTATTCCGGGCACGGTCGTGATTAGCGAGGAAACGTTAAAGCGGTTGTGGGTGACCGCAGAAACTTATGATTTCGGCAAAGTGGAGGCCAGCGTTAATTATGACAATGAAACCGCAGGTTGATTACGAGAAAGCCTTAACAGAAAGCGGAATGCCCATTACCACGGAGCAAGTTAATTCCAAATTTAACGAGCTGGTGACCGCCGAAGGGTTAATTACCAATACGTCCAAAATGTCGCCGTTTTGGCGACTTATCCAGGCGATTATTACCGCCCCGGTGATGTGGTTAAAGGATGTTCTGGTGTCGGTCGTCATGGCCAACATGTATTTGGCCACAGCCGGCGGCACCTGGCTGGAAATGTTCGCCTGGGGCGTCAACGTGAAGCGCAAGCCGGCGACGGCAGCCGAGGGCGTTTTTCGGTTCGACAAGGAAAACGCCAGTGTCATGGTCACGATCCCCGCCGGCACGGTGGTGCAAACCGAGCGGCTTAACGGCCATGTTTACAGCGTGGCGGTGGTGAAGGAAACCACGTTGGCCGCCGGCACAGCCGGCGGACTGGTGCCGGTGAAAGCGACCGAGCCAGCCGGCGCGCATAACCTGGCCCCCGGTTACTACAGGATTTTACCCCAGGCGGTGCCGGGCATTGTGCGGGTGGAAAACGAGGAGGGTTGGTTACTGGCCCCCGGCGCTGACCAGGAATCCGACGACGATTTACGGGACAGGGCGCGCAACCAATACAACCTGGCGGGCAACTATCACACGGATGCGGTTTACCGCAGCATGATCGCCAGCGTCGCCGGGCTGAGTATCGACCGAATTTTTTTCCAGCACGACGCCCCGCGCGGGCCAGGAACGGCAAATGCCTATCTGCTGCTGGATTCCGGCGTTGCCTCGCAGCCGTTCATTAACGCGGTCAATGACTACATCACCAACAAGGGGAACCACGGCCACGGCGATGATATGCAGTGTTTCGCCATGCCGGAAACCCAACACAACCTGGCCGTAACGCTGTTTGTGGAGAACAAAGCCAACTTTACGGCGGATGCGCTGGCCGCGCTGACGCGAAACAGCGAAACCCTGATCCGCTGCGCGTTCCGGCAAAACGCCGAGTATGACGTAAAGAAAACCTGGCCTTATGCGCGCTTCTCGTTTTCGAACCTGGCCAGGGAGTTACACCGCGCTTTCCCCGAGCTGGAATCTATCGCGTTTTCCCTGGGCGATATTGTTAGCGAGCTGAACGTGCCGCGTTTGAAAACCTTGAAACTGGAGGTTGCCGATGCCTGATTTTAAAGAACGCCTGGCGGGGATGCTGTTGCCGTCCTGGATGAATCGCGGGGAGCCGGCCAAGCTGCTGCGCGCCTGCCGCAATTTCTGGTTGTGGGTGCATGGCTGGCTGACCTGGCCGCTGAAACAGCTGGATGCGGCCACCTGCGCGGTGCCGTTGCTCCAGGTGCTGGCGTACCAGCGCGATATTACCCGCTTCAACGGGGAGCCGCTGGAGCTGTTCCGCAAGCGCGTGCAGTACGCCTTTATCAACGCCCGCGATGCGGGATCGGTGGCCGGCTTTATCGCCATTTTTGAGCGCCTGGGCGTGGGCTATGTGGAAATCCTGGAGCGCCAACCGGGCATAGATTGGGACGTGATCAGCGTCCGCGTGACTGATGGCCAGGTGGCCAGTAATCCCGATCTGCTGATGCAGGTTATTCGGCAGTATGGCCGCACCTGCCGCCGCTATCGATTTGAAGTGATTAACAATTCTGTCCTGCAATTACGCGCTGGCTGGGCGGGATGTGAATACGTGACTTACAGCGCCGCCAGCGCGGTGGCCAGTATCAATAACCAACATTCCGCCACCGTGGCGAGCGCAACACTGAAAGGATAATCAACATGTCACAAACCGCGATCACCTTTGCCTTTGAGCAATGGAAAGCAAAAGAAGCCGTGAACGGTTCCCGCGTGGTGCTGGATGAGTTCGTTTTTGCCAACGTGCCGGGCCTCGATGCCGGCAAGCCGATTGACCGCAAAGAAGGGATGCCGCCGGTGGGCCAGATTGTGCACCGCCAGGCAGTGAACAAAACCGGCGTCGTGAACAACAACGCCGTGGTGTATTCGGTCACCCTGGGCACCGAGGTGGGCGATTTTGACTTCAACTGGATTGGCCTGGTGAACAAGGCCAGCAACACGGTAGCGATGATTGTTCATGCACCGACGCAACGCAAGGTGGCCAACCATGCCGGCCAGCAGGGCAACGCGATCACCCGCTCCTTTGTGATGGAGTATGACGGCGCGGCCAGCGAGACGGCGATCACCACGCCGGCGGAAACCTGGCAGATCGACTTTACCGCGCGCCTGGGCGGTATCGATGAGATGCAGCGCCTGATTAACCGCGATCACTACGGTGCCGGCGCGTTCTTTGGCAATGGGTTCCTGGTGGCCAAGGCCGGCGCGCAGTATTTCGTGACCGCGGGCACCGGCTATGTGGGCGGGCTGCGCGCGGTGCTGGCGGCCAACCAAAACATTACCGTGACGGCCAAGCCTATCAAGGTGTGGGCCGATGTGAGTTTACAGGGCAATGTGGTAAGCCAGTGGGCGGCGGCGGTGAAATTCACCGTTGCGGCCACCGCAGCGGATTACACGGATAACGCCGGCTTTAAGCACTATGTGTTTGCGGTGGCCAGTGTCGACGCCGCCGGCAACATTACCGACCTGCGCCCGCAAGGCTCCCTGTCCGACCAGGCCGGTAATGATGCTTACTTGCGCAAGGATGATAACTTGGCCTCCCTCAAGGATAAGGCGAAAAGCCGGGGGAGCCTGGGCTTAGGCACCGCCGCCACGCGCAACGTGGGCGTGGTAGGTGGCAATGTGATGGAGGTCGGGGCGTTTGGCCTGGGGGGTGGGGCCGCACCTAAAACCGATGCTTACAACAACGTCGCGCAGTTTTACCGGGTTAATGATGCCGCTGAGAATAAGCCGCCGATCTCCGGTACGTCTGCCGGCGTCGTTAGTTTGCCGATTGATGGCGCGCCAACGGCGGGATATTTGGCGATCAGTGGTCGGGGCGATGCCTGGATTGGTCGCTCAACCACTGCCGCAAATGGTGTGACCTGGAGCCGAGTTTACACCACGGCATATAAGCCGACGGCGGCAGATGTGGACGCGGTATCGGCCAGCGAGGGCGGCGAGTTCAAGAAAGAGATCCGGGCATCCGGCGGCGTGAATGTGCCGTGGAACAATAACAATGGGGGGATTTATCCTGGCAATGGGGACGGCGCGAGCTATGCAACTTGCAATCTTGATCTGATGAGTTGGTACGGTCTTGGCTTTTTCAACACATGCAAAACGGACGGGATTCAGGGGCGCACGGCGTTCCTGAACGTGCGCACCGGGGCTTTTTCGGCAAAGGGGCGGATCACCGGCGCATCCGTGTGGGATGGTAACGCCCGCGTTTACTCGCCGGCGAATAAACCTACGGCGGAGGACGTTGGCGCGCTGACCGATGCCCAGGCGGCGCAGAAATATGCCCTGCGTTCTATCCGCGTGAACGGCAAGCCGCTGACTGGCGACGTTAACTTATTGGCGTCGGACGTGAACGCCTGGAACAAGACCGAGGCAGACGGGCGTTTTGTGAAACAGACCGGCGACGCCATGAGCGGGCCACTGACGGTGCCGCGCATTGTGTTTCCCGATGGGTCTACAGCAAACGCGGATAGCGATGTGAACCGCCCCAACGGATTTACCGTTGAATCGTTGGCAGAGGCCACCAATAAGGGGTATCCGGTGCCGGGTGGGATGGGGGTTTTGTTCACCGGCAAGGCAAACGAATTTCGCAACGTGCAGTTTTTAGTGGGGTCTGGTGAGCGTTCTTTCTACCTGCGATCCATGCGGAAGGATAGCCCCGGTTCCACTGCGTGGGCGCGGGTGTACACCACGGACTATAAGCCGACTATCGCGGACGTGAAAGCCGCAGACCAGAGCAACAACTTTGCCGCCAGAATGGGCAATTCCCGCGTATTGGCCGGCAATAGTGCGCCAACGTCTCCAGGCGTGTGGAGCGTTGAAAATAGTTCCTGGGCGGCGGTGCCGTGGGGATCGGTTCTGTGTACAACCAACGGCAGCGATCTGTCTACTGCGCCAGGCAATGGCAAGTTTCAGCACTATTTACAACTGTCGCACGAAGTGGGCGGAAAACCTGGCTTGCGTGCGGCGGTCAACGTCAACGGCACGTTTAGCGGCTGGGATCGGGTAATGATGGCCAGCGGGGGGAGTTTCACCGGCCAGGTTATCGCCCCTTCTTATGCCAGTACACCCGAAGCCATGCCAAATGGTGCTGGGGCTTATGCAGATCAACTGAGCACGCAGGCATCATTTTTCCAACCCAATTGGCAATGGCCGGTGAATAACGGCGGTATTTACGTCCCTGTTGCGAAGGGAACGTCAACCCGGAAAAATCAAGGATACCCGACGGCGGTTAGCTTTGGTTATCTGATGCCCGCTAACAGCGAGCACGCTCACCCCACGATCCACGCCAAGGGTGACAGCAATGTTGATTGTGCGTGGGACTTCAATCCTTACAGCGGCAATATCAGCAGTAAAGCCGGCATGGTTGCCACTCGGGAGTGGGTAAATCAGCACTGCCCGTTCCCGGTGGGGTATGTGATGCTGTTGGGCAATAATGTCGATCCTCGTGCGATCTATCCCGGTACAGATTGGCAAGATTTGAACGGTACAGGTTATGACGGGCGCGTTATCAGCCTTGGCTATGATGCTATGCAAACCGGCGGTAATAACCATGTAACAATCGGGGCACACAACCTGCCTGATCACTCCCACCGTGGGGGGATGCGTGGCCCTGGGGCGGAATATGGCGGCACTGTGTCGGGAACGGATAACGATGGCCGCCACACCCTGAATGTAACTGCGGGTACTTACACTAACAGCAATGGTAATGAGTTTGTCCGTAATGAGCCTATCAACGTAACAAACGCCTATGTGCATGTTCGTGGCTGGATGCGTGTTGCATGATGAAACAGGAACGAAATGAAGGGGCATGGCGTCGGGCGGTGTTGCGTATGCCTGGCGATATGCAGGCGCTGACGTGCTCGATGGTGCCGGCGCATCCGTGGGTTTATGGCGTGGGCAGGGCGGAGGCATCCGGCAGTTACCTAAGCCCGGCCAACGCCGTGGATTACCTGGCGGGCAAGCTGGCCGGCCAGGGGGCCGAAATCAGCGCCACCGTGTTTATGATCTGCGCCAACTCACACGCCGAGTTTATGCCGTTGGTTGCGTCGCTGTCGGGGGTGCTGCCGCTGCCGGCGTTAAACCAGGTGCAGCGCATGGCGCAGACGGCGGCCACGCAGGCTGTTACCCGGATGCAGCTGCCTGGGAAGATGGGCGGCGGATTGCCGGCGGCGGTGCCGCTTTCGACCAGTGCGCAGCGCCTGGCGCTGAATGCGCAGCATATCGCAGAAGCCAAGGCGGGCGCGGCGCTTGGGGCGAGTATTGGCGGCTTGCAGTCGGCGTTGGCCGGCTTTGCCGAGGCTCGCCAATCTGCGCTGGCGATGGTGAGCGAGGCCATGACGGCGTTACAGGGAAAAAGCGCGCCGGCGTGGGTGTTCACGGCAAAAGGGGCCGCCGCCAGCATTGGCGCGGCGATGAAAAAGGATGTTCCCCGCCAGGATGCGGTTTTTACCCTGGCGGTGTTGTTCGTAGGCAAGGATTTAGGGCAGTTGGAGGCGATGATCCATGACGATAGTCACGCTGGCGCTTAATGGTGAAGCTATCCCCCTCAAGGGGATCATGGTGACACCGATGATGCAGTTTCAGGATAAAGACCAATCCGGGCAGACCTCGAGCACGGCGAACGCCGAGCAGGGCATAAAGCCCAAGGAACTGCGCATTTCCGGCATGATCCCGTTTAGCGAAGCCAAGGTGTTAACGCGCCTGTTTGCTCTGGCGGAGGCCACGGAGGGCGGCAAGTTGAAACGCTACCGTGTGGCCAACCATACCGCCCAGGCCATTAACTTTAGACTGGCGACGTTCACCGGTTCGATTGACGCGCCGAAACAGGACGGCAAGCAAGCCTGGCAGGTGACGTTTACGATGCGCGAGCATTTGAGCGTGCCGGAAAAGAAAGACGCGCGGGAGGGCAGCAAAACCGCCGCCAAAAAACAGACGCCAGGCGCGAATGGCCAGGTAAACGGCAAGGGTGCAGCGGCAGAGGACGAACAGAAATTGAGTTGGTTCGAGCGCCGCGTTTTGAAGCCGGCAGATGATGCGTTGGCCGGCGTGGTGGGGGCGAATGAAACCGATTAAGCGTCTGATGTTGTCCGGGGATGCGGTGCCGCTGGTTGATCTTAACCTGGTGCTGGAGTTGAACGGCTGCGGGCGCGGGTTTATCACCGCGCAGACCGAAACGGACTACACCGGCAAGCTGGTGCGCCTGGATGCCGGCTATACGGATAGCATTTTGCGCTGGTTCACCGGATATGTGGAGCGCGCGCAGCCGGCAGAGAACGGTTTTCAGCGGTTGTTTGTGCGAGAGCTGGCGGGCGTGTTCGAAAGGTTGTGGCCGTGTTCGTTCCAGCACCCGACGCTGCGCCAGGTGGCCAGCTGGCTGGAGGAAAACAGCGGAATAACGATCGCGCTGCCGGCGCAGGCGGATTACCTGGACAAGCCGATCCCCCATTTCACCCATAGCGGGACGGGTTATCAGCTGTTGGCCAACCTGGGGGCAGCTTTTGGCGTGCCTGATTACGTTTGGCAACCGTTGCCGGATGGCGGCGTGTTCCTGGGAAGCTGGGCGCATTCCATGTTTGCCGGCAAGCCGGTGGATATTCCCGCCGAGTTTAGCCAGGCGCGCGCCGGCGGCAACAGCATGACATTGCCAATGGTGCAGGCGCTGCGCCCTGGTGTGGTCGTCAATGGCCGCCGGCTGTCGAGTGTTCGCCTGGAAAACGACGACACCACGATCACCTGGCTGGCGGTAAACCCGCTGACGGGCAAGGCCGTGGCCATGACGCCGGCGCAGCGCCAGATTGATGCGGCTTACCCGGAGTTGTCGGCGGGGCTGCATCTGCCAAAATTCGCCAGGGTAGAGGCCCACGCGGAGGCGGTGACCAGTGGCGACTTGGCCGATCCATTCCGGCCCCGCTATGCCGTGGATTTGCAGCTGTTGGACGCAGACGGCCAGCCGGCAAAAAACACGCCGATTTACCCGGCGGTGCCGCTGCCGGTGCCGATGGCGGGCCAGGATTCGGGCATGTTCCAGTTTCCGCCGGTGGGAACGCTGGTTGAGGTGGCTTTTACTGATGGGCGGCCTGATAAGCCGTTTATCCGGCAGACGCTGGCCCAGGGCAACACGCTGCCGGATGTGAAGCCCGGCGAGCAGCTACAGCAGCAGCGGGAGGAAGTTTCCCAACGGGTTACCCAGGCGGGGGATTGGGAGCGGAAAACCGACCAGGCGATCCGTGAAAATTCCATGACCAGGGAAATCCAGGCCGATGAGGAAACGCGCACCGTGGTGGCCAGGGGCACAACCGTGCAGGCTAACGATAAAACCACGGTGCTGGGCACGTCCACCTTGTTGGCCGGTGCGGTGCAGCACATCGCAGAGGGCGATTACAGCGTAGCGACGCAGGCCAACGCAGTGGCCAGCGTGGGCGGCGATGCCACCACGGCGGTGGCTGGCAGCCTGATGGAGAAGATCGGTAAAATCCGCAGCAGCATAGCGGCAGCGCGCCAGGAAGTGATCGCCCCGGTGGTGTGGGTGGGGAGCCAGCAAATCAACGTGATGGCTCTGATGCTGGAAACGCTGGAGGTGGTGCAGGAGCTGGCGCAGCAGACTGCGGCCCACACCCACAGCAACACCGGCGCACCGCAGAACGCGGCGGCAATCAGCGCCGCCGGCACGAAGTCCAGCCAGCTGAAAAGCAAATACGCGCCAGTGATTGGGTAGGGTTAAATATTGATCGCCCGCACCGATCAATAATGAGTAATTGATCTACACAACCAATTATCTTTTGAGCGCGTAACCGTGTAGAAATTGAACAAACAAGAAAGCCAGCACCAGGAAGCACCAGCCCGCCCCGCGCGGGCTTTTTCATGCCCGCAATCTGGCCGCCTGTGCGCCATTCTGAGCCGCTTTCCAGCCCGGCGACAATCCCACGCGAATAAATCCGATCACCGCAGCAGCGTGCCGCCAGCGCGGCAGAAACCCCACGAAATAAACATCTTGCCCACGAAAACGGCACTACACCGCACCCGCCTGCGCAATTTGGATCAGGAAATTTTTTCAGTTCTGATTTTCTACAAAACACCCCGCCGAGCCGCGCCGCGCCTGGGGCTTTGCGAGCAATCCCAAACTGAAAAGATTGAAAAGAATTTCAGGCTTTTACAGTTTTAATGATCCAGGTAGGATCTCGGTAAAAATTCACTCCATTGAAAAATAATGGAAAAATATATTTTACGTGGGTTTGATACTTGCTGATAAGGATCGTTAGATTTTGTGATAAGGACTCGGTGAGCCAGGCACGGCATGATGTCAGCGTTGTTAAGGAGATAAAATCCAACTGAAAAATTTGAACTGTAGGAAGCTAACAAAAAACCCGCATGTAAATGCGGGCTTGCTGGATTCAAGATGTTTTACTTGGGCGCTATTTCACTAAATTTAAAGATAAACTCTGGTTCTTCAAGTCCACCGCTTAAGCCCATACTGGACTCTCTGATGCAGCTTTCATTGTCTGCTATGAATCGGCCTGAAAAGACAACATAGTCGCCTTTCTTGAGGTTTGACGCAGCATTAAAAATTGGAGTCCTAGGAGTTAGCAATGTGTTATCAGAGATATCAGAAAGCGCATTATTCCAGGTTTTTACCGAAATATCGCGAGTAAGTTGAATGGTTAATACCCCTTTACCATCACTATTAGAATCAACTGTATAAACCTTACCGACCCAATCTTTTACCGATTTATTCTTCAATAAGCCACATAAGGCATCTGTACGGTCAGCTTTAATCCCGCCTTTTTGCATATCATTGGCAGAAGCTTTCGAACCACTGATTGCCTGCTCAACGATTTGTACGAAGCGTTTTTCCTGATCTGGGTAACTATCTTCTACCCTTTCCTTTTTAGGCTGCTCTGTAGTTGTACTGCTAGAAAGTGATGCTGTGCTGTTAGTCTGTTTGTCTTTATCAGAAAAATACCCAATTACAATAAGAACAACGAAAATTATTAAAGCCCATTTTAGAAATTTTTTCATGAAATCCTCTATAAATCTCCATGTTAAGGAGCGCTAATGTTAACTCTTTGAGAGGGCAGAAAAAAGTCCCACTTTGGGCTGCCGCCATTTTGCCGCCAATGACGGGGCGGGGTGAATCTAATGCGTTGTAAGTAAAGGATTTTTATTTCAGGCAACAAAAAACCCGATAATCTTGAACCTAAAAGGCGGGATTATCGGGCTCCACAAAATGGGGACATCAAAGAAAAGCAGTGGCACTAATTCAGACTGCGGCCCCCAACGAAAGTTCTGGCCGGCGACAAAAAAATCAAAATATTTTTATCGCCGATCCATTTCTCTCGCTAATCGATCAGCCGAGTATGCCCGGCCAGAGCACCACGATGAGTGACCCCGCCAGCGTTAACAGCACGTTAGCGATGGCGTAGGTGCCGGCGTAGCCCAGCGCCGGGATGTTGCTGCGCGCGGTGTCGCTGATGATCTCCATCGCCGGCGCGCAGGTGCGGGCGCCCATGATGGCGCCGAACAGCAGGGCGCGGTTCATGCGCAGCACGTAGGCGCCGAACAGGAAGCAGATAATCACCGGCACCAGGCTGACGATAAGCCCGGCGATCAGCATCTGGCCGCCGACCGCGCCCAGGCTGTGGCCGATGCCGGCGCCGGCGCTCAGGCCCACGCCGGCCATAAACACCATCAGGCCGAATTCTTTCACCATGTTCAGCGCGCCCTGCGGAATGTAACCGAACGTCGGGTGGTTGGCGCGCAGGAAGCCGAGCATGATGCCGGACATCAGCAGGCCGGCGGCGTTGCCGATACCGAACGAGAAGTTGCTGAACTGAATGGTGATCTGGCCGATCAGCAGGCCGATGATGAAGAAGGCGCAGAATGCCAGCAGATCGGTCACCTGGCTGTGGATCGAGATGAAGCCAATCTTCTCCGCCACGCTCTTCACCCGGCGCGCGTCGCCGCTGACCTGCAGCACGTCGCCCTTGTTGAGCACGATGCTGTCGTCGATCGGCATTTCGATCTGGCTGCGGATCACGCGGTTGAGGAAACAGCCGTGGTCGGTCAGCTTCAGCTGGCTCAGGCGCTTGTTCACCGCGTTGCTGTTTTTCACCACGATCTCTTCGGTCACGATGCGCATGTCGAGCAGATCGCGATCGAACACTTCTTTGCCGTTGCGGAAGCTAGGATCCAGCCGCGCGTGGGCGTCCGGGTAGCCGACCAGCGAAATCTCATCGCCCACCTGCAGCACCGCGTCACCGTCCGGGTTAGCCAGAATGCCGTTGCGGCGAATGCGTTCGATATAGCAGCCCGTCTGGCGGTAGATGCCCAGCTCGCGCAGGTTCTTGCCGTCTGCCCAGGCCACCAGCTCGGGGCCGACGCGGTAGGCGCGGATCACCGGCAGGTAGACCTTGCGCTGGCTGTCGGTGTCCAGACCGCGCTCGCGGGCGATCTGCTGGGCGGAGGTGGACAGGTCCTGGTGTTGCAGCTTCGGCAGGTAGCGCGCGCCGAAGATCAGGCTGACCAGGCCGATCAGGTAGGTGAGGGCGTAGCCGAGGCTCAGATGATCCTGCGCCGCCAGCAGTGCCGGGCCGTTGACGATGGTGTTGCGCAGCGTGTCGCCGGCGCCCACCAGTACCGGCGTCGAGGTCATCGAACCGGCCAGCATGCCGGCGGTCAAGCCGATGTCCCAGTGGAACAGCTTGCCGAGGCCGATGGCGATCACCATCGCCGAGCCGACCATTACCAGCGCCAGCATCAGGTAATTTTTGCCGTCGCGGAAGAAAATCGAGAAAAAGTTAGGCCCGGCTTCCACGCCGACGCAGAAAATAAACAGCATAAAGCCGAGATTCAGCGCCTCGGTGTTAATGGCGAAGTGTTGCTGGCCGAGCAGCAGCGAAACCACCAAAACGCCAATGGAATTACCGAGTTGGACGGAGCCCAGACGGAGTTTACCGAGGCACAGCCCCAGTGCGAGTACCACGAACAGTAACAGAATGTAGTTACCGTTTAACAAACTAGCGACGTTTATGTTCACGGAGGATAACTTATTGTTTACCAGTAAGTGCTTGATATAGATAACTATAAGAGATAGATTCAGCCATAAAACGACGTCATAAATCACTCACCAGCGGAAGGCGAAGCGAACCATCGTTCGGCGGCGTTCATTCTAGACGCTATGACCGGCGACAGCCAGCATTGAAAGCTGATTTCCTGCGCCGTCGGGCGCATTTAACTCTCTTTTGACCAAGGAAAAAATTCGGTTCAACGGCGCTGTGCAGGTGACCGGGCCGATTTCTATTGATGCGGTAATTGGGCGGGGGAGAATTCGCATGACGAGTTATCGATATTGGCTGGGTATTCTCAGCTGTTTTCTGTTGTTCAGCCTGGTGTTTCTCGGCCAGCAAACCGGCCTGTTCGGCAGCACGGATCATGAGCACCACGGTGAAACCGGTCTGCTGCTGTTCGTGATCCCCGGTGCGATAGCCAGTTATCTGTCGAGCCGCAAGCGGCTGCTGTGCCCGCTGCTGGGCGCGCTGTATGCGTTGCCGCTGTGTCTGTTGATCCGTCACTTCTGGCTGACGCCGTCCTCTTCGTTCTGGCAGGAGCTGGCTTATGCCACCAGCGCGGTGTTCTGGTGCGTGTTCGGCGCGATGCTGATGCTGTTCGCCCTCGGCCTGTTGCACACGCTGCAGCAGCTGCACCGGCGGCAGCGGCAATAAAAAAAGGCGCGTTAAGCGCCTTTTTTGTCGTTCACCAGCTTACTGGAACAGGTTCAGGTGTTCTTTGGCGTAAGCTTCGAAATCGGTGCAACCGCCGATGTGCTTCTCATCCAGGAAGATCTGCGGCACGGTTTCTACCGGCTTGCCGACGGTTTTTTCCAGATCGGCTTTGGTGATGCCTTCCGCGTGGATGTCAACGTAACGGAAGTTGAAATCGTCGCGTTCTTCAGTCAGTTTTTCCGCCAGTTCTTTAGCGCGGACACAATAAGGACAGCCAGGACGCCCGAAGATTACTGCAAACATGCAACGCTCCTTAAATTGGATTTTCAATAAATTGTTCGCGATTGCAACGACATCCCGTCACCGAAAACGTCATTACCTGCGTCAGATGGCGCCTACTATGCCCGTTGAGGCGGTGAAAAAAAAGCAGGAATTACCTGTTAATCTGATTCATGTAACCAATTAGTCTGCCGGGGCTGTCGCCGCCGACGGGAATTCACTACACTGGGAGCAGACCTTCTGGAGAAGAAAAATATGCGTTCATTCGGTGACTTACCGCGACCGGTGCTGGTGTTGGAAGGGCTGGGCATCGTGATGTTGGTGTTGGCCTACCTCAGCATTCACGGCCACCTGCAGCTGCCGGGCTGGCTGGCGTCGCAGCAGGCGGCGGTCGGCATGATTTTCCTCGGCGTGGCGCTGATGGTGCCGGCGGCGGCGTTTCTGGTGTGGCGCGTGGTACAGGGCTTCGGGCCGCTGATGCGCGGCGGCCTGCCGCCGGAAAACGATCGCCGCAAGCCGCAAGATGCGGACGCATCGAAAAATGATCAGGATCGCGATCCGCGCGCCTGAGCGCCGCGGCCGCTAACCCGCCTGCCGGGCAGGCGTTGGCCTTTTGGGGTGACGAGTGAAAATTGCCATTCTTTCTCGCGACGGAACGCTCTATTCATGCAAACGGCTGCGTGAAGCGGCGGAGGAGCGCGGGCACAGCATCGATATCATCGATCCGCTCTCCTGTTACATGAACATCAACCCGGCGGCGCCGACCATTCACTACCGCGGCCGCCAGCTGGAACGCTATGACGCGGTGATCCCGCGCATCGGTTCCGCCATTACCTTTTACGGCACGGCGGTGCTGCGCCAGTTCGAGCTTCTTGGCAGTTACCCGTTAAACGAATCCGTGGCCATTACCCGCGCCCGCGACAAGCTGCGCTCGCTGCAGCTGCTGGCGCGGCAGGGCATCGATCTGCCGATCACCGGTTTCGCCCATTCGCCGGACGACACCGGTGACCTGATCGAGCTGGTCGGCGGCGCGCCGCTGGTGGTCAAGCTGGTGGAAGGCACGCAGGGCATCGGCGTGGTGCTGGCGGAAACCCGCCAGGCGGCGGAAAGCGTGATCGACGCCTTTCGCGGCCTAAACGCCCATATCCTGGTGCAAGAGTACGTGCGCGAGGCGCAAGGGTGCGACGTGCGCTGCCTGGTGGTGGGCGGTCGGGTGGTCGCGGCCATCGAACGTCAGGCGAAGCCCGGCGAGTTTCGCTCCAACCTGCACCGTGGCGGCACCGCCCGCAAAGTGACCATCACCGGCAGAGAACGGGCTATCGCGGTGAAAGCGGCGAGCACGCTGGGGCTGGACGTCGCCGGGGTGGATATCCTGCGCGCGGAACGCGGCCCGCTGGTGATGGAGGTCAACGCGTCGCCGGGGTTGGAAGGGGTGGAAACCACCACCGGGCTGGATATCGCCGGCATGATGATCGAATACATCGAGCAGCGGGGCCGGCCGGGCTTTCGCTTGAAATCCGGCGGATAAAGCGGCCGAACCGCGCTTTTCTCGCCGCGCATTATCTTAATTAGTGAATTAAGCCGCATTGATCGTGGCGTCTCGGGTGAATATTCCGTAAGCTATGCGCCTTTTCGCGTTTTGAATATTGTGAGGCTGGTTATTATGGATTCACTCATTGTTCCCGATTTGGCGCTGTTGCGGCGCTGGCTGGATCAGTCGGGCATTTCTTTCTTTGAGTGCGATTCTTGCCAGGCGCTGCACCTGCCGCACATGCAGAACTTCGATGGCGTGTTCGACGCCAAGATAGATCTGGTGGATAACGTCATTCTGTTCTCCGCGCTGGCCGAGGTGAAGCCGACCGCGCTGATCCCGCTGGTGGCGGATCTGAGCCAGATCAACGCCAGTTCGCTGACCATCAAGGCGTTTGTCGACATTCAGGACGACAACCTGCCGAAGCTGATCGTTTGCCAGTCGCTGAGCGTGGCGGTCGGCATCACCTACGAGCAGTTCACTCACTTCATGCAGCAGGGCGAAGAGCAGGTCTCGATGGTGATCCTCGAGGCGCGAGCGAACGATCTGCTGTTTATGGGCGACGAAGAAGAGATCCCCGCTGGCGCCGCGCGTCAGCCGATGCTGCACTGATCCTCGCCATACCTTAAGCATGCCGTTGCTCCGGCGGCATGCTGCCATTATTCCCCTCCGCAATAAGATATTCTGCACTTTGGCCTTCGCCGCCCGATCTTTCTCGCCTTTTGTGCCATTAATGGCGTATCACATAGAGAAAAACTGCATAAAAAATCGATAAAAGGCGTTTTTTACCCTGGGGGCTGGCGGGTTGCGGTGGCAGCGGCTATGCTGCTGATTCTGCAAAGGGCTTGCGATTTACCTTGTGACCACGCGAGCAGGGCAGTGAAAAAAGGCGTATGCAATCATATGCATAGCCATTCAGTTCGCGGTTGCAACGATTGCGCTCAATCAGGAAAGGTTTTGTATCGCTGCAGATACAAGTTCAATTCTATGATTCACCCTGTTTTGGAGGAAGTTACGGATGGTCACCCAACGCAAAAAGTGGTTATCGGGTGTGGTTGCCGGCCTGTTGATGGCTGCGTCCGTCACGGCGTCAGCCGAAGAGAAAACGCTGCACGTGTATAACTGGTCCGACTATATCGCGCCGGATACCCTGGCCAAATTCCAGAAAGAAACCGGCATCAAAGTGGTGTACGACGTCTTTGACTCCAACGAAGTGTTGGAAGGCAAACTGATGGCGGGCAGCACCGGTTACGATTTGGTGGTCCCTTCATCCAACTTCCTCGAACGCCAGTCGCAGGCCGGCATCTTCGCGCCGCTCGACAAGAGCAAGATCCCCAATTACAAGAACCTTGATCCCGAAATGCTGCAGCTGGTGGCGCACAACGACAAGGACAACAAATACGGCATTCCTTACATGATGGTGACTACCGGCATCGGCTATAACGTCGACAAGGTGAAGGCGGTGCTGGGCAAAGACGCGCCGGTCAACAGTTGGGATCTGATCTTCAAGCCGGAAAACCTCGAGAAGCTCAAAAGCTGCGGCGTCTCCTTCCTCGATGCGCCGAGCGAGGTCTACGCCACCGTATTGCACTATCTGGGCAAAGATCCCAACAGCACCAACGCGGCGGACTACACCGGTGCGGCCAACGATCTGCTGCTGAAGCTGCGGCCGAATATCCGTTATTTCCACTCTTCCCAGTACATCAACGATCTGGCAAACGGCGACATCTGCGTGGCGATCGGCTGGTCCGGCGACGTGATGCAGGCGGCCAACCGCGCCAAAGAAGCGAAGAACGGCGTGAACGTGGCCTATGCGATCCCGAAAGAGGGAGCGCTGACCTACTTCGACATGTTCGCCATGCCGGCGGACGCCAAGAACAAGGAGGCCGCCTACCAGTTCCTGAACTTCCTGCTGAAGCCGGACGTGATGGCGGACATCAGCAATCACGTTTACTACGCCAATGCGGTGAAGGATTCCACGCCGCTGGTGAACGCCGAAGTGCGCGATAACCCGAACGTCTATCCGCCGGCCGACATTCGCGCCAAGCTGTTCACGCTCAACGTGCAGTCGCCGAAGCTGGATCGTGTCATTACCCGCGCATGGACTAAAGTTAAAAGCGGGAAGTGATGATGGGGGGATAACCCCCGGTCATCGGTAAACCGGCAGGCGGGGGCTCCCGCCTGCATTGCCGTTTTGGGCCACGGCGCTCGCCGTGGTTTTGTGCCGCTTTACGCCGGAGAGCACCCCGATTGAACGACGCCATCCCTCGTCCTCAAGCCAAGTCGCAGAAGGTTTTCACCCCTCTGCTGGAAATCCGCAACCTCACCAAAACTTTCGACGGGCAGAACGCGGTCGAAGACGTCAGCCTCACCATCTACAAGGGCGAGATCTTTGCGCTGCTCGGCCCGTCCGGCTGCGGCAAGTCCACTTTGCTGCGTATGTTGGCCGGCTTCGAACCGCCGACGGAAGGGCAGATCGTGCTCGATGGGCAGGATATGTCGCATGTGCCGCCGTATCAGCGGCCGATCAACATGATGTTTCAGTCGTACGCGCTGTTCCCGCACATGACGGTGGAGCAGAACATCGCCTTCGGCCTGAAGCAGGACAAAATGCCGCGGGCGGAAATCGCCGAGCGGGTGGCGGAAATGCTGGCGCTGGTGCATATGCAGGAATACGCCAAGCGCAAGCCGCACCAGCTTTCCGGCGGCCAGCGGCAGCGGGTGGCGCTGGCGCGCAGCCTGGCCAAGCGGCCGAAGCTGTTGCTGCTGGATGAGCCGATGGGCGCGCTGGACAAGAAGCTGCGCGACCGCATGCAGCTGGAGGTGACCGACATTCTTGAGCGCGTCGGCGTAACCTGCGTGATGGTGACGCACGATCAGGAAGAGGCGATGACCATGGCGGGGCGCATCGCCATCATGAACCGTGGCAAGTTCGTGCAGATCGGCGAGCCGGAAGAGATTTACGAGCATCCGAACAGCCGTTTCAGCGCCGAATTTATCGGTTCGGTCAACGTCTTCGAGTGCATGCTGCTGGAGCGCCACGACGACGCACTGATCCTGCAAAGCCCGGGGCTGCGCCATGCGATCAAGGTGGATCCGGACGCTTCGGTGGTGGACGGTGTGCCGATCCAGGTGGCGCTGCGGCCGGAAAAGATCCTGCTGTGCGAACAGGTGCCGGAAGACGGTTGCAACTTCGCGGTGGGGGAAGTGGCACACATCGCCTACCTGGGTGACTTGTCCATCTACCACGTGAAGCTGCACAGCGGGCAGATTATCAGCGCCCAACTGCAAAACGGCCACCGTTTCCGCAAGGGGATGCCTACCTGGGGCGATGAAGTGCGTCTGTGCTGGGAAACCGACAGCTGCGTAGTGTTGACGGTGTAGTGGAGCCGGTGAGGAGTAACCCGTATGACCCTGCTTTCTGAACGCACGCCGGAGTCGCCGGCCAAAACGCCCGGCACCCTCAAGGCACTGTTCCACCGCCTGCTGATGGCTCACGGCCGCAAGCTGGTGATCGCGCTGCCGTATTTATGGCTGACGCTGTTGTTTATGCTGCCGTTCCTGATCGTGTTCAAGATCAGCCTGGCGGAGTTGGCGCTGGCGGTGCCGCCCTACACCGAGCTGCTGAGCTGGGCGGACGGCAAGCTGAACATCGCGCTCAACTTCGCCAACTACCTGCAGCTGACCGACGATCCGCTGTATATCGACGCCTACCTGCAGTCGCTGCGCGTGGCGGCGGTCTCGACGCTGTGCTGCCTGATCATCGGCTATCCGCTGGCCTGGGCGGTGGCCCACAGCAAGGCGTCGACCCGCAACATTCTGCTGCTGCTGGTGATCCTGCCTTCCTGGACCTCGTTTCTGATCCGCGTCTACGCCTGGATGGGCATTCTGAAAAACAACGGCACGCTGAACAATTTTCTGATGTGGTTGGGGGTGATCGATCAGCCGCTGGTGATCCTGCACACCAACCTGGCGGTGTACATCGGCATCGTTTATTCCTACCTGCCGTTTATGGTGCTGCCGATCTACACGGCGCTGATCCGGCTGGACTACTCGCTGGTGGAAGCGTCGCTGGATCTGGGCGCTCGGCCGCTGAAAACCTTCTTCAGCGTGATCGTGCCGCTGACGCGCGGCGGTATCATTGCCGGTTCGATGCTGGTGTTCATTCCGGCGGTGGGGGAGTTCGTGATCCCAGAGCTGCTCGGCGGGCCGGACAGCATCATGATCGGCCGGGTGTTGTGGCAGGAGTTCTTCAACAACCGCGACTGGCCGGTCGCTTCGGCGGTCGCCACGATCATGCTGCTGTTGCTGATCGTGCCGATCCTGTGGTTCCACAAGCATCAGAACAAGGAAATGGGGGGGCAGGAATGAACAACTTGCCGGTAGTGCGTTCACCGTGGCGCATCGTCATCCTGACGATAGGCTTTACCTTCCTGTACGCGCCGATGCTGATGCTGGTGATCTACTCCTTCAACAGCTCCAAGCTGGTGACGGTGTGGGCCGGGTGGTCCACGCGCTGGTATACCGAACTGTTCCACGATTCGGCGATGATCAGCGCGGTGGGGCTGAGCCTGACCATCGCCGCCGCTGCCGCCACCGCCGCGGTGATATTGGGCGCCATCGCCGCCGTGGTGATGGTTCGCTTCGGCCGCTTTCGCGGCTCGACCGGCTTCGCATTTATGCTGACCGCGCCGCTGGTGATGCCGGACGTGATCACCGGTCTGTCGCTGCTGCTGCTGTTTGTGGCGATGGGGCACGCCTTCGGCTGGCCGTCGGAGCGCGGCATGTTCACCATCTGGCTGGCGCACGTCACCTTCTGTACCGCTTACGTGGCGGTGGTGATCAGCTCACGCCTACGCGAGGTGGATCGCTCGATCGAAGAGGCGGCGATGGATCTGGGGGCGCCGCCGCTGAAAGTGTTCTTTGTCATCACCTTGCCGATGATCGCGCCGGCGCTGATCTCAGGTTGGATGCTGGCGTTCACTTTGTCGCTGGACGATCTGGTGATCGCCAGCTTTGTGTCCGGCCCGGGGGCCACCACGCTGCCGATGCTGGTGTTCTCCAGCGTGCGTATGGGGGTGAATCCGGAAATCAACGCGTTAGCCAGTCTGATCCTGCTGGTGGTGGGCATTCTCGGCCTGATCGCCTGGTGGTTTATGGCGCGCTCGGAAAAACAACGATCGCGCGAATTACAGCGGGCGGCCCGTAGCTGAATCGTAACAAACCTGCTATTTTTGCAATCAATAAGTATTGCAACTAACTACCTGACTTTACATGCGCCATCTGTATTGGTGGCGCGTCGTAGCGGAACACGGATATGTCAGACATGCTGAAAAGCGGGCAGGGAATGAGATCGACTTCGGATGCGCCGGTGCCGGTGATGGTGGCGGGTACCGCCATGATCGCCATCAAGTGTATCAGCGTGCTGCTGCTGCTGGGTGAGCTGGGCGTCGACGGCACGCAGGAGTTCGTCAACACCAGCGCGCAGGCGTGGGACTCCACCTTTATCTTTCTGGCCGGCCTGATGTTGCTGTGCCTGCAAATCAGCTGTGGTTTTGCGGTGATGCGCGGCCGCAACTGGGGGCGCTGGGGTTACGTGGCCTGTCAGTGCATCGTGGTGCTTTACCTGCTGTTGGCCACCATCGGCAGCGTCTTTCCCGAGGTGTTCACCGTGGAAGGGGAAACCAGCGGCCAAATCCTGCACGTTCTGATCCTGCAAAAGATCCCCGACGTGGTGATCCTGGCGCTGCTGTTCGTGCCCTCCGCCAGCCGCCGTTTCTTTGCCGCGCGCAAGTGAGATTTTAGGCGCGCGGAGTGGTAAACTCTGCGCCCTTAATTTGTCACTCTGAACTTCACGGTAATCTTCATGCATTGCGCTCTGTATACGGCGGGCACCTGCCGTTCCTGCCAGTGGCTGGAAAAGCCCTATCCGCAGCAACTGGCCGACAAACAGCATCACCTGCAATCGCTGTTGGCCGGGCGCGACGTCGCGCAGTGGCTGCAGCCGGTGGCGGGGGAACTGAGCGCATTTCGCAATAAAGCCAAGATGGTGGTCAGCGGCAGCGTGGAGCGCCCGCTGCTCGGTATGTTGCACCGTGATGGCACGCCGGTCGATCTGAGCGACTGCCCGCTGTACCCCGCCGGCTTTGCGCCGATGTTTGCGGTGCTGAAAAGCTTTATCGCCCGCGCGGGCCTGACGCCGTATAACGTGGCGCGCAAACGCGGCGAGCTGAAATACCTGCTGTTGACCGAAAGTACGCTCGACGGCGGCGTGATGCTGCGCTTCGTGCTGCGCTCGGAAACCAAACTGGCGCAGCTGCGTGCCGTGCTGCCGTGGCTGCAGCAGCAGCTGCCGCAGCTCAAGGTGATCTCCGCCAATATTCAGCCGGTGCATATGGCGATCATGGAGGGGGAGCGTGAGATCGCGCTGACCGAACAGCAGGCGCTGGAGGAACAGTTCAATCAGGTGCCGCTGTTCATCCGCCCGCAAAGTTTCTTCCAGACCAACCCGCAGGTGGCCGCCAACCTGTATGCCACTGCCCGTGACTGGGTGCGCGCGTTGGGCATCGACAGCATGTGGGACCTGTTCTGCGGCGTCGGTGGTTTCGGCCTGCACTGCGCGCAGCCGCAAACGCGGCTGACCGGCATCGAAATCAGCGCGGAAGCGATCGCCTGCGCGCGCCAGTCGGCGCAGCGATTGGGGTTACTGAAGGTTGATTTTCAGGCGCTCGATTCCACTCGCTTCGCTACCGCCGAAGGCCAGGTGCCGCAACTGGTGCTGGTCAATCCGCCGCGGCGCGGCATCGGTCAGGCGCTGTGCGACTACCTGGGCCGGATGGCGCCGGAGTATATTCTGTATTCCAGTTGCAACGCCGAGAGCATGGCGAAAGATATCGAGATGTTGCCGGGGTACCGTATCGAACGGGTGCAGCTGTTCGACATGTTCCCACATACCGCGCACTACGAAGTGCTGACGCTGTTGGTGCGGATTTTATAAAACATAAGGCCCGGATAACCGGGCCTTATTGCTTACTGCGGGAACCATTTGTCGTTGATGGCCTTATAGGTGCCGTCGGCCTTGATGGCGTCCAGCGCGGCGTTCAGCTTGGCCAGCAGCGCCTGGTTGTCCGGGCGCACCGCGATGCCGAGACCGGCACCGAAGTATTGCTCGTCGGTGATGTGCTCGCCGACCGGCGCCAGCTGCGGGTTGGTTTTCAACCACTCGTTCACCACGGCGGTGTCGCCGAAGACGCCGTCGATGCGACCGTTTTTCAGCTCCAGAATGGCGTTCTGGTAGCTGTCGTAAGAGACGGTGTTAATCTCCGGGTGCTTATCCTGCATGTATTTCTGGTGGGTAGTGCCGTTTTCCATGCCGAGCTTTTTGCCTTTCAGATCTGCCAGCGAGCTGAACTTGCCTTTTTGCGCGATCACGATAGCCGAGTTGGCATAGTAAGGCTGGGTGAAGGCGACCTGTTTGCTGCGCTCCGGCGTAATATCCATGCCCGAGATCACCGCATCGTATTTCTTGAATTTTAGCGCGGCGATCAGGCTGTCGAACGACTGGTTGGTGAAGGTGCACTGCGCCTGCATCTGTTTGCACAGCGCGTTGGCCAGATCGATATCGAAGCCGACGATCTGGTTGTTGGCGTCCAGCGATTCGAACGGCGGGTAGGTGGCGGAAGCGGCGAAGCGGATGGTGTCGGCCGCGGTGGCGTTAAGGGTGAACCCGGCCAGCATCGTCGCGGCAAGCAGCAGTTTTTTCATGCGTAGAGCTCCTGTCTGAATCCTGAAAGTGATTATTCGCTATCGTTTGTTTTTACTGGTAATCGCCAGAGGTTTTTACGTGTGCGCCTGCTGATAACCCTGCCATTGAGTGAATTAAAATGCAATATAAATGATTAAGTATTGGTGTGGGGATAAAAAAAGCCCCGCACAATGGCGGGGCTTATGGGGGGAGGTGGCCTCAGTTGCGGCGTTCAAACGCCAGCGCGCGGCGCTCCACCAAGCGCATCAGCAGCGTCAGCAGGCCGTTGACGCACAGGTACACCAGGCCGGCGGCGCCGAACACCATTACGTCGTAGGTGCGGCCGTACATCAACTGGCTGTAGCCCATCACTTCCATCAGCGTGATGGTGTAGGCCAGCGAGGTGCTTTTGAACACCAACACCACCTCGTTGGAGTAGGACGACAGCGCACGCTTGAAGGCGAACGGCAACAAAATGCGCAGCGTCTGGCGGCGTGACATGCCGAGGGCTTCGCACGATTGCCATTGCCCGGCGGGAATGGCACGCACCGCACCGTAGAACAGCTGCGTGGTGTAGGCCGCGCTGTTCAGCGCCAGCGCGATCATCGCGCACAGCCAGGGCTGCGACAGCAGGTTCCACAACCACGGGTAGTCGCGGATCGCCGGGAACTGGCCGGGGCCGTAGTAGATCAGGAAGATCTGCACCAGCAGCGGCGTACCGGTGAACAGCGTCACATAGGCCTTGACCAGCGGCGTCAGGATCGGCGTTTTCAGCGTCAGGATCACCGTCAGCAGCAGTGACAGCACCAGCGCGACGATCAGCGCGGCGACGGTCAGCGTCAGGCTGGTGTGCAGCCCTTTGAGGATTTCCGGCAAATAATCAACCATCAGACCGGCCCCCGCTCAAAGCGCGTGGCGCGCAGTTCGATCCGTTTGATGACGTGTTGGCTGAACAGCGTCACCAGCAGGTAGATCGCCGCCGCAATCACATACCAGGTAAAGGGCTCCTGGGTGCGGGTGGCGATGCTCTTGGTTTGCAACATCAGGTCGTTCACGCTGATCAGCGACACCAGCGCGGTGTCTTTCAGCAGCACCAGCCACTGGTTGCCGAGGCCGGGCAGGGCGTGGCGCCACATCTGCGGCATAATCAGGCGGAAGAAGATCGCCGCCTTGCCGAGCCCCAAGGCTTGGCCGGATTCCCACTGCCCCTGCGGCACCGCTTTCAGCGCGCCGCGCAGCGTCTGCGAGGCATAAGCGGAATAGAGCAAGGCCAGGGCGATCACCCCGCACAGGAATGGACTGACTTCGAAATTGTCGATCGCCAACTGAATCGGCAGCTGGAACAGACCGAGGTTGAGGGTAAAGCCGTCGGAGAGCATCAGCAGCAGCTGCGACGAGCCAAAATAGATAAACAGCACCACCAGGATTTCCGGCAGGCCGCGCAGCACGGTCACCCAGGCGGTGCCGAGCCAGCTGACCGCTTTCCAGCGGGATGATTCCCATACGGCGAACAGCATCGCCAGAATCAGCCCGAGGATCTGGGCGCAAACGGCAAGGCCGACGGTCATGCCGGCGGCGCTTGCTAAAGGTTGTAATTCATTCATCGGGGCGTATTACTGCTGGAACCATTTTTTGTAGATGGTTTCATAGGTCCCATCCTGCTTAATCTTGTCCAGAGCGGCGTTGAACTTGCCCTGCAGATCGGTGTTCTTCTGGCGTACCGCGATGCCGAGGCCGGTGCCGAAGTAGTCTTTATCGGTGATTTTGTCGCCCACCGCCGCCAGCACGGTATTCTGTTTCAGCCACTCGTTGACCACTGCGGTATCGCCGAACACGGCATCAACGCGCCCGTTCTTCAGGTCCAAAATGGCGTTCTGATAGCTGTCGTAAGGCACGGTGGTGATTTCCGGGTGCTTGTCGGTCAGGTATTTTTGGTGGGTGGTACCGTTTTGCACGCCCACTTTTTTACCTTTCAGCGCCGCCACGTCGGCGATTTTGCCTTTCTGCGCGATGAACAGCGCCGAGTTATCGTAGTACGGCTTGGTGAACAGCACCTGCTTTTCACGCTCCGGCGTGATGTCCATACCGGCCATGACCGCATCGAACCGCTTGAACTTCAGGCTCGGGATCAGGCTGTCGAACGCCTGGTTGGTGAAGGTGCACTCGGCCTGCATCTCTTTGCACAATGCGTTGGCCAGATCGACATCAAAACCCTGAATCTTGTTGCCGGCGTCAATAAATTCAAACGGAGGATAGGAGGCTTCGGTAGCGAAACGGATTGTTTCGGCTGCGGAGGCGGAAACGCTGATGCCGGCCAGAACGGCGGCGATTATTAGTTTTTTCATCGCAAACTCCCCAAGTTACAGCAAGTTAGTTGTTAGTGTGATAAGTAGTTGGCAAACTCGGTGGTCCGCGGCTGCGTGAAGTGGCTGCTGTCGCCTTGCTCCACCACGTGGCCGTTTTCCATATACACCACGCGGCTGGCGGTCTTGCGCGCCACTTCCACTTCGTGAGTAACGATCACCTGAGTGATGCCGGTGCCGGCCAGTTCGCGAATGATGCTGACGATCTGGGCGGTGATTTCCGGATCCAGTGCAGCGGTCGGTTCATCGAACAGCAGCACCTGCGGTTCCATCATCAGGGCGCGGGCGATCGCCACGCGCTGCTGCTGGCCGCCGGAAAGGTGCAGCGGGAAGCGATCGGCGAAGTCGGTCAGGCGCAGACGCTTGAGCAGCTTGTCGGCGCGTTCCATCGCCTGAGCCTTGGTTAGGCCCAGCACGCGGCAAGGCGCTTCGATCAGGTTCTGCACCACGGTGAGGTGAGGCCACAGGTTGTATTGCTGGAAGACCATGCCGACATTTTGACGCAGTTCGCGAATGGCTTTCTCGCCCGGCGCCTGCTTAAAGTCGAATTGGTTGCCGGCGATCTGCAGTTGGCCCGAACGCGGCATTTCCAGCAGGTTAAGCACCCGCAGCAATGAACTTTTCCCTGCGCCGCTTGGGCCAAGCAGCACCAGGGTTTCCCCGGCTGGACAATCCAGCGTGATGTCAAACAGCGCCTGATGCGCGCCGTAATAGCAATTGATACCGTTAAGTTGAATACTCATGCGCCAGAATTGAATAGACATTGATGCCGCAAATGTTAACTTCCACAGAATACTTATGCAATCTTTGTGCGTTAAAATTTATGACTGTGCGGCGGGATAGTAAAAGATTAGCACAAGATACCGCGACTCAAGCCGAGGGAGGGGATTTGTGGCGCAGGCTGTGAGATCGGTAGCGAAATTTTTTCTATTGGACGAAATCTGAGCGGTAGGCGCGCGGCGGGGATAGCCGACGCGGCAAGTCCGCGTCGGTCGGGGCATGGCGGGTTACTGGTTTTCCAGTACCTGACGCACGCTGCCGTTGGTGGCGTGCGCTGGAACATTCAGGTAGCGAATATCGTCAACCACCCAGCAGGTGCCTTCGCGCACCATCAGCACCTCGTCCTGCCAGTTCACGGTGCTGTTGGCGTCTTTCTGGTAGCTCAAGTCAACGCGCAGCGGGATGTTTTTCGCATCGGTATTAGGAATGGTCGAGGCGCTGGCGACGGATGCGCTGCTTGGCCCCTGCGCATTGCCGGAGAACAGATCGCCGGTGATCCGATGCTTGCCCGGGTTCTGGCCGGCGCTGACCAGATCCTGATACAGCACTTTGCTCAGGTAAGGTTGCAGCTGCGCCAGGCGGTTGCTGTCCGGCAAGCCGGCACCCTGCTGGATACGCAGGTCATAGAACTTTTGTGCGACCGTATCCGGGCCGCCTTCCACACAGCTGCCGCTGCGGGTGCCGATATCCTTATATGCCGGTTCCACCGTGGTACAGGCACTCAGCAACAGCGCTAAGGGTAAAACAGCCGCAATCGTTTTTGTTTTCATCTTATTACCTTATGTGAAAGTCTCTACCATGAAGACCGATAGCTTACAGTATAAATGCGTTTTTTGGCCTTGCATTCGTACTGCGTGCCATTGATTAAGCGAACATAACGCCAATCTTCTGGTCATAGATACGTTGAATTAATCAAACAAGGAATTCTGATGCAGCTGTCAACAACCCCGACCCTGGAAGGGTTCACCATCACCGAATACTGCGGCGTGGTCACCGGCGAAGCGATCCTCGGTGCCAACATTTTTCGTGATTTCTTTGCCGGCGTGCGTGACATCGTCGGTGGCCGTTCGGGCGCTTATGAGAAAGAGCTGCGCAAGGCGCGTCTGATCGCGTTCGAAGAGTTGGAGGACCAGGCGAAAGAGCTGGGTGCCAACGCGGTGGTCGGCATTGATATCGATTATGAAACCGTCGGCAAAGACGGCAGCATGCTGATGGTGACCGTTAGCGGCACCGCGGTGAAAGTCAGCCGCTAACGCCACTCCCCGCGCCCCGGCCGTTCCGCCGGGGCGACGTTCTGTTTTTATCCTACCTTATGCGGTTCTTCAATCG
The DNA here is from genome assembly GCF_001902635.1 of Serratia marcescens. Lineage (GTDB taxonomy): Bacteria > Pseudomonadota > Gammaproteobacteria > Enterobacterales > Enterobacteriaceae > Serratia > Serratia marcescens_F. The sequence continues at coordinate 240,725 of NZ_MJAO01000001.1, read as the reverse complement.
GGCGGTGTTCCTGCGGTTTCACGGGCGCCGGCTCTTGGCGATGCTGTATCTGCTGCACGGGCGGCTGATGGATCTGCGGCGCCGGGGCCGGATGCGGCACGAAGTGCTCTTGCGGTGCCGGCATCATCGGGCGCTCTACCGCCGGATGCAGCGGCGGCGCCGGTTCGTGCACCATCGGTTGAGTGACGTGTGGCGCCACCTGAGTCTGTGGCCGCACGAAGGATTGATGCGCCGGTGCGCTGGCCGGCATCGAGTGCTGTTGTTCCTGCATCGGGTGCGCCTGTACCGGCGCTGAATGCGTGACCATCGGCTGATGTGCGTGAGGTGCCGCCGGAGCGGTATGCGTGAATGTCGGCATGGTCATCGGTTGCTGCGCATGGGGCGCGTTTACCGGTTGTTGCGCATGCGGCGCGGCCGCTGCCGGCTGCGTATGCGTGAAGTTCGGCATGGTCATCGGCGCGTGGACGGCGGGCGCCGTCGGTGCGGCATGCGGCGCCGCGTTGGGCGCGGGCTGGGCGAAGCGCGGCGTCGGCGCGGTGGTGGTATTATTGTAGTTGTTCACCGTGCTGGTGCTGCTGCGATTCACGTTGTTCACGTTGTTATATTGGTTGATGTTGGTGACGCGATTCACCACGGTGGTGGAATGCGACACGTAGGGCGCATTGCGATAGACCACCGGTTGACGTCGGTCATCCCAACGCATATCCCAGTTGTGCCAGCCGCTGTTGTGCTGGTTGAGCAAGGTGGCGACCGCGATACCGACGCCGAAGCTGATCACGCCGGCCGCCAGCATATCGCCGCCGCTGTAGCCCGAGGGCTGATACTGATAGCTCGGATAGGCCGGTATCGGCGCGCCGTAGGCCACCCAGGGGTCGTAATACGGCACGTAGACCGTATCCGGCTGGCTGGGTTCGATAACAATGGTTTCGCCCGGCGCCGCGACTACGCTCTGGCGATAGGACTGCTGCTCAACGTAACGGGTGGTGGGGGCCACGACGATGCGCTGCTGCGGGGTGTTTTTCAGCGTGCCCCGGTTGGCCGCCCGCTGGCGCATCACCTGAATGGCGTTCATCACGTCGGTGGGATCGTTGAGGTAGGCGCTGCCCAGAGCGGTGGTCCAGGGAATGTTTTTCGCCATCTGATCGAGCACATCGGGGAATTGTACCAGGCCGCGCACGCTGGGATCCCAAGGCTGAGCGTCGGCCGCTGAGCTGAGCGCCGCCGGTTGCAGGCCGCGGTTTTGCGCCAGCCAGGCATCGGCGGCGCTGATTTGGTCAGGATAACCCGCGCCGGCCAAGACTTGTGCCAGCAGCTTGTCGGGGAACAGCGCCACCGGGCTGACCAACTGGTACAGCTGGTCGGCGGTCAGCGGCGTATACGCCGGTGCGCTCGCGCTGGCGGCGGGAGCGGCCGAGGGCGGGGTGCCTCCCCCCATCGCACTGGCGACTTTTTGCTGATCGCAGCCGCTGAGCGGCAGCAGGGCGGTACAAAGCAACCAAGTCAGATAGCGTGGTGTGAACATGTGCAACTCCGCTCTTTCAGCGCTGATGATACTTTGAGACTATCATGGAGGGCAGCGGGCGCCAGCCGGGAGAAACACTCGCTTGCATATCGGCGTTATCTGTCATCATTTCTCGACTGGCGTGATGATTGGATACAGGTTAATCGCGTGGCGTTACATCTTTCACGGACGCAAATCAGGAGGATAAGTGAAAATTTGGCCAGGGATCATCGCCGTCGCGCTGTTGGCGGGGTGCCAAAATCCTCAGCAGGACACTCTTGTCGATCGCGGCGACTATCAGATCGAAACCTTGCATCAGGCGCAGGGCGCCGATCAGCGCATTCGGTTTCTGGTGATGCACTACACGGCGGAAGACTTCCACTCGTCGCTGAAAACGCTGACCGATGAGCACGTCAGCGCACATTACCTGTTGCCGGCACATCCGCAGCGCGAACACGGCAAGCCGACGGTGTATCGACTGGTGCCGGAAGCGATGCGCGCCTGGCATGCCGGCGCCAGTGCCTGGCGCGGCCGCAGCAATCTCAACGACACCTCGATCGGCATCGAAATCGTCAACAAAGGGTTCACCCGCAGCATGCTGTTCACCCGCTGGCAACCCTATACGCCGGAGCAGATCGCCGTGTTGATCCCGTTGAGCCGCGACATTATCCAACGCTATGGCATCCAGCCGCAGGACGTGGTGGGGCATAGCGACATCGCACCGCAGCGTAAACAGGATCCCGGCCCGCTGTTCCCCTGGCGGCAGTTGGCGCAGGCCGGCATCGGCGCCTGGCCGGATGAACGGGATGTGCGGCGTTTGTTGGCGGGACGTGACCGCCACGCGTCGGTGCCGATGGCGCCGCTGCTCGAAAAGCTGGCGCGTTACGGTTATGCGATCGACTCGTCATGGGAGGCACGGCGGCAGCGCAATGTGCTGGCGGCGTTTCAGATGCATTTCCGGCCCGACGATTTTCGCGGTGAGCCGGATGCCGAGAGCGAGGCGATTGTCGATGCGCTGCTGTTGAAATACGGCGCGGCGCGTTGATTACAGGCCGTGCAGCTTACCGTGATCTTTCAGCCAGCGGGCGGTGCGCGCGATGCCTTCTTCCAGCGAGACGATCGGCTGATAGCCCAGCTCTTGCTGCGCACGGGTGGTGTCGAGCGTGAGGTCGAAGTTGAGTTTGGCGACGCCGTAGTGGGTCAGCACCGGCTCTTTCTCGCTTTTGCTGCCCAGACGCTCCATGCCGCGCGCCATCATGTCGAGCATCGGATAGGGGACGGAGCGGATGCGGCATTTCATGCCCAAATCGTCGATCAGCTGTTGCACCACGGTGCGCAGCGGGCGCGGCTGCTGGTTGGTGATATTGTAGGCGCGGCCGGATGGCGTATCTTCTTTTAGCGTCGCCAGCCACATGGCGTGCACCGCATTTTCCAGATAGGTCATGTCCACCATCGCCGCGCCGCCGCGCGGCAGCAGCAGGTTGCCGTAGCGTTTGATCATCTGCAGCAGCCGCGGCAGCATCACCTTGTCGTGCGGCCCGAACAGCCCCTGCGGGCGCAGAATAGTGAAATGGGTTTGCGGATTGGCCAGCGCCAGCTGCTGGATCACCTGCTCGCCAGCGGCCTTGCTGCGCGCGAATTCGTTGGCGTAGCGCTGCGGGCGGAAATCTTCGGTCACGTTGCGGTGATGGTGGTAATCGAAATAGATCGCCGGGGAAGAGATGTGGATAAACTGCGCCACGCCGTAGGCCGCCGCCCATTCGCCGAGGCGGCGGGTAGCGCGCACGTTGGCCAGTTCGAAGGCCTCTTCGGTACCCCAGGGTGAGGTAAAGCTGGAGCAGTGCCACAGCACGTCGACGTCCGCCAGCATCGCCTTGGCCTGCGAGGAGATCAGATTGGTGAGGTCGGCATGAATGAACTCCGCGCCCATTTTTTCCAGCAGGCTGCCCATCGCCTGGTTGCGGCCGGTGGCACGCACTTTGATGCCCTGACGGCGCAGATATTCAACGGCGTTACGGCCTAACCCACTGGTTGCACCGGTGACCAATACCTTCATAACGGACTCTATTCTCACCCAAAATCGGAATACCGGTGGGCGCTTGCGGCGCTCCCAGCAAATAAGATGCCATTCTTCCGTGATTTCGTGCGCTATGCAATCGGAAAGCCCCGAAGCACAGCGGCAAACTGTGCGGTTGATCGACAAATGAACGCGTTCAGCGGTGTTGACGGTCCTGGTCTTCGGCCAGCGCGGCGATGCGTTTCGCCATGCCGCGAAAAATGAACAGATGTGCGGGCATCATGGCGAACCAATATAGCAACCCGCTGAAGCCGGCCGGATGCCACCAGGCGCGTACGTCCAGCGTGCGACGATCGCCATGATCTTTGATGGTGAAGCTCAGCCGCCCCAGCCCCGGCGCCTTCATGCCGAACAGCAGCGCCAGCTGCCGCTGCGGCTTCAGCGCGATCACTTTCCAGCCGTCTATCTCATCGCCCAGCGCCAGGGTCGCGCGCGCCGGGCGGCCGTAGACCACGCCGTTGCCGATCATGTCATCCATGCGGGCGCGGATGCGCCACAGGATGTTGGCGTAGAAATAGCCTTCTTCGCCCCCCAGTTGCTGCACCGTTTGCCACAGGGCCTGGCTTGAGGCGGCGGTTTCCAGCGAGCAGCCGGCCTGTTTGGGGTAGTAGCCGTAACCGGGGCGCCAACGGGCCTGCGCCGCCGGATCGTAGCCCCAGTCGGCGGAATCGACCACTTCCTGTTCGCGCTGGAGCGTGGCGGTGACCGCTTGACTGAAGGTGTGCAGCTGCTGCGGTATCAGGGCCTGCAACGGTCGGCCGTCGGCGGGCAGATCGTGCTTCAGCCCCTGGATCAGCGCGCGGGCGATCGGCGTCGGCACCGAGGTGATCAGGCTGATGAACCACACCGAAATCAGCCGTGTCGGCAGGGGGATCGGAATCAGCCAGCGCTGTTTGCCGCTGATGGCGATAAAACGCGTGAACATATCCTGGTAGCTGAGGTATTCCGGCCCGGCGACGTCGAAGATGCGGTGTTCCTGCGCTGGGTGTGCCAGCAGATCGGCCAGGTAAACCAGCAGGTTCTCCAGCGCCACCGGCGACGACTTCGAACGCACCCAGCGCGGCGGCGTCAGCACCGGCAGGTTATAGACCATGTCGCGCATGACTTCGAACGCCGCTGAACCGGGGCCGACGATGATGCCGGCGCGCAGCTCGGTCACCGGTACGCCGCTCTGGCGCAAGATCTCGCCGGTCAGGCGGCGGGCCGCCAGGTGCGGCGAACTGTCGTCGTTCGGCTGCAGCGCGCCGAGAAAGATCACCTGTTTGACGCAGGCATTGCGCAGCGCGTCGCGCAGGTTTTCCGCCGCCTGGCGCTCCTTCTCGATAAAGTCGTCGCCGTCGCCCATCGCGTGTACCAGATAGTAAAGCGTGTCGATCTCCCACAGCGCCGCGCTCAGCGTTTCCGGGCGGTACAGGTCGGCATACAGGCAGTTGACCTGCGGCCAGTTGCGCTCCTGCAGCCACTCGATGCGCCGGGCGGCGGCGGTAATCTGGTGCCCCTGTTCTATCAGGTGCGGTATCAGGTTCTGGCCTATGTAGCCGCTGGCTCCAAGAACCAGTACGCGTTGGGGTGTCATCGGGCCGCCTTGTGCGGTGAAAGATTAGCAGAGCTACAGGATGCCAAATTCGGGATTTAAATGCACTTTTTGTATGGGTATAAGGCGGTTGCATCCGCCGTAGCGCGAGTTCACACTACGCGCCCCTTATTGAATGAAACCGGATGCCATGAAACTCAATGTGATTTGTTACGTCCTGCTGGGTCTGGCGCTGATCGCCAGCCTGTTTTCGCCGCATCCGGTGTGGATGTGGCTGCTTTCGGCCAATCTGCTGACGTTCTTGATCTACGGTGGCGATAAGCTGGCGGCGCGCAAGGGGTGGCGGCGGGTACCGGAGGCGACGCTGTTGCTGTTCGGCGCGCTGGGCGGGTGGCTGGGCGCGCTGGCGGCGCAGCAGCTGTTTCGCCACAAGACCCAGAAGCAGCCGTTTAAAACCTGGTTCATCCTCAGCGTTGCGCTCAACCTGGCGGTGGTGCTGGGATTGTGGTACTGGGCCTACGGCCGCTGGATCTTCTGATTGCGGGGCGTTGCCGAACGCCCCGATATATCAGGCGTGCTCCAGGAGGAACTCCCGCCACAACTCGACCACGCGTTGCAGATCCTGACGGCTGACGTCGAGGTGGGTCAGAATACGCGTCAGCGGGCCGCTGCTGATCAGCACGCCGCGTTCGCGCATCCACGGGCCGAATTTGGCCGCCAACGCCGGTGATTGTCGCAGGTACAGCACGTTGGTCTGCGCGCCGGGTTCGGCGATCTCCACGCCGATCTGCCGCAGCTGTTGCTCCAGCCAGGCCGCGTTGTCATGGTCTTCGCGCAGCCGCGCGACGTTATGCTCCAGCGCGTAGAGGCCGGCCGCCGCCAGGATGCCGGCCTGACGCAGCCCGCCGCCGGTCATCTTGCGCCAGCGCAGCGCACGCTGAATGAAAGCCTCGCTGCCGCACAGCAGCGATCCGACCGGCGCGCCCAGCCCTTTCGACAGGCAAATGGTGAAGGTGTCGCAGTATTGCACGATCTCTTTCAGCGGCAGGTTCAGCGCCACGGCGGCGTTGAAGATGCGCGCGCCGTCGATATGCAGCGCCAGCTGCCGCTCGCGGGTAAACTGCCACGCCTGCTGCAGGTAGGCCTGCGGCAGGACGCGGCCGCTGATGGTGTTTTCCAGGCTCAGCAGCCGGGTGCGGGCGAAGTGGATATCGTCGGGTTTGATGGCGGCGGCGAGCTTGTCCAGCGGCAGCGTGCCGTCCGCCTCGGCCTCGATCGGCTGCGGCTGGATGCTGCCCAGCACCGCTGCGCCGCCGGCTTCGTATTTATAGTTGTGTGCCTGCTGGCCGACCAGATATTCGTCGCCGCGCTGGCAGTGGCTCAGCAGCGCCACCAGGTTAGCCTGGGTACCGCTGGGCAGAAACAGCGCCGCCTCTTTGCCTGACAGGCGCACCGCCTCGGCCTCCAGCGCGTTGACCGTCGGGTCATCGCCGTAGACGTCGTCGCCGACCTCTGCCTGAGCCATCGCCTGGCGCATGGCGGCGCTGGGGCGGGTGACGGTGTCGCTGCGTAGATCGATAAGCATAGGGTTCCTTTAATCCCCTTTATCTTTCAAGCCGCAGCGTTGTTGGCTGCACAGGAGAACCCCAGTCACTGACTTGAGTCAGCTCCTGGGGATTCACCTGCTGGCCGCCTAGCTGCAACTTGAAATCTATTGGGGATGGCAATAATGAATTGAAGGAGAATACGGTTTCCATCATAGCCCGATTCTTTTTGAGACACAGATAAAAATCCCGGATATGGCGCTTCCATATCCGGGAAATACGGCTAGCGCAGCCAGTTGGTTTTCGCCAGTTCGACCACTTCGTCGCCACGGCCGTTGATGATGGCGCGCAGCATGTACAGGCTGAAGCCTTTCGCCTGTTCGAACTTGATCTGCGGCGGCATCGCCAGTTCTTGCTTGGCGGTGACCACGTCCAGTAGCGCCGGGCCGGGATGCGCCAACATCTCTTGTAGCGCGCCGTCCAGATCCGAGGCTTTTTCCACGCGGATGCCCTTGATGCCGGCGGCGTTGGCGATCGCCGCGAAGTCCGGGTTATGCAGATCGGTGCCGTCGGTCAGGTAGCCGCCGGCTTTCATCTCCATCGCCACAAACCCCAGCACGCTGTTGTTGAACACCACGATCTTCACCGGCAGCTTGAGCTGCGCCAGCGACAGGAAATCCCCCATCAGCATGGTGAAGCCGCCGTCGCCGCACATGGCGATCACCTGTCTATCCGGCGCGGTGGCCTGGGCGCCGATCGCCTGTGGCATGGCGTTGGCCATCGAACCGTGGTTGAACGAACCGAGCAGGCGACGCTTGCCGTTCATTTTCACGTAGCGGGCGGCCCACACCGTCGGCGTGCCGACGTCGCAGGTGAAGATAGCGTCGTCGCTGGCGTAGTGGCTGAGCTGTTGCGCCAGATACTGCGGGTGGACCGGTTGGTCGTCGTTGGCGGTCGCCAGCCCGTCGAGATCCTTGCGCGCGTTGCGGTAATGCTCCAGCGCCTTGTCGAGGAACGCCTGGTCGCGCTTGGGCTCCAGCTGCGGCAGCAGGGCGGTGAGGGTGGTGTGGATATCGCCCACCAGCGCCATATTGACCGGGCAGTGCGCGCCGATGCTGCCGGGGTTGATGTCGATCTGAATGATGTTGGCATTGGTGGGGTAGAACGCGCGATAGGGGAACTGGGTGCCGAGCAGCACCAGCGTGTCGGCATTCATCATTGCGTGATAGCCGGAGGAGAAGCCGATCAGCCCGGTCATGCCGACGCTGTAGGGGTTATCCCATTCGATATGCTCTTTGCCGCGCAGCGCGTGCACCACCGGCGCCTGCAGCCGTTCGGCCAACTTGACCACTTCATCGTGCGCACCGGCGCAGCCGCTGCCGCACATCAGGGTGATGTTCTTCGCCTTGTTCAGCGTTTCCGCCAGCTTGTTCAGCTCGCTCATCGGCGGCTGCACCAGCGGCAGCGCCGGGGTATGCCAGGTCAGGGTCGCGTCTTCCGGCGCCATGCGCAGCGCCACGTCGCCCGGCAAGACGACCACCGAGACGCCGCGGTTGAGGATCGCCTTGCGCATGGCGATCTCCAGCACGCGCGGCAGCTGTTCCGGATTGGAAACCAGCTCGCAATAGTGGCTGCATTCGCGGAACAGCTCCTGTGGGTGTGTCTCCTGGAAGTAGCCGCTGCCGATTTCGCTGGAAGGAATGTGTGCGGCGATCGCCAGCACCGGTACATGGTTGCGGTGGCAGTCGAACAGCCCGTTGATCAGGTGCAGGTTGCCGGGGCCGCAGGAACCGGCGCACACCGCCAGCTGGCCGGTGAGCTGGGCTTCGGCGCCGGCGGCGAAGGCGGCCACCTCTTCGTGGCGGGTGCCCAGCCATTCGATGGTGCCCATGCGGTGCAGGCTGTCGCTAAGGCCGTTGAGCGAATCGCCGGTCACGCCCCAAATGCGTTTTACGCCGGCTTGATCCAGCGTTTTGGCGATCAGTGTGGCTACGGTTTGCTTCATGGTTCCCCCAAACATAGTTTGAAAAACGATGTGTACTCGATCCGGTGAGTGTCAGCAGAACAACTGCAAGCATAGCTTACCGGCTGTGGACGAGATGCGGTCAGGAAGGGTAAAGAGCGTAGGACGGGGAAAAGTGTAACTGGGTTGGCCGTGGGGAACTTGCCGATAAATGCCCCATCGCGGCGATGGGGCCAGGGGATCACGCCAGCGTGACGTCGCCCTGCAGCTGGCAACTGCAGGCCAGCACGTAGCCCTGCGCGATCTCTTCCGCGCTCAGCGTCATGGTGCTGGTGGTGGTGTAGTCGCCTTCAAGGATACGGGTTTTGCACGAGCCGCATACCCCGGCGCGGCAGGCGGCGTTGACCGGCAGCGCGTTGGTTTCCATCGCCGCCAGCAGCGTGCTGCCGACCGGCACGTGGAATTCGCGCAGTGGGCGGGCGGCGCGGAGCGTCAGCCCTTCGCCGGTGTCGGCCTGCGCCGCCGGCGTGTGGAACTGTTCTTTATGGAAACGCTCGGCCGGCACGCCGAGCCGGCGGCACAGCTGCTCCACCTGCTCCATGTAGGGCGCGGGGCCGCAGGTCATCACCGTGCGTTCAGCGATATCCGGCGCCGCCTGCCGTAGCGTCTGCTCGTTGATGCGGCCACTGAGGTAGCCGGGTTGCAGGTCTTGTTCGGCCATCAGCGTCAGGCGCAACTGCGGATGGGCGGCGCACAGCGCGCGCCATTGATCGGCGAAAATCGTGTCGGCGGGGGTGCGCACGTTAAAGATCACGGCGATATCGCAGGTTGGCCGGTTGGCGGTCAGCCAGCGGCACATCGAGACGATCGGCGTTACGCCGCAGCCGGCGGCCAGCATCAGATAGCGATCGGCCGGGTGCCGCTCGCAGCTGAACTCGCCCTGCGCGTCGGACAGCCACAGCGTGTTGCCGGGCTTGACCTCTTGCGTCAGCCAGCGCGACCCGGCGCCGTCCGGCAGACAGCGCACGCTGATGCTGAGAAAGCGGCTCTGGCCGGGCGAGGAGGAGAGCGTATAGGCGCGCAGCGTCCCCTCGCTGTTGCGGATGCTGACCAGCGCGAACTGGCCCGCCTGATAAGGGTAGAAAACGTCGCAGATCAGGTTCAGCGTCCAGACGTCGGCGGTTTCACGCTGGATGGAATGCACCTGCATGCGGTTCGGGCAAAGCGGAGTGGGTTGAGTCATCGGGGCACCTCAAAAAGCAAAGGGGCCGGCGCAGGCGGCCCCATAACGTAACGGCATCAGGCGAGCAGCGCTGCGATATCCTGCTCGACGGTGGTGATCGGACGCAGGCCGAATTTCTCGTTGAGGATCGCCATCAGGTTGTCGGTCAGGAAGCCGGGTGCGGTCGGGCCGGTGACGATGTTTTTCACCCCCAGCGACAGCAGCGTCAGCAGAATGACGATCGCCTTCTGTTCAAACCACGACAGCACCAGGCTGAGCGGTAGCTCGTTGACGCTGCAACCGAGGGTGTCGGCCAGCTTGACTGCCAGCATGATGGCGGAGTAGGCGTCGTTGCACTGGCCGACGTCCAGCAGGCGCGGTAACCCTTCCAGCGTGCCGAAGTCCAGCTTGTTGAAACGGTACTTGCCGCAGGCCAGCGTCATGATCAGGCAGTCTTGCGGTACGCTGCGGGCGAAGTCGGTGAAGTAGCTGCGTTCGTCGCGGCTGCCGTCGCAGCCGCCGACCAGGAAGACGTGGCGCAGTTTTTTCTGCGACACCAGATCGATCACGGTGTCGGCGGCGTTCAGCAGCGTCTGGCGGCCGAAGCCGACGGTGATCAGGTGCTCGATCTCGGTATAAGGGAAGCCGTTCATGCCCTGCGCCTGGCGGATCACCGCGCCGAAGTCGTCGCCTTCCAGATGGTTGACGCCCGGCCAGCCGACGATGCTGCGGGTCCAGATGCGGTCGCCGTAGTTGCCGACGTTCGGATCGATGATGCAGTTGGAGGTCATCACGATCGGGCCGGGGAATTTGGCGAACTCCGTCTGTTGGTTCTGCCAGCCGCTGCCGTAGTTGCCCACCAGGTGCTTGAATTTCTTCAATTCCGGGTAACCGTGCGCCGGCAGCATTTCACCGTGGGTATAGATGTTGACGTTTTGCCCTTCGGTTTGTTCGAGCAGCATGCGCAGATCTTTCAGATCGTGGCCGGAGATCAGGATGGCTTTCCCGGCCACCGGGCGCACGTTGACCGCGCTGGGCTGCGGATCGCCATAGGCCTGGGTTTCGCCGCGATCGAGGATCGCCATCACGTTGAAGTTCATCTTGCCGATGCCCATGGCGTTGTTCAGCAGGGTATCGACGTCGCGCGGCTGGGTGCCGAGCCAGGCCATAAAGGCGTGGTAGTCGGCGTAGATCTGGGCGTCGAACTGGCCGAGCACGTGCGCGTGTTCCATATAGGCCGCCGCGCCTTTCAGGCCATACAGGCACAGCATGCGTAGGCCGTGAATGTCGTCGCCTACCTCGGCCTTGTCGCTGTTGAGGGCAAATTGCGCCGCCTGTTGCAGTAGCGCAGGCATATCGTCACCGGCCAGCTGCAGCGCCGCCATTGGGTGATCGACGCGCGCGCCGGCGTCCAGCAGTCGGCAACGGGCGGCCAGCGAATCGCGCAGCAGCAGGGTTTCCCGCGCGTATCCGATGATGCGCTGGGAGTCGAAGTTGACGTTGGTCAGAGTAGAGAAGAAGGCGCGCGGGGCGAAGCTGTCGATCTCGTGGTCGACGATGCCCAGTGAACGCGCCTGCAGCGCCCAGGCGGAGAGACCCTGCAGCGCCGCGACCAGCAGATCCTGCAGATCGGAGGTTTCCGCCGTTTTGCCGCACATGCCCTGAGCATACGCGCAGCCGTTGCCTGCCGGGGTACGGATGGTTTGTTCACATTGCACACAGAACATAGTCGCTTCCTTTTATTTTAAAGTTGCATTTGTAATGCTTGTTTAAAAGCATAGATCGGCGATCGGGGTTGCAAAAGGCTTTTGTGCGACTACTGCAGGCAAGTTTGATTTAGCGCAATTTTGCCATGCGGATGGGAATTATTACGCTTTGGGGGCCGGGCGGCCCCCAGGGGAAAGGATCAGGAGAACAGGGCGATCAGCACCGGCGCCAGCAGGCTCAGCAGGAAGCCGTGCACAATGGCAGGCGGCACCATGTCCAACCCGCCGCTGCGCTGCAGCACCGGCAGGGTGAAGTCCATCGAGGTGGCGCCGCACAGGCCGAGGGCGGTGGAGCGGCTGCGGCGCACCAGCGTCGGGATCAGCATGATCGCCACCAGCTCGCGCGCCAGATCGTTGAAGAACGCGGCGCTGCCCATCACCGGGCCGTAGGCGTCGGTGATCAGAATGCCGGACAGCGAGTACCAGCCGAAGCCGGAGGCCATCGCCAGCCCGGCCTTGACCGGCAAGCCCAGCAGCTGTGCCGCCAGCGCACCGCCGGCCAGAGACGCGATGGTCACGACCAACGCCACCAGCGTGCCGCGGCGGTTGAGCACGATCTGGCGCAGCGTCATGCCGCTGTTGCGCAGTTGAATACCGACCAGCAACAGCAGGAAGATCAGCGCATATTCGCTGCCTTTATGGGCGAACTGCAGCCATTGCCACTGCGTCAGGCCGAGCAGGAAGCCACCCAGCACCACGCCGCACAGCTTGAGCGACTCCAGCGCCATGTGCACGCGCGAAGGCAGCTTCTCCTGTTTATGGCTGCTGCGCCACGGCATGCGCCGCTCCAGCAGCGCCAGCAACAGCAGATTGGCGCAGAGAATGCAGAAGAAGAACACCGCGCTGTACTGGAAGATCAGCACCAGGTTACTGCTGAGATCTTCCATGAACGCCAGGCTGATACCCATGAAAAACAGGATCACGTACACCATCCAGCTCAGCAGCCGGTTGATCAGCACCAGCAGCGGGCGATGGCGTAAGGGAATGAGGTAACCGACAATCAGCGGTAACAGAATAATCAACAGTCCTGAGTACATGGTGCAGCTTGTGTCCTTGAGTTTTGAAGCGCGCCGAACGGCGGCGAGGAGCACACGCTAACCAAAAGCCCGGCCGGAGTAAAGCGGCAGATTTGACGTTGGCCGCTTGACCTGCAAGGGGTTTTTTGACCATGCTCTGTGAAAGTCACCTCATTGAAGAGGCGGCGACGCGCACGGGAGGCGGCGGATGTTCTTGGAGCGTATCGAAATTGTAGGTTTTCGCGGCATTAATCGGTTGTCCCTGATGCTGGACGACAACACGCTGTTGCTCGGTGAAAACGCCTGGGGTAAATCCAGCCTGCTGGATGCGCTGACGCTGCTGCTGGCGCCGGAGCAAAAGCTGTATCGGTTTGAAGCGCACGACTTCCACTTCCCGCCCGGTGAAGAGGCGGCCAAAGAGCGCCACCTGCAGGTGGTGTTCACCTTCTGCGAAAAAGACATCGGCCATGCGCACCTGCCGCGCTATCGCCACCTGACGCCGCTGTGGGTCAAGGGCGAAGATGGCCTGAACCGCATTCATTACCGCTGCGAGGGCGAGCTGGCCGATGACGGCACGGTATGCACCTGGCGCGGTTTTCTCGACGCCGACGGCAATGCGCTGCAGCTGCACCATATCGAACAGCTGGCCCACGCCATCATCCGCATCCATCCGGTGTTGCGCCTGCGCGACGCGCGCTTTATTCGCCGCCTGCGCCCCAGCAGCCTCGGCGATGAACGGCGGCCGGACACTCAGGCGCTGGCGCAGCAGCTGGATCAGCTGACGCGCGAACTGGTACGCAATCCGCAAAAGTTGACCAACGGCGAACTGCGTCAGGGGCTGGCGGCCATGCAGCAGCTGCTGGAGCACTATTTCGCTGAGCAAGGCTCGCAGGTGACGCGCCCGCGCCGCCGCGGTGGCGAACCCGAGCAGGATGCCTGGCGCGCGCTGGACGGCATCAACCGCATGGTGGCCGAGCCGAACAGCCGCAGCATGCGTCTGATTCTGCTGGGGATGTTTTCCACCCTGTTGCAGGCCAAAGGCGACGTCAAGCTGGATCCGCACGCCCGGCCGCTGCTGCTGGTGGAAGACCCGGAAACCCGTCTGCACCCGATCATGCTGTCCGTGGCCTGGGGGTTGCTCAATCAGCTGCCGTTACAGCGCATTACCACCACCAACTCCAGCGAGCTGGTGTCGCTGGTGCCGGTGGAACACGTTTGCCGGCTGGTGCGCGAGTCGGGGCGGGTCGCAACCTATCGCCTCGGGCCGCGCGGGCTGGGCGCCGAAGACGGGCGCCGCATCGCGTTCCATATCCGTTTCAACCGGCCGTCGTCGCTGTTCGCCCGCTGCTGGCTGCTGGTGGAGGGGGAAACCGAGGTGTGGTTGCTGAACGAACTGGCGCGCCAGTGTGGTTACCATTTCGAGGCGGAAGGGGTGAGGGTCATCGAATTCGCCCAGTGCGGCCTGAAGCCGCTGCTACGTTTTGCCCGCCGCATGGGCATCGAGTGGCATGCGCTGGTGGACGGCGACGAAGCGGGCAAAAAGTACGCCAACACCGTGCGCAGCCTGCTGGACAATCATGAAGACAACGAGCGCGATCGGCTGACCGCGCTGCCGGCACCGGACATGGAGCATTTTATGTTCCGCGAAGGGTTCGGCCCGGTCTATCACCGGGTGGCTTCGGTGCCGATCAACGCGCAGATGCCGGTGCGTAAGGTGATCCTGAAAGCGGTCCACCACTCTTCAAAACCGGATCTGGCGATCGAGGTCGCGATGCAGGCCGGCGAATGGGGCACGGATTCGGTGCCGCCGCTGCTGAAGAAAATGTTCTCACGGGTAATCTGGCTGGCGCGCGGCCGGGCGGACTGACGGCCCGCAGGGCGCTATCGGGCGCAGAAGTGCGCCGCCAATCCCTGTTCCAACTCGTCCAGCAACTGATAGCGGCGGCGATACTCGGCGCGCTTCTTGCTGGCAATCTCTTCGATCGGTTTGCGGGCGATGCGTTCAGGCAACAGGAAATAGCCGCTGTCGAGCGGTTTGGCGCCCATCGACAGCCAAAACTGATCGTAATCGGCGTGCAGCTTATCCTTCTTCTTACTCTGGTAACGCCAGTTTTGATAGATATGGGTGGCGTTGCCGACCGCCACGATCTGGCGGATGCCGAGGCGCCGCGCCAGCGTGCAGATGCCTTCCAGCACCAGCCGTTTGGGGAACAAGCCATGGCACTCTTTGGTGGTGTGCTGGATCTCGGCGTGCGGCACGTCATGGTTCGCGCCCTGCAGGCCGCCGATGAACAGCGTCGGCTGCTGTTGATAATGCATCAGCGCAAAGGTGATCTCTGCCAGCATCACGCCGTTGGCGTTGCGCAGCAGCAGCGTGGCTTCCCCTTCCTTATTCAGTTTGTCGATCGCCGCCAGTTCCAGCGTGATCGGCGCTTCGTTTTTACCCATCGCGCTGGCCAACACGAAAGACTGCGGGCCGAGGTGGCCGAGGCGCATCTTCAGCGGCATGCGCTGCACGATGAGATCGTAATGATCGCGCAGCGCGAACAGGCATTCGATCTTGCTCATGTTGGCCGCCAGATACGGGCGATGCAGTTTGCACGGCAGGTTCGGCTGCGCGCTCAGGATCTCTTCCAGCAACGGATGGCTGGCCAGGGTGTTGAGCAGGCCGCTGGTGGTGCGCCAGTTGAGTAGCGAGCGGCCGAGAAACTTCAGGCGAAACGCGGTTTTTTTCCAGGCATTGCTCGGCGCCTTTTCGCCATTGATCAGCGCCGTCATCAGTTGCCAGCCGTTAAGCGGCCGGGCGGAAGCGAGTGGGTAGCTGAGCTGTGACATGATGAAATCCTTGGCTGTGTTGAATGGCGTTATTTCATCAAGGCTTCACTAAACGGGAGTTCAATGCAGAACTGTAACCAAGCGTGTCTCCACATTGTGTTGAGCTAAGGTTTAGTTATTCCCTACGGTGCATGCTAATTTAGCTCCGCCGCCGCGATGGGCGGTCGATATTCACAAGCACAGGCAGGTCAATTTTGACAGGGTTTAAAGGACATAGACGCCGCTGGATTCTCTCTCTGGCGGTGATCGCGGTAATTGCCGCGGCGGTCGTTTGGCACTTTCGCCATCCGGCGCCAACCGATTTCAAAACGGTGAAAGTTACCCAACGCGATCTGCAGCAGAACGTGTTGGCGACCGGCCAGTTGGACGCGGTGCGCAAGGTTGACGTCGGCGCGCAGGTCAGCGGGCAGTTGGAAAAGCTGTATGTCGAGATCGGCGACAAGGTGCAGAAAGGCCAGTTGTTGGGGGTTATCGATCCGCAACAGGCGCAGAACAGCATCCGCGAAGGGGAAGCGACGCTGCGCGAACTGCATGCTCAACTGCTGCAGGCGCAGGCCGAGCAGCAGCTGGCGGCGGTCACGCTGCAGCGCAACCAGGCGCTGGCCAAGCTGCAGGCGATATCGCGCCAGGATCTGGATCAGGCGGCGACGCAACTGGCGGTGAAGAAGGCGCAGGTGGGCACCATCAATGCGCAGATCGCCAAGAATCAGGCCAGTCTGGATACTGCCAAGATCAACCTGGCCTATACCCGTATCGAAGCGCCGATGGATGGCGACGTGGTGCAGATCACCACGCTGCAGGGCCAGACGGTGATCGCGGCGCAGCAGGCGCCGAACATTCTGACGCTGGCGGATCTCAGCACCATGCTGGTGAAGGCGCAGGTGTCAGAGGCCGACGTCATCAACCTCAAGCCGGGTCAGAAGGCCTGGTTCACGGTGTTGGGCGATCCGGCCCGGCGCTTCGACGGCGTGCTGAAAGACATTCAGCCGACGCCGGAGAAGGTCAACAACGCCATCTTCTATTATGCGCGTTTCGAAGTGCCCAACCCGGAAAGGCTGCTGCGCTTGCAAATGACGGCGCAGGTGCATATTCAGCTGGCCGGCGTTGAGCAGGCGCTGGTGATCCCGCTGGCGGCGCTGGGCGATCAGATCGCCGACAATCGCTATCACGTTTCGGTGCTGAAACAGGGTAAGGAAGAGAAGCGTGAGGTGGCCATCGGCCTGCGCAACAATATCGATGTGCAGATCCTCAGCGGGCTCGAGGTGGGCGATGAGGTGATCGTCAGCCGCGGCGGCGTGGAGGCCGGCTGATGGCGGCGCTGTTGCAGCTGAGCGGCATCCGCCGCAGCTACCGTTCCGGCGAACAGACGGTGGAGGTGTTGAAGGGGATCAGCCTGAGCATCGAAGCCGGTGAAATGGTGGCGATCATGGGGGCCTCCGGCTCCGGCAAATCGACGCTGATGAACATTCTCGGCTGCCTGGACAAGCCGAGCGCCGGCGTGTATCAGGTGGCCGGGCAGGATGTGGCGACGCTGAGCGACGATGCGTTGGCGCAGCTGCGGCGCGAGCATTTCGGCTTTATCTTTCAGCGCTATCATCTGTTGCCGCACCTGAGCGCGGCGCACAACGTCGAAGTGCCGGCGGTGTACGCCGGACTGGGCAAAGCGGCGCGGCACGAACGGGCGGTGGCGCTGTTGCGGCGTTTGGGGCTGGGGGAGCGCGTCAACTACCGGCCGAGCCAGCTTTCCGGCGGCCAACAGCAACGCGTCAGTATCGCCCGCGCGCTGATGAACGGCGGGCAGGTGATCCTGGCGGATGAGCCGACCGGCGCGCTCGACAGCCACTCCGGCGAAGAGGTGATGGCGATCCTCAAACAGTTGTGCGCCCAGGGCCACACGGTGATCCTGGTGACACACGATCCGGCGGTGGCGCGGCAGGCGGAGCGGATCATCGAGATCCGCGACGGCGAAATCATCGCTGACTCGCGTCCGACACCGCAAGATAATGCGCAGGTCAAGCCGCTGGCGCTGGCCGCTGCGGCGCCTTCCTGGCGGCAGATGGGCGGCCGCTTCCGCGAGGCGCTGGTCATGGCCTGGCGCGCAATGGCGGCCAACAAGATGCGCACCGCGCTGACTATGCTCGGGATTATTATCGGCATCGCCTCGGTGGTGTCGATCCTGGTGATCGGCGCAGCCGCCAAGCAGATGGTGCTGGCGGACATCAAATCCATCGGCACCAACACCGTCGACATCTACCCCGGCAAGGATTTCGGTGACGACGACCCGACCTACCGGCAATCGTTGAAATACGGTGACCTCGATGCGCTGCGCGAACAGCCATACATCAGCGCGCTGTCGCCGAGCATCAGCAGCAGCATGCGGCTGCGGCTGGGCAACGTCGACGCGGCGGCTAACGTCAACGGCGTCAGCGAGCAGTTTTTCCGCGTCTACGGCATGAGCTTTACCCAAGGTGTCGGCATCGACCAGATGCAGGTACAGTCGCAGGCGCAGACGGTGGTGATCGACGCCAATACCCAACGGCGGCTGTTCCCGCACCAAAAGAACGTGGTGGGCGAGGTGATTCTGGTGGGCAACATGCCGGCGACGGTGGTTGGCGTGGCCAAGGAGAAGCAGTCGATGTTCGGCAGCAGCAAGACGCTGAACGTGTGGGTGCCTTACAGCACGATGGCTAACAGGCTGATGGGCAACAGCTATTTTGATTCGATCACCGTGCGCATCCGCGACGGCTACGACAGCAAGGAAGCGGAGCAACAGCTGTCACGCCTGCTGACGCTGCGCCACGGCAAGAAGGACTTCTTTACCTATAACATGGACAGCCTGGTGCAAACCGCGGAGAAAACCACCCGCACGCTGCAGCTGTTCCTGACGCTGGTGGCGGTGATTTCGCTGGTGGTCGGCGGTATCGGCGTGATGAACATCATGCTGGTGTCGGTGACCGAGCGCACGCGCGAGATCGGCATCCGCATGGCGGTGGGCGCGCGTTCCGGCGACGTCTTGCAGCAGTTTCTGATCGAGGCGGTCTTGGTCTGCCTGGTGGGTGGCGCGCTGGGGATTACGCTGTCGTTCGCCATCGGTTTGGTGGTACAGCTGGTGTTGCCGGGCTGGCAGATAAGCTTCCCGCCGGCGGCGTTGCTGAGCGCGTTTCTCTGTTCCACCGGCATCGGCGTGGTGTTCGGCTATCTGCCGGCGCGCAATGCCGCGCGGCTGAACCCGATCGACGCGCTGGCACGCGAGTAAGTCACAGGCATAAAAAATGCCAGTCACACGGCGGCTGGCATTTTTATTGCAGTCACGATCAGTGCAGAGCGATTCTGCAGGAAGCGTTTAGGACAGCGCCTCGCTTTCCACTGGCACAATCAGGCTTGCATGGTTCCCTTTTGGCCCTTGGTGCACGTCAAAGCTGACCTGTTGGCCCGCCTTCAACGTTCTGTAACCATCCATCTTGATGGTGGAATAATGCGCGAAAATATCTTCGCCACCGCCGGCCGGGCAGATGAAGCCAAAGCCTTTGGCGTTGTTAAACCATTTAACAGTACCCGTCTCCATGCTTTTACATCCCTCGCAACGCTATTTTAAGTGAGATGAATAACTGATTTCGCACCCGCCATGAGCGGGTAGCAGGTGGGCAAGGGGTGGTTAAAAGACCACCAGCCACGAATTTACACTCTAGAGCAAATGATCGGGGCGTCAAGGGATCGGCTTTTGTCGGCGGGGAGCAGTTCACCAAAGTTTGAAGCAGGTAACGCTATTGCCACGATTCAGTCACAATTGGCCCGTTTTTTTGCGCACGTTACAGTGCGGCGGGACGAGGCCGAAGATGATAAAATAGTAACTATCCCCCACTTTGAATAACCGAAACCTGCCCCCATATAAGAGGGCAGAGCAGAGAAGATGAGCAGCGATGGGCAATAACAACGACTGGCTAAACTTTGAACACTTGGCCGAAGAAAAACAAATCGATGCGGTAAAACCGCCGTCTATGTATAAAGTTATACTTAACAACGACGATTACACACCGATGGAATTTGTGATTGACGTTCTGCAAAAGTTCTTTTCTTATGATATTGAACGCGCAACGCAACTGATGCTCACGGTCCACTATCAAGGCAAGGCGATCTGTGGTGTTTTTACCGCCGAGGTGGCGGAAACCAAAGTCGTCCATGTGAACCGGTACGCAAGGGAGAACGAGCATCCGTTGCTTTGTACGCTGGAAAAAGCCTGAATAAGGCAATCTATTGGGGAGGTGCTTATGCTCAATCAAGAACTGGAACTCAGTCTCAACATGGCTTTCGCCAGGGCGCGTGAGCACAGACACGAGTTTATGACCGTGGAGCACCTGTTGCTAGCGTTGCTGAGCAACCCTGCCGCGCGAGAAGCGCTTGAGGCATGTACGGTGGATCTGGCCGCGTTGCGCCAGGAGCTGGAAGCCTTCATCGAACAAACCACACCGACGCTGCCCGCCGGCGAAGAAGAGCGCGACACTCAGCCGACGCTCAGCTTCCAGCGCGTGCTGCAGCGCGCGGTCTTCCATGTGCAATCTTCCGGCCGCAGTGAGGTGTCCGGCGCCAACGTGTTGGTGGCAATCTTCAGCGAGCAGGAGTCGCAGGCGGCCTATCTGCTGCGTAAACACGACGTCAGCCGTCTCGACGTGGTGAACTTCATTTCACATGGCACGCGTAAAGACGAGCCGGGCCAAGCGCCGAATGCGGAAAACCCGGTGAACGAAGAGCAGTCCGGAGGGGAAGACCGTATGGAAAACTTCACCACCAACCTCAATCAGTTGGCCCGTGTGGGCGGCATCGATCCGTTGATCGGCCGCGATCGTGAGCTGGAACGCGCGATTCAGGTGCTGTGCCGCCGCCGTAAAAACAACCCGCTGCTGGTCGGCGAATCCGGCGTCGGCAAGACCGCTATCGCCGAAGGCCTGGCCTGGCGCATCGTGCAGGGCGACGTGCCGGAAGTGATGGCGGACTGCACGCTGTATTCGCTGGATATCGGTTCACTGCTGGCCGGCACCAAATACCGCGGCGACTTCGAGAAGCGCTTCAAAGCGCTGCTCAAGCAGTTGGAACAGGATCAGAACAGCATCCTGTTCATCGATGAAATTCACACCATTATCGGCGCCGGCGCGGCTTCCGGTGGCCAGGTGGATGCTGCCAACCTGATAAAACCGCTGCTGTCGAGCGGCAAGATCCGGGTGATCGGCTCGACTACCTACCAGGAGTTCAGCAACATCTTCGAAAAGGATCGCGCTCTGGCGCGCCGCTTCCAGAAGATAGACATCACCGAGCCGACGGCGGAAGAGACCGTTCAGATCATCAACGGCCTGAAGGCCAAGTATGAAGCGCACCACGACGTGCGTTATACCGCCAAGGCGATCCGCGCGGCGGTGGAGCTGTCGGTGAAATACATCAACGACCGTCATCTGCCGGACAAGGCGATCGACGTGATCGACGAGGCGGGCGCCCGCAGCCGGTTGATGCCGGCCAGCAAGCGCAAGAAAACCGTCAACGTGGCCGATATCGAATCCGTGGTGGCGCGCATTGCCCGCATCCCGGAGAAAACCGTGTCGGCCAGCGATCGCGACGTGCTGAGAAATCTGGGCGATCGCCTGAAGATGCTGGTATTCGGCCAGGATCAGGCGATCGAAGCGCTGACGGAAGCGATCAAGATGAGCCGCGCCGGTCTGGGCCACGATCGCAAGCCGGTTGGTTCCTTCCTGTTCGCCGGGCCGACCGGGGTCGGGAAAACCGAGGTCACCGTACAGTTGGCCAAGGCGATGGATATCGAGCTGCTGCGTTTCGACATGTCCGAGTACATGGAGCGGCATACCGTCAGCCGCCTGATCGGCGCGCCTCCGGGCTACGTCGGTTACGATCAGGGCGGGCTGCTGACCGATGCGGTGATCAAGCATCCGCATGCGGTGGTGCTGCTCGATGAGATCGAAAAGGCGCACCCGGACGTGTTCAACCTGCTGCTGCAGGTGATGGACAACGGCACGCTGACCGACAACAACGGCCGCAAGGCGGACTTCCGCAATGTGATCCTGGTGATGACCACCAACGCCGGGGTGCGGGAAACCGAACGTAAATCGATCGGCCTGGTGCAGCAGGACAACAGCATCGACGCGATGGAAGAAATCAAGAAGGTGTTTACGCCGGAGTTCCGCAACCGTCTGGATAACATCATCTGGTTCAACCATCTGTCTACCGAGGTGATCCAGCAGGTAGTCGACAAGTTTATCGTCGAACTGCAGGCGCAGCTGGATGCGAAGGGCGTCTCGCTGGAAGTGAGCGACGAAGCGCGCGACTGGCTGTCGGTGAAGGGCTACGACCGTGCGATGGGCGCTCGCCCAATGGCGCGCGTGATGCAGGAAAACCTGAAGAAACCGTTGGCCAACGAGCTGCTGTTCGGTTCGCTGGTGGACGGCGGCTCCGTGAAGGTCGAGCTGGACAAGGACAAGAAACAGCTGACCTATCACTTCCTCAGCGCCGCCAAACGCAAGACGGACGAGGGCGCGGTGCACTAAGGCCGCGTTCAGGCAAAGAAAAAGCGATGCTTCGGCATCGCTTTTTTTTTATGGGTGAGATTCACCGTACAACAGAAACGAGTGAGCCCTCTCAGTTTACCTGCGCACCTGCAACCCGTTGTGTAACGTCGCTGCGGGGGTAAACGGAAAGGGCTCCCGAGGGATTACATCCTCGATGCCGCCAGCGTGTGGCGCGCGGTGAGCCGATTAACGGCTACGGAAGACAATGCGGCCTTTGCTCAGGTCGTACGGGGTCAGCTCTACAGTGACTTTGTCGCCCGTCAGGATGCGGATATAGTTTTTACGCATTTTACCGGAGATGTGTGCGGTTACCACGTGCCCGTTTTCCAATTCAACGCGGAACATGGTGTTCGGCAGCGTATCAAGAACGGTGCCCTGCATTTCAATATTGTCTTCTTTGGCCATCGAATCCTCTAGGTCTAACTACCTTAGTTTTTAACCGGCAAGATAATGCCGAAAAACCCCCATTATGTAAAGATGTGTCGGTGAACATTGCACCGTTTCCACCAATTAGTTTGCTGGGGAGGGTGGTTCAACCGGCTGTGGGGATATGACTTGCGGCTCCCAGCACGCCGGCGCCAGGGGCCGCCGTTGAAGGGTGCTGAGCTGCTGCAAAAATTGACGGCGCGGAATTTCGCGCGCACCAAGGCGGGCAGTGTGAGCGTTCAGCACCTGGCAGTCAATCAATTCCCCGCCATAAGCGGCAAAATGACGGCAAAACGCCATCAATGCGCATTTGGAGGCATTGGTGACGCGGCTGAACATCGATTCACCGCAGAACAACGCCCCCTGCGCCACGCCATACATGCCGCCGACCAGTTGATCATCCTGCCATACCTCTATTGAGTGCGCGTAGCCGAGACGGTGCAGATGCAAATAGGCGCGCTGTACCTCCGGGCCGATCCAGGTGCCTTCATCCGGGCGGTGGGCGCAGGCGGCGATCACCGCGGCGAAGTCGTGATTGAGCGTGATGCGAAACGGATCGTGGCGCAGAAAGCGCTTCAGGCTGCGGTTCAGATGAAACTCGGTCGGAAACAACACCGCACGCGGATCGGGCGACCACCACAGAATCGCTTCCCCCGGCGAATACCAGGGGAAGATGCCGCGCTCGTAGGCCGCCAGCAGCCGCGGCGCCGTGAGGTCGCCGCCGATAGCCAACAGGCCGTTGGGATCGCGCAGGGCGCCCTCAGGCGAGGGAAACGCCAATGACTGCGGAGAAAGCTTAACGATGCGCATACAGGGTCTCTGCGTCCTCTACGGGCCGATTACGGCGCCAGGTTGCTGATACGGTTGCGAAAGCGGGCATAGCGGCCCTGCTGTCGCATCAGGGTCGCATGATCGCCCTGTTCGACAATCTGGCCGCCATCCATCACACAAATACGGTCGAGATGCTCCAGACCGTACAAACGGTGCGTCACCAGGATCAGCGTTTTGCCCTGACAATGCCGGCGCAGCAGCGCCAGGATCTGCTGTTCGGTCTCGGCGTCCAGCCCTTCGGTCGGCTCGTCGAGCAGCAACAGCGGGGCAGGGTGCAGCAGCGCGCGGGCGATGCCCAGGCGGCGCTGTTCACCGCCGGACAGCTGCCGGCCGCCTTCTCCCAGCCAGGCGTTCAGTCCGCCGTCGCTGTCCAGCAGTTTGCTCAGCCCTACCTGCTGCAACACCTCGATCAGGCGAGCGTCGTCGGCATCCGGCGCGGCCAGCCGCAGGTTTTCCCGCAGCGTATCGCTGAAGATATGCACCCGCTGGCTGACGACCGTGGTCATCCGACGCAATGTGGTTTCATCATAATCCTCCAGCGGTTCGCCGTTGAGCAGAATTTTGCCGCCGTCGGTACGCCAGGCGCGGGTCAACAGCTGCAGCAGGGTGGACTTGCCGCAGCCGGTACGGCCGAGCAAGGCGATGTGTTCACCGGCCGCGATCTCAAGGGTGACGTCGCGCAGCACCGGCTGCGGCTGATCGGGGTAGGTGAAACTCAGCTGCTGCAGGCTAAGCTGAGCCCGATCGGCGGCGGCGGGGCCGGCGGCCGGGAAGGTGACTTCCGGCTGGCGATCGATGATCTGTTTAACGCGCGTGGCCGAGGCGAGCACCTGCCCGAGGTGCTGGAAGGCACCGGCGACCGGCATCAGCGCTTCGAACGACGCCAGCGCGGCGAAGACAAACAGTGCGATCAGCGCGCCGGGCTGGGTATCGCCGCCGATGCCGGCGGCGGTCAGCCACAGCAGCAGCGTCACCGTCAATCCGCTGGCGAGGATCATCAACGCCTGCGCCTTGCCGCTCAGCGAGGCCTGCTGCCACTGGCGGCGTTGCCACAGTTGTTCGGTGGCGTTCAGCGTATGGCGGAAGTCGTTGACGGCGCCGAACACCACCAGCTCCGCCTGCCCCTGCAGCCAGGCGGTCAGGTCGGTGCGGTATTGGCCACGCAGGGCGGTGAGCTGGCCGCCGATCGGTTTGCCGGCGCGATAAAACACCGGCGGCACCAGCAGCAGCAACAGTAGCAGAATGCCGCCCAGCGTCAGGGCGAGCGCGGGATCCAGCCAACTCAGGCCGTAGGTGACCACCAGGATCACCACCGCCGCGCTGATCAGCGGCGAGATCACCCGCAGATACAGGTGATCCAGCGTGTCCACGTCCGCCACCAGGCGGTTGAGCAGGTCGGCCTGGCGGAAACGGGCGATGCCGCCCGGCGTCAGCGGCAGGATCTTGCTGAAGGTGAACACCCGCAGATGCGACAGCACACGGAAGGTGGCGTCGTGGCTGACCACGCGCTCGGCGTAGCGCCCGGCGGTGCGGAAGATCGCCGCGCCGCGCACGCCGGCGGCCGGCAGCATGTAGTTGAAGGTCAGCAGGCCCGCCAATCCGGCCAGCGAAGAGGCGGCCAGGAACCAGCCGGACAGCGCCAGCAGGCCGATGCTGGCCAGTAGGGTGACGATCGCCAAAAGGATGCCCAGGCTAATCAGCAGGCTATGGCGGCGATACAACGCCAGAAACGGCAGTAAAACGCGCATGATTAAAGCTCCCCGCGGCGATGGGCGATCAGCGTGGCGAACAGGCCTGGCTGAGCGCTGAGGGTGGCGTAGTCGCCCTGTTGCACGATGCGCCCGTTGTCCATCACCCAAATCTGGTCGTAGTCTTCGGTGTCTTCCAACTGGTGCGTCACCAGCAGGGTGGTTTGCTGATGCGAAGCGGCGCTCAGCGCCTGCATCACCCGTTGTTCGCTGTGGGCGTCAAGGCTGGCGGCCGGTTCATCCAGCAGCAGCAGGCGGCGCGGGCCGATCAGCGCCCGGGCGACCGCCACGCGCTGTGCCTGGCCGACTGACAGGCGGGCGGCGTTGTCGCCCACTTCGGTGTCGAGCCCCTGCGGCAGATAGGGCCGCAGTTCGCTGACGTAGGCGTGTTCCACCGCCTGCTGCAGCTGCGCTTCACTGGCCTGCGGGCAGCCCAGCAGGATATTGGTGCGCAAGGTTTGCGCCGGCAGGTGCGGGTTCTGCCCGACCCAGCTCAGCTGTTGGCGCCAGGTTTCGGCGGACAGTTCGCGTAGCTCGATGCCGTTGACGGTCAGTGACCCGCGATAGGGCAGGAAGCCGAGCAGCAGGTTGAGCAGCGAGCTTTTACCGGCGCCGCTCAGCCCGACCAGCGCCACGCGCTGTTGCGGTTGCAGGGTAAAACTCAGCGGCCCGGCCAGCAGCACGCCGTTCGGCGACAGGATTTCCAACTCGTTCGCCTGCAGCGTCAGCGGTTGATCGGCGGGCAGCTGCCGCGTGCCGTTGCCCATCTGCTCGCCTTCGGCGCTGAGGAAGGTTTCCAGCGCTTCCGCCGCGCCGATCGCCTGTGCTTTGGCATGATAGAAGGTGCCGAGATCGCGCAGCGGTTGGAAAAACTCCGGCGCCAGAATCAACACCAGAAAACCGGAAAACAGCGTCACGCCGAGGCCGTAGCTGCCGAAGTTGAGTTCGCCGAGGTAAGAAAAGCCGAAGTACACCGCCACCACGGCGATGGAGATAGAGGCGAAGAACTCCAGCACGCCGGAAGAGAGGAAGGCCAGACGCAGCACTTCCATGGTGCGGCTGCGGAAATCTTCGGAAGATTTGGCGATCTGCGCGGTTTCGGCCTGCGCGCGATCGAACAGCCGCAGGGTGTCCAGGCCGCGCAGGCGGTCGAGGAAGTTGCCGCTCAATCTCGCCAGCGCCACGAAGTTGCGGCGGTTGGCGTCGGCAGCCCCCATACCGACCAGCGCCATAAACAGCGGGATCAGCGGCGCGGTCGCCAGCAGAATGATGCCGGCGGCCCAGTTGATTGGGAAGACGGCGATCAGGATCAGCAGCGGGATGAAGACCGCCAGATACATCTGCGGCAGGTAGCGCGAGTAATAGTCCTGCATATCCTCGATCTGCTCGACGATGATACTGGCCCAACTGCCCGCCGGTTTGCCCTGGATCCAGGCCGGGCCGAGCTGCTGGAGCTTATCCAGCACCTGTTGGCGCATACGCTGGCGGATCACCTGGCCGCACAGGAAACCGACGCGTTCCCGCAGCCAGCTCAACAGCGCCCGCAGCGCGAACGCGGCGGCCAGCCAGATGAACGAAGGGATCAGCTGTTCGCGCGGGGTATGCTCGATAATCAGGGCGTGCAGCAGGCTGGCCAGCAGCCAGGCCTGCGCCACGATCAGCAGGCCGCTGAATAACCCCAACAGCATGGAAAGGCGCAGCCAACGCTGCGCTAACGAACTCTGGGTTTTAAGCCAACGGGTTAACTGTTGCTGTCTGGTTTTTTTCATCAGATATGCGTCTGCGTCGCCGGCGCCCGTTTGTTACGGACTGGGTTAACGTACTGTTAAATAATAGTGTTTGGCGCAATCGGCGACAAACAAGCGAGGGCTCATGTTACCTCGTCACCCGGCAGACTGAAAATAATAAAGCAGCCAAATGTGGCTATAACAGACGTGAGGGGGAGAGTGCGGAAGGAAGGGACAAAAAAAGCGGCCCGAGAGCCGCTTTTTGCTGATAACGTTAAAGTCTTAGCAGACTTCTGCGCCGGCAATGCCGTCCAGGTAGCGCTCAGCGTCCAGCGCCGCCATGCAGCCGGTGCCGGCGGAGGTAATCGCCTGGCGGTAAATGTGATCCATCACGTCGCCTGCGGCGAACACACCGGGGATAGTGGTTTGGGTCGCATTGCCGTGAATGCCGGACTGCACCTTGATGTAGCCGTTTTCCAGCTCCAATTGGCCGCCGAAGATGCCGGTGTTCGGGCTGTGGCCGATGGCGATGAATACGCCGGCCAGTTCCAGTTCACGGGTTTCGTTTTCCGCTTTGGTGCTGCGGATACGCACGCCGGTCACGCCCATTTCATCGCCCAGCACTTCGTCCAGCGTATGGTCGGTATGCAGTACGATGTTGCCGCTTTTCACTTTCTCCATCAGCCGGTCGATCAGGATTTTCTCTGAACGGAAGCTGTCGCGGCGGTGGATCAGGTGAACCTCGGCGGCGATGTTGGACAGATACAGCGCTTCTTCAACGGCGGTGTTGCCGCCGCCAACGACCGCGACTTTCTGGTTGCGGTAGAAGAAACCGTCGCAGGTCGCGCAGGCGGAAACGCCTTTGCCTTTGAACGCGTCTTCGGAAGGCAGGCCAAGATAGCGGGCGGAGGCACCGGTCGCGATGATCAGCGCGTCGCAGCTGTATTCGCCGCTGTCGCCGAACAGGCGGAACGGACGCTGCTGCAGATCGACGCGGTTGATATGGTCGAAGACGATTTCAGTCTGGAACTTCTCCGCGTGCTCGCGCATGCGTTCCATCAGCGCCGGGCCGGTCAGGCCTTCGGCGTCGCCCGGCCAGTTTTCCACTTCGGTGGTGGTGGTCAGCTGGCCGCCTTGTTCCATGCCGGTAATCAGCACCGGGCTCAGGTTGGCGCGCGCCGCGTAGACGGCGGCAGTGTAACCGGCCGGGCCGGAACCCAGAATCAGTAGTTTGCTATGTTTAGCCGTGCCCATGAATAACCTCTTTATTCCACAATGGCGGACAATGAAGCCGATTGTAGGGAAAATGGCGCAGTAAAAAAAGCGTCGGGCGATGTTGTTAACGATTTGTATGATAGTTGTCGCCTATTAATGCGACTGCTGTCGGCAAATTGTACGCGGAACGCAGAAATTTAGCTTATCAAAGACGCGTGTGGCGGCAGAATCACCAAATGCGCAAAAACGGCGTCTTATGCGGTTTCGGCGGCTCCCTGCCGGGCTCTGTCTGCCAGCGATTCATAACTAAAAATAGGATGCAGACTTTTCGTGACGGTACGTTGTTCTGATTTTGCTTCTTTTACTTTGACAATCCGCTGCGCATTTGCGAAAACATCATAGGAAGAAGAAATTATCCCCGTAACACCAGCAAATCGTACGTATTTGCGCCGTGCGGCGGCAATGTGCGGCGGGTGTGCGGAACAAGACGCGCAAGCGTTTGCTGATTTTTTCTCGACCTTAACGTCATTGCCGGCGTTGCGCGGGGTTGGACAGACAGGCTGCGCGGCGTGGAATGATGGTAGTGAAGAAGCATATGACAGGCATCGGGTCTTCGCTTGGAACGAACCCTTACACATTGACGTTGGCTAGGGTGTGGCAAGTGCACGGAAGAAAATAAGAGAGACAATAATAATGGCAGACAACAAGAAACGCCCGGGTAAAGATCTTGACCGTATCGACCGCAACATCCTGAATGAGCTGCAGAAGGATGGGCGTATTTCGAACGTCGAGCTTTCGAAGCGCGTGGGGTTATCCCCGACACCATGTTTAGAACGCGTGCGCCGTCTCGAGCGCCAGGGTTTCATTCATGGCTATACCGCATTGCTCAACCCGCATTATCTGGATGCGTCCCTGCTGGTTTTCGTGGAGATCACGCTGAACCGCGGCGCGCCGGATGTGTTTGAGCAATTCAACTCGGCTGTGCAGAAGCTTGAAGAGATTCAGGAGTGTCATCTGGTTTCCGGTGATTTCGACTACCTGTTGAAAACCCGCGTACCGGACATGTCGGCTTACCGCAAACTGCTGGGCGAAACCTTGCTGCGTTTGCCGGGGGTTAACGACACCCGTACCTACGTAGTGATGGAAGAAGTGAAACAGAGTAACCGTCTGGTTATCAAAACACGGTAAGGTGCAGGTGCAAAACCTGATTAAATTGGTTACACTCCTGTTTATTCATACAGTTTCGGCGCCGGGGAAGCTTCTCGGCGCTGTTGCTATGTCAGCTAACAGGAACCTGGAGAGCCTTTCTTGAGCCAGGAATATACAGAAGATAAAGAAGTTACCCTGAAAAGACTCAGCAGTGGCCGGCGTTTGCTGGAGGCTGTGTTGATCGTGGTAGCGATTTTTGCCGTTTACCTCATGGCTGCGCTGGTCAGCTTCAATCCGTCTGACCCAAGCTGGTCGCAGACCGCGTGGCATGAGCCGATTCACAATTTGGGCGGCGGTGTTGGGGCCTGGTTGGCCGACACGCTGTTCTTCACCTTCGGGGTACTCGCCTACGCGATACCGCCGATCATGCTGCTCCTGTGCTGGGCGGCCTATCGCCAACGCGGCGGCAGTGACTACATCGACTATTTCGCACTCTCCCTGCGCCTGATCGGCTCGCTGGCGTTGGTGCTCACGTCCTGTGGGCTGGCGGCGCTGAACGTTGACGATCTCTATTACTTCGCCTCCGGCGGCGTGATCGGCAGCCTGCTGAGCAACGCCATGCTGCCGTGGTTCAACGGCATCGGCGCCACGCTGGCGTTGCTGTGCGTGTGGGCGGCGGGGCTGACGCTGTTTACCGGCTGGTCCTGGCTGGTGATCGCCGAGAAAATCGGCGGGGCGGTGCTGGGCGTCGCAACGGTGATGACCAACCGTTCGCGTCGCGAAGAGCGCTATTTCGAGGATGACGAGCGGTACGTTGACGACGAACCGGAGCAGGCAGGGAAGGGGGCCGCCGCAGCGGTTGCCGCGACCGCCGCCGGTGCTGCGGTTGCCGATGACGACGTGCTGTTCTCCGCGCCTTCGGTCGCCGAAAGCGCCAAAGCGACGGCGGAAGACGCTGTCGATCCGTTGCTCAGCGGCCTGCGCGCCGATGATGATGAGCCTGAGGCGGCACCTGCTGCACCTGCCGTTGCGGCCGTAGTACATGAACCTGTCGCCGCCCCGGTGGCCGTACAGGCGGTGACGCCTGCGCCGGCAGCGCCGGCCACGGTCAGCCAACAGCCGGTGAGTGCACCGGTGCAAGACGCCACGCCGCCGCTGTACTCCTTCGAAATTCCGGAAGAAACGCCGGCACCGAAGGCGACGCGTCCTGTCGATCCTTATCAGGATGACGATGAGCCGCGTCTGGGCAATTGGCAAGAGCCGGCTGCGTCGCAGCCGCCGGCGCGTTCTCCCTTTGATTTTACTGCCGCGCAGCGCGACAGCGTCGACGTCAGCGGCTCAGGTGGTTTCAGCGCCAACGGCGGCGCCAAGCCGCAGCTGGACGCGGCAGCCGCTACTGCTGCGGGCGCCGCAGCGGCGACCTTTATGCCGGCCTTCACGGCCACCAGCGACGCTAACCCGCAGGTTAAGCAGGGTATCGGCCCGGAGTTGCCGCGGCCGAACCCGGTGCGTATCCCGACCCGTCGCGAGCTGGCTTCCTACGGCATCAAGCTGCCTTCGCAGCGTGCGGCCGAACAGGAGCAGCGTCAGGCTGAGGCAGAGTCTCTGCCGCCGACGGCAGTGAACCCGCAAGAAGAAGAGGCCTTGCAGGAGGCCGCGTTGCGTCAGGCGTTCGCCGAGCAGCAAAGCCAGCGTTATGGCGAAAGCTACGAGCCGGAGCAATACACGCCGGATCAAGATGACGAGAGCGCCCTGCAGGAAGCTGAACTGCGCAAGGCGTTCGCCGAACAGCAGAGCCAACGCTATGGCGAAGGCTATCAGCAGGACGACGAAGAGGCGCGGCAAGAGGCCGCGCTGCGTCAGGCATTCGCCGAGCAGCAACAGGCGCGCTACGGTCAGCCAGAGCCTGCCCCGCAAGTGCCGGCCGCCAACCCTGTCGATACCCGCAATGCGTTCAGCTTCTCACCGATGACGGATCTGGTGGACGAGGGCCCGAGCGAGCCGATGTTCACGCTGTCGCCGCAGCTTGAAGAGCGTATTGAACAGCAAAGCGAGCAAGAGGACGATGTGCCGTTTGGCCAGTTTGAGCCTGTGGCACCGGTTGCCCAGCCTCAGCAACCTCAACAATACCAACAGCCGCAGCAGCAACCGTATCAGCAGCCGCAGAAGTATCAACAGCCGTCGCAGCAGCAATATCAGCAGCCAGCGCAACAGGTACAGCAACAGCCTCAGCAACCTCAGGCCGAGCAGCACCCGGCGATGGACAGCTTGATCCACCCGTTCCTGATGCGCAACGATCTGCCGCTGCAAAAGCCGACCACGCCGTTGCCGACGTTGGATCTGCTGACCGAAGCGCCGAAAGAGGTGGAGCCGGTCGATTCCTTTGCGCTGGAGCAGAAGGCGCGTCTGGTGGAGGCCAGCCTGGCTGATTACCGCGTGAAAGCCGACGTGGTGGACATTCTGCCTGGGCCGGTCATCACTCGCTTTGAACTGGATCTGGCGCCGGGCGTTAAAGCGGCGCGCATTTCCAACTTGTCGCGCGATCTGGCACGTTCGCTGTCGACTTCAGCGGTGCGCGTGGTGGAGGTGATCCCCGGCAAGCCTTATGTCGGCCTGGAGTTGCCAAACACCAAGCGTCAAACGGTGTATCTGCGCGAAGTGCTGGATTGCCCGGCGTTCCGCGATAACCCGTCGCCGCTGTCCATAGTATTGGGTAAAGACATCTCCGGCGAACCGGTGGTGGCCGATCTGGGCAAAATGCCGCACTTGCTGGTTGCCGGCACCACCGGTTCCGGTAAGTCGGTCGGGGTCAACGCCATGATCCTGAGCATCCTGTATAAAGCCACGCCGAAAGAAGTGCGCTTTATCATGATCGACCCGAAAATGCTGGAGCTGTCGGTTTACGAAGGCATCCCGCACCTGTTGACCGACGTGGTCACCGACATGAAAGACGCCGCTAACGCGCTGCGCTGGTGCGTGGGCGAGATGGAACGCCGCTACAAGCTGATGTCCGCCCTGGGCGTGCGTAACCTGGCCGGCTACAACGAGCGCGTCGATCAGGCCGAAGCGATGGGGCGTCCGATTCCGGATCCGTTCTGGAAACCGACCGACAGCATGGACATCACGCCGCCGGTATTGGAGAAAGAGCCGTACATCGTGGTGATGGTCGACGAATTCGCCGACCTGATCATGACGGTGGGCAAGAAGGTCGAAGAGCTGATCGCTCGCCTGGCGCAGAAAGCGCGTGCGGCGGGTATCCACCTGGTGCTGGCGACCCAGCGCCCGTCGGTGGACGTGATCACCGGCCTGATTAAGGCCAATATCCCGACGCGTATCGCCTTTACCGTGTCGAGCAAGATAGACTCGCGCACTATCCTCGATCAGGGCGGTGCCGAATCCTTGCTGGGTATGGGTGACATGCTCTATCTGGCGCCGAACTCTTCGATCCCGGTGCGCGTACATGGCGCATTCGTGCGCGATCAGGAAGTGCACGCGGTGGTCAAGGATTGGAAAGCGCGCGAGCGGCCCCAATATAAAGAGGGCATTCTCAGCGGCGGCGAAGACGGCGAGGGCGGTGCCGGCGGCGGGATGGACGGCGATGAAGAGCTGGATCCGCTATTTGACCAGGCGGTGGATTTCGTGGTGGATAAACGCCGCGCTTCCATCTCCGGCGTACAGCGCCAGTTCCGTATCGGCTATAACCGCGCTGCGCGCATCATCGAGCAGATGGAAGCGCAGGGCATCGTCAGCGAGCAGGGGCACAACGGCAACCGTGAGGTGCTGGCGCCACCGCGGCACGATTGATGGCCATTTAGCCATTGCAATTCAATAATAAAGGGCCGCTTAAGCGGCCCTTGTGCAAAGAAGCGTAAACCCGTTTCTTCTCGGAACATTAGCCTACCGGCCGTTCGCCGGCTTCGGGTAAAGTAATGGGGTAAAGGGTTGATTTGTCCCGCACGGCGTCGCCTTGCGGTTAACGCATTTCATAAGGTATCTGGAATAATGAAAAAACTGTTAGTTGCCTGCTGTCTGCTTTCGGGATTCGCTTCTACCTCCGTGCTGGCCGACGCCGCACAGGATCTGCAAAGTCGCCTGGCGAAGGTGAACAGTTTCCACGCCAGCTTCTCGCAAACCGTGACCAGCGCCGACGGCGCCGCGGTGCAGCAGGGTGAAGGCGAGCTGTGGGTGAAGCGGCCGAACCTGTTCAACTGGCACATGACGTCGCCCGATGAGAGCGTGCTGGTTTCCGATGGCCAGACCCTGTGGTTCTACAACCCGTTCGTCGAGCAGGTGACGGCGACCTGGCTGAAGAACGCCACCGGCAATACGCCGTTTATGCTGATCACCCGCAATAATGCCAGCGACTGGAAACAGTACAACGTGAAGCAAAAGGGCGATGATTTCGAGCTGACGCCGAAATCCGCCAGCGGCAACCTGAAGCAGTTCGCTATCAGCGTGACCAACAGCGGCACCATCCGCAGCTTCGCTGCGGTGGAGCAGGACGGCCAGCGCAGTTCCTACACGCTGAAAAGCCAGCAGAACGTTGCCGCCGATCCGGCCAAATTCAAATTTACCCCGCCGAAGGGGGTGACGCTGGACGACCAGCGCCAGTGAGGTGCAAGTGAGTAATAATCTGTCGCTCGATTTTTCCCAAAACGAGTTCCAGCCGTTGGCCGCGCGCATGCGGCCGACCACGCTGGCGCAGTATATCGGCCAGCAGCACCTGCTGGCCGCCGGCAAGCCGCTGCCGCGCGCCATTGAGGCCGGGCAACTGCACTCGATGATTTTATGGGGGCCGCCGGGCACCGGGAAAACGACGCTGGCAGAGCTGATCGGCCGTTACGGTCAGGCGGATGTCGAACGGATTTCCGCCGTGACTTCCGGTATCAAAGAGATCCGCGAGGCGATCGAGCGGGCGCGGCAAAATCGCGACGCCGGCCGCCGCACCATCCTGTTCGTTGACGAAGTGCACCGCTTCAATAAGAGCCAGCAGGACGCCTTCTTGCCGCACATCGAAGACGGCACTATCACCTTTATCGGCGCCACCACCGAAAACCCGTCGTTCGAGCTGAACTCGGCGCTGTTGTCCCGCGCCCGCGTCTATCTGTTGAAGGCGCTGACCGCCGAAGATATCGGCCAGGTGTTGGATCAGGCGATGAGCGACAAGTCGCGCGGCTTTGGTGGCCAGAATATCGCGCTGCCGGCGGAAACGCGCCGCCTGCTGTCGGAGCTGGTGGGTGGCGACGCTCGCCGGGCGCTGAACAGCCTGGAAATGATGGTGGACATGGCGGAGATCGACGCTAAAGGCGTGCGGGTGCTGACGCCTGAGCTGCTGAAAGAGGTGTCTGGCGAGCGCAGTGCGCGTTTCGACAATAAAGGCGACCGTTATTACGATCTGATTTCCGCGCTGCATAAATCGGTGCGCGGCTCGGCGCCGGACGCCGCGCTGTACTGGTATGCACGCATCATTACCGCCGGCGGCGATCCGCTCTATGTGGCGCGCCGTCTATTGGCGATCGCCTCTGAAGACGTGGGCAACGCCGATCCGCGCGGCATGCAGGTGGCGATCGCCGCCTGGGATTGTTTTACCCGCGTGGGGCCGGCGGAGGGTGAGCGCGCCATCGCCCAGGCGATCGTCTACCTGGCCTGCGCGCCGAAGAGCAATGCGGTCTACACCGCGTTCAAGGCCGCGATGCGCGATGCCAAAGAGCAGGCCGACTATGACGTGCCGGAGCACCTGCGCAACGCGCCGACCAAGCTGATGAAGGAGATGGGACTGGGGGCGGAATACCGTTACGCCCACGACGAAGCCAACGCTTACGCCGCCGGCGAGAACTATTTCCCGCCCGAAATGGCCAATACGCGCTACTATCAACCGACTTCGCGCGGGCTGGAAGGGAAAATCGGCGAAAAGTTGGCATGGCTGGCTGAGCAGGATCAAAATAGCCCGACAAAACGCTACCGCTAGCGTGGCCGTTGCGGTAAGGTTAGCGGGTATCACTCTTCTTTTATGCGGCTATAAATCAGCCGCATAGAACAACAACACTTCTTTCAATAACAACAAGCACAGGATTAGCATGCTCGATCCCAATCTGCTGCGTAATGAGCTAGACGCAGTCGCCGTCAAACTGGCTCGCCGAGGCTTTAAACTCGATCTGGATCTGCTGCGTTCGCAGGAAGAACGCCGCAAAGTTCTGCAGGTAGAAACTGAAACGCTGCAAGCGGAACGCAACTCCCGATCGAAATCCATCGGTGCGGCCAAAGCGCGTGGGGAAGACATCGAGCCGCTGCGTCGCGAAGTGAACGAGCTGGGTGACAAGCTGGATGCCGCCAAGGCGGCGCTGGATGCGTTGCAAAGCGAGATCCGCGATTACGCTCTGACGCTGCCTAACCTGCCGGACGACGCCGTGCCAGACGGTAAAGACGACAGCGAAAACCTGGAAGTCACCCGCTGGGGCGAACCACGCCAGTACGACTTCGCGGTGCGCGATCACGTCGATCTGGGTGAAATGGCCGGCGGGCTGGATTTTGCCGCCGCGGTTAAGTTGACCGGTTCGCGCTTCGTGGTGATGAAAGGGCAAATCGCCCGCATGCACCGCGCGCTGTCCCAGTTCATGCTGGATCTGCACACCGAGCAGCATGGCTACCTGGAGGCCTACGTGCCTTACCTGGTCAACCACGCCACGCTGTACGGTACCGGCCAGCTGCCGAAGTTCGGCGAAGATCTGTTCCATACCCGCCCGCTGGAAGAAGAAGCGGACAGCAGCAACTACGCGCTGATCCCAACGGCGGAAGTACCGCTGACCAACCTGGTGCGCGACGAAATCGTGGAAGAGGAATCTCTGCCGCTGAAAATGACCGCGCACACGCCATGCTTCCGTGCAGAAGCCGGTTCTTACGGCCGCGATACCCGTGGTCTGATCCGCATGCACCAGTTCGACAAGGTCGAGATGGTGCAGATCGTCCGTCCAGAAGATTCGATGGATGCCCTGGAAGAGCTGACCGGCCACGCGGAGAAAGTGCTGCAACTGCTGAACCTGCCTTACCGCAAGGTGCTGCTGTGCACCGGCGACATGGGCTTCGGCGCGTGCAAGACCTACGATCTGGAAGTGTGGCTGCCGGCGCAGAACACCTACCGCGAGATCTCGTCCTGCTCCAACATGTGGGATTTCCAGGCTCGTCGCATGCAGGCACGTTGCCGCAGCAAAGCCGACAAGAAACCGCGTCTGGTTCACACCCTGAACGGCTCTGGCCTGGCGGTAGGCCGCACGCTGGTGGCGGTGCTGGAAAACTATCAGCAGGCCGACGGTCGCATTCAGGTGCCTGAAGTGCTGCGCCCTTACATGGGCGGCCTGGAATTCATCGGCTGAATGGCAAACCATGAGAAAAAAGCGCCTGCGGGCGCTTTTTTATGCCGGTTCGTTCGGGTTTACTCAGCCTAGCGCCAGCGCATAAGCCTGGCTGACATAGTCCGCCAGATATTTGCTTTTCACCTCGGCGGGCGAGTGGAGCTTGATATGCCGCCGATATTGGCCGCCGCCTTCGAGCTGCCGATGGCGATCTTCCAATCGGTAGCCCTGACCGAACTCCACCGTGACGTGGTTACGATAGGTGAAAACGCCGCAGAAAAACTGGGTATGTGAGAACATGATACCGCCGTATTTTACTGACTCGGTGACGCCATTGCCGCTCGCCGCAACCACCCGGCGCACCTGTTGCACGATAGCCAGCAGCTCGCCGTGCGTGCTGCCGATGTCCGCCAGCAGGGCTTCTACCGCCGCATCATTTGCCTGACTCATCTTGTTTCTCCATCGTCAAATCCGCGCTGCGCTGAGCATAGCGTTTTTTCAGCTGATTAGCCGGAAACAAATCGTGCGGTGGAATGATAAGAGGCGATTGACTTTTTTATCGCCAGTGGCATGATGCGCGCACTCTCATTGCGCGTTCGGTCACAATTTCACTATGTCCGCATACTCCCGCCCAGTGCTTCTGCTGCTCTGCGGCCTGTTGCTGCTTACGGTATCCATTGCCGTTTTGAATACGTTAGTGCCTCTTTGGTTAAGCCATGCTCAGCTGTCAACCTGGCAGGTGGGAATGGTCAGTTCCTCTTATTTCAGCGGCAACCTGTTGGGCACGCTGGTGGCGGGCAAGCTGATCCAGCGCGTCGGCTTTACCCGCAGCTATCATCTCTCTTGCCTGGTGTTCGCCGCCGCGACCGCCGGCATGGTGCTGTCGATCGACTTCTGGAGCTGGCTGGGCTGGCGCTTCTTCGCCGGCGTCGGCTGCGCCTGGATTTGGGTGATCGTGGAGAGCGCGCTGTTGCGCAGCGGTAACCTGAGCAACCGCGGCCAGCTGCTGGCAGCCTATATGATCGTTTATTACCTCGGTACGGTGACCGGCCAATTGCTGTTGAGCATGACCTCAACCGAATTGCTGCACGTGGT
The DNA here is from genome assembly GCF_001902635.1 of Serratia marcescens. Taxonomy (GTDB): domain Bacteria; phylum Pseudomonadota; class Gammaproteobacteria; order Enterobacterales; family Enterobacteriaceae; genus Serratia; species Serratia marcescens_F. Next base: position 203,158 of record NZ_MJAO01000001.1, on the reverse strand, counting down.
GCCGTGGGTGACCGCTATCGTGATCAGCGCCATGCTGCCGATGCTGTTCGCCCGGGTCAACCGCCATGAGGACGAGCCGCAGCAGGCGGCGGTGTGGTCGATGCTGAAACGCCGCAGCGCGCGCCTGGGCATCAACGGCTGCATTATCTCCGGCATCGTGCTCGGTTCGCTGTACGGCCTGATGCCGCTGTACCTCTCCCATCAGGGTATGAGCGACGCCAACGTCGGTTACTGGATGGCGCTGCTGGTCAGCTCCGGCATCGTCGGCCAATGGCCGGTCGGGCGCCTGGCCGATCGCTACGGGCGCCTGCTGGTGCTGCGCATTCAGGTGTTCGTGGTGATCCTCGCCAGCATGGCGATGCTCAGCAACTACGCCATGGCGCCTTCGCTGTTCATTCTCGGCTGCGCCGGGTTTACCCTGTATCCGGTGGCGATGTCCTGGGCTTGTGAGAAGGCGCTGCCGCACGAGCTGGTGGCGATGAACCAAGCGCTGCTGATGAGTTACACCATCGGCAGCCTGCTGGGCCCATCGATGACGGCGCTGCTGATGCAAAACTACTCCGACCGCGTGCTGTTCGTGATGATCGCCGCCGTGGCACTGGTCTATCTGCTGATGCTGCTGAAGAAGCAGAAGCCGGATCACCACCACACGCCGTTCGCCGCCGCCTGAGCATAAAAAAACCGGCCATGAGCCGGTTTTTCTTTGGCGCTGCGCCAATCAGTAAATGACTTTGTGGCCGTAGCTTTCCAGAATGCCTTTGACGCGATCCATGGTCTCGGCCTTCGGCGGGTGTACGCCGTCCAGCTTGTACTCTTCTCCCATCGCAATCCATTTGTGCTTGCCCAGTTCGTGGTAGGGCAGCAGCTCGATTTTCTCGATGTTGGTCATATCCTTGGTGAACTCGCCCAGCAGGTGCGCCGACTGGTCGTCGTCTGACCAACCCGGCACCACCACGTAGCGGATCCAGGTGCGCTGGTTGCGCTTTGCCAGATAGCGGGCGAATTCCAGCGTGCGGTGATTAGAGACGCCGACCAGATTCTGGTGGATGTCGTCGTTCATCTGTTTCAGATCCAGCATCACCAGATCGGTGGTGTCCAGCAGTTCGTCGATCACCGGGTCGTAGCGGCGCACGAAGCCGTTGGTGTCCAGGCAGGTGTTGATGCCTTCGGCGTGGCAGGCGCGGAACCAGTCGCGCACGAATTCAGCCTGCAGGATCGCTTCGCCGCCGGACGCGGTCACGCCGCCGCCGGAGGCGTTCATGAAGTGGCGATAGGCCACCGCGTCTTTCATCAGCTCTTCGACGGTCACTTCCTTGCCGCCGTGGGTGTCCCAGGTGTCGCGGTTATGGCAATAGAGGCAGCGCATCAGGCAGCCCTGGAAGAATACGATAAAGCGGATCCCGGGCCCATCGACGGTACCGCAGGATTCAAAGGAGTGGATACGGCCAGTTACTGACATTGCGGGGTTCTCTCCAATATTGACTGTCAAACGCAGTCTAAAAATAGGCGCGTGGCCGCCGGCCAGGTATCTGCGATGCAGTGGCGGGGTGAGCCCGCCACCGGGGGTAATGATGCCTGTCGGCCGGTCAGTTGCCGGATAACTGTTTTGCCGGCTATCCATCTAGTATAGATGTCCGGCAAAACAGACTCTACAGAGTCAGGGGAGAGCGGTGGGAGAAAAGGGCCGGCAGAACCGGCCCTGACGTTGGCACCGGGCGGTTTCCCGCCCGGTTGGCGTATTACATCGTTTGAGTGAAGGTACGAGTAATGACGTCCTGCTGTTGTTCTTTGGTCAGCGAGTTGAAGCGCACGGCGTAACCGGAAACGCGGATGGTCAGCTGAGGGTATTTCTCAGGGTTTTCCATCGCATCCAGCAGCATTTCGCGGTTCATCACGTTGACGTTCAGGTGCTGGCCGCCTTCGATGGAGGCTTCATGGTGGAAGTAACCATCCATCAGGCCCGCCAGGTTGGCTTTACGCACGTCGTCGTCTTTACCCAGCGCGTTAGGCACGATGGAGAAGGTGTAGGAGATCCCGTCTTTCGCGTAGGCAAACGGCAGTTTGGCTACCGAAGTCAGGGAGGCTACTGCGCCTTTCTGGTCGCGGCCGTGCATCGGGTTGGCACCTGGGCCGAATGGTGCGCCTGCGCGGCGGCCATCCGGGGTGTTACCGGTTTTCTTACCGTACACCACGTTGGAGGTGATGGTCAGTACGGACTGAGTCGGTACCGCATTGCGGTAGGTGCGCAGTTTCTGAATTTTCTTCATGAAACGTTCCACCAGGTCGCAGGCGATGTCATCGACGCGAGCGTCGTTGTTACCGAACTGCGGATACTCGCCTTCCACTTTGAAGTCGACAGCCAGGCCGTCTTCGTCGCGAATGGTGGTGACTTTCGCGTACTTGATGGCGGACAGGGAGTCGGCAGCAACCGACAGACCGGCGATGCCGCAAGCCATGGTGCGATAAACGTCACGGTCATGCAGCGCCATCAGTGCAGCTTCGTAGCTGTACTTGTCGTGCATGTAGTGAATGATGTTCAGCGCGGTCACGTACTGCTTGGCCAGCCAATCCATAAAGTGGTCCATGCGCGCCATGACTTTGTCATAGTCCAGCACTTCGTCCATCATCGGTGCTTCTTTCGGGCCGACCTGCATTTTCAGTTTTTCGTCAACGCCGCCGTTGATGGCGTACAGCATGGTTTTCGCCAGGTTGGCGCGGGCGCCGAAGAACTGCATTTGTTTGCCGACGATCATCGGGCTGACGCAGCAAGCGATGGCGTAGTCATCGTTGTTGAAGTCAGGGCGCATCAGGTCGTCGTTTTCGTACTGAACGGAAGAGGTGTCGATGGACACTTTCGCCGCGAATTTCTTGAAGTTCAGCGGCAGCTTCTCAGACCACAGAATGGTCATGTTCGGCTCCGGAGACGGCCCCATGGTGTACAGGGTGTTCAGGAAGCGGAAGCTGTTTTTGGTGACCAGAGTACGGCCGTCAACGCCCATACCGGCCAAGGACTCTGTCGCCCAGATTGGGTCGCCGGAGAACAGCTCATCGTACTCAGGGGTACGCAGGAAGCGCACCATACGCAGTTTCATTACCAGGTGGTCGATCAGCTCCTGCGCTTGTTCTTCGGTCAGTTTGCCCGCCTTGATGTCGCGTTCGATGAACACGTCGAGGAAGGTGGACACGCGGCCGAAGGACATGGCGGCGCCGTTCTGGGATTTCACCGCGGCCAGGTAGCCGAAGTAGGTCCACTGTACCGCTTCTTGCGCGTTGGTGGCCGGGCCGGAGATGTCGTAGCCGTATTTGGCGGCCATCTCTTTGATCTGAGCCAGAGCGCGGTGCTGTTCAGCGATCTCTTCGCGCAGCTGGATGGTCATTTCCAGATCTTCGCCGTTTTCCAGTTTTTCCTGCAGCGATTTGAACTGGTTCAGCTTGTCGGCCATCAGGAAGTCGATCCCGTACAGCGCAACGCGGCGATAGTCACCGATGATACGGCCGCGGCCGTAGGCGTCTGGCAGGCCGGTCAGTACGCCGGATTTGCGGCAGTTCAGGATGTCTTTGGTGTAAACGTCGAACACGCCCTGGTTGTGGGTTTTACGGTATTCGGTGAACACTTTCTTCAGCTGCGGATCCAGCTCGCGGCCGTAAACTTTGCACGAACCTTCGACCATTTTGATGCCGCCGAACGGGATCAGTGCGCGTTTCAGAGGGGCGTCGGTCTGCAGACCCACGATGGTTTCCAGCTCTTTGGCGATGTAACCTGCGTCGTGAGAAATGATGGTTGCAGCAACGTTGGTGTCGAAATCAACTGGCGCGTGAGTGCGGTTTTCCAGTTTGATCCCTTCCATAACCTTGTCCCACAAGGTGGTGGTGGCTTGAGTCGCGCCGGCCAGGAAGGCTTCGTCACCCTCATAAGGCGTGTAGTTTTTCTGGATGAAGTCACGAACGTTGACTTCATTCTGCCAGTCACCCTTGCTGAAACCTTCCCAAGCGTTGGCTAATTTCTCGTTAAGTTCGGTCATTGTACACCTACCTTTGATTGTGGATTTCTAACTCTGCGTGGGGTCACTCACAGCTTAGTGCTGTTCGCGCGCCCCGCGCAGATAAATTACCCAGTAAGTCAACCCAACCAGCAGACCGCCACCGATGATGTTGCCGATAGTGACCGGAATCAGGTTGTCGATAATGAAGTTGCTTACTGTCAGATGAGCGAATTGCTCAGGTACCGCCCCTACGGCTTGCCAGAACTCCGGCGTGGCGAAGTGTTTGACCACGATGCCCATAGGGATCATAAACATGTTGGCAATGCTGTGTTCGAAGCCGCTGGCGACAAACATGCCGACCGGCAGCACCATGGCGAGCATCTTGTCGGTCAGGGTGCGGCCGGAGTAGCTCATCCAGACCGCCAGGCAGACCATCAGGTTAGCCAGAATGCCGAGGCACACGGCTTCGATAAAGGTGTGATGAAGCTTGTGGTCCGCGGTTTGCAGGACATTCAGGCCCCACTGGCCGTTGGCGACCATATACTCGCCGGAGAACCAGATCAGCGCTACGAAGAACAGCGCGCCGACCAGGTTGCCGAGATAAACGTTCAGCCAGTTGGCACCCAGCTGGCCCCAGCTGATGCGGCCGCTGGCCTTGGCGATGACGATAAGCACGGTAGAGGTGAACAGGTCGGCGCCCGACACCACCACCAGCATTAACCCGAGAGAGAAACAGATGCCGCCGACCAGTTTCGCCAGCCCGAAAGGCACGCCGGCGGTGCCGGTGGTCGCCGTGATGTAGAAGACGAAGGCGATGGAAATGAAGACACCGGCGGTGATCGCCAAATAAAACGTTTTCAGCGGATGTTTGGTGGCTTTATACACGCCGGCATCCTCAGCGATTTTCGCCGTTGCCGCAGGTAAAATCAGATCGAAGGGGCTGTCAGTTTTCAAACTAACTCTCGCTCTTAAGGGTTAAAACAACGCAATGAGATACTAGCAAAGCAGTATAGGGGAAAATTTGATTTGGATCATAAGGCGGGGAAGTAAAGCGGCAAAATGGCGTGTTTTTTGTGTGGTTTTTTGTATTATCTATTTGATTTTAAATGAAAAACATTTTTTTAATGTTTGCAAATTTTTTTGAATTTGCCGGGTAGGTGAGACTGGGAAAAGTTAAATTTTTAGGCGTTTTGTCTCCGCTCGTCGCTGAAAGTTTAATTATCGGTTAATTATTATTTCACCGTCCGGCAACAATTGACGGTTTATTTATTCTTATGCTCGTTTAACCGCCTATTTTCCGGTGAGAAAATAAAACCGAATGCGTTGAAATAAACCGCAAAAATGAAAACGCCGCAACGGATTGCGGCGTTTACCCAAGGGGGTACTCCCAAAGTGGCAGTATCCCCTGATGATGATGCTTAGGCCTTGGCCCAGTGACGGCGTTTGGCCGCCTGCAGCTTTTCGTAGGCCGCCAGCAGCGCCTGGTGGGCCGGCAGCGCCTTCAGATCGGCATCGATGGCGAACAGACCGTTGAAGCGCTCTTCACCGCTGATGGCGGCAGAGGCCGCGTCAACCGCTTCCTGGCCGTACATCTTCACGAACGCGGTATAGTACTGCGCCGCTTCGCGCTCAGGCTCCTGCGCCAGCAGCAGCAGCGTTTGCAGGCAGCGGTAGTAATTGCTGCGCGCCGGGCTCAGCACGGAGGCGTTGAAGTCCTGCGTCCATTCGGTCCAGATCAGCGCCTGATCCAGATCGCCGCCCGCCAGCGCCAGCATCGACTTCAGTTCGCCCACGCGCAGGGTATACCAGGCGTTGTCTTTGCCGCTGGCGATGCCCAACAGTTCACGTACGCGGGTAAAATCGTCCAGCCCTTCGTCGTCCAACTGCTCGATCAGCGCCAGATACTCTTCCGGTTCCCACTCGCTGCCCGGCAGCGCCAGCAGCGTGTCGCGCAGGTGCGCGCCCATGCTGTTGTTGGCCAGCAGCAGGTCTTCCGCCGGATAAATATCGGACATGCCCGGCACAATGATGCGGCAAGCGTAAACGCCCAGGTGCTCGTAGTCGGCGATGTACACTGCCGCGTCTTCTTTGTCGAAGATGCTCATCAGGGTGGCGAACTCTTCCTGCGTGCTGCCGCTGAAGTTCCAGTCGACAAACGGGTAATCCGCGTCCTGCTTGAACAGATCCCAGGAGATCAGGCCGCTGGAGTCGATGAAGTGCGTTTCCAGGTTGGTGTGTTCCGCCACTTCTTCGTCATCGAAGGTCGGCGCGGTGAACACGTCGAGATCTTTCAGGCTGCGGCCCTGTAGCAGTTCGGTCACCGTGCGCTCCAGCGCCACGCCGAAGTCCGGGTGCGCACCGAATGAAGCGAAGCAGGTGCCGTTGGTCGGGTTGAACAGCACCACGCAGATCACCGGGTAGTTGCCGCCCAACGAGGCGTCATAGGACAGGATCGGGAAACCTTCCTCTTCCAGCTTGGCGATGGCTTCAACCACGCCCGGATAGCGGTTCAGCACCTCGTCCGGGATCGCCGGCAGGCTGATGGATTCGGCGATGATGCGGTTTTTCACATAGCGCTCGAACACTTCCGACAGGCCCTGCACGCGCGCTTCGTTGGCGGTGTTGCCGGCGGACATGCCGTTGGAAACATACAGATTTCCGATGATGTTCATCGGGATGTACACGGTTTGCTGGTCGGACTGACGGGTAAACGGCAGCGCGCAGATGCCGCGATCGCCGTTGCCGGATTGCAGATCGATAAGATCGCTGGCGCTCAGCTCTTGCTGCGGATCGTAGAAGGCGTGCAGGCGCTCGTCGAGGATGCCGGCCGGCAGTGCGTCGTCCTCAGGGATCGGGAACCATTTTTCATTCGGGTAATGCACGAAGTCGCCTTCGGCGATCTGCTGGCCCAGATAAAAATCGGCGAAGAAGTAGTTGGTGGACAGGCGCTCGAAATATTCACCCAGCGCCGAGGCCAGCGCGGCTTTTTTGCTGGCGCCTTTGCCGTTGGTGAAGCACAGCGGGCAATCGCGATCGCGAATGTGCACCGACCACACGTGCGGCACCGGGTTCAGCCAGGAGGCTTCTTCGATGTTGAAACCGAGATCGCTCAGTTTCTGCTGGAAACGGGCGATGGAGTCTTCCAGGGCGGCGTCTTTACCGGGGATAAAAGTTTGCGTCATTGTCTTCACTTTTTGCGCGTACTAAAAACGCGCAATGATACGGGGTTTTACGCCGGAGCTCCACGTATTCCTAAAGCGGCGGCAAAGTCACAGTTTTTTTAAGGATAAAGGCCATAATTCAGCGAGTTATCTGTCACGGAGAAATCTAATGAAATCAGTGAAACTCAGCGTGTTAACCCTCTTGTTGACCGGTGTTAGCGCCTCGGCGCTGGCGCTGCCCAACATCACCCTGCTGGCCACCGGCGGCACCATCGCCGGCGGCGGCGATTCGGCGACCAAATCCAACTATACCGCGGGCAAACTGGGCGTCGAAGCGCTGGTCGATGCGGTGCCGGCGCTGAAGAATATCGCCAACGTGCAGGGGGAGCAGGTGGTGAACATTGGCTCGCAGGACATGAACGATCAGGTCTGGCTGACGTTGGCGAAAAAAATTGACGCCGACTGCGGCAAGACCGATGGTTTCGTCATTACCCACGGCACCGATACGCTGGAAGAAACGGCCTATTTCCTCGACCTGACGGTGAAGTGCGACAAGCCGGTGGTACTGGTGGGGGCGATGCGACCGGCGACGGCAATGAGCGCCGACGGCCCGTTCAACCTGTATAACGCGGTGGTGACGGCGGCGGACCCGCAATCGGCCAACCGCGGGGTGCTGGTGGCGATGAACGACAGCGTGCTGGACGCGCGCGACGTCACCAAGACCAACACTACTGCCGTGCAGACCTTCCAGTCACCGAACTTTGGCCCGCTGGGGTATATCCACAACGGCAAGATCGACTATCAACGTTCGCCGCAGCGCAAGCACACCCGCGAGACGCCGTTCGACGTCAGCAAGCTGAGCGAATTGCCGAAGGTCGGCATTATCTACAACTACGCCAACGCCTCCGATGCGCCGGCCAAGGCGCTGATCGCCGAAGGGTATCAGGGCATTGTCAGCGCCGGGGTCGGCAACGGCAACCTGTATAAAACGGTGTTCGACACCCTGGCGACGGCGGCGCACAACGGCGTGGCGGTGGTGCGCTCTTCGCGCGTGCCGACCGGCGCCACCACCGAGGATGCGGAAGTGGACGACGCCAAGTACGGCTTCGTCGCCGCCGGTACGCTGAATCCGCAAAAAGCGCGCATTCTGCTGCAGCTGGCGTTGACGCAAACCAAAGACGCGAAACAGATCCAGCAGATGTTCAATCAGTACTGATCGTTTCTTATCCTGCGGGGGCTGGTTGGGCTCCCGCAGCCATCTCGGCTGAATACAGCATAAAACACCGCGTTAACCCGCTGAATTTCCCCATGTCGCAGGGTTTTATCGTCCAAAAAATGGCGACGGCCGCAGAGCCTGTCATCGCCCGGCGCGACCGTTTGCCGCTGACGGGCGAATAAGCGTTGCAGCCATGGGGCGTGAGTGATAAAACCGAAGGGTTGGTTAACGCGAACGTTAACTTCGGGCGTCTTTTCGACAGGTCGCTTTTCTGCGGCGAACAGTGAATGTGGTGAGGGGAAATGACTCAGGTTTATAATTTTAGCTCTGGCCCGGCGATGCTGCCGGTGGAAGTATTGCGTCGTGCGGAACAGGAACTGTGCAACTGGCACGGCCTGGGAACGTCAGTGATGGAGATCAGCCACCGCAGCAAAGAATTCATCGCCGTTGCCGAGCAGGCGGAACAGGATCTGCGCGATCTGCTGAAAGTCCCCTCCAACTATAAAGTGCTGTTCTGCCACGGCGGTGCCCGCGCGCAGTTCGCCGCGCTGCCGCTGAACCTACTGGGCGACAAGGCCACCGCCGACTATATCGACGGCGGTTATTGGGCGCACAGCGCCATCAAGGAAGCGGAGAAATATTGCGTTCCGAACGTCATCGACGTAAAAACCCGCATCGATGGCCTGAGCGGCATCAAGCCGATGAAAGAGTGGCAGCTCAGCGACGACGCGGCTTATGTACATTACTGCCCGAATGAGACCATCGACGGCGTGGCCATCGATGAAACGCCGGACTTCGGCGATAAAGTGGTGATCGGCGATTACTCCTCGACCATCCTGTCCCGCCCGCTCGACGTCAGCCGCTTCGGCGTGATTTACGCCGGCGCGCAGAAAAATATCGGCCCGGCCGGCCTGACGCTGGTGATCGTGCGCGACGATCTGCTGGGCAAAGCGCGCAAAGAAGTACCGTCTATCCTCGACTACACCGTGTTGGCCGAGAACGACTCAATGTTCAACACCCCGCCGACCTTCGCCTGGTACCTGTCCGGGCTGGTGTTCAAATGGCTGAAAGAGCAGGGCGGCCTGGTGGAGATGCAGAAACGCAACCAGGCCAAGGCCGAGCTGCTGTACGCGACCATCGATAAATCCGACTTCTACCGCAGCCAGGTGGCGATCGCCAACCGCTCCTGGATGAACGTGCCGTTCCAGCTGGCCGATGCGGCGCTGGACAAGGTGTTCCTCAGCGAAGCCGAGGCCATCGGCCTGCAGGCGCTGAAAGGCCACCGGGTAGTTGGCGGCATGCGTGCTTCTATTTACAATGCCATGCCGCTGGCCGGCGTGCAGGCGTTGACCGACTTCATGGCCGACTTCGAACGTCGTCACGGTTGATCCCGGCAGCTCGCCAGGCGCGGGCTGCCCCAGGCTGTTGTCCTTTTGCATTAAAGCGGCTCCGGCATTATCCCGGAGCCGTTTCGTTTATCAGAATTGGAGAGTTTTGTTCACATGGTGGATTCCCTGACGTTACACCCGGTCGCTTTGGTCAATGGCACCGTCAACTTACCCGGCTCCAAGAGCGTTTCTAACCGCGCTCTGCTGCTGGCGGCGCTGGCGGAAGGCACGACCCGGCTGACCAACCTGCTGGACAGCGACGACGTGCGTCATATGCTGAACGCGCTGCAGGCGTTGGGCGTGAACTATCAGCTTTCCGCCGATCGCACCGTGTGCGAAGTGACCGGCGTGGCCGGGCCGCTGGTGGCCGCTCAGCCGCTGGAACTGTTCCTCGGCAACGCCGGCACCGCGATGCGCCCGTTGGCGGCGGCGCTGTGCCTAGGCGCCGGCGACGTGGTGTTGACCGGCGAGCCGCGCATGAAAGAGCGCCCGATCGGCCATCTGGTAGACGCGTTGCGTCAGGGCGGGGCGCAAATTGATTACCTCGAGCAGGCCGATTACCCGCCGATTCGCCTGCGGGGCGGTTTCCAGGGCGGCGACGTTACCGTCGACGGCAGCGTCTCCAGCCAGTTCTTGACCGCGCTGCTGATGACCGCGCCGCTGGCGCCGCAGGATACGCAGATCCACATCAAGGGCGAGCTGGTCTCCAAACCGTATATCGACATCACGCTGCATCTGATGCGTACCTTCGGCGTGGCGGTAAGTCACGACAACTACCGGGTGTTCCACATTGAGGGCCGTCAGACTTATCGCGCGCCGGGGGATTACCTGGTTGAGGGCGACGCTTCTTCCGCCTCTTACTTCCTGGCGGCGGCGGCGATCAAAGGCGGCACCGTGCGCGTGACCGGCATCGGTCGCAAAAGCGTGCAGGGCGACACCAAGTTCGCCGACGTGCTGGAGAAAATGGGCGCGCGCATCACCTGGGGCGACGACTTCATCGAGTGCAGCCGCGGTGAGCTGCGCGGCATCGACATGGACATGAACCACATCCCGGACGCGGCGATGACCATTGCCACCGCGGCGCTGTTCGCCGAGGGGCCGACCACCATCCGCAATATCTACAACTGGCGGGTGAAAGAGACCGACCGCCTGGCGGCGATGGCCACCGAATTGCGCAAAGTGGGTGCGGAAGTGGATGAAGGCGAAGACTACATTCACGTTGTGCCGCCGGCTAAACTGCAGTTCGCCGAGATTGGCACTTACAACGATCACCGCATGGCGATGTGCTTCTCGCTGGTGGCGTTGTCGGATACCCCGGTCACCATTCTCGATCCGAAGTGCACCGCGAAAACCTTCCCAGACTATTTTGAACAGTTGGCGCGCATCAGCCAGCCGGCGTAATCCGTCAAATCGTTTCTTTTAAGGCCCCTTTGCGGGCCTTTATCGTTTTTAGCGCTTGGCGACCGGCGTTTCTTCTATACTTTTTCGCGGTTGTGCGCTTATTTTCAACAACCGGACAGTTCCAGGGTAACAGATCGCCGTAGGGCAGCGTATAATACGCCACCGTATTTGCCCCGATTGGGCAGATGACAGAGATGGCGGCGCGTGGGCTTCGAGCCGAAGCCGGCCGTGTCTCTGTGAGGTTTTCTACCTGAAGGAGAGAGAAATGACGGCTACAGCCCCGGTGATAACCGTTGATGGACCAAGTGGCGCAGGTAAAGGCACGTTGTGTAAAGCGTTGGCCGAGTCCCTTGGTTGGCGTTTGCTGGATTCCGGCGCGATCTATCGCGTGCTGGCACTGGCGGCGTTGCATCATCAGGTGGATATCACTTCTGAGGAAGCGCTGGTTCCGCTGGCCGCACATCTCGATGTTCGCTTCGTTGCCCACGACGGCAAGCTGCAGGTGATTTTGGAAGGTGAGGACGTCAGCAATGAGATCCGCACCGAAACCGTCGGCAACACCGCGTCACAAGCTGCGGCGTTTCCGCGCGTGCGCGAGGCGCTGCTGCGCCGCCAGCGCGCATTTCGCGAGGCGCCTGGCCTGATTGCCGATGGCCGCGATATGGGCACGGTGGTGTTCCCGGACGCGCCGGTCAAGATTTTCCTCGACGCCAGCTCGGAGGAGCGCGCGCACCGCCGCATGCTGCAGTTGCAGGAGAAAGGCTTTAATGTTAACTTTGAACGTCTTTTAGCCGAGATAAAGGAACGGGACGACCGTGACCGTAATCGGCCTATCGCGCCTCTGGTGCCCGCTTCCGACGCCCTTGTGCTGGATTCTACCAGCATGTCGATCGAAGAAGTGATCCGGCAGGCGTTGGCGTATGCACAGAAAGTATTGGCGTTGCCGCAGCAATAAGCGCGGCGGCGCTATTGGCTTTTTGTCATATTTGTCATAGCGGTATCGCAATATATCGGGTAAAATTTTACCCCTGTAACCTGAAACCCTGTCGGCATGGAGCCAATGGCGGGGTATGTGAAACAACCCCATTCGGCGGGACGCTAAATGGACGTTAAACTAAAGAACCCTGAAGATTAACAACATGACTGAATCTTTCGCTCAACTCTTTGAAGAATCCTTAAAAGAAATCGAAACCCGCCCGGGTTCCATCGTTCGTGGCGTAGTTGTTGCTATCGACAAAGATATCGTACTGGTTGACGCCGGTCTGAAATCTGAGTCTGCCATCCCGGCTGAGCAATTCAAAAACGCCCAGGGCGAGCTGGAAATCCAGGTTGGTGACGAAGTTGACGTTGCTCTGGATGCTGTTGAAGACGGCTTCGGTGAAACCCTGCTGTCCCGTGAGAAAGCTAAGCGTCACGAAGCTTGGATCACGCTGGAAAAAGCTTACGAAGAAGCTGAGACTGTAACCGGTGTTATCAACGGCAAAGTGAAGGGTGGCTTCACCGTCGAGCTGAACGGCATCCGCGCGTTCCTGCCAGGTTCCCTGGTTGACGTGCGTCCGGTACGTGACACTCTGCACCTGGAAGGCAAAGAGCTTGAGTTCAAAGTCATCAAGCTGGATCAGAAGCGCAACAACGTTGTCGTTTCTCGCCGTGCGGTTATCGAATCCGAGAACAGCGCTGAGCGCGATCAACTGCTGGAAAACCTGCAGGAAGGCATGGAAGTTAAAGGTATCGTTAAGAACCTCACTGACTACGGTGCATTCGTTGATCTGGGCGGCGTAGACGGCCTGCTGCACATCACTGACATGGCTTGGAAACGCGTTAAGCACCCAAGCGAAATCGTCAATGTTGGCGATGAAATCACTGTTAAAGTGCTGAAGTTCGACCGCGAGCGTACTCGTGTATCCCTGGGCCTGAAACAGCTGGGCGAAGATCCATGGGTTGCTATCGCGAAACGTTACCCAGAAGGCACCAAGCTGACTGGTCGTGTAACCAACCTGACTGATTACGGCTGCTTCGTAGAAATCGAAGAAGGCGTTGAAGGTCTGGTACACGTTTCTGAAATGGATTGGACCAACAAAAACATCCATCCGTCCAAAGTTGTTAACGTGGGCGACGTAGTGGAAGTGATGGTTCTGGACATCGATGAAGAACGTCGTCGTATCTCCCTGGGCCTGAAGCAGTGCAAATCCAACCCATGGCAGCAGTTCGCAGAAACCCACAACAAGGGCGACCGCGTTGAAGGTAAAATCAAGTCTATCACTGACTTCGGTATCTTCATCGGCCTGGACGGCGGCATCGACGGCCTGGTTCACCTGTCTGACATCTCCTGGAACGTTGCAGGCGAAGAAGCAGTACGTGAATACAAGAAAGGCGACGAAATCGCAGCGGTTGTTCTGCAAGTTGACGCAGAGCGCGAGCGTATCTCCCTGGGCGTGAAGCAGCTGGCTGAAGACCCGTTCAATAACTACCTGTCTATGAACAAGAAAGGTGCTATTGTTACTGGTAAAGTCACTGCAGTTGACGCCAAAGGTGCTACAGTTGAATTGGCAGGCGGCGTAGAAGGTTACCTGCGTGCATCTGAAGCCTCTCGCGACCGCATTGAAGATGCAACTCTGGTTCTGAACGTAGGTGACGAAGTTGAAGCTAAATTCACCGGCGTTGACCGTAAGAACCGCGTTGTAAGCCTGTCCGTGCGTGCTAAGGACGAAGCTGACGAGAAAGACGCCATCGCTACTGTTAACAACAAACAGGAAGAAGGCAACTTCTCTAACGCAATGGCTGAAGCTTTCAAAGCGGCTAAAGGCGAGTAATGACGGGGGGCGGTCTCTGACCGCCCCGATACGGTAGTTTAGCTGCAAAGCTTGGAGGTACTATGACCAAGTCTGAACTTATTGAAAGACTTGCTGGCCAGCAATCTCATATTCCGGCGAAGGCCGTTGAGGATGCAGTGAAAGAGATGCTTGAGCACATGGCCGCTACGCTGGCCGAGGGCGAACGCATTGAGATCCGCGGATTCGGCAGTTTTTCTCTTCACTACCGTGCCCCGCGTGTAGGTCGCAACCCGAAAACCGGTGATAAAGTTGAGTTGGACGGCAAGTACGTTCCTCACTTCAAGCCAGGTAAAGAGTTGCGTGACCGCGCCAATATCTATGGCTAGTCGCTGACTGCTCATAGCGTTGTTGCTTGTAAAGAATATAAAACGGTGCCTTTAAGGCGCCGTTTTTTTTCGCCTGCGATCTCCGCGATACGCTTGTGAATTGCGTACTGCGCCGCATTTGCGGTGTGGCTGCTGCATAGGCTTCTCTTATCCTGCCATGTTCACCGCATCCTCGTTAAAGCCCGCTGGCGGCGACATGTCGCCTGAATGATCCTGTTTGCCTGCCGTGACGCGTTTTTGCTCATGGTGGAGCCGATGGGAGAAGAGCGATCAAAATTTCGCTGGATCTGGCGATATTCGCCGTTATCTGCGGCATCCTGCCGCTGCTGGTTTTGCCGCAGCTACCTGAGCCATGGCTGCTGTGGCCGATGCTGTTTGTCGCCTGTTTACTGCTGCGCACTCGTTGGCCGCTTTGCCGTTATTTGGCCTGTCTGGGATTGGGATTCATATGGGCGGTTTTCAACGCCGGGAGCCTAATAGGGCAAATGGAGCGCCTAAGCCGCATGCCGGAGGTAACGGCGGTGGTGCAGGTGAACAGCGTCGCTCTAGAGCCTGCTGTCAGTAAGCAGACGCTGATGCGCATCGAGCGGGTCGACGGCCATTGGTTGGTGCCTGCGCTGGCGTTTACCACGACGTGGGCCCCAGAACAGCAGCGGTTATGCGCCGGGCAGCGTTGGCAGTTGAAACTGCGTTTGCGGCCGGTGCACGGCAAGCTCAATGAAGGCGGCTTTGACAGCCAGCGTTGGGCAATCGCGCAGCGCCAACCCTTGACCGCGCAGGTCAGGCAGGCTCGTTTGCTGGCGGGCGATTGCGGCCTGCGCCAGCGCATAATCAGCCATGCGGAAACCAACATCGGTGAATTGCGTTACAAGGCGGTGTTGCTGGCGCTGGCGTTTGGTGAGCGAACCGCACTGGAGCAGGCTTTGCGCACGCTGATGCTGAAAACCGGCATTGCTCACCTGATGGCCATCTCGGGGCTGCATGTGGCAATGGTCGCCATCTTGTTTTGGGCGGTGCTGCGCGCGCTGCAATTTTTTCTTCCCGCCCATTTGATTGGCTATCGTTTTCCGCTGATCGCAGGCTGGCTGGCGACGCTGGCCTATGTTTGGCTGGTGGGCGCTCAGCCGCCGGCGGTACGTACCGCATTGGCGATGACCTTATGGATGTTGCTGCGCCTGCGCGGCGTACATTGCTCCGCCTGGCAGGTGTGGTTGTGGTGCGTCGGGCTGATTTTGCTGTGCGATCCGCTGGCGGTATTGTCGGACAGCTTCTGGCTGTCGGTGCTGGCGGTAGGTTGCCTGATTTTTTGGTTTGAATGGGCGCCGCTCGGCGAACGATTTCGTGCAGCCTGGTATTGGGCGCCGGTGCGCTGGCTGCATATTCAGCTGGGCATGACGTTGCTGCTGGTGCCGATGCAGGCCGCATTGTTCCTGGGGCTGACGCTGGCCTCACTGCCCGCCAACCTGTGGGCGGTGCCCATCGTCTCGTTGGTGACGGTGCCGTTAATTTTGCTGGCGGTGATGTGCGGCTTCTTCCCCTCATTAAGTTACGGGCTTTGGTGGTTGGCGGATCTCACTCTGTCATGGGTGTTTGTTCCGCTGAATTACCTGCAGCGCGGTTGGGTGGATTTGGGCGCCGCCTCGCTGTTGGCCAGCGCAGCGGGATGGTTAATCGTCATATGTTGGCGCTTTCATTGGTGGTGGCTCTATGCGCCGGGGCTGGCGGCGATCGCGATATGCTGCCTGCTGTGGCGGGGAAAAGAATCGGATTATCGCTGGCGAGTCGATATGCTCGATGTCGGGCACGGCCTGGCGGTGGTGATCGAGCAGAACGGCAAGGGAATATTGTACGACACCGGCGATCGTTGGCCTGCAGGCAGCGCCGCCGAGCGGCATATTTTACCGATGCTGAACTGGCGGGGTATTGAACTGGAACAGATCATTATCAGCCATGCACATCTCGATCATATCGGCGGGCTGCCGACGATGCGGCGAGCATTTCCACTGGCTACAGTGCGCAGCCCGATCCGCGGGGAAGGGCACTTGCCCTGCGTCGCCGGCGAGCGTTGGCGCTGGCAGTCGTTGCAGTTCGAAGTGTTGTGGCCGCCGAAAACGCTCAAAAGGCCGGTCAATGACGACTCTTGTGTGATCCGTATCGACGACGGTAAATACAGCCTGCTGCTCACCGGCGACGCGGAAAAGAAGGCGGAGGCACAGCTGATTCGATTGCGGCGCGACCGTTTAGCGGCCACGGTATTGCAGGTGGGGCACCATGGCAGCAGAACGTCTTCGACGCCGCCGTTTCTGCGCGCGGTCAATCCGGAGGTGGCGCTGGCGTCAGCATCTCGTTACAACAAATGGCGATTGCCGGCGCGTAAAGTGGTCGCCAGATACCGGGCAAATGGCATTACATGGCGCGATACGACGCGCTCCGGCCAGTTATCGGTACTTTTTTTCGACAACGATTGGCAAATTAAAGGCTTTCGCGAACAATTAATGCCCCGTTGGTACCATCAGCGGTTTGGCGTAGAGGGCGATAATGAGTAAAATAGGCCGCTATTTCTTCCGATGCTGGTATTTGCATGATGAATGATAAAGATCTCTCGACCTGGCAGACATTCCGTCGACTCTGGCCGATGATCACTCCTTTTAAGACCGGGCTGATTGTGGCCGCCATTGCGTTGATTATGAACGCAGCGGGGGACACGCTGATGCTGTCTCTGCTTAAACCGCTATTGGACGATGGGTTTGGAAAAACCGACAGCAGCGTGCTGGTGTGGATGCCGCTGGCGGTGATTGCGCTGATGCTGATGCGCGGCGTGACCAGCTTTGTTTCAAGCTACTGCATTTCCTGGGTTTCCGGCATGGTGGTGATGCAAATGCGCCGCCGCCTGTTTGGCCACATGATGAGAATGCCGGTGGCCTTCTTCGATCAGCAGTCCACCGGGACGCTGCTGTCGCGCATTACCTATGATTCCGAGCAGGTGGCTTCCTCCTCTTCCAGCGCGCTGGTGACCGTGGTGCGTGAAGGGGCCTCGATCATTGGCCTGTTCATCATGATGTTCTACTACAGCTGGCAGCTGTCGGTGATCCTGATCGTGCTGGCGCCGATCGTTTCCATCGCCATTCGCCTGGTGTCCAAGCGTTTCCGCAACATCAGCAAGAACATGCAGAACACCATGGGGCAGGTGACCACCAGCGCCGAACAGATGCTGAAAGGCCATAAAGAAGTGCTGATCTTCGGCGGCCAGCAGGTGGAAACCGAGCGCTTTAACTCGGTCAGCAACCGCATGCGTCAACAGGGCATGAAACTGGTCTCCGCGTCTTCCATTTCCGATCCGATCATTCAGCTGATCGCTTCGTTGGCGCTGGCGTTCGTGCTGTTTGCTGCCAGCTTCCCAAGCGTGATGTCAACTCTGACCGCCGGTACCATTACCGTGGTGTTCTCGTCGATGATTGCGCTGATGCGTCCGCTGAAGTCGCTGACCAACGTCAATGCCCAGTTCCAGCGCGGGATGGCGGCCTGTCAGACGCTGTTCTCCATTTTGGATATGGAGCAGGAAAAAGACACCGGTACCCGCGAAGTGGCGCGTGCGAAAGGCGATATCGAATTCCGCAACGTCACCTTCTACTACCCGTCCAAAGAAACACCGGCGCTGCGTGATATCAACCTGAAAATCGCCGAAGGCAAGACCGTCGCATTGGTGGGCCGTTCCGGTTCGGGGAAATCCACCATCGCCAACCTGTTGACGCGCTTCTACGATATTCAGGAAGGCGAAATCCTGATGGATGGCCACGATCTGCGTGAATACACCCTGGCCTCACTGCGTAATCAGGTGGCTCTGGTCTCGCAAAACGTGCACCTGTTCAACGACACCATCGCCAACAACATCGCCTATGCGCGCGAGAGCGAATACAGCCGCGAGCAGATTGAGAAAGCGGCCGAAATGGCGTACGCGATGGACTTCATCAACAAGATGGAAAACGGCCTGGATACGGTGATCGGTGAAAACGGCGTGATGTTGTCCGGCGGCCAACGCCAGCGCATCGCCATCGCGCGTGCGCTGCTGCGCGACTGCCCGATCCTGATCCTGGATGAGGCCACCTCCGCGCTGGATACCGAGTCTGAACGCGCCATTCAGGCGGCGCTGGACGAGCTGCAGAAGGATCGCACTTCGCTGGTGATCGCTCACCGCCTGTCGACCATTGAGAAGGCGGACGAAATTCTGGTGGTGGAAGACGGCCGTATCGTCGAGCGCGGCGAGCACGCCGAGTTGCTCGAACGGCAGGGCGCCTATGCGCAGCTGCACCGCATGCAGTTTGGCCAATAATGATTGAGCGCATCTGGTCCGGCGGCTCGTTGCTCTATCTGGCGCTGCTGCCGCTTTCCTGGCTGTATGGTCTGTTTAGCGGGTTGATCCGCCTCAGTTACCGTTGCGGCCTGCGGAAAAGTTGGCGCGCGCCGGTGCCGGTGGTGGTGGTGGGCAACCTCACCGCCGGCGGCAACGGCAAAACGCCGATGGTGATCTGGCTGGTGGAACACCTGCAGCAGCGGGGCTATCGCGTTGGCGTGGTGTCGCGCGGCTACGGCGGCAAGTCGGCGGTCTATCCCCTGGTGCTCAGCCAGAGTACCTCGACCCGCGAGGCGGGCGATGAGCCGGTGCTGATTTATCAACGCACCGGCGCGCCCGTGGCGATCGCGCCCAAGCGAGCCGAGGCGGTACAGGCCTTGCTGCAACAGCAGCCGTTGGATGTGATCATTACCGATGACGGCTTGCAGCACTATGCTTTACAGCGTGATTTTGAACTGGTGGTGATCGACGGCGTGCGTCGTTTCGGCAACGGCTGGTGGCTGCCCGCGGGGCCGATGCGCGAACGCGCCACACGGCTTGACAGCGTCGATGCGCGCATCGCCAACGGCGGCGTGGCACAGGCCGGGGAGATCGCCATGCGTCTGCAGGCGCGTGAAGCGGTGAACCTGCTCAGCGGCGAGCGCCGCCCGGCGGCGGCGTTGCCACGCGTGGTGGCGATGGCGGGTATCGGCCATCCGCCGCGCTTCTTCGCTACGCTGGAAAAGTTGAACGTCGAGGTCATACAGGAAGTGGCGTTTGCCGACCATCAGGAATATCAGCAATCGCAGCTTGCGGCTCTGACGTCTGCAGAACAAACGTTGCTGATGACGGAGAAGGACGCGGTGAAGTGCCGTGCCTTTGCCCAGCCTAATTGGTGGTATCTGCCGGTTGATGCGGTGCTACCGTCCGATCAGGCTGAGCAACTGCTGCAGGATATCGAATCCCTGCTGGCTAAATAACCTCAGGGTGCCAGCGCGGCAAGCCCCAGGGCTTGCGCGCAGGCTTCCAGCGAACGCTGCTGAGTTTGCTGATACAGCGCCAGCTCGTCGATCACCGCACTGCCCAACGCTTGTTCAAAGGCTGCCCGGCTGGAGGCCGCGTTGTACTGCGCATGGCGGCTGTCCCCCAAATTCGACTGGAAAATCCCCGCTGCGCTGACCGGCAGAAAATCTTCATACACCAGCGGTTGGAAGCGAACGTGTTCTTGCTCGATCAGTTGCTCCAGGGTGCTGTGCTTATCCATTGACTCTTTGGCCGCCAGGCCGCACTCGGTTGGGAAATAGCGGAACCAGGCCAGCTGTTGCTCGCGCAGCGTGGCGTAATCATCTGGAAACGCCCGGAAGTTTTCCTCCAGCAGTTGATAGTAGCGCTCGGCATTCTTCTCGCTCGGCGGTGCCTGCAGCGCATCGTTGGTGGCTTGCAGCAGACGGTCGTAAAGCTCGCGGCCTTTAGGCGTCAGCGCTACGCCGCGCTGTTCGATTTCGCCAAAGCGAGCGGTATGGTGACCGGTAACGGCATGGCCGTCGCGTTCAACGAAATCGACGCTTTCTTCCAGCGCCTTGAAACTGGTCTGGCGCAGCAGGATCGCACGGCGGCGGCGCGGCGGGCCTTCGATGACCGCCTTGGGCGTAATGCCACGGCCGGGCATCGCCTGCTGAACGCGATCGATATCCAGCGTGCGTGGCGTCAGGTGGTTGATATGCGGCCCTTTAAACGCCACCACGTCAGCGATCAGGCGATGCTGATCGTGCAACTGCCGATACTCCTCGGTGCTGACCGTTGCCCGGTTATGCCAGCGGAAGGTTTCCAGCGCTTGTTCGACGAACTCCTGCGCTTGCACTTCATTCAATCCGCCTTGCGTTTCCTGCAGCGCGATCAGTTCCAGCGCGCGATCGGTAAAGATACGACGGCGCGCCAGCAGGCGCTCGGCCAGTTCTCGCAGCGCAGGATCTTCTATCAGCTCCAGGCGCAGCAGGGAGGTAAATACGCGGAATGGACTGATCTGCAATGCGTCTTCGTGAATGGCGCGGAAAGCGGTGGAGTGTACGGGAACGCCCGCCACCGACAGGTCATAATAGCCCACCGGCGACATCCCCATCACCCGGAACAGGCGGCGCAGGGTCGCCAGCTCGTCCGCGGTGCCGACCCGGATGGCGCCGTGGCGCTCCATGGCCAAACGCGCGATCTCGCCGGTGATTTGCAGTTGATGAGCCAGTGCGGCATCTTCGCGCAGCACCTGTCGGTTGGTTTCCGCCACCAGTTCCAGCAGATCGCCGTACAGCGGTACCTCCTTTTGGTACATGTCCGACATCGCGTGAGAGAATCTGGCGCGGATTTCATTAGGTGAAACGAACTGCTGGGCGGTCATGCGCATAGCTCCTTGATTCAGCATAATCTGAAAAATAGTGTTTTTAGCGGCAAAAGTGCTGGCGAAAAAGCCGTCTGCCTTGTTTTCCCCTCAAGTTTAGCCATCTGATTTGGGATTTGTTATAGGCGCACCAAGCATATTAGAGTTTTATGCGTTAGCTCTCATTTGCGGCGCACTCACGGGCGAGCGGCGCCCTGGCCAGGGGAGAGCCGCAGGGGATTACCGGTGATGAACGGTAAATTAATTCATGTATATTCATGAGGATAAAAATAAATGCAGCGTAAAGGCAAATTTAATGCAACAAACCACTTGTGCATTCATCATTTTTATGAGTAAATGCAAGTCGGCCTGTAATCCAGACCTATTTATGTTCGAGTTTAGAGTTAAGCAGTTCCTCCAAAAACGTTATCATCCGATTCCGCTTCAAAGACGAACCTTCTAAGTACCTCCCATAAGTAATGTTTCTGAAACGGCCCAAATTGCCTCTTATGGCAGGTTTTGTAAATATATTTAAAGGTAAATGTAATGTCTAAGAAGACTGGTCAGGTTAAGTGGTTCAACGAAAGCAAAGGTTTTGGTTTCATTGAGCAGAACGACGGCGGCAAAGATGTATTCGTACACTTCTCCGCAATCATGACCGACGGTTTCAAGACCCTGGCTGAAGGCCAGCGCGTCGAGTACACCATCCAGGACAGCCCGCGCGGGCCGGCTGCCGCCAACGTAGTTGCTCTGTAAGAATACAGGTCACGCGTATAAAAGATCTTAATACAACCATGGTAACGCCTCAGCGCTGAGTCATGCGGAAGATATTAAGTTCAACAAGCCCGCCTTAGTGCGGGTTTTTTATTTTTTTGCTCACGAGAGGTTTGTTACGAAAAACTTTAGGATGGGCTGGTAGCGTCCAGACAATATAAAAAATGACGTTGTCAAGGATGCTCAAGTAAAAGGATATAAGTTATGTTTAAAAATACTGTGTTAAAAATGGGCCGCGTGAAATGGTTTAATCAGGCCGAAGGCTATGGTTTTATTTCACCGGTAGATGGCAGCGACGAAATCTATGTCAATCGCAACGCTATCGCCAACACCAAAAATAAGTCGCTGAACGAAGGTCAGAACGTTGAGTTCTCGATCTACCGCAGCTCGCATGGGCTGTCCGCGGCAGACGTTATCGCGTTCTGATCGCACCCTCCTTCCTCGCCAGTGCCGGTGCCGCCACCCGCAAGCACTGGCGAAGATAAATCCCTCGATATCCACTATTATCAGGCCACTGTCTACTCGCCACGGATATCAGGATGACCACCCCGATAATTTCCCTTGCCGCCGCTCGCGCGCTGCATCTTGCCGCCCAGGGGCTGCTTTCTCCGCTTAAACACCAGGCCCGGCCCGATGACGTGGTGAGCGCGATCCAACGCATGGGGCTGTTACAAATCGATACCATTAGCGTTGTCGCCCGCAGCCCGTATCTGGTGCTGTTCAGCCGCTTGGGAGCCTATCAGCCGGAATGGTTGGAGCAGGCGCTGGCCGGCCGCAAACTGTTCGAGTATTGGGCGCATGAAGCCTGTTTTCTGCCGATTGAGGATTTTGGCCTGCTGCGCCACCGCATGTTGGCACCTCATGACATGGGGTGGAAATACTCTGCCGATTGGGTGCAGCAGCACCAGACGGCAATGGATGATCTGTTGCGGCACATTGAACAGCGGGGGCCGGTACGCTCGGCCGATTTCAGCGCCGAGAAAAAGGGCAACAGCGGGTGGTGGGACTGGAAACCGGAGAAGCGGCATTTGGAGATCCTGTTTACCGCAGGCAAGTTGATGGTGGCCGAACGGCGTAACTTCCATCGGGTTTACGATCTGACCGAAAGGCTGCTGCCGGCCTGGGACGATGCGCGTCATACGCTGCCTGCGGAGCGGGCGCGCCGACAGATGCTGCGCCGCACCTGCCGCTATCTGGGCATATTCCGCGCCGAATGGTTGGCGGATTACTATCGGCTGAAACGCATTGCGCCGAAAGCCTTGCTGGCAGAGCTGCAGGAGCAGGGGGAGATTACGCCAGTGCGGGTAGAGGGGCTGGAAGGGCAGTTCTATGTGCATGAATCACTGGCGGAACTGCTGCCGTTGGCGGAGCTGGGCAAACTCAAATCGACAGTCACCAGCCTGCTATCACCGTTTGATCCGGTGGTTTGGGATCGTCGCCGGGCGCTGGAGTTGTTCAACTTCGACTATCGGCTGGAGTGCTATACGCCGAAAGAAAAACGTCGCTACGGGTATTTCACGTTGCCGGTGCTGCATCGCGGTGAGCTGGTGGGGCGGATTGACGCCAAGGCGCACCGCCGCCAGGGCGTGTTCGAGATCATCAGTTTCCATGCGGAGCCGCAGGTGCGCTTCGGCAAACAGCGGGCGCAGGATATCCGACAAGCCATCGCGCGCAGCGCCAAATGGCACGGCGCGCAACGCGTCGCACTGGGCGACATTCCAGCGGCGCTGGCCGCTGAATGGGGTTCCGGCTGGGAAGTGGGATAACGAGCGACGCCGTCGGTGGGGGTAAAACGAAGTTCAGCGCCGCTCGTTACAAAGGGGGCTCAGTGGCTGAAGTTAGCGAACAGAGCGATGATTTTTTGCAGACGTGTGATCACACATTGTTATTTTGTGTGACATTCATCACAAAATTCTACGCCGGGATGCGCCGCAGTTCAAGCTGTTGCGCCGGCGTTGTGAGGAAATATCGGCGGGCTGACGCCGCCGATGATTAACCTGAGGCCGGGCGTTATGCTATCCTCACCCACTTTCCCAGATGACCTATCCCCTTGCGGAGGATGCATGGACCACCGTTTACTCGAAATCGTTGCCTGCCCGGTATGCAACGGCAAACTCTACTTCAATAAAGAAAACCAGGAGCTGGTGTGCAAAGCGGACGGGCTGGCTTACCCGCTGCGCGACGGCATTCCGGTGTTGTTGGAAAATGAAGCGCGTGCGCTGTCGCTGGATGAGAAACACGCATGAGTTTTATCGCCATTATTCCCGCACGCTACGCCTCAACCCGTCTGCCGGGCAAACCGCTGGCCGATATTCACGGCAAGCCGATGGTGGTGCACGTGATGGAGCGCGCCCGTGAGTCCGGCGCCAGCCGCGTCATTGTAGCGACCGACCACCCGGAAGTCGCCAAAGCAGTGGAAGCCGCCGGCGGCGAAGTGTGTATGACCAGCCCGGATCACCATTCCGGCACCGAACGTTTGGCGGAAGTGATCGCGCACTACGGCTTTACCGACGACCAGATCATCGTTAACGTGCAGGGCGACGAGCCACTGATCCCGCCGGTGATCGTGCGGCAGGTGGCGGAGAACCTGGCGGGCAGCCAGGCCGGCATGGCGACGCTGGCGGTACCGATCGAGAGCGCCGAAGAGGCTTTCAACCCTAACGCGGTGAAGGTGGTGATGGACGCGCAGGGCTATGCGCTCTATTTCTCACGCGCCACCATTCCGTGGGATCGCGAGCGTTTCGCCGCGTCGAAAGAGAGCATCGGCGCCAGCCTGCTGCGCCACATTGGTATCTACGCGTACCGCGCCGGTTTCGTCCGCCGTTACGTCAGCTGGGCACCGAGCCAACTGGAGCAGATTGAGCTGTTGGAACAGCTGCGCGTGCTGTGGTACGGTGAAAAAATCCACGTGGCGGTCGCGAAAGCGATCCCGAGCG
The DNA here is from genome assembly GCF_001902635.1 of Serratia marcescens. Lineage (GTDB taxonomy): Bacteria > Pseudomonadota > Gammaproteobacteria > Enterobacterales > Enterobacteriaceae > Serratia > Serratia marcescens_F. The sequence goes on along the minus strand of NZ_MJAO01000001.1, from coordinate 178,441 downwards.
TGGGGGTCGATACGCCGGAAGATCTCCAGCGCGTGCGCGACAGCATTAAACCTTGAGCCTGAGGTCGTCGGCGCGCCGCGCAACGCGCCGACGATGCCCCCCCCTCACTTTGATCCCCGTTTTGTTGATCTGCGTTGAAGAATTTTTCCGCTCACCGTTCGATGATGTTACGCATTCCCCCTTACTAGCCTGAGGTGAATGCCTTATGGAGCAGTTACGCGCCGAACTGAGCATCGTGCTGGGTGAGCCCATCAGCCGGCTGGAACGGGTGAGCGAGCAGCCTTATGCGCATCTGTATTCGCTGTATGATCGGCAGGGCAACGCCATCCCGCTGATGGCGAAAAGCTTTATCTGCCAGGGCATCGCCCAGCAGGAAGCTTACAAGCTGTCGATGCTGGCGCGCGACGGGGATATTCGTCTGCCTACGGTGTACGGCGTGGTATGTACCCACCAGGCGCCGTATAAGGAAATTCTGCTGATCGAGCGCCTGCGCGGCGTGTCGGCCGAAGCGCCGACGCGTTCGCCGGACCGTTGGAACATGTTGATGGAGCAGATCGTCGACGGGGTATTGGTCTGGCACCGCATCGACAGTCACGGCAGCGTCGGCAGCGTTGACAGCACGCAGGAGAACGACTGGTTTTGCTGGTATCAACAGCGGGTCGAGGTGCTGTGGGCGACGGTGGTCAATCTCAATACACCGCAGTTGACGATGGCGGACCGGCGCTTGCTGTACCGCACGCGCGAAGCGCTGACGCATTTCTTCGTCGGTTTCGACGATCCCTGCGTCCTGGTGCACGGCAACCTGTCGCTGCGCAGCATGCTGAAAGATCCCAAAAGCGATCAGCTGTTGGCGATGCTCAATCCCGGTGTGGTGCTGTGGGCGCCGCGCGAATACGATCTGTTCCGCCTCTGCGAAGCGGGTATGCCCAGCCAGCTGTTGTTCAGCTATCTGCAGCGGGCACCGGTCGCCGACTCTTTCCTGGCGCGGCGCTGGCTGTACGTGGTGTGGGAAGCGGTAGGGCGGTTGATCCATACCGGCAAGCTGGAGCGGCGGCCGTTCGACTATGCGTCGCAACAGCTGCTGCCCTGGCTGGCCGGTTGAACGGGGCCTACTCGGCGCCAGCGCGATCCGCGCCTTTCAGCCATTGCCACAGGCTGCCCAGCGTTTCATACCAGGCGCGTTCGGTATGGCCGAGGAACATCGACGACGGCATGGTGCGCGCCCAAATGTTCAGCGGCGAGTCGATCGCCAGCTGATTGGCCGGCGCCGGGATCGGATGCAGGCCTTTGGCCTCGAAGAAGCGCATGGCGCGCGGCAGATGGTTGGCGGAGGTCACCAGAATGAACGGTTGCTCGCCGACCAGCTTCGCCACCTGAGCGGCTTCTTGCTCGGTATCGCGCGGTTCCCCCAGGATCACCATATCGCTGCGCGGCACGCCCAGGCTTTCGGCCACCAGCGCCGCAGTGGCGGCGTTGCTTTGCATACGCCCGCCGGACGCGCCGGTAAACACCATCCTGGCACCGGGGTGCGCGAGGTAGAGCCGCACGCCTTCCGTCACCCGCGGCAGGCTGTTGCCGAGCAGGTTCGAGCTGGGCGCCCAGTCGGGGTTATAGGTATAGCCCCCACCCAACACCACGATGTAGCTGACCGGATCGTTGCCGCGATAAGTCTGGTATTCGGCTTCGATCGGCCGCAGTAGCCGATCGGCCACCGGCTGCAGGCTGAAAAGCAGTAAAAACAGCCAGCTCAGCGTGAAAATCGCCTTACCGCTTTTTTGCCAGCGGGTAAACCACAGCAGCAGCAGCGCCAGCCCCATCAGCAGCATCAACAGCGGCAGCGGCATCAGCAGGGCGCCGAAGAACTTTTTCAGGTTGAACAGCATCGAAAATCAGATCCTTTTGGGTGAAAAAGCGGCATCCAGGCATAAACAGGCCGCAAGAAGATACATTCTAAGCCAGTCTGTGCCAAAATAGCAGGTTTGAATGGGCGTGCGCTTTGCCGCCGATAAGAATGAGATCAGCGGAGCCGTTGTCCATGCAGGATCGCAATTTTGACGATATTGCTGAAAAATTTGCGCGTAATATTTACGGCACCACTAAAGGGAAAATCCGCCAGGCGGTGGTTTGGCAGGATCTGACCGGGCTGTTGGCGCAGTTGCCGCAGCGGCCGCTGCGTATCCTCGACGCCGGGGGCGGTGAAGGCCATATGGCCTGCCAGCTGGCAGAATTAGGACATCAGGTGTTGTTGTGCGATCTTTCTGGTGAGATGATCCAGCGCGCCGCGCAGCTGGCGGAACAGAAAGGTGTGAGCCAGAACATGCAATTCGTACAAAGTTCTGCGCAGGATATCGCTCAACATTTGGAACAGCCGGTTGATCTGATATTGTTTCATGCAGTGCTTGAATGGATCGCCGAACCCGAAGCGGCGCTACAGGCGTTGTACGACTGCCTGACGCCGGGCGGCGCGCTGTCGCTGATGTTCTTCAACGCCAACGGCCTCTTGATGCGCAACGTGGTGTTGGGTAACTTCCAACTGGTGGATCCCGAGGTCAGGCGGCGCCGCAAGCGTTCGCTGTCGCCACAATACCCACACGATCCGCTGCAGGTCTACGGTTGGCTGGAACAGCTGGGCATGCGCATCGTCGGTAAAACCGGCGTGCGGGTGTTCCACGATTATCTGCAGAGCAGACAGCTGCAAACACAAAAATTTGAAGAGTTACTGGCGCTTGAACAGCACTATTGCCGGCAGGAGCCGTACGTGAGTTTGGGGCGCTATATTCACGTCATGGCGCATAAACCAAACCTGAAGGACGAACTATGAGTGAATTTTCCCAGACAGTACCCGAACTGGTCGCCTGGGCACGGAAAAATGATTTCTCTATTTCGCTCCCTACGGAGCGTCTCGCATTTCTGCTCGCCATCGCCACCCTGAACGGCGAACGACTGGATGGCGAGATGAGCGAAGGTGAGCTGGTTGATGCATTTCGCCATGTCAGCAAGGGTTTTGAACAGACGCATGAAACGGTAGCGATACGCGCCAACAATGCGATCAACGACATGGTGCGCCAGCGCCTGTTGAACCGCTTTACCAGCGAACTGGCGGACGGCAACGCGATTTACCGTCTGACGCCGCTGGGCATCGGCATTACCGATTACTATATTCGCCAACGCGAATTCTCCACGCTGCGTCTGTCGATGCAGCTGTCGATCGTGGCGCAGGAACTGAAGCGCGCCGCCGACGCCGCCGATGAAGGCGGCGACGATTTCCATTGGCACCGCAACGTGTTCGCACCGTTGAAATATTCGGTGGCGGAAATTTTCGACAGCATCGACATGACCCAACGCGTGATGGACGAACAGCAGCAGAGCGTAAAAAGCGACATCGCGGCGCTGTTGAGCAAAGACTGGCGAGCGGCGATCTCCAGCTGTGAGATGCTGCTGTCGGAAACCTCGGGCACCCTGCGCGAACTGCAGGATACGCTGGATGCGGCGGGCGACAAGCTGCAGGCCAACCTGCTGCGCATCCAGGACGCCACCCTCGGCAACGTGGAGCTGGGCTTCGTCGACAAGCTGGTGTTCGATCTGCAGAGCAAGCTGGATCGCATCATCAGCTGGGGCCAGCAGGCGATCGACCTGTGGATCGGCTACGATCGCCACGTGCATAAATTTATCCGTACCGCGATCGATATGGATAAAAACCGCGTGTTCGCCCAACGCCTGCGCCAGTCGGTGCAAACCTATTTCGACCACCCGTGGGCGCTGACCCATGCCAATGCCGATCGTCTGCTGGACATGCGCGACGAAGAACTGGCGCTGCGCAGTGAGGAAGTGACCGGGGAACTGCCGCCGGATCTGGAGTTCGAAGAGTTCAGCGAAATTCGCGAACAGCTGGCGGCGATGATCGAACAGGCGTTGAAGGTGTACCAGGAACAGCAGATGCCGCTCAACCTTGCAGCGGTGATGCGCGATTATCTGGCGCAATATCCGCGTGCGCGTCATTTTGACGTGGCACGTTTAGTGGTCGACCAGGCGGTGCGCCTCGGTGTGGCTGAAGCAGATTTCTCAGGGTTGCCGGCGGAATGGCAGGCAATCAATGATTACGGAGCCAAGGTCCAGGCCCATGTCATCGACAAATATTGAACAAGTAATGCCAGTCAAGCTGGCCAAGGCGCTGTCCAACTCGCTGTTCCCGGCGCTGGACAGCCAACTGCGCGCGGGTCGTCACATCGGTATCGATGAGCTGGACAATCACGCCTTTTTAATGGATTTCCAGGATGAGCTGGAAGAGTTTTACAACCGTTACAGCGTCGAGCTGATTCGGGCGCCGGAAGGTTTCTTCTATTTGCGCCCGCGCTCCACCACGCTGATCCCGCGTTCGGTGCTGTCCGAGCTGGATATGATGGTCGGTAAAATCTTGTGCTACCTGTACCTCAGCCCCGAGCGCCTGGCGCATGAAGGCATTTTCAGCCATCAGGAGTTGTACGACGAGCTGCTGAGCCTGGCCGATGAGAACAAGCTGCTGAAGTTTGTTAACCAGCGCTCCACCGGGTCAGATCTCGATCGGCTGAAGCTGCACGAAAAGGTGCGCACCTCGCTGAACCGCCTGCGCCGTCTCGGCATGGTCTACTTCATGGGCAATGACAGCAGCAAGTTCCGCATTACCGAGGCGGTGTTCCGCTTCGGCGCCGACGTGCGCAGCGGCGACGATCCGCGCGAAGCGCAGCTGCGCATGATTCGCGACGGTGAGGCGATGCCGGTTGAAAACAGCCTGTCGCTGAATGATGAGAATGAGGCTGAGGATCAGCAGGTTGATAATGCTCCTGACGGTGCAGAGGATGAACAGGAATGATTGAACGCGGTAAATTTCGCTCGCTGACGCTGGTTAACTGGAACGGCTTCTTCGCCCGCACCTTTGATTTGGACGAGTTGGTGACCACGCTGTCCGGCGGCAACGGGGCGGGGAAATCCACCACCATGGCGGCCTTCGTCACCGCGCTGATCCCCGACCTGACGCTGCTGCACTTCCGTAACACCACCGAAGCGGGCGCCACCAGCGGCTCGCGCGACAAAGGCCTGCACGGCAAACTGCGCGCCGGTGTGTGTTACTCCACCCTCGACGTGGTCAACTCGCGCCACCAGCGCGTGGTGGTCGGCGTGCGTCTGCAGCAGGTAGCGGGGCGCGATCGCAAGGTCGATATCAAACCTTTCACCATCCAGGGCCTGCCGACCGCGGTGCATCCGACCGAGCTGCTGACCCAGACCGTGGGCGAGCGCCAGGCGCGCGTGTTGTCGCTGCAGGAGTTGAAAGAGCGTGTGGAAGAGATGGAGGGCGTGCAGTTCAAGCAGTTCAACTCCATCACCGATTACCACTCGCTGATGTTCGATCTGGGCGTGATCCCGAAACGTCTGCGTTCGTCCGCCGATCGCAGCAAATTCTACCGTCTGATCGAAGCGTCGCTGTACGGCGGTATTTCCAGCGCCATCACCCGCTCGCTGCGTGATTACCTGCTGCCGGAAAACAGCGGCGTGCGCAAGGCGTTCCAGGACATGGAAGCGGCGCTGCGCGAAAACCGCATGACGCTGGAAGCGATCCGCGTCACCCAGTCGGACCGTGACCTGTTCAAACATCTGATCTCCGAAGCCACGTCCTATGTGGCGGCGGACTATATGCGCCACGCCAACGAACGCCGCATCCATCTGGACGGTGCGCTGGCGCTGCGCAGCGATCTGTTGGGTAGCCGCAAGCAGCTGGCCGCCGAGCAGTATCGCCATGTGGAAATGGCGCGTGAGCTGAGCGAACAAAGCGGCGCCGAATCCGATCTGGAAACCGATTACCAGGCCGCCAGCGACCACCTGAATCTGGTGCAGACGGCGATGCGTCAGCAGGAGAAGATCGAACGCTATGAAGCCGATCTGGAAGAGCTGACCTACCGTCTGGAAGAGCAGAACGAAGTGGTGGCCGAAGCGAGCGAGCAGCAGGCCGAAAACGAAGCGCGCGCCGAAGCGGCCGAGCTGGAAGTGGACGAGCTGAAGAGCCAGCTGGCCGACTACCAGCAGGCGCTCGACGTGCAGCAGACCCGCGCCATTCAGTACCAGCAGGCGCTGCAGGCGTTGGAGCGCGCCCGCACGCTGTGCCAACTGCCGGATCTGACCGCCGACAACGCCGAGCATTGGCTGGACACCTTCCAGGCCCGCGAGCAGGAAGCGACCGAAGCGTTGTTGAGATTGGAACAGAAGCTGAGCGTGGCCGACGCCGCGCACGGCCAGTTCGAACAGGCCTATCAGCTGGTGGGTAAAATCGCCGGTCAGGTCAGCCGCAGCGAAGCCTGGCAGTGCGCGCGCGAATTGCTGCGCGATTGGCCTTCGCAGCAACACCTCGCCGAGCGCGTTCAGCCGCTGCGCCTGCGCCTGAGCGAGCTGGAACAGCGCCTGCGCTCGCAGCAGGATGCCGAGCGCCTGCTGCAAGAGTTTTGCAAACGTCATGGCCAGGAGTACCAGCCTGACGATCTCGACATGCTGCAACAGGAGCTGGAAGAGCGTCTGGAAGCGCTGTCGCAGAACGTCAGCGAAGCCGGCGAACGCCGCATGGAGATGCGCCAGGAGCTGGAGCAGATCCAGCAGCGCATCCGTGAGCTGACGGCGCGTGCGCCGGTGTGGCTGGCGGCGCAGGATGCCCTGGGCCAGCTCAGCGATCAGAGCGGCGAGCCGCTGGAAAACAGCCAGCAGGTGACTGAATACATGCAGCAACTGCTGGAGAGCGAGCGTGAAACCACCGTCGAGCGCGACGAAGTGGCATCACGCAAGCGGGAAGTGGAAGCGCAGATCGAACGTCTCAGCCAGCCAGGCGGCGCGGAAGATCAACGGCTGGTCACGCTGGCCGAACGTTTCGGCGGCGTGCTGCTGTCGGAAATTTACGATGACGTCACCATTGACGATGCACCTTACTTCTCGGCGCTGTACGGCCCTTCGCGCCACGCCATCGTGGTGCCTGATCTGTCGCTGGTGCGCGAGATGCTGGAAGGGCTGGAAGATTGCCCGGAAGATCTTTACCTGATCGAAGGGGATCCGCAGTCGTTCGATGACAGCGTATTCGCCGTCGAAGAGCAGGACAAAGCGGTGGTGGTGAAAATCGCCGATCGCCAGTGGCGTTATTCCCGCTACCCGGAAGTGCCGTTGTTCGGCCGCGCGGCGCGCGAGAACCGCCTGGAAGTGCTGCATGCCGAGCGTGAAACGCTGGCGGAGCGTTACGCCACGCTGTCGTTCGACGTGCAGAAAACCCAGCGTTCGCACCAGGCCTTCAGCCGCTTTATCGGCACTCATCTGGCGGTGGCGTTCGACGCCGACCCGGAAGCGGAGATCCGCGGCCTGAACGCCCGTCGTGGCGAGATCGAACGCGCGCTGAACAATCACGAGGCGCAGAACCAGCAGCAACGTCAGCAGTACGATCAGGCCAAAGAGGGCATCTCCGCGCTCAACCGGCTGATGCCGCTGGTGTCGTTGTTGAATGATGAAACGTTGCAGGATCGCGTCGACGAGATCCGCGAAGAGCTGGAAGAGGCGCAGGATGCCGCGCGTCATATTCAGCAGCACGGCGTGTCGCTGGCCAAGCTGGAGCCGCTGTTGTCGGTGCTGCAGAGCGATCCGCAGCAGCATGAGCAGTTGCAGCAGGACTACGCGCAGGCACAAAGCGTGCAGCGCCAGGCCAAACAGCAGGCGTTCGCGCTGACTGAAGTGGTGCAGCGCCGCGCGCACTTCAGCTATACCGACTCTGCCGGTATGCAGAATGCCAACAACGATCTTAACGACAAGCTGCGCCAGCGCCTGGAGCAGGCGGAAGCCGAACGCGCCCGTGCCCGTGAACAGCTGCGTCAGTACCAAACCCAGTTCACCCAGTACAGTCAGGTGCTGGCCTCGCTGAAAAGCTCGTATGACGCCAAGCGCGACATGTTGAAAGAGCTGAGCCAGGAACTGCTGGACATCGGCGTGCAGGCTGACGCTAACGCCGAAGCGCGCGCGCGTCAGCGCCGCGACGAACTGCATGCGGCGCTGAGCAACAACCGCGCTCGCCGCAATCAGCTGGAGAAACAGCTGACCTTCTGCGAGGCCGAAATGGACGGCCTGCAGAAGAAACTGCGCAAGTTGGAACGCGATTATCACCAGCTGCGCGAACAGGTGGTGACTGCCAAGGCGGGCTGGTGCGCGGTGATGCGTCTGGTGAAAGACAACGGCGTGGAGCGCCGCCTGCATCGCCGCGAGCTGGCGTATATGGATGGCGACGAACTGCGCTCGATGTCGGATAAGGCGCTCGGTGCGCTGCGCTTGGCGGTCGCGGACAACGAACACCTGCGCGACGTGCTGCGCCTGTCGGAAGATCCGAAGCGGCCGGAACGCAAAATCCAGTTCTATATCGCGGTGTACCAGCACCTGCGTGAGCGTATCCGTCAGGATATTATCCGCACCGACGATCCGGTCGAGGCCATCGAGCAGATGGAGATCGAGCTGGGCCGTCTGACCGAAGAGCTGACCGCCCGTGAGCAAAAGCTGGCGATCAGTTCGAAAAGCGTGGCCAACATCATTCGCAAAACCATTCAGCGCGAACAGAACCGCATTCGCATGCTGAACCAGGGGCTGCAGGCCGTCGCCTTCGGTCAGGTGAAGAGCGTGCGCCTGAACGTTAACGTGCGTGAAGCGCACGCCACCCTGCTGGACGTACTCTCTGAGCAGCAGGAACAGCACCAGGATCTGTTCAACAGCAACCGCCTGACCTTCTCCGAAGCGTTGGCCAAGCTGTATCAGCGCCTGAATCCGCAGATCGACATGGGGCAGCGCACGCCGCAGACCATCGGCGAGGAGTTGCTGGACTACCGCAACTACCTGGAGATGGAGGTGGAAGTGTTCCGTGGTTCCGACGGTTGGCTGCGTGCGGAAAGCGGCGCGTTGTCCACCGGTGAAGCCATTGGTACCGGGATGTCGATCCTGGTGATGGTGGTGCAGAGTTGGGAAGAAGAGTCCCGTCGCCTGCGCGGTAAAGACATCTCGCCATGCCGCCTGCTGTTCCTCGATGAAGCGGCGCGTCTGGATGCCAAGTCGATCGCCACGCTGTTCGAACTGTGCGACCGTTTGGAGATGCAGCTGATCATCGCTGCGCCGGAGAACATCAGCCCGGAGAAAGGCACCACCTATAAACTGGTGCGCAAGGTGTTCCAGAACCACGAGCATGTGCATGTGGTGGGGTTGCGCGGTTTCGCCGGCGAGCCGCCGGCGCTGGGCGCCGCACAGGTAGAGGCGTCGTAACGCAGAAAAACGCCCTAAAAATCCGAAAATAGCCGCCGCAGGGTGGCTATTTTTTTGTGCGCGTGGATGATAGTCCTGCTTTTTTATCCGTTGAAAAGCGGTTAGTTTAATCACATAAACAGTTATTCGACGCCCGCAGGGCGAAACGGCCTTTCTGTTTGTATACTGAAACTATAAGCAGTTTTTTGACGTTTTTTTTGTGAGCATACAGGGGGCAAGGGATGTTGCTTAAAAAGGGAAACTCGCTACGGCGTTTGGCGCTGGGTAGCGCGATCGCTTGTAGTCTTATGTCATCGTTTTCCGCATCGGCCACCGTGACGGCGTTTCCGGTGGCGTCAGCAGGCATGTCCGTTGCGCAAAGCCGTTCTGAACTGCTGGCCGCGTTGCCGCGCGGCATGGATTTGCACTACCTTGCAACGCTGGCACCGCTGTATGCGGCGAACCGTATGCAGCCGATGTGGCAGGATCGCGAAGCCGTACAGCAGTTTCAACAGCAGCTGGCCGAGCTGGCGATGTCTGGCGTGCAGCCGCAGTTCACCCAATGGGTGAAAATGTTGACCAATCCGGCGCTCAGTGACGTGGGGCGCGATGTGGTGTTGTCCGACGCGATGTTGGGCTACTTGCAGTTTGTGTCCGCCATCGGTGCCAACGGCAACAACTGGCTGTACAGCAATATTCCTTACAAGCTTGGCTTGCCGCCCACTGCGGTGATCAACCAATGGCAGCTTGCGGTGCGTCAGGCGCGCACCCTGAGCTACGTGAATTCGCTCGCGCCGCAGCATCCGCAATATGCCAAGATGCATCAGGCGCTGCGCGACATGCTGGCGGACAATCGCCCCTGGCCGCAGGTGGGCAGCGGCCCGAGCCTGCGCCCGGGGCAAATGAGCAATGATATCCCGGCGCTGCGCGAGATCCTGACGCGCACCGGCATGCTGGCCGCCTCGGCGCCGGCAGCGGAGCCGGAACCTGCGGTGGTTTCGGCGAAGAGCAATGAGCCCGACGACGGCGGGTTGACGGTGGACGAAGAAAAAAGTCACGTAACGGCCAGTCCGTCGGCGACGGCATTGACCGCTGAGCAGACGCCACCGCAGGCCGGCAGTGTGGTAAGCGATAACCTCTATACCAACGAGCTGGCGGAAGGCGTCAAGCGCTTCCAGAAATGGCAGGGCCTGACGGCGGATGGCGTGATCGGCGTGCGCACCCGTGAGTGGCTCAATGTCTCACCGAAAACGCGCGCCGCGCTGCTGGCGTTGAATATCCAGCGCCTGCGGATTTTGCCGGGGCACGTCAGCACCGGCATCATGGTCAACATTCCTAACTATTCTCTGACTTACTACCAGAACGGCAACGAAGTGCTCTCGTCCCGCGTCATCGTTGGGCGGCCGAGCCGCAAGACGCCGCTGATGAACAGCGCGTTGAACAATGTGGTGGTCAACCCGCCGTGGAACGTGCCGACCACGTTGGTGCGTGAGGATATCGTGCCGAAGGCGATGCGCGACGGTAACTATTTCCAGAAACATGGCTATACCGTGCTGTCGGGCTGGAGCAACGACGCTGAGGTCATCAACCCGGCGATGATTGACTGGAGCATGGTCTCTGCGCGCAACTTCCCGTATCGCGTGCGTCAGGCGCCGGGGGCGACCAACTCATTGGGGCGCTTCAAGTTCAATATGCCGAGCTCCGAGGCCATCTATCTGCACGATACGCCGAACCACAGTCTGTTCCAGAAAGACATTCGCGCGCTCAGCTCCGGCTGCGTGCGGGTGAACAAGGCCTCTGATTTGGCGAATATGCTGCTGCAGGATGCCGGCTGGAACAACAGCCGCGTTTCCTCCACGCTGAAAGAGGGGAATACCACTTATGTGAATATTCGCCAGCGTATTCCCGTAAAACTGTATTATCTGACCGCCTGGGTCTCGGATGACGGCCAACCGCAATTCCGTACAGATATTTACAATTATGATAATACGGCGAGATCGGGCGCACAAATTTTGGCTCAGGCCAAAAAATTAATGCAGTAAATGCAGTAATTATAAATAAATAACGGTCAGAATGATTGGCTATAGCGCGGGCCCCTGTGGGAAGGGGCCCGTAAACCCAGGCGTATCGCGGGTTGACTCAGCATACGTGGGCGGTTATGGTTCGGACAGTGCGCTGCTTTGTGCATTTATTTTGACATTCTTGCCGGGTTTAACAGAGTCATGGACAAAATTGATCATCACCGCCGTAAATGGCTGGCGCTAGGTGGCGCAGCTATGGGCATTGCGCTGCTGCCAGGGCAAGCGTTTGCCAGCCTTTCCACCGCTCGACCGCGTATTTTAGTGCTGAATAACCTACATACTGGTGAATCCATTAAAGCCGAGTTCTTTGACGGCAAAGGTTACAATAAAGACGAACTGGTGCGGCTAAATCATCTGTTCCGCGATTATCGCGCCAATAAGGTTAAATCGATCGATCCCCGTTTGTTTGATCACCTCTATCGCCTGCAGGGGCTGCTGGGCACCAGCAAACCGGTGCAGCTGGTCTCCGGCTACCGCTCGGTGGACACCAATAACGAGCTGCGCGCCCGCAGCCGCGGCGTCGCCAAGCACAGCTACCATACCAAAGGCCAGGCGATGGATTTCCATATCGAAGGCATCCAACTAAGCAATATCCGCAAAGCGGCGTTAAAAATGCGCGCCGGTGGTGTAGGATATTACCCACGTAGCAACTTCGTACACATCGATACCGGTCCGGTGCGGACCTGGTAATCGCTGTGCCCATCAGTGAATAACGCCGCGCCTTGCGGAAGCGGCGTTATTGTCGTTGGAGCCTTATGAAATACCATCTTATTCCCGTTACCGCCTTTAGCCAGAATTGCAGTCTGATCTGGTGTGAAAACACTCAGCAGGCGGCGTTGGTCGATCCCGGCGGCGAAGCGGAAAAAATCAAAGCGGAAGTGGCGCAGCAGGGCGTGACGATTACCCAGATCTTGCTGACGCACGGCCATTTGGATCACGTCGGCGCGGCGGCGGAGCTGGCGGAACATTATCAGGTGCCGATCTATGGCCCGGATAAAGAAGATGCCTTTTGGCTGGACGGCCTGCCGGCGCAGAGCCGGATGTTCGGGCTGCAAGAGTGCGCGCCGCTGACACCAACCCGTTGGCTGTCGGAAGGCGATGAGATGCTGGTGGGCGAGATGACGCTCAAGGTGCTGCATTGCCCTGGCCATACGCCGGGCCACATCGTCTTTATCAATGAGCAGGCGCGTTTGGCGCTGGTGGGTGACGTGCTGTTTAACGGCGGCGTGGGGCGCAGCGACTTCCCGCGCGGTGACCATCAGGCGCTGATTGCCTCTATTCGCACCAAGCTGCTGCCGTTGGGCGACGATATGCGCTTTATCCCCGGCCATGGCCCGATGTCGACCTTCGGCCACGAGCGCCAGACCAATCCGTTCCTGCGCGAAGAGCCGGCGGTGTGGTAACGATTATTTCCCGGCAGAAATAATCAAGGGGCGCATCGAGCGCCCCTTTTCTTTACGATCCGCGTCGTTATTCTCAGAGCACGGCGACGATGGCTTCACACAGCGGTGCCATGTTGTCCGGCGTCATACCGGCCACGTTCACCCGGCCCGAGTTCACGGCGTAGACGCCGAACTCTTCGCGCAGGCGCAGCACCTGTTCTTTGGTCAGGCCGCTGAACGAGAACATGCCGTTCTGCTGGATGATAAAGCTGAAGTCTTGCTGCGCGCCTTTCTCCTGCAGGGTATTCACGAACAGCTGACGCATGCGGTGAATGCGCTGGCGCATGTCGGTCAGCTCTTGCTCCCACATCGCGCGCAGGGCGTCGTTGCCCAAAATGGTGGCGACCACGGCGGCACCGTGCGATGGCGGGTTGGAATAGTTGGCGCGAATCGCCGCTTTCACCTGGCTGAAGGCGCGATCGGCGGTTTCGGCATCGGCGGCCACAATAGTGCAAGCGCCGACGCGTTCATTGTACAGACCGAAGTTTTTCGAGTAGGAACTGGCGACGATCAGTTCTTTATGTTTGGCGGCGAAAATACGCAGGCCCTGCGCATCCTCTTCCAGACCGTTGGCGAAGCCCTGATACGCGAAGTCGAACAGCGGCAACCAGCCATTGGCGACGGAAAGTTCGGCCAGCTGTGCCCACTGTTCCGCCGTTGGATCGATACCGGTCGGGTTATGGCAGCAGCCGTGGAACAGCACCACATCGCCGGCCTGTGCCTGTTTCAGGCTGTTCAGCAGGCCGTCGAAATCCAACGCGTGGTTGGCGGCGTCATAGTAGGCGTACTCCAGCACTTCCAGACCAACGGCACCAAAGACGTTCTTGTGGTTGGGCCAGCTTGGGTTGCTGATCCAGATGCGTTTGGCGCTGGTCTGGTTGGCGATAAAGTCTGCCGCCACGCGCAGGCCGCCGGTGCCGCCTGGCGTCTGTGCGGTGCGTGCGCGCCGATCGGCGACGATCGGGCTCTCTTTACCGAACAGCAGCTCTTGCGTGCAGCTGGCGAACGCCGGGATGCCCTCAATGCCGAGATAGTTTTTGGTGGTCTCATTTTCCAGCAGATACTGTTCAGCTTTTTTTACGCTGGTCAGCACCGGCGTTTTACCGGTTTCGTCTTTATAAACGCCAATCCCTAAGTTGATTTTATTCGGGCGGGCGTCGGCGCGGAAAATGTCGGTCAGGCCCAGGATCGGGTCGGCGGGTGCGGCGGTGATTTTTTCAAACATGTCAGGTGCTTCCAAATCTCGGAGTTAAGCAGACAGAAGCATCAGGGTAGCGCCAGTTATCGGCTTTGCCAACCGTTTGCGATAAAAACACCGCGATCTTGTGAAGGGGGCGAGTTCAACAGAAAAAATGATGGGGAAGGGGAAATTGGCAGGATAAAAAATTACCGGCTGACACAAACAAAAACAGGGCCGAAGCCCTGTTTTTTTAACTTAGCCGACGGTAAACCGCCGTTAAGCGAGACAACTTAGAACTGGTACACCAGGCCAACGCCGACGACGTTATCGGTAGCGATGCCGTTAGCTTCGGTGAACGCGTTTTTATCCAGCAGGTTGATTTTGTAATCAACGTAGGTGGACATGTTTTTGTTGAAGTAGTAAGTGGTACCAACAGAAACATATTTAACCAGGTCAGCGTCGCCGCCACCGAAGTTAGCACCGTGTGCGGTACGGCCAGCCAGATCCTTACCTTTAGACTGCAGGTAAGACACTTCTGGACGCAGACCGAAGTCGAACTGGTACTGAGCGGTCACTTCGAAGTTCTGAGTTTTGTTAGCAATGGTGAAGTCAGACTCGCCGTATGGGGTCATGTTGCGAGTTTCTGCATACATCGCCGCCAGGTAGACGTTGTTGGCGTCGTATTTCGCGCCCACGGTCCATGCGTCAGCTTTTTTGCCCGTAGCGGTAGAGTCGTCTTTCTGGTCATCGGTACGGCTGGAGGATGCGTATGCCGCACCGACGCTTACGCCTTCGCCGATGTCATAAGTAGAGGAGATACCGAAGCCGTCGCCGTTCTGTTTTTTCAGCGCGCGCTTATCGTTCTGGTTTTTGCCCTGGTATTGCAGAGCGAAGTTCAGGCCGTCAACCAGACCGAAGAAGTTGTTGTTGCGGTAGGTTGCAACGCCGTTGGTACGGCCGGTCATGAAGTTGTCGGAGTTGGTGTAGGTATCGCCACCGAACTCTGGCAGCATATCGGTCCAGCCTTCCACGTCGTACAGTACGCCGTAGTTACGACCGTAGTCGAAGGAGCCGTAGTCAGCGAATTTCAGGCCAGCGAAGCCCAGGCGGGTTTTAGTGCCTTCGGTGCCCTGAGATTCGGAGTGGTTAGCCTGAACGTTGTATTCCCACTGGCCGTAACCGGTCAGTTGGTCTGTAATTTGGGTTTCACCTTTGAAGCCAAAACGAACATAGGTCTGATCGCCGTCATTACCTTTGTCTTTGGAGAAGTAGTGCAGGCCGTCAACTTTACCGTACAGATCCAGCTTGTTGCCGTCTTTGTTGTAGATTTCAGCTGCGTTTGCCGCACCAGCAGCCAACAGAGCCGGGATTACCACTGCAAGAATATTGCGCTTCATCATTATATTACCCTCATTGGTGTTATTCGGACACCTTTGCCACTGCCGCCAATAATTCTTTGGGAACTATTGTTGATAGATTGGTGTCGTCCTGTGTCTGAACGCAGTGTTCCATTCACAGGCGGGTTAATCTAGGACGAAAATGATACCAATGTCCTAATGAGGTTGCAAAAAGAAAGTATTTGTAACTGAATGTAATTTTTAGGGAACTTTGTGACGGGCGTCAATATTAAAAAATGCGAAAGGCCAGCGATGCTGGCCTTTGTTTTGTAACGAAATCGTTTAAAAAATGATTGATCGTGTGAATTAGAAGCTTGCGTTACGTGGCGTGCGTGGGAATGGGATCACATCGCGCACGTTTTGCACGCCGGTGACATAGGCGATTAAACGTTCAAAGCCCAGGCCGAAACCGGAATGCGGCACGGTGCCGTAGCGACGCAGGTCACGGTACCACCAGTAGTCTTCTTTATTCAGACCCATCTCTTCCAGGCGCTGGTCGAGCACGTCGAGGCGCTCTTCACGCTGCGAGCCGCCGATGATTTCGCCGATGCCCGGCGCCAACACGTCCATGGCCGCGACGGTTTTGCCGTCTTCGTTCATGCGCATATAGAAGGCTTTGATGTCTTTCGGGTAGTTTTTCACCACCACCGGCGCCTGGAAGTGTTTCTCCGCCAAATAACGCTCATGCTCGGAGGAGAGATCGATGCCCCAGGAAACCGGGTTTTCGAAGGTTTGGCCGGAGGCCAACAGGATCTCAATGGCGTCGGTGTAGTCCACCTGGGCGAAATCGGAGGAGACGAAACGTTCCAGGCGAGCGATGGCGTCTTTATCCACACGCTCGGCGAAGAATTTCAGGTCATCGGCACGTTCATCCAGCACCGCCTGGAACACATACTTCAGCATGCTTTCGGCCAGGCCGGCGACGTCATCCAGCGTAGCGAAGGCTACTTCCGGTTCGATCATCCAGAATTCCGCCAGGTGGCGGCTGGTGTTGGAGTTTTCGGCGCGGAAGGTTGGGCCGAAGGTGTAAACCTTCGACAGCGCGCAGGCGTAGGTTTCGCCGTTCAGCTGGCCGGAAACGGTGAGGAAGGCTTCCTTACCGAAGAAGTCCTGGCTGAAATCGACGGCGCCTTTGTCGGTGCGCGGCAGGTTTTCCAGATCCAGTGTGGACACGCGGAACATCTCGCCGGCACCTTCGGTATCGGAGGCGGTGATCAGCGGGGTGGACACCCAGAAATAACCGTTTTCATGGAAGAAGCGATGGATCGCCTGTGCCAGAGTATGACGCACGCGCGCCACGGCGCCGATCAGGTTGGTACGCGGACGCAGGTGGGCCACTTCACGCAGGTATTCGATGCTGTGGCGTTTGGCCGCCATCGGGTATGTGTCCGGATCGTCGACCCAGCCGACCACTTTGATGGCGGTGGCCTGCAGTTCGAAGCTCTGGCCTTCGCCCGGCGAAGCGACAACCTTGCCGGTGACTTCAATCGAACAGCCGGTGGTCAGGTGCAGCACTTCATCCTGATAATTCGGCAGAGAATTATTAACGACGGCCTGTAACGGATCAAAGCAGGAACCGTCATAGACGGCCAGGAAGGAGATACCAGCTTTTGAATCTCTCCGGGTACGTACCCAGCCGCGTACGGTGACTTCACTGTCAACCGCAGCACGACCTTGCAGTACGTCGACTACAGGCACTACGCTCATAGATTTCTCTCTTTAATAATTTGGTTTAGAAATAGCTTACAACCCAAGAATATGGGGGTAATAGCTATGTTACTTGCCGCGGTGCAGAGCACAAGCAGAAATCATCGGATTGGCGCAACATTTATTGCGGCTGGCTGAAAAGAGGGCGTTCGGGATAAAAACAAAGCCGGCGCGCAAATCCGCTCGGCTTTGTTTTGCTGTTATAAAAGAAGGATCAGCTGGCTTTCTTCACCAGCGGCAGGTCGAAGGCCTTGCGCAGGGCTCTGACGAACGCCTGGTCTTGACAGATCGTCTTGCCGGGGCTGTCGGAGAGCTTGGCCACCGGCTTGCCCTTGCACTCGACCAGTTTAATCACGATATTCAACGGTTTGACGCCCGGAATATCGCAGGTCAGGCGTGTGCCGATGCCGAATCCGAGATTGATGCGTTGATAGAAATGGCGATAGAGCGCCAGCGCTTTTTCCAGGTCCAGGTTGTCCGAGAACACCAGCGTTTTGCTCATCGGGTCGATGCCCAGCTTTTGATAGTGGGCGATGGCTTTTTCACCCCACTCGACGGGATCGCCCGAGTCGTGGCGCAGCCCCTGATAACGTTCGGCGAACTGCGGGCCGAAATCGCGCAGGAAGGCGTCCATGGTGATGCAGTCGGTGAGCGCGATGCCGAGTTGATCCGGGTATTCATCCAGCCATGCCTGCAGCGCAGCGCGTTGGCTGTTGGCCAGCACTGGGCTGATTTGCTGGTGCGCCTGGAACCACTCATGCGCCTGAGTGCCGACCGGCGCCAGGCCCAGCTGGTGCGCCAGATCGTAATTGCTGGTGCCCGACAGGTACGGGAATTCGGCCTGCAATGTGCTGACGATGGCCTGCTGCACGCCCTGAGAGAAACGGCGGCGGGTGCCGAAGTCCATCAGTTTGAAGCGCGAGAGATCCAGATCGCCCGCCAGCGTTTTGAACTGCGCCAGCTTGGATTGCAGATGCGCCACCGCTTGTTCCGGCGTCGCCTGCGGAGAACGCCGGCGGTGTACCACCTCGCTGATCACCGCCAGCAGTGGTACCTCCCACATGATCACCTCGCGCCATGGCCCGGCGATGCGGATTTGCAGCTTGCCGTCATGGTTGTCGATGGTTACCTGCTGCGGGTCGTAGCGGAACGCCCGCAGCCAGTTCAGGTAATCCTGCCGGAAGAAGGGCAGGCCCGAGAGGTAAGCGAATTCGGCGTCGGTCAGCGCCAGTTGGCTCATCAGCGCTACCTGCGCGCGGATCTCGTCGGCATATTCGCCCAGCAGATCGTCGCCGCGGCAGCGGAATTCCGCCGCCACGCTGATGGCGGGATAGCGATGGAACACTGCTTGTTGCATATGAAGCTTATAAGCGTCGGTATCAAGCAGTGATGTCAAAATCGGGGAAGCGTATTGAGTCATAGCGCGTTACAGCATCCTCGTCAGGCGCGTGTCCAAATCCGGATAATCATAAAAGTGGGGGTGGAGTATACCCGGATTATCCTGTTATTGAAGCCGCATCACACCATAAATCACCAAAGCGGGTCGAGGATTAAACGTGCCTTTATGACGGCCAGGCGGCGGCGGGGCGAAAAAAAGGCCAGATATGCCTGTAAGGTGAATGACTTAGCCTAATTAGTCATAAAAATTATAATGTTAATTATTTTAAACAGCTAATCAGATAAACCCGACTTGGGTGTGCACGCTGACCCGATCTTTGCCGTTCTTTTTGCAAAAATAGAGCGCTTCGTCCGCCTGTTTGATCGCCCCCTGCAACGCGGTGAACGCATTGACCGGCGCAATGCCGCAACTGGTGGTGAAACGCACTTGCCGCCCGTCGGCCAGATTCAACGTCAGGCGATGGGTGCGGGCGCGCAGCTGCTCCATGATGTCCCGCGCGTTGTCCAAAGAGCAACTGCCCAGCAGCACCGCGAACTCTTCGCCGCCGTAGCGGCAGAAAATGTCGCTGGCGCGGAACGCGCGTTGCAGCAAATGGCCGAATTCCACCAACGCCCGGTCACCCACGTCGTGGCCATAGCTGTCGTTGAGCTGTTTGAAGTTGTCGATGTCGATCAGGCAAAAGGCCTGCGGGTAGCTGCCGTCGCCCAACAGTTGGCATTCGAGAAAGAACTTGCGGCGGTTATAAATGTTGGTGAGCGGATCGAGGAAGGAAGAGGCCTCGAGTTCTTTAATCAGCAGCTGTTTCTCGCTCTCCAGCGAGACCTTGTCCAACTGGTACTGCCTGAGTTGCTGAATGGCGTCGCTGATGGCGATCAGTTCCCGGCTGTAGAAGGCGTCGTTGCGGTCGATATTCATCTCGCCGCGCGACAGCCGCACGATGTTGTTGTGGGTTTTGGTCAGCCAACGGTTGATGTTGGTGCAGAACACCAGCGCCGGCAAAATGAACAGCAACACCACCAGACCGGTGAGCGCGATCATGCCGTAAATGGTGGTCTGGCTGTCGTAAATCTTGTGGCGTGAGGCGACGGTTTCCAACTCGAAGCTGCGCTGATACAGCGCCTGCGAAAGCGCGCTCAGCTCGTCGACGTAGCGCGAGATAAGCGCTGCGGGATAAGGCTTTTGGGTATTGATGGCGGTATACATCCCATCGGTGATCTGTTTGAGGCGTTCGGCAGACACCTGGGTAAGCAATTGATTGACGATGTCGGTGGTTTGCACGTCGTCGTAGTTGATCTTCATAAAGATCAGTCGGGTGCTCAGCGCGTTCAATACGCCGGTCAGCTGGATGGACTTCAGATAGGCGTCTTTGCTGTCGAGCGGGTTGACGTTGACATCGATAATCTGATCGCTTAGCTCCGTCAGCGACATATTCAGCCGGTTGTTGAGGCGGATTGCTTCGAGAAACATAAAGGAGTCGGTATCCACCATCCGGGTATCGTAAGTGTAGCGGTAATAGTTCTTGCTGGTCTGCGAGATGTAATAGGCGCTGTTGATATTGAACAGATTGGCATTGGCGTTGTTGACCTGAGAAAGCTGCAGATTGTCATTATCCAGCAGCTGTTCCATCAGGCCGATCATCGACAGCGCGGCGATTTTTTGCCGCACGCCGAGCTGTTTGGCCACTGCATCGTTCAGATGCTCGCGGATCCGGGCGATTTTCTCGCGCGCCACCCGATCGGCAACCAAACATTGCGCGCGGGTGATCTGCGGATCGATCAGGCTCAACCGTTTTAGGCGGTGGGCGTGCAACGACGCCTGAAAGGCCTCGGAGATCTCTTTGGCGCGATCAATTTTGTACAGATTGAGCTGGTTGTCGCGGTAGTCGGTATGGGCTTCGAGCAGCTCTTCGACAATGAACAGCGAGAAGGAGGTCATTAGGCACAGGGTAAAAAAATAGATTGCGTATTTAATTTTCATAGTGCGAGTCATCCCTGGGCCTGATTCGGCAATTATACCACCATGCCGCCTGTGTCGCCTCAACTATGCCGGCGCACCCAGATGGCGGTTTTTTAGCATTAAATGCTGATTTTTATTTAGCCATAGGTCAACCGAGCTGATGTCAGGCGGGCGAATTATGATTTGCCTCTGATTTCTCTATCGTGGCCGCCCGGCTGCTCTGGGCTTTTCGGCCAGCTGTGATACAGTTTATTCACAATTCAGGCCCGCCGCGCGCCGCAGGGGAACACACCGGCTGCGGTCCGAAGGAGAAGAGCGGCCTGGCACCTATAACTCACTGAGACGTTTAAGGGTTTTTATGACACAACAGCCACAGGCAAAATACCGCCACGATTATCGCGCGCCCGATTACACCACGACCGATATCGATTTGGACTTCAGTCTGGATGCGGAAACCACGCGCGTGACCGCCGTCAGTAAAATCAAACGTCAGGGCGCGGCCGGCGCACCGCTGGTGCTGGATGGCGAAGACCTGACGCTGGTGAGCATTCAGGTCGACGGCCAACCCTGGAGCGCCTTCCGTCAGCAGGATAACCAGCTGATCATCGAAGCGTTGCCGGCAGAATTCACTCTCACCATCGTCAACGATATTCACCCGGCGAAAAATACTGCGCTGGAAGGGTTGTACCTGTCCGGCGACGCACTGTGCACGCAGTGCGAAGCCGAAGGTTTCCACCACATTACCTATTACCAGGATCGCCCGGACGTGCTGGCGCGCTTTACCACCCGCATCGTGGCCGACAAGGCGCGCTATCCGTTCCTGCTGTCGAACGGCAACCGCATCGGCCAGGGTGAATTGGCCGACGGCCGTCACTGGGTGCAATGGCAGGATCCGTTCCCGAAACCGTGTTACCTGTTCGCGCTGGTGGCGGGGGATTTCGACGTGCTGCGCGACAGCTTCACCACCCGTTCCGGCCGTAAGGTGGCGCTGGAACTGTTCGTCGATCGCGGCAATCTGGATCGCGCCGACTGGGCAATGACCTCGCTGAAGAACTCGATGAAGTGGGACGAGACCCGCTTCGGCCTAGAATACGATCTCGACATTTATATGATCGTGGCGGTCGACTTCTTCAATATGGGTGCGATGGAGAACAAAGGGTTAAACATCTTTAACTCCAAGTATGTGTTGGCGAAGGCGGAAACCGCCACCGACAAGGATTACCTGAACATCGAAGCGGTGATCGGCCACGAATACTTCCACAACTGGACCGGCAACCGCGTGACCTGCCGCGACTGGTTCCAGCTCAGCCTGAAAGAGGGGCTGACGGTGTTCCGCGATCAGGAGTTCAGTTCCGATCTGGGATCGCGCTCGGTCAACCGCATCGATAACGTGCGCGTGATGCGCGGCGCGCAGTTCGCCGAAGACGCCAGTCCGATGGCGCACGCCATCCGCCCGGACAAAGTGATCGAGATGAACAACTTTTACACCCTGACGGTGTATGAAAAGGGTTCCGAAGTGATCCGCATGATGCACACCCTGCTGGGGGAGGCGAACTTCCAGAAAGGGATGCAGCTCTATTTCGAACGCCACGACGGCAGCGCCGCCACCTGCGACGATTTCGTGCAGGCGATGGAGGATGCGTCCAACGTCGATCTGTCGCGCTTCCGCCGCTGGTATAGCCAGTCCGGTACGCCGCTGTTGACGGTGCGTGATGAGTACGATGCGGGAACTCAGCAGTATCGCCTGCATGTCAGCCAGAAAACCGCGCCGACTGCCGATCAACCGGAGAAGCTGCCGCTGCACATTCCGCTGGATATTGAATTGTATGACAGCGAAGGCAACGTCATCGCGCTGCAGAAAGGCGGCCTGCCGGTCAACAACGTGTTGAACGTTACCGAAGCGGAGCAGACCTTCGTGTTCGACGGCGTGGCGCACAAGCCGGTGCCGTCGCTGCTGCGCGAATTCTCCGCGCCGGTGAAGCTGGATTACCCGTATAGCGATCAGCAGTTGACCTTCCTGATGCAGCACGCGCGCAATGAATTTGCGCGTTGGGATGCGGCGCAGAGTCTGCTGGCAACCTATATCAAACTGAACGTGGCACGGCACCAGCAGAAACAGCCGTTGTCGCTGCCGCTGCACGTGGCCGACGCGTTCCGCGCGGTGCTGTTGGACGAGAAGCTGGATCCGGCGCTGGCGGCGCAGATTCTGACGCTACCGTCGGAAAACGAAATCGCCGAGCTGTTTGCTACCATCGATCCGGAAGCGATCGCTGCGGTGCACGAAGCGATCGTACGTTGCCTGGCACGGGAGTTGGCCGATGAATGGCTGGCGGTGTACCACGCCAACAAGACCGACGGTTACCGCGTGGAGCACGCCGAGATTGCCAAGCGCGCCCTGCGTAATGTTTGCCTGGGCTATCTGGCGTTCGGCGAAGACGCCGCGCTGGCTGACCAGCTGGTGAGCGAACAGTATCGTCAGGCGGACAACATGACCGATTCGTTGGCGGCGCTGTCCGCCGCGGTAGCGGCCCAGCTGCCGTGCCGCGATACCCTGCTGGCGGCGTTCGACGAGCGTTGGCACCAGGATGGTCTGGTGATGGACAAATGGTTCGTGCTGCAGGGCGGCAGCCCGGCGGCGGACGTATTGAGCAAGGTGCGTGCGCTGCTGCAACACCGTTCGTTCAGCCTGGGCAACCCGAACCGCACCCGTTCGCTGATCGGCGGCTTCGCTTCCGGCAACCCGGCGGCGTTCCATGCGGCAGACGGCAGCGGCTATCAGTTCCTGGCAGAGATCCTCAGCGATCTTAACCAGCGCAACCCGCAGATTGCCGCGCGTCTGATTGAACCGCTGATTCGCCTCAAGCGTTACGATGCCGGCCGCCAGGCGTTGATGCGCAAGGCGCTGGAACAGCTGAAAGGGTTGGAAAACCTGTCCGGCGATCTGTACGAGAAGATCAGCAAGGCGCTCGACGCCTGATCTTTTCACGGTGAATCGATCAAGGGACGGCCTGCGCCGTCCCTTTTTTAATCGTTCAATTCACCGCCTGGCGTGGGCTGGCCGCTGTGACCGGCGGCGATAACACCCGTTCCAGCACTTCTGCCTCCAGCTCCGCCAGCCTGGCTGAGCCTTTGCGGCGTGGGCGTGGCAGATCGAGGGTGAGATCCAGCACGATGTGCCCCTCTTCGATCAGGATCACCCGATCCGCCAGCGCGATGGCTTCGCTGACGTCGTGCGTGACCAACAGTACGGTAAAACCATGCTGTTGCCACAGCGTTTCTATCAGCCCCTGCATTTCAATACGCGTCAGGGCATCCAGTGCCCCGAGCGGTTCGTCCAGCAGCAATAGGCGAGGGCGGTGGATCAACGCGCGCGCCAGAGCGACCCGCTGCTTTTGCCCACCGGACAGCGCTGCGGGCCAGTCGTGGGCGCGATCCGCCAAGCCGACCGCAGCCAGCGCCTGCAACGCCGCGTCGCGCCACTGGCCGCGCAGCCCCAGGCCCACGTTGTCGATCACCGTTTTCCACGGCAGCAGGCGCGCATCCTGAAACATCAACCGGGTATCTTCTTTAGCGGCGGCAAGTGGCGCGTTGCCACTGAGCAGCGCGCCGTTGCTGGCCTGTTCCAGGCCGGCCAACAGACGCAGCAGGGTGCTCTTGCCGCAACCGCTGCGGCCCACCACCGCCACGAACTGCCCGGCGGAAATACGCAGCTGAATATTGTCCAGCACCGTGCGGCTGCCGTAACGTTTGCTAATGGACTCCAGCGTCACCGGCGTGCCTTGCGCAAGGCGAGCGGGAAGGGTCATAGCGCTTCTCCCTGTTTCAGTTGATAGGCCGGATGCCAGCGCAACCAGACGCGTTCCAGCAGCTGCGCACCAACGTCCGCCAGCTTGCCGAGCAGGGCGTACAGCACGATCGCCACCACCACCACGTCGGTTTGCAGGAATTCGCGCGCATTCATCGCCAGATAGCCGATGCCTGAATTGGCCGAGATCGTTTCGGCGACGATCAGCGTCAGCCACATGAATCCGAGGGCGAAGCGCACGCCGACCATAATCGACGGCAGCGCGCCCGGCAGCACCACCTGCGTAAACAGGCGGAAACCGCTCAGACCGTAACTGCGGGCCATCTCTAGCAGGCCGCGATCGATGTTTTTGATGCCGTGATAGGTGTTGAGATAAATCGGGAACAATGTGCCGAGCGCCACCAGAAAGATCTTGGCGGATTCATCGATGCCGAACCACAGGATCACCAGCGGGATCAGCGCCAGGTGCGGCACGTTGCGGATCATTTGCACCGAGCTGTCCAGCAGGCGCTCGCCCCAGCGCGACAGCCCGGTGATAAAGCCGAGGATCAGACCGATGCTGCCGCCGATGCCAAAGCCGATCAGCGCGCGCTGGCTGCTGATGCTCAGGTGCTGCCACAGTTCGCCGCTTTGGCTCAGGCTCCAGAAGGCGGCCAGCACCGCGCTCGGCGCCGGCAGAATGCGGTTGGACAGCCAGCCGGTTTCGACGGCGATCTGCCAGACGATCACCAGCGCCAGCGGCAGCGCCCAAGGGGCTAGCTGATACAGGATGCGTTGCGCGTTCTTTGCCATCGGGGCGCTCCTCAACTCTGCGACACTTTTTGTGGAACATAAATGTTGGCCACCACTTCTCCCTGCGGGCGCACCGGCTGAAGGCGCGTGGGCGTTTCCTCCTGCGCCAGATCGAGGTGCGGGAACAGCAGTTCGCCGACGCGGTAGGCCTCTTCCAGA
This sequence comes from Serratia marcescens, assembly GCF_001902635.1. Classification (GTDB taxonomy): domain Bacteria; phylum Pseudomonadota; class Gammaproteobacteria; order Enterobacterales; family Enterobacteriaceae; genus Serratia; species Serratia marcescens_F. The sequence continues at coordinate 153,250 of NZ_MJAO01000001.1, read as the reverse complement.
TGCGGATAGCCGGAGAGAATAAAGGTGTCGATGCCCAGGTCGGCATATTCCTGCATACGCGCCGCGATCGTCGGGCCATCACCCACCAGCGCGGTACCGGCGCCGCCGCGCACCAGGCCGATGCCGGCCCACAGGTTCGGGCTGATCTCCAGCTTATCCTTTTTGCCGCCGTGCAGCGCCGCCATGCGCCGTTGGCCGACGGAATCGAAGCGCGCAAAGGCCTGCTGCGCGTTGGCGATGGTTTCCTCATCGAGGTGCGCGATCAGCCGGTTGGCGGCGCGCCAGGCCTCTTCGCTGGTTTCCCGCACGATGACATGCAGGCGGATACCGAAGCGTACCTGGCGGCCTTTCGCCGCCGCTTTGGCGCGCACTTCTTCGATCTTCTCTTTAACCTGCGCCGGCGGCTCTCCCCAGGTGAGGTACAGTTCTACCTGTTCGGCGGCCAGATCCTGCGCGGCGGCGGAGGATCCGCCGAAATAGAGCGGCGGGCGCGGCTGCTGCACCGGCGGGAACAGCAGTTTGGCGCCTTTCACCTGAATATGCTTGCCGTCGAAATCGACGGTTTCACCTTCCAGCACCCGGCGCCAGATATGGGTAAACTCGGTTGAGGCTTCGTAGCGCTCTTCATGGCTAAGGTGCAGCCCCTCGGCCGCCAACTCTTCCGGATCGCCGCCGGTGACCAGATTGAACAGCGCGCGTCCGTTGGAAAGGCGATCCAGCGTCGCCGCCTGGCGCGCCGCCAGCGTGGGGGAAATGATGCCCGGCCGCAGCGCGACCAAAAATTTCAGCCGCTGGGTGACTGGGATCAGCGAGGCGGCCACCAGCCAGGAGTCTTCGCACGAGCGGCCGGTGGGGATCAACACCCCGCCGAATCCCAGCCGATCCGCCGCCTGAGCGATCTGCTGCAAATAACCGTGATCGACGCTGCGCGCCCCCTGTGCACTGCCAAGATAGTGGCCGTCGCCGTGGGTGGGTAAAAACCAGAAAACGTTCAGGCTCATCGTCAATGTTCTCCCATTGTTTATTGTGCGCTTGGGCGCCAGATGCGTTGCGAGATGTCGACCTTCACCGGCACCAGCCGGTTGGCGTAAAACAGGTCGGCGGTTTGCTGCTGCGCGGCGATCGTATGCGCATCGAGCGGTGTGATGGCGGTCGGCGGGCGGTGATCCAGATAGCTGGCGATCACTGGTTCGGGCAGCCCCATGGCGTTGGCCAGCAGGGTCACGCTTTGCGCCCGGTCGCTGCGGGTGAGCGCATCGGCCTGGGTCAGCACCGTCAATACCTGGCTGATAAAGCTGCCGTTGGCTTCGGCATAGGGGCGCGCCGCCAGATAGAAGGAACCGGTCTGGTTCAGATCGGTGCCGTCGCCAAGCACCCGCACGCCGCCCTGCAGCAGTGCGGCGGAATAATAAGGATCCCAGATAGCCCAGGCATCGACGTTGCCTTGTTGGAAGGCGGCGCGTGCATCGGCGGGCGTCAGATAGGCGGGCTGGATATCGGTGAACTTCAGGCCGGCTTTTTGCAGCGATCGCAGCAGCAGGTTGTGCGAGCTGGATCCTTTCTGGAAGGCGACCTTATGGCCTTTCAGATCGGCGACGGTTTTGATCGGGCTGTTTTCCGGCACCAGGATCACTTCCGCTTTGGGCTTAGGCGGCTCAACGCCGACATACAACAGATCCGCGCCGGCGGCCTGCGCGAAGATCGGCGGAATATCGCCGGTGCTGCCCAGATCGATGCTGCCGACGTTCAAGGCTTCCAGCATCTGCGGGCCGGCGGGAAACTCGATCCAGCTGATGCGGGTGGCGGGGAAACGTTCCTCCAGCAGCCGGTGGCTCTTCGCCAGTACCAGGCTGACGGAGCCTTTTTGGTAACCGATGCGGAACTGCGCCGGATCCTGCGCAACGGCGGCGTTGGCCCAAACCAGCGACAGCAGGCCGGTGAGGGCGGCGGCGCTCAGCCAGCGCCGCAAAGTGATGCGTTCTTTCATTCAGGCTCTCCTTTACCCGGCGTTTCAGGCGGTCTGACGCGCCGCCAGCGGCGAGGCGACGCGCAGCGCAGGCGGTTTGCGGCGGCCAAGCGCCAGGTAGAAACTGGTGAGCGCCTCTTCCAGCCGGGCGGCTACGGCGTCGGTGAGCGTGGCGCCTTCGCCGGCCAGCTGGATCTGGCTGTCGTCGGCGAATACGCCGTGCAGCACTTCCTGCGCTTTCAGCGCCGCCAGCACCGGTTTCAGCGCATAGTCCACCGCCAGCATGTGGCCGATCGAACCGCCGGTCGCCAGCGGCAGCACCACCTTATGATCCAGAGCGCGTTCCGGCAGCAGATCCAGCAAGGTTTTCAGCGCGCCGGAGAACGACGCTTTATAAACCGGCGTGGAAATCAGCAGGCCGTCGGCCTGCGCCAGCTGCTCGGCAAACGCCTTGATCGCCGGGCTGTTGAAGTTGGCGTACAGCAGATCTTCGGCATCGAAGTCGTGCAGGGTATAAGCCGTCACGTCCACCCCTTGCTGCCGCAGCCAGCTCTGACTCAGCGAGAGCAGCGCGGCGGAACGTGATGGGATGCGTGGGCTACCGGCCAGTGATATAACGCGCATTGCCACTCCTTATAACTAAAAGTTAGGTTTAATTAGGAAATTAACGAGAAGTGTTTTAAACCTACCAGCAACCGGGCGCGTTTTTTAAATCTCATTTTTTGATTTGGATATGCGCAAAAGCGGATTGGCGCCGATTTGGCGGCGAAGAAAGAAAACGGTTGCGTAAAAACGGCTTTTTTTGCCTTTAATCAATTCCAATTGGGCGGGGGATACCGGATAATACGCCCCCGGTTTGCAACCGGGAAATCAGGAGAGTCCATGTACTACCCCCTCATCAGGAAAGCGTTGTTCCAGCTCGATCCGGAGCGCGCGCATGAAGTGACCTTTCGTCAACTCAGCCGTATCACCGGCACCCCATTAGCGTTTCTTGTCCGTCAGTCCGTGCCGACCAAACCGGTCAGCTGCATGGGGCTGTCGTTTAAAAACCCGCTGGGATTGGCCGCCGGTCTGGATAAAAACGGCGAGTGCATCGATGCGTTCGGCGCGATGGGCTTCGGCCATGTGGAAGTGGGCACCGTGACGCCGCGCCCGCAGCCGGGCAACGACAAGCCGCGTTTGTTCCGCGTGGTCGAGGCGGAAGGCCTGATCAATCGCATGGGGTTCAATAACCACGGCGTGGACAATCTGGTTGAAAACGTTAAGAAATCCCATTTTGGCGGCATTCTTGGGATCAATATCGGCAAGAATAAAGACACCCCGGTCGAACAGGGTAAAGACGATTATTTGATCTGCATGGATAAAGTTTATCCGTATGCCGGTTATATCGCGATTAACATCTCTTCACCGAATACGCCGGGGTTACGATCCTTACAGTATGGCGAAGCGCTGGACGATCTTTTGGCTGCGATAAAAAATAAGCAGCAGGAATTGCATGCGCGCCATCACAAATATGTGCCGGTGGCGGTAAAGATCGCGCCGGATCTTTCAGAAGAAGAATTGATCCAAATTGCCGATAGCCTGGTGCGGCATAATATCGATGGTGTGATCGCCACCAATACCACGTTGGATCGAAAATTGATCCAGGGGCTGAATTACTGCGAACAAGCGGGCGGGTTAAGCGGGCGTCCGTTGCAATCACGCAGCACCGAAGTGATCCGTCGTCTCTCCACCGAACTGCAAGGGCGCCTGCCGATTATCGGCGTGGGCGGCATCGATTCGCTGACGGCGGCACGCGAAAAAATGGAGGCCGGCGCGAGCCTGCTGCAAATTTATTCCGGATTTATCTATCACGGCCCGCGTTTGATTAAAGATATCGTTACCCATATCTAATATTTTTTCTCTCATTTTATACCGGGGGTTTATTTCTGCCCCCGGCTCGTCTATATTTTGTTCGGTAGCATAAATATCGTTCGCGGAATTATCCGATGTTTAAGCAACTTTATCGGTGATAAAATCGCCTTTTAGGGTGAGTGCGGCGTTGGCATAGGCAGCGAGAAGGATACGAAATGAAGATAAAACCTGACGATAATTGGCGTTGGTATTTTGATGCCGAGCATGATCGGCTAATGCTGGATTTAGCTAATGGTATGATCTTTCGTTCACGTTTCCCGGCCAAAATGTTAACGCCGGACGCTTTCGATGAATGCGCTTTTTGTGTGGACGATGCCGCCCTTTATTTCACCTACGAAGAACAGTGCAAGCAGGTCAAACTCAGCCATGAGCAGCGCGCTGAGCTGGTGTTGAACGCATTGGTTGCCTACCGTTTCCTGAAACCGTTGATGCCGAAGAGCTGGCATTTCTCGCAGCAGCACTATCCGTTGCAGCCGAAAAACGGCGAACTGGCGGCGGTAAAAGTGATGGAAAGCGGCGCGGAAGCGCGCTTGCTGGTGGTAGAGGCGGGGGATAACGCCAGCCTGTGCCTGCTGGCGCAAAATCAGCTGACGGTCGCCGGCCGCACCATGGTATTGGGCGACGCCATCAAGGTGATGCACGATCGGCTCAAACCCTGCACGCAGGATGAAAGCACCGCTCCGGCATACGACAGAGCGGTATAAAGCGCATTACGCCAACGTCAAATCGCTTTTCGGGATGCAGCTGCAGCACAGGATGGTGCCGTTGTCGCCCAGCGCGCTTTTCTTCAGGGGCGCGACTTCACCGCTCAGCAAGGTAATGCGGCAGCTGCCGCAAATCCCGGCGCGGCAGGAGTAAGGCACGCGGATGCCTTGTTGTTCCAACTGCTCGAGCAAGATCTGCTGGTTGTTGCCGGTAAACACCTTTCCTTCATATTCGATGGTCACGCTGTGCTCGCTGTCTTGCGGCGCCTGCACGCTTTCCACCACGTTGCCGGCGCCATAGGGGCGCGGCGGCTTGGTCGACAACACCTCTACCGTATCGCCAACGCGAATGATGCCACTGTTGCGTGCGATCATGTTCTGGCCGAAATCGATGTCGCCGTTGTCGGCGGAGCGGAATTTTTGCAGCGTGCTCAACGGTTCGCCGCTCGGGTGCTTGCGGCCGCGCTCGGTGCTGACGGTGGTGAGCACGCAGCGGCTGCAGGGTTTCACCAGCTCGAACATCACATCGCCGACGCGGATCACCTGCCAGCCGTCTTCGGCCCAGGCGGTTGCACCGCTCACCACCAGATTGGGGCGGAACTGCTCCAGCTTGATGCTGCCGGGGCAACGCTGTTGCAGATCGTTGAACGAAGCCTGGTTAATCAGCAGATAAGGATACCCGTCGGCAAACGTCAGCGGGATTTCAGGATGCTTCTTCACCCGGCGGGTCGACTCCGGCCCCAGCCAACGCAGCTGCACATCGCGCTGGAAATAGCCGCTCAGCCAGCGGTTGATCTCATCTGGCGCGATCAGCGCGGTGAAATGATTGCCCCACACCTCGGTCGGCTGCGGCGCGGCGGCGAAGTCGCTGAAGCGAATGGCGGCGCTTTCGCCGTCCGGCGCGGTCAGGAATAGCCCGTCCGGCAGCAGCGCCGGCGTGAACAGCACCATCTGCGGGTATTGGCGCGCGGTAATAAAGGTGCCATCCGGCTCGGTGATCATAAAGTTGCGGTCGAAGGCCAGGCCGCTACTGCCGACCTGGGCGTAAGAAAGCTGCAGACCGCGCAGTGATTTAACCGGATGGACGTAGAGTCTGGAAAGCGTGATCACCCTTATCTCCGTGCGATGATTAAATAGAAGGGAGCAACTTTATGACAAGCGGTGCGGATTAGCTATAATGCGCAACAATTTTCTTTTTGGTGATAAGCACGATATGAACTCTCTGTTTGCCAGCACGGCGCGTGGATTGGAAGAACTGTTAAAAAGCGAGCTGGAAGCGCTTGGCGCTCACGACTGCAAAGTGGTGCAGGGTGGGGTACATTTTCAGGGTGACGATCGTCTTCTGTACCAAAGCCTGCTGTGGAGCCGCCTGGCTTCGCGCATTTTGTTGCCGCTGAACGAATTTCGCGTACACAGCGACCTGGATCTGTACCTCGGGGTACAGGCGATCGACTGGCCGAGCATTTTTGGCGTGGATAAAACCTTTGCCGTGCACTTCAGCGGCGTGAATGAAGAGATCCGCAACAGCCAATATGGCGCGCTGAAGGTGAAAGACGCCATCGTCGACAGTTTTACCCGCAAACTCGACCAACGCCCGACGGTCGCCAAACAGCAGCCGGATATTCGCGTCAACGTGTTCCTGCAACGCGATATGGCTAGCGTGGCGCTCGATCTGAGCGGCGAAGGTCTGCATCAGCGCGGCTACCGCGATCTCACCGGCCAGGCGCCGCTGAAGGAAAACCTGGCGGCCGCCATTGTGCTGCGTTCCGGCTGGCAGCCGGGCACGCCGATGCTCGATCCGATGTGCGGCTCCGGTACGCTGCTGATCGAAGCGGCAATGATCGCCGCCGATCGCGCGCCGGGACTGCACCGTCAACACTGGGGTTTCAGCGCCTGGAACGGCCACAACGCCGAACTGTGGCGTGAAGTCACTACCGAAGCGCAGGTGCGCGCACGCCGCGGCCTGCAGGAAACCGCCTCCCGCTTCTTTGGTTCCGATATCGACCGCCGGGTGATTGAGATGGCGCGCGGCAACGCCCGCCGTGCCGGCGTCGCTGAGCTGATCACCTTCAATGTCGGTGACGTGGCAAGGTTGACTAATCCGCTGCCGGAAGGCCCACAAGGTACCGTGATCAGCAACCCGCCGTACGGTGAGCGTCTGGAAAGCGAGCCGGCGCTGATCGCGCTGCACAATATGCTGGGCCGCGTGATGAAAAGCGCCTTCGGCGGCTGGCAGCTGTCGCTGTTCAGCGCCTCGCCGGAGCTGCTGAGCTGCCTGCAGCTGCGCGCCGAGCGCCAGTTCAAGGCGAAGAACGGCCCGCTGGAGTGCGTGCAGAAAAACTATCAGCTGGCGGCGAACCCGGCCGGCGCCACCACCGGTGGCGTACAGGTAGCAGAAGATTTCGCCAACCGTCTGCGCAAGAATTTGAAGAAGCTCGACAAGTGGGCGAAGCAGCAGGGCATTGAATGCTACCGCCTGTACGATGCCGATCTGCCAGAATACAACGTCGCTGTGGATCGCTACGGCAGTAAGGTGGTGGTGCAAGAGTACGCGCCGCCGAAAACCGTCGATGCGCAGAAAGCGCGTCAGCGCCTGTTCGATGTGATCAACGCGACGCTGGCGGTGCTGGAACTGCCGTCGAATCAGCTGATCCTGAAAACCCGCGAGCGGCAGAAGGGCAAGAACCAGTACGAGAAGCTGGCGCAGAAGGGCGAGTTCCTGCTGGTGGAAGAGTATAACGCCAAGCTGTGGGTCAACCTGACCGACTATCTCGATACCGGCCTGTTCCTCGATCACCGCATCGCGCGCCGCATGCTGGGCGAGATGAGCAACGGCAAGGACTTCCTCAACCTGTTCGCCTATACCGGCACCGCCAGCGTGCACGCCGGTCTGGGTGGCGCGCGCAGCACCACCACGGTGGACATGTCGCGTACCTATCTGGAATGGGCGGAGAAGAACCTGCGCGCCAACGGCCTGACCGGCCGCCAGCATCGGCTGATCCAGGCCGACTGCCTGTCGTGGCTGAGCAACGCCAACGAACAGTTCGACGTGATCTTCATCGATCCGCCGACGTTCTCCAACTCCAAGCGGATGGAGAACACCTTTGACGTGCAGCGCGATCATCTGGCGCTGATGAAAGATTTGAAACGGTTGCTGCGCCGCAACGGGACCATCATGTTCTCGAACAACAAGCGCGGTTTCCAAATGGATATGGCGGGGCTAAGCGCGCTGGGTCTGGAGGCGAAAGAGATCACCGCCAAGACGCTGTCGCAGGACTTTGCCCGTAATCGTCAGATCCACAACTGCTGGCTGGTGACTCACGCCGGCGAAGGAAAATAATTACTATGTCGTTAATCAGCATGTCCGGCGCCTGGCTCTCTTTCAGCGATGCGCCGCTTTTAGACAACACCGAAATTCATATCGAAGACAACGAGCGCGTGTGTTTGGTCGGGCGCAACGGCGCCGGCAAGTCCACGCTGCTGAAGATCCTCGGCAAGGAGATCCCGCTGGACGACGGCCGGGTGATCTACGAACAGGATCTGATCGTGGCGCGCCTGCAACAGGATCCGCCGCGCAATATCGGCGGCAGCGTGTTCGATTTCGTGGCGGAAGGCGTCGCGGAGCAGGCGGAACACCTGAAGGCATATCACGCGATCTCTCATCTGGTGGAAAGCGACCCAAGCGAGAAAAACCTGGCGCGCATGGCACAAATCATGGAGATCCTCGATCACCAGGGGCTGTGGCAGCTCGACAGCCGCATTAGCGAAGTGCTGCTGCAGCTGGGGCTGAACGGCGACGCTGAGCTTTCCTCGCTGTCCGGCGGCTGGCTACGTAAAGCGGCACTGGGCCGCGCGCTGGTAAGCTCGCCGCGCGTGCTGCTGCTCGACGAACCGACCAACCACCTGGATATCGAAACCATCGACTGGCTGGAAGGCTTCCTGAAAGAGTTCGACGGCAGCATCATATTCATCTCGCACGACCGTTCGTTCATCCGCAACATGGCGACGCGCATTGTCGATCTGGATCGCGGCAAGCTGGTTTCCTGGCCGGGCAACTACGATCTGTATCTGCAGAGTAAAGAAGAAGCGCTGCGGGTGGAAGAACTGCAAAACGCCGAGTTCGACCGCAAGCTGGCACAGGAAGAGGTCTGGATCCGTCAGGGCATCAAGGCGCGCCGCACCCGCAACGAAGGCCGCGTGCGCGCGCTGAAGGCGCTGCGCGTCGAGCGCTCCCAACGCCGTGAAGTGATGGGCACCGCCAAGATGCAGGTGGAAGAGGCGACCCGCTCCGGCAAAATCGTGTTCGAGCTGGAAGACGTCAATTATCAGGTCGGTGAGAAAGTGCTGGTGCGCGGCTTCTCCGCTCAGGTGCAGCGCGGCGACAAAATTGCGCTGGTGGGGCCGAACGGCTGTGGCAAAACCACGCTGCTGAAACTGATGCTCGGTCAGCTGAAAGCCGACAGCGGCCGCGTGCACTGCGGCACCAAGCTGGAAGTGGCCTATTTCGACCAGCACCGCGCCGATCTCGATCCGGAACGCACGGTGATGGATAACCTGGCGGAAGGCAAACAGGAAGTGATGGTCAACGGCCGCGCTCGCCACGTATTGGGCTACCTGCAGGACTTCCTGTTCCATCCTAAGCGCGCGATGACGCCGGTGAAGGCACTGTCGGGCGGTGAGCGTAACCGTCTGCTGTTGGCTAAGCTGTTTCTGAAGCCGAGCAATCTGTTGATCCTCGATGAACCAACCAACGATCTCGACGTCGAAACGCTGGAACTGCTGGAAGAGCTGATCGACGGCTATCAGGGCACCGTGCTGCTGGTCAGCCACGATCGTCAGTTCGTCGACAACTCGGTGACCGAGTGCTGGATCTTCGAAGGCAACGGCGTGATCAATGCCTTCGTCGGCGGTTACTACGATGCGCATCATCAGCGCGCCACGGCGAAACCGATTCGTCAGGCGGCGCCGAGCGCGAGCAAGCCGGCGGCGGAGAAAAAGGCCGAGCAGCCGAAGAAAGCGGCGGCCAAGCTGAGTTACAACCTGCTGCGCGAACTGGAACAGTTGCCACAGCGGCTCGAACAGCTGGAGGCGGAGATTGAAGGGCTGCAGGCGCAGATGAACGACGCCGACTTCTTCACGCGGCCGCACAGCGAAACGCAGGAAGTGCTGACGGCGCTGGCTAATGCCGAGCAGGCGCTGGAGCAAGCCTTCGCCCGCTGGGAAGAGCTGGAAGCGATGAAAAACGGCTGACCGTTGCGATACCGCCCGCGCGCTGCTGCGGGCGGTATCGATGTGCCGGTGAGCAACGTTATTGAGGAGGAATATGGTGTGTTCCCACGACAATCATCAGCAGCATAGTCATTCCGCACCTGCGGCGGCGCAACAGGATAACCTGATGCTGTGCCCCCAGTGCGACATGCTGGTGGCGCTGCCGCCGCTGGCCTATGGCAGCAAAGCAGTATGCCCGCGCTGCAAAACCACGCTCAGCGCCCGCTGGGACGAACCGCGCAAGCGGCCGATCGGTTACGCCCTCAGCGCGTTGTTCATGCTGGTGCTGGCCAACATTTTCCCGTTTATCAACATGCGCGTCGCCGGCCTCGGCAACGAAATCCGGCTGATTCAGATCCCCCAGGTGATGGTGGCGGAAGACTATGCCAGCATGGCCACGCTATTTATGGTGTTCGTGCAGCTGATCCCGGCGTTCTGCATGGTGGCGATCATCCTGCTGTGCGCCAAAGTGCGCTTGCCGCTGGGGCTCAAAGAGTGGATGGCCCGGGTGCTGTTTCAGTTCAAGACCTGGTGCATGGTGGAAATTTTCCTCGCCGGGGTGCTGGTCAGCTTTGTCAAGCTGATGGCCTACGGCGATATTGGCATCGGCAGCAGCTTCGTGCCTTATTGCCTGTTCTGCCTGCTGCAGGTGCGCGCCTTCCAGTGCGTGGATCGGCGCTGGCTGTGGCAGGACATTGAACCGGCGCCGCGCCTCGATCGGCCGCTGACGGTGGGGCGCACCGGCATGCCGCAGGGCGTGCGCTCCTGCGCCTGCTGCACGGCGATCCTGCCGGCCAATCAGGTGCGCTGCCCGCGCTGCCACACCAACGGCTATGTGCGTCGCCGCCACAGCCTGCAGTGGACGCTGTCGCTGCTGGTGACGTCTATCATGCTGTACATTCCGGCCAACCTGATGCCGATCATGGTGACCGAGGCGTTGGGCAATAAGATGAACTCCACCATCATGGCAGGGGTGATCCTGCTGTGGGGGGACGGCTCTTATCCGGTAGCGATGGTAATTTTCATCGCCAGCATCATGGTGCCGTCGCTGAAGATGCTGGCGATCGGCTGGCTGTGTTGGGATGCCAACGGCAGGAAGAAGCCGCGCGCCGACAGCGAGCGCATGCATCTGATTTATGAAGTGGTCGAATTCGTTGGCCGTTGGTCGATGATCGACGTGTTTGTGATCGCCGTGTTGTCGGCGCTGGTGCGAATGGGGCAGTTGATGAGCATTTATCCCGCGACGGGCGCCGTGCTGTTCGCGCTGGTGGTGATCCTTACCATGTTCGCCGCCATGACATTTGATCCCCGGCTGACCTGGGATCGCGCAAGTGAAACAATCAACAAGGAGCCGCAAGGTGACGGAAAATAATCATAGCGTCGCGGACGTTGAGAAGATCAAACGCTGGTCGCCGGTGTGGATCATTCCCATTGTGACCGCGCTGATCGGCGCCTGGATCCTGTTTTACCACTTCAGCCATCAGGGGCCGGTGGTGACGCTGGTGACCACGACGGCAGAGGGGCTGGAAGCGGGTAAAACCAAAATCAAAAGCCGCAGCGTGGACGTCGGCGTGGTGGAAACCGTCACGTTGAGCGATGACCTGAGCAAGGTGATGGTGCAGGCGCGCCTCAACGCCGGCATGGAGAAGTTATTGCGTCAGGACTCCGCCTTCTGGGTGGTGAAACCGCAGATCGGCCGTGAAGGCGTCTCCGGGCTGGGCACGTTGCTGTCCGGCGCCTATATCGAACTGCAGCCGGGCAGCAAGGGCAAAGACGGCAAGGATAATTATCAGCTGCTCGATGCGCCGCCGCTGGCCTCCCCGGACGCCAAAGGGCTGCGCATCGTGCTGGACAGCGAGAAATCGGGCCAGCTCAACGCCGGTGACCCGGTATTGTTCCGCGGCTATCGTGTCGGTTCGGTGGAGACCAGCTACTTCGATCCGAAAGAACGCGCGATGCGCTATCAGTTGTTCATTTCCGCCCCTTACGACCAACTGGTCACCAGCAACGTGCGTTTCTGGAAGGACAGCGGCGTCGCGTTCGATATGTCGGCGCAGGGCATGCGTGTAGAGATGGGGTCGCTGACCACCCTGTTCAGCGGCGGCGTCAGTTTTGACGTGCCGGAAGGGTGGGATCGCGGCGAACAGGCGAAAGAGAAGGCGGAGTACCAGCTGTTCGATAACCAGCGTAGCACGCAAGATTCGCTGTATACCGTGCATAAGGACTACCTGTTGTTCTTCTCCGACTCGGTGCGCGGCCTGCAGCCGGGGGCGCCGGTCGAGTTCCGCGGCATCCGTCTGGGTACGGTGGCACAGGTGCCGTTCTCTAAAGAGGGCATGGCGCAGCGTCTGGACAGCGATTACCGCATTCCGGTGCTGATCCGCATCGAACCGGATCGCTTCCAGAAACAGCTGGGCGGCAACTTCGATATCGAAGGGCACCTGAAAGACGCGGAGTCTCGCGGCATGCGCGCGTCGATGAAGTCCGCTAACCTGCTGACCGGTTCGCTGTACATCGATCTCGACTTCTATCCGCAGGAGAAACCGTGGAAAGGGCCGCGTGAGCTGTTCGGTTATCCGTTGATGCCAACCACCAGCGGCGGTCTGGCGCAGATCCAGCAGAAACTGATGCAGACGCTGGATAAGATCAATGCGATGCCGCTCAATCCGATGATCAACGAAGCGACCAAAACGCTGGCGGAAAGCCAGAAAACCATGAAGTCGACGCAGCAGACCATGAAGTCGCTGAACGACATCATCGCCAGCAAAGAGATGCAGGCGCTGCCGCAGGACCTGCAGAAAACGCTGCTGGAACTGAACCGCAGCATGAAAGGATTCCAGCCTGGTTCGCCGGCTTACAACAAGATGGTGGGCGATATGCAGCGCCTCGACCAGGTGTTGCGTGAGCTGCAACCGGTGCTGCGCACCCTGAATGAGAAGAGCAACGCGCTGGTGTTTGAAGCCGCCGGCAGCAATGACCCTCAGCCGAAGAAGGCCACTAAATGATGAAATGGATCCCGGTAGCCCTGGCGCTGTTGCTCAGCGCCTGTAGCAGTACGCCACAGAAGACCTACTACCAGTTGCCGGCGTTGGGTGCGCCGGCCGCAGTCAGCAGCAGCGGCGCCCCCGCGCGCCAGCTGTGGCTGGAGCACGTGAGCGTGGCGGATTATCTGGCGCAGAGCGGCGTGGTGTATCAAACCAACGATGTGCAATATGTGATCGCCCAGAACAATCTGTGGGCCAGCCCGCTCGACCAGCAGCTGCAGCAAACGCTGGTCACCAACCTGAGCAGCGCGCTGCCGGGCTGGGTGGTCTCTTCGCAGCCGATGAGCAGCGATCAGGATGTGTTGAACGTCACCATCAGCGGTTTCCACGGCCGTTTCGATGGCAAGGCGATCATTCGCGGCGAGTGGGTGCTGAGCCGCCAGGGGCGCTTGATCAAGCGGCCTTTCAGCCTGGAGCTGAAGCAGGGTGAAGATGGCTATGACGCCCTGGTGCGCACGTTGGCGCAAGGCTGGCAGCAGGAAGCTCAGGCTATCGCCGCACAGATGGGCGGCGTTTAGTCATAATTTGGTCTAAAATCGTCTAATCCCTGTCGGCGTGAAAAAACGCTTTTTCTCACCGGCAGGGATTTTCATTGAGTTTCAATCAGTTAAATCCTTTCTCGGCAGATCAGCCACTTAGCAATTTCCACGGGCGTAGCTCACAAATATGACATTGGCGTGAATTTTGCGCATTGATCTTCTCTTCTTTTAGCGCTATTGATTACTCGTGGCTGCGCAAAAAGCAGCCATTGTTTTCTTTCCACCAGACCAAAATGAGGGAAACGAGGCATGAAGAGACAGAAACGCGATCGTCTGGAAAGGGCGCATTCGAGAGGGTATCAGGCAGGTATTTTAGGGCGTTCCAGGGAACATTGTCCCTACCAATCATCAGTGGACGCCCGGTCTCAATGGCTGGGAGGTTGGCGAGAAGCCATGGAAGACAGGGCTGTGACCGCTTAAGCGGCTCCCTGTCAAATAAAAGGAATAACCTCCGCCTTTGGCGGAGGTTTTAGTTTCAGGGAGTTATGCATCCCGCCAGCGTTTCAGCAAAATGCTCGCATTCACGCCGCCAAAGCCGAAGCCGTTTGATAAGGCGTAGGTCATGTTCATCGATTCAGCCTGTTTCGCTACCAAATGCAATCCTTGCGCTGCCGGATCGGGGTTATCCAGATTCAGCGTCGCGGGTGCAATCTGATCGCGCAGCGCCAACGCGGTAAAGATGGTTTCCAGCCCGCCTGCGGCACCCAGGAGGTGTCCGGTTGCCGATTTTGTTGAGGTCACGGCGACAGTCCCTGCCGTACCAAACAGGTGCTTGATCGCGTTGATTTCGCCCAAATCGCCTACGGGCGTGGAGGTCGCGTGTGCGTTCAAATGTTGCACGTTATCTGGGGTGACGTTTGCTTGTTTCAGCGCGATTTTCATCGCCCGATAGGCACCGTTGCCGTCTTCTGCGCCGGATGTCATGTGGTAGGCGTCTGCGCTGGTGCCATAACCTACGATTTCCGCCAGCGGGGTGGCGCCGCGTGCCAGCGCATGCTCCAGGGTTTCAATCACCAACATGCCGGCGCCTTCGCCCATGACGAACCCGTCCCGGGCCGTGTCGAAAGGCCGGGAGGCCTGTCGCGCCGACTCGGCCGGTGCGGTGGACATGGCGCGCGCGGCAGCGAATCCCCCCAGGCTGACGGTGTCTATAGCGGCTTCGGTGCCGCCGCACAGGGCGATATCGGCCTCGTCATTGCGGATCAGCCGCACCGCATCACCAATGGCTTGCACACCGGCAGCGCAGGCGGTAACCGGTGCGCCAATCGGGCCTTTGAAGTGGTGTTTGATCGAAACGTGACCGGCAGCCAGATTGACCAGGAAAGAGGGGATGGTGAATGGCGACAGACGTTTGGCGCCGCGGCTATCCGTGGTGCGCACCGCCTGGGCGATCGCCGGAAAACCGCCAATGCCTGAGGCGATGACGGTGGCGGTGCGCTCTTGTTTTTCCTCCGTATCGGCTATCCAGCCAGCCTGACGAATGGCTTCATCCGCCGCTGCCATGGCAAACAGAATGAAGCGATCCATTTTCTTTTGGTCCTTGGGGGCGACGGAGGCGTCGGCAGTGAAGCCCGCTTCGGCATCTTGCGCCAGTTCAGGCACCTGGCCCCCGACCTTGACCGGCAAATCTGCGACGATCGCATCAGACAGCGGGCGAATGCCAGATTCTCCGCGTAATAAACGTTGCCAGATTGTTTCTACTCCGCACCCTAACGGCGAAACGGCGCCCATGCCGGTAATAACGATACGACGATTGCTCATGATGACTCCTTGGTCAATTCGGGAAAATCTGCGAGACGCCGACACCGCATCAGCTCGGCGCGCTGACGTATGCCGTCACCGGCCGCCGGTCCGGGCGCCAGCGTGATGAACTGCTGTGGCACCGGCTGTTGGGTATCGCGATTGATTAACTGAACCTGAATCGGTTGATCTGTGCGGCCGTCGACCAACAATGCGCTGACGGCGCCGTCGGTCAGGTGGTGATTGCCCCATTGTGAAAGGGCCGCCAGCACAGGGAAAAAATCGTTGCCGCGCTCGGTGAGCAAGTAGTGGTAGCGCACCGGTCGAGTTTGATAGCGTTGCTTATACAGAATGCCGTGGGCCACCAGATCCTTCAGGCGGCGGGCCAGCAGTGTGGGCGACATCCCCAGACTTTGCTGGAATTCGTCGAATTTGGACAGCCCCTGAAAGGCATCGCGCAGGATCAGGATGCTCCACCACTCGCCGACACGGTCCAATGAACGCGCGACTGGGCAAGGTGCATCGCTAAAGCGGGTTTTTTGCATGTCACTCTCACTGGATACAGTAATTGTAGTTACTCTCTAATCCAGATTAGATGATTTTGAGGAGCAAGAGAATCACTGGGAGCAAAAAAACCGCTTTTGTATTGATGCCGGGTGTTGAGAGAACCTTCGTTCAGCCGGTTTGTTGCTTTGGCCGCTTCGGGTAAGCATAGGGCAGAGACAAGAGGGAAAACGCGTTTCGGTAACGGGCGATAATGTAGGGTATGCCCAAAGCCAACCCCAGTGTGATGAGATACTTTATATCGCCCAACAGCGCATTATCCTGATCGACTTTAATCATCTTCGAAGAGAACTGAATAATAAGATAGTGCGTCAGATAAAAGACGATAGAGTTTTGCCCAATGAAGTTGATGGCCCGATTATTGATATATTTTGTCATGTAAATCAGTGCCACAATTGACAGCAGGGTAAGGGGGATCATCAAAATATTATCATGATGCTTAAAATACACGGTAAGCATCAATATGCCCCAGGCGCTGAAGGCAAGGAATACGATCAGCCGATTCTCCAATGAGCCGATAATATTGAAATTCTTACGTGACATAAAGTCACCGAGATAGAAGAAAAGGAAGTAGTAGGCCGCATAGCGCAAATGGTAAGGATTATAACCGCTATAGAGATCTTCCTCTCTGAGCGGCAGCAAATAGTATGCGGCGATACACAGTGCCAGAACGACAATTACGTTCACCTTGCGCAGCGGGATGACCAGCAGGAAGAACGCCATCAGGGTCCAGAGGAACCAGGTGATGTCGCCGCCGCCGGTCAGCTGCGTGTAGATCACGCTCAGCGGGCTGGCGGGGTTGTTGACCATGCCGGAGAAGATGATCCGCAATGCGCCATAAATAGCGACCCAGATCAAAAAGGGATAAAGAATGTTCTTCAACTTGCCGGTCAGGTACGCTTTCTTTCCTTTCTGCAGGCTGTGGTTGACGAATATGCCTGAAAGGAAAAACATGATCTCCATGCGCATGGGAATAACATTGGTATTAATAAAGTCGGAGACAGTGCCAATATGGCTGGCACCACCCGCGAGGGAGTAGGCGTTATGTAGCATTACGACCAGCAGAATACTCAAGCCGCGCAGGGTGTCCATCCATAACAGACGATTGTTATTCTCCATTTTTTCCTTATCCCATCAGTAAAATAAAGCACAGTGAATGTTGGTGAAATTTATAATTCATTGGCTAATTATTTTTCAATCATAGACGCAGGGGATCTCACGGTAGAATAAGACATTTCCGTAATTATCGATTTGTGAAGCCCGGTCACGCGTTTCGGGCGCCCAAAAGGCCCAGAGGGAAAGAGGGGGAAAGCAGGAGAAAGAAAATAAGAAATGCCGCCACGCTGAGCGTGACGGCATGCAACGAACCTTGGAATAGAGAAGGCGTTGGTCGCCTTCTCGTCAGCGCGATCAGAACGCTGCGGTGTCCTTGAACAGGCCCACTTTCAGGTCGGTGGCGGTATAGATCACTTCGCCGTCAACCAGCACTTCACCATCGGCGACACCCATGATCAGCTTACGGGTAATGACGCGCTTGAAGTTGATACGATAGGTGACTTTCTTCGCGGTCGGCAGCACCTGGCCGGTGAATTTGACTTCACCAACACCCAGCGCGCGGCCTTTGCCTTCGCCACCCAACCAACCGAGGTAGAAACCGACCAGCTGCCACATTGCATCCAGGCCCAGGCAACCAGGCATAACGGGATCGCCGATAAAGTGGCAACCGAAGAACCATAGGTCCGGATTAATATCCAGCTCCGCTTCCACATAACCTTTGTTGTGAGTGCCGCCGTCTTCGGTCATCTTGACCACGCGGTCCATCATCAACATGTTACCTGCCGGCAACGGTGGGCCACCGGCGCCGAACAGCTCGCCACGGCCGGATGCTTCGAGGTCTTCTTTCGTATAGGAATCGCGTTTATCTACCATGTTCTCAGTAAGCCTTATTTTAATGAAGGACGCAGGTTAGCTAACACGTGTACGCTGAACAAGTCCGATCAGCCGTGGTTGAACCAGTTGAGCCAGCGCAGCGGCCACGGATGGCGGCGTTCCTGCAGGTTCACCTGCGCAATCCGTTCCTGAATGGCCGCCAACAGATTCGGCTGTTGTTCGTCAGAGTAGAGGCAACCTGTGAGTAAAGGCAAGGCTTCCGCCGCGCTCTCTACCGCCCACAGGTGGAATTGCCCCTCGCGCACTGCATCGACGACATCCTGGCGCAGGCACAGGTGGCGCACGTTAGTGATGGGCAATACGACGCCCTGTTTGCCGGTCAGGCCGCGGCGCAGACAAACTTCGAAGAAACCCTCGACCTTTTCGTTAACGCCGCCTATCGGCTGTACATTGCCGAATTGGTCGACAGAGCCGGTGACGGCGACTTGCTGCGTGATCGGCTGCTGCGAGAGGGCGCTGACCAATGCGCACAACTCAGCCAGTGAGGCGCTGTCGCCGTCCACTTCACCGTAGGATTGTTCGAAGACGATCGAAGCGGAGAACGGCAGCTGCTGATCCAGATCCAGTTCGGCAATCAGGAACGCCTGCATGATCATCATACCTTTGGCGTGCAGGTTGCCACCCAGTTCGGCTTTGCGCTCAACATCGGTGAATTCACCGTCGCCGAGATGCACGACGCAGCTGATGCGCGAGGGCTCGCCGAAACTGCGAGGGTGGCCAGGATAATCCAGCACGGACAACCCGTTGATCTGCCCGACCACTTCACCTTCGGTTTCAATCAGGATCTGACCCAGTTCGATCTCATCCTGCATACGTTCGGCCAGATAGCTTTCTCGCCATTCGCGGGCATTCAGCGCCGCTTCGAACGCTTTGGCCGTAATACGATCCTCTTCGGCATACAATGCCGCCTCGGCCAACTGCTGGCCAAGCCAAACCGGTGAGAGCGGCAGAATACCCTGATCGCCGCTGTGGCGCACCGCCTGGACGATCAGCGGCTGCCAGGCGTCGGCTGCCAACATAGGCAACTGCTGGTCGGCGATCACGCCGTTGACGTAGCCGCACCACTGCGCCATATCGTCGGTTTCGGTCAGCTGCAGGTCGTCTTCGTATTCGCCGTAGATCGCTTGTTCACTCAGTTCCGGCTCGATATCGTGGAAATCGGCCAGACCGTGACGGTCACCCACCACGATCAGCCGCAGATCCAGCGGCATCGGCGGAATGACCACCGGCAGTGGACGGGTCTCGTCTGGCGAAACCCAATGGAATTGGCGCTGGCCGATCATCTGCTTTAGCCGTAACCACAATAGCGGTTGAGCCAGCAATGCGCGGGCCGACAGAATCAAAACGCCGCCGTTGGCCTGGTGTACCAGACCCGGTTGCAGGGTGATCTCGCCGTTGTGGATCCGCACGCAACCGAACAGCTGCTCCGGTTCAACCCATTCCTGGAACAGGCAAGCACCGCCGGCGGCGAAAGGCTCGTCGCCACGGCTGGCGGGGGCAACACTCACCTTGCCATCCTGAATGGCGTAGTGGCTACCGCCGCATGCCGTGTTTTTCGGCAATAGCGGCGTGACGGCGTTAGCGATCAGTTCCAGGTATTCGCGCGTTTCTTGCGCTTTCAACAGCATGAAACGCGGTGGTGATTGAGGGTGGCAAAATAGCGTCAGGGCATTTTCCAACCGGGGCTGAATGGCGGAAAAGGGCACGGGTGCCAACTGAGCGGCGGTATCAAATATCGCCTGATAAGGCGTTACGTCCGGCAATAAAGATTGCCATTCAAGTCGGTTATTGGTCAAAGTGTTAGATGCAATCGTTAAAAAGGGAAAGGGCGATTATACAAGAATAACGGCAGCTTGATACATGCGGAGTGCCAGTTGGTATCAGGGAGTTTGACATCGCGCGATGACTGTGCAAAAAACAGTCTAAAAGACGGCTTAATTGCCGGGGAAATTCGGCGCAAAGCTGTTATGCTTATTGAAGTTACGCGGTCACTGAAGAGCTCAAGATGAAATATCAGCAACTGGAAAATCTGGAGAGCGGTTGGAAATGGAAGTACCTGGTAAAGAAACACCGGGAAGGGGAACTCATTACCCGCTACATTGAAAACAGCGCTGCTCAGGAAGCGGTTAACGAGCTGCTGAAGCTGGAAAATGAGCCGGTAAAGGTACTTGCATGGATTGCCGCCCACATGAATCCGGAACTGGATAACCGGATGAAGCAAACGATCCGCGCCCGCCGCAAGCGTCATTTTAACGCAGAACACCAACATACGCGTAAAAAATCTATCGATTTGGAGTTTTTGGTTTGGCAACGTTTGGCGGCTCTGGCGCGCCGCCGCGGCG
The DNA here is from genome assembly GCF_001902635.1 of Serratia marcescens. Lineage (GTDB taxonomy): Bacteria > Pseudomonadota > Gammaproteobacteria > Enterobacterales > Enterobacteriaceae > Serratia > Serratia marcescens_F. Next base: position 133,219 of record NZ_MJAO01000001.1, on the reverse strand, counting down.
TCACGCTGTCGGAAACCGTCGTGCAGCTTATCGAAGATGCTGAACGCAAAGAGAAGTATGCGAATCAGATGTCGTCGTTGAAAGAAGATTTGAAGGCGATTCTCGGCAAAGAGCCCAAGTAAGCGAGGGCGGTGCGGCTTCGTTACATGCTTTGATAACAGCAGGACAAAAAAAACCCCGCAGCGCGGGGTTTTTTGTTAGGCGAGTAAACTTAGCCCTGAGGCTGAGTTACAACGTCTTTGATACCTTTAACTTCGATCTCTACGCGACGATCTGGAGCCAGGCAGTCGATCTGAGCTTTGGTAGCGCGGCCAGCTTTGTAGCCACAGGTGTTGCCAGTAACTGGATCAGCTTTGCCCATGCCACGTGCAGAGATTTTGTCTGACGGGATGCCTTTGGAGACCAGGTAGTCAACAACGCTCTGTGCGCGTTTTTCAGACAGTTTCTGGTTGTACTGAGCGGAACCAACGGCGTCGGTGTAACCCAGAACAACTACGGAACCGTCTTTAGGATCCATGGAGCTCAGCTGGGTGTACAGCTGATCCAGAGCCTGCTGACCTTGTGGCTTCAGAGTTGCTTTGTTGAAGTTGAACAGCACGTCAGACTTCAGAGTGAAACGCTTGGTTTCAACAACTGGAGCTGGAGCTGGAGCTGGAGCAACAACTGGAGCTGCTACGTCATCCTGACCGAAACGGTAAGAAACGCCCAGGCTCAGCATGGTGTTGTCTGGACGCGCACCAACGGTACCTGCATCACCGATGTTGCTTACGAATTGGTAGTCCAGGCGAGTTGCCCAGTTTTTGGTCAGTGCGTATTCAACACCAACAGCAGCCAGCGGAGAAACGCCGGTGTCGTGGTTGCTCAGACGGCCAGCGCTACCATTGTTGTAGTTAGCTTTGGAGTCTGCACGCCATACCATACCACCCAGACGAGTGTAGATGTCCAGATCGTCAGTGATTGGGTAGCTCAGTTTAGCTGCCAGTTGAACGCCCTGCGCTTTGAAAGCACCGTTGTTCACGCTGCCTTTGTAAGGCATACGGCCAAGCCAGTCATAGCCCAGCTCGAAGCCCAGGTATTGGTTTGCCTGGTAGCCCAGGAACGCGCCAGCACCCAGTTGATCTTTGTGGGTTGGGCCGTTGCCGATACCGTTCTGGTAACCGTTGCCGTAGAAGCCAACATCATGGTACTGGGACCAGCCCAGTTTAGCACCGGTGTACCAGGTGTTATCTTTTGGTGCGGCTTGCGCTACGGTAGCGAAACCTGCCAGTGCCACTGCTAATGCGATAGCTGTCTTTTTCATTTTGCGCCTCGTTATCATCCAAATAGGCAATGAGCTTTAAAGCTGTTTTAAGCCCTTGGTTAAATTCCTTCGCCAAGGTTTAAGCCCTCGTTTGTTACTCGCCAGTTTTTCTGACGTTATAGAGCAACCTTGGCGATGTAAAGTCTACAACGTGGCGCGAAAGTTACAAGTGTGATGTGATAAAGCTCTAAAAAAAAACGTGGAATCGTACATATTTGCTAACATTCTTAGCCTAAAAAATCAGCTGCCCGGCGGGCGAATTCTCTCGCCAAACCGCAGCCGGACTCGCTTTCTGCCTGACTCTACAAAGGTTCCCTTTACGGGCTACGAAAATGGTGGGAAAAATCCGAAATTTACTTAATGATACAAAGAAGAATGAATTTTTAGGGTGGAACAGTGTCCGTGAGTCGGGCCAATGTCACGTTGAGGACGCATGATAAACCCGTAGGCACAGCCCAATTCTGCAGCACGTCTTAATTTTAGACGATCTTCCTCGGTTAGCTCGGGGATCCAGCCGAGAACCACACTGTAATTCCCCGTTTGTAGGGCTTTTTCCATCGCTTCGACCGTATTCACCGGGCTGATCTGGCTCAGTTGCACCATTTTATCCACCGGCAGACCGGATTGTTGCAGCCACTGTTTGCTTAACTTTTGCTGCGGCGTCAGCCACAGCAGCCAACGAGACTGCTTGCCCAATTGCTGTAACAAGGGTAGCAGCAGTTGGGCGACTGCGGGCTGACGCTCGTTGTAAACAAGTTCACTGATCAGGCCATTCTCTTTGTCGACATCCGTGTTCTTCGCAGTGTTGTTCGCTGTAAAGGCGCCATGGCTAAAATGAGGTTGGTAGAGTGATTGAGTACGCATAAAGTTCCCGCCCGTCGTGTTACTGTATGTTTATACAGTATCTGCGATTTAGGATAAGATCAACCCAAATTTTCGTAGCGACTCGCATAATTGCGATCATTTTTTGTACCGGCGTTTTTTGTGATTGGCATGCAGTAAGATAGTGCGTATTTTTCTAATTAGTTGTTCACGTTACTTTTTTAATTGATGAGAGAAATAATACGACCGAAATCTAAAACGGAGGAACGCTATGAAAAGGACGTCGAAGAGAAGAATCGCACAGGCTAAAAATTGCTTTGCGGCATTGGGGGCCATCACCACGCGATCGCAGTTCGGCGGTTATGGTTTGCTGGCCGAGGGCGTAATGTTCGCCGTGATAGCGGAAGGCGAGCTGTACTTGCGGGCAACGGCGAGCATGGAGCCGGTCTTTCGCGCCCGGGGAATGGTCAATATGGTCTACTCAAAACGCGGTGTCCCCATCACCCTGCGTTATTACTGGGTTGACGAGTCGCTGTGGCGGGAGCGCAACGAACTGATCGGGCTGGCCTGGCAGGCCATCAGGGAAACGCGCCGAGAGCAGCGGCTCAAAGCCGGCGATCACGGCAGGTTGAAGGCGCTGCCGAATATCGACGTCAATATGGAGCGCTTGCTGTGGCGCGCGGGTATTCGCAACGCCTATGATCTGCGGTTGCACGGCGCTAAACGCAGCTATCTCCGCTTGCTGAAACAGCAGACCAATCTGGGGCTGCGGGTGCTGTTGTCGTTGGGGGGAGCGCTAGCCGGTTATCACCAGGCGGCGTTGCCGGCCGAGTTGCGCAATGAACTGGTGCGCTGGTTTGATCACACGATGGCGATGCGCCGCCATGGGCATGAACCGGTTATTCAGGGCCCATAGGTCGGGCCCTGAATAATTAGACGGCCTTATTTATCTGGGTGTGCAGTGCCGTGAGTTCCGGCAGCAGTTCGAGCACCAGTCCCACTTGTTGCAACACCAATTGCTCTTTGCTTTCGGGTTCCGGAACGGCTTTGCGAATGCGTTCCGCCAGCTGTTCCAATGCCTGCGCAATGCGCTGGCTGTTTTGTTCTTCCTGATGCAAGGCGCCATCCACGTAACACACGGCGTCATTGAGCAGTTCGAGCGTGGCGGGTGTATTCAATTGTTCGCGGTGCGCGCCCAAGGCCGAGATATAGCTCAAAAGGGTGTGATTCAGGCAGAGCAAGCGGAAGGCGGCTTCCTGCAACGCTTTGTCGGCTTTGGGGTCGGCGGACATGTTGGAGATAACCGAAGCCAGTTCCGCATCGCTGTTGTGGGCGTCCCGCCGCGCGATACGGTACGCGAGGCCGTTATCCTTACCCTGATGGTATTGCACCAGAATGGCATCCAAATAGCGGCAGTTGGCATTCAGCGTTTTATCTACCACCGCCGGCAGTTGGCGGAATTTCCAATCTGGCCAGATAAAGCTGACCGCCGCCCAAGCGATGGCGCAGCCCAGTAACGTATCGTAAACGCGCGGGGCCGCCACCTCGAACCCTTCTCCCAGCAGGTTAAAGCACAGCAACACCAACAGCGTGATGAACATGGTGGCGTGCGCATACTGGACGGTGCGGAAAGCGAAGAACAGGACGCCGGTGATGACAATCAACACCAGCTGTCCTTCCAACGAAGGCACGAAGTAGAGGATAGGCAAGCCGATCAGGATACCGGCCAGAGTGCCGATGATGCGCAGCGCCAGGCGACGTCGGGTGGCGTTGTAGTTCGGCTGGCAGACGAACAGGCTGGTCAACAGGATCCAGTAACCATGCTGCATGCCGGTGAATTGAATGAAGGCGTACCCCACGCACAATACCGCCGACATGCGGATCGCATGGCGGAACAGAGCAGACTGTGGCGTCAGATGGCGGCTGATACGCAGGCGGATGTCACTCCAGCCGGTTAAGCGGTCGTCCGCCAGGCTGTTCTCTTCCGCTTGTCCGCTGGCCAGCGTTTGCTCCGACTCGATATTGGCCAACTGCGCATCGATCGCATGCAGGTTTTTCAATAGATGCGCCAACGCTTTGGTCTGCTCGGTATTGCCCTGGGTCTCGGCGATGCGCGCCAACGCCTCCTGAATACGGTTGAACGCCGGCTCAAAGCGCGGGTTGTGCTGGTATTTCTGCCGCAGCAGGATCGATTGCGCCAGCTGGCGGCAGGCGCGCGCCTGCATGCTTAGCAAACGCTGGAAGCGGAACAGAATGTCGCTGTGGCGGAATTGTCGGCTGAGCGCATGGTATTGAACGTGGGAAGAGCTGGCACGTTCGTGGATATCCTGTGCGACAAAATAGTAGTGCAGGGTGCGGCGAGTGCCGCGTTGGCCGCGGTCGCCCTTAAGGCGCGTCAGCAGCGAGGCTTTGGTTTGGTTAAGCAACGCGACCAACGCGCTGTTGGCCATCGCGACATCCATCCACGGCAGATCAGCGTCTCGTTCGGCGTCGGGATCAAACAGGTTGGCTTTGGCGTCCAGGTAGTTGGCCAACTGATCGTAGCAGCGCGCCAGATTTTCTTGCAGCGGCCGGATGGGAAACAGCAGGTGGCCGGCCAGCGTCAACAGGTTGTACCACAGTGCACCAATCACCAGCAGCAGCGGTTGCTGGTACCAGGCATCGTACATTGAGGCGCCGAGCATGGTGTAAACCGCGATCAGCAGCGCGCCGAAAGCGATGGTGGCATAGCGCTGCCCCAAAGCGCCCAGGAGGATAAAACCGCAGGTCGAGGTGGTTAAGCCAAGGGCGAACAGCCAGGGGTAGGGAAACAGCAACTCGATGGACGCGGAGGCGACAAAGAAGCACACCAGCGTGATCAGCAGGTTGCGCAGCCTGCCGGTCAGGCGGTCATCCAAATCGGTCAGGGCCGCCGCTACCACCCCCAGCGTCAGCGGGATGGTCAGCTTGGGAATGCCCAGCCACCAGGGAACGGCGGCGGTGCCGGTCAGCGCAATCAAGATACGCAGGTGATACAGCAGGTTGCTGTTATAGGCATAACGACGAACTGCGGGTGCAAAAGAGAGCACGAAAAACTCCTCAAACGGAGAAAAAATTAACGCTGATGATATTGGCGGCGAGCATTCTCAATACGGGCTTGCTGAGCCATTTCTACCGAGACGACGCGGCGTCCCACCGGCCACAGCGCGATGGCGGCAATTTTGAAGTTGGCGATGCCGACCGGAATGCCGATGATCGAAACGCACTGCACAATACCGGCGGCGATGTGCGACAGGCACAACCACCAGCCGAACAGCACCAACCAGATAATGTTGAGCAGTGAACCGCTGGCGGAGAGCAGCGCATTGCTTTTTTCCGGGTACAGTTCATCGACGTGCATCGCCTCGTTGCCGAACGGCACCAGCGACAGCTTGGTGATTTCCCAGCAGGAGCGGGTGAGCGGCAGCGTAATGATCAGCAGCACGCTGAACACCGTGGCGATCAGCCAACCCAACGTGGTGAAGAAACCACCCAACACAAAATTAAGAATATTCAGTACAGTACGCATAGACGTCATTCTGCTCTAATGATGGCCAAACCGCGATGCGGGCGTATTCACGATAAAAACGCAAAATCTATTCTACCCTTTTTTTAGCGCTAGAGTGCCACTGCTTATCGCAGGTAAACTGGCAGATATCCGTTATTTAATCTCAATATAGTTATGGCGCGACGATATGGAACTTAAAGCGACATCGCTGGGGAAACACCTGGCTCAGCACCCTTATAACCGCGTGCGGTTGCTGCACGCCGGCGTTGAGGTGAGCGGGGAGAAACATGAATACCTGATCCCTTTCAATCAGCTGATTCAGGTCAGGTGCAAGCGCGGCATCGTCTGGGGCGAGCTGGAGTTTGAATTGCCGGACGAAAAAGTGGTGCGGTTGCACGGCACAGAATGGCAGGAAACACAGCGCTTTCATCACTATTTGCAGCAGGCGTGGCAGCAGTGGAGCGCCGAAATGAGCGAGGTCAGCGCCGGCGTGCTGCAGCAGCAGGTGGCGCAGATCCAGCGCATTGAACAGCTAGATAAATGGTTCAAAAAGTCCGAGCTGGGCAAGCTGCAGCAGCAAATTCGCGAGGCTTTCTCCGCGCTGCCGATGCCGGTGGCGCGCCTGGATGAATTCGATAACTGCCGCGCCGACTACCATCTGTGCCTGCAATGGCTGCAACAGGGGGCGCGCAGCGTCGAACAGCGCAACCGCCAGTGGGCCGAGCGTATGCTGGAGCAACACCACGACTTCTTCCAGACCGTCGAGAGTTCGCCGCTCAACGACTCGCAGAGCCGTGCGGTGGTCAACGGTGAAGACTCGGTGCTGGTGTTAGCCGGCGCCGGCAGCGGCAAAACCTCGGTGCTGGTGGCGCGCGCCGGCTGGCTGCTGCGCCGTCAGGAGGCGGAGCCGGGGCAAATCCTGCTGTTGGCGTTCGGCCGTCAGGCCGCCGGTGAGATGAACGACCGCATCAAAGAGCGGATGGGCGATGTCGGCATTCAGGCCAAAACATTCCATGCGTTAGCGCTGCAGATCATCCAGCAGGGCAGCCGCAAGGCACCGGCTATCAGCCGGCTGGAAACCGATGCCAAAGCGCGCAAAGCGTTACTGATTACCCATTGGCGCCAGCAGTGCACGGAGAAGAAAGCGCAGGCCAAAGGGTGGCGTCAATGGTTGGACGAAGAACTGGAATGGGAGGTGCCGGAAGGCGACTTCTGGCAGGATAAACGCCTGGCGGATCGGCTGGCGGGCCGGCTGGAGCGTTGGCTGGGGCTGATGCGCATGCACGGCGGTAGCCAGGCTGAGATGATTGAGCAGGCGGACGAAGAGATCCGCGATCTGTTCTCGAAACGCATCCGGCTGATGGCGCCGCTGCTGAAAGCCTGGAAAAGCGCGTTGAAAGAGGAGGGGGCGGTGGACTTCTCCGGCCTGATCCATCAGGCGGTCAACATACTCGACAAGGGGCGCTTCGTCAGCCCGTGGAAACATATTCTGGTCGATGAGTTTCAGGATATCTCGCCGCAGCGCGCGCTGTTGCTGGCGGCGCTGCGCCGGCAGAATAAGCAAACCTGCCTGTTCGCGGTGGGGGATGACTGGCAGGCGATCTATCGCTTCAGCGGCGCCGAATTGACGTTAACCACCGCGTTCGCCACGAATTTCGGCGAAGGGGCACAGTGCGCGCTGGACACCACTTATCGCTTCAACGAACGCATCGGCGAGGTGGCTAACCGTTTCGTTCAGCAGAACCCGCACCAGTTGAAAAAACCGCTCAACAGCTTGAGCAAGGGCAACAAAAAGTCGGTGGCGATCCTGCCGCACGAACAGCTGGAACCATTGCTGGACAAACTGAGCGGCTACGCCAAGCCGGATGAGCGCATCCTGGTGCTGGCGCGTTACCACCATCTGAAACCGGAAGCGTTGGCGAAGGCGGCTACCCGCTGGCCCAAGCTGGATCTGGAATTTATGACCATCCACGCCAGCAAGGGGCAGCAGGCGGAATACGTCATCATCGCCGGGTTGCATGAGGGGCGCGACGGCTTCCCCGCCGTGGCGCGCGAGTCGGTGCTGGAAGAGGTGTTGCTGCCGCAGCCGGAAGATTTCCCCGATGCAGAAGAGCGCCGCCTGCTGTACGTCGCGTTGACTCGCGCCAAACACCAGGTGTGGCTGTTGCAGGATCGCGAGCGCCCTTCGGTGTTCGTCGAGCACCTGCGGGATCTTGGCGTGCCGGTGCAGAAAAAACCGTGAGAATCAGGCCTGGCGGTAGCCAGGCCGGGAAGGTTACTTCAGGCGCTCTTGCAGATAGCGCTGATAGTCGGGGATGGCGATCTCTACTGCGCTTTTGAACAGCGGAGAGTCAATCAGAAAATCTGCGGTCGAGCGGTTGGTGGCCACCGGGATATTCCATACGGTCGCCAGTCGCAACAGCGCTTTCACGTCCGGATCGTGCGGCACCGCGTTCAGCGGGTCCCAGAAGAAGATCAGCATGTCTATCTTGCCTTCCGCAATCAATGCGCCGACCTGCTGATCGCCGCCCATCGGGCCGCTCAGCATGCTGATTACCGGGATGCCGCTGGCGCGTTGAATCAGGTTGCCGGTGGTGCCGGTGGCGTACAGCTGGTGCTGCGCCAGAAGGGTCTTGTGGCTTTCTACCCACTCCAGCAGGGCCTGTTTGCGGTGATCGTGCGCCACCAGCGCAATGTGCTTGCGCGCGGCGATAGTGCGGGTGGTCAATTCCATCTCGGTGTCCTTCGCTAATCGGGGATGTGCGACAGATTACTGAAACTGTTTTTCACTGCCTAGCGTTTGCGCCTGAAAATGCGAAGAAAAGGCGCCTTTGCGGCCAAAGGCGCCGGGAAAGTCAGTGAGCCGGTTGCTTATTGGCCCAGCGCAGAAAGCGTTTCTGCGTTTCCTTGTCCGCTTGCTGGAACCAATATTGCAGCATCTGCTCCGACACGTTTTCCCCTTTTAGCGTTACCGTCGGGGCATTCAACGGCGCGCCGGCCAACGGCGACGAAGAGGTGCTGCCGGAGTTCGCCTGAATGAAGGTCGGGACGGAGGCCGGGCGATTTTGACGGTTGTAATCCGTCATCACCTTTTCCAAATCGGCATTGAAGGTGACGCTGTTGGGGTGCAGCACATCATGTTTGAACGGCAGGGCGTTGCCATCTTTATCGACCACCAAATAATTCAACGTTTTGTCAAAGCGTTGCGCGTCACGATCGTTTTCGATGCGCGGCAATTCGATCGCCACCTGGCTGACTTTTTGGGTATTGAAGGTGGCGACCAGCGGCAGGGACGCATAGGCCTGCGTATGCTGGCCGGAACGGACGGTTTTGGTCACTTTAAACAGCAGTTGGTGCTGTCCGCCATCCAGTTCAAGACTGTCGGCGCCTTTTAACAACGAACCTGTCATTTTCTTGCCGTCGACCACCAGCAGGTCGATGTCCGGGGAGAGTTTCAGGGTCGTAGCCGCGGCAGGCATGCTGATGCTGAGCAAAGCCGCAACCACCAGACCAAATTTCATCATTATCTCCTTATAAAGTGACGTAGCTCTAAGTGTTGAACACGGCACAGGTTGTGTCAAAATTTTTCAAGCGGGTATTCTGTTTACATTTTTACATATTTTATCGCGATTAGACACGGCCATGCGCGGCTGAACCGCGAGAGCCTCTGACCATAAGATTACGCTGAAGTTTCCCCCGCGTTGTGTTTAGCCGAGAGAATGACGATCGGTTACACTCGGAGTGGTGAACGACGCAGTGATAAACGGGAGTTTAAGATGCAAGATCAAGAAATTGTCGAGCTGTTGCAGCAGGTCAAAACCATTGCGTTGGTGGGGGCCAGCGATAACCCGGCGCGACCCAGCTATGGGGTGATGGCTTACCTGTTGGCGCAAGGGTATCAGGTGATCCCGGTCAGCCCAAAACTGGCGGGGCAGACGCTGTTGGGGCAGCAGGTTTACGCTACGCTGGCCGCTATCCCGCAACCGGTGGACATGGTTGACGTTTTTCGCAATTCGGAAGCGGCTTACGGCGTGGCGCAAGAGGCGATAGCGATCGGTGCCAAAGCGCTGTGGCTGCAGATTGGGGTGATTAACGAGCGGGCGGCCGCCCTGGCGCAACAGGCCGGGTTGCGGGTGGTGATGGATCGCTGCCCGAAAATCGACATCCCGCGTTTGGGGCTGGAGCGCTGAATAAAAAGGGCCTGGCGTGATGCCAGGCCCTCTTGGAGTTTCTCAGGTCTTGGCGCGGTCAATTGCGCAAGCGTGGCGCCTGTAGCTGGTGACGGATGGATTCCGCCAATTCATCCAGCGATGGTTGCTCGGGGTGTGCCTCCTGGGTTTCGCTATCCAGCTGCGCTTCCGCCAGATAGGTGTGCACCGGTTGGCCTTCCTCGTCTTCCATCACCACGTGGTACCAAGGGGCGGAACGCAGTTCATCGTTCGCCGCTATTTCGTCAGCTTTGGGTTGTTCCAAAGAGTATTCCGGGTCGATATCTATCACGACGCCCAAATACCCCAGCAGTTTATGCCTAACCTGTTGTCCGATACCGAATTTGCTGGCAATCATGATGACCTCCTGAGAAACAATGCCTTGCTCATATATGGGGGCAAAGCAGCGCATTTCAAGTTACATCACCCGACAAGCGAATCCTTTCAGGTACAGCCCTTCAGGATACGTTGCGATCACCGGGTGATCGGCAGCCTGCCGGAACTGCTCTATAAATTGTACATCACGTCCGGCATCTACAGCGGCGTCGGCCAAAATTTTCTGGAACAGATCGGTCGGCATCAGCCCGGAACAGGAGAAGCTGAGCAGAATGCCGCCCGGATTCAGCAGCTGCAGTGCCAGCATGTTGATGTCCTTGTAGCCGCGGCAGGCGCTGGCCAGCTGGTTCTTGTTCTCGACGAACTTCGGCGGGTCCATGATGATCAGATCGAACTTCTCGCCTTGGGCGCGGTAGTTGCGCAGCAGTTGGAACACGTCGTCGCGAACGAACTCCGCCTTGTTCAGATCCAACTTGTTGAGCTCAACGTTCTGCTTGGCGATGTCCAGCGCCGCCTGCGAGGTATCCACGCTGATCACCTGTGCACATCCCCCCATCAGAGCGGAGACGGCGAAGGCGCCGGTGTAAGAGAAGCAGTTCAGTACCCGACGGCCGGCGGAGTAGTTGCGCGCCGCCAGGCGGCTGTCACGCTGGTCGAGGTAGAAACCGGTTTTGTGTCCTTGCTGAATATCTACCAGTAGCTTCATGCCGTGCTCGGTGATCGGCAGCAGCTCCGGCGGCAGATCGCCCAGCACCGGGCCTTGCGCCAGCGGCAGGCCCTCTTTTTTACGCACCGTGACGTCGGAGCGATCGTAAATCGAACATTCCGGGTAGCAATGCTGCAGGGCGGAAAGCAGAGCCGGGCGCTGGTATTCGGCGCCGGCGGACAGCAGTTGCAGCACCAGGAAATTTTGGAAGCGATCGATAGTGATGCCTGGCAGGCCATCGGACTCGCCGGCGATCAGGCGGTAACCGTCCAGGCCGTCGCGCTGTGCGACCCAATCGCGCCAGCTTTGCGCTTGCTGCAGGCGGCGAATGAAGAAATCGATGTTAATCTCTTCATCCTGCTGGAAAGTCCAGACGCGTGCGCGGATCTGCGACTCGGGCGAATAGGCGCCGCGAGCCAGCCATTTGCCTTGGCTGTCGAGAATGTCGATGGTTTCACCGGAGAGGGCTTTGCCCTCAACGCGTTGAACGGCGCCGGAGAACACCCAAGGGTGGCGACGGAGTAAGGACTTTTCACGTCCTTTGGCGAGAAACAGGCGTACGGTCATAATTAATAATGCTGCCAGCTAGGATAGAAAGAGTGACACGGCGGTGCGAAGGCACGGCAATGCCATAACGAAAACTGAATTAAGGGGGCGATTATGACACAAGTTTGCATTGCTGCGTATGTGTATGGCGTGGTGCAGGGCGTAGGGTTTCGCTATTCCACTCAGCGGCAGGCCGAGGCGCTGGGGGTGACCGGCTACGCGCGCAACCTCGATGACGGCAGCGTTCAGGTGGTGGCTTGCGGCGCGCAGGCGCAGGTTGACAAATTGGTGGCGTGGCTGAAACAGGGCGGCCCGCGCAGCGCGCGCGTCGAACGCGTGCTGGTGGAGCCGCAGGGCGCGGCCGATTACGTCGGGTTCGGTATTCGCTATTAAACGCCCGCCGGCAGCGCTGCGGCGGACAGCACGATCAGATGCACTTTACCGGTTTCGGCAACCCGGCGATTTTGGTGGCTTGTTTGGCCGGCCCTTTCGGGAACAGGCGATATAGGTAGCGACTGTTGCCTTTTTCTTCGCCGTATTTTTGCGCCATGGCTTTGACCAGCATGCGAATGGCCGGCGAGGTATTAAACTCCTGATAGAAGTTGCGCACGAAGCGCACGACTTCCCAGTGTGCTTCGGTGAGCACGATCTCTTCCTGTGCGGCCAGCAGCGGCACCAGGCCTTCATGCCAGTCGGCGCTGTTTTTCAGATAGCCCTGTGCGTCAGTGTCGATAACCTGACCTTCAAACTCCAACATACTGCCTCGATAACGGATAATTCAGAACGGCCGCCAGTTTAGCAAATTTTTTCGTCGGCAAAAAACAAAGCCCCGCCGGAGCGGGGCTTGGAAGGCATGCGTTGTGCACCATTAGTTGCTGCGTGCGAAGCCCAGAATGCTCAGCAGGCTGATGAACATGTTGTAGAGCGACACATACAGGCTGACGGTGGCGCGAATGTAATTGGTCTCGCCGCCGTGAATGATGTTGCTGGTTTCCCACAGGATCGCGCCGGCGGAGAACAGGATGAACAACGCGCTGATCGCCAGGTGCAGGGCAGGGATCTGCAGGAACAGATTGGCGATCACCGCGACCAACAGCACCACGAAACCGGCCATCATCATGCCGGACAGGAACGACATGTCTTTACGGGTGGTCAGCACATACGCCGAGCAGCAGAAGAACACCGCTGCGGTGCCGCCCAACGCCAGCATGATCAGATCGCCCGCGCCGGCGTTCAGGAACGAGCTGAGGATCGGGCCGAGGGCGTATCCCATGAAACCGGTCAGCGCGAACGCCGCCAGAATGCCCGCCGGGCTGTTGGCCAGCTTATGGGTCAGGAACATCAGTCCGTAGAAACCGACCAGCATCAGCAGCAAGCCTGGTGCCGGCAGGCCCAGCATGGTGCTGGCGGTCGCGGTCAGGGCTGAAAACGCCAGGGTCAGGGATAACAGGAAATAGGTGTTGCGCAGGACTTTATGCGTGCTGAGCAGCGAGTCGCGCGAGGAAGATGAGACGACAATGCGGTCCATAATGCTCTCTCTTATCAAGCCATCACAAAATAATCCCGATGATAGGCAGCGCAAGCGTTTGATTAAAGTTTGTTTACCAATCTTTACCCTTAGTTATCATTGCCGCAACAGCGAGGGCGTGATTGCGCATTTGTTCGCCGCTTGCGCCGCCTCCGCCGATTTTTCGCGCGGTTGAACCCTGCCGGGCTTTACAAGCGAATAAGCTCTGTTTATAGTGCGCTCCGTTGCGGAGGGGTGGCCGAGTGGCTGAAGGCAACGGTCTTGAAAACCGTCGACGGGAAACCGTTCCAGAGTTCGAATCTCTGCTCCTCCGCCATACATTCTGACCCCGCGCTCTCTGAGCGCGGGGTTTTTTGCTTTTGCGTGCTGAGAATCAGAGGCGCGCTTGCAGGAAACGCGATCGGCTATTGATAAGGGCTATGCATCGGTGAGATTATGCAGGTATCAAGGCTGGCCGCTCGAGCACCTGTTTTTGTCAGGCGTTATCGGCGCGATAATCAACGCCGCCTTATTGATTTCACGTAATGCTCTTATGGAGACAGAGATGAACTGGTATCAAGTCGCCCTATGGACCATGATTTTTCTGAAGTCCGGCGCTTTTCTGGTGTTCGTATGGTGGTGGATGTTCAAACGCGCGACTAAACCTTATGTGCGCCCGCAAGACGTCGTGGTGGACGATACGCCGTATGACGAGAACCTCACCATGGAAGAAGTGATGAAAAACCATGGCATCGTCCGTACGGATATGTCGGTAAAATAGTCATCCTCCCCAACCGGTATCGGGGGCGTGTTTGCCACGAGCGCGCCCCATTGTGCTTCGCAGCGGTCTCTTTGCTGTATGCTGTTCTCCGGTTAACGGCATAGCGTTACCGGGAAAAGCACGCCATGTACGATGTATGCATCCTGTCGAACTTTACGCATCGAAAAAACGCCGTTCTTGATGCCGAGAGAGATCATGGGTATTTCCTTGGTCAGCTCATCCGGTGCGTTGTCATCGGGGGTCTTGCTGATTTCTCGGTGAGTAGTCATGTAAAATCCGTGATCTAACCTCTTTATATCAAAGTTTATTTTTCTATCCAGGCTATAAGTTTTGTCACCCACGGTAATGTCCCCGCGTTGAACAATCATGGCGTGATGTTCGTCATAGATGAATAAACTGCCCGTCATTTTTAATTCCAGATCATCGCCTGAAGCTAATCGTTTTGTCGTTATCGTATCGGCTTGGCAATTCATATGCACAGGCGCGGCGGGCGTTAAGATACGAAACAGGACAATGAAGAGAATCACTGCCAAAAATCCGATAATCAGTGTTTTGGGATTGTGCAATACGGCCATTTATTTTCCGTTGAGAATTTTGTAGGTAACACACTGGGTATATTGTTCTTGCGATCCGAGATAACACGCCCCGAGAAAAGTGTTATAAGTCAACGTGTGTTTTACGGAGGAGAAATAGATATCCGCCTTACTGTTTATGCAATCAACGCCGCTGCTTTCTAACGCCTGGTTAACCATGCTTTTTTCCAGTTCGTCATCAATATGCTTATCCGCATCCAGAGAATACAAGGTGCAGTGTCCTTTCTTTCCTAACGGAATTAACTTTTCTCGAGGTTGATCAGCCGGTTCGATAGGATAGAGCGCTGCTACGATCACCAGCGGTATAAATATGCCGCAGATAGCGGCAATAGCGCTAATTTTTGCCTTTTTCTGCGCTGGCGGGTTATGGGGTTCGGCAGCCGGAGGGAGGAGCGAAAGCGGTGCTGGAACGGAAGAAGGCGGCGTTTCGTTAACGATTACCTGCGGTGATGGGTAAATATCAATCATGGCGGTGAAGCAAAAACCGACTTTCGCCAGGGTCTTTATCGGGGAGGTTTCTCTCCCCAGCAGTTTGAATGCTTTCCTTATTTCACTGACGGCCACATTGAGGCTGATCGATGAACCTGAAAAACCATACTCTTCCCATACCTTTTTTATCAACATCTCACGTTTCAATGGGATATTTGGATGAGTCAGCATTTCAATTAACAGCCGTGAGGCCGGGTTGGATATTCGTATCGATGACTCATCGTTATCAATGAGTTGGAGATAACAGGTGTTTGCGTCATAGATCACGCAGAGATCGATAATGTATTTCATATCTGCAGGTTTTTATAAAGATATAGGCGTCCAGTGCGCGGCTAGTATTTAGGTAAAAGGTGGGGAGGTCAAGGATTATGGCGGAAATCATAAATGAATTGCGGTGCGTTTTTATTTTCCCTTCGGATGCAATCCCTGTATATGGCGCTAATGTATTGGCTTTTTTGGATGTTTATGCTGATTTTATAAATATTTATAGATTATTATAATTATAATTTGCGTTATAAAAAATAATCTTTCTGTATTCGGCGGTTTGATGCAGAATTATCCTGGCTGTACGGGATGGGCTTTTGCTGCGCCGATAGCTTATTATTTATGCGTGGATGGTAATGAGAATCTTCCTTAAAAGTACCCCTCTTGCTGTAACAAGGGGGCACTCCTCTTAAGCCATGGATGGGAGTAATATGCTCAGTATCGGTATCGTGACTGAAAATCTGTTTTTCAGAGAGGCGATCAAAAGAATATTGATGCCAAGGGTTTTTCACAAAGATCACATTATTACCTGCTATGACGATCTGCCTTTGGTTGTAGGGCGACATTGCCACGATATTCTCATTGTCGATGATGCGGTGAAAAGCATACTGCGTTTCAGTATGACGGCGGCGTTATTAGCGGCTATTCATGGCCTAAAGATCTTTATTGCGACGGAAGAGCGGCGTCGTTTGTTATGTCGCATTTCACGGCGTGATGTTGTGGTGCTCAACAAAAAAGGAAGCGTCTCCGGCATAAATAAAACGCTGGCTTTGCTGTTGAGCGATATGTCTCAACGTTCAGTGCGGCAAGAAAACACCGATGATAATGAACCTGGCTGCGCAGCGAAACATTGTCTGACGGAAAGTGAAGTGGAAACGCTTCATTTGCTTTCTTTCGGCTATACGGTGACTCAGGTGTCCAGAATGCTGGACAAAAGCGTGAAAACCGTCAGCACGCAAAAATGCAGTGCATTACGGAAAATGGGGTTGGAAAATCGGGTGCATAATTTATTGGGAATTTCTTCCGGTTTCATAGGTGAGGTGTAGGGGGCTATTTCTCGCTTATATCCCGGATTTATGCATCACGTTATTTCTTAATTGTATAAAAACAGGAATGTGGTTGATCTTTTGTCTCTGCATAACGGGGAGGGATGACTTCATCCCGCCGGCAGCGGCCATTTTTATTTATTCTCTCAAACCAAACTGTTATGGAGTCTTATCTCATGATGAAGAAGATGCTTTCTGTTGCAATCATGGCGGCCGCGGTCGCTGCGCCTACGGCTTTTGCTGAAGACAATTCCGCCGGTGGCGTCATTAACTTTACCGGTGCCATCACCGACACCACCTGTACCATCAACGGCGGCAAAAGCGCGGACTTCACCGTGGCGCTGAGCCCGATCTCAGTGACTGATGCAGGCGCCGCCGTTGGGCCAATCACCAAGAACAAGAAGTCCTTCTCGCTGACCTTCTCCGGCTGTTCGCCGGCGGCCGGTAGCGCAGGCACCCCGCTGAAGATTTACTTCTCCTCCGCGGATAACATTTCCACCGACGGCAAATACCTGCTGAACAATTCGGTTAACGAGAACGACGCTTCCGTGGCGAAAAACGTAGGTTTCTCCCTGGCGGAAACCGGTTCTTCCACGCCGATCCAGCTGAATGTGCCTTATGTCACCGACATTATGGGCGACAAAACGGCACCGGATTCGGAAACCCTGACGTTGGATGCGTACTACTACAAAACCAACGCCGAAGCGGCAAAAGTGGGCGCTCTGAGCTCCAACGTGACTTACACCATCTCTTACCTGTAATCACGCTGACAGCCAGGCCCGTGATTGGGCCTGGCCACCCGGGGGAACGATGAAGAAATACGTGATGATGGCGGTGCTGTTGCTCGGTTCCGTTGGCGCTCAGGCCAATGTGGTCGTTAACGGCACACGGGTGATCTACCCGGCAAACAACAAGGATGTGATTGTCCAGTTGCTGAATAATGGCGCCGACCCCTCATTGGTTCAGGCATGGATCGACGACGGCGATATCAATTCCACCCCGGAAACCGCCAACGTGCCGTTTTTGCTGTCGCCGCCGGTGGTGAAAGTGAACGGCAACAGCGGGCAGCAGTTGCGAATTCAGAAGGTCGGCGCCGCGTTGGCGACGGATCGTGAATCGGTGTTCTACCTCAATGTGCTGGATATCCCACCTACGCCGGAAAACCTGCAAGGCACCAATACGCTGCAGTTGGCGATCAAGTCGCGCATCAAACTGTTCTACCGCCCACAGGCGCTAACGCGCGGCGTAGAAAACGCACTGGAAAAACTGACGCTGCAAGCCAACGGCAAAGGGTTCAAGGTGGTCAACAACAGCCCTTATTTCATCACGGTGGCGAATATCGGCCAGGGTGCGGATAAGCATCTGTTGGTGGACTCGCTCATGGTGGCGCCGTTTTCCACCCAGTTTGCCGCCAGCAAACGATCGGTCAGTGAAAACGTCCGCTATGACCTGATGTATATCGACGATCTGGGGGCTTACAAGTCCAAAGCCATCACCGCACACTAACCTGAAAGAACAATAATGAAGCTGAATAAAAAAGTCCTCTCGCTGCTGACCGCCTCTTCATTCTTGTTGCCGGATAAGGTCTGGGCGGTGACGTTCGATACTTCGCTGCTGGCCGGCGAATCGCGCGATTCCGATCTCTCGCGTTTTTACCTTAACAATGACATGCCCGCCGGTCGGCAAGAGATCGACGTGTATGTCAACCATTATTGGAAAGGGCGCTATGCGTTGCTGTTTGGGACGCAGCGTGACGATATCCAAATCGATTATCAGGATGCGCAGCGACTGGGCATCGATCTGAGCCAGTTGCCGATGCCTCAGGCTCCCCGGACGACGCTGCCGGTCGCCACGCTGGTACAGGGCGGGCGGTTCGATATGGACGTCGGCGCGCTGAGCCTGCGGCTGACGGTGCCGCAGGCGCGGGTCAATCGGTCGGAAGCGGGATACGTGGATCCGGCCTTCTGGAATCGCGGCATCTCCGCGCTGACGCTGGCCTACAACGCGACCTACTACCACGCCGAGTCGCGCGGCGACGGCAATCGCAGCAACAATGACGATTTTTATACCGGGCTGGAATCTGGGATCAATCTCGCCGGTTGGCAATTTCGTGACAGCAGCAGCTTTCGCCACGGCAGCGGGCGGGGGAGCCACTGGCAGAACAATACGCGCTATCTGCAGCGCGGCTTCGCCGATATCAAATCCAACCTGACCGTCGGTGATTTTTATTCGCCGGGGAATCTGTTCGACTCGGTACGCATCCGCGGGGTAGCGCTGACCTCGGACATCAGCATGCGCCCCAACTCGCAGCAGGGCTTTTCACCGATCGTGCGGGGCGTGGCGCAAACCAACGCCCTGGTAAAAGTGGTGCAGAACGGCAACGTGATCTACCAGGAAAACGTGCCGCCAGGCGCCTTTACCCTCGACAGCATTCAGCCGACCGGCTCGGCGGGCGATCTGTGGGTGACGGTCAAAGAGGCGGATGGGCGCGAACAGTCGTTCAGCGTGCCGTTTTCCGCCGTACCCAACATGTTGAAACAGGGTGTCAGCCAATACAGCGTGCTGGCCGGCAAGGTGAACGAAAGCAATACCGATTACGATCCCGGCTTTGTGCAGGGTACCTTGCAGTACGGGTTCAGCAACCTGGTGACCGGCTATGCCGGCAGCATATTGAGCGGCGACTATCAGGCCTGGCTGCTCGGCAGCGGCTGGAACCTGCCGATAGGGGCGGTGTCCATCGATTTGACGCATGCCGACACCCGCCTGAAAGACCGCCGCGAAAGCGGGCAGAGCTTCCGCATCGCCTACAGTAAATTTCTCGACGTCACCGCCACCAACTTTACGCTGGCGGCCTACCGCTACTCCACTCGCGGTTATTACAGCTTTACCGACGCCGTCTACTCCAATGACGGCTATCGCCAATTGGAACGGCAGTTTGATCGCTGGCGCGACGAGGACGGCTTATCAGAACTGGACATGAACACCTGGGATGCGCTGCGTTCCGCGCGGCCGAAAAATACCTTTACGCTTAACCTGAACCAGCGTCTGAACGAAGGGTGGGGCACGCTGTTCTTCTCCGGCTCCCAGCGCGATTACTGGACGGCCAACGCGAAAAGCCGTGAATATCAGTTGGGGTACTCCAACAATCTGGGGCGCGTCAGCTACTCCGTTTCTGCCAGCCGGGTGCGCAACAGCCAGCGTGAGGAAGAGACGCGTTATTACCTGTCGTTCAGCCTGCCGCTGTCGGTGTTCGACAACAACGCCTACCTCAGCACCGGCCTGTCGGCGACGGACGCTCACTATCAGCAAAGCACGGTCAGCCTGAGCGGCAACGCGCTGGAATCTAATCGCCTGAGCTACGCGCTGAGCGGCAGCAACCGCAGTGGCGGCGACAACATGGCCAGCGTCAATGCGGCCTATCGCACCAGTGTCTCGACACTCGGCGTCTCCTACAGCGAAGGTAACGATTATCGCCAGAGCGGTCTCAGCGCGCGTGGCAGCCTGGTGGCGATCCCCTGGCATGTGCTGGCGTCGAACGAAATCGGCAACACCATGACGGTGGTGGAAGCGCCGCAGGCCGAGGGGCTGATGGTTAACGGCGACGAAAGCATCGTCACCAACACGCAGGGCTTGGCGCTGGTGCCTTACGCCACGCCGTACCGGCAAAACTCGGTCACGCTGTCGGATACCGGCCACAGCAGCGGGGCGGAAATCAACGGCAACGTTGCTAACCACGTGCCTTACTACGGCGCGGTCAGCTACCTGAAATTCGACACCGATCAACGTCGGCCATACCAGCTGCGGGCGCAGCGTACCGATGGCGCACCGCTGCCGTTCGGCGCCGAAGTGCTGGATGAAAACGGCCGGTCGATCGGCTTTGTCGGCCAGGCCAGCGTACTGTACCTGCGCGCCGAACGGCCGCCAGCGGCGTTGACGGTGCAACTGCGCGACGGCAGTTGCCGCATCGCCAAACCGATTCTGACGCTCGACGCGTCGCCCGGCGTTTGCCGCTAATACAGGATAACCGAACCTATGATCAGGCTGATTTTTTTGCTGCTGCTGTCCGGGCTGTTCAGCGGCTATAGCTATGCTTCCTGCTATGGCAGGGGCATTGAATATGCCCCTGCGCTATTCGTCGATCTTTCTGACAAACTGAGCGCCGCTAACCCGGTATGGGAATACCAGGCGTCGACACAGTACAGCGGGACTTTCCGTTGCTCAGGCAGCAAATTTGAATTTTCCTATACGCCGGTGCTGTCACCGAAAGATAAATATGCCACCTACATCGGTTTCAATGACGGTAAGCAGTGGGTACGTGCTGAAATCACCAATGACATCAAGAATATTACGTTAAGAGGGGCGGGAAGCCATTCGGCCAGCGAACTGAATACGATGATGACGATCCGTTTTTCGCTGGTACAAAAACCCAAAGACGGGTTGTTGGTGAATGGCGATAGTTATCCCTTTGAAGACGTGCTGTTTGTCAGTGATATGAGCGGTATGTCATTGGGAGAGATTATTGGCTGGCCGTTAAAAATGTTGGGCAAACTGCTGTCGTGGATCGCGAGCGGTTTTCGAAAATGGCCTTATGACGACCGTGATATGTACGGTCAACCGATGACGGTGAGGTACGCGCCGAAAACCACCACCTGCCGTTTCGACAACGCCGGCCTGACGGTCAGATTGCCCAAAATGGGCGTGGCGCAGGTGCTGAATAACAGCCAACCCGGCTACACGCCGTTCTCGCTGAACATCAGCTGCCAGAACATGCAGCAGGAAGGCATCGCCGATCGCGCCGTTGAGATGTTCCTGTCCAGCAATAACCTGCTGGCCTCCGACGCCAGCGTGCTGACCAATGCCAACGCGGGCGGCGCACAAGGGGTAGGGCTGCGCCTGGTTAAACGCGACATGCCGAGTTCGCCAGTGGTGGTGTCGCCCTCCAACGTCGATCGCGGCGGCGCCACCTCACTGTTTCACGTCGCCGCCGGCGGCAGCCTGAACAGTAGCTTCACCATCGGCATGGGCGCTTATTATTACCCTTATCAGCGCGATGGCGTGACGCAGGGGGAAATCAACACCTCGGCCACGTTGAACATCATCTATCCCTGAGAGGGATGGGCTGAGAGCGCTGGTGCGCTACCGTATTCGCTCACCGGTGCTCGCCCGGGTGTTCGAAAATATACGCGCCGGCACCCTGTTGGCCCCAAATATCGTTTGGATTGCGCAGCGGGCAGTCGGTGAGCGACAGGCAGCCACAGCCGATGCAGCTATCGAGACGATCGCGCAGCATCGTCAGGCGTTGAATGCGCTCATCCAGCGTTTTACGCCAGGCCGAAGACAACATCCCCCATTGCTCTGAAGTCAACTTGCTGCCGGCGGGAAAACGGCCCAGTGTGGCGCGGATCTCCTCCAGCGGAATGCCCACGCTTTGCGCGATCTTGATCACCGCGATGTAGCGCAACACCACTGGCGCGTAGCGGCGCTGGTTACCGGCGTTGCGCGTCGCCTGAATCAGCCCCTTGCTCTCGTAAAAGTGTAAAGCGGACACCGCCACGCCGCTGCGCTTCGCCACTTCCCCCACGGTCAGTAGCCGATGGGTGTCAATCGGTTCATTTCTTGCCATTCAGCGTTCCTCAGCTTGACCTCAAGTTAACCTGAGGTTTTATAGTGCAGCCAGCCGGGCTTGGCAACCGGCATCTCTCGTCACCTGCCTGCGCTGCGTCGGGGGAAGGATGGCTTTAGCTGTAAAATCAGGAAGAAACCGTTACATGATGAAACGATACCTCATTATTGCCGCGCTGCTGGCGGCGCTCGCCGTCGCTGCGGTAGCGATGCGATCCACCGCGCGGCAAACCGAAGACGCGCTGGCCTATCCGCCGGTGAAAGTGGCGCTGGCACCCGCTTTGCGTGAACAGGCGGCGCGCAGCTATGCCGGCGTGGGCGAACTGGAGGCGGCCAGCCAGGTGGAGGTGGCCGCGGAGACCAGCGGCCGCATCACGCGCATTCTGTTTGAGTCCGGCCAAACGGTGCGGCAGGGGCAACTGCTGGTGCAGCTCAACGATGCGGTCGAACGGGCTGAGTTGGTGCGCCTGCAGGCACAATTGCGCAATGCCGATCTGTTGCTGGCGCGCATGCGCAAACTGATGAACCTCAACGCCACCGCGCGGCAACAGCTGGACGATGCGCTGGCCGCACGGGATATGGCGCTCGGTGCGGTACAGGAAACGCAGGCCAAAATCGCGCAAAAGGCAATCCGCGCGCCGTTCTCCGGCACCATCGGCATTCGCCGCGTGCATGAAGGGCAATATCTCAACGCCGCCGAAGCAGTGGCGAGCCTGGTGGACGCCGATACGCTGCGGGTCAACTTCTCGCTGGACGAACAAAGCAGCGCCGGGCTGGCGCTGGGGCAGGCGGTGTCGGTGCAGGTTGGGGCGTATCCCGAACGCGCTTTCCCCGCCGCCATTAGCGCTATCGATCCGATGATCGGCAAATCCCGCACCGTGCAGGTGCAGGCGACGTTGACCAACCGTGAGGGATTGCTGAAGGCCGGCATGTACGCCGGCATTCGTGTCACGCAGCAGCAGCGTGTGGCGGTGCTGACGGTGCCGGAAACGGCGCTGACCTATACGGCGTACGGCGATACTGTGTTCCTGGCGCAGCAGGGTGAAAAGGGCATGACGGTCAAGCGCGTCTCGGTCACCGTGGGTGAGCGCAACGACGGGCGTGTCGAGATTATCAACGGCCTGCAGGAAGGCGATCGGGTGGTGACTTCGGGCCAGCTCAAGCTGAGCGACGGCATGGCGGCCGAGCCGGTGGCGCAGGATACCCTGAACGCCGCCCAGGCCGGTTCCTGAGGAGAGACCGATGACATTTACCGATCTGTTCGTGCGCCGGCCGGTGCTGGCGCTGGTGGTCAGCACCCTGATCCTGCTGTTCGGCGCGCTGGCGCTCAGCCAACTGCCGATCCGCCAATACCCGCTGCTGGAAAACTCGACCATCACCATCAGCACCGATTATCCCGGCGCGTCGTCCGAGTTAATGCAGGGCTTTGTCACGCAGCCGATCGCCCAGGCGGTGTCGTCCGTCGAGGGCGTTGACTACCTTTCTTCCTCATCGGTGCAGGGGCGCAGCGTAGTAACGGTGCGCATGGCGTTGAACCGCGATTCCACCCAGGCGCTGACCGAGGTGATGGCCAAGGTTAACCAGGTGCGCTACAAGCTGCCGGAGCAGGCTTACGATCCGGTGATTGAGCGTTCCGCCGGTGAAGCCACCGCCGTGGCCTATGTCGGTTTCTCCAGTAAAACGCTGTCCACGCCGGCGCTGAGCGAATACCTGACGCGGGTGGTGGAACCGATGTTCACCACCATCGACGGCGTCGCCAAGGTGGAAGTGTTCGGCGGGCAAAAAATGGCGATGCGCCTGTGGCTGGACAGCGATCGGCTGGCTGGCCGCGGCTTGACCGCCGCCGACGTGGCCGACGCGGTGCGGCGCAACAATTACCAGGCGGCGCCGGGTAAGGTGAAAGGGCAATACGTGGTTGCCAACGTGCGGGTGAACACCGATCTCACCAGCGTGGAGGAGTTCCGCAATCTGGTGGTGCGTAACGACGGCAACGGCCTGGTGCGCTTGAAGGACGTCGGCACCGTGGAGCTGGGTGCCGCGACGACGGAAACCAGCGCGCTGATGGATGGCGAACCGGCGGTGTTCCTCGGCGTCTTCCCCACGCCGACCGGCAACCCGCTGGTGATCGTCGACGGCATTCGTCACCTGATGCCGGCGATCGACAAGATGCAGCCGCCGGGCGTGAAGATGGCGCTGGCGTTCGAAACCGCGCGCTTTATTCAGGCCTCGATCGATGAAGTCGTGCATACCCTGCTCGAAGCGCTGGTGATCGTGGTGGCGGTGATCTACCTGTGTCTGGGATCGTTGCGCACCGTGCTGATCCCGGTGGTGACCATTCCGCTGTCGATCCTTGGCGCCGCCGGGCTGATGTTGGCCTTCGGCTTCAGCGTCAATTTGCTGACGCTGCTGGCGATGGTCTTGGCGATCGGCCTGGTGGTGGACGATGCCATCGTGGTGGTGGAGAACGTGCATCGTCATATCGAAGAGGGGAAAACGCCGCTGGCGGCGGCGATGATCGGCGCGCGCGAGGTGGCGGGGCCGGTGATCGCCATGACCCTGACGCTGGCGGCGGTCTACGCGCCGATCGGCCTGATGGGCGGGCTGACCGGCGCGCTGTTTCGCGAGTTCGCGCTGACGCTGGCCGGCGCGGTGGTGGTGTCCGGCGTGGTGGCGCTGACGCTGTCGCCGGTAATGAGTTCTCTTCTATTGCCGGCCAAACAGCGCGAAGGGCGCGTGGCGCGCGCCGCCGAGGGGGTCTTCGGCGGCCTGACGCGGCGCTATGCGCGCGCGCTGGATTTCTCGCTGCACCACCGTTGGGTGACCGGCGCGCTGGCGCTGCTGGTGATGATCAGCCTGCCGCTGCTGTATCTGATGCCGCAGCGCGAGCTGGCGCCGACCGAGGATCAGGCCATCGTACTGACCGCCATTAAGGCGCCACAGCACGCCAACCTGAACTATGTCGAACGCTTTGCCTACAAGCTGGACGAGGTTTACAACCGCATGCCGGAAACCGAAAGCCGCTGGATCATCAACGGCAGCGACGGCACCGCATCCGGTATCGGCGGCATCAACCTGACGCTGTGGCAGGCGCGTCAGCGCTCGGCGTCGGCGGTGCAGGCCGATCTGCAACGGGCGGTGAACGACGTCGAAGGCACCAGCATTTTCGCCTTCCAGCTGCCCGCCTTGCCGGGCTCCACCGGCGGGCTGCCGGTGCAGATGGTACTGCGCACGCCGCAGGACTACCCGCAGCTGTACCGCACTATGGAAGAGGTGAAACAGAACGCCAGAAACAGCGGTCTGTTTATGGTGGTGGACAGCGATTTGGACTACAACAACCCGCTGGCGGAGGTGCATATCGATCGCGCCAAAGCCAACAGTCTGGGGATCCGCATGAGCGACATCGGCGAATCGCTGGCGGTGCTGGTGGGGGAGAACTACCTCAACCGCTTCGGTATGGACGGGCGCGCCTATGACGTGATCCCGCAGAGCCTGCGCGAACAACGGTTGACGCCGCAGGCGCTGGCGCGGCAATACGTCCGCACGCAGGACAATACGCTGGTGCCGCTCTCCACCGTGGTGTCGGTGGCCGTCAAGGTCGAGCCGAACAAGCTGACCCAGTTTAACCAGCAGAACGCCGCCACTCTGCAGGCCATTCCCGCGCCCGGCGTTTCGATGGGGGAAGCGGTGGCGTTCCTCGAACGGCAGGCGAATGCGCTGCCGGCCGGGTTCAGCCACGACTGGCAGGGCGACTCGCGCCAATATACCCAGGAGGGCAGCGCACTGGCGTTCGCGTTCCTGGCGGCGTTGGTGATCATCTATCTGGTGCTGGCGGCGCAGTACGAAAGCCTGAAGGATCCGCTGATTATCCTGATCACCGTGCCGCTGTCGATCTGCGGTGCTTTGCTACCGCTGGCGCTGGGTTATGCCACGATGAACATCTATACCCAGGTCGGGCTGGTGACCCTGATCGGGCTGATTAGCAAGCACGGTATTCTGATGGTGGAGTTCGCCAACGAACTGCAGATGCATCAGGGGTTGGCGCGGCGCGCCGCGATTTTGCAGGCGGCGCAAATTCGCCTGCGGCCGGTGCTGATGACCACCGGGGCAATGGTGTTCGGCTTGATCCCACTGCTGTTCGCCAGCGGCGCCGGCGCCGCCAGCCGCTTCGGTCTGGGATTGGTGATCGTGTCCGGCATGCTGGTGGGCACGCTGTTTACCCTGTTCGTGCTGCCGACGGTGTATACGCTGCTGGCGCGCGATCACGCGGTGGCCTCACCCCGCCAGCGTGAGCTGGCCGCGGCACAAAAGGCGCTGACGGAGTAAACCACCGGCGCCCGCGCGAAAAATAAACCCGCCTCGGCGGGTTTTTTCGTCAGTTCTTGCAGCCCATCAACTCCGGCAGGACGCCGGGCTTGCTCTTCAGCGAGGCCTGCACGTCGTCCGGCAGACCGGCCCAGATGATCAGGCCGGTGCGTTTTTCGATCTCGTCCACCGTCACGCGGAATTGGCAGAAATCGGCACCCTTCGGCGTGTTCTGATCGAACAGGAACGCGGCATAGTGGTTTACCGCCGGGCTGTTGTTGATGAAAATCACCTTCCAGTAAGCGCTGGGGATAGTGTGCGCTTTCTGGGTGCCCGGCAGTTTGCCCATATCGCGCTCATACAGCGGCCCGGTCACGGTATAGACCGAGGAGATGTCGGCGCGATCGATCAGCTTGCGTTCCTGATCTTCCAGCCGCGCCCAGGCGCCCTGGTTAAGATCGGACTTTTGCGGCGTGATGTTGGACAGGTAGTTCAGCGATTCCCAGTCGGAAACGCCCGCCAGCGAGGCCAGCGGCGCCTGATGACCGCGATCGACCTTCAGCGCCGCGTTAGCGCCGGTGTAATCGGCGGGCGCCAAAGTGTCCGCCGGGTTGAGCGCCGGATCGGTTTTCCAGTTGCGCGTCTTGCCGCTGGCCGGTGTGTCTTTGGTGATGTGATAGGCCACCCAGTTGGCGAACTTGGTGCTGCTGTTGTTGTTCAACGTATAAGCATGGCGCACGATAGATACGTTGCTGCCGCCGCCGGTCGGGCAGCCTACCGCACAGTTGTCGATGGATTCGAGCGTGTCGGCAGACGCCTGTGCGGCGAACAGCAGGGCGGTCAGGGCCAACATCTTGTTGTTAAAGCGCATATTCATATCCTCAATAAGTTAAATGATACTGTATATATTTACAGTGAATTAAACTTATCGCAGTGAAACGAATACAACAATGCAATACATTCATGTCGTGAATGTATCAGCGTTGGCAGAGCGAAACGCCAACCCCAGGCATCAAAAACGCCAAAATGCGCGTGAACAAAGGATCAGCATCGGATAAATCTCGAGGCGTCCGAGCAGCATGGCGGCGCACATCAGCCACTTCGCCGCGTCGTTCAGCGTGCCGAAGCCGGCGGCGGTTTCTCCATACCCCAGTCCCATATTGTTGATGCAGGCGGCGACGGTAGCGAAAGCGGTGACCAGATCATAGCCCATCAGATTTAGCAGCCAGATAAACAGGCAGGTGAACAGCACGTAGAGGAAGAAGAAGCTCCAGACGGAGCGCAGCACCCGATCCTGGATCGGCGCATTGCCGACCTTGATGGTGAACATGGCGTTGGGATGCACCAGTTGGCTGATCTCGAGCCGGCTTTGCTTGTACATGATCAGAAAACGCAGCGCCTTAATGCCGCCGCAGGTGGAACCGACGCAGCCGCCGAAAAAACTCGCCGCCAGCAGCAGCATGATGGTGTGGGACGGGATCTTGGTGTAATCGGCGATGGCCAGGCCATTATCGGTCATCATCGAGCTGGTGAGGAAAAAACCGTGCACGAAGGCATCCTTGGCGCCGTACATGCCGGAGCGGTACAGTTCAATACACACGACCGCCACGACGATGGCCAGGATCAGCAGAAAAAAGCGCAGCTCGGGGTTACGGTACAGCGGTTTCAGGCTGCGGCGGCCGACGGCGACGAAATAGAGCGTGAAGTTCACCGCCGCCAGAATGGAGAATATACCGCCGACCATCTCCACTGCCGAACTGTCGTAATATCCCAGGCTTTCGTTGCGGGTGGAGAATCCGCCGAGCGACACGGTGGAGATGCCGTGGCACAACGCATCGAACCACGGCATGCCCGCCAGGCGAAAGGCGACGGTGCAGGCCAACCCCAGGCCAAGGTAGATCAGCCACAGGTTTTTCGAGGTGTCGGCCAGACGCGGCGTCAGGCGTTCCTCTTTGAACGGGCCGGGCATTTCCGACTGATACAGCTTGGCGCCGCCGATACCGAGTAGTGGCAGTACGGCCACCGCCAACACGATAACCCCAAGGCCGCCGACAAAATTGAGCTGCGAGCGATAATAAAGGAACGATTTGGGTACGTTAGAGACGTCGTTCAGCACCGAGGCGCCGGTGGTGGTGGTGCCGGAGACCCCTTCAAACATCGCGTCAACCAGCCGGATGTTCAGCGTGTCATCCAGCCACAGCGGCAGGGCGCTGATCGCGGAAAACAGCAGCCAAAACATCACGATGATCAGAAAGCCGTCCTGGGTACGCAGCTGCACTTTCGACTGCCGGGTGCTGAACCAGCCCAATCCGCCGAGCGTCGCGGCGAGCACCAGGGTGTAGAAAAACGAGAAGGCGCTTTTTTCTTTATACAACAGGCCCATCAGCAAGGGGGGAATCATTGAAAGGCTGTAAAGAAGGACCAAAAAGCTGCAAAGATGAATAACGACCAGGATTTGTTTGGTTCTGACCATGCTGTTGCTCGGAATGCCTGCCGACAATGCGTCAATTTATTGAAGTGTATCAAGCATAAAGCAGGCGATATAAAAATAACGTAAAAATTCATATCGCCGAATAAGTATGGCGGTGTTTCTCACCGGGGCGCGGTTTATTCCAGCAGATCGTTGACGGTGCGACGCACATAGTGCGTCATCTGCGCCAAATCGTCCGGCGAGACCGGGCCACCGCCGGCGCGCACCACCTGCTGCTCTATCTGGGCGATCTCCTGCTCGACCTTGTTGGCGATCTGCACTTTGACTATCTTGTCCACCGAAGACAGCAGCACCTTCAACACCACTTTCAGCGCGATGTTTTCGCAGAACGAGTCGTAGTGATGAACCGGCGGCGGCGGTGCCGGGGCCGGCTCGGGCGCGCGCGGAGCCAGAGCCTTGAAGCTGTCTACATTTTCAATAATAAGATCCATGTCTCTTATTAGTTCATCAAAATCTTTAGACACTGACTTATTCCCTTCGCTGTGCGCAAAAAACAGAACGCCCGTCCTTCGGCCGAGGCCGATGAACACGGGCAGAACGAATTCGGGCCTGGCCTTCAGACGCTGAATGGCCGGGGGAGGGGCATTCTAACCTTGCCGCGGGTCGGCAACAAGATGGGGCCGTGCGAATGCGCGGCCCCTTTGAGTGGTGGGTAAATGGCGGCCGCTTAACTTTTCAGCTTGGCGGTAACTTTCGCTACGTGTTCGCCCTGATAACGGGCGATGGTCAGCTCTTCATTACTCGGCAGCCGTGAGCCGTCGGCGCCGGCGATGGTGGTGGCGCCGTAAGGGGTGCCGCCGCGCACATGCGAAACGTCAAACAGCTCCGGCGTGGCGTAGCCGATCGGCACGATGATGAAACCGTGGTGCGCCAACGTGGTCCAGGTGGAGCTGATGGTATGTTCCTGGCCGCCGCCGGTGCCGGTGGAGGAGAAGACGCTGCCCACCTTGCCGTGCAACGCGCCGGAAGCCCACAGGCCGCCGGTCTGATCGAGGAAGGTGCGCATCTGCCCGGCCATGTTGCCGAAGCGGGTCGGCGTGCCGAAGATAATGCCGTCATAGTCCGCCAGCTCTTGCGGGCTGGCGACCGCCGCCTGCTGATGTTGTTTGCCCCCGGCCTTGGCGAAGGCTTCCGGCGTCATGGTTTCCGGCACGCGTTTAATTGTCACATCCACGCCGTTGACCCGGTTCGCCCCTTCGGCCACCGCCTGTGCCAGGCTTTCGATATGGCCGTACATCGAGTAATAAAGCACCAACACTTTCGTCATGTTCCGTACTCCCGCTCAGATGATTAACTGAATCCCCTGATAAGCATAGAAGCGAATGACGAATTTGATCTTGCCGAATGGCCGGTTCAGGGCAAACGCCGCAGTTTTTGCTCCAGCCGCTGCTGTTGCCAGCGGCTGAAAACATTGCGCAGCAGCAGGGTGCGCACCGCCCGCATGATCAGTGCGATGCTCATACCGCCGATCGCCCACAGCGACCAGAGATATTGCGGGTGGGTGAACCAGTTGATGGCGAACAGCAGCGCGCCGATAAAGGCGAAGCGCACCGCCATGCTCAGCAGTTTGCTTTCTGCGGCCACCTGCCGGCGAATACGCTGTTCTTCGCTCACGTCATTGGGGGTTTCCGGCTGCGGCTGCGCGTTGAGATCGCTGACCTGCACGCCCAGCGCGGCGGCGATCGCGGTCAAGGTTTCCAGGCTGGCCTGTTCGCCGTTTTCAATCCGCTGTACGGTGCGGGTGCTGAGGCCAGCGATGGTCGCCAGCTGCTCCTGCGACCAGCCTTTTTCCAGACGTAATGGCCTGATGCGGTACTTTTGCATGGTGCGCTCCTGAGTTCGCTGTCACTGTCATTCAGTGTAGGGCGAGCGGGGGAGCGGCGCCACGACAGCGGCACGACAGCGACACGACATCCGCCGCCGGTACGGGTTGGCGGCCGTCAGAAGGCAACGTTGCGGATAAACCGCAGGGGGAGATCGCTGCGGTTGACGTAAGCGTAGCGTTGATCGCTGTTGAAGGTTTGCGAGACGCCGGCGGTGAGCGTCAGCGTATCTTGTTCCAGCTCCAGCGTCAGGGTACCGGCAATCACGTAAATCATTTCGCTCCAGCCTGCGGCGTCCGGTGCCGAGTCATAACGCTCGCCCGGCATCAGCGTCCATTCCCACAGTTCGGCCCGTTGGCATGCCGGCACGCTGGCGGCGAACAGCGCCTGGCTGCCCGGCTGCGTGCCTTGCCAGGCCAGTTCCCCCACCAGATGGCTGCCGCGCGCCTCCGGCGCCTGGATCAGATCGGTAAAGGAAATCGCCAGAGCGGCAGCGATCTTGTCGAGCACCGCCAGGCTGACGTTGCGGTCGCCGGCCTCGATGCCCGCCAGCATGCGGCGGCTTACGCCGGAAAGTTCGGCCAGCGCCGTCTGGCTCAGACCCGCCTGTTGGCGGTAGCTTCGCAGATTGCTGCTCAGGTACTGCAGCACCTTGGGGGGATCGTTTTTCACGTTATGTGCCGTATTGCTCATCGCCGGGCTTTATCTCATACTGGCAGGATCTGTGCATTATATTGCACCCAGCAAGAAGGGCAAGCCGGTGTCAGCAGCAAAAAAATCCTTTATTTCCGCCGTGGTTCCGCAAATCAGGCTGCCGGAAGCGGTGTTGATTTTTATCACCATGATCTGGGGCGGCACCTTTTTGGCGGTGCATCACGCGATGCAGGTCAGCGGGCCGTTCTTTTTCGTCGGCCTGCGTTTCGCCACCGCCACGCTGGCGCTGACGCTGTTTTCGCTGCGCGTGCTGCGCGGCCTGACCCTGTATGAACTGAAGGCAGGCGGGCTGATTGGGCTGGCGATTATGTTTGGTTACAGCATGCAAACCGTCGGCCTGCAGACCATCACCAGCAGCCAATCGGCGTTTATCACCGCCATGTACGTGCCGATCGTGCCACTGTTGCAATGGCTGGTGCTGGGGCGGTTCCCCGGCATCATGTCGTGGATCGGCATTCTGTTGGCCTTTACCGGCCTGATGCTGCTGGCGGCGCCGAGCAGCACCGACATGACGCTGAGCCTCGGCGAAATTCTGACGCTGGCCGGTACCCTGGGGATGGCGGCGGAGATCATTCTGATCGGCGCCTTCGCCGGCAAAGTGAACATTCGCCGGGTGACCATCGTACAGCTGGCGACCGCCTCGCTGGCTTCATTTCTGATGATGGCGCCGACCGGCGAATCGCCGCCGCCGTATTCGGATTACCTGCTGTATAGCGCCATTGGGCTAGGGCTGGCCAGCGCCTTGATTCAGCTGACCATGAACTGGGCGCAGCGCAGCGTGTCGCCGACGCGGGCTACGGTGATTTACGCCGGTGAGCCGGTCTGGGCGGGTATCGTCGGGCGGTTGGCCGGCGAGCGTTTGCCGGGCGTGGCGTTGCTGGGGGCTGCATTGATCGTGGTTGGGGTGGTAGTCAGCGAGCTGCGCGTGCGGCGCAAGGATAAAGCGGCGGTGGCGACGGAAGCGGATTAGCGCAGAGGCACAAAAAAGAAGAAAGGGGCGGAGATATCCGCCCCTTTTTGCATCATGCGGTTTTCTTCTTGCGCAGGAACACGTAAGACAGGCCGAGCACGATGAACCACAGCGGGGTGACGATCAACGCCTGGCGGGTGTCTTCGCGCAGTGACAGCAGCACCAACACGAACACGAAGAACGCCATGCATACCCAGCACATCAGTTTGCCGGCCGGCATCTTGTAGATCGATTTCTGGTGCAGCGCCGGGCGCTGTTTACGGTAGACCAGATACGAGCACAGGATGATGGTCCAGACGAACATGAACAGAATCGCCGATACGGTGGTCACTAGGGTGAAGACCGTCATCACGTTCGGGATCAGGTAAATCAGCACCACGCCACCCAGCAGGCAGATGCAGGAGAAGGTGAGGCCGTTGGCCGGCACCGCGCGCTTGGACAGATTGGCGAACGATTTTGGCGCGTCGCCCTCCTGCGCCAATCCGAACAGCATGCGGCTGGTGGAAAACACGCCGCTGTTGGCGGAAGAGGCGGCGGAGGTCAGTACCACGAAGTTGATCACGCTGGCCGCGGCCGGCAGGCCGACCAGCACGAACAGTTCAACGAACGGGCTCTTGTCCGGCACCACGGAGTTCCACGGCGTCACCGACATGATGACGATCAGGGAGAACACGTAGAACATGATGATGCGGATCGGAATCGAGTTGATGGCGCGCGGCAGCGATTTCTCCGGATCCTTGGTTTCTGCGGCGGTGGTGCCCACCAGCTCAATGCCGACGAAGGCGAATACCGCAATCTGGAAGCCGGCGAAGAAGCCGCTGATGCCTTTCGGGAACATGCCGCCGTCATTCCACAGATGGGTGAATGAGGCCACGGTGCCGGTCGGCGACTGGAACTGCATGGCGATCATCACCAGCCCGGCGACGATCAGTCCGACGATGGCGACGATTTTGATCATCGCAAACCAGAATTCCATTTCGCCGAACATCTTCACGGTCGCCAGGTTAAGGCCGAGCAGCAACAGCACGCACAGCAGCGAAGCGATCCATTGCGACAGCCCGGGGAACCAGAACTGGGCGTAGGCAGTGATCGCCACGACGTCGGCGATGCCGGTGACCACCCAGCAGAACCAGTAGGTCCAGCCGGTGAAGAATCCGGCCCACGGGCCGAGCAGATCCGCAGCGAAATCGCTGAACGATTTGTATTCCAGATTGGACAGCAGCAGCTCGCCCATGGCGCGCATCACGAAGAACAGCATAAAGCCGATGATCATGTACACGAAGATGATCGAAGGGCCGGCCAGGCTGATGGTTTTACCTGAGCCCATAAATAGACCGGTGCCGATGGCGCCGCCGATGGCGATCAGTTGAATATGTCGGTTAGTGAGGTCTCGCCGTAGATGATCTTCTGAAGCGGGCGTCGCGTCAGTCGCTATTTTGGAATGATCTACCATCTGATGATGTCCTGTTTTACCTGTCATTAGTGAAGTCGCGAGCTCTGAAGTGGCTCTTTTTTATACATTTATCCGGTTGGCCCGGCTTTAGTAAGGTAGTGCAATAACGCCACCTTTGTGCAACATGTTTGCAACATTTATACGCGGGATAAAAGTCGATCAATCTTTACACGGAGGAGGCAAATCGGACGTTCAGGGAGCGGAAGATTACTCTTCAAAACGTGGGATTAACAGACCTTATGCGGCTTATCTAGTTGATTAAACAAAGGGTTGTAAAACTCGCATGAGAAAAAGTAATGGGTGTAAGCGTTTGACAGTTGTGCCGGCGAGGAGGACAATTTATCGCGTTGGGTCGTTAGCTCAGTCGGTAGAGCAGTTGACTCTTAATCAATTGGTCACAGGTTCGAACCCTGTACGACCCACCAACTAAATCAGCGTGTTACGCTCAGACTTTTCGCAGCCAGTTCCCGCATTGCGCCGTTTTAAGCGCGCATTCTGCAAAAAAATTCGCATTTTTCGACTGATGTTCAGAAAGGTGATCTGGCGCAAACTGCGGTGTTGCACCTTACTTTATACGGCAAGGGAGGCTGTGCGCTGGCGCAACGTCGGTACATGGAGGGGATATTTGCCCAAGAATCTTTCAGGTCAAAAAACGGGGAATAAATGCGCAGCGGACATCAAGGCCAGTGCCCAAACGGCGGCCGAGAGCGTGGCGGTGGCATAGACGCGCCCCAACGGCAGTTTCAACATGCCGGCCATCAGCGGTACGGTGTAGCGCATCACCGCCAGAAAGCGCGAAGCGAACAACAGCGGCAACCCCCTCTTTTGCAAGACATACTGCGCTTTGCTCAGCGGCGCGTGAAAGCGCACCGGCAGCCGGCCGCTGAGATCGCGGCGGCACAGCAGCGCGCCGCCGTGGAACGACAGGATCGATCCCAACGCGGCGCCGCAGGCGATGGCCGCCCAAACCGCGCCGGCGGGCAGCGCGTGCTTGCCCGCAAGAATGCCCATCAGCAGTGTGGCCGACGCGGGCGGCA
Organism: Serratia marcescens; assembly: GCF_001902635.1. Classification (GTDB taxonomy): domain Bacteria; phylum Pseudomonadota; class Gammaproteobacteria; order Enterobacterales; family Enterobacteriaceae; genus Serratia; species Serratia marcescens_F. The sequence continues at coordinate 98,683 of NZ_MJAO01000001.1, read as the reverse complement.
GCACAGAAGAAACGAAGATTACGGATTTCCCCAGTGCGAACAGGAAAATCAACAACAGCAACATCTCCGGTTCCGGGCTGTATTTGGCGATAATTTGCGTCAACTCATCCATTTAACACCTGCGGGCGAGGGGGCTGAGTGTCAGTGTCCCATCTGCAGGTTCAATAATGGCTAAATAGCGCGCCGCTAGCCGGCAATCTCCGCATCTTACCGGCCCTCGTGGGGGGCCGTGTTTTGTTAATCAGAACGTTCAGGTGCGGCTTACGAGAGCAAGCGCGGTGATCGAGATCTGCGTGCGCAATCACTGAATCGGGAGAGAGGTCATTGGCCTGCGGCGTTGCGCTTTCATCTCGGCGGGTGGCGAGATAAGGTGAAGCACGACAAATAAAATGCAGGAGCGTCACATGCTTAAGGTCATCGCTGAAGATTTCATTCACCCGGAACACATTGAAACCGTCATGCCGTGGTATCGCGAGCTGGTGGAGAAAACCCGACAAGAACCACTGTGCATCACTTATGAGTTGTGCATCGACCAGCAAGATCCCGGGCATTTCATTTTTATCGAAAGTTGGCCGGACCGCGCCGCCCTGGACCTGCATTGCCAGACTGAACATTTCACCCGGTTGGTGCCACAGATTAATCAGTATCAGCGCAAGCCTTGCACCTTTATGTTTATGCAGGCATTTCCTGAATTGGAAAGCGAGTGATGAAAAAGGCCCCGCTGAGGGCGGGGCTAATGGCTTCTCAATGCATCTTATAATGATTAAAAAATAACCACTAAACTCGATATGCGCGCTGAGAATGCTCCTAAATACATTAAGAACACGAATGATTTTACGGCGTAACCTCAGAGGCTGTTTTGATGGCGTGCAACATACGGCGGCGTATCAGCCCGCTGACCAGGCGAATAGTATACCAGTAGGGGGTGAATCGCCGCCGGCTGGCGTCGTCGGGGCAGAAGATACGCGTTTCCGTCACCAGGCGGCAGCGGCCGTCCTGCAGAGGACTCACGACATAACCCAGCGCCAGTTTGGCGACGCCGGGCTGAGCGAAAGCCAAAAATCCCGGCCCGTCAGCGACCTTCTCCAGGCCGTATTCGGCCTGCCAAAAGCGGCCGATCAGGCCATAGACCCGCGCAGCTTCATTCTGCTCAAGCAGGCAAAAATTATGCAGGCCAAACGGCGGTGGACTGGGCGTCTGGCGCGGTATCAGCCGCGCGGGTAGCTCTCGCAACGCTATCATGCTGCGGAAAAAACGATCGTGTTTGGGGTCGTAGGCGGCCACGGCAGCCATGATCCGGGACCGCGGTGCGGCGATGGCGATCTCATGTCGCTCCGCGAACTGATATTGCCCGAGGTATTTATTCAACAACGTCATGTTTTTTTGCTCTCCCATCGTTCGCTTTGCCGCATAACGAGGCCGAATTCGCCGGCCCATGGGCCTTTGAAGAACGCGTTTTGCCCCCAGCGGGCCTCATGGCCTGGCGTGGCGGCGCGAAGGTTGCGTATGCGCGCTACACGATAACCGCTCCTGCTCTGGCTGCACGCTATGTCGGGGGGATTGCTATAGACGATAAAGTGGGGCAGATCGTTGGCCGTGAACGGGCGCGGGATCGGCCTGGGAGGCAACAGAGGCGAATGGCGCATTGTTTTCCTTATTAGCGTCAGCACATTATGGCTGCCGGCAGTGTATCGCAGCTCTGCAGTGCGGGCTGCGTAAAATGAGCTGTGGGAGAATAGCGCGGCTCGGACGGGGAGTGAGTGCAAAGGGGCAGTGGCCATCAGGCTGGACGTGATCAAATGGCCGTAATAATTTGTTAATTTCGCGCTGTCCTTCGTGCATATTATTTTTTGTGGCGTATCGGCCGGTAATTATTTACGGCGTGGCAATATGGCGGCGCATTCTCTCCATGCGTGCAGGCCGGCCGCCGCCAAAGCAGCTTATTTGCCGCTTATTTAATCGCGAGATATAAATCATTAATCGCCTATCGGTTAGCGGCGAGATGTTTATATTTTTGTTAAAACAAGAATTGTCCGTATCAGTATTTACCTCCGATCACAAAAGCGCGACAAAGCGATTCACCGCGCCTGTGGGTGGCAGTACTCTGTAGGTACCCGGTTTACCTAGAAAGGATGTGATATGTACAAGACCATTTTAGTGCCGATAGATATTGAAGAGGATCTGTTGACCGACCATGCGCTGAAGCATGTGGAATATTTGGCGAAGATGTCCGGTGCCAAAGTGCATTTCTTCCATGCGTTGCCGGACGCTTCGGCCTTTGTGACCGCCTATTCGTTTGGTCTTAAGGAGTTTGAAAATCAGGCGGAAGTGAAAGCGGTAGATAAGCTGAAGAAAATCATGTCGGAAATTGATTTGCCGCTGGATCGCCTCAATTACACCGTCAGCTTCGGTTCCGCGCGCGATCAGGCCCTGGAACTGGCGGAAGAGATCGACGCCGATCTGATCATTATCGGTTCGCGTCGCCCAAGCGTGAAAACCTATCTGCTGGGCTCCAACGCCGCCGCCATCGTGCGTCATGCCAATATCTCGGTGATGGTGGTCAGGTAACCCTCCCCATCCGAAGTGGGATCGCTATGCCGTTAGGGGCTTATCAGAAACGATCGGCACAGCGATCCGGCTCAGGCAGGGTCAGTATGACCCCGCGCCAAGCTGGCGGCGCGGGCCGCTAGTCGCACAGCGCCGCGATTTCGTCGTACAACCCCTTGGGGATCTCCACGCCGTATTGTTCGCTGTGACGCCGCTGCCGATAGCGCCGCGCGCCAGGAATGCGCGCGCTTTGCGCCTGCATATCGGCGAACATTCCCTCCGCCTTGGCGAAATATTTCGCTTTATCCGCACCGAGAAAGCGCTCGGGATCCAGCGCGATGATCAGCTCACCGCCGTAAGGCGACGAGCCGGTGCCGTCGTCGTAGGCCAGCGATTCCTTGCTGGTCATGTCGCCGATCAGCGGCCCGGCCAGCAATTCAACCATCGCCGCCAGCGCCGAGCCCTTATGGCCGCCGAAGGTCAGCATCGCACCCTCCAGTACGCTGGCGGCATCGGTGGACGGGTTGCCTGCCTTATCAATGCCCCAGCCTTCGGGCAGCGGGGTGCCGGCGCGCCGATGCAGTTCGATTTCGCCACGTGCCGCTGCGCTGGTGGCCATGTCGAACAGAAACGGCGGCCGCTCCGGGCGCGGCCAGCCAAAGGCGATGGGGTTGGTGCCGAACAGCGGACGCGAACCGCCGGCCGGTGTTACCCAGGCGTGGCTGGGCGTGCAGGCCAGAGCCACCAAACCCTGCTCGGTAAGCGGTTCGATGTCGGCCCACAGCGCGGAGAAATGCACGCAGCGGTTGATCGCCAAAGCGGCAATGCCGTTGGCGCGCACCTTTCTGATAAAAGCCGGCAGGGCGGCGCGGTAAGCCAGCAGGGAAAACGCGCCGCCGGCGTCGGCGCGCAAGATGGCCGGTGCCTGGTCGAACAGCCTGGGATGGGCATCGGCGGAGACCTTGCCCGCCTGCAACGAGCGCACGCAGCCCAACACCCGATACAATCCGTGCGAAGCGCAGCCATCGCGTTCGCCTTGGGTGACATTCTGCGCCACCGCCTCGGCGTGCGCCTGGCTGAAGCCGTTGCTGCGCAGTGCGCGCAGCGCCAGTTGGTAAGCCTGTTCCAGCGATAAGGTGTGCATAGGCGTCATCTCAATGTCCTCCCTGGTTTCATTCTTCTTCATCGCCGACAAAATTGGCCTGAGGTAAACAGGTGTAGGCGCCCCAGTAATAGATCACCAGCGCAATCACCGCCATGGTGAGGGTATCCCACGGATGGGCGATAGCAGCGATGCCGCCGAAACTGCTGAGGTAAGAGACGACGATCACCAGCGCATAGAAGACGATCAGCCACAGTGAGGACCAAATCTGTTGTTTTAGGCTGACGGCGTGGGTTGGCACCTGATTTTTGAACAGGATATAGATGAAGAACATCAGGATCTGCAAACCCAGCAGCCAGGAAACGGTGTCCCAACCGGACCAGAAAACGATCAGCGCTGAAATGATAAATGACAGCGGGCCGAGCACGCAGAAACCGCGCACCCGGAACGGGCGCGGCATGTCGGGCGCATTGCGCCGCAATCCGGCAGCGGTGACCGGGGCGATGGCGTAGCTCAGCACCAGCGCGGCGGACACCACGCCGATCAGTTTTTCCCACGATGGGAACGGCAGCGTCCAGAATACCGAGAGCGCGAAGGTCAGCCACAGCGCCGGGCGTGGAATGCCGGATTCGCCATCTACCCGGGTGAACAGTTTGAAAAAGGTGCCGGCGCGCGCCCAGCCGTAGATCACGCGCGGCGTGGCGTTCATATAGATGTTGCCGGTGCCGCTCGGCGAAACGATCGCGTCGCTGACCACCAGGAACGCCAGCCACCCCATGCCCAGCGTGATGGCGATGTCGCGGAACGGCAGGGAGAACTGTTGGCTGATGCCGACCCAGCCGCCGCTCAGCATTTCGCTGGGAATGCTGCCGAGAAACGCTACCTGCAACAGTACATAGATGATGGTGGAGAGCACGACCGACAGGATCAGCGCGATGGGAATGGTGCGTTGCGGCCGTTGCACCTCGCTGGCGACCGAAATGATCGGCGTCAGCCCGAGGTAGGCGAAGATGATGCCGCCGGCGGAAATGGCGGCTTCGACCCCGGCGGAACCGAAGGGAGCAAAGCCCTGGCTGTGCAGGTTTTCCGGTTTGAAAAAGCTGAACAGCACCACGATCACCAACAGCGGCACCAGAAACTTCAGCACGCTGATCAGGTTATTGGATTTGGCGAAGGTTTTGACGCTGTAATAGTTGAGCGCGAAGAAAAAGCACAGCAGCGCCAACTGTACCAGCCAGCCGAGCAGCGTCGGGTCGCCGGAACCCGGTTGGCTGAGGAACGGGAACCAGGCGGCGGCGTATTGCCGGGCGGCGACGACCTCGATGGCGATCAGGCTGGAGAAGGCGATCAGCGTGATAAACCCCAGCAAATAACCCATCAGTTCGCCGTGCGAGAACACCGGATAGCGAATGATGCCGCCGGCGCGCGGCAGGGCGGCGCCGAGCTCGCAGTAGACGATGCCGAGCAGCAGCACCGCCAGACCGCCGATAAGCCAGGAGTAGATGCCAGCCGGGCCGGCGATGGAGGAGACATGGCTGGCGGCGAACAGCCAGCCTGAACCGAATATGGCGCCCAGACCGATGAACGTCAGATCGGTGAGCGTAAGCTGCTTCTTGAATTTGCCTTGGGTTGTCATGGTATTACCCTTTTGTTATTGAGTGGCAGGCAGATGCGGCCAGGCTAGTTTTGGGCTGGTGAAACAAGGGGATCTCGGGTGTAAACGCCGTTCACCAGCCGCAGCAGGTTGAGCGGGTTGGCGTCCTGCAGTGGCGGTGGCAACAGCGCCGCAGGGGTATTCTGCAGGCAGACCGGCCGCAGGAAACGCTCGATGGCCAGCGTCCCTACCGAAGTGCCGCGCGCATCGCTGGTCGCCGGATAAGGGCCGCCGTGCACCATGGCGTCGCACACTTCCACCCCGGTCGGATAGCCGTTGAACAACACCCGGCCGGCTTTGCGAGCCAACAGTGCCGCCAGCCCGGCAGCTGCATCGAGGTCGCCGTCATCCGCCAGCAGCGTGGCGGTCAGCTGGCCTTGCAACGCCGCCAGCGCCGTATGCAGCTGCGCTTCGCTGTCTACCGCCACCAGCACGCAGGCAGGGCCGAACACCTCCTGTTGCAACAGCGGATCGGCCAGCAGCAGCGCCTCTTCGGCCTGATACAGCTGCGCCGCCGCCTGGTGGGGCAGCGTTTCGCTTCGGCCCGCCAGCCGCCGTATGCCCGGATGGGCGTCGAGGGCCGCAAGCCCGTCGCGGTAGTGATCCAGCGTGCCGGCATTCAGCATTGGCTGCGGTTCGGCGGCGTTGACCAACGCGCTCATCGTTTCGGCCAACCGATCGAAATCCGCGCCGCGCAGCGCGACGATCACCCCGGGTTTGGTACAAAACTGGCCACAGCCGAGCGTGAAGGAGAAAACCAGTTCCTGCGCGATTTGTTGCCCGCGCCGCGCCAGCGCCTGCGGCAGGATCACCACCGGATTGATGCTCGACATTTCGGCGAAGACCGGGATAGGTTGGGGGCGTTGCATAGCCAGATCGAACAGCGCCCGGCCGCCTTGCAGCGAGCCGGTGAATCCCACCGCCTGAATCGCGGGATGTTGCACCAGCGTGGCCCCCACGCGGTGACCGAAGATCATGTTGAAAACGCCGGCGGGCATTCCCATGCGTTCCCGTGCGCGCTCGATCGCCAGGGCGGTCAGTTCGGCGGTGATCATATGGCCGCTGTGCGCCTTGAACACCACCGGGCAGCCGGCGGCGAGCGCGGCGGCGGTATCGCCGCCTGCGGTGGAGAATGCCAGCGGGAAGTTGCTGGCGCCGAACACGGCCACCGGGCCGATCGCCGTGCGGTATTGGCGCAGATCGGGGCGCGGCAGCGGTGAACGCTGCGGCAGCGCGCAGTCGATGCGCACCGCCTCGACGTCGCCGCGCCGCAGCAGCGTGGCGAACAGCCGCATTTGGCCGCTGGTTCTGGCGCGTTCGCCGCTCAACCGCGCCGGCGGCAGGGCGGTTTCCTGCGTGACGAAGGTGAAGAAGGTGTCACCCAACGCGTCAAGCTCCTCGGCGATAGCGTCGAGAAAGTTCGCTCGTTGCTCGGCGCTGAGTTGCGAATAAGGCGTAAAGGCCGCAGCGGCGGCTTCGGCGGCGGCGGCGGCTTCTGCCTCCGTGGCCTGGTGGAAACGGTAGCCGGTCGGTTGGCCATCGTCGGCGCGCAGGCTGAGCAGCGTCGCGTCTCCTTCGGCGCGGCGCTGGCCGCCGATAAATTGTTGGCCGCTGATGGCGGCGTGGCGATCGTTGGGCATCGGTACCCCCGGTAGAGAAAGAGCGGCGCCCGGCGTGGCCGGGCGGTGAAGGCGCTACAGGCCGACGTTCGGCAGCGCGGGGCGAGCGGCCAACGCTTTATCGATCACGGCGTTGATCTCGGCGAGCGTCTCCCCCTGCAGCGCCAGACGCGGCGGGCGAGTGACGGCGCTGCCGCGGCCCACCCGCTGTTCGCACAGCTTGATGCACTGCACCAGATCGGGACGGGCATCGAGATGCAGCAGCGGCATGAACCAGCTGTACAGTGCCAGCGCTTCCTCATAGCGTTTTTCCTTCGCCAGGCGGAACAGGGTTTCACCCTCGCGCGGGAAGGCGTTGGACATGCCGGAGATCCAACCCTGCGCACCGACGGCGATGCTCTCCAGCACCACATCGTCCAGCCCGGCGAACAGCACGAAGCGATCGCCGACTTCGTTGCGCAGATCGATAAAGCGACGGGTGTCGCCCGAGGAGTCTTTGAAGCACACGATATTCTCGCAGTCGACCAGCGAAGTCAGAATGTCGGGCGTGACGTCATTTTTATAAATCGGCGGGTTGTTGTAGACCATGATCGGCAGGTCGGTGGCACCGGCGACGCTGCGGAAGTGCGCGGCGGTTTCGTGCGGCTTGGCAGAGTAGACCAGTGCCGGCATCACCATAATGCCGTCGACGCCGGCCTTTTGCGCTTCACGCGCCATATTCTGCGCGAAGGCGGTGGTGAACTCGGCGATGCCGGCGATCACCGGGACTTTGCCGTCGGCGGCGTCTCTCGCCACTTCGATCACCGCCAGCTTTTCCTGTACTGTCATCGAGGTGTTTTCACCTACGGTACCGCACACCACCAGGCCGGATACACCGTCGCGCACCAGGTTTTTGATCACCGTGTGGGTGGCGTCGAGGTCCAGAGAGAAATCGTTGCGGAACTGGGTTGTCACCGCCGGGAATACGCCGCTCCAGCTTATGGCTTTATGGCTCATCGTGTTTGTCCTGTCGTTCGAAAGTGTTAATGAAAGGTGAACCCTTGGTTAAGCTCACCGACAGATTGACCGGTATTGCGCAGGGAGGCTTGACGGTTTTCACCGATTGCCGCGACGAAATTGGCACAATAGCGCCGGAAAACGGGCGTGAAAAAGCCGGGCGCCGGCGCGCCGTGAAAAGGATGCGTTAATCGGGTAAATCAGCGCATTAAGCGGAAAGCGTCAGGCGGAAATCACGCGGCGTGGAGCCGGTCATCGCTTTGAACTGGCGGCTAAATGCGCTGTGATCGGTATAGCCGCACTGCAGCGCGATATCGGTGATTGGCAGGTCGCCGGCCAGCAGTTCCGTGGCCTTTTCCAGTCGCACTTTGTGGATCATCTGCCGCGGAGTGAGGTGGAAGATGCGCTTGCAGTAGCGTTCGATCTGCGCCACCGACAACCCGGTCAGCACCGTCAGTTCCTCAAGTGCGATCGGCCGGGCGTAATGGCGGCGGATGTGCACATCGATCGCCGCCAGCCGTTGGTAAGCCGGGTGATTGGCCTTGGCCTCCTGCAGATCGTGTGAAATGCCCGCCATGCCGATGATTTTGCCCTGCGCGTCGTACAGCGCCAGCTTTTGCGTCAGGCACCAGCCGGTTTCACGGCCGGTGTACAGGTGCATTTCCAGCTGATCCTGGATCAGCACGCCGTGGCGCAACACCCGCAGATCCTGCTCGGTGTAGCCGGATCCGAGCTGAGCGGGGAACACGTCGGCGGACGTCTTGCCCAGCAGTGGCGTAACGGTCTTGAAACCACAACGCCTGGCCAGCGTCAGGTTGGCCAGCAGGTAACGTGCCTGGGCGTCTTTGATAAAGAACACCACGTTGGGAATCGCGTTCAGCAACGGCGCGATCAGCGCCAGCGTATTCAGCAGATCGCGCAGGTTGTTCGGGCGCTGCTGCGCCAGCCCGTCGCACAGGCGCGACAGATGTTCGACGGCGAAAACGTCCTCCTGCTCCGGCAGCTCCGCGAGCGCAGGCGGCGAGAGAGAAACCTGATGCTGATGGCTTGAAGTGGGTCGCATAGCAGTCCCTTTTCGGTCGTTAGCCGGAAAAACAGGCGGCCAGGTTGGCGCTTTCGCATCAATATTAACTTTTCCGTAACGAATCAAGCGCTATTTCCGGCCGGCTGCCAAATATGCGGATTGCCGCATACTTTTGCCGGGTGGCGTGTGGCGGTTGCTTGAAAACTGCGGCGTTTCTCGCTACGCATGGGGTTGGTGATGAGATAACACCATGATAAATAAATTATTAACATGAATTTCGCTAAGCACATAATAGTGGCGCATCAGGCCCGACTCTTGTCACTGTGCTGATTTCTTCATTCGCCACGCCGAAACGCATCAAGCCGTCATGCGCGCATTCGTTCAGGCTTAACGCTGTTGGTAACATCTCATTAACCCAGGAGACGCCGATGGCACTTTCTGCGCATATCACCGCTTTGCGGGCGATCGATTCTCATACCGGCGGAGAGCCGACCCGGCTGATCGTCGAAGGTTTCCCCGATCTCGGCGAAGGCAGCATGGCGGAACGGCGGGCGCGTTTCGCACAACATTATGACGACTGGCGCTGCGCGGTGATGCTCGAACCGCGCGGCAATGACGTGCTGGTGGGGGCGCTGCTGTGTCGTCCCTGCTCGCCACAGGCCACCGCCGGGGTGATCTTTTTCAACAACACCGGTTATCTGGGAATGTGTGGCCACGGCACGATTGGGCTAATCGCCTCGCTGGCGCACCTGGGGCGCATTCACGCCGGTCGCCATCTGATCGAGACCCCGGTCGGCCCGGTCAACGCCACGCTGCATGACGATGGCAGTGTCACGGTAGAGAACGTGGCGGCTTATCGTTACCGCCGCCTGGTGCAGGTTGAGGTTGCGGGCCATGGTCCGGTGACGGGCGACATCGCTTGGGGCGGTAACTGGTTCTTTCTGATCGGCGAGTCCCCGTTGCCCATCGATAAGCAAAATCTGGAGGCGCTGACCGCGTTCACATGGGCGGTGCAGCAGGCATTAGAACAGGCGGGCATCCGCGGCGAAGACGGCGGGACGATCGACCATATCGAACTGTTCGGTGACGATCCGCAGGCCGACAGCCGCAGCTTCGTACTGTGCCCCGGCAAAGCCTACGATCGATCGCCGTGCGGTACCGGCACCAGCGCCAAGCTGGCGTGTCTGGCGGCGGACGGCAAACTGCCGCCGGACACGCATTGGCGGCAGGCCAGCGTGATCGGCAGCGAATTCCAGGCCTATTACCGTTGGAACGGCGATCGCATTACCCCCTTTATTCGCGGGCAGGCCTATGTGTGCGCCGATAGCCAACTGCTGCTCGATGAGCGCGATCCCTTTGTCTGGGGAATACGCTGATGGGAGGCGGAAGGGGAACCGATGCCATCGTGGTGGGTGCCGGCATCATCGGCGCCGCCTGTGCCTGGCGGTTAGCGCTGGAAGGGTATCGCGTCTCGGTGGTGGACGATCGCCGCGCCGGCGCCACCGCAGCCGGCATGGGGCATCTGGTGTGCATGGATGATAATCCGGCCGAGCTGGCGTTGAGCGCTTATTCGCTGCGGTTGTGGCGCGAAGTGACGGGGCGCATGCCTGAAGAGTGTGCCTGGCGTGGTTGCGGTACGTTATGGCTGGCGGATAAAACGGATGAAATGGCTATTGCCGAGCAAAAACGGGATAGGTTGGCGGAGCAGGGCGTGACGGCGGAGCTGCTGACGGCAAAGCAGGTCGCCGCTACGGAGCCGATGTTGCGACACGGCCTGGCCGGTGGGCTGCGGGTGCCGGGCGATGGCATTCTGTATGCGCCGCTCGCGGCGCGTTGGCTGTTGGCCGACGGTGGCGCGGCGATCGACGTGGTGTATGGCGAAGCGGCAGCGCTGGAAGAAAAGGCGGTGCGGCTGGTGGACGGCAGGCGCCTGGCGGCGCCGGTGGTGGTTATGGCCTGCGGTTTGCGGGCCAACAGTCTGTTGTCGCAGCCGTTGCTGCGCGCCAAGAAGGGGCATCTGGCGATAACCGATCGTTATCCGTCGCGAGTGCGGCATCAGCTAGTGGAGTTGGGGTACGGCGCCAGCGCGCATGCCAGCGACGGCACGTCGGTGGCGTTCAACGTGCAGGCGCGGCCCACCGGGCAATGGCTGATTGGCTCTTCCCGCCAGTTTGATGCCGTCGATTCGGCGTTGGATCTGCCGTTGCTGGCATCGATGCTCACACGCGCGCAGCATTTTTTGCCCGCACTGGCACAGATGAACATCATTCGCTGCTGGACCGGACTGCGTGCCGCTTCTGTCGACGGATTGCCGCTGCTGGGGCCGCATCCGCGCCATCCCTGGCTGTGGTTGGCGTTGGGGCATGAGGGATTGGGCGTTACGACCGCCCTCGGCAGCGCCGCGCTGATCGCCGCGCAGATCGGTCAGAAAACGCCGGAGATTAACGATACCCCGTATTTGGCGGCGCGGGCGTTTGCCGCCGAGGAGCTGTCGGCATGAATGAAAGTCAAGATACGCTCACGTTGAGCATCGACGGCGAACCCTACCGGGTGCCGGTCGGCATCAGCGTCGCGGCGGCGCTCAGCTTGTGCGGCGCGGATCGTTGTCGGCTGTCGGTGTCACGCCAGCCGCGCGCGCCATTTTGCGGCATGGGCATTTGTCAGGAGTGTCGGGTAACCATTAACGGCCTGCGTCGCCTGGCGTGCCAGACGTTGTGCCAATCCGGCATGCGCATTGATAGGAGCGATGATGAGTGATTTCGACTGTGAGGTGCTGATCGTTGGGGCCGGGCCGGCCGGCATGGCGGCGGCGCTGGCGGCGGCGGAAAGCGGCTGCCAGGTGAGGGTGATCGATGATAATCCTCACCCCGGTGGGCAAATCTGGCGCGGCGGGCCGCAGGTGGCTCTGCCTGAATCTGCGCGCCGCTATCAACAGGCGGTGGCGGCGCGGGAAAACATCGCGCTGCAGTCCGGCTGCAAGCTGGTGGCGCAGTGCGGCGCTGGCCGATTGGCGTATGAAGACGCCGCAGGCTGTGGCGTGATTCGCTATCAAAAGCTGATTCTATGCAATGGCGCACGTGAACTGCTGCTGCCGTTTCCCGGCTGGACGCTGCCGGGGGTAACCGGCGCCGGTGGTCTGCAGGCGCAAATTAAGCAGGGGCTGGCGATCCGCGGCGAGCGGGTGGTGATAGCAGGCAGCGGTCCGCTGCTGCTGGCGGTGGCTAACAGCGTGAAACAGGGCGGTGGCAAGGTAGTGCTGGTGGCGGAACAGGCGCCGCTTTGGCGGTTGGCGGCGTTCACCGGCGGTTTATGGCGCTGGCCGGCCAAGCTGCCTCAGGCGTTTTCTCTGATGTCGCGCCGCTATCGTGCAGACAGCCGGGTGTTGGCGGCGTTGGGGCAAGAACGTTTAACCTCGGTACGCGTCAATAGCGGCGGGCGGGAGAAAACGATCGCCTGCGACAGGTTGGCCTGCGGTTTCGGTTTGGTGGCGAACATTGAACTGGCGATGCTGCTGGGGTGTCGGATCGAGCTCGACGCCGTGGCGGTGGATCATTGGCAGCAAACCAGCCAACCGCACGTTTATGCCGCCGGGGAGTGTACCGGCATCGGCGGTAGTGAATTGGCGTTAACCGAAGGTACCATCGCCGGTTATGTCGCCACCGGGCAGCGGGAAAAAGCCGATTCCCTGGCAAGGCAGCGGCGGCAATGGCGGGGGTTCGCCGCTGCGGTGGCAACCGCCTTTGCGCTCGATGAAAGCCTGCATTCACTGGCTAAACCGCAGACGCTGTTGTGCCGTTGTGAAGATGTTGCGCTGGGGCAGGTAAGTGGTTTGCCGGATTGGAACGCGGCCAAGCTGAGCAGCCGCTGCGGCATGGGGGCATGCCAGGGCAAAATTTGCGCGACGGCGGCAAGACAACTGTTTGGCTGGCCTTTACCGCCGCCGCGCGTTCCTTTAACGCCGGTGCGTACGCAAACGTTGGCTGCTCTGGGGCTACGCTGCGGTGATGACGGCACATGAGCGAGTTAGCGGCGTTTGCCTTAGGAAAACGCCGCCATATTACCATTGCGGCCAATAATAGGTCTTCTCTCGCCAGCCTTTGCCGTACATACAGGCTTCGATGGTGGCATCTCGGGCGGACTGATTGCGATCGGTCTGCACTGTCTTAATTGACGGCTCTTTGTCATAGCGGTATCCCGATGGGCAATCTTTCTTATTTTTCTCGCAAGGGATGTATTTGTTTTCGTAGCTGAACTCCACGTCCCGCACGACATCCGGCGGGAAACGATCGTAGCCGCGGCTGCGGCATTCGGCATATTCAGCCTCCCGGGTACTTTCAACCGCGCCGGGCCTTTCCCATTGGGTGCAGGCGGTCATCATCAATAGCGGCAATAAAATCAAACAACGGCGATTCTTCATGGTGTCCCTAACTTTTCCTCTCTCCTGGGGGCGCTGCCTAGGAATATTCCCAACCAGCGACGCGAAAAAGTGTAATCAACTAGCGGCTTAATTGGAAATGATAATGGTTATTGTTTAGGTGCGATTGAGAAACCGCGGTCTTGAGAAGCGATACCCTGAACTGAGGAAAGCCTGTGGGGAGCCGTTATCCAGCGCTGGGGCGGAGCAGATGTGGCGATTGTTTTTGCCTGCCCCCTGGATTGTCATGGGTAGGACACAGTCTTATCGTTGAGAGAGAAAATATAATATGCAAGCTAATTATTTTCTTGTCCGACGTAAAGAAGGTATTAAATTAGGATATTTACCTATGCCAAAGCGTTAATGCTCGGTATTAATGTCTTATTTTTTTATTTCTGTTTTTTTATTGTGGTTTTATTTTAATGGTTATCCATGAAATACTTTTTTGATATAGGGAATTCATTTGCATTTCAAAACCGGATTTTTTAAATTCAACGCAGATGAAGGATAACCGTTAGCGACAGATGCAAAAAAGGAGTTTATTTTGTCTGGGATAAAGAAAACGCCTGCAAGTAATGACGGTTTACCTTCACCATCAGAGGATTATGATACTTTCAAGCACCTCGCTGACGTCGGCACCGTGTTGGGGTATGGACGGACTCGCTTTTATCAGTGGTGTCGCGGGCGCGGGTTTCTTACGCCGATGAATGTTCCATCACATGAAATGATCAGTCTGGGATATATGGTGGCGGTGTTATCGGATAGCGGCCATACCCGGGTTTACGTCACGCCGGATGGTTTCAACTATGTCAGTGGCGTGTTTGCGGCAGATATCCAACGCGGCATGGTTAAGTTTTAAAACCGTAAAATCACCTTTGTTTCAAGACGTTTAATACAGATTCTTCTTATCATCAAGTGAGTGGTCAGCGGCAAGGGAAGTTATCCGATTTTTTCGTCTTTGCGGCATAAGCACTACTGACGCAGGCTATTCTCTTGTTACGATAAGCATTATTTTTCAGGAGCCAAGGATGAAGCATTACGCCGCGTTGTTTTTCGCCACTGCACTGTTGACGGGGTGCGCGACTCAAGCCGTGCCGCCGCAACAGGCTGAGTTACCGCCCCCAAGCCGTCTGATGCTCTATCAGAATATCCCGGATACGCCTTACGCCACGGTGGTGGTGGTGCGTGACAGCGGGATGCTGGCGGGCAGTTGCCGCACCGGCGTGTACGTCAACGGGGAGTTTGCCGCCTCGCTGGGCGCGAAAGAAAAAGCGGAGTTTCGTGTACCGCCAGGCAATACGTCGATCAGTATCGGGCAAGACATGATCGAGAATCATCTGTGCATTTGGCGCGATACCGGCGGCAGTGTGCCTATGACCTTGCGCGCCGGTGAAAGCCGTTATCTGCGCATCGCCGGCGACCGGCAGCGCGGCTTCGTTCTGCAGGCCGGGCGGCCGTGACAAACCGGGCAAGGGCGTCAACGCCCTTGCCACCATCCCCATAGCGTGATCAGCAGCCACGCCGCCGCGATCCAGCACAGCACCGCCGCACCCAGCGCCAATGACAGCCGCAGGCTGTTAATCAGGAAGTACAGCGAAATCAAATACACCAGGTAGGGCAGGACCGCCCACATGCCGAAAACCAGCGTGGTTTTCAGCGCCGTGATCGAACGTTCGTTGCCGACAATGTAATGGGCGATCAGGGCGAACGTGGGGAAGAGCGGCACTAATCCGGCGATATAATAGTTACGTGTTTTGGCCAGCAGGCCGATTAGAACCACAACCAGCGCGCCGATCAGCGCTTTGACAAGAATACCCATAACGGTCTCGGGTGTCGGGGAAAGCCAACACACTGCCCGAAAGCACCAGTGAGATCAATGGGGGGTGACGTAGCGTGGGGGAAAACAGACCCGCGTGAACCGCGGGTCTGAGAGGCAACGCTTACTGACGGTAAGCGTGCTTGATTTGCTGAATGCTGTTCTTGAAGATTTCCGCCTGGGTCGGGTCTTCAATCTGGGCGATGAAACGTTCCATGTTGATGATGACTTTTCCGGCGTCGGCCTGGCCGATCGACTTCAGGATCAGCGTCAGCGTGGCTTTGAGGCAGGCAACCTCAGTCGCCAAGATTTCCGGGTTTGCAGACGTAGTGAAGTCAACGTTGCTCATTTTCTCTCCTGAATTTTTGAGGCCGTAGCCTGATACAAACTGCTTTGGCGCACCGCGCGTGGGTGAAGGTCGCCTCATGCGCGGCGGCGAATTTAACTGGGCGCGGAGTATAGCATAGCATGCGCCAGTCATCTGCACCGGGCTTGCTTGGATCGCACCGGCGGGCACAGCGCGCCTACACTGCAGCCTTTCATGTTCCACTTAATCGATAATCGCAAGTTATTTTGAGACGGTTAACAAGTATTTGTCCGGCAGGTTATTGTTGAGCCATTGAGGATTATTTTAATTATCCGCGGTGGATGGCACCGATTTTGCCGACGTTCAGTGAGAATAATAGTTTTTTGCGCCGGGCGCTGGGCAAACGGCGAGGGTGTTTTTTACGTTGGCTTAAATATCAAATGATTACAAATAGCCAACTGCCGTGGTAATATTATTCATACCGTGATTGCTTACACTGATTCCCCCCCTGCGGCATGATTGTTGCGCTATCCTGTGTCTGGCGCTGCGGTGCAGTGAGATTATTTTCGCCGCCCGTGCTTCTCTATAGCGGTGATTTATCGGCGGCATAGACGGCTAAAATTGAAAAATCAGCTCTGCTCCGCAAAGTTATTTGGGAGTATGTATTAATCTGTGTTCATTCTTGTCTGAAAAACAAGTAATATCTCTGGCGAAAACAGAGGCTGATTGCGTTACTCCCTTTTTTTGGAGATTTTTCCTTGATTAGCGTTCTTCTTGTTGATGACCACGAACTGGTGCGCGCAGGGATACGACGCATTCTTGAAGATATCAAAGGTATAAAAGTTGTCGGTGAGGCGCAATGCGGTGAAGATGCCGTGAAATGGTGCCGCGGCAACGCTGTTGATATCGTGCTGATGGACATGAATATGCCGGGCATTGGCGGGCTGGAAGCCACGCGCAAGATTGTGCGTTATGCACCCGACGTCAAAGTCATCATGCTCACTATCCATACTGAAAACCCATTGCCCGCCAAGGTGATGCAAGCGGGGGCCGCCGGCTATCTGAGTAAAGGGGCCGCGCCGCAGGAAGTGATCAGCGCCTTGCGTTCCGTGCATGCGGGGCAGCGCTATATCGCGTCTGATATCGCCCAGCAAATGGCGCTGAGCCAGCTGGAGCCGCAGACCGAAACGCCGTTCAGCTGCTTGTCCGAGCGCGAACTGCAGATCATGTTGATGATCACCAAAGGTAAAAAAGTGAACGAGATCTCGGAGCAACTGAGTCTCAGCCCGAAAACGGTGAACAGCTACCGTTACCGTATGTTCAGCAAACTGAATATCAGCGGCGACGTTGAGCTGACCCACCTGGCCATCCGACATGGATTGTTCAATGCGGAGACGTTGTTAAGCAGTGAATGACCGTTTTGATGCCAAAGCCTTTCTGAGTACCGTCACCAGCCAGCCCGGCGTCTACCGTATGTACGACGCCACGGGCACGGTGATCTACGTCGGTAAAGCCAAAGACCTGAAAAAGCGTCTCGCCAGCTATTTTCGGCAGCAGGTCAGCAGCCGTAAAACCGAGACGCTGGTTAAAAATATCGCACAAATAGACGTAACTGTTACTCATACCGAAACAGAAGCGCTGTTGTTGGAACATAACTACATTAAATTGTACCAACCGCGATATAATGTTCTTTTGCGAGACGATAAATCTTATCCGTTGATTTTCCTCAGCGCGGATAACCATCCCCGTTTGGCCGTGCATCGCGGCGCCAAACACGCCAAGGGCGAATACTTCGGTCCTTTTCCCAACTCTTACGCCGTGCGTGAAACGCTGGCGCTGTTGCAGAAACTGTTCCCGATCCGCCAGTGCGAGAACAGCGTGTATCGCAACCGCTCGCGCCCGTGCCTGCAATATCAGATCGGCCGTTGCCTGGGGCCGTGCGTCGCCGGCCTGGTCAGCGAAGAGGAATACCGGCAGCAGGTGGACTATGTGCGGCTGTTCCTGTCCGGCAAAGATCAGCAGGTGTTGCACCAGCTGATTGCGCGCATGGAGGAGGCCAGCAAACTGCTCAATTTTGAAGAGGCGGCGCGCATTCGCGATCAAATTCAGGCCGTGCGCCGCGTGACAGAGCGCCAGTTCGTCTCGGGTGACAGCGACGATCTGGACGTGATCGGTGTGGCGTTCGACGCCGGCATGGCGTGTCTGCATGTGTTGTTCATCCGCCAGGGCAAGGTACTGGGCAGCCGCAGCTATTTCCCTAAAGTGCCGGGCGGCACGGAGATGAGCGAAGTGGTGCAGACCTTTGTCGGCCAGTTTTACCTGCAAGGCAGCCAGGCGCGCACCTTGCCGGGCGAGATCCTGTTGGATTTCAACCTGCCGGAAAAAGAGTTGCTCGCCGAGTCACTCTCCGAGCTGGCGGGGCGCAAGATTCAGATCCAAAGCAAACCGCGCGGTGACCGTGCCCGCTATTTGAAGCTGGCGCGCACCAACGCCGCAACGGCGCTGACGACCAAGCTTTCACAGCAGTCGACTATCCATCAACGGTTGGCGGAATTGGCCAAGGTGTTGAACCTGGCGGAAATCAACCGCATGGAGTGCTTTGATATCAGCCATACCATGGGCGAGCAGACCGTCGCTTCATGCGTGGTGTTCGACGGTAATGGCCCGGTGCGCGCGGAGTATCGGCGCTACAATATCAGTGGCATCACTCCCGGCGATGACTACGCGGCGATGACGCAGGTGCTGAAGCGCCGCTATGGCAAGGCGCTCGAAGAGAAAAAAATCCCGGACGTCATCTTTATCGACGGCGGAAAAGGGCAGCTCGGCATGGCGATCGAGGTGTTCAAATCGCTTAATGTCACCTGGGATAAGAACAAACCGTTGCTGATCGGTATCGCTAAAGGCGCCGATCGCAAGGCCGGGTTAGAGACGCTGTTCTTTGTGCCCGAAGGCGAGGGCATTTCGCTGCCGTCGGATTCCCCGGCGCTGCATGTGATCCAGCATATTCGCGATGACTCGCACAATCATGCGATCACCGGTCACCGGCAGAGAAGGGCGAAAGTCAGAAATACCAGCGCGCTGGAGCTGATTGAGGGCGTAGGACCAAAGCGGCGTCAGGTGCTGTTGAAGTATATGGGCGGACTGCAACCTTTGTTGAACGCCAGCGTGGAGGAAATTGCAAAAGTGCCGGGTATTTCACAAGCATTGGCAGAAAAGATCTACAATGCATTGAAACACTGAGGGCAATGTAGCAACATACTCTTAATTTCCACTCCAGCCAGATAGTTACCGTAGCATTATGCAATTGAATATACCGACTTGGCTTACTCTGTTTCGCGTAGTTCTGATCCCATTCTTTGTGCTGGCGTTTTATCTGCCGTTCAATTGGGCTCCGATGGTTTGTGCCGTAATCTTCGTGTTTGCCGCCGTCACCGACTGGTTTGACGGCTTTTTGGCGCGCCGCTGGAAGCAAACGACGCGCTTCGGGGCGTTTCTTGACCCGGTGGCGGACAAAGTGATGGTGGCGGTGGCACTGGTGCTGGTAGCGGAGCACTACCACAGCTGGTGGATCACGCTGCCGGCGGCCACTATGATCGCCCGTGAAATCATCATCTCGTCGCTGCGCGAATGGATGGCGGAGATCGGCAAACGCAGCAGCGTGGCCGTGTCCTGGATCGGCAAAGTGAAAACCATGGCGCAGATGATGTCGCTGGTGGGCTTGCTGTGGCGCCCGGATCGTTCTGTGGAATATGTCGCGTTCGGTTTGCTGTACATCGCGGCGGTGCTCACCTTCTGGTCGATGTTCCAATATTTGAACGCGGCGCGCAACGATCTGCTGGAACCGTGATCGATGCGCTGCAAAAATCGGCAAACGATCGTGATGGGCCAACAATTTGATTGACTCATCACGTCAGATAAGTAGAATGCATCGCATCAGACGACAACGATGAATTGCCGAAAGATAGCAAAGAAATCAGTCAGTTCTGATAATGCGGGAATAGCTCAGTTGGTAGAGCGCAACCTTGCCAAGGTTGAGGTCGCGAGTTCGAGCCTCGTTTCCCGCTCCAAATTCTAACCTGCCGGATTCTCGTGGTTCGGCAGGTAAACAAAAAGGGGCTTCGGCCCCTTTTTGTTTTTTCCATTCTTGTTGAAATTCACTATCACTCACTCGTACTTTACTCTTCTCGCTTGAATGTGGCACCGCTTCTGGTGGCGCAGGCGGGTTCAGGTGCGTCGGCAAGTCGTCGGGTGCCGGTTAACGCCCTGAGCCTGAGGTGACTGTCTAATGCCCCGTTTCGCCATTTTGTTGCTGACTCAGCGCAATCCCAAGCAGGTTCGTTCGGATCTGAATAACCCCCGATAGGCGCCGGACAGGGTAATACTGTCCGGGTGCAGACTATTCGCACGGTAAAAATCCTGAACGTGACGATGGCCATTGAATATTTTCCCTATACCCCCCCATTCAGGTAATTAAGACGTTACTAATACTGCTGCGTATTAATTCGGGTGAAATCGCTTGCCTCTATAACTGAGAGCGTCTTCGTTATGAGTAGATGGTTATTTTATGGCGTCTTAAAAACCCGGTGCTACACTCACTTGACAGCTTAATCGGGTATCAGTAGGTGAAATAGCTTAGGTGTCTTATCAATATCGATATACCGATTAGTTGAAGTCAGTGTTGATATATACAAACATTCACTATCACGTTAAACATAGTCTAAGGGGGCTATCATGGCGGGAGAATGGGGACTTTTATACGAATTTGAAAATGATATCGACAAGTTGCTTGATAAGATGAAAGAAGATATGGATGAATCTTCTCGAGAAGGCAGGAAAGTGATAGCTTCTATTGCTGATGAAAGAGGTGAGCTGGCGAAAGGGGTGATATTTTATAGCAAACCGGATAGCCAATTGAAAAGGCTGAACAACACAACCTGGGTTGTTTCCACGGTGGAAACCAAAGCGGGGGGTAGCAATCAGTATGAGTATAAGGAAAAGCTTTTTATCCCTATCCAGGACATGCTTAATGGCCTCCCCAGTGAAAGTGCCTTTGCCGCAAAAATATTCCTGACGGACTGCGCCGACGGAACAGCGACAGCAAGCCTTTATTACCCTACGAAGTGGGCTGAAGGGAAAGATGAACCTGCTGGCCCTTGGGAATATACCTATTATTTTAACAACCGTCTGTCATCCGTTCTGAGCGACTTGGCTAATCGACTGAACACCAATGTGCCGGATTTTTCTTTGGCTGCGGTTGCAGATGAAGATGGCCATGATGCAAAAAACGTTGTTTTCAGAAAGCGCGGTTTGTCTACAAGTAAATTATACAGAGGGCAAGAGTGGAAGTATCGCGTCTACAGAACACGGGCTGACGGTAACGACGAGAAAGCGTACAGTGCGGAGCTGTTCGATAAAATTGTCAGCGACCTTCGCCTAATACTGACAGATGATCAAGCACGTGCCGCTCAGATATTTTTCACCGACCGCACGAGGGGGAACGCAACGATCAGTATTTTTTATCCAGAGCGGGTTATTATTAGTGAATAAAATAGCCTTTGCATCGGCGGATAAAACTGCTGCTCAGCGTTGTGTCAATTCTTTCTCAGTACCGCTTATTATTTCCCACTGTGTGATGTTAAAGCAGCGTGGCTTGGATAGGTCTCTGCTTTCTGCTATATATTGATTTCTGATTATTGCACGCATTGAATTGCCACCAGGGAATTAAAGCGCGCCAACGTTGGACGTATGTTATGGATGATAAAAATACCTGGCATGACGCGATCCGTTTTATCGCCGCAGACGGCTGCATGCTGAGCGGCAGTTATTTCCCGGCGTCGAGCGGCGATAAGACGCCGGTGCTGATATGCCCCGCCACCGGCGTTAAACAAGGTTTCTATTATGCTTTCGCACAGTGGCTGAGCGAGCAGGGGCATTCGGTTTTGGTGTTCGACTATCGGGGTATCGGCGCCTCTCTGGCGGAGCCGCATGTCCGGTATTCCAAGGCCCGTAAGCAGGATTGGGGAGAACAGGATATGCCGGCGGCGCTGAACTGGCTATTATCGAAGACTGCCGCGCAACAGGCGCATTTAATCGGACATAGTGCCGGCGCTCAGTTGGTGGGGCTGATGCCGAATCACCGCGCGGTGCGCAGCCTGACGGCGGTCTCCGCCTCATCCGGCTATATCGGCAATATTCGTTGGCCGTTTAGGGCGATGGCGATGTTCTTTATGTGGTGCTATATACCCTTATCGGTTCGGCTGCTTGGCTATGCGCCGGCAAAACGGCTGGGGTGGGGGGAGGACTTACCCGCCGGTGTCGCCCGGCAATGGGCCGACTGGTGCCGGCGCCCGGGCTATGTGGAAAACGCTTTTGGTACGGAAATCAAACGTCATTACTATGCAGTGTTCCAGGCGCCGATCGCCGTGGTTGCCGCCAGTGACGATGCGTTGGTGACCCAACGCAGCATCGAAGACTGGCTGCGGCTGTTGCCGAACGCGAGGCATGCCATCCATCTGCTGCAGCCGACGCAGGTGGGGGGGCAGGCGATCGGCCATATCAACATGTTCAGGCGCAGTCACGCCGCGCTTTGGCCGCAGCTGATCGTTGCGTTATCGGAGAAGTGAGCGTTCAGTCGGTATGATGATTAGCCATTGCATGGCGGCAGTCATCACTTCAGGTCGATGAATAGCGTGTGTGTCTGTCATTAAGCGCGACTTCCCTTCAGCTATTTTCCCCGACATGAGAGTCAAGTGCTCCAGGCCAGGCCCTGAGGGAGCACAAATAAGAATAAGGAAACCAGATGGCCTCAACACTGAGTACGGTAGAGTTTATCATCGGCAACATTTCTGCGTCGGATACGCTTTCGGTGAAGAAGATGTTCGGTGAGTATGGCATTTTCTGCGGTGAGAAAATGGTGGCGCTTGTCTGTGATGATCGGTTGTTTATCAAACCGACGCCGGGCGGGAAAGCGTTCCTGAACGAATGCTTAGAGGAGCCGCCTTACCCTGGCGCAAAGCCTTGCTTTATGATTCCGGAAGAGAGTTGGGAGGATCGTGTTTGGCTTTCCCAATTAGTCTCGATTACTTACGCGCAGCTGCCTGCACCTAAGAAAAAACCATCGAAGAAGTCTACTTAAGCAGTATGGGTTATGCTTGTCTGCCAGGCAGGTCACTTCACAATCCATCGGTTGAAGAGTCACTGTTGGTATCTCAGGGGCGGGCTCAGGAGGGAGTATGAAGTCTGGCGCTATACGGCATTTGGTCAGGAGAGCGGCGGGATGCCTGTTGTTCTTCGGCCTGGTCGCCCCGCCGTTGGGGGGCGTGTTGATGTTTCTGCTAATGGTGTTTGGCACCGGCGAACTTGTGGAGTTGGGCCGTCTCGAGGCCGGCGACACGCTGGGCATGGTGGCGTTTATCGGTGCTTTCTCTTATGTGCTCGGTTTTCTGCCGGCATGTTTGGTGGGGGCTATCGTCGGTATCGCTCATCCCGGCATTCGCCGATTGCGGTGGTTTCTACTGTTATGCGCGGTGCTATCCGCCGTTGCTCCTGGTTTGCTGAATGCCGATCAGCGTATTTTCGGTACGATCGCGGTTTTGCCGGGCACGATCGCTGGGTTTTTATGGTGGCGCCGGAGATTGCGCGATGTCCCCCATGATGATGTTTTGCACGGTACCCCATCATCATAAGCAAATGAAAAGCCGTAGAGGGCGCGGGTAAGCGATTCCTGCCGAGAAAAAAGAACCGATTTGCCTGTGAATTCCTGAGCCGATGCATATAAAATCAACATTCCGCTTGCCTTTGCGTCGGCATTGTGAACAGTGCGCCCACAAAATAAGCAGTTGAAAGCGTTAGAGAACTTTTTGCTATTTCGGGGGGTTGCCAAGGTGGGGGGTTTAGTCCATAATGCAGTCCATCGATTCAGCGGTAACGAAACAAATTACTTAAGAATCAGATGATTAGGATAAGCGATTTCAACATCGCCAACCAAAAGAACAAAACGAAGTGGGTGAATCACCGGCTTCTGCCTGAAAAGGCAAACAGAATAAAGGCGCGTTAACAAAGCGGTTATGTAGCGGATTGCAAATCCGTCCAGTCCGGTTCGACTCCGGAACGCGCCTCCAACTTTCCCGAGCCCGGGTGGTGAAATCGGTAGACACAAGGGATTTAAAATCCCTCGGCTTATGGCTGTGCGGGTTCAAGTCCCGCCCCGGGTACCAGGGAACGAAAATACCGAATAATCAAAGCAATAAGTAGTAATGTCGTAACCGCCGAGAGGCGGTTTTTTTGTGCAATAAATATATATCCTTTCTGGCCACTCTCCGTTAGCGTTATTTTTCACCTTACGATCGTAGATAGCTGCCAGGTCCGCGATTTATTGACCTGATATTGACGGTGCCGGCAGAGGCAGAAACCGTTAACCAAGCGAAAGTCTTTGTGTGCCAGAGGGTTACCCGGCGATCTGTGTTAGCTTTATCGTTGGCTTACCGAACGCAGGTGATCAGAACCCGGCGTTGTATCGCGTGCAGTGGAAGTCAGTCGGGATGTTTGGTATGCAGGCACGCTGGATTTTTATATTCCCCCTATCTTGCATTACGAATTAATGTAATAAATATATCAGCGCTAATTGAAAGAATCATTACTGCTTATCCCGTGAGATTCCTGATCCTTGCTATTTTATTACAGAGTGTGGATGACACTCCCCAATGAGTTTTTCAACCCAAGGGGAGGCCTTTCTTGCGTGGATTAAAGGCCATGTAAAACATGGCCTTTTCATTATTTATCCATGTAGCTTATGGACTTTTCTATCATTCTTTTTGATATGTTATTTACTATGTATGCAGCAATAATCAAAATGGTAAATGAAAGCGCTATGTGTGCCACCAATCCATTTACATTGATGAGTTTTGTTAAGCCTCCGTTTATGAAGCTGAACTGAAGCATATAAAACTCATAGCTAATTAGGCTAAAGAAAGTTATAGCCTTTAATACTGTGCCAGACAGGAAATTGCACATTCCTTTGAAGAACGGGAGCATGACCAATGGATAGGCTGGGGTTAATAAAGGAATTATCCAATATATTCCTTTAGCCACGGCGAAATAGCTTATAATTGTTATTCCTAGCAATAGGAACGAGGCCTTGGGGAAGCTCATGCTAGTGGCCGACTCAACCTTATTCCTTACGGATAAATAGACGCCAAGAGAAAAACTAGCGAGAACCACCCAAGGCGAGGAGTCTATTTTTAGGTATAGCTTCAGCAAAAGGCAGAGCAAAAATACCATCAGAAGGTGCAACTTTCCGTTTCTGTGAGTGAATAGCTTGATCTGGATTGGAAGAGTTAAGTACATAATTAATATTGTAGTAACAAACCACAGTCCATATCCCATGCCAGCATTATTTGGCAAGCTTAACAAATCAAAGAATAGGCTCAGTCCCATAATGTGGAAGAGCACATGTTTCGCGTCGTAATCCCAGGGCGTATTTATCCTGCTAAAAATAAAGGTGATTGCAATACATAACAACATGGGTATGTAAATCCTCAATACTCTTCTTGTTGCTGCTGTATTAGTAACTGTAAGATTTTTGGGGGTGACGAGGATTGCACTGATAAATGCGAGCAATGACATTGCTGCGCCAGGAGAGAATGATAATACCAGGTTGGTTAATACAGTACCAGGATACTGATATGCTAAGATATGACCCAAGTATGCTGCTATAATCGCAAATGCCCTTGCTATATCTATGTGTGGTAATCTATTTTCCATTTTTAATCTCATTTATTATGATTTTAAAATATTTAATTCACATTGCTGTTAATTTATTTCGTTTTAACGACCGCTCTCTGTCAGTTAACGTTTGAAAGTGTGAGCTGAGTCGCTATGAAAAAAGAGATATTTGATATCCTTGCACAGGATCCCTGCGTCCTTTCATTCAGGGTTTTCTCTGCGCCTCCCCGCTGTTTCGCGCAAAATAATAGCGCTATCTCTGTTGTTTTTCAAACGTAAATCCGAGTTTATTTTGTGCGATAAAAGTTTTTTGGTTGTTTTTCGAGCCACTGGTGAGTGTGATATCAATTACTTTTACTCTAAGGTCGCTAGAATATAACCACTTTGAATATTTATTATGCCTACGCAATGTTTCCGGGGATGCGCTCTTACATTCCTCGGCGTGATCCCGCATGAATAATAGGAGGAGGCAGTTAGACATTTGACGAAATCAGGCTGTCTGGGTTTGGTTATGAGACTTGAGGTCAGTGCTGCATCAGAGTGGTGTGCGGCATGTTGTAGCTATGGCAACACGCGATTAGAAGGACCTTGGCAATCTGTGATTTATGCCTATGACAGCTCGGAAAGTGAATCTTAACCTTACTGTAGCCAGATGGTTTTGTATGATTATCGAATGATGTTCTGGGTGATGTTAATATTTTTTAAAATATTTTCGCCATTTTCACTCCTGTCTGCCGGGAGCCCCGCAGGGCTCCGCAGTACAAATCATAAGAAACCGAACGCCGCGGCGAGGATCCAGCCGAAGACGCAGGAAACGCTGACGCCGATCAGGCCGGGCAGAATAAAGCTATGGTTGATCACGAAACGGCCGATGCGGGTGGTGCCGGAGCGGTCGAACTGGATCGCCGCCAGATCGCTGGGGTAGGTCGGCAGAATGTAGTAGCCGTAGCAGGCCGGTGCTGAAGCGACGATATAGGCCGGGTTGACGCCGATCGCCAGCGCCACCGGCACCAGCGCCGCCAGCGCTGCGGCCTGCGAGTTGACGAATTTCGACACCAGCAGCAGGATCAGCGCATAGGCCCAGGGGTACGCTTTCACCAGCACGCCCAGTGTGGCTTCGATCTGCGCCAGGTGTGCGCCAAACATGGTTTCCGCCATCCAGGCGACGCCATAGACCGCCACGATAGCGATCATGCCGGAGCGGAACACTTCGTTTTTAGAGATCGACGCCGGATTGGTGCGGGTGATGATGACGATCAGCGCCCCGGCCATCAGCATGCACATTTGGATCACCAGTACCATCGACAGCGGTTTGCCGCCGAAGCTGGGCCGCAGCTCGGAGAAAGCCCCCAGCACCGCCACCAGCGCGATGGTGGCGAGGAAAATCCACATTGCGATCCAGTTGCTGCGCGGCAGCACTCGGTCCAGCAGGGTAGCGGCGTCGCCATAGACGTAGCGATGATTCTCGGGTACCGAGATGAATTTCTGAAATTCCGGATCCTTATCCAGATCTTTGCCGCGGAACCAGCTGAAGATGCCGATCGCCAAAATGCCGCACAGGGTAGAAGGAATGGTGATCGACAGCAGATCGAGGAATTCCAGGTGGCGGCCATTAAAGGTGTAGCTACTGAGCATCGCCACCAGTGAAACCACCGCCACCGAGACCGGGCTGGCGATAATGCCCATTTGCGCGCCGATCGAGCTGGCGGCCATCGGCCGTTCCGGGCGGATGTTATTTTTGATCGCCACGTCATAGATGATCGGCAAGATGGTGTACACCACATGACCGGTGCCGCACAAGATAGTGAGAATACAGGTCACGAACGGCGCGATGATTGAGACGTAGCGCGGGTTGCGCCGCAGCATCCGCTCGGCGAGCTGCAGCATAACGTCCAGCCCGCCCGAAGCTTGCAGGGTGGCGGAGGCCGCCACCACCGCGATGATCACCAGCATCACGTCCACCGGCGGCTTGCCGGGTTGCAGGTGGAAACCGAACACCAGGATCATCAGACCGATGCCACCCAGCAACCCCAGCGCGATGCCGCCCTTACGTGCCCCATAAAGCAGGCATGCCAATATAACCGCTAATTGCAGAAAGAAATCCATGATAGATACGCCTTAATAATGTTGAACTTAACTGCGTTCAGTTTCCGGCCGGGTTGGCGGCAAAAAGTTGTTTTAAATCTAAAGGCATTGGAAAATTGTGGTTATTAACCCTAAAGGGTGATGACGGTCACGCTAAGTGAATCAGAAGGCAGGCGGCTGATGCCATCAGCACGAAAAAACACGCGTACAGGTCAGATATCTTCTCTATGACAGGTTCATTCATCAGAGGAGGAAAACTATGGATCCGACACTCATGACCGGGCTGGCGCTGTTACAGACTGCGATGGCCGGCAAAGTCCCACCGCCGTCGATCGCCGAGACGGTGCCCATGAAACCGGTCGCGGTGGGGGATATCCGCATCGTGGTGCGGGCCGACGGGCGCCACCTGAATCCGTTGGGGGGGCGTTCATGGTGGCTTTGCCGCTACGGTATTGGACTCGGTAACCGGCTGTGCGGTGCACAGTACGCTGGGGGAGGGGCTCCGGCGGTGATGGGTGCCATTGAGCGTGCGGTGGAGCGGGGGTGAATGACGCCGAGATCGCTGCCGCCGATGATGCGTTGGATCTGATAGCTCGCCTGATCCACGGCTGCGGATTAGTGAGTCCGCCAGGAGAAGTGGATACGCCGAATCCATTGGTTGAATCTTAAGCGCTGCAAGGGTGACGTTGCCAAACCGGCCGCGCCGTTGCTGAATGTGGCTGAATTTGCCTGGCGTTGTGCGTAAAAAAACCGCCGGCCGGCGGTTTTTTTACGCAGCTTATTTGAACCCGCCGTTGCGGATGAATTCGAGGCCGGCAGCGGTGATCCGCGTCTGATGTGGATCGACGTCATAGTTGTTTTCGTCGATGTCACTCATCACATAAGCCTGTATCAGCCCCTTGGCCTTCAGATAGGCGAAGGGATCGGCGAAGGCGTGCGAACTGGTGGCGTCTTGCTTCCACAGTTCGTAGGTTTTTTCATCCAGCGTGCCGGGGTGATTGGCGGCCAGGCGGGTCAGGATCTGATTGTAGAACACATAGTCGGTCATGATGCGGTCCCCTTTATCATCGCAGGCGATAATCTCAGAAAATGACGGTAACGTCTTTCAATCATAGCCGATGTTTGCCGCCACCTGCGTCAGCGTGGGCGCGGGTCATCCGCGTTGGCTTTCGAGCCAGTGGAACAGGCGGGAAATGGTGAAGTTGATATCGCCAATGTTGAAAAGTGCGCCGAGCCACAAGGCGAGCATAACGGCGATACCAATGATGACGGGAAGGTCCATTTTGCTCATGATCATGCTTTTCCATAATAAGTGTGGTTCAAAGAGTACCACCAATCCCGATTGTCATAAAATGCGCTGCGCAGTGTTTCGATTGAAATTCAAGCAAAAAAGCCACCCGAACGGGCGGCTTTTGCCTTTCAGCGCCTATCAATCCAGCTTGGGATGCTGGTCAATCAGGATTTGCTTTTTCTTTTCCAACTCGGCGATCTGCGCGTTGATGTCCTCGACTTTTTGTTCGATGTTGTCGTAGGTCTCCTGCAAGAGCTCTTTCGCCTCGGTGCGGTCCGAAGCGGCCGGCGTCGCGCCGCGCAGCGGTTTGTTGGCGGTTTCTTTCATATACAGACCGGTGATAAGACCGATCACCGAGACGGCCATCAGGTAATAAGCCGGCATGTACAGGTTGCCGGTCGCTTCGACCAGCCAGGCGGCGGCGGTCGGCGTCGCACCGGCGATCAGCACCGAGATGTTGAATGAAATCGCCAGCGCGCTGTAGCGAATATGCGTCGGGAACATCGCCGGCAAAATGGAGGCCATCACCCCGGTGAAGGCGTTGAGCAACACCGCCAGCACCAGCAGGCCGACGAAGATCAGGCCGATTACGTTACTGTTGATCAGCATGAAGCAGGGGATCGCCAGCGCCAACAGGCCGATGCTGCCGCCGATAATAAACGGCCTGCGGCCGATGCGATCGCTGGTGAGGCCGATCATCGGTTGCACGAACAGCATGCCGATCATGATGGCGATGATGATCAGGACGCCGTGATCTTCCGAGTAGTGCAGGTTATGCGACAGGTAACTCGGCATATAGGTCAGCAGCATGTAATAGGTCACGTTGGTGGAAATCACGATGCCGACGCACACCAGCAGACTTTTCCAGTGTTTGGCCGCGATCTCTTTGAACGAGGTTTTCGGCGGATTTTCGATGGCGTTACGGTCATCTTTTTCCATCTTGTCGACGTGCTGCTGGAACGCCGGGGTTTCTTCCAGCGCATGACGCAGGTAGAGGCCGATCAGGCCCAGCGGCGCGGCGATGAAGAACGGAATACGCCAGCCCCAGTCGAGGAAGTTGGCTTCGCCGACGATGCTGGAGATCAGCACCACCACGCCCGCACCCAGCACAAAGCCGGCGATGGAACCGAAGTCCAGCCAGCTGCCCATAAAGCCGCGCTTGCGATCCGGCGAGTATTCGGCGACGAAGATCGCTGCACCGGAATATTCACCGCCGACGGAGAAGCCCTGCGCCAGTTTGGCCAGCAGCAGCAGGATCGGTGCCCAGATGCCGATTGATGCGTAGGACGGGATCAGGCCGATACAGAAGGTGCTGACCGCCATGATGATAATGGTGACCGAGAGGACTTTTTGGCGGCCGAACTTATCGCCCATAGCACCGAAGAACAGGCCGCCGAGCGGGCGTACCAGGAAGGGTACGGAGAACGTCGCCAGCGCGGCGATCATTTGCACGCCGGGCGAGGCGCCGGGAAAGAATACCTGGCCAAGGGCGTAGGCGACAAAGCCGTATACGCCGAAGTCGAACCACTCCATCGCGTTGCCCAGGGCCGCCGCGGTGATCGCCTTCTTGAGTTTGCTGTCATCGATGATGGTGATGTCGTTAATATGCATCGGTTTATGTCGTTTTTTTCTTAACTTCATATAATCATCCCTTAATGAATTATTCGTTGTTCGTGAAAGCGTCATCTCCGTTCACTGTTGTTTTCGAGCTATCAAATCGGCTAATGGAATCGCATTTCGTGGCGATTTGCTACCCATCCGAATTGCGAGATTATGATCACAAAACAGGGTCTCTTATGCCGAAAATATGTCATTTAGTTGACTAATTATTTCTAGCATATAGCTTAACGTTATATCTTGTGATGATCAAATGAGTAATTTATCTTAAGTGTTTGCGCTGATTTTGAGCGGGGATGGTCTGGTAATTGTGCGACTTGACGTTTTTTTGTCTGATTGATGCTGTCTAAAGTATAGAGAATGCGGGGGGTAAAATAGGAAAAATTGATGTATTTGCCGGCGAAAAGGGCCTGACCCGAAGGCCAGGCCGGTACGTTTATTGCGCCGATGAGCCGCCGAACTCCAGATAGATTTTCGCCAGATTTTGGTACTGCGCGAAGCGGTTTTCGTCCACGGCCAGTTCCGCCTGGCGGCGTTGCTCCTGAGCATTTAGCCAGTCGGTAATGGTGACGGCCCCTTGTCGATAGCGCACCTCATTCAGCCGTTCCGATTTACGCGCCAGCGCCAGCGAGGCCCGCAATTGCGTTTCCTGCGCCATCAGCTGCGTGCGCAGCGACAGTGCGTTGTTCACATCGCCCATCGCCTGGTACAGCGCCTGTTTGAACTCCAATACCCGCTGTTCGTAGTCGTTGCGGGCGATTTTGATGTCCACGCCCATTTGCCGCCATTGCAGGAACGGCAGTGTCAGGCCGGCGCCGAGGCTACCCGTCGGATTGTGCAGAAACGCCAACAGCGCGTTGCTGCTGGCGCCCAATGAGCCGGTCAGGCTGAAGGCGGGATAGTATTGCAGGCGTTGTTCATCGACATTGGCCAGCGCGGCGCGCAACCGCAGCTCTTTGGCGCGGAGATCTGGGCGACGGCTCAAAACGCCGGCGGGAATACCGGTGTTGATTTGCGGCATCGCCGTCGTCGGCAAGCGAGCTGGCGCGATCGTAGTCTGGCCGGAGGGGGCGCCCAGCAGCACCGCCTGCTCGTTCAGCGCTTGTTGGTACTCACGTTGCAACGCCAACAGACGGTTTTCCTGCGTCAGCAGGCTTTGCTCCGCGTTTACTACGTCCAGCGCAGAGATGTTGCCGGCCCGATAGCGGGCGTTAGCCAGCCGCAGCGTTTCTTTGGCATAGGCGATGCTCGCTTGGCTGACGCCGATCTGCTGATTGAGGAAGCCGATGCGCCAGTAATGAGTGGCGGCGTTGGCCAGCAGCGTTAGGCGCGCCGTCTGCAGATCCTGCTCGGAAGCCTGGCTGGCCCACTCGGCGGCGTCGCGCTGGCGCGCCAACTTGCCCCACAGATCGACTTCATAGTTCGTACTGAGAGACGCACCGCTGGTTTTATTCCATGCGGAGGACTCCGACAGCGGGCGATCGATGCCGGCGTTCAACGAGGCGCTAAGGTTGGGTGCCGTGCGGATGCCGACGCGTTCCGCCTCAAGCCGCGCGCGGTAGACGCGCAGCGCGGCGACGGCCAGATCGTTGTTGCTTGCCGTCACTTGCTGCAGCCAGCGTTCGAGCTCGGGATCGTGAAAGTCGCGCCAGTCGAACGGCGTCGGCGCGGCGCTGTCGGCCGCCTGTTGCCAGCTTGCCGGGTAGTTGATCTGCGGCGCCCGGTAGTCGCTTTTCAGCGCATTGCCGCAGCCGGCGGTGAACAGGGCTGCAAGGCTTAACGCCAAGGGAGAGAGAATTTTCATGGGTTACTCGCTGGCCAATGAAACGACCGGATCCATCCTTGCCGCTTTGCGGGCGGGGAGATAACCGAAGATCATGCCGATTAAGGTTGAACAGAAAAACGCCGTCGCGGCGGCTTGCCAGGAATAGATGGCGGTGAACATGCCGCCGGCCAGCGAGGTGAACAGCGCTCCGGCGGCGAACGACAGTGCGATGCCCAACGCGCCGCCGATCAAACAGACCAGCACCGCCTCGATCATAAACTGTTGCATGATGTCGCCGCGCCGTGCGCCGACCGCCATGCGCACGCCGATTTCGTGGGTGCGCTCGGTCACCGACACCAGCATGATGTTCATCACGCCCAGGATGCCGATCACCAGTGAGATCGAGGCCACCATCAAGATCAGCAGGCTGAGTGTCATCGAGGTGCGCTCGATCGATTTGCGGAACTGATCGCGGTTGAAGGTCATGAAGTCCTTCACGCCGTGGCGCTGGGTCAGCAACTGCGTAATGGCGCTGACGGCGGCTTCGCTGGCGACGTCATCCTTCAGCCGCACGGTGATGCCGCTGAGCGTGGTTTTGCCGACCATCCGGTACATCACCGTGCTGTAGGGCATCCACACGCTGATGCGGTTGGGCGCATAGTTGCGTTCGCTTTTGGCGACGCCGATCACCCGCGCCGGTACCGAGCCGAGAAATACGATCTGGCCGAGCGGTTCCACGCCGAAATCGCCGAACAGCGCCTGGCGCGCGTTGTCGTCGATGATCACTTCCTGCAACGCGTTGCGATCGTCGCGGAAGGTGGCACCTTGCACCAGCGTGATGCCGTTGACGCGAAAATAGTCGCGCCCGACGCCGGTGATCGAGGCGGTGGCGGATTTACTGCGAAAACGGATGCTGTCGGACGCGCTGACCTCCGGGCTGACGCTGTCGACGAAGCTTTGCTGCGCCAGCGCGTCGGCGTCGGCCGGTACCAGGGTGCGGATGCTGTCGATGGCGTCGTCGAAGAAGTCGCGCCCCGGATAGATGCTCACCACGTTGGTACCCAGACCTTTGATATTCTCCAGCGTGCGCTGTTTGGCACCTTCGCCCAGTGCCACCACCGTGACGACGGCGGCGATGCCGAAAATGATGCCGGTCATGGTCAGCGCAGTGCGCAGGCGGTGGGCGTTCATGGCTTTCAGCGCCATGTGCAGTGATTCGCGGGTGCGGTCGATCACGCTTTGCCAACCGCTTTGCCGGCTGCGGATCGGCGGCGGCAGCGCTACGGCGGGTGCCGCTTGGCGGCCGCTGTCAGCGATGATCTTGCCGTCCCGCAACTCGATGACGCGCTGCGCATGCTGCGCCACATTCATATCGTGGGTGACGATCACCACGGTGTGGCCGCGTTGATTCAGTTCGCTGAGGATCGCCAGCACTTCCTGGCCGGATTGGGTATCCAGCGCGCCGGTCGGTTCGTCCGCCAGGATAATCTCGCCGCCGTTGATCAGCGAGCGGGCGATGCTGACGCGCTGCTGCTGGCCGCCTGAAAGTTGGCCGGGCTTGTGGTCTTCGCGGCCCTCCAGGCCCAACCGCGCCAGCAGTTGCGCCGCCCGCAGCCGCCGTTGATCGCGCCGGGCGTTGGCGTAGATCGCCGGAATTTCGACGTTGCCCAGCGCGCTGAGATCGGGCATCAGGTGGTAGCGTTGAAAGATAAAGCCGATATGCTCGCGGCGCAGCCGGGCCAGTTCGTCCGGTGACAAATGGGCGGCGTTCTGGCCGCTGATGTAATAATCGCCGCGATCCGGCACGTCGAGACAGCCCATGATGTTCATCAGCGTCGATTTGCCGGAGCCGGAGGCGCCGATGATCGCCACCAGTTCGCCGGCGGCGATGGTCAGATTGATGTCTTTCAGCACCGTCAGCGCCTGACCGCCGTTGGTGTAGGTGCGGCTGATGCCTTTTAGTTCGATGATCGCGTTCACAGGAAGATGCCGTCCTCAGCCGACTTGGCGGCGGGTTGCGACAGCACCACGGTTTCTCCGGCTTTCAGGCCGCTGAGGATCTGAATGTCGACGTTGTTGGTGATACCGGTGGTCACTTCGCGCGTTTCCAGGCGCTGATCCTGGGTCAGTACCTGCACCTGCTGCACTTTTCCTTCGGTTTTATGTACCGCCTGAATCGGCACCAGCAGGGCATTCTTCGCTTCGCCGAGCAGCAAGGAAACCTGTGCGGTCATGGCGATGCGCAGCCGGTTTTCCGGGTTGGGCACATCCAGCAGCGCATTGTAATAGACCGACGCGTTCGAGGTGCCAGAGCCGGAAGCGGAGCTGGTGCCGGCGAGCGAGTCGTCTTTCATTACCGATTCCGGCGCCAGTTCGAGGGTGCGCAGCGTAGCGTCGTAGCGTTTCTCCGGATCGGAGAAAATGGTGAAGTAAGCCTTTTGCCCCGGCGAAATGCGGGTAATGTCGGCTTCGGAGATCTGCGCCTTGATGGTCATCACGTCCAGCCGCGCCAGCTTGACGATGGTCGGCGCGCTTTGTTGCGAGTTCACCGTCTGCCCCTGCTGCGTGACCACGGCGATGACGACGCCGTCCATCGGCGCCAGTATGCGGGTATACCCCAGATCGACCCTTTTCTTGTCGACCTCGATCTGCGCCTGCACCAGACGCGCATTGAGCGACAACAGCTCGGCGTGGGTGGTGGCGAGCGTGGCTTCGGCGGTTTCGAAGTCTTCGCGCGAGCTGGCCTCGTCGTTCAGCATGCGGCGCTGGCGTTTGAAACGCGATTCAGCCTGTTTCAGCTGTGCCTGTTTGGCCTGCAAATCAGCTTTGACGACGTTCAGCGCCGCCTCGGCGTTGAGCAGGTCGTTACGTTGCTGCAGATCGTCGATGTCGGCGATCGGTTGCCCTTTGGTGACGCGGTCGCCCAGTTTGACCTTCAGCGATTTCACTTCACCTGAGACTCGTGCGCCGACGTTGACGCGTTCGACGGCATCCAGCCGACCGGTGGCCAGCACGGCGTTTTCGATATCGCCCAGTCGCGCCGGCGCGGTGACATAATCTTGCTGCGGCGGGCGTTGCTCATAGATCGCCAGCGCAAGAGCGATAGCGATGAAAATGATGACGGCGATCGGCGCCAAACGGCGGGGTGTGAGTTTCAGTGATGGCATGCCCAGGTTTTCCATAACGATAAAAGCGGCGGTTCCAGTCTGCCATCATGGCAGCACCAGCTTGAACTGGCGCTAAACGTGAGGCGCTTTCCCGCTGGAGAAGGGATGGTAAAGGCTTTCCCGCTAAAGATCACGGTGAGTTATTATCCGCCGGGCAGGTATCTGTTTTATGGTCGGCGATTATCGAATTATTGAGCTGCCGTAACGTCATAATGCTATCGATAACCTAAGACTTATCCGTAAATTCAGCGAATTATGCTAAAAAACTTGAACCCTTAATGTTGATATGGATAATGGCGTCCCGAAGCGAAGGAACGCGCTATTAACTCAGTTGGCAGAGTGATTGGTTTTATAATGGCTTGTTTTGGCTTGAAAATTGATAGACGCGGGTTCGAGTCCTGCATAGCGCGCCAACTTTCTTCACTTCTTTGCGGTTACCGTAAAGCGCACCCGGGTTGATTTGCACTATCGGCTCCTCGTTGGGATTTTCGGGTGTGCTTTACCGTAACTGCTGGCTTTCCTTCCCCTTTCTTCCTCGATCCTTTGCTAAACTGTGATCAGGCAGGCTTGCTGCCCGGCAACAGGAGGTCGATATGTCCCACTCCGATCAACTGCAAGAACTCTTGCAACGCGTCGCCGCTCTCGAGGCGCGCGAGAAAGCGCTGACCGCAGCGTCCAACGCGTATCAGGCGATTATCACCACCATGTTGGGCAATATGGAAAAGGCAGAACGTGAGCGAGTCATCGCCATGATCGACCAGGCGCATGAAATTGCCTACGCCCGCGCCATTCAACGCGGTAACGAGCCACAAAAGCAGAAAATCAAACAGGCCGACGACGTCGCCCAGCGCATGTTTATGTTTGCGCAAGGCAAGGCCGCTCAGCCGCGATGAACCATAACTATAACAGTTGCCACCATTAAGTTGGCGAACTGATCTACCCGGCGAAACTGTACTTGTGTTAGTTTTAGCGGTGAGATTTGATGGCAATGCTGTTTCCAGCATAAGGTTGTAACGATGGACGCGATTAAAAGCATCTTGGTTAAAGAGATTGAACAGATCAACCGGCGCGAAGGGCGTGACGGCAAGCCGCGCTTCAACGGCGAATTCGCCCGCACTCACCGCTATCTGTGCCTTGCCATGTTCGCCGGTTACTTCGCGGTGATCGCCGTGATGTATCAAGTGCCGTACATGGGGATTTATGCCTTCCTGGGCTTCACCGCCTTCGTCCTGTTCATGTTCGCCATGCTGCTGATCGAAATCCGGCCGGTGTACCGTTTCGAGGACATCGGCGTGCTGGATCTGCGGGTTTGCTACAACGGCGAATGGTATTTCACCCGTGCGCTGTCGCCTTACGCGGTGCAACAACTGCTGGATGAACCGTCCATCGGTGCCGCGCTCAAGCAGAAGATGCGGGTGATCATCGGCAACAAAGGCGAAATCGACTTCTACGACGTGTACGACATGGCCTACGGAAAAAAGCCGCAGGATGAGCAGCCGCAGCTGGCGGCGGCTAACTGAAAGGTTTCCGGCCGGCGGCTTGTCGATTATACTCAGCGTTTGAACGTGAAGCAGACTGAGGACCAAGCGATGAGTGATGATATTTTCGATTTTGATATCGATGCCGAACTGGCGAAAGCCGAAGAGAAAGCGGCGCAGAAGGTAAAAGAGGTGCCGGAGTTCCTCGAAGACGAAGCGGACTGCGAAGGCTGCAAAATCTGATCGCCGGACCCATAAAAAAACCGCCGCGGCGGTTTTTTTTATCTCTGGGCGTCGTGTGGTTCAGTCCAGCACGAATCCCCATATCAGGAACGCCGCCACCAGAACCAGGCAAAGTGCGGACACCGTCACCAGTATTTTCCCCAGAATGTCTTTTTCTTGTTCCCGCTGCTGCGTCACGTTGAAATTATCCAATTAAAAGTCTATGGACCAAACCGGCGATGCTGAGATCGAGCGCCGCTACGCCCAGCGCCATGATCACCATCACCGAAAGAAATCGAGTCTTGCCGTTCACATCCCTAATCCCTGTTGGTGCCGCTGCAAAATTATTTATATATCAAACGGATATAAATCAGCCGCGCCGCACGTCATAAAGTATGACAGTGATTAAGAACGTTCTTAAGGCCATAAGTTCCCTCGCGTGATAACGCTGACCGCCGGCCTTAGCCGCTAGTCGGCCACGATCCTGACGCCTATCTTGCTGACTTGATTGCCTTCCATTTCGGCGATGGTCCAGGTCAGGCCATCCCATTCCACCTGGTCGCCGACCACCGGCTCACCGCCGATCAGCTGAATGACAAATTGGCCGAGCGTTTGCTGCTCGTCCACATCGTCCTGCAGATTGAGGCCATAAACCTGCGAGATGTCGCTCAAACAGGCGTCGGATTGCAGGATAAAGTCGCCGAAGAAGCGCTCGTCGAGCGTGACGGCCGGCGCCTGGCTGAACAGTTTGCCGAGGATCGGCAGGTCGTGCTCATGGCCGATGACGCACAGAATGTCGTTTTCCCGCAGTCGGGTGCTGCCGCTCGGGTGCAGCAGTTCTTTGCCGCGGAACAGGGCGGCGATGCGGGTATTGGGTGGCATTTTCAGTTCGCGCAACGCCGCGCCGACGCACCAGTTTTCCGCCGAAAGTTGATACACGAACTGTTCCCACTGATTTTCCGGGTGTACGTCCAACCCGACGCGGGAGATCGGCGTCAGCGCCGGTGGCACGATCACCTTGGCCTTCTTGGCGGCGAAGGACAGCGTCGTACCTTGCAGCAGCAGGGAGACCAGCACGACGAAGAACGCCACGTTAAAGAACAGCTGAGCGTTGGGCAAACCGGCCATCATCGGGAACACCGCCAGGATCACCGGCACTGCGCCGCGCAGACCGACCCAGGAGATAAAGCCGCGTTCGCGCAGCGTGAAGCTGCGGAATGGCAGCAGGCCGATAAACACTGACAGCGGGCGGGCGAACAGGATCATCCACAGCGACAGCAGCAGGGCAGGGATGGCGATTGGCAGCAGCTCGTGCGGGTTGAGCAGCAGGCCGAGCACCAGGAACATGCCGATTTGGCTGAGCCAGGCCAGGCCGTCGAAGGTTTGCACGATGCCGTGCCGGTTGCGGATCGGCCGATTGCCCAGCAGCAGACCGCACAGATACACCGCCAGAATGCCGCTGCCGTCCAGTGCGGTGGTCAGTGCGAAAATGAGAATGCCGCCGCTCACCGCCAGCAGCGGGTAGAGGCCGTCCGCCAGTTTGATGTGGTTGATCAGCGTCAGCAGCAACCAGCCGCCGCCGAGACCGAAGACGATGCCCATGCCGAACTGCTGCATCAGATGCAGCGGGAAGGTCCAGCTCAGTGCAGTTTCACCGGCGGCGATCATCGCAATTAGCGTGATGGTGAGAAACACTGCCATCGGATCGTTGCTGCCGGATTCGATCTCCAGCGTGGCGCTGACGCGCTCGTTCAAGCCTTTGCCGCCCAACAGCGAGAAGACCGCGGCGGCGTCGGTAGAACCGATGATGGCACCGATCAGCAACCCCTGCAGCAAATCGAGATTGAACAGCCAGGCGGCTGCCATGCCGGTCAGGCCGGCGGTGATCACCACGCCGATGGTGGCGAGGGACAGCGCCGGCCACAGGGCGACGCGGAAAGAACTGACCCGGGTGCGCATGCCACCGTCGAGCAGGATCACCGCCAACGCCAGGTTGCTGACCAGGTAAGCGACCGGGTAATTGCTGAAGACGATGCCGCCGGGGCCGTCGACGCCGGCCAACATGCCGATCGCCAGGAAGATCACCAGGATCGGAATGCCGAGACGGGAAGAAAATGAGCTGAGCAGAATGCTTGCCCCCACCAGCACGGCACCGATGACGAACAAACTGTTAATGGTGCTGGCATCCAAAATATCGCTCTCCTGAGGCTGGGGGGTAGGGGGCACTGCGCGTGTGACGATGATAACGTGTTTAGTGGGTAAAACGCCAAGGCTGATTGCGAAAACAATCGATCAATTATTGCCCTTTGGCGTGGTTAAGCTAAGAAAGTGAGGAGAAGGGGCGAAATTCTGGCTTTTATCCAACATTATCAGTCTGCTGTATCTCTGGTTCGTCAACAATGCTCGCCGGCGCGGCGGGAAAAACCATTAAGCTCGCGCAGGCAGGCTTAATGGTTTGCGGGCGCGACGCGGTTAATGGTCGAGGGATTCCAGCGCCCGTTTGATCAGCTCTGAGGCCAGTTTTCTTTCCGCTTCGGAAATGCCGTCGAGATTGAAGTTGGAGAGCTCTGCCACCAGAACGCTGCGTTCTTTACCGCTGATCGAGGCGTCCAGTGCGGACAGCAGCCTGCCGAGGATCTTCAGCAGGGTGGCGTTTTCCGCGATGGCTTCCTGAGCCGGGGGGGGTTTATCGGTCATTCAAAATCCTCTCTGTCGTGACGGAAGGGAGATGGAGGTAACGCCATCTGATAACACAACGATCGCGCCGCCCTTCAGGGGTTATTGAGCCCAATCACTACCGTAAGGCAGGGATGTGGATTTCTACTTATATACGATGGTTATAACAGTAAGGTTACCTATATGCAGCCGTATCACTTTGCCCTAACGGGTGGCGACAGGCTGAGCAATGTGTGCTCTGCTGTAAACAAGTATATGCGCTATGCGCGGCGGTGAGATGACAGAGAAAACCCTGCAAACATTCGGGCTTGCAGGGCCGACGGGATTATTGCGGCTTGCCGGAGAACAGGAAGCGCAGCACCGGGATGCGCTTGTGCAGTTCATATAATGCGAAGGCCAGCGAGAAGACAAACAGCAGGCCGAGCAGGAATCCCAGCAGGTTGTTGCCGATATAAGGCGTCACGAAAGCGCCATATATCAGGGTTAGCGGATGGTGCACCAGATATATAAACAGCGAGGCGTTGACCAGATAGGTGATGCGCGGCGAGTGATAATTCAGCAGGTTATGTCCGAAAGAGAACACCACATTGGTCATCAGGATCCCCATTAGGGTTTTGATCACCACTTCCAGCTCGAACATATAGCTGCTGTGCGCCAACAGTTTTTGGTTCAGCATATATGCGATAAACAGCAGCAGCGCGCCGAGCAGCGCCAGCGGCGAACGGCGCAGAAAAATCTCCTTAAGCCACACGTACTTAAACGCATAGGCGCCGAGGATGAAGAACGGCAGGTAGAACATCGTCTCCATCACCACGAAATTGAACAGGCCGTTGGATAATAGCTGAGGTGCGAAAATTAAAATAATACGGTGTGCGGCCGAATAGCATACCGCATAAATAAAGAAGCACAGTGAGATGTTTCCTAATCCGCGCATGTTATTTATTAGCGCAGGAATAGCCGCACTGGTTTGACGCTTGATCTTTCGGAACAGATAAAAACAGGCGCAGGTTAACAATGACAGCGTCAATAAAAACCACAGATGAGAGACCAATTCCCAAACTGTTACATTTATTTTCTGATAGAGAGAAAAGTCATCCCAGCCTTTTAATTTTTCGGTGAAATATTTCAGCATGAAAAACTGCGGCACCGTTATTAACGGGATGGAACTCAGCAACGGGATCGCCACCCGCTCCAGCCTGACCTTCAACCACTGGTGGCGCTCGTAGCGCTCGTAGAGCATGTAGGAGAAGTAGCCGGATATCACGAAGAACACCTGCATGCGGAAGGCGTGGATGAAGTCGTTCAGCACCGTCAGCGAGAAGGAGGGCGACGCGCTGTTCACCGCCCAGGCGTGGCTGGAATAAATCAGGGAGAGGTGGAACGGAATGCCGAGCAGCATCAAATAGGCTCGGATGGAATCGAGGAAAAACTCGCGCTGTTTGCTGCCTTTAGTCATAGATTACCGCTGGTGATTTAATCGGGTGCTCATTAACACGCTTAATAAGTCGTCAAAGGTTAAATTGTTATCCGAAACCCTACTATAGCCCCCCGCATTTTTCCATAGCGTCTTGTTGCGCGGCTTGCTACGCTGGTGTTCCATCAGCTGCTTAAACAATGAGCCGTAGACATGAACCATCCATTTATCATGTTGTCGGAAAGCTGAGTAATCCATTAATATGGATTTAAATGATTTGAGCACACGAATAGGGGGGGATGTGCTAGTTAATATATTATCCGGACAACCACGCGCCGCGAGCGTTCGTTGGTTAGGTGCCACCGTATTGTTCACGCTGTTTAGTTCGCCGGCATGGGCTTTTTCTATCGATGACGTAGCCAAGCAGGCGCAGGATCTGGCCGCGAAAGGTTTCGAAGCCCCGAAGAGCAACCTTCCTTCTCAGTTCCGCGAGATGAAGTTCGCAGACTATCAACAGATTCAGTTCAATCACGATAAAGCCTATTGGAGCAAGCTGAAAACCCCTTTCAAGCTTGAGTTTTATCATCAGGGGATGTACTTCGATACGCCGGTGAAAATCAACGAAGTCACCGCCACCAGCGTCAAGCAGATCAAGTACAGCCCGGATTACTTCAACTTCGGTTCGGTCAAACACGATCCTGAATCGGTGAAAAACCTCGGCTTTGCCGGCTTCAAGGTGATCTACCCGATCAACAGCGCCGACAAAAACGATGAAATTATGAGCCTGCTGGGCGCGAGTTATTTCCGCGTGGTGGGCAAAGGGCAGGTTTACGGGCTTTCCGCGCGCGGTCTGGCCATCGATACCGCTTTGCCGTCCGGCGAAGAGTTCCCGCGTTTCCGCGAGTTCTGGGTTGAGCGTCCGAAACAGGGCGACAAACACCTGGTGATCTATGCGCTGCTGGACTCCCCGCGCGCCACCGGCGCTTACCGTTTCACGGTGACGCCGGGCCGCGACACCACCGTGGACGTCGATTCCAGAGTGTTCCTGCGTGACAAAGTGGGCAAGCTGGGCCTGGCGCCGCTGACCAGCATGTTCTTGTTCGGGCCGAGCCAGCCGTCACCGACGCTGAACTATCGCCCGGCGTTGCACGATTCCAACGGTCTGTCTATCCATGCCGGCAACGGTGAGTGGATCTGGCGTCCGTTGAACAATCCTAAGCACCTGTCCGTCAGCACCTATACCGTCGAGAACCCGAAAGGCTTCGGTCTGCTGCAACGCGGCCGCAACTTCAAGGATTACGAAGATCTGGACGATCGTTACGATCTGCGCCCGAGCGCCTGGATCGAACCGAAGGGCGACTGGGGTAAAGGCAAGGTCGAGCTGGTGGAGATCCCGACGGCGGATGAAACCAACGACAATATCGTGGCGTTCTGGACGCCGGATACGCTGCCGGAAGCCAAAAAGCCGCTGGCGCTGAGCTATCGTCTGAACTTCACCCGCGATGAAGACAAACTGCATTCGCAAGACATCGCCTATGTGGCTCGCACCATGCGTTCGACCGGTGACGTGAAGCAGTCTAACCTGATCCGTGAGCCTGACGGCAGCGTGGCCTTCCTGGTCGATTTCGTCGGCCCGGTGCTGAAGGGGCTGGACGCTAACGCGCCGGTCGCTTCTCAGGTCAGCATCGGCGACAACGGTGAAATGGTAGAAAACAATGTCCGCTATAACCCAGTGACCAAAGGCTGGCGCCTGACGGTGCGTCTGAAAGTGAAAGACGACAAGAAGCCGGTAGAAATGCGCGCGGCGCTGGTCAATGGCGATAAGACTCTGTCGGAAACCTGGAGCTATCAGCTACCTGCCAATGAATAAGCTTAATCAACCCGCCCAGGATTATCTTGCGGCGCTGCCTCTGACCGCTGAGCGGTCGGAGGCGCTCAACTCTCAAACGGCGGATGACGCCCAGGCTCTGGAGGCGCTGCATCGGCAGATGGGCGCCGCCGACGCCAACGTCAATCGCCTGTCGGCGGATGACGTGGCGCTGGCCTCGGTCAAGCCGCGTATTGAAAACGCCTGGCCGGATGCGGTCAGCGACGACGACTTCGATACCGATGCCGAAGGGCGCGCCATTCTCAAGGCGACGCCGCCGATCAAACGCACCACCATGTTCCCGGAAGCCTGGCGTACCAACCCGGTGGCGCGCTTCTGGGATTCTCTGCTGGGGCGTTCGCCACACAATCGGCACGCCACCAAAGAGGAGGCCGAGGCCGAGAACCGCTGGCGCGTTGTCGGTTCCATGCGCCGCTATGTGTTGCTGGTGCTGATGCTGGTGCAGACCGGCATCGCCACCTGGTACATGAAAACCATCCTGCCTTATCAGGGCTGGGCGCTGATCGATCCTATCGCCATGCTGGATCAGGATCTGATGCAGTCGGTGCTGCAACTGCTGCCTTATGTGCTGCAAACCGGCATTCTTATCCTGTTCGCCGTACTGTTCTGCTGGGTCTCGGCCGGTTTCTGGACCGCGCTGATGGGGTTCCTGCAGCTGCTGATCGGCAAAGACAAATACAGCATCTCCTCCACCATCAAGGGCGATGAGCCGATCAACCCGGCGCACCGCACCGCGCTGATCATGCCGATCTGCAACGAAGACGTCGAACGCGTGTTCGCCGGCCTGCGCGCGACCTATGAGTCCGTCGCTGCCACCGGCCAGCTGGAACATTTCGATATCTACGTGCTGAGCGACAGCTACGATCCGGACATCTGCGTGGCGGAGCAAAAGGCGTGGATGGAGCTGTGCCGCGATGTCGACGGCCACGGCCGCATCTTCTATCGCCGCCGCCGCCGCCGCGTAAAACGCAAGAGCGGCAACATCGACGACTTCTGCCGTCGCTGGGGCGGTGAGTACAGCTACATGGTGATCCTGGACGCCGACAGCGTGATGAGCGGCGAATGCCTCACCGGGCTGGTACGCCTGATGGAAGCCAACCCGAACGCCGGCATCATCCAGTCCGCGCCGAAGGCGTCCGGTATGGATACCCTGTATGCGCGCGTGCAGCAGTTCGCCACTCGCGTCTATGGGCCGCTGTTTACCGCCGGCCTGCACTTCTGGCAGCTGGGCGAGTCGCACTACTGGGGCCACAACGCCATCATCCGCGTGAAGCCGTTTATCGAGCACTGTGCGCTGGCGCCGCTGCCGGGTGAGGGCTCCTTCGCCGGTTCAATCTTGTCGCACGACTTTGTCGAAGCTGCGCTGATGCGCCGCGCCGGCTGGGGCGTGTGGATCGCTTACGATCTGCCGGGCAGTTACGAAGAACTGCCGCCGAACTTGCTGGACGAGCTGAAACGCGACCGCCGCTGGTGTCACGGCAACCTGATGAACTTCCGCCTGTTCCTGGTGAAAGGCATGCACCCGGTGCACCGTGCGGTGTTCCTTACCGGCGTGATGTCCTACCTGTCGGCGCCGCTGTGGTTCATGTTCCT
This sequence comes from Serratia marcescens, assembly GCF_001902635.1. Classification (GTDB taxonomy): domain Bacteria; phylum Pseudomonadota; class Gammaproteobacteria; order Enterobacterales; family Enterobacteriaceae; genus Serratia; species Serratia marcescens_F. Next base: position 54,285 of record NZ_MJAO01000001.1, on the reverse strand, counting down.
GGCGCTCTCCACCGCGTTGCAGGTGGTGCACACCCTGATGGAACCGCAATACTTCCTGCAGCCGCGGCAGCTGTTCCCGGTGTGGCCGCAGTGGCGGCCCGAGCTGGCGATCGCGCTGTTCTCCACCACGCTGGTGCTGCTGTTCCTGCCGAAGCTGCTCAGCATCGTGTTGATCTGGGCCAAGGGCGCGAAAGAGTACGGCGGGGCATTCCGTCTGTTTATTTCGATGCTGATGGAAATGCTGTTCTCGGTGCTGCTGGCGCCGGTGCGCATGCTGTTCCATACCGTGTTCGTGGTGAGCGCGTTCCTCGGTTGGGAAGTGGTGTGGAATTCGCCGCAGCGTGACGACGACGATACGCCATGGGGCGAAGCGTTCCGCCGTCACGGCTCGCAGATGTTGCTGGGCCTGGTGTGGGCCGGCGGCATGGCGTGGCTGGATCTGCGCTTCCTGTGGTGGCTGTCGCCGATTGTGTTCTCGCTGATCCTGTCGCCGTTCGTGTCGGTACTGTCGAGCCGCGCGACGCTGGGCATGAAAAGCAAACGCGCCAAGCTGTTCTTGATCCCGGAAGAGTACAACCCGCCGCGCGAACTGCTGGCGACGGAAGAGTACCTGCATCTCAACCGCAACCGCGCGCTGACCAACGGCTTTATGCACGCGGTGGTTAACCCGTCCTTCAACGCGCTGGCGACGGCGTTGGCGACGGCGCGTCACCATCTGCGCGCTACCCTCGATCGCAACCGCGAGGAGCGGGTGAACGAAGCGCTGCAGCTGGGGCCGGAGAAGCTGGTGAAGGGCAAACGTCTGGAGCTGCTGAGCGATCCGGTCACGCTGGCGCGTCTGCACCAGCGCGTCTGGCTGTTGCCGGAAGGCGCCGCTTGGCGTGAGCACTATCAGCAGTTGCCGCACAACCCGCTGGCGCACCCAACGGGCCGGCGTTAATCGCTAAACGGCCACGCTCGACGGGGAATGCGCATTGCGCGTTCCCCGTTTTTTTTACCTGTTGCTTACGCGCGCCGGTCCGGAGGAAAAAGGGAACTGTGATAAACTGCGAGCGATGCGTTGTTCACTCGCGAAACAACCCCTGCACAGAGTCAATGTCGTGAAGCTCTCTTTCTATCTTCGTCTGGCCTGCGTGACGGCCGGCGTGATGGCCTTAACCGGCTGTGGCAGCATCATCAGCCGCACCGTGCCCGGCGCCGGGCATGGCCACCAGTATTATCCCGGCGTGCAGTGGGATCTGCGCGATACGCCGTGGCGCTACGTCACGGTGATCGACGTGCCGCTGTCGATGGTGGTGGATACCTTTATGCTGCCGTTCGATGCGCAGCACGGGCCCTATGAATAAGTCCGTTCAGCGGGTGGCGAATACCACCAGCTGATAGCTTTTCGGCCCGCAGTGAAAAGGGGCCAGCGCGGTCATGCCCAGCCCTTGCACGTGAGCGGCCAACGAATGCGGATTGTCGTCGTCGATAAACAGCGCGCCAAGATCGTAGTGCTGGCGGGTATGCTCCTTGACCGCGGCGTAAAGGCGTTTCAATACGCCCTTGCCGCGCCAGGCGGCGGCGAGACAGACCGGGCCGTAGAGGAAGACCCGCTGCTCGCTCAGCGCCCGTCCGGCGAACGACAGCGTGGCGAGCGTCGCCAGCATCGCATCCACCACCGGCGGCCGCGGTTGCGCGTCAGCGGCCATCAGGCAAACGAACCCCGCCAGTTGGCCTTGCTGTTCCGCCACTAAAATGCCGATGCCGCGATTGATCGCCGTCAGCTGCGCTACATTCATGCGCGATACGATAAACCCCTGCCGTTTTTGGCGCTCGTCGAGCGCTTCCGGCACGTTTTCCCCCTGCAGTTGCAAAATCGCGGGGTAGTCGGTGGGGCGGGCCTGGCGAATGATCATGGCGCTTCCTTGGCGGCTAAGGTTATGGCGCGGGTTAACGTTCATCCCACTCATCGGCGGCGGCCTGGCCTTCCTCGGTGTCCAGCGGTGGCTCAAGCTGGAAATCGCCTTCTTCCCATTCATACAGGGTATTTTCGTCAATCCATTCGGCGCTGATCTCCACCTCGTCGTAATCGCCGTCGAAGATCGCCTGCGCCGCGGCGCCGCTGCGCAGCGTCAGGCACTCCACCGCTTCGCCTTCTTCTTCGAAGAACTCCGCCTGCCACATCGTGTCGCCATCCTGCATCACGTACTTTTGCAGATTGAACTGCTGCGGCACCGGCGGTTCGTCATCGCTGCCGCCTTCGGCGGTGTCGATAAACTCTTCGCGTGCGGCCTCGATGGCTTCTTCCAGGGTTGCATACAGGCTCATGTTCGCCTCCGTTGACGATGAGAGTAAAGTGGCCGGCGCGCTGCCGGTGCGGTGGGAGAAACGTCAAAACTAATTGTTGTCTCACTGGCGCAGGATGCAAATTTTTTTGTTGCCCGTTTGACGCTATTGCGGCGTCAGGGGTGGACGGTGCATGCAAATAATTTATAAAATGATATTATATAATTTTATAAATTATGGAGGGGAGATGGACATAGACGCGATGCGCAAGGCGGCGGCGCAGGCCGGCGCGATGCTGCGAACCCTGGGCAATGAAGATCGGCTGCTGCTGCTGTGCCGGCTCAGCCAGGGCGAGATGGCGGTGAGCGAACTGGCGCAGGCGCTGGCTATCCGCCAACCGACGCTGTCCCAACAGCTTGGCGTACTGCGCGAGGAAGGGCTGGTTTCCACCCGGCGCGCTGGCAAGCAGATTTACTATGCGGTGGCCGATGCCAAAGCGTTGGCGCTGCTCAATACCCTGTATCAACTGTATTGCCCACAACCGGAGAACTGCGATGACCATTGACTGGCAACACTTCACGCCTTATTCCGCGTTGGCGGGCGGGGCCATTATCGGCGGTGCGGTGGCGCTGCTGCTGCTGTTCAACGGCCGGATCGCCGGTATTAGCGGCATTACCGGCGGTTTATTGAGCGCTGGCGGCCGGGAGCGGGGCTGGCGGGCCGCATTTCTTGGCGGGTTGCTGCTTTCCCCCTGGCTGTATGCTGTCGCTGCGGCTTTGCCGCCCGGTGAGATCGCGGCCGGCAGCGGTTGGCTGGCGGTTGCGGGGCTGTTGGTGGGGTTGGGCACCCGATTGGGTAGCGGTTGCACCAGCGGGCATGGCGTGTGCGGCGTCGCGCGGTTGGCGCCGCGATCGTTGGCCGCTACGGCGGTGTTCATGCTGCTGGGCTTTACGACCGTGTGGCTGATGCGCCACCTGCTGGGAGGTTGAAGATGCTTAAATCCCTATTGGCGCTGCTGAGCGGCGTGATTTTCGGTCTGGGGCTGATCGTCGCCGGTATGGCCAATCCGGCCAAGGTGCTGGCGTTTCTCGACATTGCCGGCCAGTGGGATCCTTCGCTGGCGTTGGTGATGGTCGGGGCGATCGCAGTGGCGGCGCCGGCCTTCATGTGGGCGCGGCGGCGAGAGCGGAGTCTGTTGGGGGAACCGCTGCAGATCCCGGCCGCCGGGCGGGTGGATCGCCGTTTGCTGGCGGGAAGTGCGCTGTTCGGCATCGGCTGGGGCATCGCGGGTATTTGCCCCGGCCCTGCCTGGGTGTTGGCGGGGGCGGAGATACAACGGGTGTGGCCGTTCCTGTTGGCAATGTTGGCGGGTATGGCGCTGTATGAGGTCATCATAAGGCGGAGGAGTTTATGTCGATAGCCAAAGCGGTGTTGCGCATCGCGCGCCCGACCGATCGGTTGCACGAGATCGCCACGCTGTATTGCCGCGGGCTGGGATTTGAAAGGCTGGGTGAGTTTGTCGATCATCAGGGCTTTGACGGCATTATGATCGGGCACCCAAAGCATGGCTACCATCTGGAGTTTACGCAGCATCGCGGGGTGCGGGTCGGACAGGCGCCGACGCAGGATCATCTGTTGGTGTTTTATCTGCCGCAAGAGAGCGAATGGCGAACAGGGTGTGAGCGGATGCGGGCGGCGGGGTTCTTATCGGTCGCCGCCTATAATCCCTATTGGGACCGGGCGGGACAAACGTTTGAAGATCCCGATGGTTATCGGGTGGTATTGCAACATCAGGCTTGGCAAGCATAAAAAAACCGGCGCATTGAGCGCCGGTTTGCGAGATAAAAACGGGTTATCCGTTAGGCGTTGGTCGCCGGTTTCTGCGCGCTTTTGGACTGGGTATTTTCCAGCATGCGGCGAATCGGCACGATCAGCACGATAAGTACGGCGGCGCAGATCAGCAGCGCCATCGAGCAGCGGGCGAACAGATCCGGCAGCATATCCAGCTGGTCGGCCTTGACGTGACCACCGATCAGGCCGGCCGCCAGGTTACCCAGCGCACTGGCGCAGAACCACAGCCCCATCATTTGCCCACGCATTCTTTCCGGCGCCAGCAGCGTCATGGTGGCCAGACCGATTGGGCTCAGGCACAGCTCACCCAGCGTCAGCATCAGGATACTGCCCACCAGCCACAGCGGCGATACGCCGGCACCGCCGTTGGTCAGCACGTTCTGTGCGGCCAGCATCATCAGGCCAAAGCCGCCGGCGGCGCACAGGATACCGATAACGAACTTGGTGATGCTGCTCGGACGCACGTTATTGCGCGCCAGTGCAGGCCAGGCCCAGCTGAATACCGGCGCCAGCAGGATGATGAACAGGGCGTTGATCGACTGGAACCACACCGCCGGGATCTCGAAGCCGCCGATCATGCGATTGGTGTAATCGTTGGCGAACAGGTTGAACGAGGTCGGTTTCTGTTCAAACGCCGACCAGAAGAACGCGGCGGAGATCAGCAGGATGAAGCACACCAGCAGACGTGCGCGCTCTTTGCGGCTCAGGCCGGCAAAGGCGAACAGATAGATGAAGTACAGGGTGACCGAGGCGGCGATCACGTACACCAGCACGCTGGCGACCTCGACCGGCTTGATCACGATGGTGCCCTGTGCGATCAGCACGATGACCGCCACCAGGCCTGCCGCCAGTGCCAACAGCCAGGCGCCGACGCCTTTTTTCTTCGCGACCGGGCTGTTCCAGGTGGAGTCCAGGCCCACTTCGCTGTCGTAGCGTTTCATCGCCGGTACGGCAAACACGCGGAAGATCACCAGCGCCACCAGCATCCCGATGCCGCCGATGCCGAAGCCCCAGTGCCAGCCATGTGACTTGATCAGCCAGCCGGAGATCAGCGGGGCGATGAACGAACCGATGTTGATGCCCATGTAGAACAGCGAGAAACCGCCGTCACGACGCGCATCGCCTTTCTTGTACAGCGTGCCGACCATCACCGAGATACAGGTCTTGAACAGGCCGGAACCGAGCACGATGAACATCAGGCCGATAAAGAACAGGTTGGTGCCCATCACTGCGGACAGGGCGATAGACAGGTGGCCGAGGGCGATCAGGATCGAACCGTACCAGACGGCCTTGCGTTGGCCGAGCCAGTTGTCTGCCAGCCAGCCGCCCGGCAATGCCGCCAGGTACATGCTGCCGGCGAAAATGCCGACGATCGCCGAAGCGTTCTCACGCGCCAGGCCCAGGCCGCCGTCGTATACGGTGGCGGCCATAAACAGGATCAGCAGCGGACGGATGCCGTAGAACGAAAAGCGCTCCCACATTTCGGTGAAGAACAGAGAACCCAGCGGATAGGGATGGCCGAAGAAGGTCCGGCTTTCTGACTTATTGACAGAGGATTGCATAACGATTTCCCAATAAAAGGCGCTGCAAGGCTGCAGCCCGTACTGTGGTATGTATGTGTATTTAATGAAGGCGATCCGCCCAATGCGGATTACCCGACAAAACTGCGGCTGCAACGCTGATAAACCGTGGAAAGCGTGCTGACCTTTTCTTCACTTGGCCGATGGTTCACATCTGGCGTGATATTATTTAACCATTTGATAACTGGTCGTTGGTTTTGTCTAGTACCTGTATCCCATTTTTTAGACGAAAAGTCGACAGGCATCTCCTTTTCTGGTTTTTCTGTTGGTTGTGGCGGGAATATGATTGACAGCGGGTTTTATGCGCTGAAAGTTAATAAGTTATTGATAAACAATATGTTGAGATGAGGTTGTTCTGGGTGTGGCGAAAATTCGCACTCCTGAAGGAAGCATTATTAAAAGTAGGGGAAACACGCCGTTGATCCGGCCAACGGCGAAAACTGGCGATAAATGCGGCTATTGTTCTTCCTGCAGCGTGTCTTCCCGCATGTAGTTCGATCGCCGCCGTAGACACCACCAGGAATAGCCGGCGTTGAACAATACCACCAGCGCGGTGATACCGAACACTGCGCGGAAACCGTAGCCGGCGGAAACCGCCGCACCGAGCAGCGGGCCGCTGACGTTGCCGATGTCGCGGAACGATTGGTTGTAGCTGAAGATGCGGCCGGCCACCTGATTGGTGCTGTTGTAGATCAACAGCGTCTGCACCGCCGGCAGTAGCGCGCCGTCGGCGGCCCCCAGCAGAAAGCGCAGTACGCCGAGCTGCCACGGCGTTTGCACGAACGCCATCGGGATCAGCAGCAGCACCGAGACGATCAGCATAAACACCAGGATGCGTTCCGGGCCGATGCGATCGCCCAGCTTGCCCAGCCGTGGGGCGCTCATCAATGCCGCGACGCCGGGTACCGAGGCGATCAGCCCGCTGATAAACGCCAGGTTATGGGTTTCGCCGGCCAGATCGCGCACGTACAGCGTCAGGATCGGTGCAATCGAGCCGGTGGCGATCTGAATGATCATGGTGGTGACGAACAGGCTGAGCACCAGTTTAGGGTTCTTCAGCGAGGCGAACACCTGCCGCGCATGCAGCATGTCGCGTTTTGGCACCGGCGTGAATTGCTCTTTGACATACAGCAGCGTCAGCACGAAGCAGGTGAATAACACCGCAGCGGTGATATAAAACACCGGGCGCAGGCCGTACAGGTCGGCCAACAGGCCGCCGATCAGTGGGCCGACCAGCGCGCCGCCGACGCCGCCGGTAGAAAGGGTTCCCAGCGCCCAGCCGCTGCGGTTGCGCGGCACCTGGGTGGCGATCAGCGCGTTGGCGTTGGGAATGAATCCCCCGAGCAGCCCCAGCACCGCACGCAGCGCGAGAAACTGCCAGATCGTCTGCGCCATGCCCATCAGCACCATCACGATAGCCATGCCCAACGCCGAGCGCAGCAGCATCAGTTTACGGCCGCGTCGATCGGCCAGGGCACCCCAAAACGGCGCAGCGATAGCGGAAAACAGGAAGGTGATGCTGAACAGCAGGCCGGACCACATGTTGAGTGCCTGATGGCCGGTAACCCCCAGCGTCTCGACGTACAGCGGCAGAAAAGGCATGACCAGGCTGAAGGCGGCGCCGGTGAGAAAGCATCCCAGCCAGGCGACGAAAAGGTTACGTTTCCAGTTAACGGGTTCTGATGCCGAAGCCATACATGTCCACTGCCGAAAGGTGACGCGTTTTGCCGGCGGCATGATGAAGGGGCAAAACGTGAAAGTTAGCCTGATAAGTATGCGCCGCAGGCGCGGCAACGGCAAACGAGGGGGCGGAAATAGAGTGAAAAATGAAATAAAGTTTTAAAAATGGCGTTTAAACCTTATTCCGCGCTTAGCGCGCGGAATTTACAGCGTTTTATAGTCCGGCCAGCGCTTCGAAACCGGCGGCGGTGGTGGTGGCGTTAAAGTCGGTGACCTCGTAGTGGGCCACGGCGTTGAACGGATCTTCGGCCAGGATGGCGTCCAGCCGAGCGCGCTCGATGCCCTTGGCCAGGATCACGCCGCCGCTGCGGGGATTCTTGCGGCCGGAGGCGACGAAGGTGCCGTCCTGAAAATATTTCTTCAGCCAGGCGATATGCCCGTCAAGGTGGCTGTCGACTTCGGCGATCGGGCGATGGTAGGTCAGGCTCACAATGTACATAACGTCTCCAGGGGGGGCGGGAAAGGCTTTACCATCCCACCCTCGCCGTCGATTCTCAAGGGGGGCGCAATAAAAAACCCGCCGGCGGCGGGTTTGTTTGCTCAGTACAACGAAGGCTCGCCTTCTGGGCGGGTCTTGAAACGGCGGTGCAGCCACATGTATTGATCCGGCGCCATCAGGATCTCTTTTTCCACCACTTTATTCATAAAGGCCGCGGCCTCGAGTTCGTTATCCAGCGGGAAGTTTTCCACCGCCGGCTGCATGATCAGTTCATAGCCTTTGCCGTCCGGCAGGCGGCGTGGGGTGAACGGAATGATCGCCGGTTTGCCCATCCGCACCAGCACGTAACTGCCGGTGGTGGTGGCGGCTTTGTCCACGGCGAACAGCGGCGCGAAGACGCTGCTGCGCGGGCCGTAGTCGTGATCCGGCGCATACCAGATAATGTCACCCTGTTTCAGCGCGCGGATCATGCCTTTGACGTCCTTACGGTCCAGCATCGATTTGTTGGAGCGCATGCGTCCCCAGGTTTGCAGCCAATCCATCAGCTTGTTGTCGTGCGGGCGATAAACGCCGATGCCCGGATTGTGAATACCGAAGATGCGCGCACCCAGCTCCAGCGTCAAAAAGTGCAGGCCGATCAGTAACACACCCTGATGGTTGTCGCGCGCTTGTTGGATATGCTCCAGGCCGCTGACCTTGAACCAGCGCTCGATGCGCCAGTTGGGCCAGAACCACGCCATACCGGTTTCAAACAGCCCCATGCCGACCGATTCGAAATTCTTTACCACCAGCGCATCACGCTCTGCCTGCGGCATGTCGGGAAAGCAGAGTTCCAGGTTGCGCTGGGCGATAGCGACGCGCCGTTTAAGAAAGCGCATGGAAAATCGCCCGATCGAAGTGCCAAGCCAGTAGATGACGGGATAAGGCAGCAGAACCAGCAGATACAGCGAGCCGATGCCCAGCCAGGTCAGCCAGTAGCGTGGGTGCAATAAAGAGCGATCGAAAGTAGGAACTTGAGTCATGGGTTCTCTGTTTGAATACGGTTGTTTAAGTGTAATGACAGAGTCATAGCATGGTCTGGCAGCCGGGTGTGCTCGGCCGCAAGGTTGGTTTCTGCCGTTTGGTTAGCGACTATTGTGGCATTTTTCTCGCGCTCCGGGAAAACACAGCGCATTAAAAGCCTCTTTTCGGCGTTAAATATGCATCAGGTGACGGATTTTTCAACAAAATTTCCCGCGAAATGATAAAGCGGCGGGAGGCGATGGCGATATCATGGCCGGGTAATTATGCAGGAGAAAAATATGTTGGCGTCATGGGGAAGTGCGGGGTTGTTGGTTTTGGGGGCTTTGGTCGGCAGCGTGGGCGCGCATCTGCAGGTGAACGCCGTGTTGGCGATCGCCGGCGTGATGATGGCGGCCGGCATAGCGGCCTCCGCGTTGACCGAATGCGGCGGCGGGCGCTGAACGGGCGCGTGCGTCAGGGCTGCGCTGCGGCGGTTTTTCGGGTATGATGTGCGCCGCGCGCGGGCTGGCCGCCTGCGCGCAGTAATCAGTCACCTCCCGAAAGACAGGAAAGTACACCATGCCAGTGTTACATAACCGAATTTCTAACGAGGAACTGAAGGCGCGCATGCTGGCGGAAACCGAGCCGCGCACCACAGTTTCTTTTTACAAATACTTCTCCATCACCGATCCCAAAGCGTTTCGCGACAGCCTGTACGTTCAGTTCGAAAAACTGAAGGTGTTCGGCCGCATCTACGTGGCGAAAGAGGGTATCAACGCGCAGATCAGCGTGCCGCAGCATAACTTCGACGCGTTCAAAGCCGCGCTGTTCGCCTCGCATCCGGCGCTGGATCAGGTACGCCTGAATATCGCGCTGGAAGACGACGGCAAATCCTTCTGGGTGCTGCGTCTCAAGGTGCGCGAGCGCATCGTGGCCGACGGCATCGATGACCAGAGCTTCGATCCGAGCAACGTGGGCGAGTATCTGCAGGCCGATCGCGTCAATCAGATGATCGACGATCCGAATACGGTGTTCGTCGATATGCGCAACCACTACGAGTATGAAGTCGGCCACTTTGAGAACGCCATCGAAGTGCCGTCGGATACCTTCCGCGATCAGCTGCCGATGGCGGTGGAGATGTTGCAGGACAGCAAAGACAAGAATATCGTCATGTACTGCACCGGTGGCATTCGCTGTGAAAAAGCCAGCGCCTATATGCTGCACAACGGTTTTAAGAACATCTACCACGTGGAAGGCGGGATCATCGAGTACACCCGCAAAGCGAAAGAGCAGGGGCTGCCGCTGAAGTTTATCGGCAAAAACTTCGTGTTCGATGAGCGCATGGGCGAGCGTATCTCCGACGATGTGATCGCCAACTGCCACCAGTGCGGTGCGCCGTGCGACACCCACACCAACTGCAAAAACGACGGTTGTCATCTGCTGTTCATTCAGTGCCCGAGCTGTGCCGCCAAATTCGAAGGGTGTTGCAGCGAGATTTGCCGCGAAGAGCTGAAGTTGCCGCGCGAAGAGCAGCGCGCGCGCCGCGCAGGCCGTGAAAACGGCGTCAAGATCTTCAATAAGTCGAAAGGGCTGTTGCAGACCACGATGCACATTCCGGCACCGGAAGAAGAAGGCCCAGCCCGCTGAGCCTGAGGATATGAGAAGCCCGGCCGCCAAGCCGGGCTTTTTTTTATTTCTCGCGCACGCCTTCTACGGAGATGATCAGCTCAACGTCTTGTGACGCCGGGCCCAGATCGGTGGTGATGCCGAAATCTTTCAACTTGATCTTGCCGTTGGCTTCAAAGCCGGCGCGGTAACCGCCCCACGGATCGTTGCCCTGGCCAATCAGCTTGGCGTCCAGCGTGACCGGTTTGGTGACGCCGTTCAGCGTCAGGTTGCCGACCACCGCATAACCGTCGCCGTTTTTCTTCACTTCGGTGGATTCAAACTTGGCCTGCTTGTTCTTCTCTACGTTGAGGAACTCGGCGCTGCGCAGGTGTTTGTCGCGCTCGGCGTGGTTGGTGTCGACGCTGGCGGTATTGATGGTCACGTTGACCTTGTCCTTGGACGGATCTTGTTCGTCGAAGGTAAAGCCGCCGTCGAAGTCTTTAAAGCTGCCGTACAGCCAGCTGTAACCCAGGTGCTGGATGCGGAATTCAATAAAGGCGTGTTGGCCCTGTTTGTCGATTTTATAGTTCGCCGCCAGTGCGGAACCGGCGCTCAGCAGCAGGGCGCCTGCGGTCAGGCCCAATACGGTCTTTTTCAACATAGCTATCTCCATAAATCCAAAGGTTAATCGGCGCTGCTACCCAGCATCCGTTTCAAAGTGACATCACGATCGATAAAGTGATGTTTAAGCGCAGCCAAGCCATGCAGTACCGAAAGCACTACCACGGCCCAGGCCAGGTAAAGGTGAATGGTGCCGGCGGTGTCGGCTTGCTCCGCCATGCCGGTGACGGTGGCGGGCACGTCGAACCAGCCGAACACGCTGATCGGTTGGCCATCGGCGGTGGAGATCAGATAGCCGCTGATCAGAATGCCGAACAGCACTGCGTACAGCGCCAGATGCGCGAGGATGGCACTGATGCGGGTGAGGCGGCCATAGCTGGCCAGCGGTTTGGGCGGTGGCGAGACAAAGCGCCAGATCACGCGGATCACCATCACGATGAACAGCAGTGCGCCGATGCTTTTGTGGATCTCCGGCGCCTGGTGGTACCAGACGTCGTAATAGCCCAGCGTGACCATCCACAGGCCGAGTGCGAACATGCCGTATACCGTCAGTGCCACCAGCCAGTGAATCAACACTGACACATGGCCGAAACGATCGGCGGTATTTTTCCAGAGCATCCTGTTTCCTTCGTTTACCGATTGGCTGGCTGCAATAATTAAACTTTAGGAAACATAAAATCAATAATAAATTTAACTATGTTACTCCTTTGAAATATTAGTCAGTGAATTTGTTTGAGATGCTCGTAATTAATCAGATAAATCGTTGAAGATGATATTGTTTCGCGAATGCAAAGTTATTGCTAGTTGTTGAAAATTAGGCTTATTATCTATTAATGTCAGCTTTTGTCATTTTACGTAAATCACCATGAATTGCCTGGCGGAATGATTCGTTGGCAAACGTTATGCGTATTTCTCGCGGCGAACAGTAGGGCAGAAAGATTAATTTTGTCGAACGGTTGCGCTAAATTTCCTGCGGCGCGGCGGCGGATTTTGCTACCATGAGCGCCAAGAGGCGGCTCCGTGGGGCCGGTTAACCCAGTGAAATAACAAGGAAACGTCATGGGCCGAACCCGTGTAACCGACAGCAGCCTGCGCCTGGCCATTCTGCTGGCGATGCTGGTGATCATCCTGGCCGGGGTGAAAGCCGCCGCTGACATCGTGGTGCCGTTTTTACTGGCGGTGTTTCTCGCCATAGTGCTGAACCCGCTGGTGGCGATGCTGGAGCGCAAGCGCATACCGCGTATCGTCGGGGTGACGCTGCTGGTGACTGCGGTGATTGTGGCCGTGATGCTGCTTATCGGCATGCTGGGCGCTTCGCTGAATGAGTTCGCCCGTTCGCTACCGCAGTACCGCGGCATGATGATTGAGAAGCTGCGCGAGCTGCAGCATTATGCCGGTCGTTTCAATATCAGCCTCTCCAGCGAAGCGATGCTGCAGTATGTCGATCCCAGCGCGGCGATGAATCTGGTCACCCGCATGCTGGGGCATTTGTCCGGCGCGATGACCAACGTCTTCCTGTTGTTGATGACCGTGGTGTTCATGCTGTTCGAAGTGCAGCTGCTGCCTTTTAAGCTACAACAGGCGTTGGATAAGCCGAACGAGGGCCTTGCCGCGATTCGGCGGGCGTTGGACGGCGTGACGCGCTATCTGGTGATTAAAACCGTCATTAGCCTGGCCACCGGGGTGATCGTCTGGATCTTCCTGGCGGCGGTCGGCGTGCGCTTCGCCTTTATCTGGGGGTTGCTGGCGTTTCTGCTCAACTATATTCCCAACATCGGCTCGGTGTTGGCGGCCATTCCGCCGCTGATTCAGGCGCTGTTGTTCAACGGGCTGGGCGACGCGCTGGTGGTGGCGGGCGGCTTTATCGCGATCAACATGGTGATCGGCAATATCCTCGAACCGCGAGTGATGGGACGCGGGTTGGGGCTGTCGACGCTGGTGGTGTTCCTGTCACTGATCTTTTGGGGCTGGCTGCTCGGCCCGGTGGGTATGCTGCTGTCGGTGCCGCTGACGATCGTCGCCCGCATCGCGTTGGAGACCACCGAGGGCGGTTATCGGCTGGCGGCTATCCTGGGAGATGGCCGTCCGCCGCGCCAGCCTCCGGCATCGCCGGAGTGAGAAAGATTTTGCCAGCTAAGCCAGGCTGGGCTGCGTGTTGCAGTGCGGCGGTATAACGATGCAACGGATAAATCGCGGCGGGCGGGCGCAGCGCCAGCTGGCCGCGCCGCAGCAGCTGGAATAGCTGATAAAACGCCGTCTGCCACTGCGCCGGCGCCGCCTGCGCATTCCATTTACGCAGGTGGAACAGCGAAGCGCGCAGCTTCAATTCGTCCACCACGCGCCGCCAGTCCACCTGGTGACCGCCCAGCAGACCCAGCGCCACGAAATCGCCGCCGCTGCGAACCGCCCGCGCCAGCAGCAGCCCGTCTTCTCCGCCGATGCAGTCGATGGCCGCCCGTGCGCCAAAATTTGTCATTTGCGCCAGCTGCGGCGCCTCGATAACGCGCCACGCACCGGCGGCCAGCAGCGCCTGACGATGAGCGGCGTTGCGCACCACAACCGCCAGGCGAATGCCGCGCAGCGCCGTCAGTTGCGCCAGCAGCAGGCTAACGGCGGAGCCGCCGCCGTTAAGCAGCAGCACGTCGCCGGCGTTGAGCGACAGCCATTGCGTCAACAGCACCCAGCAGGTGAGCGGATTGATATAGATTTGCGCCGCGTCGGCGTCGTCGATGTCGTCCGGCACCCAGATCGTTCGGTCTTCAGGCAGCGTGACGAAGGTTTGCCAACTGCCGTCGCCCGCCACCGCCAGTGCACGCCGATCGGTCGAGCGCCCGCTCTGCGGATCGACGATAACGCCTACGCCTTCATACCCCGGCACCTGCGGCAGGGCGATGCGATGCGCGTATTGGCCGTGAATCGGGATCAGGTCGGAAGGATTGATCGGAGCATAGCGCATCTGCAGCAGCAGCTGGCCGGGACGCAGTGGCGGTTTGCTCGCCTGCTGCAGTGCCAACACCTGAGCGGGATCGCCGAAGCGGCTGAAGCTCAATCGGGGAAATGACAACGGCATGGGTTACATCACGAAGAAAAAGTAGACATCCAGCGCCAGCAGCAGCAGCCACAGACAAAGGTACAGCACTAAGTGCTCACGCACGTTGTTGACGATAGCCGCCAGTATTCGGTTTAACATTTCAGCCGCCTGAAGAAAGGGACCTTTGATTATAGTCCTTTTCTCCGCGTCTTTTATAGCGTGCTGCGCGGGAGCGGGGGGAGAATGGCGATAAAAAAGCCTGCACGATCGCAGGCTTGACGCTATACCGCCAACAGAGCCAGCGGCGTAGAATTGGCCGGCGCGCTCGGCGGGTAGAAGTAACGCAGCACGTTGTACAGCGAGTAGAACTCCAGCCGATTGCGCGCGTTGATCTTCTCCGTGATGTGTCGCTTATGCACATACACCGTATGCGAGCTGATTTGCAGTTTTTTCGCGATGCGGTAGTTGGGCATTTCCGCCATCCAATACTTCATCACCGTCAGCTCCTGCGGGCTGAATAAGGAGCGATCTTCGCCGTCATCGGCCAGCGCCAACGGGTTTTCGCGCAGCGTGCGCAGGGTGAGCGGCAGGATGCTTTTGTTGAACAGGAACGCGTTATCGGCGATGCGCATCGGCGTTTCGCTGTACGGGTAAGGCGTATCAAGATAGATGAACAGCAAGGCGGATTGGCTGGCTTCCATAAACGCCAGCAGCTGCGCGTCGGCTTCGTTATAACGGCATTGGTTGCTGAGGTTTATCAGGATGTGGCTCGGCTGAAAACTGGCCAGCAGCGGCGTCGCGTATTCAATGCTGTGGCAGCATTTGATCGTCGTAATCCCACTATCAGCAAAGTAGCTGGCTATACCGACCCGGGTGAAGCAGCATTCATCCACGACAAGTAGTTTCATGGTGACGTCCTTGTTGAAAGCCGATGGAGCATATCTTCTGTAAAATAGGGCTTACACTGCAAGTGTTCAATTCGGAAATTCAATTGCTGAATACAAGAAATTTCCGTGATAAGAGTTTTTACTTGATTTTTAAAAGAGTTAGCAGGTTAACGAATTGTAACCGTCGAATTTCGCTGCCCGGAACCCGACAGGTGGTTTAGGCAGCGAAATCCTCCGTTCAGCTAAATCGCTTCAGGGTAAAGCTGGAAACGTCTACCGGCGGCGTTTTGTCCTGGGCGAACAGCGCGGCGATCTCACCCAAGGCGCTGGCGAATTTGAAGCCGTGGCCGCTCAATCCGCTGATGACCATCAGGCGATCGCAATCCGGCAGGGTATCGATAATGAAATCTTCATCGGGGCTCATGTCATAACTGCAGGCTTCCCCGTGTAAACATACGCCTACACCCGGTAAAAACTGCCGCAGGAAGGTGAAGATTTCCGTGCCGTCGCTGGCGTAACTGCCGAAGGGTTTACGCTGCTCGGGGGTGTCCATCGGCTGACCGCCGTCGTGTTTGCCCACTTTCAACCCATCGTTATCCGCCGGGAAACCGTAATAATGCGTGCCGTCTTGCGCTTCGACGGTAAAGGCAGGGAAACGGTTGTTCACGCTGTAGCGGCCGTCCGCCTGATGCCAGGAAAACACTTTGCGCAACGGCGCGATCGGCAGCTGCGGCAACAGCGCTTTCACCCAGGTGCCTGCGGTGACCACCGCTTTGCGCGCCGTGAAGCGCCCTTCGCCGGTGACGACTTCAACGCCACCATCGATGGGGGCCACTGCGCTGACCGGGCAGTTGAACAGTTGGCCGCAACCGGCGTCTTTCGCCAGCTTGATCAGGCTGGCCACCGCCAGCTCGGAACGCAGGAACCCGGCGTCCGGTTCGAATACGCCGACGTAACCTTCCGGCGCGCGGAATTCCGGCCAGCGTTGATTGATCTGTTCGGCGCTGAGGGTTTGCGTATTCAGGCGGAAGTGTTGCGCGCTGTGTTGCGCATTGCGAATGAATTCGGAGTGCTGCGGCCCCAGGTTGAGCACACCGCACGACTGGAACAGTTCCTCGCCGGATTGTTGAATCAGCGTATTCCACAGCGCTTGCGCGCGCAGCACCAGCGGCACGTATTTTTCGCCTTCGCCATACGCGTGGCGGATGATGCGGGTATCGCCGTGATGGCTGCCGTTTCGGTGCGGGGGAATGGCGCTGTCGATCATCAGCACGTTCAAACCGGCCCGCGTGGCGTAATAACCTGCCGCCGCGCCGACTGAACCGCTGCCCACCACAATCAAATCATATTCCACGTGCCCACCCTCTCTGATAGCGATTTCTTATCGCCTCATGATAAAAGGTTGGCGGGTGCAATGCACTGATTGAACGGCGAAAGATAAAGAAAAAGGCGCCGGGATGACCGCGGCGCCTTAGGGGGAGGGGATGATGAATCAATGTTTTCTTCGATCAAGATCCTGGTAATCCGTAGCTTCAATCTTGGCGATGCCGGCCTCTAAGATATTGATTAATTGACGGGCGACATCTGTGGTCAGCCAAAGCGTTCTGTCTACTTGGGCTTCTTCGGGCGTTTGGTCTAGTGAAGACAGGTAATGAAGGCGAATCATCATGGCGTCGTAAACGTCGACAGTACTGATATCCCAACCGACAAGCGGGTGCGTCTGAATTACTTCATCATTTCTGTCCATAAAGACCCCTTATTGAGTAGTAACTACCGTGAGTGACTAACGAGGATCAATGCGGCTCATCATCATGAGAGCAATTACAGTATACGCATCCGCTTTCATCGGTGGAGGGGGTTTCCGCTTAAATTTGCAAAATAAATATTTATTTGAACAATTATTCTACAAACCTGTATGCGAATTTGTGGGGGAATAAACGCCGCGCGTTATTCCGCGCCGGTGGGGGGCGGGGAGGCGCCGTGCAGGCATTTTTCCAGTTCTTCGGCCAAATGCGCAAAATGCTTTTGCGTTTCGGCGTCGCGCTTCTGGCTTTGCGATTCCAGCTTCAGACTGTGGATCAGCAATTGGTTGGCTTTGTCATCCAGGCTGAATGCCAGGTAAGAGAATGCCACTTCCAGCACGTTCAGGCGCCTTTTCTGATCGGCAATCAGCGCCAGCAATTCGCCAAACGTCATTGCGTCTTCGGATTTCACCTTGTCCGGGGCCATGCTAACTCCTTTGCGTTAAATACAGATCTGAAGCGGATTTTGTTCCAAAGTAAGGGTAAGCGATGAACGGGCAGGGCGCCAGAAACAAAAAAGCCGGAGAGCGACCCCCGGCAAAAACAGCATTGCAGTGTTATTCTGCGCTGAACCATTCGTCCGCGCTTTCCCAGGTTTCCTGAAGGATTTCCTCGATCAGATCCCGGTCGGTTTTGGCGCCCCCCAGCACGGAGAGCCCGTTGGCGCCGGCATAACGAACTTGCACGACGGCGTCTGGAAACTGGCGATTGACCCGTTTGCCCAGTTCGCCGGTCAGCGCCTCAATAGCGCCTGCCGGCAGCGGCCGGGTTTTATCTATAGTGACTTCAACACGCATAATTGCCCCCGAAGCGATTTACTGTTTATTTATACAGTTAACCGCGAGCGGGAGCAAGAGGGCGAAGAAAAAATATCAGTCTTTCAGCGACCAGTTTAAGGTTTCGCCGGCCAGGAATGGGATCACGGATTCATTGCCCAGGGCGATCTCTTCCGGCTGCGTGGTCGGCGTGCGCTGCAGCTCGATGAAGTCTTCGTTGAGTGGCAGGCCATAGAAGCGTGGGCCGTTGAGCGAGCAGAAGGCCTCAAAGTGCTCCAGCGCACCGAGTTGTTCGAAGACGGCGGCGTAAGCCGGGATAGCATTCGGCGCGTTGAAGCAGCCTGCACAGCCGCAGCTGGACTCTTTGCGATGTTTGAGGTGTGGTGCGGAATCGGTGCCGAGGAAGAAACGATCCGAACCGCTGGCGACCGCCTGACGCAGCGCTTCCTGATGGACATTGCGCTTGAGGATCGGCAGGCAGAACAGGTGTGGGCGAATGCCGCCGACCAACATGTGGTTGCGGTTGAACATCAGGTGCTGCGGCGTGATGGTGGCGCCGAGGAAACGATTGCCTGCCTGCACATATTGAGCCGCTTCTTTGGTGGTGATGTGCTCGAAGACGATTTTCAGCTCTGGGAAATGACGGCGAATAGGTTCCATCACCTGTTCGATAAAGCGTGCTTCACGGTCGAAGATATCGACGGCAGGATCGGTTACTTCGCCGTGGATCAGCAGCGGCATGCCGATTTTTTGCATCTGCTCGAACAGCGGATAAATGCCGGTCACGTCGCTGACGCCGTGGCTGGAGTTGGTGGTGGCGTTGGCCGGATACAGCTTGGCGGCGGTAAACACCCCTTGTTCGAAACCGTTGACCAGTTCGCTGGCCGCCAGGGAGTTGGTCAGGTAGCAGGTCATCAACGGGGTGAAGTTGTGGCCCTGTGGAACCGCTGCCAGAATGCGATCGCGGTAGGCGCGCGCGGCGGCCACGGTCGTTACGGGCGGAACCAGGTTCGGCATCACGATCGCCCGGCCAAATACCTGGCTGGTATAGGGCACCACCGTTTTCAGCATCTCATCGTCACGCAGATGGATATGCCAGTCGTCTGGGCGGCGGATTTTCAGAACTTGAGGTTGTGCGGTCATCTAGCTAGGCTCCGGCGGTCAAATACGTCTAATGAAAAGCGAATAATGGGTTTATTCACGCCGGGGTGTAAGGATAAGCGGAAAGTGCCTGAGATGCATCTGTTTGTTGCCGACAAGTTGAAATCAGTGGGCTGGCGGGCGCATAGTGGCAGGGATTTCAACGATGCCGACGTGAATACCGTCGACTTTCATCATATGGAAAGGGAGAAAGCAATGGAAGTACGCGTTATCGCCACCCTGCAAGCGAAAGCGGGATTTGAG
Source organism: Serratia marcescens (assembly GCF_001902635.1). GTDB lineage: Bacteria > Pseudomonadota > Gammaproteobacteria > Enterobacterales > Enterobacteriaceae > Serratia > Serratia marcescens_F. Next base: position 35,276 of record NZ_MJAO01000001.1, on the reverse strand, counting down.
GCCGCGGTCAGCGAAGCGGTGCACGAGATTATCGAGCCGAGCCGTCAGGAGTTGGGCAACCTGCAATATGATTTGCATCGTGACCTGGAAAAGCCGGGCGTCTTCGTGTTCTTTGAGCGTTGGGCCAGCGGTGAAGCGCTGGATAAGCACAATAAGACCGCGCATTTTCAGCAGTTTGTCGGCCGGCTTGACGGCAAACTGGATACGTTGGACATCAAACAACTGAAGCAGATCGCCTGAGCTTTTTGACAGGCAAGAAAAAACCCGCCGATGGCGGGTTTTTTTAGGGCTGCAAGATTAACTTAATCGTTAACCGGCTGCGGCTTGGTGGCCGGCGCAGTCGCTTGGCTCACCGCCGAGTGACCGCCTGCTGAGCCTTTGCCTTCAAAGTTGAAGGAAGGGCGCTGCCAGTCACTGTGCTTGCGTTCTTCCGGCTCGTAGGCCGGCGCAGGCGCTTTGGTCATCGGCGCAGTGGCGATGTGTTTGTACAGCACGTCCTGGACGGCTTTCACCGGCGCAGGCTGCTGAACAACCACAGGTGCAGGTTCAGCGGCGATCGGCTCTGGGGCTTTCTCCACCGGAGCGTCTTCCACTACGGCTGCCGCAGGCGCTGTTTCTACCACAGGCACTTCTTCCACAGGCGTAGCTTCAACTGCAACGGCTTCAATTACCGGCTCGGCTTCAACTGCCGGGGCAGTCTCTTCCGCTTTCGGCTCTTCAACCACTGACGATGTCGGCGCGGTTTCCACCGGAGCCGGGGTTTCCTCGGCCGGGGTAGCAACGACTGCAGCGTCTTCCGTTGCGGTGACGGCAGCCGTTTCAACGGTGGCTTCTGGTGCCGGCGCGTTGATGCGGGTTGCGGCCTGAGTGTCTTCCACGGCAGCGCTGTGCTGTTCAACCGCTGCGGCGACTACCGGTGCCGCGGCCTGTTCTACGGTTTCGGTCTGCACTTCGGCTTCTTCAACCTGAGCAACCGGGTAGCTTACCCAGACTTTACCCGACGCCATTTCCGGCGAGGCAAACGCGCCTGCCAACGGCATTGGGGATTGCAGCGGGTAACGCTCATCGCGGTAACGACGGCGACGCTGGCCGCTGACGCGCAGGTGACGCGGTGAACGACGGGAACGGCGCGGCATACCTTCGCCGTTGCCGCGGTTTTCGCCCTGAGCATCGTCTTCCGGTTGAGCGGCAACGGTTTCCGGCAGCAGCTTGACGCTGTCGTCGGCGGTCGGCTGCACGTCTTCGGCTTTCGCTACCGGCGCTTTCGGCGCCAACAGCTCTTCCGCTGCACGCTGCAGTTCTTCTTCTGCGGACAGGATGCGCACTTTCTGCGTCAGAGGGCGGCGCTGACGGCGCTGCATGTTCTGCTGCTGGCGTTCTTCCTGCTCTTCGTCGGTGCTCTCGACCACTTCAACGCTTTCCAGCGCTTTCACTTCCTGCTGAGCCTGACGCTTCTCTTCCTGACGACGGCGCTGGCGTTCAGCTCGCTGCTCACGGCGCTGTTGCTGGTCTTCGCGCGGCGCTTTGGCGCTTTCTTCCGCGGAAACTTCCTCCGCTACCGGCGCGTTCTGCTGCTGGTTACGGCGGTTGCGGCGCTGCTCATCGCGGGATTCACGCGATTCACGGCCTTCGCGGTTCTCACGCGGTTCACGGTTGTCGCGCTCGCGATTGTCACGGCCTTCACCGCGCTCTTTGCGCTCGCCACGTTCCTGACGCTCGCCACGCTCACCGCGCTCTTTACGGCCGGTGCCTTGACGGCGCTGACCGCGACGATCCTGACGGCGGTTTTCTCCGTTGCCTTCGGCCTTCGGCGTTTCGGCCGGTTTGGCTTCTTCGACGGCAGGTTGTTCTTCACCGGCGAACAGGCTCTTCAGACCACCGAACAGACGGCCCAGGAAGCCCGGCTTGGCGGCAGCCGGCGCTGCGGCTTTCGCCTTGGCAGCTGTAGCTGCAGCAGCTGGTTTGGCAACGGCGACGGGCTCTTCGGCCGGCGGCGGCACATCGGCGGACAGGGAGAAGGAAGCCAGGGCCGGTTGCTCCGGACGCTTGCGTTCCATCGGCGCATCTTCCAGCGGGCGCTCCATGTCTTCCTCGTGCAGCTTCGGCAGCAGGTAGCTGAGGGTAGAGGTTTCCTCGCCTTTGCGCACGCGCAGCACCGAATAGTGCGGGGTTTGCATCTGATCGTTCGGCACGATGACGGCTTTCACGCCACCCTGGCGTTTTTCGATCGCGCTGACGGATTCGCGCTTTTCGTTCAGCAGGTACGAAGCGACCTGAACCGGCACGATGGCGTGAACTTCTTTGGTGTTTTCCTTCAGCGCTTCTTCTTCGATCAGGCGCAGGATAGACAGCGCCAGCGATTCGTTGTCGCGAATGGTGCCGGTGCCGTTACAACGCGGGCACACATGGTGGCTGGACTCGCCCAGCGATGGGCTGAGACGCTGACGTGACATTTCCAGCAGGCCGAAACGGGAGATGCGGCCGATCTGGATGCGCGCGCGGTCCTGGCGCACGGCGTCGCGCAGGCGGTTTTCCACTTCGCGCTGGTGGCGTACCGGCGTCATGTCGATAAAGTCGATGACGATCAGGCCGCCGAGGTCGCGCAGGCGCAGCTGGCGAGCGATCTCGTCCGCCGCTTCCAGGTTGGTATTGAACGCCGTCTCTTCGATGTCGCCGCCGCGGGTTGCGCGCGCGGAGTTGATGTCGATGGCGGTCAGCGCTTCGGTGCTGTCAATGACGATCGAGCCGCCGGACGGCAGGCGCACTTCGCGCTGGAAAGCGGATTCGATCTGCGATTCGATCTGATAGTGGCTGAACAGAGGAATTTCACCGCTGTACAGTTTGATTTTGCTGCTGAAATCCGGGCGGCCCAGCGCAGCGATGTGCTCTTTGGCCAGATCGAGAATTTTCGGGTTGTCGATCAGGATTTCGCCGATGTCCGGGCGCAGATAATCGCGGAAGGCGCGCACGATAACGTTGCTTTCCTGATGGATCAGGAACGGCGCAGGGCGGCCTTCGGCGGCTTTCTTAATCGCTTCCCAGTGTTTCAGACGGAAGGAGAGATCCCACTGCAGCGCATCGGCGGATTTGCCAACGCCCGCGGTGCGAACAATCAGGCCCATGCCGTCCGGCAGTTGCAGCGAAGAGAGTGCTTCTTTCAGCTCGGTGCGATCGTCACCCTCGATGCGGCGAGAAATGCCGCCGGCACGTGGGTTGTTCGGCATCAACACCAGATAGCTGCCCGCCAGGCTGATGAAGGTGGTCAAGGCGGCGCCTTTGTTGCCACGTTCTTCTTTGTCTACCTGAACGATGACTTCCTGGCCTTCGCGCAGCACATCTTTGATGTTTGGGCGGCCATGGGAAGAGTAATTGCTAGGGAAGTATTCGCGGGCGATTTCTTTAAGGGGGAGGAAACCATGTCGTTCTGCGCCGTAGTCCACGAACGCTGCTTCAAGACTTGGTTCAATGCGGGTGATTTTGCCTTTGTAAATATTCGCTTTTTTCTGCTCATGACCCGGACTTTCGATATCCAAATCATACAGCCGCTGTCCATCTACGAGGGCAACACGCAACTCTTCCTGCTGAGTTGCGTTAATCAACATTCTTTTCATCTTAACTTACTCGTTATTTTTACATTATCGACAAAGCTGCGGGCAAAATAACCTCATGGCCGGAGTTCAACCGAAAGCCCCGTGTCTTCTCGCAAAGCCGTCAACCTCACGGTTGTCGCCTGCATAGGGGCGCATTATCTCGGTAAGCCTGCATTTCTTTGTGAAAGACAGCGCTTTTAATAGGGGAATAGCCTCTGATTTACGTCGACAGATCTGATTCCATTTGCCGGCCAAGCTGCAACCCGCAGCCCGCTAATTGTTTGATTTCGCATTACGTCTTACGCCATTGCTGCGTTTTTGCGCGATCAGACAAATTTTATAATTCCACCGTTTTCCCTGTTTAACGAGAATCAACGCGGAAAGTGACTGCATTATTCCACTGCTGATGCCGTTATAGCAAGGTGACTTTTCCTTAACTGCGGAAGAAATCGCAAACGTTCAAATCGGCTTGCTGCCTTATTGTCCGCTGGGGTTTCATCCGCCGTCAGAGAGACAGTTAAGCACAGAAAAAGATGTGGCGCTATTCACGCGGTCTATTTAGAATCCCGCACCATGAAAACGAACAATCCAGCAGTACAATTCATCACGATTTCCGACGACGAAGCCGGTCAGAGAATCGACAACTTTCTGCTCGCTCGCCTGAAAGGCGTGCCGAAGAGCATGATTTATCGCATCGTGCGTAAAGGCGAAGTGCGGGTTAATAAAGGGCGCATTAAGGTCGAGTACAAATTGGCGGCCGGCGACGTGGTGCGTGTGCCGCCGGTGCGCGTGGCCGAACGCGAAGAGACGCCGGTGTCGGCCAAACTGGACAAAGTGGCCGCGTTGGCCGACTGCATTTTGTATGAAGACGACCACCTGCTGATCCTCAACAAGCCTTCCGGCACTGCGGTGCACGGCGGCAGCGGCCTGAGCTTCGGCGTGATCGAAGGGCTGCGCGCGCTGCGTCCTGAAGCGCGTTTTCTGGAACTGGTGCACCGCCTGGATCGCGACACCTCCGGCGTGCTGCTGGTGGCCAAGAAGCGCTCCGCGCTGCGTTCGCTGCACGAACAGCTGCGGCTGAAGGGCATGCAGAAGGATTATCTGGCGCTGGTGCGCGGCCAGTGGCAGTCCCACTGCAAGGCGGTGCAGGCACCGCTGCTGAAAAACATTCTGCAAAGCGGCGAGCGCATCGTGCGCGTCAGCAGCGAAGGCAAGCCTTCGGAAACCCGCTTCAAGGTGGAAGAGCGTTACGAATTCGCCACGCTGGTGAAGGCCAGCCCGATCACCGGGCGCACTCACCAGATCCGCGTGCACACTTTGCATGCCGGGCACCCGATCGCCTTTGACGATCGCTATGGCGATCGCGAGTTCGATCGCCAACTGGCGGGCACCGGCCTGAAGCGTCTGTTCCTGCACGCCGCAGCGCTGCGCTTCGAGCATCCGGCCACCGGCGAAACGATGCGCATCGAAGCGCCGATGGACGAAGAGCTGCGCCACTGCCTGCAGGTGCTGCGCCGGCAGGCGGCCAAATAATCCGCGTCAGGCCAGCGGGTTGATGCCTTCAGCCCGCAACATTTCCAACAGCGCGATCAACGGTAGGCCGATCAGGGCGTTCGGGTCCCGGCCTTCCAGCCTGTCGAACAGCGCGATCCCCAACCCCTCGCTCTTGAAACTGCCCGCGCAGTTCAGCGGCTGCTCCATACGCACATAGGCGGCGATCTCCGCTTCGCTCAGCGTGCGAAAATGCACGTGGAATGGTTCGCACAGGGCCTGCAGCTGCTTGCTGCGCCCGTTGTACAACGCCAGACCGGTATAGAAGGTCACGGCCTGGCCGCTGGCCTGGCGCAGCTGCGCACGGGCGTTTTCCTCGGTATGCGGCTTGCCGGTGATGTTGCCATCGATCACGCAGACCTGATCGGAGCCGATAATCAGATGATCGGGGTAGGCGAGGGCCAGCGCCTGAGCCTTCGCCGCCGCCAGGCGCAGCACCAGCGCTTCGGCGGTTTCAGCCGGCAGCGGGGCTTCATCCACCTCCGGCGCGGCGCAGTCGAAGGGCAATTGCAGCTTCTCCAGCAGTATTTTCCGATAGGGTGAGGTAGAGGCTAAAAGCAATCTCTGCATAATTTTTTTCGCAAACCGTAGCGTAAATGGGTACGGCATTTTAAACTGTCGGCCGCTGTGGAAGCGAATATTGGTGAAAGGAGCCGTTTTACGGCCTTTTTCTTTGACTCTATGTCGTTACAAAGTTAATATGCGCGCCCTATGCAAAAGGTAAAATTACCCTTGACCATTGATGCGGTACGTACCGCTCAGAAACGCCTGGACTATGTTGGTGTCTATGCGCCTGAGCAGGTTACTCGTGTTGCCGACTCCGTGGTCAGTGTGGACAGTGATGTCGAGGTGTCGTTGTCGTTTAATATCGACAATCAACGCCTCGCGGTGATAACAGGGCATGCGGACGTCACGGTAACGCTGATGTGCCAACGCTGTGGAGTCCCGTTCGAACACCATGTTCACACAACATATTGTTTTAGCCCGGTCGTCAATGATGAGCAGGCTGAGGCATTACCGGAAGCGTACGAGCCGATCGAAGTTGACGAGTTTGGCGAAGTCGATCTGTTGGCAATGATTGAAGACGAAATTATTCTTTCACTGCCTGTCGTTCCGGTACATGAATCTGAACACTGTGAAGTGTCCGAAGCGGACATGGTATTTGGCCAACTGCCTCCTGAGGCGGAGAAACCGAATCCGTTTGCCGTATTAGCCAGTTTAAAGCGTAAGTAATTGAGGAGTAAGGTCCATGGCCGTACAACAGAATAAACCAACCCGTTCCAAGCGTGGCATGCGTCGTTCTCACGATGCTCTGACCACGACTACTCTGTCTGTAGACAAAGTATCCGGTGAAACTCACCGTCGTCACCACATCACTGCCGACGGTTTCTACCGCGGTCGCAAGGTTATCGGCTAAGTAGCGATACCTTGACTCGTCTAACCCTGGCGTTAGATGCAATGGGCGGGGACTTCGGTCCCTGCGTCACAGTGCCTGCTTCGTTGCAGGCACTGGCCTCTAATTTACAGCTTCATCTCCTGCTGGTCGGCAATCCCGACGTCATCTCCCCTTTGCTTGCCCACGCCGATCCGGTTCTTCTGGAACGTCTGCAAGTCGTGCCCGCCGAGTCTGTGATCGCCGGCGACGCCAAACCTTCACAAGCGATACGCGCTAGCCGCGGTTCGTCGATGCGCATTGCGCTCGAACAGCTCAGCAGCGGAAAGGCGCAGGGCTGCGTCAGCGCCGGCAACACCGGCGCGCTGATGGGGTTGGCGAAGCTGTTGATCAAGCCGCTGGAAGGCATCGAGCGCCCGGCGTTGATGACGGTGATCCCGAATCAGCAACGCAGCAAAACCGTGGTGCTGGATCTGGGCGCCAACGTCGAGTGCGACAGCACCATGCTGGTGCAGTTTGCCGTGATGGGCGCCGTGATGGCGGAAGAGGTGATCGGCATTGCGCAACCGCGGGTGGCGCTGCTGAATATTGGCGAAGAAGAGACCAAAGGCCTGGATAATATCCGCGAAGCGGCCGCTGTGTTAAAAAATACGCCGGCAATCAACTATATTGGTTACCTGGAAGGAAACGAGCTGCTCACCGGCAAGACCGACGTGTTGGTCTGCGATGGCTTTGTGGGCAACGTCACCCTGAAAACCATGGAAGGGGTGGTCAGGGTGTTCTTATCGCTGCTGAAATCGTCCGGAGACGGAAACAAGCGAGCGTGGTGGCTGAAATTGTTGGGCCGTTGGTTGCAAAAACGGGTGGTTAAGCGGTTCGGCCACCTGAACCCCGACCAGTATAATGGCGCATGTCTGTTAGGATTGCGCAGCACCGTAGTCAAGAGCCACGGCGCTGCGAACCCTCACGCGTTTGCAGTCGCAATCGAACAGGCTGTGCAGGCGGTGCAGCGGCAAGTCCCGGAAAGGATTGCTGCGCGCCTTGAGGCTGTATTACCTAAGAGTGACTGATCGTACATGTATACAAAGATTCTCGGTACGGGGAGTTATTTGCCCGTACAAGTGCGCACCAATGCTGATTTGGAAAAAATGGTGGATACCTCTGACGAGTGGATCGTCACGCGTACCGGTATTCGCGAACGTCGCATCGCCGCTGCGGATGAAACCGTCGCGACGATGAGCTTCCAGGCCGCTGAGAAAGCGCTGGAAATGGCAGGTGTGGCTAAAGAAGACATCGGGCTGATCGTGGTGGCGACCACCACGAATACGCACGCGTTCCCGAGCGCGGCGTGCCTGGTGCAAAACATGCTGGGGATCAAGGATTGTGCGGCGTTCGATCTGGCTGCAGCCTGCGCCGGCTTTACCTACGCGCTCAGCGTTGCCGATCAGTACGTGAAAAACGGTGCGGTCAAACATGCGTTGGTGATCGGCGCAGACCTGTTGTCGCGCACGCTGGATCCTGAAGATCGCGGCACCATCATCCTGTTTGGCGATGGTGCTGGAGCCGTGGTGCTGGGGGCTTCTGAAGAGCCGGGCATCCTGTCCACCCATCTGCATGCCGACGGCAGCTACGGCAACCTGCTGACGCTGCCGTACAAGGATCGTCAGAATCAAGACAAGCCGGCCTATGTCACCATGGCGGGCAACGAAGTCTTCAAGGTTGCGGTCACCGAGCTGGCTCGCATCGTCGACGAGACGCTGCAGGCCAACAACATGGACCGCAGCGAGCTGGATTGGCTGGTGCCGCACCAGGCCAACCTGCGCATCATCAGCGCAACGGCGAAAAAATTGGGCATGGGGATGGACAAAGTGGTGGTGACGCTCGATCGTCACGGCAACACCTCCGCCGCCTCGGTGCCTTCCGCACTGGACGAAGCAGTGCGCGACGGGCGAATTCAGCGTGGCCAACTGGTGCTGCTGGAAGCCTTCGGCGGCGGCTTTACCTGGGGCTCGGCGCTGGTTCGTTTCTGATTTGAACAGGAAGAAAAAATGACGCAATTTGCTTTTGTTTTCCCGGGCCAGGGGTCGCAGACCGTTGGCATGCTGGCCGAATTGGCCGCTCAGTACCCAATCGTCGAAGAAACCTTCGGCGAGGCATCCTCCGCCCTGGGTTACGACCTGTGGCAGCTGGTTCAGCAAGGCCCGGCGGAAGAGCTGAACAAGACCTGGCAGACCCAACCGGCTCTGCTGGCCGCCTCGGTGGCGATTTTCCGCGTTTGGCAGCAGCAGGGCGGTAAAGCGCCTGCGCTGATGGCGGGCCACAGCCTGGGTGAATACTCGGCGCTGGTCTGCGCCGGCGTGCTGGACTTCAAGGCGGCGATCCGTCTGGTCGAGCTGCGCGGCAAGCTGATGCAGGAAGCGGTGCCTGAAGGTACCGGCGCGATGTCCGCCATCATCGGCCTGGACAACGACGCGATCGCCAAGGCGTGTGAAGAGTCCGCGCAGGGGCAGGTGGTTTCTCCGGTCAACTTCAACTCGCCGGGCCAGGTGGTTATCGCCGGCAATAAAGAAGCGGTTGAACGCGCGGGCGCTGCCTGTAAAGCCGCCGGCGCCAAGCGTGCGCTGCCGCTGCCGGTGAGCGTGCCTTCGCACTGTGCGCTGATGAAGCCGGCCGCCGACAAGCTGGCCGTAGCGCTGCAGGATATCGCCTTTAACGCGCCGCAGGTGCCGGTGGTGAACAACGTAGACGTGCGTACCGAAAACGATCCGGAAGCGATCCGCAGCGCGCTGGTGCGCCAGCTGTACAGCCCGGTGCGTTGGACCGAGAGCGTAGAATTTATCGCAGCACAGGGAGTGACGTCGCTGCTGGAAGTGGGGCCGGGCAAAGTGCTGACCGGCCTGACTAAACGTATTGTTGACACCCTGACGGCTGCGGCGGTGAATGACACCGCCAGCCTGTCGGCGGCGCTTGAACAATAAAGAGGAAAATGATGAGCTTCGAAGGTAAAATCGTTCTGGTCACCGGCGCGAGCCGCGGTATTGGCCGAGCTATTGCAGAAACGTTTGTGGCACGTGGCGCTAAAGTGATCGGCACCGCGACCAGCGAGAGCGGCGCTGAAGCGATCAGTGGCTACCTGGGCGCAAGCGGCAAAGGGTTTATGTTGAACGTTGTCGATGCGCAATCTATCGACAGCGTACTGGCATCGATTCGCGCCGAATTTGGCGAAATCGACATTTTAGTGAATAATGCCGGCATTACGCGTGATAACCTGCTGATGCGTATGAAGGATGATGAGTGGGAGGATATCCTCGACACCAACCTGACTTCCGTATTCCGCCTGTCAAAAGCGGTAATGCGCGCTATGATGAAAAAGCGTTTTGGCCGTATCATCACCATCGGTTCCGTTGTCGGTACCATGGGGAACGCAGGGCAGGCGAACTACGCGGCGGCTAAAGCCGGTCTGATTGGTTTTAGCAAATCTTTGGCACGTGAAGTCGCTTCACGTGGCATTACGGTCAACGTCGTGGCACCTGGCTTTATTGAGACGGACATGACACGGGCGTTGACAGATGATCAACGCGCAGGCATTTTGTCATCAGTTCCAGCCAACCGGCTGGGCGATGCTAAAGAAATCGCCAGCGCTGTTGCATTTTTGGCCTCTGATGAGGCCGGCTATATCACCGGTGAAACGTTACATGTCAATGGCGGCATGTACATGATTTAAAAAATGCGAAAACCATTTGCGTTATTTGAGGCAAAAACCGCAAAATAGCGTAAAATCGTGGTTTGACCAGCCGGGATTTAGTTGCATCTTTTTCAGCATTTTATACACTACGAAAACCATCGCGAAAGCGAGTTTTGATAGGAAATTTAAGAGTATGAGCACTATCGAAGAACGCGTTAAGAAAATCATTGTTGAGCAACTGGGTGTTAAACAGGAAGAAGTTTTGAACAACGCTTCTTTCGTTGAAGATCTGGGCGCTGATTCTCTTGACACCGTTGAGCTGGTAATGGCACTGGAAGAAGAATTCGACACTGAGATTCCAGACGAAGAAGCTGAGAAGATCACTACTGTTCAGGCAGCTATTGATTTCATCAACGCTAGCCAGCAGTAAGAGAACATATCTAGGCGGTCGCTCGACCGCCTAAGTTTTTTCTATCCCTAGTGTCATATTTTTCCCTCCCTGGAGGACAAACGTGTCTAAGCGTCGAGTAGTTGTGACCGGACTGGGCATGTTGTCTCCTGTCGGCAATACGGTAGAGTCCACGTGGAACGCTCTTCTTGCCGGTCAGAGTGGCATCAGCCTGATCGACCATTTCGATACCACTGCCTATGCGACCAAGTTTGCTGGCCTGGTAAAGAACTTTAATTCCGAGGATTTCATCTCGCGCAAAGATGCGCGCAAGATGGACGCCTTTATCCAGTACGGTATCGCTGCCGGCATGCAAGCCATGCAGGATGCAGGTCTGGACATCAACGAGGCTAACGCCAGCCGCATTGGCGCCGCGATCGGTTCCGGCATCGGCGGCCTGGGTTTGATCGAAGAAAACCACAGTTCACTGGTTAACGGTGGCCCACGGAAAATCAGTCCGTTCTTCGTGCCATCCACCATCGTGAACATGATTGCAGGCCACCTGACAATCATGTACGGCATGCGTGGCCCAAGCATTTCCATCGCCACCGCCTGTACTTCAGGTGTACACAACATCGGCCATGCCGCGCGTATCATTGCTTACAATGATGCCGACGTGATGTTGGCCGGTGGGGCAGAGAAAGCCAGCACCCCATTGGGCGTCGGCGGCTTCGGCGCAGCGCGCGCCCTGTCCACCCGCAACGACAACCCGCAGGCGGCGAGCCGTCCGTGGGATAAAGACCGCGACGGCTTTGTGCTGGGCGACGGCGCCGGCATGATGGTGCTGGAAGAGTACGAGCACGCGAAAAAACGCGGCGCGAAAATCTACGCCGAAGTGGTTGGCTTTGGGATGAGCAGCGATGCTTATCACATGACGTCGCCACCGGAAAACGGCGCAGGCGCTGCGCTGGCGATGGAAAATGCCTTGCTTGACGCAGGCGTGACCCCGTCACAAATCGGTTACATCAATGCGCACGGCACTTCCACGCCGGCCGGTGACCAGGCCGAAGCGCAGGCGGTGAAGTCCGTCTTCGGCGCAGAAGCGCAGCGTGTGATGGTCAGCTCGACCAAATCGATGACCGGCCACCTGTTGGGTGCGGCGGGCGCGATCGAGTCTATCTTCACCGTACTGGCGCTGCGCGATCAGGCGGTACCGCCAACCATCAACCTGGATAATCCGGATGAAGGTTGCGATCTGGACTTTGTGCCTCACGAAGCGCGCCAGGTCAGCGATATGGAGTACACCCTGTGTAACTCCTTCGGCTTCGGCGGCACCAACGGCTCGCTGATCTTCCGCCGAGTGTAACTCGCGCTGTCGATAGCTGATGAAAAGCCCGGTTTTTTAACCGGGCTTTTTTACGCCCAGCGTTTGGCCGCCAGCGGGGCTGCGTATCGCCTCGCTGCCTGCTATTCTGCGAGCATAACGAAATAACCCGGCAACAGGAGGAAGCATGTACTGGATTAACGGACAACGCCACGATGCCCTGGCGCCGAGCGATCGCGGCCTGCAGTTCGGCGATGGCTGCTTTACTACCGCCCGGGTTATCGACGGGAAAATCGAGCTGCTGCCCTGGCATCTGGAGCGGTTGCAGCAAGCGGCGCAGCGGCTGATGCTGCCCGCCACCGATTGGGCGGCTTTCGAGCGGGAGATCGTGCTGGCGGCAGAATCAATTCCGCTCGGCGTGGTCAAAGCGATATTGACGCGCGGCAGCGGCGGGCGGGGCTACAGCCCGCTGGGGTGTGAAAACCCGACGCGCATCGTGGCCCGTAGCAGCTACCCCACGCACTATTTGCAGTGGCGCGAGCAAGGCATCACGCTTGCGCTCAGCCCGGTGGCGCTGGCGCGCAATCCGTTGCTGGCAGGCTTGAAGCATTTGAACCGCCTGGAGCAGGTGCTGATCCGCGCGCATCTTGACCAGACGGCCGCCGACGAGGCGCTGGTGCTTGACACTGCCGGTATGCTGGTGGAATGCTGTGCGGCTAATTTGTTCTGGCGTAAGGGAAAAGCGGTGTTTACCCCGGATCTGAGCCAGGCGGGCGTCGCCGGGCTGATGCGGCGGCGGGTGATCGAACTGTTGGCGGGGTCGGTATACCGTCTGCACTGCGTCAGTGAACCGCTGGAGACGCTGGCCGATGCCGACGAAGTCCTGGTGAGCAACGCGCTGATGCCGCTGCTGCCGGTAAACGCAGCGCAATCATGGCGTTATCATTCGCGCCAGCTGTATGATTTTTTGCGTCCACACTGTTAACCATGGCTGATTGATGAAGAAAAGAAAGCTGAAGGTCCTGTCTGTTATTGTTGTTCTGGTATTGGCGCTGCTGTTTTGGGGCTACCAGAAGATCGAACGCTTTGCCGATACACCGCTGGCTATCCAGCAAGAAACCATCTTCAAACTGCCTGCCGGCACCGGCCGGGTGGCGTTGGAAGGGTTGCTGGTGCGCGATAAGCTGGTGCGCAATGGCCGCTGGTTCCAATGGCTGCTAAAGCTGGAGCCGGAGCTGGCGGAGTTTAAAGCCGGCACTTATCGGTTTACGCCGGGGATGACGGTGCGTCAGATGCTGAAACTGTTGGCCAGCGGCAAAGAGGCGCAGTTCAACGCGCGCTTTATCGAAGGTTCGCGCCTGCGTGACTGGCAGCAGGTGCTGCAGCAGTCCAAATACCTGAAACACACCCTGGTAGGCAAGAGCGAAGCGGAGATCGCCGCAGCGCTCGGCATTCCTGCGGGAGAAACCCCGGAAGGGCTGCTTTACCCGGATACCTATCAGTATACTGCCGGCATGAGCGACATCGCGTTGCTCAAACGCGCACACGCGCGTATGAACAAAGCGCTGCAGGCCGCCTGGGCCGGCCGCGACACCAGCCTGCCGTACAAAACGCCGGAAGATCTGCTGACTATGGCCTCGATCGTCGAAAAAGAGACTGCGGTGCCGGAAGAGCGCAGCAAGGTGGCCTCGGTGTTCGTCAACCGCTTGCGTATCGGCATGCGCCTGCAGACCGATCCGACGGTGATCTACGGCATGGGTGAAAGTTATAATGGCAACATCACGCGCAAGGATCTGGAGACGCCGACGCCTTACAACACCTATGTGATCGCCGGCCTGCCGCCAACGCCGATCGCCATGCCGGGTGAGGCCTCGTTGCAAGCGGCCGCTAATCCGGCCAAAACGCCTTATCTCTATTTTGTCGCCGACGGCAAGGGTGGCCATACCTTCACCACCAATCTGGCGAGCCATAACCAGGCGGTGCGCGCGTACCGTCAGGCGTTAAAGGAAAAGAATGAAAAGTAAATTCGTTGTTATCGAAGGGCTGGAAGGCGCGGGCAAAACCACCGCGCGCGACACGGTGGTCAATGTGCTGCGCGAACATGGCGTCAGCGACATCGTCTTCACCCGCGAACCGGGCGGTACGCCGCTGGCGGAGAAGCTGCGCGATCTGTTCAAGCGCGGCATCGACGGCGAATTGCCGACCATCAAGGCCGAGGTGTTGATGCTGTACGCCGCGCGCGTGCAGCTGGTGGAAACCGTGATCAAACCGGCCCTGGCGCGCGGTGCCTGGGTGGTGGGTGACCGTCACGATCTCTCTTCACAGGCTTACCAGGGCGGCGGCCGCGGCGTGGACTCGCAGCTGATGAGTTCGCTGCGCGATACCGTGCTGGGGGATTTTCGCCCGGACCTGACGGTCTATCTCGATCTGCCGCCGCTGGTTGGCCTGCAACGCGCACAGGCGCGCGGTCAGTTGGATCGCATCGAACAGGAAGCGCTGCCGTTCTTCGAACGCACCCGCGCTCGCTATCTCGAGCTGGCGGCGCAGGATAAAACCATCGTCACCGTCGACGCCGCCCAGCCGCTGGAGCAGGTGACTGCGGCGATCCGCGACTGCGTCAGCCACTGGTTGCGGCAGCAGGAAGGCGCATAATGAACTGGTACCCGTGGCTGAACGGCCCTTATCGTCAGCTGATTGGGCAGTACGCCGACGGCCGAGGCCATCATGCGCTGCTGCTGCACGCGGCGGCGGGCAACGGTGACGATGCGTTGGCCTACGGCCTGAGCCGCTGGTTGATCTGCCAGCAGCGCAACGGCGAAAAAAGCTGCGGCGAGTGCCACAGCTGCCGGCTGATGCTGGCGGGCAACCATCCGGATTATCACGTGCTGGCACCGGAAAAGGGTAAGAGCAGCCTGGGGATCGAGCCGATCCGCCAGGTGATTGAAACGCTGTACGCCCACGCCCAGCAGGGCGGTGCCAAAGTGATTTGGCTGCCGCAGGCGGAACAGCTGACCGAGGCGGCGGCCAACGCGCTGCTTAAAACGTTGGAAGAGCCACCGGAGAAAACCTATTTTCTGCTGGGCTGCCGTGAACCGTCGCGGCTGATGGCGACGCTGCGCAGCCGCTGCCTGTACTGGCATTTGGCCAGCCCGGATGAGCAGCTCAGCTTGCAGTGGCTGGGCCGACAGGCGGCCGGATCGCAGACGGATCGCCTCACGGCGCTGCGCCTGCACGACGGTGCGCCGTTGGCTGCCGAACAGTTGTTGCAGCCGCAGCAGTGGCAGCAGCGCAGCGCCCTGTGTGCCGCGTTGGGTGCCGCGCTGCCGCAACGCGACATGTTGTCGCTGTTGCCGGTGCTAAACCACGAAGATGTCTCTGAACGCTTGCGCTGGCTGTGCGCGCTGCTGGTGGATGCGATGAAGTGGCAGCAGGGCGCGCATCACTATGTGTTGAATCAGGATCAGCAGCCGTTGGTGCATCAGCTGGCCAGCCTGTTGAGCAGCGCCTCGTTGCAGCAGATCGTGCAGCAGTGGCTGAATTGCCGCCATCAGCTGCTCAGCGTGGTGGGCGTCAATCGCGAGCTGCTGCTGACCGAACAGTTACTTCGCTGGGAACAGATGCTTGGCGCCGCCGGCTATTCCCAACCTCATTCGCTGTAAAGTAAAAGAGTTAAAAATTATGTTGTTAGTCGATTCTCATTGCCACCTTGACGGCCTGGATTATCAAACGCTGCACCAGAATGTGGACGATGCACTGGCCAAGGCCAAAGCGCGCGACGTCGGCTATGTGCTGGCGGTCGCTACCACGCTGCCGGGTTACCGTTCCATGACCGAGCTGATCGGCGAGCGCAAAGACGTGGCCTTCTCTTGCGGGGTGCATCCGCTCAATCTGGAAGAGGGCTATGATTACGCCGAGCTGCGTCACCTGGCGGCGGCGGAACAGGTGGTTGCGCTGGGGGAGACCGGGCTCGATTACTTCTATCAGAAAGACAACCTGGAGCTGCAGCAGGACTCTTTCCGCGAGCATATCCGCATCGGCCGGGATCTGAACAAGCCGGTGATCGTCCACACCCGCGACGCGCGCGCAGACACGCTGGCGATCCTGCGTGAAGAGAACGCGCAAGACTGCGGCGGCGTGCTGCACTGCTTCACCGAAGATCTGGCCACGGCCGAAGCTTTGCTGGATCTGGGCTTCTACATCTCCTTCTCCGGCATCGTAACCTTCCGCAATGCCGAACAGCTGCGCGAGGTGGCGCGCTACGTGCCGCTGGACCGCATTCTGGTGGAAACCGACTCGCCTTATCTGGCGCCGGTACCGCATCGCGGCAAAGAAAACCAACCCGCCTATGTGCGCGATGTGGCTGAATATATGGCGGTATTGAAGGGCGTCAGCCTGGAACAACTGGCCGAAGCCACCACCGCCAACTTTTCACGCTTATTTCACATCGATCTGTGATCTTTGACCTAGGCTATAGCTGTAGGTCATTGTCGGCATGATTTTTTTTAAGCTCGTAATTAATCACTGAAGCGGGTAAGGTTCCCACCCGTTTCAGGGCGATTGGTGCGCGATTTTCGGCCTGTTTTGGCCAAAAAACGCCGGTTTATGCAAAGTTACCGCGGCTCGATCATCGAAACGTGATTGTCATCAAACATTGTGCAGGCTATTTATTTTACTCTGCGTAATAAATTCAAGGGGTGCTCAGACACCCTGAATTGCAGGGGTTTTTCTCCCCCCCTTGCAGCGCGAATTATCGCGACAAGAAGTAGCAAAGCATTATTACTCAGGAGCACACTCAACTATGTTCAAGAACGCATTTGCAAACCTGCAAAAAGTAGGTAAATCGCTCATGCTGCCGGTGTCCGTGTTGCCTATCGCAGGTATCCTGCTGGGCGTCGGCTCCGCCAACTTTAGCTGGCTACCTGCGGTAGTCTCCCACGTGATGGCGGAAGCGGGCGGTTCGGTCTTCGCCAACATGCCGCTGATTTTCGCCATCGGCGTCGCCTTGGGCTTCACCAACAACGACGGCGTTTCCGCGCTGGCGGCGGTGGTGGCTTACGGCATCATGGTGAAAACCATGGCGGTGGTTGCGCCGCTGGTGCTGCACCTGCCGGCTGAAGAGATTGCGGCCAAACACCTGGCGGATACCGGTGTGCTCGGGGGGATTATCTCCGGTGCCATCGCGGCCTATATGTTCAACCGCTTCTTCCGCATTCAACTGCCGGAATACCTGGGCTTCTTTGCCGGTAAGCGTTTCGTGCCGATCATTTCCGGTCTGGCGGCGATCGTTCTGGGCGTAGTGCTGTCCTTCATCTGGCCACCGATCGGTACGGCTATCCAGACCTTCTCGCAGTGGGCGGCTTATCAGAACCCGGTCGTGGCCTTCGGCATCTACGGCGTGGTTGAACGTGCGCTGGTGCCGTTCGGTCTGCACCACATCTGGAACGTACCGTTCCAAATGCAAATTGGTGAGTTCACCAACGCGGCGGGCCAGGTGTTCCACGGCGACATCCCTCGCTACATGGCGGGTGACCCAACCGCGGGTAAACTGTCCGGCGGCTTCCTGTTCAAAATGTACGGTCTGCCTGCGGCGGCCATCGCCATCTGGCACTCGGCCAAGCCGGAAAACCGCGCGAAAGTCGGCGGCATCATGATCTCCGCCGCGCTGACCTCGTTCCTGACCGGTATCACCGAGCCGATCGAGTTCTCCTTCATGTTCGTAGCGCCGATCCTGTACGTGATCCACGCTATCCTGGCTGGCCTGGCGTTCCCAATCTGCATCCTGTTGGGCATGCGTGACGGCACCAGCTTCTCGCACGGCCTGATTGACTTTATCGTACTGAGCGGCAACAGCAGCAAAATCTGGCTGTTCCCGATCGTCGGCATCGTCTACGGTCTGGTGTACTACACCATCTTCCGCGTGCTGATCGCCAAACTGGATCTGAAAACCCCGGGCCGTGAAGACACCGCTGCCGAGCAGACTGCGCAGGGCGGTTCCGAAATGTCCGCGGCGCTGGTTCAGGCTTTCGGCGGTAAAGAAAACATCACTAACCTGGATGCTTGCATCACCCGTCTGCGCGTCAGCGTGGCCGACGTGTCCAAAGTTGACCAGGCGGGCCTGAAGAAACTGGGCGCAGCCGGTGTAGTCGTTGCAGGCTCCGGCGTGCAGGCCATCTTCGGCACTAAGTCCGACAACCTGAAAACCGATATGGACGAATACATCCGTAATCACTGATTCAGGCAGGGGAGTTACCAAGGGAGGCGAAAGCCTCCCTTTTTTGTTGTCTGCCGTCAGGCACCAAGGCGCTGATTTAGTTCAGCGGGAGAAGGGAGGAACCAGACCTGTTCGCCGCGGTTGGCTTCACGCACGAAGTCTTGCAGTGCGTTACTTTGCGCCAGCCAGGGGGAGATATCGCCCAGCAGCGCGACGCGCAGGCGGTAGTTGATGAATTTCTGCAATACGGTGCCGGCCAGGCCGCTTCTTAACTGGAAGAAGGCGGCGTCGAGGCGGTTGACGGGGATAACCAGCATCCCGGCATCGTGTTCAAAAGCGGGGGCGATAAATAAACTGACATCGCTTGCGCCTTTCAGCATCGGCCCGGCTTCGGCGAAAACCACCAGGCGCAGGTTATGGATTTGCTGCACGGCGTAGCTCATCAGCGCTCCGAAATTCAGGGTTTGGCGTGTTTTTGCAGGTAGCTTTCGAATACCGCCAGCGTTTCGTTCGAGATATGGTGTTCAATCCCTTCGCTGTCCAGTTCGGCGGCTTCGCTAGGCACCCCGAGGCACATCAGCAGGTCGACCACGATGCGGTGGCGGCGGCGTACCTTCTGCGCCAACTGTTCGCCTTCCTCCGTCAAAAATACCCCGCGATAGGGGCGAGACTCCACCAAGCCGGCGCTTTTCAGGCGCGCGATGTTTTTGATCGCCGTCGGATGAGACACGCCGAAGCGGCGCGCGATATCGGTGGTTCTGGCTTCACGGGTGCTTTGCAGTAAATCGGCAATCAGCTCGACGTAATCTTCGATCAGCGCATTGGACTGCGCCTCGCGGGCGCGGCTAAAACGCAGGGCGTGCTCGGCTTCGTCCGGCATGTCGGGGCGGTCGGCGTTATCTGGCGCGCGGGTAACCATAGCGTGGGGCGTCCTGTAAGCGTAAAAATGACGGCTCCCGGCCATGCGGGGAGCTTTGCCCTAAGTTAGTCCAAATAGCACACATTATCAATTCGATGCCGCGCATTGTGGTAGTTAGAAATATCTCTACACAAAGCCAGTGATTTTCGCCGGTTGCATAAAGTGTAGCCGATGCTACATTGTCAGCATGATAGGTGGAAAAATAACCAGTTAAAGACTAAGGGTACTTCATGCGCGACGCGGCGACCACTCCATCGTTAACCGAACGGACCAACATCGCGATTGGCGCTGCTCTTGCCGGGCGCAAGCGCGGCGCCTTTACGCCGCTGCTGTTCGCCGGCCCGGCGGTGATTGCCTCTATCGCCTATATGGATCCCGGCAACTTCGCCACCAACATTCAGGCCGGTGCAAAATACGGCTATAGCCTGCTGTGGGTGGTGGTGATGGCCAACCTGATCGCCATGCTGTTCCAGGCGCTGTCGGCCAAGCTCGGCATCGTTACCAACCGCAATCTGGCGGAGATGTGCCGCGACCAGTTTTCACGGCCGGTGGTGATTGGCATGTGGCTGCTCAGCGAAGTGGCGGCAATGGCCACCGATCTGGCGGAGTTTCTCGGTGGGGCGATCGCGCTGGCGCTGTTGTTCCACATGCCGCTGCTGGCGGGGATGGGCGTGACGGCGGTGATCACCTATGCGTTGCTGATGGTGGAAAAGAAGGGCTTCCGCCCGGTTGAACTGATGATCGGCGGCCTGGTGGGTATCATCGCGCTGTGCTATCTGCTGGAGATGTTTATCGTGCCGGTGGACTGGCAGGCGGCGGGCATCGGCATGGTGACGCCGCAGTTGCCGGACGCGCAGGCGTTGACCATCGCCGTCGGCATTATCGGCGCCACCGTGATGCCGCACGCCATTTTTCTGCACTCGGGGCTGACCCAGCACCGCAGCCCGGCCAGCGATAACGGCGAGCGGCGCAAGCTGCTGCGTTTCTCCAATATCGAGGTGGTGATCGCGCTGGCGCTCGCCGGGTTGGTGAATATCGCGATGGTGATCATGGCCTCGAGCGCTTTCCACGCCGGTAACAGCGACGTGGCCGAGATCGGCACCGCCTACCATACGCTGACGCCGCTGTTCGGCGCTGCCGCCGCCGGTATCTTCCTCGCTTCGCTGATCGCCTCCGGCATCTCCAGTTCGGTGGTGGGCACCATGGCTGGGCAGATGATCATGCAGGGCTTCGTCGGTTTCCGCATCCCGGTGTGGGTGCGCCGCCTGGTCACCATGGTGCCGGCGTTTATCGTGGTGGCGATGGGCGTTAACGCCACTGACGCTTTGGTCTACAGCCAGGTGGTGTTGAGCCTGGCGCTGCCGGCGCCGATGATCGCGCTGGTGATGTTCACTCGCCGCCGCGACATCATGGGCGAGTTCGCCAACGGCCGCTGGACCAGCTTGGCCGCGGTGGTCGGCACGGTGGTGATCGTACTGCTCAACGTGGTGCTGCTGTTGCAGACTTTCGGCGTCGATATCCCCGGGTTGGGGTGATCTTTCGGGCCGCGCCGCTAAATTATAAGTTCCCCACGCCGCCGTCCATCTGCAGCTCGGCGCCGACCATAAACGCCGACTCATCCGCGGCCAGAAACACCGCCGCTTTGGCCAGTTCCCGCACGCTGCCCATGCGGCCAATCGGCACCAGCGCGCGGATATCGTCGCGCAATGCCTGTTCATCCGCCTCCGCCAGCCCCAGCTTGCCCAGAGCCGGCGTTTCTGTCGGGCCAGGGCTCAGGCCGTTAAAGCGAATGCCGCGCGTGTGCAGCTCGCCGGAGAGCGTTCTGGCCAGGGACAGCAAGCCGGCCTTGCTGGCGGCGTAAGCGCTGCTCTGCGGCAGGCCGATATGGGCGCTGACCGACCCGCACAGGATCACCGAAGAAGGGTTGGCCAGCAGCGGCAGCAGCGCCTGGATCAGAAAGAACGGCCCCTTCAGGTTGATGTCCATCAGCCGCTGATAGCTCTGCTCATCCCATTCCTGCAGCGGGCGATGCGTGACATCGCCGGCGTTGATGTACAGAACGTCCAGCCGTGGCCATTGCTGCCCCAGCTGCTGCGCCAGTTCGCGCTGCTGCGGGATGCTGCCGGCGTCGCTCAGCAGCAACAGCGCCTTGCCCGCCAACACCTGGCCCGCCGCGTCCAGGGCATTTTGGCTGCGCCCGGTGATCGCCACCGTCGCACCCTCGGCGATGAACTGGCGGGCGGTTTCCAACCCGATGCCGCTGGTACCGCCGGTAATCAATGCATATTTGCCTTGCAGTCGTGACATAACCGATTCCTCTTTAGCGTCAGTTGCGGCATTATTTGCGCTATAGTTCCTTTTGCATAGTAGGCACCTTTTGGATACTAAAAGACGAGGTGGGATGAAATGACGGCACAAGCGCCATTACCGGCGGAAAATAATTTGGCGGCGTTGCCGACGGCGGGCGAACCCTGTCCGATGGTGGATTTCGTCAATCTGGTGTCGGGCAAGTGGGCGATACCGATCCTGTACCGGCTGATCGTGATCGACGGCCCGGTGCGATTCAGCGAGCTGCAGCGGGCGGTGGCGCCCATTGCGCAGAAAGAGCTGACGCGTCAGCTGCGGTTGTTCGAACAGCGCGGCCTGGTGACACGGCAGGTGTTTCCCGAAGTGCCGCCGCGGGTGGAGTATCACATCACTGCGCTGGGCACGTCGCTGCGGCCGACGCTGGACTCGCTGGCCGAGTGGATGCGCCGACACGCGCCGCAGCTGATCGGCGGCTAGTCGCCAATGCCCGGCGGGTTGATGGTAGAGCGCTCGACCTTTTCGTCGCCTTCGCCCCAGCGTTCCAGCACCTGCGCGTATTCGCCGCTGACGATGACGCCGTTGATGGCGGCGTTGATGGCGTTCACCAGACCATTGCCTCTCTTGCTGGTAACCGCCACGTAGGCCACGCTGGGGCCGATGCCGACCATTTTGGTCTTGCCGGTCAGCGCCGCCTTGTAGGCGCCGGTGGAGTGGGGGCCGAAGAAAGCGTCGGCGCGCCCGGACTGAATGCTCAGGTTGGTGGCGGCGTCGTCGGTCACATAGATCGGCTGTACCGGCGGCAGCCCGGCGGCACGGTTTTGCTTATCCCATCCCAGCAGTATGTTTTCTTGATTGGTACCGGATCCTACGATGATCCGTAGCCCGGCGACGTCCTGCGGCCGGTTGATTGAGGTGATGTTGCTGGTGGATTTGACGTAAAAGCCCAGCGTGTCCACCCGGTAGGTGGCAAAGTCGAACTTGGTCTTGCGCTGTTTGGTGACGGCGATGTTGAAAATTGCCGCATCGTATTTACCGGTACTGATGCCCAGCGGCCAATCCTCCCAGGAGGTGGGTACCAGATTCAGCTCCAGCCCGAGGCTGTCGGCCACCAGGCGGGCGATGTCCGGATCGCTGCCGATCAGCGTTTTATTGTCCTCGGCGAACAGCGCCAGCGGCGGGGAGTTCTCGAACGCTACCGCCACCGTCAGCTTGCCGGGCACCGCGAAGTGAAAGTTCGCCGGAATCAGTGCGATAGCGGCAGGATTCTGCTCTGCGTGTATCGGCTGCCGGTTAGCCTGCAGGTCGATACCGCCCGCCGGGGCCGCCTGAACGGCAGCGCTCAGCAGCAGCGCACACAGCGCCGATATTCTCAGTGGCATGTTGCCCTCTATCCTTTGTTAATCATTGGGTTACTATTGGCGGCGGCGTGGGGCAAGTAAAGCAACAATAGTGAATAACCAAAGTGAAAAGATGCACAAGCGGGGCGCCGGCCTGCGCGAATCTGCATCACTCGACGCGGAAAGTGCGCAATCAGGTTGAAAGCAGTAGAATTTGTCACTCATACTGCGTACAGCTAATTGTGTAAAACAAGGAACGCCAGATGGCCGAAGAAACGATTTTCAGTAAAATTATCCGCCGCGAAATCCCTGCTGATGTGGTTTACCAGGATGAACTGGTCACCGCTTTCCGTGACATCTCCCCCCAGGCACCCACCCACGTGCTGATCGTTCCCAACGTGCTGATCCCGACCGTCAACGATGTGACCGTGGAGCACGAGGCCGCGCTGGGCCGCATGATCACCGCCGCGGCGAAAATCGCCGAGCAGGAAGGGATCGCTGAGGACGGTTACCGCCTGATCGTCAACTGTAATCGCCACGCCGGCCAGGAGGTCTATCATATTCATATGCACCTGGTCGGTGGCCGTTCGCTGGGGCCGCTGCTGTCACGCTAAGCGAGGAAACTATGCGCGGTAGAAAAACTCTGCGTTGTCTGATGGCGTTGGCGCTGCCCGCCGCGTTGCTGATGGGGTGCAGTTCACCGTCCGGCATTGCGGTCAACCGGGGCCAGACGGTGGTGATGGACCCTTCGGTGCTGACCGCCGGCATTTTGGCCGATACGCCCTCAATCTCGTCCGACGCCGGGCGGGTGATGGCGGTTTCGGTGCTCAATAACAGTCAACCGACGCCGGTCACCGTGCATTACCGTTTCTACTGGTACGATGCACAGGGTCTGGATATCCGTCCTTTCGAGAAACCGCGCGAGATCGTTGTGGCGCCTAACTCGGACGCCAAAATCTACTCGATTAACGGCAATCTGGACGCCAAAAGCGCGCGTCTGCACCTGTATCTGTAAGCGCTTGCCAGGTTTGGAGAAAAAGCATGAAAAAGTACGTCTTAGTGGCGCTGGCCGCATTAACCCTGAGCGGCTGCCTGTCGCGCCCGCCTGAGCCGGAACAGCCTTTGCCGCCGGTCACCGTCGAGCCGGAACAGCCTAAGCCGCCGGTAGAGCAGCCACAACCGCCGACTACCGAGCCGGTGCCGCAGCCGCCAAAAATCCAGCAGCTCGACTGGCTGGGCAGCGTTCAGCCGCTGGTGAATCAGATGTTGAAGGCCGATGGCGTGACGGCCGGCAGCGTGCTGCTGTTGGACAGCGTCAAGAACAACACCAACGGTTCGCTGCAAATGGGGAAAGCCACCGCTGCGCTGTACAAGGCGCTGGCGTCGAACTCCACCTTCAGCGTGGTGCCGGAAGCGAAGCTGACCAGCGCCAGACAAACGCTGGGTCTGTCGGCGGATGACAGCTTCGGCTCCCGCAGCAAGGCGATCGGCCTGGCGCGCATCGTCGGCGCACAGTACGTGCTGTACAGCGACGTCAGCGGTGACGTGAAGTCACCGGCGCTGGACATGCAGCTGATGCTGGTGCAAACCGGCGAGATCGTCTGGTCGGGCAATGGCGCCGTTAACCGCTGAGGCCGCGCTGCGAAGATTGATGGAAACCAGACTGCCGGCGGTGAATACCGCCGGTTGTCGTTTCAGCCCGGTGCAGGGGCTGACCGGCGAGAGCTGGCGCATCGACGGTTCAGGCGTCACGCTGTTGGCGCGGCAACACAGTGCGGAGAAACGCGCGCTGGGCGTGAGCCGACGGCGGGAAGCGCAGGTCTTGCGCCGCAGTGCACCGGGGTTGGGGCCGCGGGTTCTCGCGCAAAATAATCAGTGGCTTATACTCGAATGGCTCGAAGGTGACGTCGTCACAGATGCCGAATTTACGGCGCTGAATCAGTGCGGTGAGCTGGCGGCGATGGTGGCGGAACTGCATCGGCGGCCGCTCAGCGGTTACCGGCTGGATCTGCGGCGGCAGTTCATTCGTTACTGGCAGCAGCTGGATACGCGGCGTCTAACCCCCGCCTGGCTGCGCCTGCAGCGTCATTTCTTACAGAGCGTGCCGCCGCGGCCGCTGCGGTTGGCGCCGCTGCACATGGATATCCATCCGGGCAATCTGCTCGCGACCGGCGAAGGGCTGCGGCTGATCGACTGGGAGTACGCTGCCGACGGCGACGTGGCGCTGGATATCGCCGCACTGTTTCGCGGCAACGGTTGGTCGGCCGGGCAGCAGCAGCGCTTTTTGCAGCACTACGTGTGCCGGGGCTATCGCGACGTCGCCCGGCTGCAGGCACAGGTGCGGCGCTGGCTGCCGTGGGTGGATTATCTGATGCTGCTGTGGTTTGAAGTGCGCTGGCAGCAGAGCGGCGACGCTGAATTTTTGCGCTGGGGCGCTGCGGTGCGCCGGCGATTTTGTTTATCATCATCCGAATTCTGAACGAACAATAATGAAGTGAGGTGCCCGTGGGCCCAGTAATGTTAGATGTCGCCGGCTACGAGCTGGACGCAGAAGAACGTGAGATTTTGAAACACCCGCTGGTTGGCGGGCTGATCCTGTTCACCCGCAACTACCACGATGCGGATCAGCTGCGTGAGCTGGTGCGCCAGATCCGCGCCGCCTCGCACGATCGGCTGGTGGTGGCGGTAGACCAGGAAGGCGGGCGCGTGCAGCGCTTCCGCGAGGGTTTCACCCGTCTGCCGGCGGCGCAGTCGTTCGCCGCGCTGCACGATGCGCAGGAAGGCGGCCGTTTGGCGCAGGAGGCCGGCTGGCTGATGGCGGCGGAGATGATCGCGCAGGATATCGACATCAGCTTCGCGCCGGTGCTGGATATCGGCCACGGCAGCGCGGCGATCGGCGAGCGTTCTTTCCACAGCGATCCGCAGCAGGCGCTGGCGATGGCGGAACGTTTTATCCTCGGTATGCACAGCGCCGGTATGAAAACCACCGGCAAACACTTCCCGGGGCATGGTGCCGTCAGCGCCGATTCGCACAAGGAAACCCCGCGCGATCCGCGGCCGCTGGCGCAGATCCGCGAGCACGACATGGCGATCTTCCGCGAGCTGATCAACCGCCAACTGCTGGACGCCGTCATGCCGGCCCACGTCATCTATACTGAAGCGGACCCGCGTCCGGCCAGCGGCTCACCTTACTGGCTGCAGCAGATCCTGCGTCAGGAACTGGGCTTCGACGGCGTGATCTTCTCCGACGACCTGTCGATGGAGGGCGCGGCCATTATGGGCAGCTACGCCGAGCGCGGCCAGGCGGCGCTGGATGCCGGTTGCGACATGATCCTGGTGTGCAATAACCGCGCCGGCGCGGTCAGCGTGTTGGATAACCTGTCCCCGGTCAAAGCAGAGAAGGTGAAGCGGTTATATCATCGCGGTCAGTTCACCCGTCAGGAACTGCGCGACTCCGAGCGCTGGCAGCAGGCGCACAAGGCGCTCAGCGCGCTGAGCGAACGCTGGGAGGAGCACAAGCAGCGTTCGCAAGGGTGAATCCAGGCGCCGCATCGCGGCGCAGAGCGGAAATGAGAAGGGCCGCGCCCGCGGCCCTTGGCTTGTTGCGAGGATCCACATGATTATCTATTTGCACGGCTTCGATTCCACCAGTCCCGGCAATCATGAAAAAGTGTTACAGCTGCAGTTTATCGATCCGGACGTGCGGTTTATCAGCTATAGCACGCTGCATCCGCGCCACGACATGCAGCACCTGTTGAAAGAGGTGGATAAGGCGGTGCAGCAGGGCGGCGACGCGCATCCGTTGATCTGCGGCGTCGGTCTCGGCGGCTTCTGGGCGGAGCGTATCGGCTTCCTGTGCGGCATTCGCCAGGCGATGTTCAATCCCAACCTGTACCCCGAAGAACACATGCACGGCAAGATCGATCGGCCGGAAGAGTATCGCGATATTGCCACCAAATGCGTGGAGGATTTCCGCGAGAAAAACCGCGATCGCTGTCTGGTGGTGCTGGCGCGGCACGACGAGGTGCTGGATAACCGGCGCAGCGCCGAATTGTTGCACCATTACTACGAGATCGTCTGGGATGAACAGCAGACGCACAAGTTCAAAAACCTCTCACCGCATCTGCAGCGGCTCAAGGCGTTCAAGACGCTGGGTTAACAGTTTCATAACGCCGCAGTGGGCCGCGCTCACCGTTTTTCATCGACGGCAAGTGCGGCTTTTTTGTGCGTTCAGGCAAAGTTTTGCGTGGCAATCGGCAAAATTTAAAACTGTGACTCACCGCTAACTATTTGAATCACAATCCCCAAAAAATCCCCCCGTCCAGCCTTTAACCAAAAAAATTTGATGTACGTCAATTTTGGTATGACCAAATAACCTCACATGCTATTCTGGCTGCAGAGAGCCGATTTATTTTACGCGAACCCTATGTATTCTAAGGATATTATTTATTTACCCTGGAATAACAAATGGTTCACATTTAGGGGGTTATTTTGACAACGCCAAAGAAGAAAATCGTTATTGTCGGCGGCGGCGCCGGTGGTCTGGAGCTGGCGACCAGCCTGGGCCATAAGCTCGGCCGCAAGAACAAAGCGGAGATCACGCTGGTGGATCGCAACCACAGCCATTTGTGGAAACCGCTGTTGCACGAAGTGGCGACCGGTTCCCTTGATGACGGCGTGGATGCGCTCAGCTACCTGGCGCATGCGCGCAATCACCATTTCAGCTTCCAGCTGGGGTCGCTGACCAACATCAACCGCGAGACGCAAACGCTGCAGCTGGCGCAGATCTGCGACGAGCAGGGCGGCGAGCTGGTGCCGGCACGCGAATTGCCGTACGACATCCTGGTAATGGCGTTGGGCAGCACCTCGAACGATTTCGGTACGCCGGGCGTGAAGGATCACTGCATCTTCCTGGATAACCCGCATCAGGCGCGTCGTTTCCACAACGAAATGCTCAACCTGTTCCTGAAGTTCTCGGCGCAGCCGGGGCAAAAAGAGCGGGTGAACATCGCCATCGTCGGCGGCGGCGCCACCGGCGTTGAGCTGTCCGCCGAACTGCACAACGCGGTGAAGCAGCTGCACAGCTACGGTTTCGAAGGCCTGGACAACAGCGCGTTGAACGTGACGCTGGTGGAAGCCGGCGAGCGCATTCTGCCGGCGCTGCCGCCGCGCATTTCCGCCGCCGCGCACCAGGAGCTGATCAAACTGGGCGTGCGCGTGCTGACCAACACCATGGTGACCAGTGCCGATGCCAAAGGCCTGAACACCAAGGGCGGCGAGTTTATCGACGCCGATCTGATGGTGTGGGCGGCCGGCATCAAGGCGCCGGACTTTATGAAGGACATCGGTGGCCTGGAAACCAACCGCATCAATCAGCTGGTGGTGGAGCCGACGCTGCAGACCACGCGCGATCCGAACATCTTCGCCATCGGCGACTGTGCCTCCTGCCCGAAAGAGGGCGGCGGTTTCGTACCGCCGCGCGCCCAGTCGGCGCACCAGATGGCCTCACGCTGCGCCACCAATATTCTGGCGCTGATGAACGGCCAGACGCTGAAGCCTTACGTGTATAAAGACCACGGCTCGCTGGTGTCACTGTCGCGCTTCAGTACCGTCGGCAGCCTGATGGGTAACCTGATGCGCGGCTCGATGATGGTGGAAGGGCGCATTGCGCGCTTCGTCTATATCTCACTGTACCGCATGCACCAGGTGGCGCTGCACGGCTACATCAAAACCGGCCTGATGATGCTGGTGGGCGGCATCAACCGGGTGATCCGTCCGCGTCTGAAGATGCACTGATCCTGCCCTTGCTGAACAACCCGCGCCGGTTCGCCCGCGCGGGTTTTTTTATGGCGGCGAACGGCGGCGGTTGCTTGATTCTTCAGCATAAGCTGTCGCCGGCATGGGTAAAATTCTTAAGATTCCTCCTAAACAACGGCAAAACGGCCGTTTTCCCGCATTTTTGGTCCCCTTGTCTTATTGCGGGCCCTCAGATCATTGTGCAGACTTTACCTCGTTTACAGACGGCGCGTCGCGCACGCCGTAAACCGGGATACCGCAAGCCGCCCATGCGCAAAATAATAAGCGCGGTGCCATGCCGGTAACAGACCCCGGAAAAAATGCGTGGTAACACTTTCAGGAGGTTTCCTGTGAACAAGTCAATGTTAGCCGGTGTTGGGATTGGTATTGCTGCCGCTCTGGGGATCGCCGCGGTAGCTAGCCTGGACGTCTTTACTGCCGGTCCGCAATACGCGCAGGTGCTCGCCGCAACGCCGATTAAAGAAACCATTAAAACGCCGCGTCAGGAATGCCGCAACGTCACCGTCGCTCACCGTGCGCCGGTGCAGGATGAAAACCGTATCGCCGGTTCGGTGTTGGGGGCCGTGGCGGGCGGCGTGATCGGCCACCAGTTCGGCGGCGGTCGCGGGCGCGATGTGGCGACAGTGGTCGGCGCGCTGGGCGGCGGCTACGCCGGTAACCAGGTGCAGGGGGCGATGCAGAACAACGACGTCACCACCAGCGTTCAGCAGCGTTGCAAAACGGTCTACGACAAGTCTCAGAAAATGCTGGGCTATGACGTGACCTACAAGATCGGCAACCAGCAGGGCAAGATCCGTATGGATCACGATCCGGGCACGCAAATTCCGTTGGATAAAAACGGCCAGCTGGTGCTGAACAGAGCCTGATCGCCTCATTCGAATTAAACCCGCGGGCAGTGTTAGTTCTGATCGTTTAACCCAGTTAAGCGAGCGGCGTTAACATTGACGCGGGTTTCTGTTTTTTGCCTGCCCAAAGATTCTGTGATCCTTCTAATGTCTGCGTGCGATATCACTGGGCAAAACTTCAAAAAAGCCCCCGCGTTTGTTATATTATTGTGCGATTAAGCGCTGTTATCGGTGCCAATCGCCACACCGGCCAAACCTGAGTATTTCGTCTCGCAGAGATAACGACATGTTAGATTTTCGCTTTCCGACAGCGTTGCAAATGGTCCTTAGCGTCGCCGTAGCTGAGAAGCAGGGCATGCGTTCGACGAGCGCCACGCTCGCCGCCAGTCTGGAAGCCAACCCCAGCTTTATCCGCAAACTGATGGTGCCGCTGACCAAAGACGGCATTATCGTTTCCACCCTGGGCCGAAACGGTTCTATCCACCTTGGCCGCCCGGCGGAAGAGATCACCCTGCGGGATATCTATCTGGCGGTGATTGACGACAAGCGCATCTGGGCTTCCCGCCCTGAAGTACCGGCCCGTTGCCTGGTGAGCGCCAACGCCTGTTGGTATTTCAAATCGGTGGTGAACGAGGCGGAGCAGGCTTCGCTCGCGGTGCTGGCGCGCCACACCGTGGCCGATTCGCTGGCCGAGCTGGAACGGGGCGACAAGCGCGCCTGCGCGGAATACGCCGCCGAGCAAGAGGCCGAAACCGCCGGTAAATAATGCCGGGTAAAACGCATAAAGAAAGGTCGGGCATTGCCCGACCTTTTTGCATTTGAACGCCGTGATCAGGCGGTCTGCGGCTGCGCGTTACGTGCCACCAGGCGACGCAAGGTGACGTAGAACACCGGCGTCAGGAACAACCCGAACAGGGTTACCCCCAACATGCCGGAGAACACCGTGATGCCGGTGACGCCGCGTACTTCGGCGCCGGCGCCGTGGCCGAGGATCAGCGGAATGGTGCCGGCGATAAAGGCGATGGAGGTCATCACGATCGGCCGCAACCGCAGGCGACAGGCTTCCAGCGCCGCCTCGACGATGCCTTTACCCTGCATTTCCAGCTCGCGGGCGAATTCGACGATAAGAATGGCGTTCTTACAGGCCAGCCCCATCAAAACGACCAGCCCGACCTGCACGAACACGTTGTTGTCGCCGCCGGTCAGCCACACGCCGAACAGCGCCGATAGCATGGTCATCGGCACGATTAGGATCACCGCCAGCGGCAGCGTCCAGCTTTCGTACAGCGCCGCCAGCGCGAGGAACGCCAACAGCACCGCTACCGGGAATACCACCAGCGCGGCATTGCCCTGGGTCGATTGCTGGTAGCTCAGATCGGTCCATTGAATGCTCATGCCGTTCGGCAATAGCTTGCCGGCCATCTGCGTCAACGCCCCCATCGCCTGGGTAGAGGAGAGCACGCGCGGATCGGCGTCGCCGATCAGATCCGCCGCCGGGAAGCCGTTATAGCGGATCACCGGATCCGGGCCGTAGGTGGTGCCGATGCTGACCATACTGCCGATCGGCACCATTTCACCCTTATCGTTGCGGGTGCGCAGGTTGGCGATATCTTCCACGCTGTCGCGGAACTGGCCGTCGGCCTGCGCCATCACCTTCCAAGTGCGGCCGTAACGGTTGAAGTCGTTGATGTAAGACGAACCGAGATAGGTCTGCAGCGTGCTGAACAGCGCATTGAGCGGCACCCCCTGCGCCTTGGCCTTGTCGCGGTCTATTTTGGCGTCCAGCTGCGGCACGTTGGCCTGATACGAGGAGATCGGGAACCCCATGCCCGGCGTTTGCATAATGGCGCCGGACATCGTGTTGATCGCCGTTTGCAACGCGCCGTAGCCCAGCCCGGCGCGATCCTGCACGTACAGCGAATAGCCGGAGCCCTGGCCGATGCCAAGGATTGGCGGTGGCATGATCGAGAAGGCGAAACCTTCCTGGATCTGCGAAATGCGCGCGTTGATCTCGGCGTTGATCTGCGCCGCGGTACGGGTGCGGGTGCTCAACGACTCCAGGGCGAAGAACACCGTGCCGGTATTCGGCGTATTGGTGAACTGCAGCGCGTTCAGGCCGGGGAATGCCACCGCATCGGTGACGCCGTCCACGCTCAGGCCGATGGCGCTCATCTTGCGGATCACCGCATCAGTGCGTTCCAACGAGGCGCCTTCCGGCATTTTCACGCCGCCGATCAGGTACAGCTTGTCCTGCGTCGGAATAAAGCCGCCGGGCACGGTCTTGAACATCACGCCGGCGGCGGCCAGCAGTAGCAGGTAGACGACGAACACCGCACCGCGCCGGCCCAGCACGCGGGAGACGCCGTGCTGATAACGCTGCGAACCGCTGGCGAAGAAGCGGTTGAACGGCCGGAATAGCCAGCCGAACAGCCGGTCGATCAGG
This sequence comes from Serratia marcescens, assembly GCF_001902635.1. Lineage (GTDB taxonomy): Bacteria > Pseudomonadota > Gammaproteobacteria > Enterobacterales > Enterobacteriaceae > Serratia > Serratia marcescens_F. The sequence goes on along the minus strand of NZ_MJAO01000001.1, from coordinate 3,466 downwards.
CGCGACGGCAGATCTTTCGGCGCGCCGTGCGGTTTGAGCAAGCGCGCCGCCAGCGCCGGCGACAGGGTCAGCGAGTTAATGGCGGAGATCACCGTCGAGATGGCGATGGTGACGGCGAACTGCTTGTAGAACTGACCGGTGACGCCCGAAAGAAACGCCATCGGCACGAACACCGCGCACAGCACCACGGCGATGGCGATGATTGGGCCGGAGACCTCGCGCATTGCCTGATGCGCCGCCGCCAGCGGCGACAGCCCCTCCTCGATATTACGCTCGACGTTTTCCACCACCACGATGGCGTCATCCACCACGATGCCGATCGCCAGCACCAGCCCGAACAGGCTGAGCGTATTGAGCGAGAAGCCGAGCAGATACAGCACGGCGAAGGTGCCGACCACGGAGATCGGCACCGCCAGCAACGGAATGATCGAGGCGCGCCAGGTCTGCAGGAACAGAATGACCACCAACACCACCAGGATCACCGCTTCCAGCAGGGTATCCACCACCGCGCTGATCGAATCGCGCACGAACACCGTCGGATCGTAAGGCGATTTCCAGCTCATGCCGTCCGGGAAGCGGGTTGCCAGCTCGGCCATCTTGCCGCGCACCGCGTCCGACAGCTCGATGGCGTTGGCGCCCGGCGACTGGAAGATACCGATGCCGACCGCATCCTTGTTGTTGAGCTGGGCGCGCAGCGCGTAGCTGCCGGAACCCATCTCGATACGCGCCACGTCGCGCAGCCGCACGATCTCGCCGTTGTCGCCGCTCTTGAGGATGATGTTGCCGAACTCTTCTTCGGTTTGCAGGCGGCCCTGGGCGTTGATCGACAGCAGATAGTCGCTGCGCGTCGGCATCGGCTCTGCGCCGAGCTGGCCGGCGGAGACCTGCACGTTCTGCTCCTGCATGGCGCTTACCACGTCGGAAGCGGTCAGCCCGCGCGCGGCGACCTTGTTCGGATCGAGCCAGATGCGCATCGCGTACTCACCGGCGCCGAAGATCTGCACCTGGCCGACGCCCGGCAGGCGGGCCAGCTCATCCTTGACCTTCAGGGTGGCGTAGTTGCGCAGGTACAGCGAATCGTACTTGCCGGAAGGCGATACCAGATGCACCACCAGCGTCAGCGCCGGGGACTGCTTCTGGGTGGTGATGCCCTGGCGGCGCACGTCCTCTGGCAGGCGTGCCTCGGCCTGCGCCACGCGGTTTTGCACCTGCACCTGTGCCTGATCGGGATCGGTGCCCGGGCGGAAGGTGACGGTGGTTACCAGCACGCCGTCGGAACCGGCGACCGATTTCATGTACATCATGTTTTCGACGCCGTTGATCGCTTCTTCCAGCGGTGTGGCCACCGTTTCAGCGATCTCTTTCGGGTTGGCGCCCGGGTATTCGGCGCGTACCTGCACACTGGGCGGCACCACGTCCGGGTACTCGCTGATCGGCAGCAGCGGGATGGCGATCGCGCCGGCGACAAAAATCAGGATCGACAGCACCGCGGCGAAAATCGGCCGGTCGATGAAAAAACGGGAAAAGTCCATGGGTCAGAAGTCTCTGCTGGGGCTTAGTTGAGTGCGGAAGCGATGGGGGACATAGCGACGGTTTTCGCGTCGACCGGCATGCCCGGCATAAACACTTTCTGCATGCCGTCGACGATCACCCGATCGCCGTTTGCCAGCCCTTTCTGCACGATGCGCAGCCCTTCGGCCACGCGGCCCACGTCGATGTCGCGGCGTTGGGCCTTACCGTCTTTATCGACGATGTAAACGAACTTGCGGTTCTGGTCGGTCATCACCGCTTTATCGTCGATCAGCATGGCGTTGAACTCGGCGCTGCCGGGCATTTGCACCCGGGCAAACAGCCCCGGCGTGAAACGGCGATCGCGGTTGTCGAGCAGGGCGCGCATGCGGATGGTGCCGGTACCGGCGTTCAGCTGGTTATCGGTGAAATCCACCAGCCCCTGATGCGGGGTGCCGTCTTCGCCCACCAGACCGACCTTCACCGGCAGGCGCGCATCGTGCCGGCCCTGCTGCTGATAGCGCAGGAAGGTCGCTTCATCCACGTCGAAATAGACATAGACCTTGTCGAGCGACACCAGCGTTGTCAGCACGCTGGCACTGTCGCCGGCGGTGACCAGGTTGCCGGCGGTGATCATCGCGCGGCTGGCGCGCCCGTCAATCGGCGCGGTAACGCGGGTAAAGTCGAGATTCAGCTGCGCCATATCGAGCTGGGCCTGTGCCGCCAGCACGTTGCTTTGCGCCTGCGCGGCGGACGACCGGCGCTGCTCCCACACTTCCTGAGAGATGGCTTGGGTGCCGATCAGTTTCTCGGTGCGCGAGGATTCGCTGCGCGCCAGGGCGGCCTGGTTGCGAGCCCGCACCAGCTCTGCCTGCGCCTGTTCGCGCGCGGCGCGGTAGGTGCGATCGTCGATGGTGAACAGCACCTGGCCTTTTTTCACCTCGTCGCCTTCGGTGTAGTTGACCCGCTCGATGTAACCGGAGACCCGTGGGCGCAACTGCACGCTCTGCACCGCTTCGACCCGGCCGTTGAACGCATCCCACTGGCTGATCGGCTTGACCACCACGCTGGCGGCGCTGACCACCGGCGGCGGCGGTGGGGCATTGTGCGCGACGCTGTTGTCGCACCCGGCGAGCAGGGCGGCCAGCAGCGCCACCCCGGAGAGCCGCTGGCCCAGAGCGACGGCGCGCGTGCGGCCGCCGGCGTTGAACGATGAGTTAGGTTGATTTGCCATTATTTTTATTCCGATAAGTAAGCGCGGTCAGGCCCTATACCCGGCCCTGTTCTCCGGGATCCGCCCCGTACCGGTGTGCGGCGAGGGGGCGGTTGCACCGAGCAGCGGTGCAACGTTAGGTTTTGAAACACATTGGTGTCACATTAATGTATCAATATCGGTTACATTAATTGGGTGGAGTATAGTGGCGGCTTTCTGGTAAATGCAATAATAAAAATTGCATTTAAAGCGGAACTGTTGCAACGTATGTGCATCGGGCAGAGGGTGACCCTGCCGAATGATGGGAGCATCAGCATGAACACTACGGGCTTTATTACCGATTTGAAGGCGTGGATCGACAACAATCTGGAAGAGAAACTGGATATCAACACCGTGGCGGACCGCGCGGGCTATTCCAAATGGCATCTGCAGCGCATGTTCAAACGCCAGACCGGCTACGCGCTGGGGGAGTATATCCGCATGCAAAAACTGAAAGTGTCGGCGGAGCGCCTGGCCAACAGCGGTGAACCGATCGTGAGCGTGGCGATTTCGCTCGGCTTCGACTCACAGCAGTCGTTCAACCGCAGCTTTAAACGCCAGTTTGGCCAAACGCCGGGCGACTGGCGCCGCGCGTTGGCAATACCGGCGGCGGTGGGGCGCACGCACCACTGAGCGGTTGGGGAGTGGGGATAAAAAAGCCTGAACTTTCGCTCAGGCTTTCTCGTTAGAATATGGCGGTGAGGG